>NZ_JAHZUT010000002.1:0-1211121 GCF_022788845.1 Microbacterium sp. CIAB417 | reverse complement strand
CACCATCGGACCTCTCGGTCGTCACCATGGGGCAACTATTCGTTTCTCCCGACTCGGTGTCAGATCGGCGCTTCGCTCTTGACAGAGCAGTGGTCCCAAGATCTGACTCGTGGAGTTCGGGATCCTCATCCTACTCGCATCTGCGACAAGATCTCAAGTCGAGATCTTCAGGATGAGGGGTGGTTCTCCGCTTGAGGGGGCGCCGGGCCTCTCGGCCTCTCCGCTCTTCCCTGTGGGGCGAACAAGTAATAAGGTACGTGGGTTCCGGGCGTCTGCCAACTCGAGCGCACACCCCGGGCGTGTCGCGCGTCTTTCCGCGGTCGCAGGCGAGGATCACTCCCCCGTCAAGTACTCGATCGCCGCCGAACGGAACACGCGTGAGCCCGGGGCGTTGAAGTGGTGCCGGTCCGGGATCTCCAGGAACGTGCCGTGCGGCGTCGCCGCGGCAAGGGCCCGCGAGCCCTCGATGATCGCGTCCTGCGTCCCCGTGGCGAACAGCACCGGCTGCGTCGGCGCCATCGCGGGGTCGGGGTCGGCCGTTCCCGACGAGCGCAGTCCCTGCGCGATGGCCCAGAGCGCCCGCAGATCGTTACCCGGCACCCGCTCGGCGAGGGCGATGTAGTTCTGGGTGACGCGATCGGTCACCGGTGTCCCGTCCTGGATGAGAGCACTCACCTGGTCCAGGTCCAGGCGCGCGAGCGGGACCCCGTCGGGAACACCGCCCAACACGCCGCGCAGCACACGCTCGGGGAGGTCGCAGAGCACCTCCCACCCCACACGGGCACCCAGCGAGTAGCCCACGTAGACCGCATCGTCGATCAGGTACGTGTCCATGACGACCTCGACGTCGCGGGCGAGCTCGCGCAGGTCGTAGTCACGGGCCTCGTGCGGCTTGTCGCTCGCGCCGTGGCCGCGCTGATCCAGGCCGACGACGCGGAATCCCGCGCGCTGCAGATCGCGCACCCATCCGGTGCTCACCCAGTTGTCCCGCGTGCTCGAGGCGAAGCCGTGCACCACCACCGCTGTCGGCGCGTCAGGCTCCCCCCAGGAGTACGTGGCGATGCGATGCCCCTCTCCCACCATCACGTAGCGGGGTTCGGGCATCTCGGTCAGGGCAGGCAGCGCAGCGGTCACCCCTCGATTCTGCCCCTCATCGCGCCGCGACGCCGCGAGATCGGCGCCAGACGACGACCGCGCAGAGCACGAGCGTGCCCGCGGCCCACATCGCACAGGCCGGCGGCAGCACGCGGTAGGCCAGATGGGCGATCGTGAACTCGGCCGTGAGGGGACCGTTGACCGCGAGGCCGATCACCCAGGCCGTGATCAGGAAGACGGGAAGAGCGGCGATCCACACGACGCCCACCCACCGCGGCGTCCGCGACACGTGCGGAACGCGCGGTCGACGCCGTAGCCACAGCACTGCCCACACCGCGATGATCGCGAGGCCGATCGCGCTGGAGCCGTGCTGGAGCCACTTGATGCCGGCGAGGGGCCCCCAGGGCTCCTCGAGCGCCGGGAAGATCTCCGAGCCCAGCCGCCCCTCGTGCGTGAACGCGTCCCAGGCGATGTGGCTGGCGACGCCGATCACGAGCGAGGCGACCAGGAGCAGGACGGTGCCCACCGATGGGCCGAACGTCTCCCGCCAGATCGCGCGCACCGGCGCATCCCACGCGCCGGGCAGCCGCTCCGCGAGCGGTCCCGGCATGAGCTCCCGCGCGGCCGGACGCAGCAGGGCTCGCCAGAGCAGCAAGAGCGCGAGCGCCACGAGCAGCGTCACGGGAAGCCACCGCAGATCGTGCGTGAGCCCGTACGTCACGGGGAGCCCGCGCACGAACAGCGGAAGATCCGGTGTCATCGCCCCCACCGCGATCGCGGCGGGAACGAGCGGCGTTCGCACGAACGGCAACGCGACGACCGCGTGGCTCGGGGTGAACGGCATGGGTCAGCCCCGCGGAACGAGCCCCGCGAGTGTCTTCTTGCCGCGGCGGATGATCGATACGCCGCCGGGAAGGCCGGCGCGAATCGTCGCCGACTCGTCGGCGACGCGTTCGCCGTCGAGGCTCACCCCGCCCTGCGCGACGGCGCGCCGCGCCTCGCTCAACGAGGAGACGAGCCCCGTCGCGACAAGGGCCTGCGCCACGGTCATGTCCGGCTCGATCTCGGCGTTCGGCAACTCGTCGATCGCCGCGCGCAGCGTCGCCGCATCCAGTGCGGTCAGATCGCCCTGTCCGAACAGCGCCTCGGATGCGGCGATGACCGCCTCCGCTGCCTCGAGTCCGTGCACGAGCGCCGTCACCTCCAGCGCGAGGCGCTTCTGCGCCGCCCGGCGGAACGGCTCGGCCTGCACCTGCTGGGCGTAGCGGTCGATCTCCTCGCGCGTGAGGAAAGTGAACACCTTGAGACGGTCGATCACGTCGGCGTCGTCGGTGTTCAACCAGAACTGGTACATCCGGTACGGGCTGCACATCTCGGCATCCAGCCAGACCGCGTTGCCCTCGCTCTTGCCGAACTTCGTACCGTCGCTGTTGGTGATCAGCGGGGTCCCGATCGCGTGGACCGAGATGCCCTCCACCCGATGGATGAGGTCGGTGCCGCTGGTGAGGTTGCCCCACTGGTCGGATCCGCCCGTCTGCAGCACGCACCCGTACTGGCGGTACAGCTCCAGGTAGTCGAGCCCCTGCAGGATCTGGTAGCTGAACTCGGTGTAGCTGATGCCCGCCTCGGAGTTCAGACGAGCGCTGACCGCATCCTTCTTGAGCATCGTGCCGACGCGGAAGTGCTTGCCGACCTCGCGCAGGAAGTCGATCGCCGAAAGCGGCGCGGTCCAGTCGAGGTTGTTGACGATCCGCGCGGCGTTCTCGCCCTCGAAGCTGAGGAAGCGCTCGACCTGTGCGCGCAGGCGCAGGACCCACTCCTCGACGGTCTCGCGCGTGTTGAGCGTGCGCTCGGCCGAGGGACGCGGGTCTCCGATGAGTCCGGTGGATCCTCCGACGAGTCCGAGCGGACGATGGCCCGCGAGCTGCAGCCGGCGCATCACGATCAGCTGCACGAGGTTGCCGAGGTGCAGGCTCGGGGCCGTGGGGTCGAAGCCGCAGTAATACGTGATCGGCCCCTCGCCCAGCACGGCGCGCAGCGCCTCGGGATCGGTGGACACATGCACGGATCCGCGCCAGACCAGTTCGTCCCACACGTTCGAGAACGAGGGGTCGTTGGCGGGGGCGGTCGCGCTCACGACGGGCGTAGACACGCCTGCCAGCGTAGCAACTGGCCGGGGCTGCGCAGCCTCCCGGCGCGGGAGCACAGCCGACGTCGGGGGCGGCTGGGACACTTGCTCCATGTTCGCCCTCTCCCCCGAGCTGATCGTCGCCGGCGTCACGAGCCTCGCGCTGCTGCTCGCCCTGTCGGTGGCCCTGATCCTGGTGCTCGTCGCGCGTCGGCGCCCCGCCGATGCCGCCCTCGCGGTGGCGACGGGGCTCGTGCTCGTGGGGCTGGTGAGCGTCGTCGTGCTCCCCGTGCAGATCCCGCTGATCGTCGGACTCCCCCTCGCTCTGCTCGGGGCAGCCCTCGCGGTGACCGGCGGCGACCCTGTGACGCGGCGCATCCTCGACATCGCCACGCACGGTCAGGTCCGCGAAGGGGACGCGGGCGGCATCCTCGTCTTCCGGTCGCGCACCGTCGATGGCGCGGAGGCAGGGCTCGAGGAGGTGCTGCGCGGGGGCACCACGATCGGCTACCTCGAGCGGCTCGCTGTCGCGCTGTCGCTGCTGGCGGGGTTCCCTGAGGCCATCGCCGTCGTCGTCGCGATCAAGGGCATCGGCCGCTTCTCCGAACTCGCCACCTCCGCTGCGCGCGAGCGCTTCATCGTCGGGACGCTCGCCAGCCTGCTGTGGGCCGGTGTGGTCGGCGCACTCGTGCGTCTCGCGATCTTCTGAGGCGCCTCAGCGACGCCACTGAGCGAAGCCCTCGACGAGTCCTGCGGCCCCCGACGCGGTCAACAGCTGTGACACGGCGGATTGCGTGATCTGCTCGCGCTCCGCCAGCTCCCGCTGCGTGAGTCCCATGCATCGTCCGTAGACCAGACGTCGCGCGCGCTCGCTCATCGCACTCACGAGTTCGTCCCGCGCCCAGACGTACGCATTCGCCAGACGCACCTGCTCGTGCACCGCCACGCCCTCGTCCTCCGCGGCCTCGATCCAGGTGCGCACGGCCGGCATCGCGCGCACCTGCTTGGCGTGCAGGGCGTCGATCGCGGCACGGGCCGCCCACCACGCCGACCCCTCCGCGAGTTTGCCCGTGGCCGCCTCCACGGTGTACACCTCGCCGACGCCGACCCCGAAGCGGCACTCGAGGCCGTCCGGGAGCGCCAGCGTGATCAGCAGGATGCCGGCCAGAGCCGCACCGAGGTCCGGGTACTCCCCCTGGAACTCGTCGCCCACGGTCGCGGTCAGCATCCGATGCGCCAGAGGCAGGTCGGCTTCGACCGAAGCGAACACGGTCTCGATCCTTCGCTGCGCCCCGGTGCGGTCCGAGAGCGCGCGCGATCCGACGATGTCTGCGGTCACGACGGTTGCCATGCCGCAAGAATAAGCCAATAGCTAATTAATCGCCATAATAAGCATTTGGCTTATTTCACCCGAATCGGCCGTTCACATAGTCGAACGTGCGCGGGTCGAGCGGATCGGCGAACATCGCCTCCGTCTCGCCGTGCTCCACGATATGCCCGGGCTGCCCCTGCGACGCCAGGAAGAAGGCGCACTGATCGGAGACGCGCTGCGCCTGCTGCATGTTGTGAGTGACGATCACGATCGTCACCTCCTGAGCGAGCTCCAGCATCGTCTCCTCGATGACGCGTGTCGAGGTCGGGTCCAACGCCGAGCAGGGCTCGTCCATGAGCAGGACACGCGGGCGCACCGCCAGCGATCGCGCGATGCAGAGCCGCTGCTGCTGGCCGCCCGAGAGCCCGCCGCCGGGTGAGCGCAACCGGTCCTTCAGCTCGGACCAGAGACCGGCCTTGGTCAGACAGGTCTCCACGAGGTAGTCCTTACGTTCGCGATCGGCGCGGATCCCCGTGAGCGCGAGCCCCGCGAGCACATTGTCGTAGATGGACATCGCGGGGAAGGGGTTCGGCTTCTGGAACACCATTCCGATGCGCTTGCGCGCGTCGACCACCGGGAGCGTCGGCTCGTAGATGTCCTCGCCGTCCAGGAGCACCTCCCCCGCGAGCGACGCGGACGGCACGAGCTCGTGCATACGGTTGAGGATGCGCAGGAACGTCGACTTTCCGCATCCGGACGGCCCGATCAGGGCGGTGATCTGCCCCGCCGGCATCGAGAGCGACACGTCCTGGAGCACCTGGTGCTCGCCGAACCAGGCCGAGATGAGGCGGGCGTCGAGCTGGGCGGGGGCGACGAGCGGGCCTGCGAGCGTCAGCTGGGCCTGAGCCGCCTCGAGTCGGTCGCGTGTCGCGGCCGCGCCTCCGGTGAGAACGACCGCGGACACCGCGTTCCGCACGTTCACCGGCACGGCACCGGGCATGCCCGCGGCGAGCTGCTCGGGCGGCAGGGCCGGCGCGGCGCCGGTGGCGAACTCGGACTTGCGGCCGAGAGCGCGGCCGAGGAAACGGGGAGCCTTCTGCCGCTGATCACGCCGCGATGCCGGAGCATCCGAGCCCGGTGCGACGAACGGCGCGGACTCGAACACGACCTCGGTCACCGGCTCGATCGGCGCCTCCGGTGCGGACGGGCCGGGGGCCGGCTCATCGGCCAGCTCGTCCGCGAGCACGGGTGAGGACAGCTCGGTGATGGTCTCGTCGACCGGTGCGGTGTCGTCGTGGGGTGTGGACATGGTCAAGCTCCGGTCAGATGAGGTTCGGAAGAAGAATGGCCACCTGCGTGGCGGTGATGAGGCTGGCCAGCAGCAGCAGCGGCACGAAGACGAGCCACGTCTTCTGCCACCCGAACCGGCGCAGCGACCACACGGCGCCGACCTCGGCGAGCAGCAGGAACTGCAACCCGAACACCAGCGCCCACACCTGGCGGGTGTCGGTGGCCAGGGGCTTGTCTTCGAGCGGAAGCGTGGCCGCCGTCGTCATGCGTGCCCCGCGGGGCTCGCCGTCACCCACGAGAGTCGCGTCGACGTATTGCACGCCGACCGGCGTCAACGGACCGCCGCGCGAGGTCATGAGGATCAGGCGGCTCTCCCCCGACGTGGGATTGGCCGGCGCGGGGTCGCCGGCGTAGCGCGTGCCCATGACCTCGAACACGAACTCGCCCTGCCCGGTGGTCACCAGGAAACGATCACCGGGGACGAGACGGGAAAGCCCGCCGAACGGACCGCCGTAGGCCAACGATCGCCCCATCAGCACACTGACACCGACCTGACCCGGGAGGACCGTGTCACGACGATGGCCGGGTCCGTTCATGAGGGTGCCGCCGGAGGTTCCCTCCACGACGACGTCCGTCAGCCCGATCGCGGGGATGTCGATCATCGCGACCGGGTCGCCGTCGGCGAGCAGCACGTCCTCGAAGTCGCCCTCGCTGACGGGCGCGGTGCCGTCTGCGAGCTCGGCGCGGAATCGGTCCCGCAGCTGCTGTTGGTCGGCGTGGTAGGTGATGTTGCCGAAGACGAGAAGCGTGAGCAGGAACATCACGACGAACGAGGCCAGCATGAGCAGCAGCCCCCGGACGAGCGCCTGCCTCATCGTGAGCGGCGTACGCGGCGCGCTCGGTGGTCGCCGCGGCATCCGCGGCGGGCGCGCGATCGGGCGCGACGGCGACGGCACGCTCAGCGCGGGCTGGCTGTCGGGCACCGGTGGAGCGATCGCGCTCACGCGGCACCCGCCGCGGGGGCGACGACGGCGGGGGCGACCGCGACGGACGCCGTCAGCTTGAGGATGACGAGGGCCAGCACCATCAGCACGAGACCGATGAGCAGAAGCCACGGAAAGACGTAGACGACGGTCGCCCGGCTGACCGGCGACGTCGCCTGACCGGCGATCTGATCGGGCGGGCTCACCGTGACACGGCCGACGACGAAGGGCCATTGACCCGACCCGGACAGGGTCGTGGCGACCACACGGCTCTCGTTGGGCTTGAGGCCCGAGATGCGCACCTGAGCCCCGTCGATCCGGGTGCCGAACGCCGTCGCCAGGCTGAAGTCGGCCGTCGCGTCGATCGTGTCAGAAGACAGGTTGCGCAGGGTCACCCACAGCTCGGACGTGCCCTCGAAGGGGTTCATCGTCGGGCGGGACGTTCCGCTGATGTCGCTGAGGTAGAGCCCGCCCGCAATCAGCATGTCATCGGATGCGGGCGCGGGAGCGGCCGTGTCCGTGGTGACGGCGGTGCCCGCCGACGTGCCCGTCGAGCCGCCTTTCGAGGCACCGCCGTTCGTCGACCCGCCGCCGGAGGCCGCGGCGCCGCCCGCAGCGGCCGTCGAACTCGGACTCGGAGTCGGGCCGAGCACGGGCACGGAGATGCCGATGCCCTCGGCATCGTCGGCCGCGTGGGCGGGCAGCGACACCAACGAGACGGCCACCATCGTCGCCCCTGCCGCGAGGACGACTCGCGCCCAGACGCGCACCTTCGATCGATGCATGTCAGTTCCCCGATCCGACGGTCTCGCGCTGAGCGGCCGTCCGTTGCGCCTCCGCCTGGGTGAAGGCCATCCATTCGGCGGCGCGCGCGTCATCACGGCGGCGACGCCAGCGAAGGAAGAGGTAGATCAGACCTGCGAGCACGAGGATCCCGACGAGGATCCACGGCACGGCCCAGACACCCGCCTCGCGGTCGACCTGAGGTGCAGGCGGCGCTTCACTGACCGCCCCGGTCTGGTCACCGCGCGAATAGAGCGACGCGACGGTGTTCACGTACACGTACTGGCCGACCGGACCCACGTCGTAGGTGACGGTGCGCGACGCCCCCGGCAGCAGCTCGTCGAGGTTCTCGAGGCGACGCTCGGTGAGGTCGGTGCCGAAGAAGCTCTTCGTCATGAGCACGAGGGTCGGGGCCAGCGCGATGTTGCCCTGGTTGGTCACGGTGAGGGTGACACTCGTCGTGCCGTCGAAGGGATTGAGGCTCGGGTTGTAGACGGCGGTCATCCCCGTGATGTTCAGCAGCGACTGCAGCTCGCCGGGGACACGCACGTACATGCGGGTTCCCACTCGGCGATCGACGAGGATCTGGTCCGACGGCGTCTGCGAGGAGACGATGAGTCCGCCGGCGTGATCTCCGGGGCCGGCGTCGGCCGGAACGGTCATCGTGAAGCGAAGCGCGCGCGCCTCGCCGGCTCCGAGGTCGAACTGCATCCGCGAGGTGCCGTCTTCGAGCACGATCCACGCGCCGGCATCGGTGGCGGCGGCGCTCGCGTCGAGCAGGGCGAAGTCGCCGCCCTCCGTGTTGAAGGCGTCCGTGCCGTACACCGTGACCCGCTGCGGCGTGGTCCCCGTGTTCACGACGCGGTAGCAGTCGATGACCTGCTGCCCGGGGGCCACCTCGTAGGTGAATCGAGAGCGGCCGTCGCTCGTGCCGTCGTCGCCGCACGGACCGCCGGCGATCGACTCGGTGTCATCGGCGTGCGCCGCGCTCGGCGCGACGACGCTGAGGAGTCCCACGGTCAAGAAAGTGGCCGTCAGCGCGATGATCGCGCGCAGCAGAAAGGTACCCGTTCGGGTTCGGGTCTCGAACACGGACTATTAACTCCATATCGGGCTGACCGCCCCGCATCCGAGAGGTGAACGCGGGGCGAACAGAGGTGAAGCGATACCGCCGTGCCCGGGCAACGAGCCAGGGCACGGCGAGTGGGGTGGGACGGGCACGAGGCCCGCCCCACCCCGGGAACTCACTTCGAGACGACGGTGACCGTCATCGTCGAGGTGTAGGTGCCTGCCGGGGTGCCGAGCGGCGCGGTGAGCGTCAGCGCGGCCGACAGGTCGGTCGTGCCCGTGCCGGCACCGGTCGCAGCCTCGGCGAACTTGCCCGCGGCGGTCGAGCCGGTGAGCGAGGTCACCTTCGTGACACCCGTCGCGGTCGACGTGTTGTTGATCGCCGGGGTGATCGCCAGAGCGGCGGCGTCGAACGTGTTCGCACCGCTGACGAAGGCGGCCACCGAGGTGTTCACCGTCCAGCCGGGCTTGGTCGAGTAGCGCTCGTCCTTGACCTGGAAGGTGGGCAGCGTGCCGTTCGACACGGACTTGCCCGTGCTGTCCAGCGCCGCAGCGCCCAGGGTCGCCTTGGCACCCGACGGAACGGTCAGCGAGAGCGCACCGTCGACGGGGGCGGCCACGGGTGCCTCGACGGTGATGTCACCCGTCTTCGGTCCCGAGACCTGGTCCGCCACCCACTCGGGCGTCGTGAAGGTCCAGTCTCCCGAGCCTGCGGTGATCGTCACCCAGGTGTACGAGGGCGAGCCCACGAGCGTCACGCCGTTGTTCTTCGTGTACGCGATACCGAGGCTGTAGTTACCGCCGGCGGCCTTGACCGCGCTGAACGACGCCGGGAACTGGTACAGCGACGACGTGGGCTGCAAGACACGCTTGTCCTGGTCCGTCATGAAGCCGCCCGTCTCGGAGGAGCTCCACTGCTCGATGTTGGACTCCTGCCCTCGGGGTGCGATGAAGTACTTCACACCCGTCGCGTCGGAGGGAGCCTTGTCGAACGGCTGGTCGATGTTCGTCGCCGACGGCGCGGCGAACAGGTCGGAGTCGAAGTGGAGCGTGGTGCCCGGTGTGATCTGCTGACTCGTACCGAGATCGTAGATGAACCAGGGCTCCTGGGTGCCCTCCGGAGTCCAGTGGCCTGCGTCGTCAGCAGCCATCGCCGCCGAGCCGCCTGCCAATGCGATACCGAGTCCGGCCACGACGGCCGTCAGGCCTGCCACAACCTTCTTGCTCTTGAGAAAGTACATGTTGATTCGTCCTGTCAGTGTGAGGATCAGGCTGCGGGGTATGCGTACGTGGGAGCCGTCGTCGACGGCGCGAGGAAGCCGAACTTCTTCTTGACCGCCGCCGGCGTGGATGCCGCCGAGGCAGTGAAGTTGGTCAGGCTGGCGGCCTTGGTCGGGTCGACCAGAGCAGCGAGACCTGCGTCGTACTTGGGGTTGGAGGGCGTGATGCGGGCGCGCTCCACCACCAGATAGGTGTCGCGTCCGAACGCGGTGCTGTAGAACGCCGAGTTCGGCACCGTGGCGGTTCCGGCGCCGGTCACGGGCGCGACGCCCGAGATGGGCGTGCCGAGCACGACGCTCGTGCCGTTCAGCGTGGTCGGAGCAGAGCCCGTCGACTGCGCCGTCCAGCTGGCGACGGAGAACGGGATGATCTGGTTCGCGCCGAGCACCGAAGCGTCGTTCTCAGCGGTCGTGTTGTTGACGTCGATGCTGGCAGCCGGCGTGGTGACGCCGATCGCGCTGAGGAAGAAGCTGCGCGTGCCGGAACCGCTCTGCGGAAGCCGCGGGGTGATCGCGACGCCGTCGACCGTGGTCAGTGTTCCCTCGAAGATCTGCTTGAGCTCGGCAGCGCTCAGGTTCGCCCACGCAGCCGTTCCGCCGGTGTAGATGTACGACACTGCGTCGCGGCCGAACGGGATGTAGGCGAGCTTTCCATTGGTCGCATCGACGTCGGCGCTCTTGGGCGCGCTCGAGGAGCGTGCGATGTCGACCTGTCCGGTGATGTCGACGTTGTTCCACTTCGCCGAGCCCGACGTGTTGATCGAGGCGATGAGGGCGTTCACGCCGTTTCCGGATCCCGAAGGACGCAGGAAGCGCGCACCGCCGGGCTTCGTCTGGATCTGGCTGCCGACGCCGGACGACGGGAACGCATCGAACGAACCGATGGTCTCGTTGTTCGCCTTCACTCGCACCAGCGAGCCGGTGACGCGCGTGCCGTTCGCGAGCGCGTTCGAGGCGTCCTGGAGCGTGTCCGAGCCGACCAGCACGTAGCTGTTCGAGACGACCTCTGCGTTTGCTGCAGATGCCACCACGCCACCAGCAACGACGGCCGCGAGAGCCGTCGAAACGGCAACAAGCCGCTTGAGCTTCATGTTGTTCTCTTTCTGTATCGGGTTGAGGGTCGTGCAGAGGAAAGGTCAGAGACGGCGCCGAGAGCGGCCGATGAGAGGGGCGATCACGGCAGCGAGAAGCGCGGCCACGAGGGCGATCGGCAGGATGCCCGACAGGGCGCCGCTGTCGGGGTCGTCGGGTGTCGAGCCCGCCGAGAGAGCGGCCGACGCCACGCCGGATGCTGCAGGGTCGGTCGCGGGCACCGCGGATGACGGCGCCGCAGCGCTTGCTCCCGTCGCCGGAGCGGATGCGGCCTGGGCCGGCGTTTGCGCCTGCCCGACCGGAGCCGAGGCGGCGGGTTGCGCGATACGGACCCCGGCCTCGATCTGATCGGCCGCGAGCAGCGCTTGGTCACGCCAGCTCTGCGGCAGCGGGGCATAGCCCGGCGGCAACTCACCGAGACGAACGCCCGGGGTCTGCCCCGACGTGGCGGCGTACCGGACGAACTGCGCGTAGCTGGTTCGCAGATCCGATGAATTCCGTGTCACATCGGTGGCGGCGTACACCGGCATCGTCAGCGGGTAGGCAGAGGGCGCGGCTTTCGCCGCTGACGTGGTCGGATCGAACGTGCGCACCTGGGTCTGCGTCTCTGACGCCACCATCGCCGCCGCGGCCGCGAGCATCGTCTCGGTGTCGGCCGTGACGAACTGGCCGGCCGGGTTCAAGAGAGAAGCCGTCACCGTCTCGTACCGCGCCGCCGCGGGCGCCGTGGTCAAGGCCATCACCGTGCGTGCACCGACGAGGCTACGAGCGTTCCTGCTCCATTTGGGGGGCGTGGAGAACGGATCCCAGTCGCCGGTCGTCAGCCCGTCGCCGCGCAGAGAGTTGTATGCCCCGGAGGCGAGATCATTCAGATAGGGACGCCATGTCACCGAGTTCAGAACGCGGTCCTGTCCCGGATAGCCCTCACTCGGGTCGACCTTCGGAAAGTCCGATCGCGGCACCTCGAGCGCCGAGCCGGTGGGGTTCAGCTCGGGATCGATCGATGCGTAAGGGTTCACGACCATTCCCCACGGGTCCGCCCGGCCTTCCATGAAGGCACGCGCATCCGCATCGGCCAGGATGTAGTCCCAGATGGCCTCCGCGTAGCCCGACCGCCCCTGCGGCACCATGACGTCCGCGACGGCGGGATTCACGATGGCCTGCTCGGCCCACTCCGGATCATTGATCGCAAGGAAGTCGGGATCGTAGAGGAGGTTGCGTGGATTCGTGCCGAGATGAGCCTTGTCGGAGTTCGGCGCCAACGCGTCCGAGTACGACGACGTGAGCAGTTTCGCGAGGAGCCGCGGTGTGAGCTTCATGCTCGAGAAGGGAATGCGAGCGCGCGAGCGCGCATCCTCCGAGGCGTTGTAGGACGGGAACCGATCTATGGCGAACGCCACCGAGACCCCCGTCAGCGCGATCGGCGCGTACGTCAGATTGTCGGTGACGCCCTCCTCGGCGTCCAACGCCTGCGACGTCAGCGTGAGAGGGGCGTCCGAGGTGCTGTTCGCGGCTCCCGCCGCATCCGTGTCGGTCGTCGTCAGGAGGGTGTAGGCGGCGCCGCCCTCACTTCCGCAGAGAGTCGACTGCCATGCCGCGACGGCGTCCGCCGCCAGCTCCGTTCCCGCCAGCTGACGTTCTGCCGAGCCGATCACGCAGTGCTGACCGACGGGCTGAAACTGCAGGGGAACCGCGATGCGGTGTTTCCACTCATCCCAGAAGAGCGCGGAGTCGACGTTGGCACCCTCGCCGCGCGGCACGATGACCAGCCAGCACGAACGGCCGGAGGAGGCATCGACGGCCGTCTCGTCGACCGACCCGCATCCGAGCCCCGGAGCCGCCAAGGCCGTCTGCACCTCGAACGTGACCGACCCCGTGCCGTCGGCCGCCGAACCCGCCCACGGCACTTCGTTCGTCGTGTACTTCGTGAAGAACGCGTTCGTGTTCAGATTCACGCCCGGCTGGATCTTGCCGTCGACCACGGACTCGACGTTCGTCCCGGTGACGGAGCGAAAGGGAATCCCCACGTAGGACGGATCGAAGTAATCGGCACCGAGATGCGCGTAGGGCAGATCCTCCTTCGCCACCGCATCGGGCGACTCGACATAGCGATCCCGAACAGCCCCCGGCGATACGAACCCACCGAACTGGCACGTGGTCCGGTCCGGCCCGACGTCGCCCTTCGCGTCGGTGACGTCGCCCCAGCACTGCATGATCTGCAGATAGTTCTCGCCGCCGCTCTGCGAACTCGGCAGCGACGAAGGCTTGCCGCCCTTCCACGACACGGTTATCGCCTGTGCGATGAGGTTCTGCGTCTGCGAGACCGTCACCTCGAGGTCGGGGAGCGGGGCCTCGTCGACATCCGGGTCCTGCACTCGGGCAGAGACCGTCACCGCCGATCCGTCCACCGCCTGCGCCGCGCCGCTCGCGACCACGGACACCGAGATCACCGCCGCGAATGTCGCACACGCCGCCAGTGCTGCACGAACCCATGTGCGCGCACGTCCGATCCGGACCACGTCAAACCCCAGTTCTGACCGCCCCAGCGGCCTCATCACAAGTTAGGAATCTCGTGCGAATCTGCTCTGTCCGCACTGCGAACGGCTGGCGTGGACCAGCGTCCATTGCTGTTCCGGCAGGTGAACGCCGAGTGCCGGGCACCGCGCGTTCAGCCGCCGATCACCGCTTGGCGCGGGAGCGCCGTACGAACAAGGGCGGCACGAGGATGGCCCCGAGCAGCAGCACGCCGGCGACGAGCATCCCCGTCTGAGACGGCCCCCAGGACTCGGACGCCAGCGTGAACGGCGAGGACACCGCCGAGCCGCCCTGCGCCGTGGAACCGGACACGAGGTTGCCGTTCGCGTCGTACACGGCGTCGGCCGTCGAGGTTCCGCCCGCCGTGGCCGCATCGGCGCTGGCAGCCGTGCCGCCGGTCGCGGCTCCGGCGGCGGAACCGCCGCTGCCGGAGCCGGACACCTCGGTTCCCTCGGTCGCTCCCGCGGTTCCGGTTGTGCACTGGTTTCCGGTGCCCTGCTTGTCGCAGTCGGCGGGATAGGGGGCGTCACTCGCCAGCTTGTTCGACCCGTCGGCCGAGAACGTCGGGTTGTTGCACGAGCCGATGTTGAGCGACCCCGCGTTGGCGCCGGGAACGCGTGCTATCTGGGCGAACGCTGCTTGAACCAGATTCATCGGAAGCGGCGAGTATCCCAAGGCCGAGGCCTGCTGCTGGCCTTCGCAGACGACGTACTTCGTGAACTCACCCAGCGTGTAGCCCTTGTCCTCGGTGAAGATGCCGCCCAACTCCGTCGGGACGATCATGTAGGAGTAGCTGGAGAGCGGATACGCCCGTTGGTCGGCGCTGTTGTACACGCCGCTCAGGATCTGGGTCAGGTAGTCGGCCGAGCCGGCATCGGTATTGATCTGCGCCTGCAGGAGGGCCACGGCGACGGAGGACGCGGTCGGCTCGATGTAGTAGCCCGAGCTGTTGAGCACCTTGGCGACCGGGAAGCCGGACTTCAGCGCGTAGGAGTACTCGACATAGGTGATCGCGCCTTCGCCGTAGTTCTGGCTGACGTAGCCGGCCACGCCCAGCGAGCCGTTCTGCGCCTTGGCGTTCGCGACGCGAGCGGTCGGGAACTGCGACGTCATCCCGGTCGACCAGATCGCCGGATACTGATCGGACATCCACTTGGTGAACTGCGCCGTCGACCCGGAACCGTCCGACCGGACGACCGGGGTGATGCCCTTGTCCGGCATCTTCAGGCCGGGATTGTCCGCCTGAATCGCAGGATCGCTCCAGTTCGAGATCTGTCCGGTGAAGATCTTCGAGATCACCTCGCCGGACAGGCGCAGATTGGTGACCTTCTTGCCGCCGATCTTGAGGTTGTACATGAACGACGTGCCGCCGGCGACGATCGGCAGGTATGCATAGCCGCGCGACGGGATCTCCGGCGCCGATCCGTCCTCGGGCGCGCGCTGGAAGGGGATCTCGCTGACCGCGAAGTCGACCGTCCCCTTGATGAAATCGCTTCGGCCGGCGGATGACCCGGTCCCCGAGAAGTTGACGGTCATCGCGTAGTTGTTCGCGACGTTGCGACGCCACTGGTCGAGTGCGTTCTGCGACCAGGTCGATCCGGAACCGGAGATCGCGACGATCGATGCGGCCTGAGCCGGAACCGCGGTCGTCATGGCCATCGCAGCGACGATGAGGGCGACGATCGCGCCGCGCAGCGAGCGGCGTCGGGGACGAGGGATCACGAGTTCTCCTGAGAACGAGATGAGGGGGCCGGGGCCGCATAGTCAGCGGTCCTGGGGCGGCGAACGATCCGCATGAGGTCCTCTCGCGACCGTCGAGCGGCGCGATACCGCTGACCCTCGGAGAGCACGCCCGCGCCACGTCCGCCGATCAGGCGCGCGACGACGAACAGGCTCAGCACGAGCAGGATCAACACGGCGGCGGTACCGAATCCGCGAGCGATCATGTTGGGCTCCGGAGACTGGACGAAGTTGAACACCTGGAGAGGGAGGGAGATCATCGGACCCGAGAACGGGTTCGTGTTCATCTCGGCCGTCACGCCTGATGTGAGCAGCACCGGGGACGTCTCGCCGATCCCGCGAGCGGTGCCGAGGATCACCGCTGTCGCCAGTCCGGAGCGCGAGGTGGGAAGGACCACCTTCCACACCGTGCGCCAGCGCGACGAGCCCAGCGCGTACGACGCTTCGCGCAGCTGATGCGGTACGAGTCGCAGCACGACGTCCGCCGAGCGGATCACGATCGGCAGCATCATCACCGTGATGGCTACCGAGGCCGCGAAACCCGAACGCTCCTTCGTGACGAGGGTGATCAGCGCCGCGTACACGAAGAGACCCGCGACGATCGAGGGCAAAGCCGTCATCGCGTCGGACACGGTGCGCACGAAACGCGCGAACCGACCGCCGATCTCATTCAGGTAGACCGCCGTCATGATGCCCAGGGGAACCGTGATCGCCAGAGCGATACCGATCTGGATCAGCGTTCCCACGATGGCGTGAGAGATCCCGCCGTCACTCAGCGGGTCGAGCGGGCCGGCGAACCGCATGGTCTCGAAGAAAAAGTTGATGTTCGACAGCGCCGGCACACCGCGGCCCACCGTGTAGATCACGACGAAGACGAGCGCTGCCAGAACCATCACGCCCGCGCTGTACAGGAGCACGGTGACGACGCGGTTCACGACCGCAAGCCGATCGGAGCGCAACGAGACCAGCACCGCATAGCCTGCGATGAACACGAGGTAGGCGACAACGACCCAGCCGACCGCACCGGTCAGCGGCGCGATCCAGCCGAAGAGGAGCGTGGCGACCGATGCGCCGGCGAGCAGCGCACCGACGACGTCGTACGCGTCCTCGAGTGCCGCCTTGCCCGGACGCCGCCGCTCCGGCCGCGCCGCCTCCGCGCTGACGGCCGGGATTCGCGTGCGGTGCGCCTGCGGGGATTGCGGTGACGCCGTCTCGGTGACCTCATCGACGAGGGACATCAGGTGCTCTCCGCTCCGGAACGCGACCGCGCGACGATGGAGGACGCGGTGAAGTTGATCACAAGGGTGATCAAGAACAGGGCGAGTCCCGCGGCCATCAGCGCAGAGAGGCCGAACTCGCTCGCCTCGCCGTAACGCAGCGCGATGAGCGCCGAGACGGAGTTCGAGCCTGTCTTGAGCACTTCCCCGTTGATGGTGAAGATCGGCGAGATGATCATGTAGACGGCGATCGTCTCGCCGAGCGCACGACCGAGGCCGAGCATCGTGCCGCCGATGATACCGCCGCGGCCAAAGGGCAGAACCACGGTGCGGATCATGCCCCAGCGCGTGGATCCGAGAGCGAGCGCCCCCTCACGCTCACCGATGGGGGCCTGCGAGAACGCCTCCCGCATGATGGAGGTCTGCGTGGGCAGGATCATCAACGCGACCACCATGCCGGCGATGAACGCCGAAGAGGTGAAGGCACTCGCCTCCGTCAGCCGATGGCCTTCGGCGTCGGTGACCGCGAAGATCGGGATGAACCCGAACATCGTCGAGATCCACTGCGCCACCGGAATGACGTTCTCCTGCAGGAACTGCACTCCCCACAGCCCGAAGACCACGCTGGGAACGGCAGCCATCAAGTCGACGATGGTCACCATGGCTCGCTTGACGCCGCCGGGGAGGATCTCGCTGATGAGCAGAGCCGTGCCGAGTGCGAGCGGGAAGGAGAAGGCAAGTGCGACGACCGCGATGGTCACGGTTCCGAACAGAACGGCTGCGATGCCGAACTCACCGGTTTCGGGCGACCACGCCTGCGTCCACAGGAACGAGAACCCGGCGGTCCCGAGCGCCTGTCCGCCGCGCGCCGTGAGGAAGATGCCCACGGCGAGCATGATCGCGACGGTCACACCTCCGGCGGCGTACGCGACCGTGCGGAACACCTTGTCGCCGAGGACCGGGCGCGACCGCAGGGTGCGCCGAGGGGCGCTCGATGCGGCCCCGGCAGGTGCGATCACCTCCGTTGTGGCATTGCTCAACGTGTCCTCCGTCTTTCGGGCAGGCGGAGCCCTCCCCAGGGCTTGCGCGTCAGCCTCTCCGGCTCAGGTGAATGAAAGATGCTGCACATGTGTCCCGCGCGTGACGTGATCGGATGCCGCGGGTGACGCGCCGCGCGCGACACGGTCACGGTGTGCTCGGAGCGGGCGTCGGGGTGGGCGGCACGGTGTGCGCGGGCGTCGGGGTGGGCGTCGGTTCGGGCACGACCTCGGGGCTGGCCGCGATGATCGAGACGATGCTGCCCACCGGCAGCGCGGTGCCCACGGCGGGCCGTGCCGAGAGCGCGACGCCCGTCGGGCCCGTGCCGGAGTATTCCACGAGCGGGTTGAAGCCCGCGGCGGCGAGCGCCTCCGCGGCGGCGGCGAGCGTGAGGCCGGCGACGCCCGGCACGGTGTTGCTGCCGGACGCCACGCGCAAGGCCACCGCAGAGCCCACCTCGCGCCAGGCGCCCGCACCCGGATCGAGCTCGAGCACGATGTCGGCCGCGGTCGCACCGTCGATGCGGGTGACGTCTCCCACACGCAGGCCCACGGCCTGCAGCGCCTGCGTGGCCTCGCCCAGTGCCAGACCGGCCACGGCGGGCACGGCCACCGATGCGGGCGCGACAGTGGGTTCGGACGTCGTCGTCGGCTCCGATGCGATGACGGTGGGCGGGGGCGTGTGGCTGGGCGCAGCGGAGGGGGCGGACCCCGCGGCGGCCGACAGGGCGACGACGCCCACGATGACCGCGGCGCCCGCGCCCGCGGCGGCCCAGGCCGCCCACCGGCTGCGTGGGGCCGCGGAGTCCGGCGCGACGTAGGGCACCGGGGCGGTGGCGGCGCCGTCCACCGCCGACCCCGGCAGCACCGTGCGGTACATGCGGGTCGGTCCGGTGTGGGATGCGGGCTCCGCCGCCGCATCCGGCGTCGGAGCGTCGACGGCGGCGAGCGCGCCCTGCATCGCCGCCGCGTCCGCGAACCGGTCGGCGGGATCCTTCAGCAGCGCGGTCGCGACGACGCGGTCGAAGGCCCGCGGGATGCCGCGGCGACGCGCCGACGGCAGCGGCGGCGGCGCCGAAACGTGCGCCCGTGCGACGGCCGCCGCGTCGCCGCCGAACGGAGCACGACCGGTGAGGGCGAAGAACAGCACGGCACCGGTCTGATACAGATCGCTGGCCTCGGTGACCGGTTCGCCGCGCAGCTGCTCGGGCGAGGCGTACGCGACGCTCGCGACGACCCCGGTCTCTGCGCCCGCAGCACCCGACAGCAGCGCGTCACCGCCCACGGTCGCGCGCCCCGGCACATCCGCGAGACCGAAGTCGAGCAGCCGGACGGCGGCGGCGAACGCCTCGTCATCGACGGTATCGGGGTCGATCACGATGTTGGCGGGTGTGACGTCACGGTGCACGACGCCCTCGGCGTGGGCGGCGGCGAGCGCCGCGAGCACGCGATCGCCCACGATCCGCACGCGCGCGGTGTCGAGCGGGCCGCGCTCGCGCACGACCTCATCGAGCGTGGTCCCGACGGCGAGCTCCATCGCGATCCACACCACGGGCGTCCCGTCGTCGACGGCACCCGCATCGACGACTCCCGCGATGTTCGGGTGCTCGATCGCCCGGGCGGCGTGCACCTCCTCGAAGAAGGCGTCCCAGCGGGCCGGATCCTCGGCCAGGTGCGGGTGGAGCAGCTTCAGGGCGACACGCGCGCCCGTGAGCGTGTCGTCGGCCGCGAACACCGCCGCCGTCCCGCCGCTGCCCAACAGGCCACGCAGCCGGAAGCGCCCCGCAATCAGGGTGTCGCTCACCGGACCAGCTCTGCTGTGCCGGCGGTGTCGGTGCGCCGATCGTTCATCGCCACCAGCAGCCGTACCGCGAGTTGACCGGCGTTGCGCGCGACCGAACGGTTCTCGTAGCGTCGGGCGCCGATCATGATGAGCTCGCCATCGAGCACGACGAACCAGCCGGTCGTGCGCATGCCCGGTTCGGGGTCGGAGTGCACGACCAGGCGGTCGGCGCTGCGCACGATACGGGCGACATCGGCGCGTGCCGCATCCTCTGCTGCGGCGAGCCACGCACTGCGTCCGAGCTCACGATGGTTCTCGGTCAGCAGGCGCCATCCGATGACGGCGCCCGCCGTGTTCCGCACCCCGGCGGCGACACGGATCGTGTCGCCGTGCAGGGCGAGCACGTCCTCGATCGAGCGCAACCAGTCGGCCGCCGCACGGTGCGAACGCGCGGGAAACCGTGCGTACAGGAAGTGCGCGGGCATCGTCTCTCCTTCGGGGCACGCACTTCCCCAGAAGGGCGCGTCCGAAGCGTGACGGGCTCAGGTCGACAGCTCGAGTCCTGCGGGTGAACTCCAGGGGTCGAGCGGGCGCCCGAGCGGTTACACGCTCAGAGGCCGAGCGCGTGCGCCAGCGTCTGCACGCGCGAGACGAGCTCGGCGCGCTGCTCGGCGACGCGCCGCGGCGAGGTCCCGCCGTAGCCGTCCCGGCTCGCGAGCGAGCCGGTGACGGTCAGGACGTCTCGCACACCCGGCTCCAGACGCGCCGAGACCTGAGCGAGCAACGCGTCATCTGCCTCGTGCAGCTCGATCCCGCGCTGTTCGCACGCCTGCACGAGCGCGCCCGAGATCTCGTGCGCCTCGCGGAACGGCACACCGCGCTTGACGAGCCATTCGGCCACATCCGTCGCGAGCGAGAATCCCTGAGGTGCGAGCTGCGCCATCCGGTCGGTGTCGAAACGCGCGGTGGCGACCATGCCGGCGAACGCCGGAAGCACGAGCTCGAGGGTGGCGACCGAGTCGAAGACCGGCTCCTTGTCCTCCTGCAGATCGCGGTTGTACGCCAAGGGCAGCGCCTTGAGGGTCGCGAGCAGACCCGAGAGGTTGCCGATAAGACGACCCGATTTGCCGCGCGCGAGCTCCGCGATGTCGGGGTTCTTCTTCTGCGGCATGATGCTCGAGCCCGTCGAGAAGCCGTCGTCGAGTCGCACGAAGGCGAACTCACGCGTGTTCCAGACGATGATCTCCTCTGCGAAGCGGGAGAGATCGACACCGATCATGGCCGCGATGAAGGCGAACTCGGCCACCACGTCGCGCGAGCTGGTGCCGTCGATCGAGTTCTCCGCCGGGCGGTCGAGCCCGAGGTGCTCCGCGACCAGCTGCGGGTCGAGGCCCAGCGTGGAGCCCGCGAGCGCACCGCCCCCGTACGGGGACACACGCGCGCGAACGCCCCAGTCCCGAAGCCGCTCGAGATCGCGCACGAGCGGCCAGGCGTGCGCCTGGAGATGGTGAGCGAGCAGCACGGGCTGGGCGTGTTGCAGGTGCGTGCGCCCGGGCATGGCCGCATCCGCGTGCGCCTCGGCCTGGGAGACGATCGCGTCGATCAGCCGGATGAGATCGCGGGCGATGACGGCGGCGTGATCGAGCAGGTACAGGCGCACGAGGGTGGCGATCTGGTCGTTGCGGCTGCGACCGGCGCGCAGCTTGCCGCCGAGCTCGGGGCCGACCTCGGCGATCAGGGCCTGCTCGAGGGCACCGTGGACGTCCTCATCGCCCTCGGCGGGCAGCAGTCGACCATCGGCAACGGCCGCGGCGAGCGCGTCCAGTCCCTCGTGCATGCGTCGCGCCTCGTCGGCGTCGAGGTACCCTGCAGCCGTCAAGGCCGCGGCATGCGCGTGCGAGCCGGCGAGGTCGTAGGGCGCGAGGACCCAGTCGAAGTGCGTGGATCGGCTGAGCGCTGCGAGCTCGGGCGAGGGGCCGGAAGCGAAGCGGCCTCCCCACAGGGAACCGCGATGAGTGGCGTCGTGGGGGGCGTCGTTCACCCGACCAGCCTACCGAGCACGCTCGTCGGCCGTGCGCACGCTGCGGCGCGCGACCGCGGCGAACAACCGTTCCAGGGGTCCCCGCCCCATCGTCAGCGCCCATGCGGTGCACCCGGCCACGACGGCGATCGTCAGCGGCCAGAACGGCTCGAGCTCGCGGAACTCCCCCAGCGCTCCGGTATCGCCGAGTGCGACCAGAGCCCACACTGCCCAGATGAGCAGCTGGGCCGTGTACGCCGTCAACGGCATGGCCCCCGTCGCGCGCAGCGGCAGCAGCACCCACGTCACTGGAGTGCGGGCGATCAGCAGGCATCCGCCCAGGACCGCGACCGCGGTCGCCGCGCCGCCGACCACCTCGGGCAGGCCGCCCGAGTGGGGGTACGTGCTCAGCGCGACGCTCCAGTAGTCGGACGAAGCGGCCGCGGGCTCGGCGAGGCCACCCGCTCCGTAGGCGAACAGTGCGGTCCCGAACCCCATCACGACGAGGATCGCCGCGATCCGCGCATCGCGCAGGTCGGTGCGCCCGAGCGCGAGACCGAGCACGAGGAATCCGATCCACAGCGGGAACGGGTACGCCCAGCCGATCACGAGCGCGATGCTCTCGCCCCCCGGGGTGTCCCAGAACGGCAGCAGCCCGAGCGCCGCCTGGATGAACGGCATGACCACCAGCAGCGCCGCCGCGACCGGGAACAGGGTCCCCGCGCCGAGTCGCAGGAGCGGCAGGGTGAGCAGGAACAGCACGGCGTAGGCGGGAAGGATCACATAGACGGGCACGCCCGTGAGGATCAGAAGGATGCCGAGTACCCAGATGAGTCCCGCGCGCACGAGCAGACGGCCGCGCGCCACGCGCAACCGCTCCCCCGACACGGGAGTCGTTCCACCCGTCGTCAGGGCGATCGAGACCCCCGCGAGGACGGCGAACAGGATCGACGATCGTCCGTTGACGATATCGAGCCACGTCTGCGGGCACGTCAGATCGAACGGCTCCTCGATCGTCAGCAGGTGGGCGGCGAGCATCCCGATGACGGCGAGACCGCGGGCGAGATCGATTCCGCCGAGCCGGTCAGCTCCGTTCAGCCGCGCCAGCGCCCGCCTCATCCCGCGGGTCCGATCAGCTCTGGCGCAGCAGCCAGACCAGCAGGGCCTTCTGGGCGTGCAGCCGGTTCTCGGCTTCGTCCCACACCACGCTCTGCGGTCCGTCGATCACGGCGGCGTCCACCTCGTAGCCGCGATCGGCGGGGAGGCAGTGGATGAAGATCGCGCCGGGATCGGCGAGTGCCATCGTCTCCTCGGTCACCTTGTAGGCGCCGAGGTCGCGAAGGCGGGCGAGCTTCTCCTCCTCCTTGCCCATCGACACCCAGGTGTCGGTCACGATGATGTCGGCACCGGCCGCGGCCTCCAGCGGGTCCGTGAGCAGAGTGAGCGATCCTCCGGTCTCCGCGGCGCGACGATCGGCGTCGGCGACGATGTCCTCGCGGGGCGCATAGGACTCCGGAGATGCGACGCGCACGTGCATCCCGGCGGTGACGCCCGCAAGCGCGTACGAGTGCGCCATGTTCGAGCGGCCGTCGCCGAAGAACGCGAGGGTCAGTCCCTTGAGCTCGCCCTTGTGCTCGCGGATCGTGAGCAGATCGGCGAGAAGCTGGCAGGGGTGGAAGTCGTCGCTCAGCGCATTCACGACGGGCACGCGGGTGCCGCGCGCCATCTCCTCGAGCCCCGCCTGTGCGTAGGTGCGCCAGACGATCGCCGCCACCTGGCGCTCGAGCACGCGCGCCGTGTCGGAGGGCGTCTCCTTGCCGCCGAGCTGGCTGTTGGCGGTCGAGATGATCAACGGCGACCCGCCCAGGTCGGCGATCCCGACGGCGAACGAGACCCGCGTGCGCGTGGAGGACTTGTCGAAGATCACCGCAACGGTCTGGGGACCGGCGAGCGGCTTCGCCGCCCAGCGGTCCGCCTTCAGCTCCAGAGCCAGATCGAGGATCTCCGCCTGCTCGGCGCTGGTCAGGTCGTCGTCGCGCAGCAGATGACGGGTCATGCGTGGGCCTCCGTGTCGGGCGATGCGCTCTCCAGCAGCAGCGCGTCGGCGACCGTTGCCAGCGCGGCGGAGAAGAGCCGGGTGAACTCGTCGATCTCGACATCGCCGATCGTGAGCGGCGGCGCGATACGGATCGTCTGATCATTGGGCGCGTTGACGACGAGCCCGTGCTGCTGGGCCGCGGCGACGACCGCCGGCGCGACGGGATGCGTAAGCGCCACACCGAGGAGCAGTCCCTGACCGCGCACGCCCTCGATGATGTCGGAGTCGATCCCGGCGATCGCCTCGCGCAGCTGCGCGCCGCGCACAGCCGCGGCCTCGACCAGGCCCGCGCGCTCGATCTCCTCGAGCACGGCGCCGGCGACGGCGGTGCCCAGGGCGTTTCCGCCGAAGGTGGAGCCGTGGGTCCCGGGGTAGAACAGGTCGCTCGCGGCACCGAAGGTGATCAACGCGCCGATCGGGAATCCGCCGCCGATGCCCTTGGCGACCGTGATCGCGTCGGGGGTGATGCCGGCGTGCTGGAAGCCGAACCACGCACCGGTGCGACCGGCGCCGGTCTGGATCTCGTCGACGATGAGCAGGGCACCGTGACGCTCGGTGATCTCCCGCGCGGCCTCGAGGTAGCCCTTCGGCAGCGGCAGGACGCCCGCCTCGCCCTTGATGGGCTCGACGAACAGGGCGGCCACGCGCTCGTCCATCGCCGCCTCCAGCGCCTCGATCGTCGAATCCAGGAACTCGACGCCGGGCACCATCGGCAGGAACGGCTCCTGCATGGCGGGCTTCCCCGTGAGCGCGAGGGTGCCCATCGTGCGGCCGTGGAACGCGCCGTTGAGCGCCAGGATGCGGGGACGATCCGTGCCGCCGTGGAGGCGAGCGAGCTTGAACGCCGCCTCATTGGCCTCGGCACCGGAGTTGCCGAAGTACACCCGTCCCGTCTCGCCCGCACCGGACAGGCGCTTCAGGCGCGCCGCGAGAGCGAGCTGCGGCGGCGTCGCGAAGTAGTTCGACACGTGCGCGAGACGCGCCGCCTGCGAGGCGACCGCGTCGACGAACACCGGGTGGGCGTGCCCGAGGGCATCGACGGCGATACCGGCGAGGAAGTCGAGATAGCGTCGGCCGTTCTCGTCCCAGAGGTACGCACCCTCACCGCGGACGAAGAGCGCCATACGGTCGCCGACGTTGCGGACGAGGTCACGTCCGGCGTCGTCCTGCCACGCGGTCACAGTCTGTTCGGCCATCACGCCACCACCTCGGTTCCGATGCCTTTCTGAGTGAAGAGTTCGACGAGCACCGAGTGCGGCACCCGACCGTCGATGATCGCCGCGGTCGGGACGCCGCCCGTGACCGCGTCGAGGCACGCCTGCATCTTCGGGATCATCCCCGACTCCAGGCGCGGGAGCATCTCGCGCAGCTCCGCCGCCGTCAGGTGCGAGACGAGGGAGTCACGGTTCGGCCAATCCGCATACAAGCCCGGCACGTCCGTCAGCACGACGAGCTTCACCGCGCCGAGAGCCACCGCGAGCGCCGCCGCGGCCGCATCCGCGTTCACGTTGAGCGAGTGCCCGACGTGGTCGAGATCGGGTGCGATCGAGGACACGACCGGGATGCGGCCCGCCTCGAGCTGGTCGATGATCGGCTGCGGGTCGACCGAGACGACATCGCCCACCCGACCGAGGTCGTGCTCGACGCCGTCGACGACGACACCGCGACGGCGCCCGCCGAACAGGCCCGCATCCTCACCGGAGAGTCCCGTCGCGACAGGTCCGTGCGCATTGATCTTGGCGACCAGCTGCGGGTTGATCTGTCCGGTCAGCACCATGCGCACGACCGTGATCGCCTCGGTCGAGGTGACGCGGTATCCGCCCTTGAACTCGCTCGGGATCGCGAGCCGGTCGAGCATGTTGGAGATCTGCGGGCCGCCGCCGTGCACGACGACGGGCTTGACGCCGACGTAGCGGAGGTAGGCGATGTCGGCGGCGAAGGCATCCTGCAGCTCGTCGGAGACCATCGCGTTGCCGCCGTACTTCACGACGACGATCTGCTCGCGGTAGCGCTTGAGCCACGGCAGAGACTCGATGAGCGTCTCCGCCTTGGCGCTCGCGGCCGCGGGGTCGGTGTCTTGCAGATCGATACCTGTCATGAGGAGTAGGCGCTGTTCTCGTGGACGTAGTCGTGCGTGAGGTCGTTGGTGCGGATCGTCGCCTCGACATCGCCGACCTTCAGGTCGACGACGAGGTCGGTCGCGCGCGGGGTCAGATCGACCTGCTCGCGGGGCGCGTCGGGGCCGCCGGCGGAGCAGACGCGGACGCCGTTCATCCAGACATCGACGTCGTAGGGGTCGAAGGCGGCCTGCGTGGTGCCGATGGCGGCCAGCACCCTTCCCCAGTTCGGATCGTTGCCGAAGATCGCCGCCTTGAACAGGTTGTTGCGGGCGATGGAGCGCCCCACTTCCACCGCGTCCTCCTCGGATGCGGCGTGCACGACGCGGATCGTGATGTCATGGCTCGCGCCCTCGGCGTCGCCCTGCAGCTGACGCGCCAGATCGTCGCACAGGGCCACGAGCCCCGCGCGGAAGGCTGCGGTGTCCGGCTCGACGCCGCTCGCCCCGCTGACCAGCAGACTCACCTGATCGTTGGTCGACATGCAGCCGTCGGAGTCGAGGCGGTCGAAGCTCACGTGGGTGGCGGCGCGCAGGTGCGCATCGGCGTCGGATGCGGTCAGCACCGCGTCCGTCGTGATGACCACGAGCATCGTGGCAAGACCCGGCGCGAGCATGCCCGCGCCCTTCGCGATGCCGCCGATCGTCCAGCCGTCGCCGGCGTACACGCTCGTCTTCGCGACGGAGTCGGTCGTCATGATCGCATGCGCCGCATCCAGACCGCCGTCGGCGGACAGCGCGGCGACACCGGCTTCGACGCCCTGCAGCACCTTCGCGCGGAACGTCTCGTCGCCCGTTCCGATCAGACCGGTCGAGCACACGAGGATGTCGCCGGGCGCGACACCGAGCAGCTCCGCCGCCCTCTCGGCGGTCTGGTGGGTGGTCTGGAACCCGAAGGATCCGGTGAAGCAGTTCGCGCCGCCGGAGTTGAGCACCACGGCCTCGACGATGCCGTCGGTGATCACCTGCTCCGACCACAGGATGGGGTTGGCCTTGGCCCGGTTGGAGGTGAAGACGGCGGCGCCGACCTTGAGCGGTCCGCGGTTGACGACCACGGCCACATCGGATTTGCCGGTCGACTTCAGGCCGACGGCGACACCGGCGGCCTCGAATCCTGCGGGGGCGGTGACGGTCACGGCGCGACTCCGTTCACGGTGAGCGCGCGGTGTTCGGGAAGACCGAGCGCGATGTTCATGGACTGCACGGCGGCGCCCGCCGTGCCCTTGACGAGATTGTCGACGGCGGCGACGACGACGACGCGGTTCGCCGCGCGGTCGATGGCGAGGCCGAGGAGCGCCGTGTTGGCACCGAGCACATCCGCAGTGCGCGGGAACGTGCCCTCCGGCAGCAGCTGCACGAAGGTCTCGTCTCCGTACGCCGCCTCCCAGGCATCCCGGATCTCCGTGTCGCTGACGCCGGGGGCGATGGGGGCGGTGGAGGTGGCCAGGATCCCGCGCGACATCGGGACGATGACGGGCGTGAACGAGATGCGCACGTCGCCCCGGGCGCCGGCGCCGACGAGCGCCTGCTGGATCTCCGGGATGTGGCGGTGCGTGCCGCCTACGGCATAGGGGTTCGCCGTGCCGAGGATCTCGCTCGCGAGCAGGTTCGGCTTGAGGCTCTTGCCGGCGCCGGAGGGACCGACGGCGAGGACGCTCACGATGTCGCCGGGATCGATGACGCCGGCCGCAACACCCGGAGCGAGGCTCAGCGAGACGGTGGACGCGTTGCATCCGGGAGCGGCGATCCGTGAGGCCCCGACGAGCCGCTCACGCTGCTTCACGCCGTCAACGAGCAGTTCCGGCACCCCGTAGGTCCACGGCTCGTGGAAGTCGCCGCCGTAGAAGGCCGCCCATGCGTCGGCGGAGGTGAGCCGGTGATCGGCCCCGGCGTCGATGACCAGCGGCACATCGGCGAGCGCGTCGGTGTACTGGCCGGACTGGCCGTGCGGCAGCGCGAGCACGACGATGTCGTGGCCGGCGAGCACGTCAGGAGTGGTCGGCTGGAGCTCGAGGTGCGCGAGCGAGCGCAGGTGCGGCTGCTGCGAGATCAGCGGCGTTCCGGCATTCGAATGCGCGGTGACCGTGCGGATCTCGACGTCGGGGTGCGCGGAGAGGATGCGGAGTATCTCGCCTCCTGCATAGCCGGACGCGCCGGATACGGCGACCGAATAGGGCATGGGTTCCACCTTAGAGTCTGGGAGCTGTGCGCTCGCGCGCACCGGCGGCATCGGCGACGCCCGCGCACCCGGACCGGTGCGGCACGCATCGCCTAGATTCGGCGGTCTCCCAGACGTCGGCGCACGACCACGCGCTGTGCGCTGTGGATGCGGGCCGAAGACATGCGCCGACGATAGCGGCGCGCGCACCGCATCCGCAAATCGGCTCGCGTCGGATGCACCCGCCAGACTGGGGCGATGCTGCAGACCATCGCCGTCTCCGGATACCGCTCGCTCCGCGACGTCGTCGTGCCGCTGGGCGGGCTGACGGTCGTCACCGGCGCGAACGGCACGGGTAAATCCAACCTCTACCGGGCGCTGCGGCTGCTCGCGGGCGCCGCCACCGGTGGCATGGTCGAGGCCGTCGCCCGGGAGGGCGGGCTGTCGTCGCTGCTGTGGGCGGGCCCCGAGCACGGCGGCGGCCAGGGCACCGTGCGGCGCAATCCCGTCGCCGTGCGGTTGGGCTTCGCCTCGGACGAGCTCGGGTATCTCGTGGATCTGGGGCTCCCACAGACCGACGGCCGGAGCCTCTTCTCGCGCGACCCGGAGATCAAGCGCGAGCAGGTGTTCGCCGGCGCGGTCGCGAAGCCCTCGACCCTGCTCATCGATCGCCGACGGAGCGCGACACGCGTGCGCGAGGATGCATGGATCGCGCTGGATCAGTCGCTGGCTCCGTTCGAGAGCATTCTCGTCGACCTCGCCGACGGCGACACCGGGCCGGAGCTGCTGGCGCTTCGGCGCACCCTGGCGGGCTGGCGCTTCTACGATCACTTCCGCGTCGATGCGGAGGCCCCCGCTCGTTCGCCGCAAGTGGGCACGCGCACCCGGGCCCTCTCCCACGGCGGGGAGAACGTCGCGGCCCTCTGGGCGAGCGTGCGCGAAGCGGGTGCCGGCGACGCCCTCGACGCGGAGGTCGGGCGCGCCTTCCCGGGGATGCGCGTGCAGATCGACGCGGAGGACGGACGATTGAGGATGCGGCTGAGCCAGCCCGGTCTGCTGCGCGCGCTCGACGTCGCGGAGGTCAGCGACGGCATCCTGCGCTATCTGCTGCTGTGCGCGGCGCTCCTGCCGGCAGAGCCGGGACCGCTCATCGTGCTCAACGAGCCGGAGGCGAGTCTGCACGATAGCCTCCTGGATCCCCTGGCACAGCTCATCGTTTCCGCGTCCCGGCGCACCCAGGTGATCGTGGTCACCCACGCGGCCGCGCTGGCTCGCCGACTCGAGGATGCCGGCGCCCTCGCGCATCGGCTGGCGCGCACCGGGGACGGCACGATCGTCGAGGGGCAGGGCTTCCTCGACGTGCCCGCGTGGAACTGGGGCAGCCGCTGAGCGGAGGCGGCACGGACCGGACGGACGGCGCTCAGTCGCGCAGGACGGCTCCGAACCGCTCGGCGGCGATCGCCACGCCCGCGAGCTTCGCGTCGGTCGCCTCCGCCGACGTCAGCGTGCGATCCTCGGCACGGAAGCGCAGCGCGAACGTCAGGCTCTTCGATCCCTGATCCACGCCCTGACCGCGGTAGTCGTCCACGAGCCGCGCCGACTCGAGGAGGGCACCGGCGCCGTCGACGAGCGCGGCGCGCACGTCCGCGGCCGCGACGTCGGCGGGGACCACGAGTGACACGTCCTGCGTCGCCGCGGGATACCCCGACAGCGATGCCGCGACGACGCGCGAACCGGCGATCTCGACGAGGAGGTCGAGGTCCAGTTCGGCGACCGTGATGCGACCCGGCAGATCGGCGGCCTCGGAGACGGCGGGCAGCAGCTCTCCCACGTAACCGACGGCGGTGCCTGCGACCGAGACGATGCCGGTGCGACCCGGATGCAGGGCAGCGCGCTGGCCCTGCGAGATCGTCACCTCCACACCGGCCGCGGCCGCGATCACGCGCACCGCGTCGAGCGCCTCCGTCAGGCCCGCGGCCTCCGCGGCGCGCCCCGGCTGCTTGGGAGCGACGGCTCCCGCCACGAGGACGGCCACGTGGCGGCGCTGCGGCGGGATCGAGCCGTCCAGCTGGGCGAGCGTCGCCGCATCCGGGCGCACCGCCAGCGGTGGGACGAACGAGGTGCCGTACGCGACACCCGGCTCTGGGAGGAAGACGGACCCGGCCTCGAACAGGCTCAGATCCACGAGTCCGCGGGAGACGTTGCGGTGCGCGACCTGGAGCAGGCCCGGCACCAGTGAGCGGCGCAGATACGCCGCCTGGGAGTCGAGCGCGTTGGCGAGTTTGATGCTCGGCACCGGCGTCCCGTCGGCGCTGCCGTGGAGGTCATTCTGCTCGCGCGCGACGAACGGGAAGGAGGGCGTCTCCACGTACCCGGCCGCGGCGAGCGCGTTAGAAACGCGGCGCCGACCCTGCTGGGCCGCGGTCCAACCGCGCCCCGAGGGGGCGACCGGCAGGACCGAGGGGATGCGGTCGTAGCCCTCGATGCGGGCGACCTCCTCCGCGAGCGTCCACGCGTCCGTCAGGTCGGGACGCCACGTGGGCGCATCGACGAACCATGCCGAGCCGGTGTCATGCACCGTGGCACCGATCAGCTCGAGTGCGGCGACGATCTGCGCGCGTGTGTAGTCGACGCCGATCAGACCCGGCACGAAGTCGTACTCGAGCGCGATCGCCTCTCGCTCCAGCTCCGCCCCGAGCGCGGCACCGGTCGCGTCGGCGGTGCCGCCGGCGTACTGCACCATGAGCTCGACCACACGCTGCGCGGCAGCGTAGGGCACCGCGGGGTCGACGCCGCGCTCGAAACGGCGTGACGCCTCCGACGGCAGCTTGTGGCGCCGGGCGGTGCGGGCGATCGAGACCTGGTCGAAGATCGCCGCCTCGATCAGGACATTCGTGGTGGCATCGCTCATCTCGGTGGCGGCGCCGCCCATGACGCCGGCGAGGCCGATGGGACCCGAGTCGTCGGTGATCAGCAGGTCCTCGGCATCGAGCGTGCGGACGGTCCCGTCGAGGGTCTCCAGCTTCTCCCCCGCCCGGGCCCGGCGGACGGTGATCCCGCCGGTCAGTTTGTCGAGGTCGTAGCCGTGGATCGGGTTGCCGAGTTCGAGCATGACGTAGTTCGTGATGTCGATCAGGATGCCGAGCGAGCGGATGCCGGCGAGCGTCAGCCGCGTGATCATCCACGGCGGGGTGGGGCGGGAGGCGTCGACGCCGCGCACGACGCGGGCGACGAACTCCGTGACGCCGGCACGCCCGCGGATCGGGTTCTCGTCGTTCACGGCGAGCGGGAAGCCCGTTCCCGGCTCGTCGATCGGCCGATCGGCGGGATCGCGGAACGCGGCACCGGTGGCGTGCGAGTACTCGCGCGCCGCGCCGCGGATCGACAGCGCGTAGCCGCGATCCGGGGTCACGTTGATGTCGACGGCGATGTCGTCCAGACCCAGCAACGCGATCGCATCGGTTCCGACGGGCGCGTCGATGCCGAGTTCAACGAGGCGGAGGATGCCCGAGTGCTCGCTGCCGAGCCCCAGTTCCTTCGCGGAGGCGATCATGCCGTCGGACACGTGACCGTAGGTCTTTCGCGCCGCGATCGGGAAGGGTCCGGGAAGAACCGCGCCGGGCAGGGTCACGACGACCTTGTCGCCCGGGAAGAAGTTGTGCGCCCCGCAGACGATGCCATGGATGTCGGCCCCGCCGTCGGCCGCCGTCTCGCCCTCGGGCGCGACCCGCACCTGGCACCAGCGGATCGTCTTGCCGTTGGACTGCGGCTCCTCCTCGAAGGAGAGCACCTCGCCCACGACGATCGGCCCCTGCAGCTCGAAGCGGTGGATGTCCTCCTCTTCGAAACCGACCCGCACGAAGGCGGCCAGGACGTCTTCGGGAGATGCCTGGGCGGGAACCTCGACGAACTCACGCAACCACGACAGCGGAACGCGCATCACACCACCATCCCGAACTGCTCGCTGAATCGCACATCACCCTCGGCCATGTCCCGCATGTCCTGCACGTCGCTGCGGAACATCAGGGTGCGTTCGATACCCATGCCGAAGGCGAACCCGGAGTACTCCTGCGGGTCGATGCCCGCGGCGCGCAGGACGTTGGGGTTAACCATGCCGCAGCCGCCCCACTCGATCCATCGGGCACCGCCCTTGAAGGTGGGGTGCCAGAGATCGAGCTCGGCGCTGGGCTCGGTGAACGGGAAGTAGTTGGCGCGGAAGCGCGTCTTCGCCTCCGGTCCGAACAGCTGGCGCGCGACGTGGTCGAGAGTGCCCTTCAGGTGCGCCATGGTGATGCCCTTGTCGATGACGAGTCCTTCGAACTGGCTGAAGACCGGGAGGTGTGTGGCGTCGAACTCGTCGGTGCGGTAGACCCGGCCGGGGCACACGACGTAGATCGGAAGCTCGCGCTCGAGCATCGAACGCACCTGCACGGGGCTCGTGTGGGTACGCATGACGAGGTGGCGATCGACGGGGTCGACGAAGAACGTGTCCTGCATCTGGCGCGCCGGGTGATCGACGTCGAAGTTGAGCGCGTCGAAGTTGAACCACTCGTGCTCGAGCTCCGGCCCTTCCGCGATCTCCCAGCCCATTCCGACGAAGATGTCGCCGATCTGCTCCTGCAGGAGGGTCAGCGGATGCCGCGCGCCGACGCGCGTGCGGACCGGGATCGCCGTGATGTCGACGCGCTCGGCTTCCAGGCGCGCCGCCGTCTCGGCCGTCTCGATCTCCGCCTCGCGGGCGGCGAGCGCCTGATTCACGCGGCCTCGGGCCTGACCGACGAGCTTGCCGAACTCGGCCTTGCGCTCGTTCGGGACGTCGCGCAGGCGGGCGTTGAGTCGCGCGAGCGGCGAGCCCTCTCCGGCGTGGGCACTGCGCGCGGCCTTCAGGGCGGCCGAGTCGGCAGCTGCCGCGATGGCGGCCAGGGCCTCGTCGACCGCGGCGCTCACCGCATCGGGCGTGATCTCGTTCTGGGGTGCGTCGGACACGGTGATCGAGTCTACCGGCGCGCTGGCGGCTCCGAAGCGGCGGCGAGATCCGCCCCGGCGGTGATGAGCGCGAGCGCCGCGGCGAAGGGGTCCGGTCGCCGGCTCGTCACGTCGTCTGGCGTGAGCGCGGCGGCGCGCGCGGCGACTCCGAAGGCGTCTGCGGCGGTGCGCTGCTGCTCATGGAAGGTGTACCCGACGACGAAGTGCGTGACGGCATCGGCCACGATCTGCGGCGCGTGCCCGGCATCCGGGTAGCGCTCGGCGAGCACGAGGTGCAGGGGCGAGTCCACGAGGCCGAGCGCAAGAGAGCTGGACACGACCTCGGCGCCGTCGCGGTGCGCGAGCAGCCGGTCGTGGAGGCGCTCCCCCAGCATCCGGGCCGCCTCACCCAGACCCCCTGCCGCGGTGAGCGCGGCATCAGCGGCTACGGGGGCGAGGATGCGGGCGCTGAGGGCGGCGAGCAGTTCCTGCTTGCTCTCGACGTGCCAGTACAGCGCGCTGGGCTGCACGCCGAGCTCGTCCGCGAGCCGACGCATCGACAGATCCGGCAGCCCCACGCGATCGAGCAACGCGAGGGCCGCATCCACGACATCCGTCTTCGAGCGACGAGGCGCGCGGGAGGAGTTTGAGCCGTCGGCCACCATGCGGGTACTGTACCTGAACAGTGTTCACATGAACGCCGTTCAGGAGGATCCATGACCGCGCTCGTCCCCTCGGTGCGCCGCCGGCTCGACGCCACCGACATCGCCAGAGCCGGCGTCTTCGCCGCCGTCATCGCCGCGCTCGGCGTACCCGGCGCGTTCACCGTCTTCGGCGCGGTGCCCATCACCGCCCAGACGCTCGGGGTCATGCTCGCCGGCGCGATCCTCGGCCCCACCGTCGGGGCGCTCTCGGTCACCGCGGTGCTGGCACTGGTCGCCGCCGGCCTCCCGCTCCTCGCGGGCGGGCGTGGGGGGATCGGGGTCTTCTTCGGGCCCACGGGCGGCTATCTGCTCGGGTGGCTGGTCGGGGTCGTGGTGATCGGTCTGATCGTGCACGCCGCCGGACGCCGGCCGGTCTGGTGGCGCACTTTCCTCGGCACCTTGGTGGGCGGCGTGCTCGTCGTCTACGCCGTCGGCATCCCGGTGCAAGCCCTCGTGCTGCGCATCGGGCTCGGCGAAGCGGCACTGTCGAGCCTCGCGTTCCTGCCGGGCGATCTCCTCAAGGTCGTCGCGACGACCCTGATCGTCGGCACTCTCGTGCGCGGGTATCCACGGGCCTTCCGGCGCCAGTGGCGCGCTCGCCCGACCGCCGCCGCGTGAGCACCCTCGTCGTTCCGGTCGAGGCGCGCGATGCGCTCGCGCGCATCGACCAGCTGAGACGGTCGGGGCGCGTTCCGCTGGTGCTCGATGACCGCTGGCCGCCGGAGGTGCGCGCCGGCGTCCTTTCGCTCCTCGCCCGCACGCGGCCGCCCGCCGGCACCCAGTGGGCGGCTCTCACCTCCGGCAGCTCGGCCGCTCCCCGTGTCGTGGTGCGCACGCACACATCCTGGGCGGACTCCTTCCCGGTCGTGGCTCGACTCCTGGGCACACTTCCCGGAGACGTCGTGCTGCTGCCCGCGCCGCCGAGCTCGTCCCTGACGCTCTTCTCCCTGGCCCACGCGCTGGCCGGCGGCCCCGCACCCGAACTCTCCACCCGCAGCTCCCGGGCGAGCCTGTTCCACGGCACCCCGACCCACTTCACCGCGGTGCTCGCCTCGGGCGGCGCACCGATGCTGCGCGCTGCGCTCGTCGGAGGGATGACGCTGCCCGCCGACGTCCGCACCGAAGCAGAGTCCCGCGGCATCCGCGTCGTGGAGTACTACGGGGCGGCCGAGCTGTCGTTCGTGGCCTTTGACGACGACGGGCACGGCCTGCGTCCGTTTCCCGGCGTCGAGATCGCGGTGCACGACGGCGTCATCTGGGCCCGCTCCGCGTACACCGCGATCGGGTACCTGGACGGGCCCGGTCCCCTGCGGCGCGATGGCGCGTGGGCCAGCGTCGGCGACCGCGGGAGGATGGAGGGCGACCGCCTGTACGTGGCGGGGCGGGGGGACGACGCCATCCAGACGGCAGGAGCGACCGTCATCCCGTCGGAGATCGAGCGAGTCCTGCGCACCTTGGACGGCGTCGCGGACGCCGTCGTCGTCGGCATGCCGGCGCCCGGTGTCGGCCGACTCGTGGCCGCCCTGATCGAACCCGTGCGTCCCGGCGCCGTTGACGCGACGACGCTCCGCGCGGCGGCACGCCGCCTGTTCGCGCCGGCCCACCGTCCGCGTCTGTGGTTCGCCGGTACGATTGCCCGCACCTCGTCCGGCAAGATCGCTCGCGCCGAGGTGGAGCGACGACTGGCGTCAGGAGAGGTGCCCCGTGTCTGACGTGCTGATCGTGTCGGCGCGCCGCTCCGCGCTGACGACACGGGGACGTGCGTTGGCGGGGGTGAGCGCCGACCGCCTGGCCGCACCCGTGCTGCGCGCCGCCGCCGACGACGCCGCGCGCGCGATCGGCGCACCGTTCGAGGTCGCAGATGTCATCCTCGGCAACTGTCGCGGTCCGGGCGGCAACACGGCCCGCCTCGCCGCATTGGCCGCCGGCTTGGGAGCGCAGACGCCCGGCGCGACGGTGGACCGGCAGTGCGGCAGTGGACTGGCCGCGGTCATCGAGGCCGCGCAGGCGATCGCTGCCGGCGACGAGCGCCCTCGGCTGGCGGGCGGGGTCGAGAGCGCGTCAACGGCCCCCGAACGACGCATCGACGGGATCCCCTTCGAGCGCGCGCCGTTCGCGCCCGCCGGCTGGCCCGACCCCGACATGATCGACGCCGCCGATGCCGTCGCCCGTCTCGACGGCATCGACCGTGAGCGTCAGGATGCGGCCGCCGCCCGCAGTCACCGACGCGCGACCGCCGCGCGGGAGTCGGGACGATTCGCGGCGGAGATCGTCCCGATCGACGGAGTGAGCACCGATGACGCCGTCGGGGGTGCGCTGGCGCTGCTCCCCCGCCTGAAGCCCCTGCGTGAGAACGGGACCGTGACGGCGGGCACGGCCACGCGCATCGGCGACGGGGCCGCCGCGGTCGCCCTCGTCAGCGCTCCCCGGCATGCACGCCTGCCGGGGCTGCTCGTCCGCGCGCACGCCGTCGTCGGCCTCGACCCGGCCTACCCCGGCCTCGGCGCGGCGCCGGCCATCGAGGCGGCGCTGGCCGCATCCGGTACAGCGCTCGCGGAGGTCGTGGCGTTCGAGATCGTCGAGGCGTTCGCGGCGCAGTCGCTCGCGGTGCTGGGCCGGCTGGGACTCGCCGATGACGACGCCAGGGTGTGCGCCGACGGCGGGGCGCTGGCGCTCGGGCATCCCTGGGGTGCGAGCGGCGCCGTCGCGCTCGTGCGGCTGTTCTCTCGGCTGGTGCGCGCCGGGCACCCGGCCGGGAGCATCGGTATCGCCGCCACATCCGTGGGCGGGGGCATGGGCATCGCGATGGTCGTCGAGGTGGTGAGGTGAACGCCATCCGCCTGGAGCGGCTCGGAGTACGACTCGGCGACGTCGATGTCCTCCGCGACCTCGATCTCGACCTCGATGCCCGCACGGTCGCCGTCGTCGGCGACAACGGATCCGGCAAGTCGACGCTCGCACGTGTGGTCGGCGGACTGGTCCCGCCGACCACCGGAGCCGCTGCCGTGCTGGGGCTCGACCCTGTTCGCCACGCCGCCGAGCTCCGTCGCCGCGTGGCGATCGTCTTCAGCAATCCCGACGCGCAGATCGTCATGCCGACCGTCGCCGAAGACGTCGCCTTCTCGCTGCGCGGCGAGAAGGCCGGCCGTGCCGAGCGGGCGGACCGGGTGGAGGGCGCGCTAGCCCGATTCGGGCTCTCCGACCTCGGCGACCGATCGGCACACGATCTCTCGGGAGGACAGAAGCAGCTCCTGGCACTGTGCGGCGCATTCGTCCGGGAACCGGAACTCGTCGTCGCCGACGAGCCCACCGCCTATCTCGACGGCCGCAACGCCCGGATCGTCGCCGACCATCTCCTCGCGGACACCGGGCATCGTCTGCTGCTCGTGACCCACGACCTCGCCCTCGCCGAGCGCTGCGAGGTGGCCGTGCACGTGTCCCAGGGCCGGGTGGTCGCCGTCGGACCGGCGCGGGACGTGGTGCGCTCGTACGCGACCGGCCTCGGATGCTGAGCCTGTACCGACCGGGCACCGGACCCTGGCATCGGATGCCGGCCGGTCGCAAGACGCTCCTGCTGCTCGTCCTCGTGCTCGTGGTCTCGCTCCTTCCCGCCACGTGGCTCTCGTGCGCGGTTTCCGCCGGACTCGGCCTGCTCTGCTACGCGGTCCCCGGGACGGGATGGGCGCAACTGGCGCGCCAGGTCTGGGCGCTTCGACTGCTCGTGGTGATGAGCTTCGTCGGGCAGGTGATCTTCCTCGGCGTGGAAGCGGCGACGATCGGCACGGTGCGCATCGTCGCCGCCGTCGTCCTGGCAGCTCTGCTCGCCCTCACGACCCCCGTGACAGCGCTGCTGGCGGTCTTCGAACGCGCACTGGCACCCCTGCGCCTCATCGGCCGGGACCCGAGTCGGGCCGCCCTCCTTCTGGTCGTGGCGTTCGGCTCCGTTCCCACCCTCATCCGCCTCGCGCGTCAGGTTCGTGAGGCGCAGCGCGCCCGAGGCGCGGGTCGCGGCATCCGCTTCTTCGTCGTGCCGTTCCTCGTCGTCGCCCTCAAACACGCCGACGAACTCGGCGAAGCGTTGACCGCGCGCGGCGTGCGCTGAGCTCAGAGGGCGCTCGAGTCGTACTTGCCCGCACCTCGCTGCGCCGCGATCACCTCCGTGTCGGTCGTCGCCCGCCCCAGTGCCCCTGCCTGCGGCCCCCGCCCCGCACGCTGCGAGGAACGCATCCGAACCTCGACCCACTTGGCGATGCCCGCGAGCACGAGACACAGGGCGATGTAGATCGCCGCCGCCACCATTCCCGCTTGCAGGATCGGTCGGTCGTACTGCGCCTGCGTGCCGATCAGCCGGGCGTAGTAGAGCAGCTCGTTGTACGTGATGATGTAGCCGAGCGCCGTGTCCTTCAGTGTGACGACGAGCTGCGCGACGATCACCGGGAGCATCGCCCGGACGGCCTGCGGGAGCAGGATGAGGCGCATCACGCCGGCCTTGCGCAGCCCCAGCGCGTATCCCGCCTCGCTCTGTCCGCGCGGCAGCGACTCGACGCCGGCGCGGATGACCTCGGCGAGCACGGAGCCGTTGTAGACGGCGAGCGCGATCACCACGGCCCAGTAGGCCTCGAGGCGCACGCCAACGACGGGAAGCCCGTAGTAGAGCAGCATCATGAGGATCAGCACGGGCACCGCGCGGAACAGCTCGATGATCGCCGTGGCCGGCCAGCGCACCCAGGCGTGATCGGACATGCGTCCCAGCGACAGGACGAATCCGAGGACGACGGAAGCCACGGCGGCGGCGGCGAATGCGGCGAGCGTGCGCCCGGTGGCCGCGAGGATCTGCTCCCACACGGTCGTGAAGGTGAAGATGTACCACTTCTCGGCGGAGAACTGGCCGGTCTCGATGAATCGATAGACGACGAAACCGCCGAGGCCGAGGATGACGAGCACGGTGATGACGCCGATGATCCGGTTGCGGATGATCGCACGACGACCGGGCAGATCGTACAGAACGGAGCTCATCGCGCCACCCTCCATCGGTTCTCGAGTCGTCGCTGGACGAATGAGAGCGCCAGCACCATCACCACGAAGATCGCCGCGACCCACAACAGCACCACGAGCGCGTTCTCGCCCCGCTCGCTGAGGTTCGCGCGGATGACGCCGAGTTCCGCGACCGAGAAGCCGGCGGCGATGGTCGTGTTCTTGAGCAGCGCGATGAGCACGCTCATCATGGGCGGCACCACCGAGCGGAACGCCTGCGGCATGACCACGAGCGTCATCACCTGCCCGAACGTGAGCCCGAGCGCCCGGGCGGCCTCCGCCTGACCGACCGGCACCGTGTTGATGCCGGAGCGCAGGACCTCGGCCACGTACGTGGCGGTGTAGATGCCGAGCGCCCAGATCGCGAGCACCGTGTAGCCGGGATTCGGCAGATCCAGCGCCGGGTATCCGAAGGCTAAGAAGAAGAAGATGACCGTGAGCGGGGTGTTGCGCACGATGTTCACGTACACCGTCCCGACGGCGCGCGCGATCGGCACCGGAGAGACGCGCATCGCGCCCACGAGCGTGCCCAGCACGAGCGCGATGGCCGCGCCCGCGAAGAAGAGCAGCAGCGTGTTGCGCAGTGCGACACCCCAGATGTCGAGGTTGTCGACGATCACGTTCATCTCGGAGGTCCTTACCGTGATCCGGTGAGGGCGGCCCCGCCGGGGAGACCGCCCTCACCTCAGGGTCTGTCAGCTGGCTGCGTCGACCGCGGGCTGCTCGACGGTGATCCCCGACGCGCCGAGGTTCTTGTCGAAGATCGCTTGCCAGATGTCGCCGCCGTCGGTGAACATCTCGTTGATGTGCTCGAGCAGGACGGTGTCGCCCTTCTCGAGGCCGACGCCGTAGCGCTCCTCGCTGAACGGCTCACCGACGACCTTGAGCTCGTCCGGGTACAGGGCCGCGTAGCCGATGAGGATGGCCTGGTCGGTGGTGACCGCATCCACTTGGCCGTTCAGCAGCGCCTCGACGCAGGCCGAGTAGACGTCGAACTCGGTCGTGGGCACGCCCGGGAAGTTCGCCTTGATGTTCTGGATGGGCGTGGAGCCGGTGGCCGAGCACACGTTGGTGTCGGGGCCGAGGTCCGCCTCACTGGCGATGTCGCTGTCGCTGGCGACGAGCAGACCCTGGCCCGTGATGAAGTAGGGGCCGGCGAAGTCGATCTGCTCCTTGCGCTTGTCGGTGATCGAGTAGGTGCCGACGTAGTAGTCGATGTCGCCGTTCACGATCGCCTGCTCGCGGTTCGCGGAGGCGATGGGCTGGAAGGTGATGTCCTCCTCGCCGTAGCCGAGGGATGCGGCGATCCAGCGGGCGATGTCGATGTCGAATCCGGTGCGCTCGTTGGTCGTGACGTCGAGGAAGCCGAGTCCCGGCTGGTCCTCCTTGACGCCGACGATCACTCCGCCGCGCTCGGTGATGCGGTCGAAGGTGGGGCTGCCCTCGAGCGAGACGTCGCTGGCGGTCTCGAACCAGACCGAGCTCTCGTCGGTTCCCTCCGAGCCGCCGGCGGTGCCGCCCGGGGCCGGTGACCCGCTGTTGCAGGCCGTGAGGCCGAGGGTCGCGACGGCCGCGAGTCCCAGAAGGGCGGTCAGTCGTGTGGTGCGCATTTCTCTCTCCTTGCTGTGGGGGGATTGGTGCGGGAAGAACGTGCGGGGGTCAGTGGGTGATGAGCTTCGAGAGGAAGTCCTTCGCTCTCTCGCTCTGGGGCGACGTGAAGAACGTGTCGGGCGCTGCCTCTTCGACGATGCGCCCATCGGCCATGAAGACGACGCGATCGGCGGCCTTGCGCGCGAAGCCCATCTCGTGGGTCACGACGATCATGGTCATGCCCGACTCGGCGAGCGAGGTCATGACGTCGAGGACCTCGTTGATCATCTCGGGGTCCAGGGCGCTGGTGGGCTCGTCGAAGAGCATGACCTTCGGCGTCATGGCCAGGGCACGGGCGATCGCGACGCGCTGCTGCTGTCCGCCGGAGAGCTGGGCGGGGAGCTTGTTGGCCTGGTGCGCGACGCCGACGCGCTCGAGAAGCGTCTTCGCCTCGCGCTCGGCATCCGCCTTCTTCATGCCCTTGACCTTGATCGGGCCGAGTGTGACGTTCTCGAGGATCGTGAGGTGCGAGAAGAGGTTGAACGACTGGAAGACCATGCCGACGTCGGCGCGGAGGGCGGCGAGCTGCTTGCCCTCGCTCGGCAGCTTCTCGCCGTCGATCGTGATGGTGCCGCTCGTGATCGTCTCGAGCCGGTTGATGGTGCGGCACAGCGTCGACTTGCCGGAACCGGACGGCCCGATCACCACGACGACCTCACCGCGGTTGACCGTCAGGTCGATATCGGTGAGGGCCTGGAAGTCGCCGTAGTGCTTCTGAACGTCGCTGAGGACGACCAACGGGTCGCCGCGACGCACGGTGATGTTCGAAGTCGGGGGCGCGGCATCCGAAGGCGTCATCTGGACAGACTATGAATCGCCCCAGCGCACGACGTGACCTCTTGACGGATCTCTCACCGACTTCTAACGTTCGCCCGGTCCGGGCGAAGCGTCAGCTGCGCTGTGCGAAGGCGGACTCGTAGAGGCACACGCTCGCGGCGGTTGCGAGGTTGAGGGACTCCGCGCTGCCGTAGATCGGCAGCCGCAGCGCCGCATCCGCGAGCTCGAGCGCCGAATCCTCCAGGCCCCGCGCCTCGTTGCCGAACAGCCACGCCGTCGGCTGGGCGAGCAGGCCCGCCGCGCGCGCGTCGAGGAGGTCCTCCCCCTTGACGTCCGCCGCGACGACGCGGAGCCCCGCGGTGCGGATGGCGCTGACGGCGGTCTCCAGCTCGCCGGCGCGGGCGAGCGCGATGTGGAAGAGGGAGCCTGTGGTCGCGCGGACCACCTTCGGGTTGTAGGGATCCACCGTGCGCCCGGTCAGCACGACCGCGTCGGCGCCCGCCGCGTCGGCCGCGCGGATGATGGTTCCGAGATTGCCGGGATCGCGCACCTCCTCGCAGATGGCGACGAGGCGAGGCCCGGCTGCCAGCACATCGCGCAGCGACGTGGGGAACTGACGGGCGACGGCGACGATCCCCTGCGGCGTGACGGTGTCCGCCATCGCCTCGAGCACCGGCTCGGCCGTGTACTCGATCTCGAGACCTGCCTCCGCCGCGGCATCTCGCAGGTCCTGGTGTCGCTCGAGGGCGGTCGGGGTCGCGAACAGCTCCACGATGCTCTCGGGTCGGAAGGCGAGGGCTTCGCGCACCGCCTGCGGGCCCTCGAGAAGGAACAGGCCCGTCTCGTCGCGGGCAGCCCGCTTGGCGAGTTTGGCGACGGCGCGAACGCGTGGGGATCGGGGATTCTCCAGCACGTTCCCAGTCTAGGGTGACGCGGGTACGCCGAAGGGGCGCCCTCCGTGAGGAGGACGCCCCTTCGGGGTGTTCTGATTACGCCGAGGCCTTGGCGGCGTTGACGTCGGACGGCAGAGCCGCCTTCGCCGTCGCCACGAGCGACGCGAACGTGGCGGGCTCGTTCACGGCGAGCTCGGCCAGGATGCGGCGGTCGACCTGCACACCCGCGAGGCCGAGGCCCTGGATGAAGCGGTTGTAGGTGATGCCGTTCTGGCGGGCAGCGGCGTTGATGCGCTGGATCCAGAGGCGGCGGAAGTCGCCCTTGCGCTTGCGGCGGTCACGGTACGCGTAGACCAGCGAGTGGGTGACCTGCTCCTTGGCCTTGCGGTACAGGCGCGAACGCTGACCGCGGTAACCGGAGGCGCGCTCGAGGATGACGCGACGCTTCTTGTGGGCGTTTACTGCCCGCTTGACTCTAGCCATTTCTTTCCCTTACTTACGTGCGTCGGCGATCAGAGACCGAGGAGCTTCTTGGCCTGCTTGGCGTCGCCCGGAGCCAGAACCTGCTCCTGGTTCAGACGACGGGTGCGACGGCTCGACTTGCCCTCGAGGTTGTGGCGCATGTTCGCCTGCTGCTTCATGAGCTTTCCGCTTCCGGTCAGCTTGAAGCGCTTCTTGGCACCCGAGTGGGTCTTCTGCTTCGGCATCTTCTCTTCCTTCGTTGTGACTCCCGCGTGGCGCGGGATCAGGTGTGTGGCCTTATTCGGCCGCGTCTGCGGTGGCAGGCTCCGGGGCATCCCCGGTGCGTGCCTGACGGGCGGCTTCCTTGTTCGCCGCGCGCTGAGCGTTCTGCTCCGCCTTCGCCTCGGACTTGTTCTTGTGCGGGGCGACCACCATGACCATGTTGCGTCCGTCGATCGTGGGGTTGGACTCCACGGTGCCGAACTCGGCGACGTCCTCTGCGAACTTGCGCAGCAGACGCACACCCTGCTCGGGACGCGACTGCTCGCGCCCGCGGAACAGGATCATCGCCTTGACCTTGTCGCCGGCCTGCAGGAAGCCCTCGGCGCGCTTGAGCTTGGTGATGTAGTCGTGAGCTTCGATCTTCAGGCGGAAACGCACCTCTTTGAGGACGGTGTTGGCCTGATTGCGACGCGCTTCCTTGGCCTTCTGCGCAGCCTCGTACTTGAACTTGCCGTAGTCCATGATCTTGACCACGGGGGGCTTCGAGTTCGGGGCCACCTCGACGAGATCGAGGTCGGCCTCCTGGGCCAGGCGCAGCGCCACCTCGATGCGGACGACGCCGACCTGCTCACCCGCGGGTCCGACGAGGCGGACCTCGGGAACGCGGATGCGGTCGTTGGTGCGGGGATCGCTGATGCGGAACTCCTCTGACGTAGCGGATGGGGCCACCGGGATGTCGACGACATTCCCGGGCGGAAGAAGACCACGCCACCCGGCACGACGCGAAGCGCCGGCTTTCTCGCACCCTGACTGCCCCCTCAGGAGGAGGCGGAGTGCAATGACCCGGTAGCCTGGAGCGGCAAGCGCGGGTGGGATGTGATCCTCTTTCGATCGGAGCAGACGCTCCGGTGCTCGCCCACTTTAGCAGAAAGAGCAACGTGGACTCGACTCCGTACGACCAGGCCGCCGACATCGACGCGCAGGCACGCGCCAACCAGGAGCGCTGGGAGCGTCAGGAGGCCGCGGCCACTGCCGCATCCCGTGACATCGCGGACGTGCCCGCGGTGGAGATCATCACCACCACTGCCGTGCACCTGCTCAGCGCCGCGGCCGTCAAGGTGGGCCTTGCCGACGACCCCGAGACGCAGACCGACCTCGACGAGGCGCGCAAGCTGATCAACGCCCTCGCGGGTCTCATCACGGCCGGAGCGCCGGAGATCAGCGACATGCACGCGCGGTCCCTGCGCGACGGACTGCGCTCGGTGCAGCTCGCGTTCCGCGAGGCGTCGGTGATCCCGGACCCGATTGGCAAGGGTCCGGGCGAGAAGTGGACGGGCCCGGTCACCTGAGCGGATGCGGTCGGCTCAGCGCGACCGGCGGAGCTTGACCGTCAACGAGTCGACGAGCACCGCGATGCGGTCATCGACCGACCACCGGCGGGCGAGGCGGGCCAGGACCGCGTCGAGCTGCTCCTTGTCGAGACCATCGACCAAGAGCAGTTCGACGATCAGCTCCGGACCGCGCAGGCGCGCATCGGGGTCGCCCGCGGCGACCGAAAGGTCGAGCACGGCGAGCTCGCCGCCGATGCTCTCCTGCAGCCCCGCGAAGACCTCGGGCGACACCGGGCTCGGCTCCCATGCGTGCCCCTGGCCGATCGCCCAGACGGCGGGCCGGCGCAGCACGAACTCCGTGGGAGAGCCCGGATCGATGACGATCAGATCGGTGTCGTCGTCGGCGGCCGCGAGTGCGGTGCGGACGCCGTCGGCAGGGACGGGCCTCGCCGACCGGTCCCACCGGGCCATGGTCTCCACGGAGCTGAACACCGGAAGGACGCGGCGTCCGTCGGGTCCGGCGACCGTGACGATCGACAGCTCCTGCGTCTTGTCCACACGCAGCCCGTTGGGAGCTGTGCCTTCCTCCCCCTTCTCGGCGATGAGGGGGATCAGCAGGCGCGCGTGGCGATAGGCGTCGACGACGGCGACGGCGTCGCCCTCGCCCGCGCGGAACGCGGTCAGCGCAGCGAGCAGCGTCGCATCCGCGGAGCCGTCGTCACCCGCGTGGGTGTTCGGCTGAAAACGGCGCCCCTCCCAGGGAACGCCCGCGGAGTCGTGTCCGCAGCTGGCGTCAGCGCCCTGCGACATCCAGCGCCTCGGCCAGCGTAAACGCGCCGGCGTAGAGGGCCTTGCCCACGATGGCGCCCTCGACGCCCAGCGGCACCAGCTCGCGAAGCGCGGCGATGTCGTCGAGGCTCGAGATCCCGCCCGAGGCGACGACCGGCTTGGGAGTGCGCGTCGTGACCTCGCGCAGCAGTTCCACGTTCGGACCGCGCAGCGTTCCGTCCTTGGTGACGTCCGTCACGACGTAGCGGCTGCAGCCCGCATCCTCCAGGCGGTCGAGCACGGCCCAGAGGTCGCCGCCCTCGCGGGTCCACCCGCGAGCGGCGAGGGTCGTGCCCCGCACGTCCAGGCCGACGGCGACGGCCTCGCCGTAGCGGCCGATGACGTCGGCCGCCCACTCGGGGTTCTCCAATGCCGCCGTGCCGAGGTTGATGCGCGCGGCGCCCGACTCGAGGGCGGCGTCGAGGCTCTCGTCGTCGCGGATCCCGCCCGACAGCTCGACCTGCACGCCCTTGACCTGCTTGATGACGCGACGCATCACGGCCGCATTGTTGCCGCGGCCGAACGCCGCGTCGAGGTCGACGAGATGGATCCACTGCGCGCCCTGCCGCGCCCACTCGACGGCGGCATCGACCGGGTCGCCGTAGCTGGTCTCGCTGCCGGCCTCGCCCTGGGTGAGGCGGACGGCCTTCCCGTCGGCGACATCGACCGCAGGCAGAAGGATGAGTTCAGGGGTGGACGCGAAATCGTTCATGGCTCCTCGTGCGCTCGCGCACCCGGCGGATCCCCGGCGTGCGGCACGAGGTAAGAGACTACTGGGGTCGCAGCGTGCTGATCCAATTGGAGAGCAGACGGATGCCCGCAGCACCCGACTTCTCGGGGTGGAACTGCGTCGCGCTGAGCGGCCCGTTCTCCACGGCGGCGAGGAACGGGGAGCCGTGCGTGCTCCACGTGAGCACCGGTTCGGCGAACGGCGCCTGCGGCGGCATCGTCCACTGCTGCGCTGCGAAGGAGTGGACGAAGTAGAAGCGCTCGTCCTCCAGCCCCGCGAAAAGGCGCGAGCCCGCCTCCGGCGAGACCGTGTTCCAGCCCATGTGCGGCAGCACGGGGGCGTTCAGCTCGGTGACCGTTCCGGGCCACTCCCCCAACCCGTCGGTCGCGTCCCCGCGTTCGACGCCGTGCTCGAAGAGCACCTGCATGCCGACGCAGATGCCCAGGACGGCACGTCCTCCGGCCAAGCGCCGGCCGATCAGCTCGTCGCCCTTGCTGGCCCGCAGGGCCTCGGCCACCGCTCGGAAGGCCCCCACACCCGGCACGAGCAGGCCGTCTGCATCCTGGATGAGGCCGCGGTCGGCAGTCAGGCGCGCGTCGGCGCCGGCAGCGGCCAGCGCCTTGACGGCGGAGTGGACATTGCCCGACCCGTAGTCCAGGACCGCGACGAGCGGAGCGTCGGTCACAGGGCGCCCTTCGTGCTGGGAATGCCGTCCACGAGCGGGTCGAGCGCCTTGGCCTGGCGGAAGGCGCGCGCGAACGCCTTGAACTCCGCCTCGGCGATGTGGTGCGGGTCGCGACCCCCGAGCACGCGGACGTGCACCGTGAGCGCGGCGTTGTAGGCGATCGCCTCGAACGCGTGTCGCACGAGGGACCCCGTGAAGTGGCCGCCGATCAGGTGGAAGGCGTAACCCTCGGGCTCACCGTCGTGGACGAGGTAGGGACGACCGCTGATGTCGACGACCGCCTGTGCCAGCGCCTCGTCCAGGGGCACGAGCGCGTCGCCGTAGCGCGCGATACCGCTCTTGTCCCCCAGCGCGGCACGGATGGCCTGACCGAGCACGATCGAGACATCCTCCACGGTGTGGTGCGCGTCGATGTGGGTATCACCCGTGGCCCGCACCGTCAGATCGGTGAGGGAGTGCTTGGCGAACGCCGTCAACAGGTGGTCGAAGAACGGAACGCTCGTCGAGATCGAGCTCTTCCCGGTGCCGTCGAGGTCGAGCGAGAGCTCGATCTGCGACTCGCTCGTGGCCCGGCTGAGCTCGGCAGTGCGGTGAGGGACGGGCTGCGCGGTCATGTCTGCGATTCTATCGAGGCCATGGCAGCCAGGAACGCGGTCGTCTCGGCCTCGGTTCCCGCGGTGACACGCAGGTGGCCGGGGATGCCGACGTCGCGGATGAGGACGCCGCGCTCGTAGAGCGCCTGCCACACCGCCGCGGGGTCGGTGACGCCGCCGAACAGCACGAAGTTGGTCCACGATTCGTGCGGGCGGTACCCCATCGCGGTCAGCTCGCGACTGATGCGATCGCGCTGGGCGACGATCTCGTCGACCATGCCGAGCATCGTGTCGGCGTGACGCAGCGCCGCCTCCGCCGCCGCCTGGGTCAGCGCGCTGAGGTGGTACGGCAGCCGCACCAGACGAAGAGCGTCGACGACGGCGGGATCGGCGGCGAGGTAGCCCACGCGCGCACCCGCGAAGGCGAACGCCTTGCTCATCGTGCGGGAGACGACGAGCCGCTCGCGCCCGGGCAGGAGAGAGGTCGCCGACACGGTGCCCCGCGGAGCGAACTCCTGATACGCCTCGTCCACGATGACGATGCCGCGGCTGGCGGCGTACACCGCCTCGATGACGTCGAGCGTCATCGGCGTGCCGGTGGGATTGTTCGGCGCGCAGAGGAAGATCACGTCCGGGTCCGCCTGACGCACCTGCTCCGCGGCGGATGAGGCACTCAGGCTGTAGTCGTCGGCACGTGTCCCGGCGACCCAGCTCGCCCCCGTCGCCCGGGTCAGCAGGGGATACATCGAGTACGTGGGGGTGAAGCCGAAGGCCGTGCGCCCCGGACCCGCGAACGCCTGCAGGACGTGCTGCAGCACCTCGTTGGATCCGTTCGCCGCCCAGATCTGCTCCGCCGTCAGCCCACCGCCCAGGTATCGGGCGAACGCCTCGCGCAAGTGCGTGAACTCGCGGTCGGGATAGCGGTTGACCTGTTCGAGAGCGGCACCGATCGACGCGAGGATGTCGGCCGCTACGCCAGCCGGGACGGGATGCGTGTTCTCGTTGACGTTCAACGCCACCGGAAGCGGCGCTTGGGGGGCACCGTAGGGCTTGAGCCCGCGCAGGTCGTCGCGGATCGGCAAATCATCGAGGCTGATGGTCACGCGGTCCATCGTAGAACCGCGCAGCGCCTCACTCGCCCGAGGTGTACTCCGCCGGGATCGCCAGACGCTGACCAGCGCTCACCTGCGCACCCGGCAGGGTGTTGAGCCGCATGATCGCGTCGACGACGTCACGCGGGTCGTCCTGCGGCGCGACCTCCTCCGCGATCGACCACAGCGACTCCCCGGCCATCACCGTCACCATCTCGAACGAGCCGGCGGCTGCGCCGGGCTCGCGGGAGGCGAGCGCGGATCCACCGCTAATCACACCGACGGCCACCGCCGCGACGACGGGCAGAGCGACGAGCCAGGCGAGCACCCGACGACCGCGCGCGGTCAGGCGCAGGCGGGTGGCGACGGGGGCGGCGAACTCGATCGTGCTCATGACGACTCCTTCAGGACGGGAAGAGATTCGTACCCGACCTTCCGGCCGGGAGAGCCGGGTACGAACTTCTCTTCCGAAGCTATCTTCGATTTACGGTACTGTCAAGCGATCGCACAACCGGCTGAGTTTCGAAGACGACACGCCCTGCCAAGGACTGGATCGCCGCCGATTCCCGCTACGGTTTGGCTGAGGACACCGAATCACCGACCTCCGACATTCGAACGGAGCAGACCCGACGGGAGCGCCGCATGGCCGCCAACCAGAAGCCGCAGACCCGCCGACGCAAGAGCCTCAGCGACAAGCAGCTCGCGATCCTCGAGGTCATCCAGCACTCGATCGCACGCCACGGTTACCCGCCGAGCATGCGCGAGATCGGAGACGCGGTCGGACTGAAGTCGCTCTCGAGCGTCACTCACCAGCTCAACCAGCTGGAGCTCTCCGGCTACCTGCGGCGCGACCCCGGCAAGACGCGCGCCATGGAGGTCCTGATCGACCTGCCGGGCACCGCCACGGAGAACCCGGCCGATGCGGCCCCCGCCGTGGGCGACGCCGCTCTGGTCCCTCTCGTGGGTCGGATCGCGGCAGGCGTGCCGATCACGGCCGACCAGCACGTCGAAGAGATCTTCCCGCTGCCTCGCCAGCTCGTGGGCAAGGGCGACCTGTTCATGCTGAAGGTATCGGGAGACTCGATGATCGACGCCGCGATCTGCGACGGCGATTGGGTCGTGGTGCGTTCGCAGTCGACGGCGGACAACGGCGACATCGTCGCCGCGATGCTCGACGGGGAGGCGACCGTGAAGACGTTCCGGCGCCGTGACGGACACGTGTGGCTGCTGCCGCGCAACACGGCCTTCGAGCCGATCCTCGGCGACGACGCCGTCGTCCTCGGAAAGGTCGTCGCGCTGATGCGCGCCGTCTGACCCCTTCGACTCCCCCTGCTTCCGCTGGGCTGTCGGCGGGCCGCCGCGTAGCGTGGAGACATGACCGCCTCCAGTTCTTACGGTTCCTGGCCGTCCCCCATCTCCGCCGCCGACGTCGCTGGCGCCGCGACCCGTTTCGACGGAGCGCGTTTCGTCGGCGACGAGATCTGGTGGGCCCAGTCGGTGCCGGACGAGGGCGGGCGGATGGCGGTTCGCCGCCGTCAGAGGGACGGGCGAACCGTCGACGTCCTCTCCGCGCCCTGGAGTGCACGCTCGCGCGTGCACGAGTACGGCGGCGGCGCGTGGTGCGCCACCGATGACGGCCGGCTGCTCTTCGTGGAGGGCAGCGACCAGCGCGTGTACGCGCTCGATGACGACGGCGCCCCGATGCCGCTCACACCCGGGGAGGACGACACGGCGTTCGGCGGCCTCGTGTGGGCCGCGGGGCGTCTGCTCGCAGTGCGAGAGCGCACGGCAGCCTCCGGAGGGGAACGAGCCATCGTGGAGATCGCGCTGGACGGCTCCGGTGCGCGCGTCGTCGCCGACGGTGACGACTTCGTCGCCCAGCCCGCGCTGTCCCCTGACGGTCGCCATCTCGCCTGGATCGGCTGGAATCACCCCGACCTGCCCTGGGACCGCACCCGCCTGCGCGTCGGGCGGCTGCGCGACGGCGTGGTCGTCGATGCGATGAGCGTGACGGACGGCGCGGCGTCGGCCCTCCAACCGGTGTGGAGCGGTTCCGACGAACTGCTGTACCTCGACGACGCGTCGGGCCGGTGGCAGGTGCAGCGCGTGCGCCCGGACACTGGCGAGCACAGCACCCTCACCCACGACGACGCCGACACCGGCGGCGCGCTGTGGACGCTCGGGATGCGGTGGTTCGCCCCGCTCGAGGACGGACGGATCGTCGCGGTACGCACCAACGGCGAGGACACTGTCGTGGTGATCGACCCCGCCGACGGCACGACCCGCTCCGTCGGCATCGACGGCGCGTCCCAGAGCTTCCTCGAGGACGCGCATGGCACGCGTTTCCTGATCACGACGGCTTCCGCGTCCGCCCCGCTCGGGCTCTGGCTCGTGGATGCGGACGGCGTCGCGGAGCCGGAGCGGCTGGCGGGCGACGACCTCTCCGCCCTCGAGCCGTGGTTGCCCGAGCCCGTCCGATTGAGCGCGGAGGGATCCCGCGGTCCCGTGCACGCCTACTTCTACCCGCCGACCCACCCGGAGCTACGCGGACCCGACGACGAGCTGGCTCCCTGCCTCGTGTGGGTACACGGCGGACCGACCGCCCATGTGGGGCCCGCCGCGTCCCGCAAGATCGCCTTCTTCACGAGCCGCGGCATCGGAGTGCTCGATGTCAACTACTCCGGATCGACCGGCTACGGGCGCGCCTACCGTGAGCGGCTGCGCGGCCAGTGGGGCGTCGCCGACGTGGACGACGTGATCGCGGCGGCCCGACACCTCGCCGCGGCCGGCCTCGCAGACCCGGACCGCCTCGCGATCGAGGGAGGGTCGGCCGGCGGCTGGACGGTGCTGTCGGCGCTGACGCGCGGCGACGTCTTCGCCGCGGGAATCTCCCGCTACGGCGTCGGCGACGCACGCGCGCTCGTGGCGGATACGCACGAGTTCGAGTCGCGCTATCTCGACGGGCTCATCGGTCCTCTGCCGGAGACGGAGGAGGTCTACGTCGAACGCTCGCCGTTGACGCATCCCGAACGCTTCCGGGTGCCGTTGCTGATCCTGCAGGGCACCGAGGACCGGGTCGTCCCGCCCGCGCAGGCCGAGGCCATCCGCGACGCGCTGCGCCACCACGGCGTCCCGCACGCCTACGTCCTGTACGAGGGCGAGGGACACGGGTTCCGACGCCGGGAGACGACCATCGACGCACTCACCTCGGAGCTCTCGTTCCTCGGCGAGGTGTTCGGCTTCGCCGAGGCCGCGCCCGAGCTTGCGCTCTCGATCGGCGCGTTGCGCGTCGCCGACGGTCCGGACGGGCGAGAGGTGTTCATCGACCACGAGAGTCACACCGAGCACGCGGATCGCGACCTCGGCGTCGTCGTGTCTCGCGAGCCCGTGCGGCCGCTGTTCGCCCGCCCCCGCACCTCGCAGTGGACCGAGACCCTCCGACGGGCGGGCTTCACCGCCACGGCGGACGATCCGGAGCTGTTCGTGCTCCTGCCCGCCCTCGACGGCGAGTGAGCGGGGCTCAGGCGAGGAAGTCCTCGAGCCTGCCGGCGAGCGCGGCGCCGACGCGAGCGTGCAGGGCTGTTCCCTCCGCCTCGTGCGTCTCCTCGTAGATCATCCCGTGCTCGTGCACGGCCGAGACCAGGTCGCCGCGATCGTACGGCAGCAGGACCCGCAGCTCGACCTCCGGCAACGGAAGCGCATCCTCGATGACCCGACGGAGCTCGTCGATGCCCTCGCCCGTGCGCGACGACACGAACACCGCTGAGGGCACGAGACCCCGCAGCAGGAGCCGCGCGTCGTCGTCGATGAGGTCGGCCTTGTTGAACACGACGATCTCACGCGTGTCGCGCGCCCCCACGTCGCCGATCACGTCGTGGACGGTGGCGAGCTGCGCGGCGGGGTCGGGGTGCGAGCCGTCGACGACGTGCACGATGACGTCGGCGTCGCCGACCTCTTCGAGCGTCGAACGGAACGCCTCGACCAGCTGGTGCGGGAGATTGCGGACGAACCCGACGGTGTCGGTCAGCGTGTAGATGCGCCCGTCGTCGGTCACCGAGCGTCGAACGGTGGCATCCAGGGTGGCGAACAGCGCGTTCTCCACCAGGACGCCCGCGCGTGTGAGGCGGTTCAGAAGGCTGGACTTGCCGGCGTTCGTGTACCCGGCGATCGCCACGGCGGGGATCGTGTTACGCTTGCGCTCGGCACGCTTGGCGTCACGGGCCGGGGCGAAGTCCCGGATCTGACGACGCAGCTGCGCCATCCGGGTGCGGATGCGGCGGCGGTCGAGCTCGATCTTCGTCTCACCGGGTCCGCGCGAGCCCATACCGGCACCGCCGGCGCCGACCTGACCGCCGGCCTGCCGGCTCATCGACTCACCCCAACCGCGCAGGCGCGGCAGGAGGTACTCGAGCTGCGCGAGCTCGACCTGCGCCTTGCCCTCGCGGCTCTTCGCGTGCTGGCTGAAGATGTCGAGGATCACCGTGGTGCGATCGATCACCTTGACCTTGACGACGTCTTCGAGCGCACGCCGCTGGCTGGCGGCGAGCTCGGTGTCCGCGATGACGGTGTCCGCGCCGACGGCCGCCACGATGTCGCGCAGCTCCTCCGCCTTGCCCCGACCGATGTACGTCGCGGGGTCGGGATGCGGTCGACGCTGCAGCACGCCGTCGAGGACGACGGCGCCCGCCGTCTCGGCGAGGGCTGCGAGTTCGCGCAGCGAGTTCTCGGCGTCCTCGGTCGCCCCCTGCGGGTGGACGCCCACGAGGACGACGTTCTCGAGCCGCAGCTGGCGGTACTCGACCTCCGTGACGTCCTCGAGCTCGGTCGACAGGCCTCCGACGCGGCGCAGCGCCTGGCGCTCCTCGCGGTCGAACTGATCGCCGTCGCCGAAGCCGTCGGCGACGGTCGCCGCATCCTGCAGCGCCTGCGCTCCGGCCACGGGGCCGCGCATCCGTGCGCGAGAGTCCGCTCGCGAGAGCACCCGGTCGACGTCGTCGAGCCGCTGCTCGTCGGTGGACGGGGGTGTTTCTGTCATCGTTTCCTTTCGGGGCGTCTCGCGCCCGCTCACTCTAGCCTCCCGCCTTCGGAGACTTACCGCTACGCTTCGTGTATGGGGAGTGACCACTACTTCACCGCGTCACCCGCCAGTCCCGAGAACCTCCGCACCATCCGTGTGACCGTGGCCGGTCGCGACATCGATGTGACGACGGCCGGCGGAGTGTTCAGCCCGGATCGACTGGATGCGGGCACCGCCGTGCTGCTGAGCAACACGCCGCCGCCTCCGGCCGGCGGCCACTTCCTCGACCTCGGATGCGGCTGGGGCCCGATCTCGCTCTCGCTGGCGCTTTCCTCCCCGCACGCCACGGTGTGGGCGGTCGATGTCAACCAGCGGGCGCTCGATCTCGTCCGCCGCAACGCGGAGAACCTCGGCCTCACCAATGTGAACGCTGTGACCCCCGACGATGTTCCCGACGACATCGCCTTCCGCACGATCCGCTCGAATCCTCCGATCCGTGTCGGCAAGAACGAACTGCACGGCATGCTCGAGCGCTGGATCCCGCGACTGGACGAACGATCCGACGCGTGGCTCGTGGTCGCACGCAACCTCGGCGCCGATTCGCTTCAGCGCTGGCTCGCCGCATCCTTCCCCGCGGGCTTCAGCGTGCACCGCACCGCGACGGCGCGCGGCTTCCGGGTGCTCAAGATCCGTCGCCACGGGACAGAGGTCACCGCTCCCATCCCGCTGCCCTGACGGTGATACGCTCGGCTCACAACGACTGATGGGCTGAGGGCGCAGTTCGGGCGGGGGATGCGCCGATCGGAGTTTCCGCATGCCCTCCCCCACTTCCGTCGGCATCCGCTCGTACCGTGCCCTGCCGCGCATCGCCGGCTGGGACTACCTGGTGGCCACGAGCCTCGGGCGTCTTCCCCTGTCGATGGTCCCGCTCGCCGTCCTGACGCTCGTGACCTCCGCCACAGGCTCGATCGCCGTCGGCGGCTTCGCAGCGGCCGCCGCCGCGATCGGCGAGGCCGTCGGCGCTCCCGCCTCCGGCGCGATCGCGGACCGCATCGGGCAGCGGCCCGTTCTGCTCGCCGGTGTGGTCGTGCACGTCGCGCTGCTCCTTCTCCTGACCTGGGGCGCCGGGCACGTGCCCGACGGCGGGGCGGTCGCTCTCGCCGCCGGAATCGGGCTGAGCCTGCCGCAGGTCGGCGCGTTCTCCCGCACCCGGTGGCTCTCCCTCGCACCGGACGATCTGCCGACCGCCTTCGCCTTCGAGGGCGTCATCGACGAGATCTCCTACATCTTCGGGCCCGCCATCGTGGGGCTGACCGCCGCCTTCGTGTCGCCGCAGGCGGCCACCCTGCTCGCGGGCGCGCTCGTGGTCGCTTTCGCGACGCAGTTCGCCGTGCACCGCACGCACCGAAGCGTCCCGCGCAGAAGGCAGGCGCCGCCGCGGACCACCGCCCCCGCGGGACGCCGGACGCTGCTGGTCACCGCGCTGGTCGGAATGCTGGCGATGGGCATGTTCTTCGGCGCGAGCCAGACCGGCCTCACCGCCTTCGCGGAGCGCATCGGCATCCCGGATGCGGGGGCACTGCTCTACGCGGTCATGGCGGTCGGCTCGGCCATCACCACCCTGTCGATGGTGCTCGTCCCCGAGCGCGTCGGCACCTGGACCCGCTGGAGCGTGGCCGCCTGCGGGATGGCCGTGGGCGCGTTGCTCATGCTTGTGGCCGACGACGTCGTGTGGATCGTCGGTGCCGGACTCATCGCAGGCGCCTTCCAAGGGCCGCTGCTGCTGACGATCTTCCGGGTCGTGGGCGACGCCGCGGACGAGGGGCGGGCCGGCATCCTGCTGACGCTCACGACGAGCGGCATCGTCCTCGGCATCGCGGCGGGATCCGCGCTTTCCGGGTTGCTCGCGCAGAACCTGGGTGCCGCCGCGGGCTTCGCGCCCGTGCTCACCGCCACGCTCGTGCTGCTCGTGATGGGCGTGGTGGGCGCCGCGACTGCCACGGGTCGAGCGCGCACCGCATCCCGCTAGGCCAGCGTGACCTCGCCGTGGAAGATCAGTGAGGCCGGCCCCGACAGCAGCACGTGCCCGTCGTGCATGCGCACGCCCAGCGTCCCGCCGGGCACGTCCACGACCCACGCCTCGGGCGCCGCGGGCCCTGCCCAGTGGCGCACCGCGAGAGCTGCGGCGGCGACGCCGGTCCCGCAACTGAGCGTCTCTCCGACGCCCCGCTCGAAGACCCGCATCCGGATCCCGCCCACGCCGCCCACGACGAGCGGATCGCTGGGAACGACGAACTCGATGTTCGCACCGGCGGGCGGCAGCGGATCGAGCAGGGGCTGGACGGTCAGATCGAGCGCTTCCAGCTCGGCCTCGGACGACAGCGCCACGACGACATGGGGATTGCCGACGTCCACCGGCTGACCCGGACGCGCGACATCCAGACCGCGGGCACGCACGAGCACGTCGTTCTCGTCGACGACCCACTCTCCCAGATCCACCTCGAAGCCGCGTTCGCTGCGCGTGAGCGTCTTGACCCCGGCGCGCGTGCCGATGCGCAGCGGCACGTCGAGAGACGCGAGGCCCTGGTCCTCGAGGAAACGCGCGAACACACGCGTGCCGTTGCCGCACATCTCGGCCTTCGACCCGTCGGCGTTGCGGTAGTCCATGAACCACTCGGCGCCGGCTGCAGCAGCGTCCGCCCCCTCGGCGATCCGAGCCGACCGCACGACACGAAGGAGCCCGTCCGCGCCGATACCGAATCGGCGATCGCAGAGCACCGCGATCTGGTCGTCGCTGAGATCGAGCTCTCCGTCGGGATCGGAGAGGATCACGAAGTCGTTCCCGGTTCCGTGGCCCTTGGTGAACGGGAGCGTGCGCGACATTCCGCCAGTCTACGGGCGGGGCGGGTGCGGTTCGTCGGCGATGAGGCGCTTCCCGGTCGCCCAGGTGTCGAACTCCTCGTATCCCAGGGCCTCGTAGAACCCGCGCGCACGGGAGTTCTCCGGCCGCACCATGAGCTGGATCTTCGGGCACCCCATCGCCGAGAGACGCTCCTCGGCCTCGCGCACGAGCCGACGACCGACTCCGCTGCCGCGGTGGGCGGGATCGACCGCGAGGTAGTACAGCCAGCCGCGGTGGCCGTCGTAGCCGGCCATGACCGAGCCGCAGACGCGTTCCTCGCTCGTCGCGACGAGGAACAGCTCCGGTTGCACGGCGAGCTTGCGCTCGATGTCGCGGTACGGATCATTCCATGGCCGGGTCAGCCCCGCCTCGTGCCACAGCGCGACGACCGGCTCAGTGTCGGCGACAGCGAAGGGCCGGATGCCGAGCGTGGTCACCCCTCGACGATATCCGCCGCCGCCGTGCCCGCGGTGACCCGACGGGCCGCCGTGTAACGGCGGAACCAGGAGACCTGGCGACGGGCGTACCGGCGGGTGAGCGCCTGCGTCTGCGCGATCGCCTCGTCGCGACTCAGCAGGCCGTCGAGCTCACCGATGGCCTGTGCGTATCCGATGGCCCGGCGCGCCGTGACGCCCGCGTCGAGCCCCCGTTCGCGCAGGCTGACGACCTCGCCGAGCAGGCCGTCGCGCCACATCCGCTCGACGCGCGCGTCCAGACGCGGTACGAGGACATCGCGCTCTTCATGCGCGACCAACAGCTGCGTCCGCGGGTGCCAGAGACGCGGATCTTCGGGCAGCGCGGCGCCGTGCGTCGTGGCGCCCTGCGCCAGGATCTCGAGCGCCCGTACGATCCGTCGACCGTTGTGCGGATCGACGCGTTCCGCGGTGACCGGGTCCATGCCGCGGAGGCGCTCGTACAGCACGCCGGGACCGACCTCGTCCAACTCCGCTTCCAGCGCCGCCCGCAGCGCTTGGTCGCGCGGAGGAAAGCGGAAGTCGTACGCGACCGCCGAGACGTACAGCCCGGAGCCTCCGACGAGGATCGCGTCAGCCCCGCGGGCGTTGATCGCCTCGATCACCTGCCGGGCGCGCGACTGATAGTCCGCCACAGCGGCTTCCTCGGTCACCTCGAGCACGTCGAAGAGGTGGTGCGGGATGCCGCGCCGCTCGGCGACGGGCAGCTTCGCCGTTCCGATGTCCATGCCGCGATACAGCTGCATGGCGTCCGCGTTGACGATCTCGGCCGCCCGGCCCCTGCCGCGGAGTTCCTCGGCCAGCGCGAGCGAGATCCCGGTCTTCCCCGTGCCGGTGGCCCCGGCCACGATCCACAACCGGGGCGCGGGCATCACTGGTCCCGACGAAGCGAGGGAAGACCCAGCGAGACCGCCTTCGGGCCGGAGCCTGCGGGGGCGGGCACACCGCAGGAATCGGCCTCGGCCCGATCCCACGCGTCGCCCGAACGCGTGCGCCGGATCGCGAGGGGGGCACCGTCCGGCGCATCGGCCAGGAGGTGGAAGGGCGCCGCGTGCGTCACCACGACCGAGACGACATCACCGGGACGTGGCGCCGGCGAGCCTTCGGGGACCTCGAAATGCACGAGCCGGTTGTCTTCGGCACGCCCGGTGAGCCGGCGCGTGGCCGCATCCTTCTTGCCCTCGCCGGCGGAGACGAGCACCTCGAGCCGGCGACCGACCTGCTTCTGGTTCTCCTCGAGGCTGATGCGCTCCTGGAGCGCGACGAGGCGCTCGTAGCGCTCCTGCACGATCTCCTTGGGCACCTGCTCCTCCATCGTCGCCGCGGGGGTGCCCTCGCGGATCGAGTACTGGAAGGTGAAGGCGCTCGCGAACCGCGCTTGTTCGACGACCCGCAGCGTCTCCTGGAAGTCCTCTTCGGTCTCGCCCGGGAAGCCGACGATGATGTCGGTGGAGATGGCGGCGTGCGGGATGCGCGCGCGCACCCGGTCGAGGATGCCGAGGAAGCGCTCCGAACGGTACGAACGGCGCATCGCCTTGAGGATGCGGTCGCTGCCGGACTGCAGCGGCATGTGCAGCTGCGGCATCACGGCGGGCGTCTCGGCCATCGCATCGATGACGTCGTCGGTGAAGGCGGCGGGATGAGGGCTCGTGAACCGGATCCGCTCGAGACCCTCGATCTCGCCGGCGGCGCGCAGGAGCTTGCCGAACGCCTGACGATCACCGAACTCCACCCCGTAGGAGTTCACGTTCTGGCCGAGCAGCGTGACCTCGATCGCGCCGTCCTCGACGAGCAGCCGGATCTCGCTGAGGATGTCGCCGGGGCGACGATCCTTCTCCTTGCCGCGCAGGCTCGGAACGATGCAGAACGTGCAGGTGTTGTTGCAGCCCACCGAGATCGAGACCCACCCGCTGTACACGCTGTCGCGCTTGGTCGGCAGCGTCGACGGGAAGACATCGAGGGACTCGAGGATCTCGAGCTCGGCCTCTTCGTTGTGTCGCGCGCGCTCGAGGAGCTTCGGCAGCGAGCCCATGTTGTGCGTGCCGAAGACGACATCGACCCACGGCGCCTTCTCCACGACCGTCTGCTTGTCCATCTGCGCCAGGCAACCGCCCACGGCGATCTGCATGCCGGCATGGGCGTTCTTGCGAGACTTCAGATGCCCGAGCGTGCCGTAGAGCTTTCCGGCCGCGTTGTCGCGCACGGCGCACGTGTTGATCACGACCACGTCGGCTTCGGCACCGGGCTCGACGGGGACGTACCCCGCCGACTCCAGCGACCCCGAGAGGCGCTCGGAGTCGTGCACGTTCATCTGGCAGCCGAAGGTGCGCACCTCATAGGTCCGCGCGCGGCCGTCTGCGTCGTGCGCGGCGGGCGAGGCGGCGATGAGGGTCGGAGCGCTCGAGGGGATCGTCATGATGGGAGCCATTCTACGTTCGCGCGATCGACCGGCACCGCAGCCGCGAGCGGCCTCCGCTCAGTCGAAGCGGGGACCGCGGACGGCAGGACGCCGGGCCTCCGCGAGAGCCTGTCGGGCCGCGGTCATCGCGACCGACGACGGATAGCCGCGGCGAGCGAGCTGACCGACGAGCCGACGCAGCGCGGCGTCGTCGTCGCGACCGCCGATCGACATCGCCTTGCGACGCGCGAACTCGAGGGCGCGCTCGGCGTCGTCATCGCCGAGCGCGTCCAGCGCGGCATCGGCCACATCGCGCGGCACGCCACGGCGGGCCATCGCCTGCGCGATCGCCACACGCCCCTCCCCCTTGCGGGACACGCCGACGTGCACCAGCTGTTCCGCCAACGCGGCATCGTCGAGGTACGACAGGCGGAGGAAGTCCGCCACGATCTCCTCGACGGCGTCGCGCGACAGGTCGCGCTGAGTCAGGAAGGTGCGGGCTTCACGTTCGGAGAGCGAGCGCGACCTGAGCTTGCGCAGCAGCGCGTCGGATGCCGCCTGCACCACCACCGCTTCATCCGCCTCGGAATCGACGTCGACCTCGTGCGCCGCACCGAGCATCTCGGCGTCCGGTGCGTCGTCGGGTGCGGGAGCGAAGAACGGGCGACGCACCCGCGGCACCGACTCCTCGCGAGAGCTCGCGGACGCGGCTGAGCGCTCCCCGAAGAGCGGGATCACCGGGGCGAGGCCGTCCGCCTCGCCCCGGTCCTCCTCGTGGATCATGCCGGACGTCGCTGAGCCAGCTCGTCTTCCACCGGCACCTCGACGACGGGGCCGATGCCGAGCTTCGTCTTGATCTTCTGCTCGATCTCCGCGGCGACATCGGCGTTGTTGCGCAGGAAGTTGCGGGCGTTCTCCTTGCCCTGCCCCAGCTGCTCGCCGTCGTAGGTGAACCAGGAGCCCGACTTCTTGACGATGCCCTGATCGACACCGAAGTCGATGAGGCTTCCCTCGCGGGAGATGCCGGTGCCGAAGAGGATGTCGAACTCTGCCTGCTTGAAGGGCGGCGCCATCTTGTTCTTGACGACCTTGACGCGCGTGCGGTTACCGACCGCCTCCGTGCCGTCCTTCAGCGTCTCGATGCGACGGATGTCGAGGCGGACCGACGCGTAGAACTTGAGCGCCTTTCCGCCCGCGGTCGTCTCCGGCGAACCGAAGAAGACACCGATCTTCTCGCGGAGCTGGTTGATGAAGATGGCGGTGGTCTTCGTCTGGTTCAGACCACCCGTCAGCTTGCGCAGCGCCTGCGACATGAGGCGCGCCTGGAGGCCGACATGGCTGTCACCCATCTCACCCTCGATCTCCGCCTTGGGCACGAGGGCCGCGACCGAGTCGATGACGACGAGGTCGATGGCACCGGAGCGCACCAGCATGTCGGCGATCTCGAGAGCCTGCTCTCCTGTGTCGGGCTGCGAGACCAGGAGCTGGTCGATGTCGACACCGAGCTTCTTGGCGTAGTCGGGGTCGAGTGCGTGCTCGGCGTCGATGAAGGCGGCGATTCCGCCCGCACGCTGCGCGTTGGCGATCGCATGCAGGGTCAGCGTGGTCTTACCGGAGGATTCCGGACCGTAGATCTCGATGATGCGTCCGCGCGGAAGACCACCGACGCCGAGGGCGACATCCAGCGCGATGGAACCGGTCGGGATGATTTCGACCGGGGCGCGGTCTTCGCTGCCCAGTCGCATGACCGAGCCCTTTCCGAACTGCCGGTCGATCAGGGCGAGTGCCGATTCGAGGGCTTTCTCGCGGTCTGCGGGTGAGGGCATGAGGGTTCCTTCTGCTCGATGTCGGTCGCCTGTAGGCTGCCGCTCCTCCCGGCACAGGGTCCGGCTTCGGCGGCAAGGCGTACGTGTCGTTGCGACATCTCCCACGGTAGGCAGGGCCTCCGACATCGCGTCGGAATGCTCCGCATCCGTGGACAGACATCCCTCGGACGCCGTCTGTGCAGAACACTACGCGTGTATCGAACGGATCTTCGACGACACGCCGACGTCATCGACGCGGTTCGAGCCGCCCGACTCCGTATCGCCGCGTCGGCGGAACATCCATCTCTGCGCACAGCGCGAGCCAGACGTCTCGCGTCGGCTCCCCCGCGGCCAATGCCTGAGCTGCCGTGCGGTCGCCGGCCCCGGCGAGCACCAGATCATCGACCAGATACGCGCCGCGCGAGCCGAACTCGTCTCGGACGGCGCGATCGAACTCGCTGCGGCGCATTCAGCGCAGCGAGAGTTCGGGAGAGGCCATCGCGACCAGCTCGTCCGGCACGACGTCCGGGAAGGAGTTGATGCCCTCCAGAACGGACAGCCGATCGGAGACCTCGCGCATGATCGTGGAGATGGGAACATCCAGTGCCTCGGCGACCGCGCCGAGGATCTCACTCGAGGCTTCCTTCTGTCCGCGCTCGACCTCGCTCAGATACCCGAGGGCCACACTCGCGCGGCTCGCGACCTGACGAAGGGTACGACCCTTCTGCTGACGGAGTTCACGAAGGACTTCGCCGATCTCATGACGTACCAGGATCATTTCGAGCCCTCCTTTTACCGAATCCGTCCTGCACCGGGTGCATAACGCTACAACAGTGCGTGCGGCCAATCTAATCCCGCGCCGCTGGGTGACGGATGAGAATCGCACAACGTAACCCAGTGGTAACCCGATCTGTTCCCTCAGAGAGCCTCGAGCACCATCCGGAGGGCACGACGGGCGGTGCGCTGGCGGATCTGTTCCCGGTCACCGTCGAGCTGCAGCAGTTCCACGCGGGTGCCCAGCGGGGTGGAGACGGCGACGAACACGGTTCCGACCGGCTGCCCGTCCGACGAGGTGGGTCCCGCGATCCCCGTGGTCGCGACACCGACATCCGCCGCGGCCCCGCCGACCGCGACCGCCTCGCGCACCCCTTCCGCCATCTGGCGTGCGACCTTGGCCTGTACCGGACCGCCCAACTCGAGCACGAGCGCGTCGACGCCGAGCAGGCTCTGCTTGAGTTCGGTGGCGTACGCAACGATCCCGCCGCGCACGACCTTCGATGCACCGGCGACCGCGACCAGCTGACTGCACACCTCGCCGCCGGTCAGTGACTCGGCGATGCCGATCGTCCAGCCCAGTTCGCCCAGACGCTGCACGATGTGCTCGGCGTCCGTGCGTCGCCCGCCGACGATCGAGGTCTGCTCGTCGAGCGCGCTGTCATCCATGAATCGCTCATCCGACATGGGCGCCTCCCGAACGGCGCGCGCGGCGCCCTCTCACCTCGCTGACCACGTAGTCGATTCCGCTCGCGATCGTGAGGATGACGGCGATCCACATGGTGATGGTGTTCACCACGTGGATCCACTCCCCCACGAGGGGCGCAAGCGGAGCGAGCGCCAGCGAGAGCGCCACGGCCTGAGCCACCGTCTTGAGCTTTCCCATCCAGGCCGCGGCGAGCACGTGGTCGCTCACGACCGCGAAGCGGTACACGGTGATGCCGACCTCGCGCACCAGCACCACGATGGTGACCCACCAGGGCAGCTCACCGAGAATCGACAGGCCCACGAAGGCGCACCCTGTGAGCGCCTTGTCCGCGATCGGATCCAGGAGCTTGCCGAGGTCGGTAACGATCTCGTAGCGCCGGGCCAGGTAGCCGTCGATGCCGTCCGTGGCGATCGCGACGATGAACAGCACAGTCGCCGCCCACCGCATCCCACCGCCCTCGCCGGCATCGGCCAGCAGGAGCCAGAGGAAGACCGGCGCGCACAGGATGCGCACGATCGTGATCGCGTTGGGAAGCTGTCGGGGAACCGCCACGATGCGAGCCTAGCGAGCCGGGAACGTTCAGTCGCGCCCGGTGAGGCTCCAGGCGTCCTCGGAGCCCTCGTCGCCGTCGACCACCTCGAGGCCGTCGAACTGTGCGTCCACGGCATCCGGTCCATACCGATCGTCGGCGGCCCCGCCTGCGGGCGGGTCCTCGCCGCGCAGGCGCGCGAGCACCCCGGGCAGCTGCTCGGGCGTCACCAGCACGTCTCGCGCCTTGGAACCCTCGGACGGACCCACGATCTCGCGCGACTCCATGAGATCCATGAGGCGTCCCGCCTTGGCGAAACCGACGCGCAGCTTGCGCTGCAGCATCGAGGTCGATCCGAACTGCGTCCCGACGACGAGCTCCGCCGCCGCGAGCAGCAGTTCGAGATCGTCGCCGATGTCGGCGTCGATCTCCTTCTTCTCGGTGACCGCCGCCACATCCGCCCGGTACTCGGGGCGGGCCTGGCCGGTGACGTGCTGCACGACCTTCTCGATCTCGGGCTCGCTGACCCAGGCGCCCTGCACGCGGATGGCCTTGGACGCGCCCATGGGAAGGAAGAGACCGTCTCCCTGACCGATGAGCCGGTCTGCGCCGGGCTGGTCGAGGATGACCCGGGAGTCGGTGACGCTGGTGACGGCGAAGGCGAGGCGCGAGGGCACGTTGGCCTTGATGAGGCCCGTGACGACATCGACGCTCGGACGCTGGGTCGCCAGCACCAGGTGGATGCCGCTCGCACGCGCCAGCTGCGTGATGCGCACGATGGAGTCCTCGACATCGCGCGGGGCGACCATCATGAGGTCGGCGAGCTCGTCGACGACGACGAGGAGGTACGGATAGGGCTTCAGCACGCGCTCGCTGCCGGGGGGCAACTGGATCTGCCCGGCGACGACCGCCTTGTTGAAGTCGTCGATGTGGCGGAACCCGAACGACGCAAGGTCGTCGTAGCGCATGTCCATTTCCTTCACGACCCACTGCAGCGCCTCTGCCGCCTTCTTGGGGTTCGTGATGATCGGCGTGATGAGGTGCGGGACTCCGGCGTAGGAGGTGAGCTCCACGCGTTTGGGGTCGATGAGCACCATCCGCACCTCGGACGGCTTCGAGCGCATGAGCAGGCTCGTGATCATCGAGTTGACGAAGCTCGACTTTCCGGAGCCGGTCGAGCCGGCCACCAGGAGGTGGGGCATCTTCGCGAGGTTGGCGACGACGAAGCCGCCGCCCACGTCCTTGCCCACACCGATCGTCATCGGATGCGTGGACTGCAGTGCGTTCTGTGAGCGCAGCACGTCGCCCAGCGTCACGATCTCGCGGTCGGTGTTGGGGATCTCGACGCCGATGGCGCTCTTGCCGGGGATCGGCGCGAGGATGCGCACCTCGTTGGAGGCGACGGCGTACGCGATGTTGTTGGTCAGCGCCGTGATGCGCTCGACCTTCACTCCCGGGCCGACCTCGACCTCGTACTGCGTGACGGTCGGCCCGCGGGAGAAGCCGGTGACCTTCGCGTCGACCTTGAACTGCTCGAACACGCCCATGATGGCGCGCACGACCGCGTCGTTTGCCTCCGAGCGTGTCTTGGGCGCAGACCCCGCCGCGAGGGCAGCGACCGACGGCAGAGAGTAGGAGGCCGCGGGAGGGACGCGGTCGCCGCTGCCGCCGAAGCCCTCGATGCCGTCGAGGGTGGGCTGCGGACCGGAATCCCCGTCGTCCTGGAGACCCGCAGCGGCGCGACTGTCCGCGACCGCTCGTTCCGCCGCGGCGATCACCGAAGGATCGATGACCTCGGTCAGGGCGTCCGGCGCGCCAGGCAGAGGCGGCGCGGGGCGCGCGGGCTCGAGTGCGTTGTCGAACCCGCCCGGCGGGGGCGTGTCGGTGAACAGCAGCTCGGTGAGATCCTGCGAGCCGGCGTCGTCGTCAGGGTCCTGCTCGCGTCCGGTCTTGTTGCGACGCCACCAGGGCATGGCCTCCGTCGCGTCGTCGTCGCCGGAGCTCGCCGCATCCTTCGCCCGATCGGGCTTCTCCACCGGCTCGTGCCGCTCGGCGCCGAACATCCAGGCATAGAGATCGCCGAGGCGGCGACCGATGCGGTTCGGGGGCGTGCGGGTGAGGATGAGCACGCTGAGCACGGCCAGGAGCGTCAGGACGATACCCGCTCCGACAGGCGTCAGCAGGAGCGCGAGGGGCTCCCCCGCCATCCAGCCGAAGAGCCCCCCCGCGGTGCTGAGCGCTGGCAGACCGGACGACGGCTGCGGGCGAGCACCCAGGACGTGACAGAACCCCGCGACCGTCAGGATGAACAGCGCGAACCCGATGCCGATGCGGCCGTTGTCGTGCACGGATGCGGGATGGCGGAACAGCCAGCCGGCGAGCAGAACCAGGAAGACCGGAAGGATGAAAGAGACCCGCCCGACGAGCCCGCCGATGGAGTACGCGCTGATGGCCGCCGACACCTCGGTGCCGATGAAGAACCACTCGATCACGGCGCCGGCGACGGCGAGCAGAACGAGCAGGAACGGGAACCCGTCACGACGCTGATCCTTTTCGAGCGTCTCGGGTCCGAACGTGCGGAACAGCCCACCCGTGAGGTGCGCGAGCCCCATCCAGGCGCGGACGGCGACCGAGGGCCGCTCATCCTCGCCCACATAACGCTTGGGAGCGGGTTCGGGTTTGCGCGCGCGCGACGAACCGCCCTTCGCGGGGGCGCGACGCGTCGAGGCGGTACTGCGGGCCATGGTCCCACGGTAGATCCGACCCGCGACAGCGGCCGGTAGCCACGCGGCGAAGCCCCTCAGCGCAGGCGACGCACCATGGTGTCGCGTCCCTGGGCGGGCGAGGTGACGGCGAACCCCTCGGAGCGGTAGAGGGTCGCGGCGAAATTGTCGCGCTCGACGCTGAGACTCAGGCGCGCGTAGCCCTCGGCGCGCGCCGCCGCCACCAACTGCTGCAACAGGGCACGTCCGACGCCGTGGGCGCGCCAGAGAGGGCGTACGCCGATCACGAGCTCGGGCACGCCGGTGCCGACGTACCCGAACCCCGGCTCGGTGCGCGGCAGCATCCGGTACCACGCGGCACCGATCGCCTCGTTCTCCGGGCTCACGGCGACCAAGCCCGTGTCGCCCGGACGCTTCCACCCCGAGATGTACCGGGCATGCTCGGGTGCCGCGAGGATCTCGTGCCGCGGGCGTGCGACGCCGGGCCGCCAGTTCGCGGCCTCGACCACCATGTCCGCGAGGAAGACACCGTCCGCCTGTTCGGCGGCACGGATCCGGAAGCGTGCGGGCATGCCCGGATCATAGCGACGAAGCGCTCAGGCCTCGATCACCAGCGGCACAATCATGGGGCGTCGGCGCAGACGCTGGTTGACCCAGCGGCCGATCGTGCGACGGACGACCTGCGACAGCGCGTGCGTGTCCCGCACGCCGGACCCCGCCGCCTCCGCGAGCGCCGCGGCGATCTTCGGCTTGACGTCCTCGAACACCGAGTCGTCCTCGGCGAAGCCGCGCGCGTGGATCTCCGGCCCGGTGATGATGCGGCCCGTCGAGGCGTCGACCACGACGATGACGGAGATGAAGCCCTCTTCGCCGAGGATGCGGCGATCCTTGAGGTCCGCATCCGTGATCTCGCCCACGGTCGAGCCGTCGACGTAGACGAAACCGATGTCGCGCTGCCCGACGACGCGGGCCTCGCCGTCCTTGAGGTCGATGACGGTGCCGTTCTCGGCCAGGATCGTGCGTTCGGCGGGGATGCCGGTGTCCTGTGCGAGCTTCGCGTTGGCCATCAGGTGCCGGTACTCGCCGTGCACCGGCAGCACGTTGCGCGGCTGCAGGATGTTGTAGCAGTACAGCAGCTCGCCCGCGGCGGCGTGACCGGAGACGTGCACCTTCGCGTTGCCCTTGTGCACGACGTTAGCGCCGAGCTTGGTCAACCCGTCGATCACGCGGTAGATCGCATTCTCGTTGCCGGGGATCTGGCTGGAGGCGAGGATCACGGTGTCGCCGGGGCCGGGCTCGATCTCGTGATCGAGGTTGGCCATCCGCGAGAGCACGGCCATGGGCTCGCCCTGCGAACCGGTCGACATGTAGACGATCCGGTCGTCGGGCAGATCCCGTGCCTTCTTGTAGTCGATCAGGACACCGTCGGGCACCTTGAGATAGCCGAGGTCCTGGGCGATCGTCATGTTTCGCACCATGCTGCGACCGAGGAAGGCGACCCGACGCCCGTGGGCGGCCGCGGCATCGATGACCTGCTGCACGCGGTGCACGTGACTCGAGAAGCTCGCCACGATCACGCGGCGGGGGGCGCGGCCGATGACCTGGTCGAGCACGGGCCCGATGGAGCGCTCCAGCGGGGTGAACCCGGGAACGTCGGCGTTGGTGGAGTCGACGAGGAAGAGGTCGATCCCCTCCTCGCCCAGGCGAGCGAAGGCGCGGAGGTCGGTGAGGCGGCCGTCGAGCGGCAGCTGGTCCATCTTGAAGTCACCCGTGGCCAGCGCCATTCCGGCGGGCGTGCGGATGGCGACGGCCAGGGCGTCGGGTATCGAGTGGTTCACCGCGACGAACTCGAGGTCGAACGGCCCCACCTGTTCGCGCTGACCCTCCGCGACCGTCAGCGTGTACGACTTGACCCGGTGTTCCTTGAGCTTCGCCTCTACGAGGGCGAGGGTCAGCCCCGATCCGATGAGGGGGATGTCGTTCTTGAGCTTCAGCAGGTACGGCACGGCGCCGATGTGGTCCTCGTGGCCGTGCGTGAGCACGATGCCGACGATGTCGTCGAGCCGGTCGCGCAGCGGCGCGAAGTCGGGGAGGATCAGGTCCACTCCCGGCTGGTGCTCCTCGGGGAAGAGCACGCCGCAGTCGACGACGAGGATCTTCCCGTCGTACTCGAAGATCGTCATGTTGCGACCGACCTCGCCGAGCCCGCCCAGGGGCGTGACGCGCAGCGTCCCCTGATCGAGTGCGGGCGGATCGTAGACAGTGTTGGCCATACGTACCTCTCCGGATGCGGCCTGCGCCGCATCCGTGTTTCCTGCCCGCTGATGTGAGGGAGCGGGCGATGGGGCTCGCCTCGTGGCGAGCAGTTGTCAGCGTGTGGTTCCGTGCACCTTGGGCAGGGCGCCGCCGGCGGCGGCGTTGCGGTCGGGACGGAAGTTGGAGAAATCGGCACCGGGGACGTCACGCACCAGGGCGAGCTCGTCCTCGATGATGGCGGCCTCCCACTCCTCCGGCCCGACGAGGGGCAGGCGGACGCGGGGGCTGGAGATGCGGCCGAGGCCGTGGAGGATGTACTTCGCGCTCACGGTGCCCGGCACGTGCGTCATGACGGCCCGAACGAGCGGCTCGAGACGCTTGTGCTCGGCGGTGGCCGTCGCGAGGTCGCCGCGGTTCACGGCGTCCACGATCGCGCGATACGGCGCGGCGGCGATGTTCGCCGTGACGCCGATGAGCCCCGACGCTCCGATCGCGAGGTGCGGCAGCACGTTCGCGTCGTCGCCCGAGAAGTACATCAGGTCGGTCTGGTTGAGCACCCGGCTCACCTCGCTGAAGTCGCCCTTCGCATCCTTGATCGCCAGGATGTTGGGGTGCTTGGCGAGACGCAGGATCGTCTCGTACTTGATCGGCACCCCGGTGCGGCCCGGGATGTCGTAGAGGATGACGGGCAGATCCGTCGCGTCTGCGACGAGGCGGAAGTGCGTGAGGATGCCAGCCTGGGTGGGCTTGTTGTAGTACGGCGTGACGATCATGATGCCGTCCGCGCCGGCTTTCTCGCTCGCCCGGTACAGCTCGATCGCATGCGCGGTCTCGTTGGAACCGCCGCCCGTGATGATCTTCGCCCGGCCGGACGCGACGCTCTTGCCCACCTCGACGAGACGGAGTTTCTCGGGGTCGGTGAGCGTCGAGGTCTCCCCCGTCGTACCGGTGACCACGATGCCGTCGGCACCGGCGGTGATGACGTCGTCGATGTGCTTCTCGACGGCGGGCCAGTCAACCTCGCCGTCGGCGGTCATGGGAGTGACCAGCGCGACGAGCACCTGTCCGAAGGGGTTGCCCGTGTGCGTCATGTTCCCAGGCTATCGGTTTCCGCCGCCGCGCCCCCACCGCGTTCGTCGCCGCCCCGCCTTCCGCGTACGGCGCGCGGATGCGGCGACATCTGCACGATCCGTGGGGCTGGAGTCACGTGGCGGGGCGTGTGGGGCCCCGGAAGATTCACCCGTCGTGCAGATGTCACCTCACTGAGGGGACGCGATCCGCATCCTGGACAACGTCGCCCTGATCGCGCGCTGCACACGCGGCCAGTCGTGCACGACGAGTGCATAGTCGAAGCGCAGGGTCTCGTACCCCTGCGCCGCGGCCTCCGCATCCCGCACCAGATCCTTGTGACGCAGGCTGACGCCATCGTGATTGAGGCGGCCGTCGACTTCGATGATGAGTCGCCCGTCGACCAGGAAGTCGACGACGCCGACACCGCGGATGAGGACCTGGCAGTCCAAGGCGATGCCGAGCAGCCGCAGACGCAACCTGAGCAGGGACTCGAGGCCACTGTCGGCGTCGGGACGCGCCAGATCGACGAGCCAGCGGAACCTTGCGGGAAGGCTCCTTCGCACCTGTGCCCGATCAGCCCGGTCGATCAGGCCCAGGCGCCAGGCCGATTCGAACGCCGCGAAGAAGCTCTCTGCGCCGAGACAGGCGGCCGACTGGACGAGCGCCTGCACAATCGACACGACGCCGAACGCGGAAGCACCCGCATCCCGATGCACGATGCACGCGCACGACGGATGCGGATGCGATCGGCCGTCGGGTCCGAGCCAGACGTGCAGGGTCGGGATCTCCTCCAGCACCCAGACGCCGTGCACGCGAAGCGCCGCAGCGCAGGCGAGCTCGCCGCCGTGCGCAGCGGCATCCCGGACATCGGGATGGGCGCCGAGCGCGTACACGCCCTTGCGCACGCGTTCGATGGCTCCGCGATCGGCGGCTCGAGCGAGGGCACTGCGAGGTGCGCCGAGCTGTGCGGCCCGGGCGATTCCCCCGAGAGTGCGCAGTCTGTCGGCGATCTTCGCGGCATCCATCCGCCCACCCTCACCCCGGTGCGCGGCGCGGGGCTGCTCACTTCCGCCGAGCCGGGATGACGCGCGGGCCGCACCTGCGTGGGGAGGCCCGGTCGCTCCCCCGCCACACTCCCCGACACTGCGACATCTGCACGATCCGTGGTGCTGGCGTCTACCCCTGGGACCTCTGGGGCGGCCGCCCGCCGATCCGCCGTACGGACGTCGCGTCAACGATGTCCTACCCCCGCGGCGACGGGTGCAGGGCGGATGCGGCCGTAAGGTGGCGGCATGGTCTGGCACACGTCCGCGAGCCGCGTCGTCTACGAGAACCGCTGGATCCGGGTGAGAGAGGACGATGTCACCGGCCCGGACGGCGAAGGGATCTACGGCGTCGTTGAGATGCAGCATCCGGCGGTGTTCATCGTGGCGCTGGACGACGACGACAACGTCTGCCTCGTGTCTGTGGAGCGCTATACGACCGGACCGTCGTGGGAGGTGCCGGCGGGCGGCAGCGACGGCGAGGATCTGCTGCGGGCCGCCCAGCGCGAGTTCGCCGAGGAGACGGGCCTGGTCGCGGCGGAGTGGGAGCACCTCGGGACCATGAACGCGCTCAACGGGATCGCCGTGGCGCCCGAGCATGTGTTCCTCGCCCGCGGCCTCTCCCCGGCCCCCGACGATGCCCTCGCGCAGGCGGAGGAGGGCATCGACGATGTCGTGCGCGTTCCGTTCGCCGAGACCCTCGCGATGGTGTTGGACGGCCGCATCAGCGATGGCGAGACCATCGCTGCACTCGCGTACGCCGGTATCCGCCTCGGCCGCTTCGCCTGACTCAGCGGCCGCGACGACCGAGCTTCGATGCGAGCCGGTCGGGGGCGATGCTCGCCAGTGCGGCGAGCGCCCGGTAGCGCAGAGTCGGCACCGACACGGCCTTGCCTCGTGCCGCATCGCGCAGCGACGGCGTGACCACGTCCGCGGGGTTCAGCCACATCCAGCCGGCGATTCCCTCCTCACCGCGGGCGAGACCGAGCCGCTCGTGGAAGTTCGTGTGCGTGTATCCCGGGCACACCGCCGTCACCGTCACACCGCGCGGCGCGTAGGTCGCGTCGGCCCAGCGACTGAACGACACGAGCCACAGCTTCGAGGCGCCGTACGTGGAGCGCGGGATGAACGCGGCGATCGAGGCGACGTTCAGGATGCGGCCGCTGCCGCGCGCGAGCATCGGACCGAGAGCGGCGTGCATGAGCCGCATCGGCACCTCCACATGCACGGCGAGATGACGCACCTCGTCCTCGATGTCGTTGCGATCGAAGTCGAGCGGGAGGCCGAACCCCGCGTTGTTGACGAGGATCTCGATCGGCCGCCCGGCATCCGTCAGCCGATCGATGACCGACTGGCGCGCCCTCGCATCCAGCAGGTCCGCGACGAGGACCTCGGCCCCGACACCGGATGCGGCACGCACCTCGCGGGCGACCGACTCCAGCGCCCGGGCGTCGCGCCCCACCAGCACGAGGTCGGCGCCGCGCGCGGCGAGCTGACGCGCGTACTCGGCGCCGAGTCCGGAGCTGGCACCGGTGATGAGAGCCGTCTTCGCCATGCGCCGAGCCTACGCGTCGGTGTCTATCGTGAAGCCATGGTGGACGTGCTGCTCTGGGAGTGGGAATGGGAGTGCTGCGGCGAGCCGTTCGCGGTGGGCGACCGCGTCGAGTTCGGTGTGGTCGTGGCGGACGACGCCGTGCGCGAGCTGTGCGCGCCCGCGGCGGAGCCCGAGTTCGTCGAGACCCACCACGAGCGGGAGCCCGAGCTCGGCATCTTGGGCGTCGTGCGCTCCGTGTCGGCACTCACCGTCGCTCATCGGATGCTGCGCGTTCCGCGGCAGCCACCGGCGCCGGAGATCACGCGCTTCTCGTCGCCGGACGCGGAATGGGCGATCGAGGTGCGACCGGCCCCATACGTGCTGACCTCGCAGCAGCTCACCGGCACCGCAAGCTCGGAGCCGCTCGGCGGTGTCAGCCGCGCTGTCGAGGACGACGCGGTCGAGGATGACGCCGTCGGGGACGACGACGCCGAGCCGGCGGCTCGCGAGCCGGATCCGGCCGACGGCGAGATCCGCCGCCATCGGATCGGCTACCTCGTCAGGATCGACGAGGAGTGATCAGGGCGCGACGCGCCCGTTCGCGTTGAAGGCGGCGTGCGTGAGCGGCATGAGCTCGGTCCAGAACGCCTCCATCTTCTCCGCGCACATCTCGATCTCGCGTTGCGGGAACGACGGGAAGTGGGTGCCTTCCACTTTCGTGCGCAGCGACAGGAAGTTCATGAGCGCGCGGGCGTTCATGGTGACGTACATCGACGAGTAGATGTTCAGCGGCAGTACGATGCGCGCCACCTCGCGGGCGACACCCGCTTCCAGCATCCGCTGGTACGCCTCGAACGCCTGGATGCTGGCGGCGCGGGTGGCCTCGTCGACCAGCTCGAACTGCTCCTCGGTGCCGGCGAGGAACTCGTACGCCCCGGGCTTGCCCACCTGGATGAGGTTGCGCTCGCGCGCGGGCACGTAGAACACGGGACGCAGCTCGCGGTATCGGCCCGACTCCTCGTTGTAGGAGGCCATCCGGTGACGCATGAACTCGCGGAAGACGAAGATGGGCGCCTGCACGTAGAACGTCATGGAGTTGTGCTCGAACGGCGAGCCGTGGCGGTCGCGCATGAGGTAGTTGATGAGTCCGCGATCGCGCGCGGTCGCCTGGTCACCGGATGCGGCGGATTCGAGCGTCTGCTCCCCCTGCGTCGACACGCGCGCGGCGAAGAGCACGTCGGAGTCGGAGGCACTGGAACGGACGAGCTCGACCGTCACGTCGCTGCGGAACTGGATCTCGGCACGGGACGCGTCACTCACCCCCTCAGCGTATCCCGGCGCTGTGTTACGTACGTGCGTCATCTTCGATGGATTCGATGCCCTCGCATGCACGCAGGTCTAGCCTGGGATGTCGTGGACCCCCTCATCGCCGTCGCCGTGCTGGCCGCGCTCCTCGCAGCGACTGTCGGCCTCGGTCTCGCCCTGCGCTGGCGTCAGAACCGGCCGCGACGGGTGGATCCCGACGAGGTCGTGGATCCGGCACGTCTTGGCGCCCCCGCCCTCGGCGAGGTGGCGACCCTGCTGCAGTTCAGCACCGAGTTCTGCGCGCGCTGCCCCGGCGTGCACCGCACGCTCTCCGACATCGCCGCCGATCGCGAGGGCGTCGTGCACCTCGACGTCGATCTGACCAACCGCACCGACATCGCCCAGCACTTCCGCGTCCTGCAGACGCCCACGACGCTGATCCTCGACCACCGGGGCACCGTGCGCACCCGGTTCGGCGGAACACCCCGCCGGGACGTGGTGGAGCTGGAACTGGCCCGCGTGACCGAGGAGTCGACCCGTGTCTGATCGCTCACCCGCCCGCATCGATGTGCGCGGGCCCCGCTTCGCCGCCTCCGTCACCGCCGTGCTCCTTCTGATCGCGGTGCTCCTCGGCCTCACCGGGCGTGGAGTCGATCCGTCCGCTCAGGCGATCGGATGGTTCGCCTACCAGCCGCTGGCCGAAGGAGCATTCACCTCTGCGCCCCTAGGAGCGGTGCTGGCTTACCGTGTCACCGACCCGGGCTTCATCCTGCTGGCCGTGATCGCGGCGCTCTTCCTGTGGGGCGTGGTGTCGCCGCGTACCGCACCGTGGGGCGTGCTGTACCGCAGACTCGTGCAGCCGCGACTTCAGCCGGCGACCGAGTTCGAGGATCCGCGGCCGCCGCGCTTCGCTCAGGGCGTGGGCCTGTTCGTCACTGTCGTCGGTCTGGTACTGTACCTCGCCGGCGTACCGTGGGCGCTGCCGATCGCTGCGGCGGCCGCGTTCGTCGCCGCCTTCCTGAACGCCGTGTTCGGCCTGTGCCTCGGATGCCAGCTGTACCTGCTCCTCGCCCGCGCGGGCATCATCCGCACCGCTCGTCCGGCCTGAGCCCGCACGACTGTCAAGGCCAAAGCCCACATAAAGATCCGGTCGATACGCTGAGGCCCAAGGGCCGAGACGCGGCCGGAGGGAGACGACGATGAGTGTCACCAGCGAAGCCAGCACCAGCTGGAAGGGAAGCCTCGCAGAGGGGTCGGGCGAGGTCGCCCTCGAGTCCTCCAACCAGGGCCCTCTGGCCGTCAACTGGAAGGCGCGCAGCGAGGGCTCGACCTCGGTCACGACGCCGGAGGAACTGCTGGCCGCGGCGCACTCGTCGTGCTTCAGCATGGCGCTCTCCCACGCGCTGACCGAGAACGGCACACCTCCCGAGAGCATCGAGACGACCGCATCCGTCACGTTCGTCCCGGGCACCGGGATCAGCGGCAGCCACCTCAACGTCAACGCGACCGTACCGGGCCTGTCGGCCGAGGATTTCGCACGTATCGCCGGCGAGGCGAAGACCGGCTGCCCGGTCTCGCAGGCCCTCTCGGGCATCGAGATCACGCTCGAGGCAACGCTTGCCTGATCCGCGCCACGTCGTCATCGGGGGCGCATCCGGGCTCATCGGCAGGGCTCTGGTGGCGTCGCTGCGCGCCGACGGCGTGCGGGTGACGACACTCGTACGCCGCCCGGCGCAAAGCCCGGACGAGGTTTCCTGGCTGCAGGATTCCGAGCCCCTGGACCCGGGCGCACTCGAGGGCGCGGATGCGGTGGTGTCGCTCAGCGGCGCGAGCGTGGGCCGGTTCCCGTGGACGCGTTCCTACAAGAGCACGTTGCTGTGGTCGCGCCTCACGCCGACACGCACGCTCACCCGAGCGCTGCGCGCGCTCGGAGCGGATGCTCCCGCGTTCGTCTCCGCCTCCGCCGTGGGCTATTACGGATCGGCTCCGGGCGTGCGCCAGGACGAGAGCTCCGGTCCGGGTGGCGGCTTCCTGTCGCGGCTCACCGTCGATTGGGAGCAGGCCGCGCGCGAAGCCGGCGACCAGACCCGCGTGACGCTGCTGCGCACGGCCCCTGTGGTGCACGAGCAGGGCGTGCTCAAGCCTCTCCTGCTGCTCACCAAGCTCGGACTGTCCGGTCCGATCGGTCGCGGCACCCAAGCGTGGCCGTGGATCTCGCTGGACGACGAGGTGGGGGCGATCCGCCACATCCTCGCCGAGGAGATCACGGGACCGGTCAACCTGACGGGACCGACTCGCGCGACCGCCAACGATCTCGGCTTCGCGCTCGCGCGACGCATGAACCGGCCCTACGTTCTCCGCGCCCCGGAGTGGGCGGTGCGCGCGGCGCTCGGTGCGGACGCCACCGAGGCGCTGCTCACAAACGACGTCGACCTCGTTCCGGGGGTTCTGACCTCCACTGGCTACCGCTTCACGCATCCCACGGTGGAGGATGCGGTCGCCGCGGCGGTTCCCGCCGCCTGACGCTCAGCCGCGGTCGCGCCGCTCCAACCGGATGGCGGTGCGCACCGCGGCGCGAGCGCGCCGTCTGTCGCCCGACCCGTCGTAGGCGAGTCCGAGTCGGTACCAGGCGCGCCAGTCGTCCGGGGCCTCCTCGACGTCGTGGCGGTATGCGGGGAACACCGCATCCGCCTCATCGCGCAGCACGCGCCCGCTGGGCCGGGTCTCCAGCGCCTCGGTGGGCAGCGCGCCTTCGGCTTCCAGCCGGCGCCCGAGCGCCTGCGCCCGCACGCCGAACCACAGCTCCCGCCCGACAGCCCACACGGCGATGACCGGCAGCACGAGCAGGGCGACACCCGCCGCGACGCCCAGTGGCATGCCGCTGATCAGGAGCAGCCAGGCGCGCTGGCCCACGAACACGGCGTAGAGCGCGAAGGCCGCCACCATGACGGCGACGCCGATGCGTGCGCTCATGGAGTCGTCGCAGCGATCTGACCGGAGGCGGCGCCGTCGGTCACCCCGGCGCCCGTGGTGCGCGTTCCAGGCAAGCGGATGCCGATGTCGAGGAAGCTGTCGAGTCCCACGTGCACGCCGCGGGCGTCGCGGGCGGCGGCGAGCGCGATGCGGATGCCGGGGGCGTAGGCCAAGGCCGGCTCGATCGTGTCGTGCACGATCGAGAGTGACTCACCCGGTCCCGACAGCACCACCTCCTGGCGCGCGACGACGCCGGGGCGACGGAGCGAGTGGATCGGGACGCTGGCCACCTGCTGTCCGCGTGCCCGCTGGTCGACGTGCGGTGCCTCGACCGGGCCGGTGCCCTGGCGGGCGGCGGCGATCATCTCGGCCGTGCGCACCGCAGTGCCGCTGGGCGAGTCGATCTTCGTCTCGCGATGGGCTTCGACGATCTCGATCGAATCGAAGAAGGGCGCCGCGGCGGCGGAGAGGGCCGAGCCCATGACGGAGCCGAGCGAGAAGTTGGGGATGAACACGACGCCGACGTCCGCCGCATCCGCGAGAGGCCGCACGAGGGCGATGCGCTCGGCCGACCAGCCGCTCGTGCCCACCAGCACGTTCTTGCCGCGTTCGACGGCCGCGCGCACGACGTCGATGGAGATGGCGGGCACCGACGCGTCGATCACGAGGTCCGCATCGTCGATGGCCTGGATGTCATCGCGCGACGAGAGAGCGGCGACGAGCTCGAAGCCCTCCTCACCCTCGACCACGCCGCGGATGATGCTTCCCAGCTTGCCGGTTGCTCCCACGATGGCCACACGCGTCGTCATGTCTCCACCCTAGGCGTACCCCGGCTACGCTCGCGGTATGCCCACCCTGCGTGCCCTTCCCGCAGACGACCCCGTCAGTCACGAGCTGCTCACCCTGTACTTCGCCCGCCGTGCGGAGGGATTCCCCGGCGGCGGATACCGCACGGTCTTCCCGAACCCCGCGGTCTTCGAGGAGCCGAACGGCGTGTTCCTGGTTCTCTTCGACGACGCCGGCGACGCGGTCGGATGCGGCGGCATCCGTCGCATCGCGGACGGGCCCGCGGGCGTGCGCTACGAGCTCAAGCATCTCTTCGTCCGCCCCGAGGCGCGCGGCAGCGGCGGCGGCCGGCTGCTCGTGACCGAGCTCGAGGAGCGGGCGCGGGCATTCGGAGCCGTGGAGCTCGTGCTGGACACGCACCACTCCCTGGAGGCTGCGGGCTCGCTCTACGCCCGCAGCGGCTTCACCGCTATCGAGCCGTACAACGACAACCAGAACGCCACGCGCTGGTACGGCAAGGCGCTGACCTGACCCCGTCGAGCGTCAGACGGGCGGGACCTCGGGAAGGCCCGTGCGCAGCTCGAACGGCAGGTGGGCGAGGTCGTTGTGGGATACGAGCGTCCAGGGCCGGCCGTGGCGTTGTGCGATGACCGTGAGTCCCGCGTTCGCCTGATTGAGCGTCATCCAGCGCCAGTCGGGCGCACCCAGCACTTCGCGAACGAACCAGCCGATCACCGCGTTGTGCGTGATGATCAGCTCGTGCACGTCGCCCTGCTTGCGCACCAGGAAGGCGGCGAGGGCGTCGGCCATCTGCGCGCGCCCCGCGTCCACCGCAGCCTCGGTGATGCCGCCGAAGAAGGGCTCGAAGACCGCGGGGGTCTCCTCCGTCATCCCCGTCGGAACGCAGTCGAACAGCAGCGACGAGGCCTCCGGCGTGATCGACGGCATGCGCTCGGCCACCGCGCGGGCCGTCTCCGCGGCGCGCACGAGCGGCGAGTGCCAGACGGCATCGAACGGCACGCCCGAGAGCCGGTCGGCCAACAGCTCTGCCTGGCGGCGGCCACGCGGCGACAACGGTCCGTCGTCGATGCCGTGCTCCGCATCCTGATGCTCGCCGTGGCGGACAAGGTAGATGTAGTGAGTCACGCCTGTCGCTCCGTCGAGTAGGTCGAACGCCTCGTCGGCGTCTCATCCACCCTAACCCGCTACTCCGACGCGCGCGCGATCTCCGACAGCTGGCTGCGAGTGAGGCGGAGCCCTACGCCCTGCAGCACCTCCTCGACGTGCGCGGGCGCATACGCGTTCGCGATGGGGGCTGCGACGATCCGCTGCGCGAGCAGCCACGCCACAGCGACGGCCGAGACCGGCACGCCGAACTCCGCCGCCACCGCATCCAACGCCTTCAGCGTGCGACTACCGCGCTTGGTCAGGCTGCCGGCCAGCTGCGCCGCGCGGACCGAGGTGACGGCCTTGTCGCGCGTACGTCGAGCGCCCGCGAGGAACCCGTGCTCCAATGGATGCGAGGGCGTCACCGCGACTCCCTGCGCACCGGCGACGAGTCGCAGGTCGCCGTCGAAGTCCTTGCGGCGCAGCACGTTGTAGGGCACGTCGAGCACCGTGAAGCGCGGGAGTCCCGCTGAGGAGAGGATGCGAGCCTCCACGAGCTGCTCGGCGCGGAGGCCGTAGGCGCCGATGGCCCGCACCTTGCCGGCCTCGATCAGCCACTCCAGTGTGGCGAGCGTGTTCTCGAGCGATCCCACCCCTGTGGTGCCGTCGATGTAGAGCACGTCGATGCGGTCGGTGCCGAGACGGACGAGCGAGGCCTCGACAGAGCGGATGAGGTTGACGGGGCCGAGGCCCGGGTGATCGGGATGCGCACCGACACGGGTCATGAGCACGAGGTCGTCGCGCACGCGGCGCTTGCGCAGCCACTGTCCGATGATGTGCTCGCTGCGTCCGCCCGCGAAGCTGTCCGCGGTGTGCACCGCGTTGCCCCCGCGTTCGACGTACGCGTCGAGGATCGTGTGGCTGGTGTCGATGTCGACGTTCCAGCCGAACTCCGCCCCGCCCAGGATGAGGGGGAAGATGCGCTGTCCGCTTTCACCGAGATCGATGCGGATGCCTGCGCCGACCCCGGGGCCCTGCACGGGGATCGGGGCGGACGGATGCGTCTCAGCCACATCCGTCCGCGCGATCGGATGCGTCGCCGTGCCGATTCCGAAGATTCTCACGCGCACCCCTTCCGCACACTCGTGTCGCGGAACGCGGAATCCGTGGATCTCCCGCGTAGCTCGACGCGTACTTAGACAGTAAGTGAGCGCGCGGTCACCGGCTCTCGCCACGGTGACAGATCGATAAACATTGCATAACTCTTTTGTCACGGCTCGCCCGCGAACGGCGAAGACCCCCGCCGCGATACCGCGACGGGGGTCTCACTGCGGGGAAGGATCAGCCCTCTGCGGGAGCCTCCGGACCGGGGTTGGCCGCGTCGCGACCCTCCTGGTCGGCAGCCTCTTCGAGCACGGGCTCGAGCGACAGCTTGCCGCGGTCGTCGATCTTCGTGATCTTCACCAGCAGCTTCTGACCCACGTTGAGCACGTCGTCGACGTTCTCGACGCGCTTGCCGCCGGCGAGCTTGCGGACCTCGCTGACGTGCAGCAGGCCGTCCTTGCCGGGAAGCAGCGAGATGAAGGCGCCGAACGTCGCGATCTTCACCACGGTTCCGAGGAACTGCTCGCCGACCTCGGGGTTGGTCGGGTTGGCGATCGCGTTCACCTGGGCACGGGCAGCCTCGGCCGAGGGGCCGTCGGTCGCGCCGATGTAGACGGTGCCGTCCTCCTCGATGGAGATCTGCGCGCCGGTCTCGTCCTGGATCGCGTTGATCGTCTTGCCCTTCGGGCCGATCAGCTCACCGATCTTGTCGACCGGGATCTGGACGCTGATGACGCGCGGCGCGGTGGGCGCCATCTCGTCGGGAGCGTCGATCGCCGCGTTGAGCACGTTGAGGATCGTCAGACGCGCGTCCTTCGCCTGGGTGAGAGCTGCGGCGAGCACCGACGACGGGATGCCGTCGAGCTTCGTGTCGAGCTGGATCGCCGTGACGAACTCGCTGGTACCGGCGACCTTGAAGTCCATGTCGCCCAGCGCGTCCTCGGCACCGAGGATGTCGGTCAGCGCGGCGTAGCGCGTCTGGCCGTCGACCTCGTCGGACACGAGACCCATCGCGATACCCGCGACCGGGGCGCGCAGCGGCACACCGGCGTTGAGCAGCGAGAGCGTCGAGGCGCACACCGAGCCCATGGACGTCGAGCCGTTGGAGCCGAGAGCCTCGGAGACCTGACGGATCGCGTAGGGGAACTCCTCACGGCTGGGCAGCACCGGAACGAGGGCGCGCTCGGCCAGGAAGCCGTGACCGATCTCGCGACGCTTCGGGCTGCCCACACGGCCGGTCTCACCGGTCGAGTAGGGCGGGAAGTTGTAGTGGTGCATGTAGCGCTTGCTCGTCGTGGGGCTCAGCGAGTCGATCTGCTGCTCCATCTTGAGCATGTTCAGCGTGGTGACGCCCAGGATCTGGGTCTCACCGCGCTGGAAGATCGCCGAACCGTGCACGCGCGGGATGACCTGCACCTCGGCGTCGAGCGCACGGATGTCGGCCAGACCGCGTCCGTCGATACGCACACCCTCTGCGAGGATGCGGCCGCGCACGATCTTCTTCGTGACCGACTTGTACGCGGCGGAGAACTCGAGCGTCGCCGCGGCGGGCAGCTGCTCGGCCTCGACGGCGGCGACGAGCTCTGCCTTGACGGCATCCTTCACCGCGTCATCCGCGTTCTGACGCTCCTGCTTGTCGGCGATCTGGTAGATCGGGACGAGCTTGTCGTAGGCGCGCTCGGCGACGAAGTCGTACGTCTCCTGGCTGTAGGGCGGGAAGACCGGGTAGGGCTGGATCTCCTTCGCGGCGGTGTTCGCCACGACGTTCTGCGCCGCGACGAGCTCCTTGATGAAGGGCTTGGCGGCCTCGAGACCCTGCGCGACGATCTCCTCGCTGGGCTTGGTGGCGCCGGCCTTGATGAGGTCCCAGCTGTGCTCGGTGGCCTCGGCCTCGACCATCATGATCGCGACTTCGCCGTCCTCCAGGACACGACCGGCCACGATCAGGTCGAACACGGCCTCTTGCAGCTGCTCGGCCTTGGGGAAGGCGATCCACTGGTCGGCGTGCTCGCCGTGACCCGGGATGAGCGCGAGGCGCACACCGGCGATCGGACCGGAGAACGGCAGACCCGAGATCTGCGTCGACAGGGATGCGGCGTTGATGGCCAGCGCGTCGTAGAACTCGCCCGGAGCGATGCTCAGGACGGTGACGACGATCTGCACCTCGTTGCGGAGGCCGTCGACGAACGACGGGCGCAGCGGACGGTCGATCAGACGGCACACCAGGATCGCCTCGGTCGAGGGGCGGCCCTCACGACGGAAGAACGAGCCGGGGATCTTGCCGGCGGCGTACGAGCGCTCCTCGACGTCGACGGTCAGCGGGAAGAAGTCGAAGCCCTCACGAGGGTGCTTCCCGGCGCTCGTCGCCGAGAGGAGCATCGTCTCCTCGTCGAGGTAGGCGGCAACGGCACCCTGTGCCTGCTGCGCCAGTCGCCCGGTCTCGAACCGGACAGTGCGGGTGCCGAATCGGCCGTTGTCGAGAACGGCTTCGGCGGCGGTGATTTCCGGACCTTCCAAGAGGTCCCTCCTTCTTTGTTTAGGCTCGCCACCCCGTGTGGGCGACGAGCGGACATGCGAAGGAGCAGGGCTGCGGTTATGGGCGCGCGGCATGACTGCAGAGAGCCTGCGCTGGCCACCAGTAGAAGACCACCCGGCGTGCGACACACGACGAGGAACCCACCACAGGGGACCAGCTTCCCGCCGGCCTGCTCCGTGAACTCGTATGGAGTTGGGCGATCGCAGAAAGCGATCCGCCTCAGCTTACCAGTGCAACCCGTTCTCACGCCGTTCGGCGCCGCCTATCGTGGGACGCACCACCCGCGACAGCGGAACCGACGAGAGGACAGGCCATGACCCACGACGCCACCCCCGCCTCCGACCGCGACGCCGAGTCGGGCACCGAGCCCGCTGCCACCGGCGAGGAGCAGCTGGTCGAGGACGGCCTCCTCGACGGTGCACCCGAATCCCCCGACCCGCGCGAAGAGGCGCAGCTGCAGGCGCAGCTCGAGCGCGAGATGCGCTTCGACGGGTTCGAGCAGGGCATCGAGGGCTGAGACGCGACGAAGAGGGCCCCGGCACGCATCGCGCACCGGGGCCCTCTTCTGTGACTCAGCGAGCGGTGGTCGCCAGCGCCGTCGCGGCCGCATCCTCCCGCTCCGCGGCGGGCGCCTTCTCCCCCGCATCCGCGCCGTGTCCGCCGGTCAGCGTGGACTCGTCGAAGGGCCGGGCGCCGGAGAGCACCTCGCGCACCCGCGCCTTGTCGATCTGCCGGGTCCACGTGCCGATCAGCACGGTCGCCACGGCGTTGCCGGTGAAGTTCGTGACCGCGCGCCCCTCGGACATGAAGCGGTCGATGCCGACGATGACGCCCACCCCTCCGACGAGGTCGGGACGGTAGGTCTGCAGGCCCGCCGCGAGGGTCGCGAGTCCCGCGCCGGTGACGCCGGCGGCCCCCTTCGAGGCGATGATCATGAACACAAGCAGACCGATCTGCTCGGGGATCGACATGGGCGCGCCCATGCCGGTCGCGATGAACAGCGACGCCATCGTGAGGTAGATCGCCGTGCCGTCCAGGTTGAACGAGTAGCCGGTCGGAACGGTGATGCCCACGACGGGCTTGGAGACACCCAGGTGCTCCATCTTCGCGATGAGTCGCGGCAGCGCGGACTCCGACGAGGACGTGCCGACGATCAGCAGATACTCGCGGCCCAGGTACTTCATGAGCGAGAAGATGTTCACCCGGGCGACCGCGTAGAGCAGCGAGCCCAGGACACCCGCGATGAACACGAAGCAGGTGATGTAGAAGGCGACCATCAGAAGGCCGAGCCCCAGGATCGCCGCGACGCCGGTCGAGCCGACGACAGCGGCGATGGCACCGAACGCACCGACGGGCGCGAGCCAGAGGATCATGCCGAGGATGCGGAACACGAGCGTCTGCAGGTAGGTGACCGCCGTCATGATCGGCTTGCCCTTCTCCCCCAGGCCCTGCAGGGCGAAGCCGACGAGCAGCGCGATGAACAGCACCTGCAGCACGCTGCCGCCGGTGAACGCCGCGAAGAACGACTCCGGGACGATGTGCAGCAAGAAGTCCACCGTCGAAGTCGCCTCACCCGTCGCCTGATAGGTGGAGCCGGACATGTCCAGGCCCTCGCCGGGGTGGATGATGTTGCCGACCACGAGGCCGATCGCCAACGCGAAGGTCGACATGCCGAGGAAGTAGACCAGCGCGAGACCGCCGATCTTGCCGACGGTCGCCGCCTTGGCGATGGATCCCACCCCCACCACGATCGTGCAGAAGATGATGGGCGCGATCATCATCGTGATCAGGGACACGAACGCGGTGCCGAGCGGCTTCAGGCCGACCGCGAACTCGGGGAAGGCCAACCCCACCACGGCGCCGGCGACCACGGCGATGATCACCGAGACGTACAGCCAGGTGTGCTTGTCCCATTTCTTGCGACCGGGGCGGCCGGTCAGCCGCGGCAGGGTCACCGTCGTCGTGCGGGGAAGTCGCAGAGCCATCATCGTCTCCTTCTCGATCGGGCCGCCTCATCGTGGCCACGCTCGTACCTTCGCGCCGCTGACGGACCGGGTCGAGTTGTGGTCGTATTGATCACGGAGGATGCGGTGAGACCGACGAAGTTCCCGACGAGCGCTGCCACGCGGCTGTTCCTGCTGATCGCCGCCGCGGCGATCGCGGTGGCGGCTGTGCTCAGCGCGGTGCTCGTACTCGACGCACAGCGCGCAGAGCGGGCGGAGGCCGAGCGCGTGACGCAGATCGTCGCGCGCACCCTCGCCGAGGACCCCTTCGTTCGCGGCGGCATCACCTCCGCCGATCCCTCGGCCGTCCTCCAGCCGTTCGCCGAATCGGTCATGGCCGCCAGCGACCTCGACTTCGTGACGATCATGTCGCCCGACGGCGTGCGCTTCACCCACCGCGACCCTGCGCGGATCGGCGAGCGCTACATCGGCACCATCCCGGCCTCGCCCGAGTCGCTGACCGAGGAACGCTCAGGGACTCTGGGCCCGTCCGTGCGCACCATCGCCCCCGTCGCAGAGGGCGACGAGGTCGTCGGCTGGGTGTCGGCGGGGGTGACCCTGGGCAGCATCGGCGACGGGATCGCCGCCCGGCTCCCGTTCGCCCTCGCGGTCGCGCTCATCGTGCTCGCTGCAGGTCTGGCCGGCGCGGTGCTCGCGCGCGGGCAGGCGCGGCGCGTGACGGGCGATCTGGCCGCATCCGAAATCCGCGACACGCTCTCGAGCGCCGAGTCGATGCGCACACTGGGTGAAGCGCTCCGCGCGCAGACGCACGAGCACGGCAACCGCATCCACACCGCTGTCGCTCTTCTCGAGATGGACCGGCGCGACGAGGCGATCGCCCTGCTGACCGACTCCGCCCACGCATCGCAGCAGCTCGTCGACCAGGTCACGGCACGCACCGACGGCGACGCCACCGTGGGCGCCCTCGTGCTCGGCAAGGTGTCGCAGGCGGCCGAACGCGGAGTGCTGCTGCGCACGCAGATCGCGCCCGATGCACCCCGGTCCGTGCTCTCCGCGGTCGACGCCGTCACGGTGGTGGGTAATCTGCTCGACAACGCCGTGGATGCGGCAGCCGCCGCTCCCGCGCCGCGCACGGTCGACTTCGCGATGACGCGCTCCGGGCGGGACCTCCTCCTCACGGTGACGGATTCGGGCGCCGGAGTGCCGACCGAGATGCGCGAGAGGGTGTTCGAGATGGGCTTCAGCACGAAACCCGCGGGGGCGGAGGGTCGCGGTGTCGGCCTCGCACTCGTGCGCGACATCGTGACGGCGGCAGGCGGCAGCATCCGCATCGACGACACCGATCCCAGCCGGTTCGTGGTCGTGCTGAAGGGACGGGGATGATCCAGGTCCTGGTCGTCGACGACGACGCGCTGACCCTCGAGCTGCACGGACAGTACGTCGGGCGCCTGGACGGCTTCGAGGTGAGCGGACTGTGCGCCGGGGCAGCCGCCGCCGTACGCGCTCTCATCGGGCCGGCGCCGAGACCCGCCGTCGACCTCGTGCTGCTGGATATGACCATGCCGGACGCGAGCGGGCTGGATGTGCTGCGCCGCATCCGCGCCGCCGGCAGCACGGTGGACGTGATCGCGGTGACCAGCGTGAGAGACGCCGACACCGTGCGGGCGACCGCGAGCCTCGGCGTCGTGCAGTACCTCGTGAAGCCCTTCACCTTCGGCGTGTTCCGGGAGCGGCTCGAGCAGTATGCACAGGCACGCGAGCTGCGCACACCACGCGGATCGGCGACGCAGGCGGAGATCGACGCGCTGCTCGGGGCGGGCCGCACGGCTCCCATCCCGGTCACGCCGAAGGGCATCTCGCCCGACACGCTGGATGCGGTGGGCCGCGCCGTGCGCGAGAACCAGGCGCTCTCCGCCGCCGAGACGGCGCGCCTGCTGGGGCTGTCCCGCGTGTCGGCCCGTCGCTACCTCGAACATCTGGTCGAGATCGGCGCCGCCGAGCGCCGTGCACGCCACGGCCGCCCCGGTCGACCCGAGAGCGAGTACCGCTGGTCGATGTGACCGGTGGGGTTGGTGTGACGCCTGTGACGCAATAGCGTGTCCGCATGATTCTCGAGCGCGCGCCACGTTCTCGGGCGCCGCGCCCGAGGACTCTCGCTGTCGCCGCTGCGATCCTCGTCCTGCTCGTGGGGTCGGCCACACCCGCTCGCGCGGCCGACACGCCGTCCTGGGACGACGTGCAGAACGCGCGCAACGACCAGGCGGCCGCCGCCGAGCTGGTCGCGCGCATCGACGCCGAGCTCGACGCCGCCCAAGGGCGCAGTGCCACCGCCGCCACAGCGGCGCTGGATGCGGCACGCATCGCAGAGGACGCCCGCCGACGCGCGGACGACGCCGCGCAGCGCTCCGCAGCACTCGATGCGCAGGTGGTCGCCGCACAGGCGGAGGCCGAGGCGCAGCGTGCGCGCACCGGAGCGCTCGCGTCCTCCATGTATCGCCTCCAGTCCGACGGCCCTCTCGTCGCCCGCCTACTGACCGCGGCCGATCCCGACGACCTGCTCGAGCGTCTCGGCCTGCTCGACACCGTGAGCACGGCGTGGGCCGGCCGCGCGGCGCGAGCGCAGGGGGCGGCGAACGTCCTCGCGACACTCAACGATCAAGCCACGCTCGCACGCACCGCCCGCGAAGACGCCGCCACCGAGGCCGAGCGCGCGGCGGACGACGCGCAGTCCGCCGCGGATGCGGAGTCCGCGGCCGTCGTCGAGCTCACCGCGCAGGCGAGCACGCTCTATGCGCAGCTGGCGACGCTCAAGGGGACGACCGCCGAGGTGGAGCGCCGGTACCGCTTGGCGAGCCAGGTCGCGGCGCAACCGGCCAATCCCGCGCCCACCTCCCCTTCCTCCGGCTCACCCGCTCCCCCGGCCCCCTCCGTTCCCTCTTCCGGGTCCGGAGGCGGCGTCGTGGTCGATCCGGCCGGTGCGCGGGAGTACGCGCGCGGGGCGATCGGCGCCTACGGCTGGGGGCAGGACCAGTTCGAGTGTCTCGTGTTGCTCTGGAACCGGGAGTCGGGCTGGCGCGCCGACGCGCTCAACCCCTCCAGCGGCGCCTACGGGATTCCGCAGTCACTGCCGGGCGACAAGATGGCGAGCGCCGGCGCCGACTGGCGCACGAACGCCGCAACGCAGATCAACTGGGGTCTCTCGTACATCTCGAGCCGCTACGGCTCCCCCTGCGGAGCATGGGGCCACTCGCAGGCCACCGGCTGGTACTGACACCCCGCGCTCAGGCCGACGACGGAGCACGGCGCGAGCGCCGGGCCCCCGGCATCTCGACGTAGTCGGAGTGCTTCGCATCCAGGCCGTCACCGGCGGTGCGCCCCCGCATCCGACGCCACAGCCACGGCAGCGCGTCACGGCGCAGCCAGCCGCCCGCCGAGGGCTCGTCGTCGTGGAGGGCGGCATCCAGATCGCCCAGCGCCTCGGCATCCGGGATTCCCAGCACCTCGGCCGCGCGATACGCGAGGAATCGGTGGCCGCGCGAGCGCAGGTGCACCTTGTCGTCGGCCCACATCTCCAGTGCACCGATCTCGGGCAGGGCCTCCAGATCGAGGAGCATGCATCCGTGCGCACCTGCGATGCGGCGCAACTCGGAGGCGTACTGGGCGAAGCGGCGGGCGAAGAGTCCCGCGGCGCGACGGTGCGGCAGGAACGGCGTGACCAGCAGAACGTCGCATCCCGCCTCCCGCAGCGCCACCACTCCCTGCTCCAGGTCGGCGGCGAGAGCACGCGGGTCCGCACCGTGGCCGACGAGATCGTTCGCCCCCATGAGGATCGACACGAGATCCGGGCGAAGCTCGAGCGCCCGCGGGATCTGCGTCGTCATGAGATCGCGCACGCGGCGCGAGCGGACCGCGAGATTGGCGTAGCGGAAGGGTTCGCGGCCGCGGTGCTGCTGCGCGAGCAGCGGCGCGAGGCGGTCGGCCCAGCCGCGGTACTGCCCGTGGGGCGCGCGCGAGGTGTCGCACAGGCCCTCGGTGAGCGAGTCGCCGAGGGCGACGAACCGCGCCCATCGCCGCGGCGCGGGAAGCAGCGCCGGCATGGCGGGACGTGTGTCGCCGCGAGCCAGCAGACGGTCGTCGATACGGCGCAGCTCCCGCGCTTCGCCGTAGTGCCCGAGCAGCTGGCCGTACAGCGATGCCCACGTGCGCTCGGCGACGGCCTCGCGCGCGGCCAGCGAGAACGCCTGACGCTTCGCCTCGTCGCCCAGGAGGTCGCCCACGCGAGCGCGCAGATCGCCGAGGTCGCCGGGGCGATAGAGCCAGCCGTCGATGCTCGAGCGCACGAGGTCCACGGGTCCGCCCGTGCCCGTGGCGACGACCGGGACGCCGCTCGCGTGAGCCTCCTGGATCGTCTGACCGAAGGTCTCGCTCTCGCCGGGGTGCACGAAGACGTCGAACGATGCCATCGCCTCGGCGAGCTCGTCGCCCGCGAGGTGCCCGAGGAACACCGCGCCGGGCAGCTGTCGCTCGAGCTGCGGCCGGGACGGACCGTCTCCGACGATCACCAGCCGCGCACCTTCGACGCCGGCCAGCACGGCGAGATCCTCCACCTGCTTCTCCGGGGCGAGACGCCCGACGTAGCCGATGATGCGTGCACCGGGTGCCACGCTCCGACGGAACTGCTCGCTGCGACGATCCGGTCGGAATCGTTCGCCGTCCACGCCGCGCGCCCACATCCGCAGGCGATCCACGCCCAGCCGCTCCAGCTGCGCCACCGACGAGGTGGAGGGCGCGAGGGTGAGAGTCGCCCGGCGGTGGAGACGTGCGACGTGGCCGGCGGCGAGGACCGCGGCCTGCGGCATCCGGTAGCGCTCGGCGTAGGCGACGACGTCGGTCTGGTAGATCGCGACGGATGCGGCGTGCAGCGACTCGGCGGCGTTCACGCCCTGCCACCCCAGCACGAAGGGCGAAGCGAGATGGACGACGTCGGGGCGGAACTCGCGGAGGATCGCCGCGATGCGCGCCACGCGCGCGAAGACGACCCGCACCTGCGGATACGACGGCAGCGGGAGCGAGGCGAGCAGTTCGGTGCGGGAAGCGGCGACCGCGTCGACGGACTCGGTCGAGCGGGGGGCGATCACGAGCGTCTCGTGACCGTCGGCGGCGAGGTGCCGGAGCACCTGCAGGACGGAGCCGGTCACCCCGTTCATGTGCGGAAGGTAGGACTCGGCGATCAGCGCGACTCTCACGAGACCAGGGTGCTCCCGGCGCGGGGTCCGCACGGCGCGAACCCGGGCGGATCGACGAGAGTTCACCGGATGCACCACGGCTCGTCACCGGACGTGCCCCGTTGGGTCGCCGTTCACCCGCCGCTGCGATGCTTCACGGGTGGCGGAGCCTTTTCTGACCGATCTCGCATCGAGTCCGTGGGCGCTGCCGCTCATGGCCCTGCTGGTGTTCGCCGACGCCCTCCTCGTCGTGATCCCGGGCGAGGTCGCGGTGACCGCGATGGGCGCTCTAGCGGTGTCGACCGGGCATCCGCCGATCGTCGCGGTCGTGGCCGTCGCCGCTGCCGCCGCGTTCGCGGGCGACGCAGCCGGATACCTGATCGGACGCACGGTCGGGATCGATCGCTGGCGCTGGATGCGCCATCCTCGCGTCGCGGCGGCCTTCTCCTGGGCGCGGGGCCGCCTGCACCGCAGCGCCGCGACGGTGGTGTTCACCGCACGCTTCATCCCCTTCGCGCGGGTCGCTGTCACCGTCACGGCGGGGGCCACACGGGTGAGGCCCACGCGGTTCCTGGGTGCCTGCGCGCTCGCGGCGCTCGGCTGGGCCGTCTACCAGAGCCTGATCGGAGCCGCGGTCGGTGCCATCGTCCCCGGCGGCCCCGTGGTGGCGGTGATCGTCTCGATCGTGCTCGCGCTGGGCCTGGGCTTCGCCCTGGATGCGGTCGCCGCGAAACGAGTGAGGGCGCCGCGGTGACGCGGCGCCCTCACTCCGCACGGAGAGCTCACTCTCCCGCGAGGCCTCCCAGCAGGTGACCGAACGACCGGCCCTCCCCGAGGTAGTTCGCGGGATCGAACGGATCGGCGTCGACGACGGGGCTGCGACGGGCGATGGCCTCAGCCAGCTCGCGCGCGCCCTTGTCCACACGGCTCGAGAGCGTCGCGACCTGGTCGCCGCTGCCGCCCCAGTCGGCGGAGGCGGCGAAGACGCCGGTGGAGACGGCATCCGCGTGCAGGTAGGCGAACAGCGGTCGGATCGCGTAGTCGATCGCGAGCGAGTGGCGGGCGGTTCCCGCGTTCGCGCCGATGAGCACCGGCTTGCCGCGCAGCGCGTCGGGGTCGAGCACGTCGATGAATGACTTGAACAGTCCGGAGTAGCTGGTGGAGAAGATCGGCGTGACGACGATGAGCGCGTCGGCCGACACCACGGTGTTGATCATCGTCTCCAGGGCCGTGGGCGCGAATCCGGTGAGCAGGTTGTTCGTGATGTCGTGCGCGAAGTCGCGCAGCTCGAACACGTCGGCGGTGATCTCGATGTCGCGCTCCGCCAGCTCGCGCGCGGTGGCGGCGAGCAGGCGGTCGGCCAGCATCCGGGTCGACGACGGGTTGGACAGACCTGCCGAGATGACGGCGATACGACGGGTGCTCATCAGGCGCTCCGGGTGGCAGCGGCGCCGAAGGCGGCACCGACCGGCTGCGGGGTGTCCTGGTACGGCGAACCCGAGGTCAGGTTGTCGCCGCGGTTGGCGCGCGGGGTGGCCTGGCGGGGCTCGGCGTCGCCGTACATCTTGCGCACGAGGTTCTCGTGGGTGGGCGCGTCCGGCACGTCGGCCGGACGGTTCTTCGCGAGCTCCTTGCGCAGCACCGGCACCACCTCGCCGCCCAGGATGTCGAGCTGCTCGAGCACGATCTTCAGGGGGAGCCCCGCGTGGTCCATGAGGAACATCTGGCGCTGGTAGTCGCCGAAAAGGTCGCGCATACCGGCGTAGCGGTCGATGACCTGCTGAGGCGAGCCGACGGTGAGGGGCGTCATCTGCGTGAAGTCCTCCATCGACGGGCCGTGTCCGTAGACCGGGGCGTTGTCGAAGTAGGGACGGAACTCGTTGACGGCGTCCTGCGAGTTGGCGCGCATGAACACCTGTCCGCCCAGACCCACGATCGCCTGCTCGGGCGTGCCGTGTCCGTAGTGCGCGTAACGCTGGCGGTACAGCGCGATCAGTCGCTGGTAGTGCTCGGCCGGCCAGAAGATGTTGTTCGCGAAGAAGCCGTCACCGTAGTAAGCGGCCTGCTCTGCGATCTCGGGCGTGCGGATCGAGCCGTGCCACACGAAGGGGGGCACGCCGTCGAGGGGGCGCGGCGTGGCGGTGAAGCCCTGCAGGGGGGTGCGGAACTTGCCCTCCCAGTCCACGACGTCCTCACGCCACAGCTTGTGCAGCAGCGCGTAGTTCTCCAGCGCGATGGGCAGGCCCTGGCGGATGTCCTTGCCGAACCAGGGGTATACGGGGCCGGTGTTGCCTCGTCCGAGCATGATGTCGGTGCGGCCGTTGGAGACGTGCTGCAGCATCGCGAAGTCCTCGGCGATCTTCACCGGGTCGTTCGTGGTGATGAGCGTCGTGGCGGTCGACACGAGCAGTCGCTCGGTCTGCGCGGCGATCGCGGCGAGCGTCGTGGTGGGCGACGACGACCAGAAGGGCGGGTTGTGGTGCTCGCCGAGGGCGAAGACGTCCAGCCCCACCTCTTCGGCGTGCTTGGCGATCGTGATGGTGTTGCGAATGCGCTCCGCTTCGCTCGGGGTGTGACCCGACACCGGGTCCTGGGTGATGTCCGAGACCGTGAAGATGCCGAACTGCATTCCCGGCCAGGTGGTGTTCTCGCTCACGATTCCTCTTCCGCTTCCCGGGTGCGTGCCCGCATCCGTTTCTATGCGATTGAATATATCCCCTATAACGCGTCGGGGTCGAGGTTATTCCCGGCGATCGGATGCCGATTCGTACAGATGACGCAGATCCCTGCTCAGTTGGTGGGGCACCGTTTCGCTCGGCGAATGGCCGGTGTCGTACACGACGGCGTGCGCCCCGATCCGCGCCGCGTACGCGCGGTACTCGGACTCGGGCCAGAGATCGTGCGTGCCCGTGGCGACGAGCTTGGGGAGATCGAGACCGGCCACGGCGGCCGTCATATCCGGCATCGTCATCATCAGGCCCACGATGTCCGTCACGCTCGAGCGGCGGGTCAGCGCGAATCGCTCGCGGACGAAGCGCAGGCGACCCGGCGGCACGCGGTTGAGGTTGTTACGGATGCCCCAGAGCATGAGACCGGCGCCCGCGCGCGGACCCGCCGCATCCGACAGGCGTCCGATGCGCTTCACGCCCCGGAAGACCTGCCCCGTCGCCGGCGGACAGGTGACGAGCGCGAGGCTCGCAAAGAGGTCGGGCCGGGCCACGAGCGCCAATTGCGCGACGAGGCCGGCGAAGCTGTAGCCGAGCACGTGCACCGGGGCGGATCCGGTCTGAAGCACCGCGATCATGTCGTCCACGAACAGCGGGTAGTCGTAGTGCCGCCGGGGCGGTTCGAGGTTCTCGGGGCCCGCGTCCGCCGACTCGTACTGACCCGCCAGATCGTAGGATTCGACGCGGTAGCCGGCGGCGGCGAGCAGCGGCATGACCAGCACGAAGTCCTCCTTCGAGCCGGTCACCCCGGGAACGAGCAGAACCCGGGGTCCGTCCGCCGGGCCGAGCGACACACGGGCCAACGCCCCCGACGGCGCCGCGACGGCATCGCGTACGGCGTCCGACGGGAACAGATGCCAGTCCACGTCGCCGATGGATCGGTCCTGCCAGGCAGCGTCCTCGCGCACGGCCATCGCCACCCCCTCACCGGTGGCCACACCCTACTGCCTCCGCGGCCCGGCGACACGCGGGGCACGCGCACCGGTAGGGTCGCACGCGATGAGCCTTCCGCCGACCCCCGCGCCCGCGCGCCCGAAGCGCCGGGTGCCGTTCTGGGACAACGCGCGCCTCGCGTCGATCGTTCTGGTCGTGCTCGGACACGCCACGCAACGCCTCATCTACGACTCGGATGCGGCACTCGCGCTCTACCTCGTGGTCTACGCCTTCCACATGCCGGCCTTCGCGGTCATCTCGGGCTACTTCTCGAAGGCGGGCGTGCCGGGCAAGCGTCAGATGGCCCGCGTCGTCACCGACATCCTGCTGCCGTATCTCATCTTCGAGACCCTCTGGACGATCACCAAGTTCCTCGTCGAGGGCGCCGCCAACCCGAATCCCACCCAGCCCTCGTGGACGCTGTGGTTCCTGCTCGCGCTCGGGATCTTCCGCGTCGTGCTGCCCTATCTCGCGCTCCTGCGCTGGCCGCTGCTGTGGGCGCTGGTGGTCTCGATCGGTGTGGGCTACCTGCCGAACATCGACTCGACGCTGTCGCTGTCGCGCACAATGGGGCTCTTGTTCTTCTTCACCCTCGGCTGGTGGCTGCGCGAGCACGACATCGTCGAGCGCTTCTCGCTGCTGGCCCGCCCCTGGTGGAGCCGCGTCGCCGCTGCCGCGGTGCTGGTCGCTGCCGGCGCGGTCGCGTGGATCTTCATCGACCTCTGGCGGGCGATCGATCTGCGCACGTGGCTGTTCTACGAGGACGCCTACTCGGATCTCGGCGGCGAGCAGTGGTGGGCCGGCGGCATCCGACTCGCGCTCATGGCGATCGCCCTGCTGCTGACCGCCGCCTTCCTCGCACTCGTGCCCCGGCGGGCAGCGTGGTGGACCTCATTCGGGCAGTACACGATGTACGTGTACCTGCTGCATTCCTTCGTGCTCTACCCGTTCCGGGAGTCCGGCGTCCTGCGCGGGCTCGACCCGACGTGGTTCTGGCTGCCGGTCGTTTGCGCCGCATCCGTGCTCATCGCGCTGGGACTTGCGACGGCGCCCGTACGCCGTGTGTTCCGCCCCCTCGTCGAGCCGCGCTGGTCGTGGCTGTTCGCCGACCGCACCCTCGCGAGTCGCGAAGGACACCGCAGCGACCCGACCGGATCGCGCCGCGCTCCCGAACGCCGCTGACCCCGCTCAGGCGAAGAGGTCGGCTCCCACGAACGAGCCCTCTCGGATGCCGCCCGGCACCGCCCAGATGCCCGATCCGACGTGGCGCAGGTACTCCGTGAGCAGGTCGCGCGCGAGCGCCTTCTGCAGCGTGATGAACTGCTCGGGCGAGCGCTGGTAGGAGAGGAAGAAGAGCCCCGCCTCCAGCGCACCCCGGCCGTCGTTGCCGTCGACGAAGTTGTAGCCGCGACGCAGGATGCGGATTCCGCCGTTGTTGTCGGGGTGGGCGAGGCTGACGTGGGAGGCACGGTCGATGCGGGGCGCGCCCGACGCATCCTTCGCCGAGAAGTCCGGCTCGGTGAACTCCTGTCCACCCGACAGCGGAGCACCCTCGCGCTTGTCACGCCCGATCGTGCGCTCCTGCTCCATGAGCCGCAACCGGTCCCAGGTCTCGATCGTCTGACGGATGCGGCGGGCGACGAGATAGCTGCCGCCGGCGAGCCAGGCGGGGCCTTCATCTGCGACCCACACGTGGTCGGCGAGCGCCGCCGTGTCGGTCGCGAGGATGTTGGCCGTACCGTCTTTGAAGCCGAAGAGGTTGCGAGGCGTCGTCTGCGCGGCGCTCGTCTTGGACGTACGGCCGAAGCCGAGCTGCGCCCAGCGGATGCGGGCGCGGCCGAACGCGATGCGGCTGAGGTTGCGGATCGCGTGCACGGCCACCTGCGGGTCGTCGGCGCAGGCCTGGATGCAGAGGTCGCCGTCCGAGTTCAGCGGGTCCAGGTCGTCGCCGACGAAGCGAGGCAGCGGCTTCAGCAGGTCGGGCCGACGATCGGCGATCCCGAAGCGGTCGACGCCGTCGCGCTCGAAGAGCCCGGGCCCGAACCCGAACGTGATCGTCAGCGAGCTCGCGGGCAGACCTAGCGCCTCGCCGGTGTCGTCCGGCGGGGCCTGGGGTGAGCCGCCCACCGCGCCCGAGGCGCTGACGTCGAGCCCCTGCGTCATGCGCGATGCGGCATACGACCAGTCCTGGAGGAGCGAGACGAGGTCGTCGCGCGTCAGATCGTCGTCGAGGTCGAAGGCGGCGAAGTGCAGGTGATCCTGCACCTCGGTGGTGATGCCCGCCTGGTGATCGCCGAAGAACGCGTGGACACCATCCGCATCCGCGGCGGATGCGGCGCCCGCGACCGCCGTGGCGACCGCGGCACCGCCGGCCCCGCCGATGGCGAGGCCGGCGGCACCGGCGCCCAGCAGACCCAGCAGACCCCGCCGACTGAGCCCGGACGGCGCGGCGGCGGGCTCCGGCGGCTGGGCGGCGGAGGGCTGTTCGTTCACGAGAGGACGGTCACCGTCAGACGCGACAGCGGCTCGGCGAGCGCGTTGATCAGATCGGTCAGCGTGCGCTTGTCGGCCTCGGTCAGCGTCGAGTACGCGGCGAACGACGTGTCGGCGCTGCCGTACGTCGCCAGCTGCGCCTCGAGATCGGCGTAGCCCTTGTCGATGGCCGTCACGAGCTTCTTGCCGTCCGCACCCTTGCTCTCAGCGAAGTCGCGCACGAGCGAGTAGGCCATCTTGGACCCCTCGACGTTGGCGGCGAAGTCGTAGAGGTCGGTGCCGCTCCACCAGTCCTCCTCGCCGGAGATCTTGCCGTTCGCGACCTCGTCGAGAAGTGCGATGGCACCGTTCGAGATGCCTGCGATGCCCTGCGCGTCCAGCGCGCTCACGAACTCGTCGGAGTGGACGTAGTCGTTGAGCTGCGCCACATCCGCGACGAGCTGATCGGCGTGCTCCGCACGCTGCTCGGGCGTGGAGGGTGTCCAGTCCTGCCAGGCGGGGGTCACGCCGTCGGCGTTGAGCGCATCCTGCGCGGGGACCCAGAGGTCCTTCTCGATGCGGTGGAACCCGGTCCAATCCAGGCCCTCGGCGACCGCATCCACCTCGCGGTAGTCGATCTTGGGGTCGAGATCGCCCAGGGACTCGGCGACCGGTTCGATCCGCTCGTAGAAGGAACGCACCTGCGGGAAGGACGTGCGGGCGGTCTCATCGTCACCGGCGGTGTAGGCGGCGGTGAAGGCGTCGACGGCGGGGACCAGCTGCTCGACCTGGTCCTTCACGAACGCCGCGTACAGCGAGACGGCCTGCTGCTTCTGCTCGGCGTCGTCACCGGAGGCTGCGACCGTGTCGCCGGTGACGGTGAAGCCGGCCCGTCCGACACCCTCGCCGACCATGCCGGGCTTGCACAGCGTGAAGTAGTTGCCGGGCTGTGCGACGACCGTGAGCGTCCGCGAGGCCCCGGGAGCGATGTTCTCGACCTCGCCGACGATGCGCAGGCCGTCTTCGGCGAGCAGGTAGAACTCGCTGACCTGCGAGCCCGTGTTGGTGACGTCGAAGGCCAGGGTGCCGCTGGTCGCCGTCGCCGTGGGCAGATCGCACACGGAGTCGCTCGCCGTCACGGCGAGGACGTCGGATGCGGCCACGTCGGCCTTGGCGACGCATCCGGCGAGCACGAGCGAGGTGAGGACGAGCGCCGCGGCGCCGCCGATCAGACGAGGAGCTGTCATGAGGTTCCTTGATGTGCGGGAGCGACGGCTTCTTGCGCTCGGTGAGACCGCGGGTGCGAACGCGCACCGCGGAAGAAGAGGGCGCCGACGACGGCGATGTAGACGACCCACGCGATGACCTGCAGCCACGTCATCTGCGGCATGAACCCGACCGTGGCCTGCAGCAGCACGGCGACGGGACCGCCGGGGGCGATGATCGTCGACACGTCGAAGGCCCAGCCGAACGGGAATCCGGCGAGGCCCACGCCCACGACTCCGGTGACCGCGTCGATCGTGGCAGCGTCGGAGAACGGCCCCGGCAGCACGCCCGCCTCCTGCAGGTCGTGCACGCCGTAGGCGAGAACGCCGGCGGCGACAATGATGAGCAGGGCGCCGGTCCAGGTGAAGAACACCCTCAGGTCGAGGCGGATCATGCCGCGCGAGATGAGCGCGCCGAGCACGACCGCCAGCGCGAGGCCGAGGACAGCGCCGCCGAGTGCGGCGGGCGCATTACCGAAGGACTGCACCATCGACCACAGCAGCAGGGTCGTCTCGAGTCCTTCGCGAGCGACGGAGATGAAGCCGATGACGACGATGCCCCACAGCGCCCCGGTGGCGAGGGCACGGTCGATGTCGCCCTCGAGCGCCCGCTTGAGCCCGCGGCCGGCCCGCTGCATCCAGAAGATCATCCACGTGACCAGCGCGACGGCGACGAGCGAGAGGCCGCCACCGAGGATCTCCTGGGCCTGGAAGGTGAGCTCGTAGGCGCCGAACGTGAGGACCGCGCCCACCACGAGCGAGAGGAGAACGGCCAGTCCCACGCCCATCCACAGCCGCGGCAGCACATCGCGCCGTCCGAGCCGGGAGAGATACGCGGCGAGGATGCCGACGACGATGGCGGCCTCGAGGCCTTCGCGCAGACCGATCAGCAGACTCGACAGCACCGCGGCATCCTTCTTTCTGGTAAGGCTTACCTAAGCCCGGAGCGAGATTACTCCTGTTACGACCGGAGGCAAATTCCACGCCGTGCGGTAACGCTCAGCAACATTTCTCCGCGGCGCGACGCCGGGACGTACCTTCGGTGCATGAGCACGCCATCCCTTCCCGTCCTCGACTTCTCCCGCCTGTCCGGCGGCCCGGATGCGGCCGCGGCCTTCCGCGACGACCTGCGTCGCGCCACCCATGAGGTGGGCTTCTTCTACCTCACCGGCACCGGCGTCGATGAGCTGGCGCTGCGCCTTGAGAAGGTCGCGCGAGACTTCTTCGCGTTGCCCGAGGCCGACAAGCTGGCGATCGAGAACGTCAACAGCCCCCATTTCCGCGGCTACACGCGCATCGGCGGCGAGCGCACGCAGGGACAGGTCGATTGGCGCGAGCAGATCGACATCGGCCCCGAGCGCGAGGCCGTGACCGACCCGGACGCTCCCGACTTCAACCGCCTCACCGGCCCCAACCTCTGGCCCGAGGCACTTCCGGAGCTGCGAGAGGTCGTGCAGGAGTGGCACGACCGGTTGAGCGAGGTCGCGATCACGCTGCTGCGCCAGTGGGCGCTCGCGCTGGGAGCCGCGGAGGACTTCTTCGACCCCTACTTCGCGGATCCGGGCACGCTTATCAAGATCGTGCGCTACCCCGGCAGCCGTGAGCCCGAGCCGCAGCAGGGCGTCGGCGCGCACAAGGATTCCGGTGTCCTGACCCTGCTGTGGGTGGAGCCGGGCAAGGGCGGGCTCCAGGTCGAGCGCGACGGCGGCTGGGTGGACGCTCCCCCGGTCGACGGCGCGTTCGTCGTCAACATCGGCGAGCTGCTCGAGTACGCGACGCAGGGGTATCTGATCGCCACCAACCACCGGGTCGTCTCGCCCCGCTACCCCGAAGACCGCATCTCGGTGCCCTTCTTCTTCAACCCGGCGCTCGACGCCCAGCTGCCCCTCATCCAGCTCCCGCCGGAGCTCGCGGCACGTTCGCGGGGTGTGACCGAGGACCCCACGAACCCGATCTACGCCCGCTACGGCGAGAACGCTCTGAAGTCGCGGCTGCGCGCGCACCCGGATGTGGCGGCGATCCACCACGCGGACCTCCTGACCGCCCGCGCCTGACCCCCCTCCTCGGGATGCCCGCATCCCCCACTTGACCGCGAGACTGCATTTCCCTCACGAGATCACGGGTAAACACAGTGATCTCGTGTAGAAGATGCAGTCTCGCGGTTCTTTGATGCGGCGGGCATACAAAAGCGAAGGCCGCCCCACACCGTGGGGCGGCCTTCGAAGAAAGCGATATACGCGATCGCGCTGAGATCAGCGGCGCAGACCGAGACGCTCGATGAGCGAACGGTAGCGGTTGATGTCGATGTCCTGCAGGTAACCCAGCAGGCGACGACGCTGACCGACCATGAGGAACAGACCACGACGCGAGTGGTGGTCGTGCTTGTGCTCCTTGAGGTGCTCGGTGAGGTCCTTGATGCGCTGCGTCAGCATCGCGACCTGCACCTCGGGGGATCCGGTGTCACCGGGGTGCGTCGCGTACTCTTCGATGATCGCCTTCTTGACGTCGTTCTCGAGTGCCATAGATGGGATCCCCTCTCTCCTCGTTGCGCGGCGCCCTCCGGCTGATCCGGGGGCTCTCTTTATCCGCGGCCGATCGAACGGCAACCTCGAAAGTCTACCAGCGTTCGGCGCCGACCCCAACCGCGCCCGGCGACGGTACGCTCGCACCCGTGCAGTTCACCGTCCGCGTCAAGCCCGGCAGCCGCCGCGGACCCCTCGTCGAGGCGGATGCGGACGGCACTCTCACCGTGCACGTGCGTGAGCGCGCGGTCGACGGCGCCGCGAACTCCGGGGTGATCGCGGCCCTCGCGGCGCACCTCGGCGTCCGGCGCCAGGACGTCACGATCCGCACGGGGCACGCCGCTCGCATCAAGCGCATCGAGGTCGCCGAGTGAGGCGGATGCGGCTCGCGCGTCATCTGATTGACGTGCGCCCGCTCACCACCAGCGCGCCGTATGCGCGGATGTGGATCGGCTCCACGCTCGCGGGCCTCGGCGGGCAGCTGACGATCGTCGCCGTCATGCTGCACGTCTATGCCCTCACCGGCTCCGACTTCGCCGTGGCCATGGTCGCGGTTGCGGGCCTGGTCCCGATGGTGCTCGCCGGGCTCTACGGCGGGATGCTCGCCGACGCGTTCGATCGGCGCCTGGTCGCCCTCGTCGCCGCCTGCATCACCTTCGCCTCCACAGCCCTGCTGGCGGCTCTCGCCTGGTCCGGCGACGAGACCGTGTGGTGGCTGTATGCACTGAGCATCGTCAACTCCGCCGCCAACTCCGTCGTGATGGCCACCAAGTCGGCCATCACGCCGCGGCTGTTGCCCCGCGAACTGCTGCCGGCGGCAGCCGCCCTCAACGGCGTGACCGTCGGGATCATGGTGATGGCCGGCCCCGCACTCGCGGGCGTCCTGGTCGCGACCGCAGGCTATGCCTGGACCTACTCGATCGACGTCGTGCTCATGACCTCGCTGTTCCTGGGCCTGTGGACCCTGCCGAAGCTCCGCCCGGAGGGCGAGATCGTCCGCCCCGGCCTCGATTCCCTCCGGGACGGCTGGGCGTTCCTGCGCCGCGCGCGCAACATCCGGATGCAGTACCTGCTGGACATCATCGCGATGACGTTCGGGCAGCCGCTCGCCCTGTTCCCCGGCATCGGCGCCGTACTGCTCGGCGGCGGGCCGGTGACGACCGGCATCCTCACCGCTGCGGTCGCCGCGGGCGCATTCCTGTCGAGTCTGTTCTCGGGCCCGATCGGCCGGGTGCGACGCCATGGGCTCGGCATCGAGCGCGCGATCCAGGTCTACGGCGGTGCGATCGCCGTGTTCGGACTCGTGCTGGTCGCAGCGGCCCTCGGGTGGTTCGCGGGCGGCGACGTGAACGTCGTCCTGGTCGCGGGCGCCTGCGTGGTGCTCGCCGTCTCGGGCGCGGCCGACAACGTGAGCGCGATCTTCCGCTCGACCATGATGCAGTCGGCGGTGCCCGACACGATGCGCGGCCGCCTGCAGGGCATCTTCGTCGTGGTCGTGGCGGGAGGCCCGCGCATCGGCGCGCTCTACGCCGGGAGTCTCGCAACCCTGACGGCGCTGTGGTTCCCCCCGCTGCTGGGCGGCATCGTCATCATCGCGCTCGTCGGCGTGCTCGTGCGTCTGAGCCCGGGCTTCCGCGCGTACGACGCACTCCATCCGGTGCCCTGAGCTGCGGCTCGCTGCCGTTGTGCGGCGCCTTTCGGACATCGCATCCGCCAGGAGGTTGGAGTGTCGGTGTCCGTCACTAGAGTCGGTGAGTGCTTCCCGTCGTGCGCCACGCCGCCCCGCCCCGCCAGGCGGTCATCGCCGTGCAGTTCGTCCTGACCGGCATCATCTGGGGCTCCAGCTTCCTGTTCATGAAGGTCGCACTCGGCGGGCTCTCCCCCGCCCAGGTCGCGTGGTCGCGGCTCGTGCTCGGGGCGGTGACGCTGGGGATCTTCGTGGCCGTTCGCAGGGAGGTGCTCCCCCGGCGACTCGTGGTGTGGATGCACATGCTCGTGCTCGCACTCTCGTTCTGCGTCGTGCCGTTCCTGCTGTTCTCGTGGGCCCAGCAGCACGTCACCTCGGGCCTTGCGAGCATCTACAACGCGACCACCCCGATCATGACCGCGGTGATGGCCTGGGCCCTGTTTCGCGTCGAGAAGCTGCGCATCATCCAGATCGCGGGAATCCTCATCGGCATCCTCGGGGTGATGGTGATCATCGCGCCCTGGCAGGGACTCGCCCCCGATCAGAGCCTCATCGCCCAGTTCGCCATCCTCGGCGCCACCGCCTGCTACGGCTTCAGCCTCGCCTACATGCGACGCTTCACGTCCGACAGCGGCATGAGCCCGCTGGTCTTCTCGTTCCTGAACATCGGAATCGCCGCGGTGATCATGCTCGTGCTGACGCCGTTCATCGCTCTCACGCCCGTGCGGCTGGATGCGGCGATCATCGTCTGCCTCGTGCTCCTCGGCTGCCTCGGCACCGGCGTCGCCTACATCTGGAACCAGAACGTCCTCCGCGCCTGGGGCCCCACCCGCGCGTCCACCGTCACGTACATCACGCCCGTCGTGGGCGTCGTGCTGGGCGCCGTCGTGCTCGGCGAGACGGTGTCGTGGAACGAACCCGCGGGCGCCCTCGTCGTCTTCCTGGGCATCCTCCTCGCGCAGGACCGCCTGCGGCGCCGCGCGCGGACATGACGAAGGGGACGGATGCGGCCGCATCCGTCCCCTTCGTGTGCGATCAGGCTGCGACCGTGCCCTGCAGGTCGAGCTCGATCGTGACGTCCTTGCCGACGAGCACGCCGCCGGTCTCGAGCGCGGCGTTCCAGGTGAGGCCGAACTCCTCACGGTTGATGACCGTCTTGGCCGTCGCGCCGGCCTTGTAGTTGCCCCACGGGTCGGTGCCGAAGCCGCCGAACTCGAGCTCGAACGTGACGGGCTTCGTCACGTCCTTGATGGTGAGGTCGCCGTCCACGAGGAAGTCGCCCTTCTCGTAACGCACACCCGTCGAGACGAAGGTCATCGTGGGGTAGTTCTCGACGTCGAAGAAGTCGGCCGAACGCAGGTGACCGTCGCGACCCTCGTCCTTGGTGTCGATGGAGGCGACGTCCACCGTGGCCTCGACCTTGGCCTCGAGCGGGTTCTCCGGGGCGATGATCGTGGCGCTCTTCACACCGAAGGTGCCGCGCACCTTCGAGATCATCATGTGGCGCACCGCGAAGGTGACCTCGCTGTGCGAGGCGTCCAGCGTCCAGGTGCCGGCCTTGTATCCGGGGATCTCGATTGCGTTCGTGTCGGTCATGTTCGCTCCAAAACCAGGGCCGCGCGTTTCGCGGCGTCGAGTCCAGTCAACCGCATCCTCGGGGAACGTATTCCCCTGAATGCAAAATTCTGACGAGAGTCTTAAGAACTTCCGGTGGACCACGACGAAGGGCCCCGGATGCCCGGGGCCCTTCGAGAGATCGTGTCAGCCGACCTTCAACAGGTCGATGATGAAGATGAGCGTCTTGCCGCCGAGGAAGTGGCCACCTGCGGGGCCGTACGCCAGGTGCGGCGGGATCACGAGCTCGCGGCGACCGCCGACCTTCATGCCCGGGATGCCGTCCTGCCAGCCCTGGATGAGGCCTCGCAGCGGGAACTGGATGCTCTCGCCACGTCCCCAGGAGGAGTCGAACTCTTCGCCGGATTCGTACTCGACGCCGGCGTAGTGCACCGTGACGTTGTCGCCCGGCTTCGCCTCGTCGCCGTCTCCGACGATGATGTCGCGGATGACGAGCTCGGTGGGAGCGGGCCCTGCGGGAGCGTCGAACTCGGGCTTCGTGCGGTTGTCAGTCATGCCTCCATCCAAGCACGTCGCCGCCGCCCGCGAGGCGCGGCCGACCCTCTTGACAGCATCCGACGACGGGTGGATCCTGACATCAGAACAACTCAGCGCTCGGGAGTCACGCAGGCATCGCCGCGGCACCGGGCGCTGAGTCTTTTCCGGCTCGCTCCAGCCGAGCTCCGGGGCGCTCCCGCATCCGTTCGCGCAGCGTCGGACCGGCAGGCGCAGCCAGCCGGCCTCGCTCGCGAAGGCGCGGAAGCACCAGCTCCCCGAACGCTTCGACGTCGCGGGTTCCGAAGACCGGCTCGAAGAGGAACCCGTCGAGACCGGTCTGGTCGGCCAGCTCCGCGACCCGGTCGGCGACGTGCTCCGCGTCCCCCACGATGCGGAAGCCGCGCGTGCCCTTGCCGCGCAGGTCGTCGAGGATCTGGCGCACGGTCGGTGCCGGTGAACCGTCGCGGCCGAGGAAACGCTCGATGTTGCTCGTGCCCATCTGACCGACCACGCCACCGGCGGCCACGACCTCCGCGAGGGTCTTGTCCGGATCGAGCTTCAGCAGATCGATGCCGGTGTTCCCGGCGTAGAGGGCGGCCACGACTTCGTCCGACTGCATGCCGTGGAACTCGCGCCAGAGCTGCTCGGCGCCCTCCTGCGTCTCGTCGACGATCGCCGTGAGCCCTGCCATGATGCGGATCTCGTCGGGATCGCGCCCCGCGTCGGCGGCACGGCGGCGGATGTCGGCGACGGCCGCCGCCGTGTGCTCTGGCGTCGTGGCCTGCACGAACACTCCCTCGGCATGTGCGGCCGCGAGCGCCCGACCCTTCGGGGAGGTGCCCGCCTGGAAGATCACCGGCGTGCGCTGCGGCGACGGAGGGGCGCCGAAGTATCCGCGCGAACGGTAGTGCGCCCCCTCGAACTGGGTGCGATGGATGCGGGACGGGTCGATGTAGACGCCGGAGTCCGCATCCGCCACCAGCGCGTCGTCGTCCCACGACTGCTCCCAGTAGCTGCGAGCGAGGGACACATACTCCTCCGCCATCTCGTACCTCGTGTCGTGCGCGACCATCTCCGGGTGCCCGAAGAGCTCCGCGACGGCGTTCTGCGAGGCACCCGTCACGACGTTCCAGCCGATGCGACCGCGCGTGAGGTGGTCGAGGGTGCTGAACCGGCGCGACAGTGGGAGGGGATGATCCATCCCCGTCGTCGCCGTCACGACGAAGCCCAGCTTTTCCGTCTCGCGGGCGAGGATCGGGATGATGGTCGACGGATCGAGCCCGGAGAAGTTGATCGCCGCGGACAGGCACGCCGCACTGATGTCGCCGTTCTGCATCGGATAGCCGAAGCCGTCGGCGAAGAAGAGGAAGTCGTACCCGGTACGGTCCATGATCTTCGCCATGCGCACCCAGCGCTCCGGATCGAGGTAGTCCGCAGCGTCGCAGAGCGGGTGCGCCCAGCTGTAGGTGCCGCCGACCTGCGGCGCGTAGACCTCGAAGACGCCGAAGTGAAGGTTCGTCACAGCGCCTCCCCCAGCCATGCCTCGATGTCGGCCTTCGCGCGCGCCTTGAGCGCGTCCCCGGCGAGCGTCGTTTCGATGGAGCTCCACGCGCATGCGGCGAGCTGGCGGTCCGTCAGGCCGATCTGCTCGCGCGCGACGACGTACTCGTCGAGGATGCCGGGACCGAACAGGATCGGGTCGTCCGCATTGATGGAGCACCGCACGCCCGCATCCAGCAGCTGCGGGAGCGGGTGACGGGCGAGGTCGTCGACGACGTCCAGCAGCAGATTGGAGGTGGGGCAGGTGTCGAGACAGATCCCCCGCCGCGCCAGCTCCGCCACGAGCGTCGGATCCTCGATCGCCCGCACGCCGTGGAGCACCCGCGCAGCACCCAGGTCGTCGATGGCCTGCCAGACCGATTCGGGACCCACCAGCTCGCCCGCGTGCGGCGCGGATTGCAGGCCCGCGGCGCGGGCGATGTCGAACGCGGGGGCGAAGTCGGCGGCGGGATACCCGCGCTCCTCGTTCGCGAGCCCGAGGGAGACGACGCCACGACCCGCGCGGGCCGCTGCCGCCTCCGCGAGGGCGATGGCTTCGGCGAGGGGCTCGGTGCGATCGACCGTGACCATGAGGCCCACCTCGACACCGTGCCGTTCGCCGGCGATGCGAACGGCGTCGAGATGGGCGTCCAGGGCCGCCTCCAGGGTCCCGAAGGCGGCGAGATAGAACTGGGGACTCACGCCGAACTCGACGTACACCGCGCCGTCGGATGCCGCATCCGCCACGGCCTCGTCGATCAACCGCACGAGGTTCTGCGGATGCGCCAGGACCGCGAGCAGCCCCTGGTACATGTCGGCGAACGCGGTGAACCCGGAGAATCCGGACACCGGTGGGATCTCGACCGACATCTCCGCGGCCAGCTCGGCGAGCGTCGCGGGCCTCATGGCCGCCTCGAGGTGGACGTGGAGATGCCCCTTGGGCAGGGCGGCGAGATCGCGGAGGGCCGAGTCGGCCATGGACGCTCCTGACGTCGAGTGAACTGGTCGGTTCACGATAGCGACGCGGTGTTTCGCTCAGATGACGTCCGGCCTCAGAGCGCGAACAGGGCCGCGCGAGCGGCGACCGTGCGCTGCAGCAACGCGGCCTCCTCCGCGCTCGCCCGGGGGTCCCTTCCGCTGATCGCGCGCTGTCGCGCCGCAGCGAGCGCGGTCGCGTCGGCGATGAAGGTCCGCATGATCGGCACCCGGTCACCGTTGAGCGTGCGCGCCCAGGCGAGAGCGGCGCGGCGCCCCGCCGCGGTGGCGAGCATGTCGACCTCTTGCGGGGTGAACCAGCCCACGGCCGCGTACTCCCCCAGACGCGCGCGCGTCAGGCGCGCCTCCTCGCGCCGGAGGAACACGATCGCGACGACGAAGATCACGAAGAGGGGGACCTGGAGCACGGCGTACAGCGCGAAGAAGTCGCCCAGGAGGGCGGAGCCGTTCCAGAGCGCGTGCAGGGCGATGGCACCGACGAGGCCCGCCAGCCAGGGTCCGAGCGCGCCGCCGAGGCGGACGCCGCGACGGGCGGCGAGCCCCAGAGCGAACCCGGTGACCGCGGTGAACATGACGTGTGCGAACGGCGAGAGGATGCCCCGCACGAAGAAGGTCGCGGAGGCCTGCGTGAAGCCGCCCTCGATGAAGGCGCTCGCGAAGTACTGAATGTTCTCCGTGAAGGCGAACCCCGCACCGATCAGCCCGCCGTAGACGATGCCGTCCACCGGCCCGTCGAAGAAGCGTCGGGCGGCAGCGAAGATCAGGAGCACTCCGAGGCCCTTGCCGATCTCCTCGACGATCGGCGCCTGCACGACCGACTGCAGCAGGAGCGCGAACTGCGAGTCGCTGCGACCGAACGTCAGCAGCAGCACGAGGTCCACGCCGAGGGCCAGCGCCACGGCGGCGATGGCTCCCCAACCGAGCGCGAGGACGACGAGGCCCTTCGGCTCCGGCTCCCAACGATCCACGATGCGCAGGGCCCAGAGCACGCCCGCCAGCGGCAGCAGCGCGAGGATCCCTCCCAGCAGCGAGGCGACCGGTCCGATCGCCTCCAGGAAGTAGCCGACGAGCACCACGAGCAGGACCACGAGCAGGGCACCGACCCAGATGTAGAGTCCCCACGCCCGCCGGACCGGCGCGCCGACGGGCGGCTGCGAGGTCGCGGGGGCCGCAATCGGTGCCGGGGCGGCATGAACCGGCTGCGCCAGTGCGGAATCGAAGGCCGGCGGAGTGAGAGTCGGGCGGCCGTCGGGGGTCGTCATTCCCTCAGCCTACGGTCGCCGCCGGTAGCGTGGAGGGCATGCGCTTCGCCCACCTCCGCACCGCTGCGAATCCGGAGCCGAGACTCGTCGTCGTCGACGAGGACGCCGCTGCCTTCGTCGACGCCCTCTTCCCGCACGCCCCGAGAACACTCGAGCAGCTCATCCTCGGTGGAGACGAGCTGCTGGCGCGCGTGCGGGATGCCGCGGAGTCAGCCGAGGTGGAGCGCTTCGGGTTCGAGGGCGCCGAGTTCGCCTCGGCGGTTCTCGCGCCACCCGTCATCCTCGCGGTCGGACTCAACTACGCCGCGCACTCGGGCGAGCTGGGGCTCAAGACCGACCAGACCCCGACAGTCTTCGTGCTGTGGCCGAACTCCCTCACGGGACACGATCAGACCACGAGCTGGCCGCGCAGCCTCAGCGAATCCGTCGACTACGAGGCGGAGCTCGGTGTGATCATCGGCCGCCCCGCGAAGAACGTCCCACAGGAGAAGGCCCTGGACCACGTGTGGGGCTACACGGTCGTCAACGACGTCACGGCGCGCGACATCCAGTTCTCCGAGGCGCAGTGGTCGCGCTGCAAGTCGTTCGACGGCTTCACCCCGACCGGCCCGTTCGTGGTGACCGCCGACGAAGTACCCGACCCGCAGGATCTGCACATCTGGACGGTCGTCGACGGCCATACTGTGCAGGACGCGTCGACCGGGCAGATGATCCGACCGGTGTCGACGCTGGTGTCGCACCTCTCCCAATCGGTGACGCTGCTGCCCGGGACCCTGATCTCCACGGGCAGCCCCGGCGGCGCCGGCTACTCTCGCGATCCGCAGATCTTCCTGCGCGACCGATCGACCGTGACGGTCGGCATCGACGGCATCGGCGCCCTGACGACGCACTGCCGCATCCTGGACTGAACGACGATGGCCCCCAGAGCACCTGGGGGCCATCGTCGTTTCAGACCGGCTCAGCGGGAGGTGCAGGACTGGGTCACCCCGTTGATCTGGTACGAGCCGTCGGGGTTCTCCAGGCAGTACCGCATCGCCTGTTCGAAGACGCTGGCGAAGCTCACGATGAGGATGATCCCCACGATGATCCCGATCACCATGAACACCGAGCTGAGGATGATGGCCCAGACCGCGGGAAGGTTGCGCACGCCGGCCTTGCGGCTCTGCACGAGCGCGACGATGCCGAGGATGAGGCCGATCAGCTGCGCGAAGAAGGCCAGGATGAGTGCCACGATGCCGAGCGTCTTGCCCGGCACCGGAGCGCCGGGGGCCGGCTGGCCGGGAACCGGGCCGGCAGCGGGCGGCGCCGTCGGATAGGCCGGAGGCGCCTCTGCGGCGGCGGGCGGTGCCGTCGGATACGCCGGCGGCGCGGCGGGGTAGGCCGGCGGGGCCGGCGGGGTGTTCTCGGGCGATCCGGTCGGGTCGGTCATGATTCCTCCTGGTTCGGCGCGGGCACGGTGCGCGCTCCGACGCTATCGGCTGCGCCGCGCGGTCGCACGGTCGACACTCAGTCCTGGGTCGGAGTCAGGCTCGTATCGATGATCGGGATGGCTGCCGTGATGGCTTCGAGGCCCGAGAGCCGCGCGGGTGAGAGCTGCTTGAGCACCTCGTCGCGGGGCATGAGTCCCGCCTCGACGACGAGATCGGCGACGTTTCGACCGGTGAGCAGCGCCGTCTTGGCGAGCGCCGCGGCCGCGGCGTACCCGATGAAGGGCGTCAGAGCGGTGATCGCGCCCACCGACGAGCCGACCATCGCGCCCAGGCGATCGTGGTTGGCCGTGATCCCCTCGACGCAATTCACCCTCAGCGTCCACATGGCCTGCCGCATCCAGGTGATCGACTGGAAGATCGAGTGGGCGATCACGGGTTCGAAGGCGTTCAACTGCAGCTGGCCGCCCTCGACCGCCATCGTGACCGTCATGTCCGCGCCGACGACGGCGAAGGCGACCTGGTTCACGACCTCGGGGATGACGGGGTTGACCTTGCCGGGCATGATGCTGGAGCCCGCCTGACGCGCGGGCAGGTTGATCTCCCCGAGACCCGCCTGCGGACCGCTGGAGAGCAGCCGCAGATCGTTGCAGATCTTCGAGAGCTTGATCGCGTTGCGCTTGAGCGAGGAGGAGAACGACATGAACGAACCGGTGTCGCTCGTGGACTCGACGAGGTCGTCGGCCGTGGCGAGGTCGAGCCCGGTGATCTCGCGCAGATGGCGGAGCACGGCGGGCGCGTAGTCCGGATGCGTCGTGATGCCGGTGCCGATGGCGGTCGCCCCCATGTTGACCTCGTGCAGCAGCCACGCGTTCTCGCGCAGCCGGTGCAGATCCTCGCCCAGCGTCGTGGCGAAACCGTGGAACTCCTGCCCGAGCGTCATCGGCACCGCATCCTGCAACTGCGTGCGGCCGACCTTGAGCACGTCGTGGAACTCGCGCGCCTTGTCGAGGAACGCCTGGCGCAGCAGATCGAGCTCGACCAGCAGGCTCTGCAGGGTGAGCGAGAGCCCGACCTTGATCGCGGTCGGGTACACGTCGTTCGTCGACTGGCTGCGGTTGGTGTGATCGATCGGCGAGAGGAACGCGTAGTCGCCCTTCTCGCGCCCGGCGAGCTCGAGCGCCACGTTCGTGATGACCTCGTTGGCGTTCATGTTGGTCGAGGTGCCGGCGCCGCCCTGGATCACGCCGACGACGAACTGGTCGTGATGGCGACCCGAGATGACCTCCTGCGCCGCCCGATCGATGAGCGATGCGCGCTCCGCGTCGAGCACCCCGATCTCGCGGTTCGCTCGGGCCGAGGCCTGTTTGACCATCGCGAGCGCGACGATGAGGTCGGGGTAGACGGAGATCGGGCGCTTGGAGATGTCGAAGTTCTCGAGGGCTCGTGCCGTGTGGATGCCCCAGTAGGCATCCGCGGGGATCTCGAGGCTCCCGAGGGAGTCGGTCTCGGTACGGGTACGCGTCGTTGCGTGCTCTGGCATGCGTTGTCCTTGTGGGTCGTCGGCCGGTTGCCTGACCGAGCCTAATCGCCGTTCTCACGCACACCACCGGACACGGCGTACACCCCCGACCCGGCACCGTCCCCGGCGGCGAGCGTCAGCGCGGGCGCTTGCGGGAGAACGCGTCGAGGCGCTCTTGCGGGGTGAGCGCTGCCATCCTCGCGTTCCATTCGGGCGTGAAGAAGCCGGCAGTCTCGGCCTCGACGACCGGGACGACCGCGTGTGTGACCGTGTCGTCATAGACGTGCACCAGATGGAAGGACTGCCCCGCATCCATCCCGTTGACCTCGTCCGCGGGGCGGGCCAGATCCATCGTGTAGCAGGTGGCGGCAGCGACGCTCACGGGCACTCCGGCGAACGTACCGGAAGTCGAGTGGTGGAGGTGTCCGGCGAGGATGCCACGCACATCGCTGTCGCGTACCACGCCCGCCAGCCGGTGCTGGTCTCGCAGCTCGAGGATGTCGAAGAACGGGATGTGGCTGGGCAGCGGCGGATGATGCATCGCCAGGAGTGTCCCCAGTGGCGCGGGCGTCGCCAGCACATCGGCGAGCCACGCCAGCTGTGCGTCGTCGATCTCACCGTGGTGCCAGCCCGGCACGGTGGAATCGAGCACGACCAGACGCAGGCCGTTGAGGTCGTGGACGGCGGTGACGGGCTCGTCGCTCGCCGCCGCATCCAGCAGCTCGGTGCGCAGCGGCGCGCGTTCATCGTGGTTGCCTGCGACCCAGACCAGCGGCGCACCCCACCGCTCGGCGGCGGGCTCCAGCACCTCGCGCAGCGCCCGGTAGGCCTCGGGCTCGCCCAGATCGGTGAGATCGCCCGTGCACACCACCGCGTCGGGGCGGATGCGGGTGCGATCGATCGCGGCCACCGTGCGCCGCAGGTTCGCCAGCGTGTCGTAGCGTCCGCCCAGCGGTGCGTTGCCGGCGAGGAAGTGCGTGTCGCTGAGGTGGACGATCGTGCGCCGAGCGGGTGGATGCTCCCCGAACTGCACGACGGCGGATGCGGCACTCATAGGGCCACCCTACGACCCGCCGCCGACGCCGGGATCAGTGACCGATGACGATGAGCAGCAGCCCCGACAGGACGGCCAGTGCGCAGAATCCGAACGCCGCGCACGCGACGGCGAAGGCCAACCGCTTCTGCCCCACCGTCAGCGGCGAGCGCTTGGCCGCCTTCGCCGCGGCCTTCTCGGCCTTGGCTCGCTGCTTGTCGCTCATGACGGTGATGGCATCGGTGAACTCCACCGGCGCCACCACCGGCGCTCGTCCGGCGCGCACCAGCATCCGAAGGCCCAGGGCGTAGCTCCCGACGACGGCGCCGGCCGCGATGAGAGCGGCGAAGAAGACCTGGACGAAGGCGAACCAATCGATCTGGATGTCCATCAGCGCTGTCCCTTCTCCTGGCGTGCCCGCTCGCGCTCCAGGCGACGCTGGCGGCGCGTGGGCGGCGGGTTGCGCTTGACCTTGACGGCACGCCCGGAGTCGGCGACCTCGCTCATGGCGTTGGCGGCGGTGACCTCGTCACGGCGGGAACGCAGGAAGAGCAGGAGCACGATGATCACGGCCAGGACCGCGTCGATCGCGATGCCCCACGGGCCGAGCCAGGCCACGATGAGAGCCGCCGCCGCGCCGACGATGCCCGCCGCGGGAAGCGTGAGCAGCCATCCGATCGTGATCCGACCGACCGTCCGCCAGCGCACCTTCGCGCCGCGGCGACCGAGCCCGGACCCGATGACCGAGCCGGATGCCACCTGGGTGGTCGACAGGGCGAAGCCGAGGGCGCTGGACGCGAGGATCGTGGCGGCGGTCGAGCTCTCCGCCGAGAACCCCTGGGCCGGCTTCACGTCGGTGAGGCCCTTGCCGAGCGTGCGGATGATGCGCCAGCCGCCCATGTACGTGCCGAGGGCGATCGTGAAGGCGCAGGCGAAGATGACCCACAGCTGAGGATCGGCGTGAGCCGAGTCCTGCCAGCCGGCCATGATCAGCGCAAGAGTGATCACACCCATCGTCTTCTGCGCGTCGTTGGTGCCGTGGGCAAGGGCGACGAGCGAGGACGAGAAGATCTGCCCCCATCGGAACCCGTCGCGTCCGTCCGGCTTGCCGTCGTAGCGCCGGGTCACGGCGTACGCGAGCTTGGTCGCGGCGAAGGCGATGACGCCCGCCGTCACCGGAGCGATCAGGGCCGGGAGGATGACCTTGCTGAGCACGACGCCGAAGTCGATCGCGTAGGCGCCGATGCCCACGAGCGTCGCGCCGATGAGGCCGCCGAACAGCGCGTGCGACGAGCTCGAGGGAAGACCCAGCAGCCACGTGAGCATGTTCCAGGTGATGGCGCCGATGAGCCCGGCGAAGATCAGCGGGAGGAAGGCTCCGGGTGAGATCTGATCCTCGCGCACGATGCCGTGGGAGATGGTCTTGGAGACCTCGGTCGACAGGAACGCGCCGACGAGGTTGAGACCCGCCGCGAGCAGGACGGCGACCTTCGGCTTCAGGGCACCCGTCGCGATAGGCGTGGCCATCGCGTTGGCGGTGTCGTGGAAGCCGTTGGTGAAGTCGAAGAAGAGCGCGAGTCCGATGATCAGGACGACGATCAGTGCTGCGGTTTCCACCGTTCGCTTTCGGTGAGAGGGAGAAGGAGGGAGAGCCGAGCGAACGGCGGCGCGAACGAACAGTTCACCGTGAAGTCGGCATTCGTTAACCCGACCACACGGAATCCTTACATCGCCCGCCCTCCCGGTCAACTCAGTGCGCCGGGCGTAACCAGCGCTCCGCGTCGCCTCGCGCAGCTCCTGCGCGGACGGGCCGGAACCCGCCGCATCCGACTAGCGTGGAACGGTGACCGACTCCGCCATCCCCGCAGCCCCGCATGCCGCTCGCAAGGTCCGCTCGCGTTCGCACCACGGCGACGTCTTCGACGACCCGTACGAATGGCTCCGCGACAAGGACGACGCCGACGTCGTGGCACACATCGAGGCCGAGAACGCCTACACCGACGCACGCACCGCGCACCTCGCGGGCCTTCGCGAGCAGATCTTCCAGGAGATCAAGGGACGCACGCTCGAGACCGATCTCTCCGTGCCCACCCGGCGCGGTGCGTGGTGGTACTTCTCGCGCACCGAGGAGGGCAAGCAGTACGGCATCCACTGCCGCGCGCCGCTCGCCTCCCCCGACGACTGGACGCCTCCGGTCCCGGAGGGCGCGCTGCCGGGCGAGCAGGTGCTGCTCGATGGCAATGCGGAGGCCGACGGGGAGGAGTTCTTCTCCCTCGGCACCTTCGAGGTCTCCACCGACGGCCGGCTGCTGTTGTACGGCGTCGACACGTCCGGAGACGAGCGGTACACGCTGCGCGTGCGCGACCTCGAGACGGGCGCGACGCTACCCGATGTCATCGAGGGCACGTTCGCGGGCGCTTCGCTGTCTCCCGACGGGCGCTTCGTCGTCTACTCGACCGTCGACGACGCATGGCGACCCGACAAGGTCTGGCTCCACGAGCTCGGCACCCCGGTCACCGATGATGCGCTGCTGTTCCACGAGGACGACGACCGCTTCTGGGTCGGCGCCGGCTTCACCCGCAGCGACCGCTTCCTGGTCATCGGGGTCGGCTCCTCCATCACCTCCGAGGAGTGGCTGCTTCCCGCTGACGATCTGCGCGGCGAACCACGCGTGATCTGGCCGCGCCGGGAGGGCGTGGAGTACGACAGCGACCACGCCGTGGTGAACGGCGAGGACGTGCTCTACATCCTGCACAACGATCAGGCGGTGGACTTCGAGCTCGTGCGAGTGTCCGCATCCGATCCGCAGGGTGGGCGCGAGGTCGTCGTGCCGCACCAGGCAGGACGCCGACTGCTGGGGCTGTCCACCTTCCGCGACTGGGGGGTGCTGGCCTACCGCCGCGAGGGGCTGGCGCGACTCGGCATGCTGGACTACGCCGACGGCGCAGTGGCCGAGGTCGAGTTCGACGAGCCGCTCTACTCTGTCGGGACGGCGGGCAACCCCGAGTGGGCTCCTCCCCTCATCCGTCTGGGCTACGGCTCGTTCGTGACACCGTCGACGGTCTTCGACTTCGATCCCGTCACCGGCGAGCGCCTCGTGCGCAAGCAGCAGCCGGTTCTGGGCGGCTACGACAGCGCCGACTACGCGCAGGCGCGCGTCTGGGCCACCGCCCAGGACGGAACGCAGGTGCCCGTCTCGCTGGTGTGGAAGCGCTCGTTCGGGGATGCGGGGGCTGCGCCTCGACCCGTGCACCTGTACGGCTACGGCTCGTACGAGCACTCCATCGAACCGGCATTCTCTGTCGCACGCCTGTCGGAACTCGACCGCGGGGTGATCTTCGCTGTCGCCCACGTACGCGGCGGCGGCGAGATGGGCCGGGAGTGGTACGAGAACGGAAAGCTGCTGGCCAAGCGCAACACGTTCACCGATTTCGTCGACTGCGCCCTGCACCTGATCGATCACGGCTACACCTCGCCGGAGCTCCTCGTCGCCGAGGGCGGCTCGGCGGGCGGCTTGCTGATGGGCGCCGTCGCGAACCTCGCCCCGGAGCTGTTCGCCGGGATCCTCGCCGACGTGCCGTTCGTGGACGCCCTGACGACGATCCTCGACCCTTCACTCCCGCTGACGGTCATCGAGTGGGATGAATGGGGCGACCCGCTGCACGATCCCGAGGTGTACGCCTACATGAAGACGTACTCGCCGTACGAGAACGTGCGCGAGGGCGTCGCGTATCCCCGCATCCTGGCGGTCACCTCGTTCAACGACACCCGCGTGCTGTACGTGGAGCCCGCGAAGTGGGTGGCACGGCTGCGCGAGGTCGGCGGCGATGCGCTCCTCAAGTGCGAGATGGTCGCCGGCCACGGCGGCGTGAGCGGGCGCTACAACGCTTGGCGCGAGCGCGCGTACGAACAGGCCTGGATGCTGGACGTCCTCGGCCTCGCCTGACTCCGCCGATCCCCGCCGCGGTCGCCGGCCCGGCGCCCGTCGCACCCGGCCGTCAGGAGATATCCCTCCATCAGGAAGATCCCGCGCCGATCATCCTGATGGAGGGATATCTCCTGTTGGGGCGACTTCTTCAGCGGTGGAGGCCCTGCGCTATCGCCATCGCGACCGTGTCCATCACCTGGTCCGCCTGGAACAGGAGCTGGTAGTAGTCGAAGCGCAGCACGGTGTAGCCGCGGAGCGCGAGACGGGCATCCGCAGCGAGGTCCCGACGCCGTTCACTGGCCTGGTGGTGGGCGAACCCGTCGATCTGAACGACGAGTCGTCGCCCGATGAGCCCGTCGACGGGATGGCCGTCCAACCACACCTGCTGCTGGACGTCGACAGCCAACCGACGCATGAGTTCGACGAAGCGGGTCTCGATGCCGGAGTCAGAGAGATATCCCGCCAGCGCAGCCATCTCGCGCGCAGCGACCGCACCCCACTCGATGCGCGCGAGAACCGCATCATCGACGAGGCCTCGACGCAGCGCTGATTCCCAGATCGCCAGCGCCTCCCACCGGACCACGCATGCCGCAACGTGGAAGAGAACGTTCACGATCGGATCCAGCACGGCGTCCGCGGCGGTCGGCATCGGCGCCGCACCCCAGTGGACACGGAGTCCATCACGATCGAAGCGGGACGCGTTCGCCGCGACGGAGAGGTGGAGCTCGCCGTGCTCCCGCACCCACAGTCCGAGCCGCTCGGCCGCCGAGACGCAGGTGATCCGCCCGCCGACGACGACAGCCCTGCGGACCGCCGGGTTGGCACCGCCCGTCACCACCCACCCGCGTTTCGGTCGCTCCAATGCTCCTGCCGCCAGCGCGGTGCGCACCGCGTGCCGGGTGAAGCCGTCGGCGAAGAGCGATGTCACCAGCGCCGCACCACCGCAGCGATCGACGTGGGCGACGAGTTCGGTCGTGTTCGGCATAGCCCGAGGATGCGGTCTGCGCCGCATCCTCGGCAGCTCATCTACCCCGCACCGGGGGACACGCCGGGGCGTGAAGAGTGAGGAGACGACGCCGTAACGCAGGAGATCTCCGCTCGACAGGAGGATCCGGAGCGGACCATCCTGTGGGGCGAAGATCTCCTGATGAAGGGGCGCGAGCCGACTCAGCCGAAGAGCGCGGCGGCCTCTTCGTACCGGTACTGGGGAACCGTGTTCAGCTCACCGAGGGCCTCGGCGAACGGGACGCGCACGATGTCGGTGCCGCGCATGGCGACCATCTGACCCCACGCACCGTCGACGATCGCGTCGGCCGCGTGCAGGCCCAGGCGGGTCGCGAGCACACGGTCGAAGGCGGAGGGAGATCCGCCGCGCTGGATGTGGCCGAGCACCGTCGCACGGGTCTCGATGCCGGTGATGCGCTCGATCTCGGGGGCGAGCACCTCGCTGATGCCGCCGAGGCGGGGTCGGTTGAAGGCGTCGAGGCCCTTGTCGCTGAAGGCCTCGTCCATGCCCGTGAGCTTGAAGCCCTCGGAGACGACCACGAGCGGCGCACGTCCGCGGTCGTGCGCGCGGCTGACCTGGTCGACGATCTCGTCGATCGACATCGGGACCTCGGGGATGCAGATCACGTGCGCGCCCGCGGCGACACCCGCGTGCAGCGCGATCCAGCCCACGTGACGACCCATGACCTCGGCGACCATGCAGCGCTGGTGCGAGTCGCCGGTGGTGCGCAGACGATCCATCGCGTCGGTGGCGATGTTGACGGCCGTGTCGAAGCCGAACGAGTAGTCGGTCGCCCGCAGGTCGTTGTCGATCGTCTTCGGCACACCGAGCACGTTGATGCCGTCGTTCGCGAGGCGGTTGGCAGCCGCCAGCGTGCCCTCGCCGCCGATCGCGATGATGCCGTCGATGCGGTGCCCGTACAGGGTCTTCGCGATGTTCTCGGCGCCGCCGCGCGGACCCTCGTAGGGGTTGGTGCGGCTGGTGCCGAGGATCGTGCCGCCCACCTTCGACAGGCCCTTGACTTCATGCCGCGTCAACGGGAAGAAGTCGCCGTCGACCACGCCGCGCCATCCGTCGCGGATACCGACGAACTCGAGGTCGTAGGTCGTGGTGCCCTTGAGCACGACGCCGCGGATGACCGCGTTCAGTCCGGGGCAATCGCCGCCGCTGGTGAGAATACCGATCTTCATGCTGGAGTCCCTGCTTTCCGGGTGATGGTGCTCCGGGGAATGGGGCGACGCTGCCTCACCGACACTATCGCCTCGGAGCCCCCGGGCGCACACCCGGGGCCGTGCATATGGATGCGGGTCAGCCGCCGAGCGCAGACCGCGTCAGGTGCATGAGCGCGGACAGCTGCACGGAGTCACTGGAACCGGGCTCGACCGCGTGACCGTCGAGCGCGCGGAGGGACAGCCCCTGCTTGGCGTCGATGAGCTCGGCGATCTTCGTGTCGATCGTGTGCGCGGCGATGATGCGCCACGCCGTGACCGGCTCGTCCTGCCCGATGCGGTGCACGCGGTCGATCGCCTGCGTCTGCTCGGCGGCGGTCCAACTCAGCTCCGCGAGCACCACGTTGGATGCTGCCTGCAGGTTGACGCCGACGCCGGCGGCGGTCAACGAGCAAACCGCGACAGCCACCTCCGGGTCGGAGTTGAACGCGTCGATGGCCGCCTGGCGAGCGATGGCCGTCTGGTCGCCACGCAGCGACACGGTCTTCAGCCCGGCCGCGGCGAAGTGCGCCTCGGCCGCATCCATGACGTCGATGTGCTTCGCGAAGAAGACCACCTTGCCGACCGAGCGCTGCAGCTGCACGGTGTAATCCGCCGCGAGCAGGGCCTTGGCCTGGCCGATGCGGCGCACCATGGTGAAGACGTTCTCGCTGCCGGATGCGGCGGCCTTCGACTCGTCGAGCTCGTGCTGGGCGACCAGGCGCACGATGTCCTCGTCGATCTCGCCGATCGACAGGCCGCGCTCGCCACGGGCCTCGATGATGCGGCGATACCGCGCAGCCAGACGCTCGCCCAGCTCGCGCTCGGCGTGCCGGATCGAGCGGCCGTACTCGTCGTCGAGCTCGACGGGCAGATCCGCGACGAGCTTGTCGGGAAGATCCGCCGCCACGTCGGTCTTTCGCCGACGGACGATGCCCATGGAGATGACGGCGCTCCGCGCCTGCGGGTAGAACGCCTTGTCGGCGGGCGTGAGCCCCGTCTCGTCGAGCTTGGCCATGAGCTCCGGCCCCGGCTTCTCGCCGTTGGTCCAGCCCAGGAAGCGCCAGATCGCGTCGAAGTCCTCGACGTCGTTGATCAGGGGCGTACCCGTCAGCGCCAGCATGAGCGGATCGCGCCGCGCCTCGCGGATGCGGCCGGCTAGGGCCAGGACGTTGCGTGAGCGCTGCGAGGTGAGGTTCTTGATGAAGTGCGCCTCGTCGACGACCATGCCACGCAGGCCGATCGTGCTGAGCCACGACAGGTGACGGTCGAGGACCTCGTAGTTGACGATGAAGACATCGGCGAACGCGTCGATGTTCTCGCCGTCGCCCTGGATGACGGTGGCGCGCCGCTGCGGCGTCCACCGGTGCACCTCGCGCGCCCAGTTCATCTTGACCACGTTGGGCACGACGACCAGCAGCGGATACGCGTTCGCGACGGATGCGGCGAGCACGGACTGCGCGGTCTTTCCGAGACCGGGCTCGTCGGCCAGCAAGAAGCTGCGGTGCCCCTCGCGCACGGCCTCGAGGAAGCGCGACTGGTGCGCCATGACCTCGAGCCCCTTGGGCGACAGACGGTCGAACTCGGGCACGGGAGGCAGGTCCATCGACGCTGCTCCCCCGCCGGCGCCCGTCTCGAACGCCTTGTACAGCGGCCCCATGAGCTCCCAGTCGTCGAGACGACGGCGCGGGGTGCTGCCGGTGGAGCGCGGGGTCAGATCGGGCGCGAGGAACGGGTTCGCCATCTGGCGGGCCTCGACCTGCGGCGGCACGACCTGCCGGGACGCTGCCGCGGCGGGAATCATGGCCACGGGCGTCGCCGGCGCGGCATCCGTGATGATCAGCTCGTCGGGCGCGAGCTCCGCCCCGGACTCCAGCAGCCAGTCGCGCCGCATCCGCTTCGCGACCGGCGAGGTCGCCTGGTCGACTTCGAGCAGCTGGATGAGGGATGTGTCGCGGGCGGCGGTCTTGGCGAGGATGGTCGCCACGCCGTCGAGCCGCTTGAGCAGCTCGGCGCGGGACGCGTCGGTGAGCGTCGTGTCGGACTTCACGCGGGCGCGTTCCTCGCGCACCAGGAAGGCGATGACCTGGAACTTGACTCGGTTGGTGGGGCCCAGCTTGCCGCGCTGAGCCTTGGCCTCGACCTCGCGCACCTTGCGCGCGAGGATCGGGATGACGGGGGCCTCGTCGTCGCGCTTGGCGGACGAGGACTTTCTACGGCGTTGCGCCGCCGGTGCCGTGGTCGGCATGCTCCTCCTGAGCGTCGGGTCCGCAACGGACCGTCGACCGGTGTTTCGAGTCTCGCGGGCGGCTCGGTGCCGGCTCGTACGCGAGAGAGTCGACCGGGCCTGACGTGGATGCAGGGATCCGGGCCGACGCTCACAGTTTAGGGCATCGAGCGTGCTTTAGCAGTCTCACCCCCAGAGAGTGGCGGCGATGTCCTCCGTGTACCCGTCCGGCACGCTCGCGCTCCATGAGGTCGCGACCCAGCCATTGCCGCGCAGGAAGTCGGCTTCGTTGCCGCTCGTGCACAGGATGCCGCCCGAGTTGTCGGAGCAGACGAAGCCGGCCGCAGCCAACATGTCCTGGATGCGCGGCGCATCGGCCGGATCCACGATCGTCACACTCGTCGCGAGGGCGGCGCCGGCCGCGGTTCCCCACGTGCAGCGCAAGGTGGGCACGCCCGAGTCGATCAAGCCCCTCAGGGACGCGACCTGGGTCGACGCGATGTCGACGCCGGCGTCGTTCAGCGGCGGCAGCTCGGCACCGAGACGGCTGCGCATCGACGCCGAGTAGATCGCGTCGCACGAGGCCGGCAGCTCGATCTCCTGCGCCTGCGGGCGCGGCGTCGACGATGGCGAGGAGGTGGGTGACGACGAGGCGCCGGGGGTGGACGACTCGGACGGCGTCGTCGAGCCGGACGGCGACGCCGTCTCCGTCGGCTCGGGGACGCACGCGGTCAGCGCGAGGACGACCGCGCACAGGCCGATGGCTGCGCCGAGGGAACGAGACATGCGGATCACGACAACCTCCGGGAGTGGGACAGCTTCGACACTAAGCGGAGTGTCCCGACCTCCCCCGCAGCCGCGCCGTGATCAGCGGGCGCTGCGCAGTCGGAGGCTGTTGAGCACAACGAACAGGCTCGAGAACGCCATCGCGGCGCCCGCGATCATCGGGTTCAGCAGGCCGGATGCGGCCAGCGGGAGCGCGGCGAGGTTGTACGCGAAGGCCCAGAACAGATTGCCTCGGATGACCGACATCACCCGGCGGCTGAGGGAGAGGGCCGTTCCGACCTGGCTGAGCCGCGATCCGGTCAACGTGATGTCGCCGGCATGGCGGGCGGCATCCGTTCCCGCCCCCATCGCGATCCCGAGATCGGATGCGGCGAGAGCTGCGGCGTCGTTGACGCCGTCGCCCACCATCGCCACCCGCCGTCCCTCCGCCTTCAGCTGTGTGATCGCGGCGAGCTTGCCCTCGGGGCCGACCTGCGCCCTCACCTCGTCGATCCCGACCTCTGCGGCCACCCGACGGGCGACGGGTTCGGCGTCGCCGGTGAGCAGGAGCACGCGCATGCCCTTGCGGGAGAGCTCGGTGACGGCCTCGGCCGCATCCTCGCGCACGGCGTCCTCGAGCTCGAAGACGGCAGCGGCGTGCATGCACCCGTCATCGTCGGCCCACCCCACGATGACGTTGGTCCCCACGCTGTCCTCGAGGGCGGCGGCGAGGTCGGCAGGCAGCTGCGCCCCCTCAGCCGCGGCGAGCGCGGCGTTCCCGGCGAACGCGCGGACCCCCTCGACTTCGCCGAGCACACCGCGGCCGGGAACGGCAGCGAAGTCGGAGACGACGGGCGCGTCCGGGAGGGCGAGCGCGCGGGCGACGGGGTGTTCCGAACCGGCCTCGAGGGCCCCGGCGATGCGACATGCCCGCGCCTCGTCGACGCCGGGCGCGACGACCGCGCGGCGCACCCGCATCCGCCCGGTCGTGACGGTACCGGTCTTGTCGAGCACGACCGTGTCGATGTGCTGCGCGTTCTCAAGGGCGTCGGGCCCGGTCACGAGGATGCCGAGCTGCGCACCGCGGCCGGTGCCGACGAGGATCGCCACGGGGGTGGCGAGCCCGAGAGCGCACGGGCAGGCGATGATGAGCACGGCGACGGCCGCGACGAATCCCTCGGCGACCGATCCGCCCGCGAGGATCCATCCGATCAGGGTGAGCACCGCCAGCGAGACGACGATCGGCACGAAGACCGCGGAGATCCGATCCGCCAGGCGCTGCACGCGACTCTTGCTCATCTGCGCGTTCTCGACGAGCTGGGCGATGCGTGCGAGCCGCGTGTCGGCACCGACCGCCTCCGCCCGAACGCTCAGCGCGCCGCCGTGCACGATGGTGCCGCCGGTGACCGAGGATCCCGGCACGACGGCGACCGGAACGGCCTCGCCGGTGAGCATGCTCTCGTCCACATCCGCCCGTCCGTCCACGACGGTTCCGTCGGTGGCCAGCGTCCCGCCCGGACGCGTCACGAACACGTCTCCCGGACGCAGTGTCTCCAGCGGTACCGTGCGCCCGTCGACGAGTTCCACCTCGGGCGCGGTCAGCTCGCCGAGCGCGCGAAGCGCCGCACCGGCCGCGCGGCGCGACCGCTGCTCGATGTAGCGTCCGAGCAGCAGGAAGACCGTGACGGCGGCGGCCACCTCGAAGTAGACGAGGGAAGTGGCGTCGTGCACCGGCCCGATCAGGACGACCTCGTGCCGGATGCCCCAACGCCCGGCGGATCCGAACAGCAGAGCCCACAGACTCCATCCGAACGCGGCGAAGGTGCCCATCGTAATGAGCGTGTCCATGGTCAGCGCTCCGTGGCGGAGGTTCGCGAACGTCGCACGGTGGAACGGCCATCCGCCCCACAGCACCACGGGAGCCGCGAGCACCAGCGACAGCCACTGCCATCCGGGGAACTGCCACGCCGGAACCATCCCGAGCGCGACGACGGGGACCGCCAGGGCGGTGCTGACCATCAGGCGCGTGCGCAGGGTGGTGACCCCGGGCGCATCCTCCGCCTCGTGCACGTGACCGCCTTCGGGATGAGCGCGCGTGTGCACGGGCCGGATGCGGGCCGTATAGCCCGCCTGCGCGACCGCCTGCACGAGCCGCTCCTCCGGGAGGTCCGCGGGGTAGCTCACGTGAGCGGACTCGGTCGCGAGGTTGACCGCCGCCGCCACGCCGTCGACCGCAACGAGTCGCTTCTCCACCCGTGCCACGCAGCTGGCACAGGTCATTCCTTCGATGTCCAGGACCGCCTCACGGGTGGTGCTGCCGCTGTCGTGCATGTCGCCATCCTCCTCGCCCTTTGCAACGATATACCCCCCAGGGGTATTCCGCGAGACGTGCGTGCCGTCCGCGGCAGGGCGTAGCGTGAGCAGCATGGCGACCCGTCAGAACATGCCCGCGAGCGCTGGCGTCGTCATCGGCGTCGCCGTTCTCGCCTCCTTCGTGTCGTTCCTCGACGGCACCATCGTCAACGTGGCACTGCCCGCCATCTCCCGGGAGCTCGGCGGCGGCCTCGCCACGCAGCAGTGGGTGGTGGATGCCTACCTCGTGACGTTGGGGGCGTTCATCCTCGTCGCCGGCTCTCTGAGCGACGCCTTCGGGCGGGTGCGGATCCTGCGCATCGGGCTCCTGATCTTCGGTGCGTCCTCACTCGCTCTCGCCTTCGCGCCCAGTGCAGGGTGGCTCATCGCGCTCAGGGCGCTCCAGGGTGTCGGCGGTGCGCTCCTCGTCCCCAGCTCCCTCGCGCTGCTGACCGCATGCTTCGAGGGCGCCCAGCGCTCCCGCGCGATCGGGATCTGGACCGGGGCGACCACCGTCGCCACCCTCGTCGGCCCCCTCGTCGGCGGCCTGCTCGTCGATCTCCTCTCGTGGCGCTGGGTGTTCGTGGTGACCGTTCTTCCCGTCGTGCCCACCCTCCTGCTCCTGACCCGCATCCCGGAGTTGCGCACGCCCGGCGCGCGGATCGATGTGCTGGGCGCGGTGCTCAGCACGGGAGGCCTGGGCGCGTTGGTGTTCGCGCTCATCGAGCAGCCTCGGCTGGGCGCCGACTCTCCGTGGGTCTGGACCGGCGCGATCGGCGGCCTGCTCCTGCTGGCCGGATTCATCTGGCGGCAACGCGTCGCGCCGTCACCGGTCATGCCGCTGTCCTTGTTCCGCGCCCGCAACTTCTGGGCAGGCAACCTCACGACGTTGTTCGTCTACGCGGGGCTCTCACTCAACGGACTCGTGCTGACCATCTACCTGCAGCAGACGGCGGAGCTCTCGGCGACCGTCGCGGGGCTCGCCTCTCTGCCGCCGACGCTCCTGATGATCGCGTTCAGCTCGCGCGCGGGGGCGTGGGCCGGGAAGCTCGGACCCCGGTGGTTCATGACAGTCGGGCCGGCAGTCATGGCGGCGGGGTCCCTGCTCCTGCTGAGCGTGGGCGAACCATTCGACTACTTCACGCAGGTGCTGCCCGGCATGCTCCTGTTCGGGATCGGCTTGACCCTGACCGTCGCACCGCTCACCGCCGCTGTGCTGGGCTCCGTGACCTCCGAGCGCTCGGGCATCGCTTCCGCGGTCAACAACGCCGTTGCCCGAGTAGCAGGACTCCTCGCCGTCGCCGCCATCGGCGTGGTCGTCGGCGACGCGCTGGATCTTGCGGGTCTTCACACCGCGATGGTCTTCGTGGCCGTGCTCATGACGGTCGGCGCCCTCGCATCCGCACTCGGCATCCGAGGCGGCACGGACTCGGCTACGCGCCGAGCATCCGACGCACCTGCGTGACGTCGTCCGCCATCTGGGCGATCAGTGCATCGATGCCCTCGAACGCCACCATTCCGCGCACGCGCTGTACGAACTGCACATCCACCTCGTGGCCGTAGAGATCGATCCCCTGCTCGTCGAGCACGTGCGCCTCCACCTGGCGTGTCGGCACGTCGTCGAAGGTCGGGTTCGTGCCCACCGAGATCGCAGCGGGATAGCGCGTCCCCGAACGCAGCCCGGTCGCCTCGTCCACGAGCCATCCGGCGTAGACGCCGTCGGCGGGGACGAACCCCTCCAGTGACGGGCTCAGGTTCGCGGTCGGGAATCCGAGCTCGCGGCCGCGTTTGAGGCCGTGGACGACCTCGCCGCGCACGGATGCCGGCCGGCCGAGCAGTTTCGCCGCCCCCTCCACGTCGCCCTCCGCCAGCAGTTCACGCACCCAGGTCGACGACACCCGACGCCCGCCGTCGATCGCGCTCACGTCGTCGACGACGCCGACGCTGAAGCCGAACTCCTCGCCAAGTCGCTCGAGCGTGTCGGGGTCTCCCGCTCCCCCGCGACCGAACCGGAAGTCGTTGCCGACGAGGACGGCGCAGGTGCCGAGGGGTTCGACGAGGATGCCCCGGACGAACTCCCGCGGCTGCAGGTCCGCCAGCGCAGCGTCGAAAGTGAGCACCATCGCCGCGTCGATGCCGGTCTCTGCGAGCAGGCGCAACTTCTGCGTGACCCCCACGAGGTTCTCCGGGCAACGATCCGGTCGCAGCAGGGCGAGCGGGTTGCGATCGAAGGTGACGGCGACGACTTTGGCTCCGCGCGCCGCCGCCTCGACCTTGGCGCGCTCGAGAAGGACGCGGTGCCCCGCGTGCACGCCATCGAACTTGCCGATCGCGACGACGGACGGGCCGAAGCCTGCGGGAACCTCCTGAGGCCCGTGGAAGACGATCACCAGACGGACCTTTCGACACGGGCGGGAGCAGGCATGGCCGCCTCGCGCCCGGGCCGATGGGTGAACAGCCACCAGACGCCGACGAACGGAAGGATCAGCGGCACGAAGACGTAGCCCGACCCGAACCAGCTCCAGACCGTCTCCTCCGGAAACAGATCGTGCCGGAACAGGCTGACGGATCCGACGACCAGCACCCCGACCATCTCGAAGACGATGGCGATCCACGCGACGGCGTACCAGAAGCGCGAGTGCGAGAAGATGAGCGCCGCCGTCGCGAGGATGTAGACCCCCGCGGAGATCGCCGACAGCGTGAACGCCAGCGGCGCCGCATCGAAGCGCTCGATGATCTGCACGAGCGATCGGCCTGTGGCCGCGAGGGCCAGCACCGCGTACACCGCGACCAGCACGCGGCCGAGGCCGGTGATGCGGGGGCGGTTCGCGGGTGCCATGACCTGACAATCCTAGATCGAGGCGCCGGGCGCCCGGCTCAGGCGCCGATCCCACTCCAGATCACCTGCATCCGCCAGACCATGACCGCCACCGACCCCGCGGCCACGCCCATCACCACCGTGCTCCAGCGGCTGCGCTCGAGCAGCGCCCAGAAGACACCCGCGGGTGGAAGCAGCGCTGCGGAAACGAGATAGACCCAGAACTCGAGCGTGCTGCCGGAGATGGGGTTGCCCGCGAACGGCGCCACGATCGACACGACGATCTGCGCGATCAGCAGGAGCTCCACGAGAGCGAGCGCGCCGACACTGACATCGCTCGGGCGCCGACCGGCCAGTCCCAGGATGACGCACACGAGCGCGGCGATCGCGGCGACGACGACCTGCACGATCGCGAACCAGAGGATCACGAGTGCTCCTCTGGCATGTTCATCGCGCTCTTGAGGTCGGCGCCTCGACGCTCCAGCACGCCGATCAGGGCACCGTCCGAGCCGATCGCCGCCACCGGAGTGGCGGCGACTCTCGAGGCGGCGCCGCTGAGGCGCTTGCCGTGGCGCAGATCACGCGCCTCGTCGTCGCGGACGGTCAGCGTGGGCAGCGCGAGGGCTGCGGCGGCTGCGGGCCCCCACAGAGCCTGGTGGCCGATGTGCTCGAGGTCGACGGCGCTTGCGATATCGAACGCGCCGATGCGGGTCCGGCGCAGTGCGGTGAGGTGTCCGCCGACGGCGAGGGCTGCTCCGAGATCCCGCGCCAGGGCGCGGATGTAGGTGCCGCTGGAGCAGTCGATCACCGCATCCAGCTCGATCGCGCCCTCACGGCGCCGGATGTCGAGCACCTCGAAGCGCGAGACGGTCACGGCGCGCGAGGCCAGCACGACGTCCTCGCCCGCCCGCGCCAGGTCGTACGCACGTTTGCCCGCGACCTTGATGGCCGAGACCGTGCTCGGCACCTGCTCGATGTCGCCGGTGAGAGCGGAGACGCCCGCTCGGATCTCCTCGTCCGTCACGGCGGCGAGTCTCGCTGCATCCGTACGGTGGACGACCGTCCCGTCGGCGTCGTCGGTGTCTGTGCTCGCTCCGAGCAGGATGGTGGTCTCGTAGGTCTTGTCCAGCCCGACCACATAGGTCAGCAGCCGCGTCGCGGCGCCGACACCCAAGACGAGGAGCCCGGTGGCCATCGGATCGAGCGTGCCCGCATGGCCGACCTTGCGCGTGTTCAGCGCGCGACGGGTACGGGAGACGACGTCATGGCTCGTGAGTCCACCGGGCTTGTCGACCAGGAGCACGCCGGTCGGCGCTGCGTCGCCGGCCATCAGCAGAAGTCCCGGAAGACGCGAACCGGATGCGAAGGATCGGTGTTGTCGACGATCACGCTCGCGCGGCCGCGCGGGTCGCCGTCCTGCAGATAGAGCTCGAAGCCTTCGCGGTAGCGGGCGTTGGATGCTGCAAGAGGGTCAGGGTCGGTGCCGTCGCGCTCCGCCATGCGCTGGAACGCCACGTCAAGGGGCACGTCGAGCCACACCGACCAGTTCCAGACGTCGCGGAGCTCCGGGCGGAGGAGGAAGAGCCCGTCGACCACGAGAACCGCGTCGGCGGGCGCTGGTTCGGCCTCGACGTCCATCCGACGATCTTCGTCGAGGTCGAGCGTCGCCGTCACGAAGCGCGCGCCCGCCCGGAACGGTCGCAGCATCCGATCGAGCAGCGCGTCGTTGTCGTAAGAGTCGCGGTAGTGACCCTCAGCGGACGTGCGACCCCGCGCGTAGCGCTCGGCGCGCGGACGGTGGAAGTCGTCCGCGGATGCGCGGAACACGTTCGAGCCGTCTTCGCGCAGGACATCCGCGAGCGCGTCGGCGAACAGAGTCTTGCCCGCACCGTCCCTGCCATCCACGGCGACCAGCAGCCGACCCCGACGATGGTGCTGGCGCAGCTCCGCACGCAGCTCACCGAGCAGCGTTTCCTGTTCTTGCGAGATCGGTGGGCGCATGTCTCCAGCCTAGGCTGGAGGGATGCCGGATCTCGCCCCCGCGCTCGTCGCCTGGTATCGCGACAATGCGCGCGATCTTCCCTGGCGCGCACCCGGATTCGGGGCCTGGGGAGTCCTGGTCAGCGAGTTCATGCTCCAGCAGACCCCGGTGAACCGTGTGATTCCCCACCTGGATGCCTGGCTCGCCCTGTGGCCGACGCCCGCGGCGCTCGCGAAGGCGTCGCCGGCCGACGCGGTCCGGCAGTGGGCGAATCTGGGCTATCCCCGTCGCGCGCTGTGGCTGCACCGTGCGGCGGTGGAGATCCGGGATCGGCATGACGGCGTCGTGCCGCGGGAGGTCGATCAGCTGCTCGATCTCACCGGGATCGGCGACTACACGGCGCGCGCGGTCGCCGTCTTCGCATACGGCGATCGCCACCCCGTCGTCGACACCAACACCCGCCGCGTCCTCGCTCGTGCCATCGACGGCCAGGCCCAGCCGGGCCCGCCGTCTCGACGCGACCTCGCGGCGATGGACGCGCTCCTCCCGGCGGATGCGGCCACCGCCGCCACCGTCAATGCCGCCGCCATGGAACTCGGCGCACTGGTGTGCACGGCACGAAGCCCGCATTGCACCGAGTGCCCGCTGCGCGAGATCTGCGCGTGGCGACGCGCGGGCTACCCGGACACCGGCGACACGCGCCGTCGGCAGGCGCGGTACGAGGGCAGCGACCGGCAGGCACGAGGGGCCGTGCTCAAGCAGTTGCGCGAGGCATCCGGCCATTCGGTCGCCATCGAGAACGTCGCCGCGCACTGGCCCGATGCCCTGCAGCGCGATCGCGCCATCGATTCCCTCGTTGCGGACGGGCTCGCGGAAGCCGTCGACGGCGAACTCCGGCTGCCGCGCTGAGAGGCACCCTGTTAATCCCGGTCCGCGGGCGGATGCTTCGCCCCGGGCGGGCGTACGGTGCGAGACGTGGAGACGCTGATCGTCTACGAGTCGCTCTGGGGCAACACCCGCCAGGTGGCGGAGGAGATCGCCCGTGGCGCTCGAGAGCGTTCGGACGGGCTCACACTGTGCACGGTCGCGGAGGCACCGTCCTCACTCGCCGCGTCGCTCGGCCTGTTCGTCATCGGCGCCCCGACCCACGCGTTCACGCTGCCGACACCGTCGAGCCGTGCCGAAGCGCGCTCCCACGGTGCCGCCGTCCCCCATGCGCCTGGAGTCCGCGAGTGGCTCGCCACGGTCGTCGTGGAGAGCCCGCCGGCTCGGGTCGCGGCCTTCGACACCCGTCAGGGCCGATCGTTCCTCGTGGGCTCGGCCGCGAGGTCGATAGCGCGCGCGGCCAAGCGCCGTGCGCTCGTCGTGTCCGATACCGCCGACTTCGCGGTGACCTCACGCGAAGGCCCGCTCGAGCAGGGAGAGCTCGAACGGGCCTTCGCGTGGGGACGCGCGTTGACGGCGTCCCGTTGAGAAATCAGTCCTCGTCGTCCTCACGGGAGACGTAGGGATCGGCGTCACCGGCGTACTGAGCCGACGCCGCCAGACCCGCCACAGCGCTGTCCCGCTCGCGCGCCTCGCGCAGCAGGTCTTCGATGTGACCGGCGTTCTCGGGGACGCCGTCGGGGATGAATTCGAGCGTGGGCGTCAGCCGCACGCCGAGCTTGCGGCCCACTTCGCTGCGCAGCATGCCCGTCGCAGCGGTCAGCGCCGCCGCGGAGTCGAGACGCTCCTGCTCGGAGCCGAGCACCGTGTAGAACACCGACGCGTGCTGCAGGTCGCCCGTCACACGCACGTCCGTGATCGTCACGAACCCGAGGCGCGGATCGCGCAGCCCCTTCTCGAGCCGCTCGGCGATGAGCACGCGGATCCGGTCGGCGAGCCTCGCCTGCCGTTCACTGGCCATGTTCTTCTTCTCCCTATCTCAGTCCGCTGAAGGCGGACTCGAAACTGCGGAGGACTCGGATGTCCGTCCGAGGCAATCGGGTAGGGGCCCCGCTCTTGCCGAGGACGGACATCCGAGTCCGTAGCAACTAGAGGATCAGCCGCGCGGCTTCTCCACCATCTCGGTCGTCTCGATCTCGTCGCCGACCTGGATGTCGTTGTACTTGCCGAGGCCGATACCGGCTTCGTAGTCCGTACGCACCTCGGTGACGTCGTCCTTGAAGCGGCGCAGCGACTCGATCGCCAGACCGTCCGCGATGACGACGCCGTCGCGGATGACGCGGGCCTTCGCGTTGCGGGTGATGGTTCCCGAGCGCACGATGACACCGGCGATGTTGCCGAACTTCGAGGAGCGGAACACCTCGCGGATCTCGGCGACACCCGACTGGACCTCTTCGTACTCCGGCTTGAGCAGGCCCTTGAGGGACTGTTCGACGTCATCGATCGCGTTGTAGATGACGGAGTAGAAGCGGACATCGACGCCCTCGCGCGCGGCGCGCTCGCGGGCCTTCGTGTCGGGACGGACATTGAAGCCGATGACGATCGCGTTGTCGATCGTCGCCAGGTTGATGTCCGACTCGGTGATGGCACCCACACCGCGGTGGATGATGCGCAGCTGCACGGAGTCGTCGACCTCGATCTTGAGCAGCGACTCCTCCAGCGCCTCGACGGCACCGGACACGTCGCCCTTGATGATGAGGTTGAGCGACTCGACCTTGCCCTCCTCGAGCGCGCGGGTGAAGTCCTCGAGCGAGATGCGCTTGCGGGCCTTGGCCAGCTGGGCGTTGCGCTCGGCGGCCTCGCGCTTCTCCGCGATCTGACGGGCCAGGCGATCTTCATCGGTGACGATGAAGACGTCGCCGGCCCGCGGGACGGAGTTCAGACCCTGCACCTGCACCGGACGAGAAGGCCGGGCCTCCTCCACCGGGTCCCCGTTCTCGTCGATCATGGCGCGCACGCGGCCGTACGCCGTTCCCGCCACGATCGCGTCACCGACGCGCAGTGTTCCGGACTGGATGAGCACGGTGGCCACGGATCCGCGGCCCTTGTCGAGCTTCGCTTCGATCGCGACACCGCGCGCAGCCTTGTTCGGGTTCGCCGTGAGGTCGAGGCCGGCATCCGCGGTCAGCAGGACGGCGTCCAGCAGCTCCTGGATGTTGGTCCCCTGACGTGCGGAGACGTCGACGAACATGACGTCGCCGCCGTACTCCTCAGCGACGAGGCCATACTCGGTCAGCTGCTGACGCACCTTGGCCGGGTTCGCGTCGGGCTTGTCAACCTTGTTGACGGCCACGACGATCGGCACCTGGGCGGCCTGCGCGTGGTTGAGGGCCTCCACCGTCTGCGGCATGATGCCGTCGTCGGCGGCGACCACGAGGATCGCGATGTCGGTCACCTGCGCACCGCGGGCACGCATGGCGGTGAACGCCTCGTGACCCGGGGTGTCGATGAAGGTGATCGCGCGCTCGATGCCCTCGTGCTCGGTCCACACCTGGTACGCACCGATGTGCTGGGTGATGCCACCGGCCTCGCCCGCCACGACGTTCGTCTGACGGATCGCATCCAGCAGTCGGGTCTTACCGTGGTCGACGTGACCCATGACGGTCACCACCGGAGGACGGATCTCGAGGTCGTCCTCGCTCTCCGCCTCCAACTCGGCCTCGAGGTCGAGACCGAAGCCCTCGAGCAGCTCCTTGTCCTCGTCCTCGGGCGAGACCATCTGGATCTTGTAGCCGAGCTCCTCGCCGAGCACCTCGAAGGTGGCCTCGTCGAGCGACTCGGTCGCCGTTGCCATCTCACCCAGGTTGAACAGGATGGTCACGAGCGTGCCGGGCTGCACGGTGTACCCGCGCAGCGCCTCGAGCTTGTCCGCGAAGTCGGCGATGGAGGCACCGCGACGCAGGCGGATGATCTCGCCGTTGCCCTTCTGGACATTGACGCCGCCGACGACCGGCGCCGACCGCATCTCGAACTCTTGCCGCTTCGCCCGACGCGACTTGCGCTGACGCGACTTGCCGCCGCCCTTGCCGAAGGCACCCGCGGTGCCGCCGCCGGGGCCGCGACCACGGCCACCGCCGCCACCGGGACGACCGGCGAAGCCGCCGGCCGCGGGAGCGCCGGGACGCTGGAAGCCGCCGGCACCGCCGGGACGACCGGGGCCGCCGGAACGCTGCTGGAACGGAGCGCCGGGACGACCGCCGCCACCGGGACGGCCCGCACCACCAGGACGCGGAGCGCCGGGACGCGGGGCACCGGGACGCGGAGCCTGCGGACGCGGGATGTTGCCGGGCGAGGGGCGCTGGCCCATCCCCTGCGCACTCGCGAACGGGTTGTTGCCCGGGCGGGGGCCTGCGGGGCGCTGACCCATCCCCTGCGCACTCGCGAACGGGTTGTTGCCGGGACGGGGCGCGCCGCCGGGACGCGGCGGGGTCGCACCGCCGGGCTTGGGAGCCGCGCCGGGCTTGGGAGCGCCGGGGGTCGCCGCATCGGGCGTCGCGCCCGAAGCGGGTGCGGCGGGGGCTGCCGGAGCAGATGCGGCGGGAGCAGCAGGCGCTGCGGGCGCCGGAGCCGGCGTCTCGGCGACCGGCGCAGCCGGAGCCGCGGGGGTCGGAGCCTGCGGGCGCGGTGCCGCAGGACGAGCCGGGCCCGGACGGGCACCGCTCGTGGGCTTGGGTGCGGCGGCGGGCGCCGCGACCCCGTCTGCCTCGAGGGCAGCACGGAGCTTACGAGCCACCGGGGGCTCGATGGTGGATGAGGGGCTCTTGACGAACTCGCCGAGCTCCTTCAGCTTCGCAAGCGCGACCTTGCTGTCGACGCCGAGCTCGGAAGCGATCTCGTGCACGCGTGGTTTTGCCACAATTCTCCTGTCTTGGGGGCCTACCCAGGACAGGGCAGACCGTTAGTCGCGGACGGGTCTCATTTCGAGCCGTTCACTTTGTGTCCATAGCCGTTCAGCCGTTTCTCGATGGTCTGCGTGTCAAGCGGGCCTGACACACGCAATGCCCGCACGAACGCACGGCGCCTCAGGGCGGCATCCATGCATTCGGGCGTCTCGTGGACCCACGCGCCTCTGCCCGGCAGTGCCCCGCGCTCGTCGATGACGAGCGCGGAATCCACGCAGACCACACGCAGGAGGTCTTTCCGGGAAGCACGCGTGCGACATCCGACGCACGTTCGTACGGGTTCCATCTTACACCTGTCGACCGAGGGGGTCAGGGACGCGTCAGCTCTCCAGGATGCTGTCGGGCTGGATGTCGATCTTCGCGCCGGTGAGCTTGGCGGCGAGCCGGGCGTTCTGCCCTTCCTTACCGATCGCCAGCGACAGCTGGTAGTCGGGGACGAGCGCGCGGACGGCCTTCGTGGTCTGATCCAGCACGAACGCGGACGTCACCTTGGCGGGCGAGAGGGCGTTGGCGACGAAGGTCGCGAGATCGGCGTGGTAGTCGACGATGTCGATCTTCTCGCCGTTCAGCTCCTCGGTGACGGCGCGCACGCGGCGTCCGAGTTCGCCGATGCAGGCGCCCTTCGCGTTGATCGACGGGTCGTCGGTGCGAACGGCCATCTTGGTGCGGTGGCCGGCCTCGCGGGCGAGCGCGACGATCTCGACGACACCGGCGGCGATCTCGGGCACCTCGAGCGCGAAGAGCTTGCGGACCAGGCCGGGGTGCGTGCGCGACACCGTGATCGCCGGCCCCTTCGTCCCCTTCGAGACGCTCGTCACGTAGACGCGGATGCGGGAACCGTGGCGGTACTCCTCGCCGGGCACCTGCTCCTCGGGCGGCAGGATCGCCTCGACGGTGCCGAGGTCGACGTGGACCATGCGAGGGTTGGGGCCCTGCTGGATGACGCCGGCGACGATGTCGCCTTCTTTGCCGCGGAACTCTCCCAGCACGGCGTCGTCGGCGATGTCGCGCAGTCGCTGGTTGATGACCTGCTTGGCGGCGAAAGCGGCGATACGGCCGAAGTCCTCCGGCGTGCTCTCCTCTTCTCCGACGATGACGCCCTCTTCGTCGCGCACGGGGATGAACACTCCGACGTGGCCCGTCTTGCGGTCGAGGTGAGAGCGCGCGCCCTCGGGCAGCTCGCCGCTCGGCGAGGTGTGCTTCGCGTAGGCGGTCAGGATCGCCTGCTCGATGATGGCGACGAGTTCGTCGAAGGGGATCTCCCTCTCGCGTTCGACGGTACGCAGCAGTCCGAGATCGATATCCACGGTGACCTCCTATATTCAGCTCTTCGCGGCGGGCGACGCCGCCGCATCCCCCCTACGTTACCCGATCCGGCCTCATCCGCCGCAGTCGTCGAAGACGCTCTCGGGCACCACGTCGGCGCGCAACGAGTTCGTCCAGCGCACCAGCGAGGTCAGCATTCCGGAGCGCGGCTGGAGGATGTCCTGGTGCCCGCGCCCCGCCACCGGCACGGCGCGCACGCGCTCCCCCGCCTCGCACAGCCGGTCCACGAGGTCGCGCTGCGTCTTCGTCGGCAGCACCTCGTCGTTCGTGCCCCACGCGATGAACATCGGCGTGTCCCATGGCCCCGTCGGCACGTTCTGGGCCAGGCGGCGTCCGAGGGCGCCGCGCGTGAGCTCAGCGGTGTCGAACGGGGTGTCTTCACTCAGCCCCAGCGCGGTCAGCGCCGAGACCATCACGCCCGGCTCGCTCAGGCACCGCTGCGTCATCTCTCGGATGAAAGAGCGCGCCCCCGTCGTCACGTAGTCCTCGAGCCGGACATCCGAGTACGTGTCTGCGTACGGCACGATGACCCAGGAGACGAGCACCGTCAGCATCGCCCCCGCGTCGCCCCCGGTCAGCTCGCTCGCCAGAGCGACGGGATCGGCGGCGGGAGCGAACGCGGCCGTCCCGAGCACATCGATGCCCGGTGTGTATTCCGGCGCGAGCATGGTCGTCCACAGCGCGGCATGACCTCCTTGCGAGTGCCCCCACACGACGGTCTCCGGCGACAGCACGAGATCCTCGATCTCGCCGGCGGCCAGCACCGCATCCAGCGCCGAACGTGCTTCGCCCGTGCCGATCAGGTACGGGAACTCACCCGGCGCACCCTGGCCGCTGTAGTCGGGCGCGACCACGACCCACCCGCGGGCGAGCATGCGCTCGAGCGCGGGGATCGCCCACTTCGTCGCCGTGCCGTCGGCGAGACTCGGTGCGCAGCCGCGCGCCACGCCCGTCGTGCCGTGGTTCCACAGCAGGACCGGGCGGGGACCGGGCGGCGGATCGTCGGGGATGATGACCATCCCGCTGCCGACGGCGGACGCACCGGTGGACGAGCGCGTCGTGTAGAGGATGCGCTGCACCGTGCCGCGGTCGGGCTCACGACCGCCGTACTCGCCCACACGGATCAGCTGCCCGTGTCCCTCGGGCACGTGCGCGGGAGGGTCGTAGAAGGCGTCGACGACGGGGGCGCCCTCGCGGAGCCAGTCGTTCAGTCCGAAGCCACCCACCGTGCTGACCACGAGCACGAACGAGAGCGCGTAGCGGCCCACCGCACGCAGGACCCGGCGTCGCCGTGAGGGAGCCGCCCGTATCCGGTCCGCTTCGGGCACGCGTGGATTCCGCGTGCGGATGCCACGGGCGATGAGCCCGACACCGAAGACGATCGTGCGCACACCGAAGACGACGGCGACGACGAGCAGCGTGACGTCGGGCCAGGTCAGCGACAGGACGCCGAACGCGACCTGAGCGCCACCCCAGACGGCCGAGAGCACGCGAACGCTGACGACGCCCCGCGCGAGCGCGTCACCGACGGATGCGAGACCGCCGACGACGAGCAGCACCGCGAGAGTGGGAGGCAGCAGTTCGATGCTGCGTCCGAGCCAGACGAGGATGACGATCCCGCCCGCGATCCACAACAGCGCGATCAACCGTGTCCACCAGGTGGGCCCGGCGCGCCGAGACACCAGCTCGAGCACCCCGGAGACGATGACGCTCAGCCCGACGTAGAGTCCGAGCAGCACGAGGGAGGCGAGCGGACGGATGACGATGAGCAGGCCGAGCACCACGACGACGACGCCGATGAGCAGCACGACTCGCGCGGGCGCCGCATCCAAGAGACCCGGCAGAGCACTGACCCGCAGTCGGCGGCGCAGCGGAACGTGTTCGGGCATCGGGACATTGTAGGCGCGCGGCACCCGCGGACCCGCATGCTCCGCAACCCCTCGGCTCTCGACGCGCGAGATCGTATTCTGCGTCGATGAGCACCCCGAAGAAGACCGCCCGGCGCCTCGAGAGCGACCCGCGTCTGCGCACGCTCGCGAAGGCGGGCTACGCGGCGACCGGCCTCGTCCACGTCATGCTGGGCGGCATCGTGCTCGCCGTCGCCTTCGGCGGGGACGGCCACGCCGACCAGTCCGGGGCGTTCCGCGCTCTGGCGGCCTCCCCAGGCGGACTCGTCGCGCTCTGGGCGGTGGCGCTCGCGCTCCTGGCGCTGGCGCTGTGGCACGCCGTGGCCGCGCTCGAGGGTGCGGGCGAGAAAGGCACATGGACCCAAAGACTGTCTGAGGCGGGCCAGGCCGCTGCGTTCGCGGCCCTCGGTGTCATCGCGATCGTCGTGTCCGTCGGCGGCCGATCGGATGGGGACGAGAGCGTCAAGGAGACAAGCAGCGGAGTCCTGTCGATCCCCGGCGGACCGTTCATCCTCGGCGCGGTGGGAGTCGGCGTTCTCGTGGCTGGCGTCGCGTTCGGCGTGATCGGGGTGCGGCGAGGCTTCCGCAAGAAGCTCTCGGTGCCGGCCGGAGCGATGCGGGCTGTGGTCGAGACGCTGGGCGTCGTCGGCTACGTGGCCAAGGGCGTCTCGCTCGCGACGGTCGGTGTGCTCCTGGGCGTCGCCGCGATCCGTGTCGATGCACAGGAGGCGGGTGGTCTGGACGGCGCGGTGCGGTCCCTCCTCGAACTGCCCGCGGGCCCGCTCATCGCGATCGCGGTGGGTGGAGGACTGATCGCCTACGGACTGTTCTGCCTGTTCCGGGCACGATACGCCCGCCTCTGAGGCGCGCAGCTCCCGGTCGCCGTGTTGCCGAGCTCCACCTGGAAACGGCAAGCTGGCTTGCGATACCCGTCGAACAAGGAGCGAGATGACGTCGTCCCCCACCCTCCGCGGCTACCCGTTCCAGCCGGCCGATCCCGGACTCATCGGGCTGCTCGGCTTCGTGATCGCGACCCTGACAGCGCAGCTCACGCACCTCGGACTGCAGGACGAGAACCCGGTGTTCTGGATCGGGGCGGCCTTCGGCGGCGTGGTGCAGGTGACAGCTGGAATGCTCTCCTACTTCATCGGTGACGACTTCCATTTCATCGTCTACAACGCGTTCGGGTGGTACTGGATCGTCGTCCCCGGATTCCTGCTGGGCGAGGAGCTCGGCTTCTTCGAGGTCACCGCGCAGGCGCGCGGACTCTTCTCGCTGATCTTCGCCGTGCTGGCGCTTCTGTTCGCCGTGCCCGGGGCGCTGCACAACGGGGTCCTGCCCATGACGCTGATCTGCGTCGCCGGAGGACTCGGCCTGCAGTCCGCCGGAGCCTTCGCCGACGCGCCGATGCTGGGATCCGTCGGATCGGTGCTGCTGCTGGCCGCATCCGCGCTGGCGCTCTACATGCTCGTCGAGAAGTTCCTGTGGCGCACGATGCACCGCCACCTGCTGCCGCTCGGCCGCCCGTGGCTGCGGGGCGAACCCGCGTCCGAGAGCTGAGGCTCAGCTCTCCTGCAGCAGCCGGTACGCCGCCTCGAGCGCGAGCTTCTCGCGTGAGCCGGTGCGACGATCCCACACCTCGACGAGTCCCTCGGCCGCATCACGGCCGACGACGACGACGCGCGGGATGCCGACCAGCTCGGCGTCGCCGAACTTCACTCCGGGCGAGACCTTGGGCCGATCATCGTAGAGCACGTCCATACCTCGGGACTCGAGCTCTGCACTGATCTCCTCCGCCAGCTCGAAAGCCGCGGCATCCCGCCCTGCCGCCACGACGTGCACGTCGAACGGCGCGACCGACGCGGGCCAGATGAGACCCTTCTCGTCGTTGTTCAGTTCGGCGATGATCGCGAGGATGCGGGTCACGCCGATGCCGTAGGAGCCCATCGTGACGGTGACGAGCTTGCCGTTCTCGTCGAGTACCTTGAGCCCCAGCGCCTCGGCGTACTTCCGGCCCAGCTGGAAGACGTGTCCGATCTCCATGCCGCGCGCGAGCGTGACAGGGCCGGAGCCGTCGGGGGCAGGGTCACCCTCGCGCACGTTCGCGACATCGACGGTGCCGTCGGCGAAGAAGTCACGGCCGGCGACGAGCGAGTGCACGTGCTTCTGGTCGATGTTGGCACCGGTGACCCAGCTCGTGCCGTCGACGACACGGGGGTCGAGAAGGTAGCGGATGCCGGTGGCCGACTCTTCGCCCAGCACGGCACCTTCGGGCGACCAGGGCCCGATGTAGCCCTTGACCAGCAGCGGGTGGGCGGCGAAGTCCGCCTCGGTGGCGGGTGCGACCTCGGCCGGCGCGAAGGCGACCTCGACGCGCTTGTCGTCGACCTCGCGGTCGCCCGGCAGTCCGATGACGACGAGCTCACGCGAACCGTCGAGGTGCGTGAGTGCCAACACGACGTTCTTGAGCGTGTCGGCGGCGGTGTACTCGCCCTCGAGGTGGGCGTTCATGTGGTCGACGAGCGTCGCGATCGTCGGGGTGTTCGGCGAGTCGAAGACGACCGGCTCCGGCAGACCCTCGATCGGACCGGCCTCCGGTGCCGCGGTCGTGTACGCCTCGACGTTGGCCGCGTACCCCCCGGCGGAGCGCACGAAGGTGTCTTCACCGACGGGAGTGGGGTGCAGGAACTCCTCGGAGCGCGATCCGCCCATCGCGCCCGCATCCGCCTGGACGATGACGTACTCGAGACCGAGCCGCTGGAAGATGCGCTCGTAGGCGTCGCGCTGCGCCTGGTAGGAGGCATCGAGCCCCGCATCCGTCGCGTCGAAGGAGTAGGCGTCCTTCATCGTGAACTCGCGACCGCGCAGCAGACCGGCGCGGGGACGCGCCTCGTCGCGATACTTGTCCTGGATCTGATAGATCGTCAGCGGGAGGTCCTTGTAGGACGAGTAGAGGTCCTTCACGAGCAGAGTGAAGGCTTCCTCGTGCGTCGGGGCGAGCAGGTAGTCACCGCCCTTGCGATCCTGGAGGCGGAAGAGCAGGTCGCCGTACTCGTCCCAGCGACCGGTCGCCTCGTACGCGCCACGGGGCATGAGCGCCGGGAAGTGCACCTCCTGCGCACCGGCCGCCGCCATCTCCTCGCGCACGACCGTCTCGATCTTCGCCTTCACGCGCAGCCCGAGCGGGAGCCACGCGAAGATACCGGCCGCCTGCGGTCGGATGTAGCCGGCGCGGATCAGCAGCTTGTGGCTGGCGACCTCGGCGTCGGAGGGGTCTTCGCGGAGCGTGCGGAGAAAGAACGTTGACAGACGTGTGACCACGATTCCCAGTCTACGGATGCGGCGGCCCGCCGTGAGCGCGACGGCTCACGGCGGGCCGGGTGTCCCGGGATGTCCGGGGGGTCAGCCGAGCGTGGCGTTGAGGGCCGTGAGGTACGGCTCCACGAGGTATGCCAGGGACTCCGGGGGCACCCCGTTGTCACCCGTGAGGATGAGGAGGTTTTCGCCGGACGCGACCACCAGCCGTGGGTCGTACGCTTCCAGACGGTCCAGCCCGCGTGCCGTTGTGGCACGGTCCGCGCCAGCGACTGTGACAGACTCGGCTCCTTCACTGGCGGCGATCGCGTCGAAGAACTGCGCGCCCCCGGGCACGACTGCTACTCCGGCATACCCGTAACCGCCGCCGTCTTCCGCTGCGATCGGGACGAGCCAGTTACACGAGGTTTCATAGCCGGCCAGCCCCTTCGCCGCTTCTGCGAAGCGACCGTCGAGCGCGGCATCGTCCTCGCCGAACTCCGCTTCCTTGGCATCGTTCGGCGTAGCGACGGAGGCGATCCACTCGCAGTCCGGCAGGGACCACCATCCGACGAGGCGCTCCGCTCGCTGCGGCGCTGGATACTGACCCGCTCGCGCGACGAGGTCGTCCACCAGTTGGGGCGCCCAATCCGCCGGCTGGTCCGCATACGCACGGATGTACATCCACGATCCGTTAGCAGCCACGGCGGCGATGCAGGTGCCGGCATCCTCCGGGCAGGACAACTCACTCGTCGCCAAGAGCGAGCCGTCGCGCGCGACCGCGGGGAGAACCGTGATCTCGAGCCGCGGACTCGCGTACGACTCGGGTGCGTGCCACCAACAGCTCAGAGCGCCGTTGAGCTCGTAGGCGGGGTATGGCCAGGCCAGCGGGTACTCGGCCATCGTGATCCCCACCCGCTGCGTCAACCACTCGGCATCGACGACATTCGCACAGGACCCGCCGAACGCCATCACCGCCGTCGCCGGCTCGTCGGGCGTCGTCGTGGGCTCCGGGGTGCGGGTCGGGGTAGGCGTCGCGGTGGTCTCGATCGGGGTGGCGATGCGGTCCGGGCTGCCGAGCGCGGTCAGCGCGACCGCACCCACCACGGCGGCGACCAGGACCACCGCGGCACCGCCCGTGACCGCTTGCATCCGACGCCGCCGCGCGGCACGCATCCTGCCCGCGCCCGCGGTGACCAGAGCACGCAGCTCGTTCTGTTCGCCGGCCGAGAGCCGGTCGTCGTTCACGCCCATGATGCCTCCACCTCGGCCATCTCCTCGCGGAGCCTTGCCTTCGCGCGCGCCAACCTCGACTTCACAGTCCCCGGCGCGATACCCAGAGCCTCCGCGACCTCCCGCTCCGAGTAGCCCTCCAGCACCGCCAGTACGACGACGGCTCGCTCCCGCTCGGGCAGCTTCTTCAGCGCGGCAAGCACCCCGGTCTCATCCGACACCGACGGCGCGTCGACATGACGCCCCGCCGGGGTCTTCGCCAACAGCGCCCGATACCGCCGGGCCGCCCGATCCAGATTCCGCGCGGCATGAGCAACCGTGACCAGCAACCACGGCAGCACCGAACCGTCCACCGCATGCACCGACCCATGCTTGCGCCACAGCTCAAAGAACGCGACCGCCACCGCATCCTTCGCATCCTCGTGATCCCCCAGCAACCGGAACGCATGCCGGAACACCCGCCCCTGATGCAGATCGAACACATCCCCCAACGCCGACTCATCGCCGGCACGCACCCGTTGCCACAACGCGGCTTCAGCATCTCTCACACTCTGAAGTGTCCGGCATCGCTCGTTCGGTTCCCGAACCGAGCAGATTCATCCGAACGCCGTGACATGTGCACGGCGAAGCTGCCCATGCAGGTCTCGAGGCCCCCTCCTGTTCACGTCTGCACCACGCGTCGTGCAGATGTCGCAGGACGGTGCGTCGATTTGACCGGGAGGGTGCCGGCATGCGCAATATATTGCATGCCGATTCCCTCGCAGACGCTTCCGCCTCGGTCCCTGCTGCGCGACGAGGTATACGTGCGCCTGCGCGACGCGATCGTCGACGGCACCCTCGCACCCGACGAGCAGCTGCGCGACACGGAGATCGCCGCCTGGCTCGGGGTGAGCCGCACGCCGGTCCGAGAGGCCCTGCTAGAACTCGGTCGATCGGGGCTCGTGCGGGCGCTTCCGGGCCGTTCCACCGTCGTCGCGCCGATCGACCCGCAGAGCGTCCGCGACGCGCAGGCGGTCGTCGCGGCCATGCACCGGCTGGCGGTCGAGACGGCGGTCCCCCGCCTGAGTGCGGACGACATCGAACGGATGCGGGAGGCGAACGCCGCCTTCACCGCCGCGCACGCGGCCGGCGACGTGGAGGCCGCCCTCGCCGCCGACCACGCGTTCCACGACGTCGCGCTCGCCGCATCCGGAAACGCCGCGGTACGCACCGTTCTGGGGCAGTACGAACCCGTGCTCCAACGCGCCGAGCGCCTGCGCTTCGGCTCGACCGAAGGGCACGCCTCGGCCGCACGCCACGCGCGACTCATCGAACTGTGCGCGGCCGGCGATGTCGCGGGCGCCGCAGCCCTCGCCGAACAGACCTGGCAGAGCCTCGCCGTCGAGCAGCCGCAGACCCCCGACACCCCGACAGCCGAGGAGTACTCCGCATGAAGCTCGACCAGTTCCCCCGCCACTCGCTCACCTTCGGGCCCAGCCCGCTGCAGCACCTGAAGCGTCTCACCCAGCACCTCGGCGGCGCCCAGGTGTGGGCGAAGCGCGAAGACGTCTCCAGCGGACTCGCCTTCGGCGGCAACAAGGTCCGCAAGCTCGAGTACATCGTCCCCGACGTGCTCGCCTCGGGGGCGGACACCCTCGTGTCGATCGGCGGCTACCAGTCGAACCACACCCGCGCGGTCGCCGCCGTCGCCGCACATCTGGGTCTGAAGGCGCGCCTCGTGCAGGAGAAGTGGGTGCCGTGGGACGACCCCACCAACGACAAGGTCGGCAACATCCTGCTCTCACGCATGATGGGAGCGGACTCGCGGCTCGACGACGCCGGCTTCGACATCGGCATCCGGGATTCGTGGCGGCAGGCTCTCGCGGAGGTGGAGGACGCCGGCGGCACGCCGTACCCGATCCCCGCGGGCGCATCGGAGCACCCGCTGGGCGGCCTCGGCTTCGCCAACTGGGCGTTCGAGGTGGCCGAGCAGGAGAAGCAGCTCGGCGTGTTCTTCGACACGATCGTCGTCTGCACGGTGACCGGCTCGACTCACGCCGGCATGATCGCGGGCTTCGCCGCGCTGGAGGACCTGACCGGCGTCAAGCGCCGGGTGCTCGGCATCGACGCATCCGCGACGCTCGCCAAGACCCGCGACCAGGTCGGCCGCATCGCCCGCGCCACGGCCGAGCTCATCGAACTGGGCCGCGACCTGCGCGACGACGAGATCCAGGTGCTCGAGGGGTGGGCGGGTGATCTGTACGGGATTCCGGTCGACTCGACCATGGAGGCGATCGCACTCGGCGCCCAGCTCGAGGCGATGATCACCGACCCCGTGTACGAGGGCAAGTCGCTCGCCGGGCTCATCGACCTCGTCGGCTCCGGCGACATCCCCAAGGACTCCACGGTGCTCTACGCGCACCTCGGCGGTCAGCCGGCGATCAACGCCTACCACTCGCTCTGGAGCTGATCCGCCACAGCGAAGCACCCCGCATCCGTCGCTCGGATGCGGGGTGCTTCTGCGTCAGGGGCGGGCACCGCGATCCACGATCACCCGCACGCCCGAGTTGCGTCGCGGTTGCGCAACCGCGCCAGTCATTGACAGGCGCATCTGCGCAAACCTGTGGCATCTGCGCATATGCGACGCAACTCGGGCAACCGAAAACACTCCGAGCGGCGACCGCAGACCCCGGCGAGCGGATGCGGGGGGGGTCAGGCGGTGACGACCTGGGCGGTGCCGAGGGGAGCGTCAGGGCCCATCTCGGCGGCGATGCGGTTGGCCTCCGCAATCAAGGTCGCGACGATCTCGCTCTCGGGCACCGTCTTCACGACCTCGCCCTTCACGAAGATCTGCCCCTTGCCGTTGCCGCTGGCGACACCGAGGTCGGCGTCTCGTGCCTCACCGGGTCCGTTGACGACACAGCCCATGACCGCGACGCGCAGCGGCACCGTCATGTCCTTCAGCCCCTCGGTGACGTCGTCGGCGAGGGTGTAGACATCGACCTGTGCACGGCCGCACGAGGGACACGAGACGATCTCGAGCTTGCGCTCGCGAAGATTCAGCGACTGCAGGATCTGGTGGCCGACCTTGACCTCCTCCGCAGGAGGCGCGGACAGCGAGACGCGGATGGTGTCGCCGATGCCCTCGGAGAGCAGGATGCCGAAGGCGGTCGCCGACTTGATCGTGCCCTGGAATGCAGGGCCCGCCTCGGTGACACCCAGATGCAGGGGCCAGTCGCCGCGCTCGGCGAGCAGGCGGTACGCCTTCACCATCACGACCGGGTCGTTGTGCTTGACCGAGATCTTGAAGTCGTGGAAGTCGTGCTCCTCGAACAGCGACGCCTCCCACACGGCGCTCTCCATGAGAGCTTCCGGGGTGGCCTTGCCGTACTTCTCCAGCAGACGCTTATCGAGCGAGCCCGCGTTCACGCCGATGCGAAGCGAAACGCCCGCCGCAGATGCGGCCTTCGCGATCTCGCCCACCTTGTCGTCGAACTGGCGGATGTTGCCGGGGTTCACCCGGACGGCGGCGCATCCGGCATCGATCGCCTGAAAGACGTACTTCGGCTGGAAGTGGATGTCGGCGATGACCGGGATCTGACTCTTCTTCGCGATGATGTGCAGCACATCGGCGTCGTCCTGGCTGGGAACCGCGACGCGCACGATCTCGCAGCCGGATGCGGTCAGCTCCGCGATCTGCTGCAACGTCGCGTTGATGTCGGTCGTCTTGGTCGTCGTCATCGACTGCACGCTGATAGGCGCATCCCCGCCGACGAGCACCTTGCCGACGCGGATCTGGCGGCTCTTGCGGCGCGGGGCGAGGATTTCCGGGACGCGCGGCATCCCGAGGTTGACGGCTGGCACGCGATCAGCCTACGCGCCCGCTCCTGTGTGGGGACCGAGGCTTGCGCCCACGTCGGCCCGACGTCACCGAGCGGTCATGGATGGATGTGGTACTTTCTCGCCATGCACACGAACCGCACCTGGTGGCACACCGCGTAGGCGGTGTGCGTGTGTGACACGGACCGCCCCTGGGCGGTCCTTCTTCATGAGGCGGCCGCTTTCTGGACGAAGGAACGACCAAGATGGACAACGCCGCCTCCCTGATCAGCGACCTGACCGCATCCGCTGCGCCCTTCGCGCTCATCGCGCGCGACACGCAGACCGTCGAGGTGCTCACCGGCGACGTCGTGGACGTCGAGCTGCTCGCCGACATCCCGCTGCACGACGCCGACGGCACGCCCCGCGAGGTGCTGGCGCTCGTGCCGTACCGGCAGGTGCGCGAACGCGGCTTCGTCTGCCACGACGACGGTGCGCCGCTGCGCTGCCTCGTCGTCACCGAGCATCGCTCGCTCCCGCGCGAGGAGGTGCTCGCCGCGCTCCCCACGACCCCCATCCCGCTCGAGGATGCGGGCTTCGACATGTCGGACGAGACGTACGCCGACATCGTCCGCACCGTCATCGCCGACGAGATCGGCCGGGGCGAGGGCGCCAACTTCGTCATCCGGCGCGACTTCACCGCGTCGGTGACGGCCGATCCGCGCGTGACCGCGCTCACCTGGTTCCGCGCTCTGCTCGAGCACGAGCGCGGCGCGTACTGGACCTTCGCGGTGGTCACCGACGGGCACGTCGCCGTCGGCGCGAGCCCCGAGGCCCACGTGAGCGCGCAGGGCGGCATCGTCACGATGAACCCGATCTCCGGCACGTTCCGCCATCCCGACACCGGCGCGACGGTGGAGACACTGGCCGAGTTCCTGGAGTCGACCAAGGAGACCGAAGAGCTCTTCATGGTCGTGGACGAGGAGCTCAAGATGATGAGCGCCGTCTGCTCCGACGGCGGACGCATCACCGGCCCGCACCTCAAGGAGATGTCGCGGCTCACGCACACGGAGTACATGCTGCGCGGCTCGTCGCGGCTGGATCCTCGCACCATTCTGCGCGAGACGATGTTCGCGCCCACGGTGACCGGTTCGCCCATGCAGAACGCGTGCACCGTGATCGCACGGCACGAGACCGAGCCGCGCGGCTACTACTCCGGGGTCGCTGCGCTGTTCACGCCGACGGCGGATGCGGCCGGCACCGGTCACGACCTCGACGCGCCCATCCTCATCCGCACCGCCTACCTCGTCGACGGCCGCCTGCGTGTGCCGGTCGGCGCCACGCTCGTGCGCCACTCGGACCCCGATGGCGAGGTCGGTGAGACCCACGGCAAGGCCGCGGGCGTGCTGGGTGCCATCGGCGCCGTCCCCCGTACGCGCATCGCGGACCCCGACGCACCCGCCGCGGCCCGACCGCTGGCGGAGGACCCCGGCATCGCCGCCCTCCTCGCCTCGCGCAACTCGCGCCTCGCAGCGTTCTGGCTGAACCCGCAGAGCGGCTCCTCCGACGGCCCCTTCGCGGGCCGCACGGCCGTCGTCGTGGATGCGGAGGACCGCTTCACGACGATGCTCGCGCACCAGCTGCGCCACCTCGGCCTCGAAACGACGATCGTCGACTGGAGCGTCGCGGACGCGGGCACGCTCGACGCGGCCGACCTCGTGATCGCGGGCCCCGGTCCCGGCGATCCCCGCGACGATGAGAGCGCCCGCATCCGTCGGATGCGCGAGATCGTCGGCGCCCGCCTGGACGCCCACCGCCCGCTGCTGGCCGTGTGCCTGAGCCATCAGATCCTCGCGGACCGGCTCGGCATCGCGCTCGCGCCGCTGGCGCGCCCGCACCAGGGTCTGCAGCTCGAGGTGGACGTCTTCGGTGAGCCCGCATCCATCGGCTTCTACAACACCTTCACCGCGCGCGTCGCACCGGGCACCTCGGTCATCGACCGCGCCGAGGTGTCGGCCGATCCCGTGTCGGGCGACGTCTATGCGCTGCGCGGAGACGGCTTCGCCTCGGTGCAGGGCCACCTGGAGTCCATCCTGTCCCGCGACGGGATGCGGACCCTCGAGCGTCTCATCGCCGCCGCCCTGAGGATGCCGACAGCCTGACGCCGCTCAGATCAGCGACAGCGGGTTGATGAGGTCTGCCAGGATCAGCACGCCGCCCATGACCGCGAGCGCCGCCACGACGACGAACGTCAACGGCACCAGCTTTGTCGCATCCACGGGGCGGGGCGCCGGGCGGCGCGCGATGCGCGCCCACCATCTCTTGATGCCGTCCCACAGGGCGACGACGACGTGCCCGCCGTCGAGCGGCAGCAGCGGCACGAGGTTGAAGACGAACAGCGCGATGTTCAGCGAGCCCAGGAGGCCGACGATGCCGGCCACGCGGTTGACGATCGGCGAGGAGGACGACGCCATCTCCCCCGCGATCACGCCCGCGCCCACGACGCTCAGCGGACCGTTCGGATCGCGCTCGGCGCCCGTGACGAGGGTCGAAGCCGTCTCTGCCACCATCACCGGCAGCTTGACGATGATGCCGGCGACGGCGCCCACGTTCTCGATCGCGGCCTGCGGGCCTGCCCACAACGGCTGAGCGACGAGCGCGCCGGTGGGACGCACCCCGATAAAGCCGATTTCCATGCTCGGGTCGTCCGCCTTGGGCACGGCCGCCGGCGTGATCGTCACGGTGCGCTGCGTGCCGTCCCGGTCGATGACGAAGTTCATCGCCCGCCCCGGCGACGCCTGGATGAGCGCGGTCGCCTCGGTGAAGTCGGCGACCGCAACACCGTCGATCGAGACGATGGTGTCACCCGGCTCGAGGCCGGCCTGCTCGGCCGGCGCGGAGGTGGACGCGCAGTCCTGGGACGCCGACGAGACCGGCACGCATTCGCTGAGCGAGGACACGGTCGTCGTCGCGGTCTGCACCCCGAACCCGCTGAAGAGGATCGTGAAGAGCACGATCGCCAGCAGCAGGTTCATGAAGGGCCCGCCCAGCATGATGATGACGCGCTTGTAGACGGGGAGCCGGTAGAAGGTGCGCTCCTCGGCGCCGATCAACGTCTCCGCGTTGGCCTCGCGTGCGTCCTGAACGAGCGTGCGGAAGAAGCGGGACGACACGCGCCGCCGAGCCGCGCGGCCTCGGGTCGCCGCGGCGTCCTCCACATCCTCTTGCCCCGTGGGCGCGGGCGGGTACATGCCCGCCATCGAGATGTAGCCGCCCAGCGGCAGCAGCTTGACGCCGTACTCCGTCTCGCCGCGGCGCCGCGAGAACAGCGTCGGGCCGAAGCCGATCATGTACTGCCCGACGCGCACGCCGAACGCCTTGGCGGGCAGGAGATGGCCGATTTCGTGGAGGGCGATCGAGACGGCGAGGCCGACGACGAGCACCACGACACCGATCACGAAGGCGAGGATCGTCACCGCACCACCGTAGCGGCGACGGCTTTGAGCGAGCCGTGCACCCCACGGCGAGCCACGGGCACGGATCGCGTCTGATTGAATGGAGGGCCATGTCATCGCCCGCGAATCTGCCCCCGGTCCTGCGCCCAGAGAACCCGCCGACGCGGGCGCTGGGCGATCTCGCGATCCGCTTCGGGGCCGAGGTGCGCGGCGACGCCCGGGGGGTCGAGCTGCACGGCATCACACTCGCGACGGCGGACCTCCGCCCGGGCGAGGCATTCGTGGCCCTCCGGGGCGTGAATCGCCACGGCGCGGAGTTCGCCGCTCAGGCGATCGAGCGCGGCGCCGTCGCGATCATCACGGATGCGGCGGGCGCCGAGCTCATCGGCGCATCCCCTGTCCCGCTGCTCGTCCTCGAGAACCCGCGGGCGCGGATGGGCGAGCTCTCCGCGTGGGTCTACGGCACGGGCATCGATGACGAGCTCCCCCTGCTGTTCGCCACGACGGGCACGAACGGCAAGACGAGCGTGTCCCACCTCCTCGAGGGCATGCTCTCGCAGCTCGGCGTCGTGACCGGGCTCTCCTCGACCGCCGAACGTCACATCGCCGGCCAGGTGATCGTGTCGCGCCTGACCACGCCCGAGGCATCCGAGTTCCACGCTCTCCTCGCGCTCATGCGCGAGCGGGGCGTCGAGGCGGTCGCGGTCGAGGTGAGCGCGCAGGCGCTGAGCCGTCACCGCGTCGACGGGATCGTCTTCGACGTCGCCGCCTTCACGAACCTCACCCACGACCACCTCGACGACTACGCGGACATGCAGGAGTACCTCGAGGCGAAACTCCCGCTCTTCCGCCCCGACCGCGCCCGCCGCGCCGTCATCTCGCTCGACTCGGCCGCAGCCGCCGACGTCGTGGCGCGGTGCGAGATCCCCTTCACCACGATCGCGACGCCCGACATCGCCGCCGATGCCACGCTCGCCGCCACCGCCGATTGGCGGGTCGAGATCATCGACGAGCGCCAGGAAGGCACCCGGTTCGCGCTCCACGGCCCCGACGGCGAACGCCTCGAGACCGTGGTGCCGGTGATCGGTCGCCACATGGCCGCCAACGCGGCGCTCGCCATCGTCATGATGTACGAGGGCGGCTATCCGTGGCAGCGGCTCGTGGACACGCTGGACGGCTCGCGCATCGATGCCTACCTGCCGGGTCGCACCGAGCGGGTCTCGGGAGACGCGGGACCCGCCGTGTACGTGGACTTCGGGCATTCGCCCGATGCCTTCGAGAAGACCCTGGCCGCGGTCCGCCGCGTCACCCCCGGCCGCGTGCTCATGCTGTTCGGCGCCGACGGCGATCGCGACACGACCAAGCGTCACGACATGGGGCGCACCGGCGTCGAGGGCAGCGACATCCTCGTCATCACCGACCACCATCCGCGTTTCGAGGAACCGACGTCAATCCGCGCGACCCTGATCGAGGGGGCTCGACGCGCCCGTCCGGATGCGGAGATCCACGAGTTCTCGCCGCCCGAGCGCGCGATCGTCGAGGCCGTCGCCCTGGTCGGCGAGGGCGACGCGATCCTCTGGGCCGGACCCGGCCACCAGGATTACCGCGATATCCGCGGGCAGCGCACGCCGTACTCCGCTCGCGAACTCGCACGCCGCGCACTGCGCGACGCCGGATGGCCCGTTCCCGAGCCGCGCTGGCCCGTTCCGTACGAGGACTGAACCCGCGTCCGCCTCCCGACGGCGGCCTCGATCACACGTGGGACCTTGGTCCCTGGCGTCGCGAGCACCTTGTTGTTCCCACACAACGAAGTAAGTGGTCTGACCTCTGTGATTATTCACGGCGTGCACGCTCGGAACGCCGCTCCAGCCCGGGTCTAGCGTGACAACAGGCCCGCCGGGCGGGCGCCCGACGACGAGCACCACCCGACGCGACCAGCCCCACGAGGACAAGGAAGCGACATCATGAGCATCGTCACCCCCGCAGGAGTATCCCGCGACGCGCAGGACGCCCAGCCCCAGGCCTGGGACGGCTTCACGGCCGGCCCGTGGCAGGACGGCGTCGACGTGCGCGACTTCATCCAGCGCAACTACACCCCGTACACCGGCGACGGCTCGTTCCTCGCGGGACCCACCGAGCGCACGACACGGGTGTGGAACACGCTCGCCGCCATGTTCCCCGAGGAGCGCGAGCGCGGCGTCTACGACATCGACCCCTACACGCCCGCCGCGATCACGGCCCACCAGCCCGGGTACATCGCCAAGGACGACGAGCTCATCGTGGGCCTGCAGACCGACGCGCCGCTCAAGCGGGCGATCATGCCCAACGGCGGATGGCGGATGGTCGAGGGCGCCCTCAAGACCTACGGGTACGAGGTCGACGAGACCCTGAAGGCGATCTACACGCAGTACCGCAAGACGCACAACGAGGGCGTCTTCGACGTGTACTCCCCCTCGGTGCGCGCCGCCCGCCGGTCGCACATCATCACCGGCCTGCCCGACGCCTACGGCCGCGGCCGCATCATCGGCGACTACCGCCGCGTCGCGCTCTACGGCGTGGACGCCCTCATCGCCGCGAAGAAACTCGACAAGCTGGGCCTCGACACGACCCCGTTCTCGGAGGACGTCGTCCGCGCCCGCGAGGAGCACGCCGAGCAGATCCGCGCCCTGGGCGAGCTGAAGCAGATGGCCGCCTCTTACGGCTACGACATCTCCGGTCCCGCCACGACCGCCCGCGAGGCCGTCCAGTGGCTCTACTTCGCCTACCTCGGTTCGGTGAAGGAGCAGAACGGTGCCGCGATGTCGCTCGGTCGCACCTCGACGTTCCTCGACGTGTTCGTGCAGCGCGACCTCGAGCGGGGATTGCTCACCGAGAGCGAAGCGCAGGAGATCATCGACGACTTCGTGATCAAGCTGCGCATCGTGCGGTTCCTTCGCACCCCCGAATACGACCAGCTGTTCTCCGGCGACCCGACCTGGGTGACCGAGACGATCGGCGGCGTCGGCGAGGACGGCCGTCCGCTGGTGACGCGCACCTCGTTCCGCTACCTGCAGACGCTCTACAACCTGGGTCCCGCACCCGAGCCGAACATGACCGTGTTCTGGAGCGAGCAGCTCCCCGAGGGGTTCAAGAACTTCTGCGCGCAGGTGTCGATCGACACGTCGGCCGTCCAGTACGAGTCGGATGACCTCATCCGCGCCCAGTGGGGCGACGACGCGGCCATCGCCTGCTGCGTGTCGCCGATGCGCGTCGGCAAGCAGATGCAGTTCTTCGGCGCCCGCGTGAACCTCGCCAAGACCCTGCTGTACGCCATCAACGGCGGACGCGACGAGGTCACCGGCGAGCAGATCGCCCCCGAGGAGACGCCCGTCGGCGACGGCCCCCTCGACTACGCCGACGTCGACGCTCGCTTCGACCGGATGATGGACTGGCTCGCCGCGACCTACGTGGAGGCTCTGAACTGCATCCACTGGTCGCACGACAAGTACGCGTACGAGCGTCTCGAGATGGCGCTGCACGACAAGGACGTGCTGCGCACGATGGCCTTCGGCATCGCCGGGCTCTCGGTCGCCGCCGACTCCCTCTCCGCCATCAAGTACGCGACCGTCACCCCGATCCGCGACGAGCGCGGCATCGTCGTCGACTACCGCACCGAGGGCGTCTTCCCCGCCTACGGCAACGACGACGACCGAGCGGACGCGATCGCCGTGGAGCTCGTCGAACGGTTCATGGCGAAGCTTCGCCGTCACCCGATGTACCGCAACGCGCTGCCGACGCAGTCCGTGCTGACGATCACCTCGAACGTGGTCTACGGCAAGGCCACGGGCAACACCCCCGACGGACGCCGCGCCGGCGAACCGTTCGCACCGGGCGCCAACCCGATGAACGGACGCGACACCCACGGGATGCTGGCCTCGGCGCTCTCGGTCGCCAAGGTGCCCTACACGGAGGCCCAGGACGGGATCTCGTTGACCAACACGATCGTGCCTGCCGGCCTCGGCCGCACCGCCGACGAGCGTTCGCACAACCTGGCGGGCCTTCTGGACGCGTACTTCAGCTCCAACGGCTACCACATGAACGTCAACGTGCTGAACCGCGAGACGCTGCTGGATGCCATGGAGAACCCCGAGGCGTATCCGCAGCTGACGATCCGCGTGTCCGGCTACGCCGTGAACTTCGTGCGACTGACGCGTGAGCAGCAGCTCGACGTGCTGTCGCGCACGTTCCACGGGGGGATGTGAGACGGTCATGACCGTGCTGCTGGGCACCCCGCTCCCCCGGGACGCGGTGCAGCTCGATGCTCCGGTCGTGGAGGCCGGCACCACCCGTCGCGGTGGTGCCGGCCTCCACGGCCTCGAAGTCGCCGACATCGATCGCGCGGGGCGCCTCGCAGCGATGCGCTCCGGCGAGCTCGGGTCCGTGCACTCCTGGGAGCTGGTGACGGCGGTCGACGGCCCCGGAACCCGCCTGACGCTGTTCCTCAACGGCTGCCCGCTGCGGTGCCTGTACTGCCAGAACCCTGACACGTTCGCCATGAAGGACGGGGTCCCCGTGACGGCGGATGCGGTACTGGAACGCCTCCGTCGCTACCTCGGCGTCTTCCGCGCCACCGGAGGCGGTCTCACGATCTCCGGGGGCGAGGTTCTGATGCAGCCCGCGTTCGCCGCCCGATTGATCCGCGGCGCCAAGGAGATGGGGATCCACACGGCGCTCGACACGTCCGGCTACCTGGGAGCGCACGCATCCGACGAGCTGCTCGCCGACACCGACCTGGTCCTGCTGGATGTGAAGTCCGGTGACCCCGACACCTACCGCCGTGTCACGGGTCGGGAGCTCGAGCCGACCCTCGAGTTCGGTGAGAGGCTCGCACGCCGGGGCGACGTCGAGGTATGGGTGCGGTTCGTCCTCGTCCCGGGTCTCACCGACGACGTCGACAATGTCGCCGCGGTCGCCCGATACGCCGCATCCCTGAACGAGATCACCCCGGGCACCGTCACGCGCGTCGAGGTCCTGCCGTTCCACCAGATGGGTCGCGACAAGTGGCACGAGCTGGGGCGCACCTACCCCCTCGAAGACACTCCCGCACCGGAGAAGGAGCTCATCGACCGGGTGCGCGGGCAGTTCGCCGCAGAAGGACTGACGGTCTACTGACCCGCCGCTGCCACGGCCGCATCCGCGGCACGGCGCGCCCAGCTCTCGGCATCGGCCAGGCCCTCGCGACTCAGGGTCGCGGGGGCCTCGTGCGTGTCGACGACGCGGCGGACGATGTCGAGGATGTCGAGGAACCCGATCCGTCCGTCGTGGAACGCATCGACGGCCTGCTCATTGGCCGCGTTGAACACCGCGGGATACGTGCGCCCCGCCTCCCCCACGCTCTTGGCGAGCGCGACCGCGCCGAAGGCCTCCTCATCGAGCGGCTCGAAGGTCCACGTCGACGCACGGGTGAAGTCGAGCGGTGCGCCGACACCGGTCATCCGGTGCGGCCAGTCCAGGCCCAGCGAGATCGGCAGGCGCATGTCCGGCGGCGACGCCTGGGCGATGGTGGACCCGTCCACGAACTCCACCATCGAGTGCACGATCGACTGCGGATGCACCACGACGTCGATGTCGGCGTAGCCGATGCCGAAGAGAAGGTGCGCCTCGATGACCTCGAGCCCCTTGTTCACGAGCGTCGCCGAGTTGGTGGTCACCACGCGTCCCATGTCCCACGTCGGGTGCGCGAGAGCCTCGGCCGGCGTGGCCGTGGCGAGCTGCTCGCGCGTACGTCCTCGGAACGGGCCTCCGGATGCGGTGAGCACGAGTCGGCGTACCTCGGAGTGCTCTCCCGACCGCAGCGCCTGCGCGATCGCCGAGTGTTCGGAGTCCACCGGCACGATCTGGCCCGGCGCGGCGAGGGCGGTCACCAGCTCACCGCCGACGATGAGCGACTCCTTGTTCGCGAGCGCGAGTGTGCGTCCCTCCTCGAGGGCGGCGAGGGTCGGACCGAGCCCGACGGAGCCCGTGATGCCATTGAGGACGACATCGGCGGCGACGTCTCGGACGAGCGCCTCCGCCTCGACGGCCCCGAGTGCCGTGTCGGCGACGCCGAACTCGGCCGCCTGGGCCGCGAGTCCGGCGGCATCCGTGCCCGCGGCCAGGCCCACGACGCGGAAGCGATCCGGGTTGTTGCGGATCACCTCCAGCGCCTGGGTGCCGATCGACCCGGTGGAGCCGAGGACGACGACGCGCCGCACGGGATCAGCCCTCGGTCGGCTTGGTGGAGACGATGTCGATGACGAAGACGAGCGTCTCGCCTGCGAGCTGCTGCTGCGACGACCCCGCCTCGCCGTAGCCGCACGCCGGCGACATGGACACCAGCACCTGCGAGCCGACCTTCTGCCCCTCCAGCGCTCGCTTGAAGCCGACGACCACGCCATCGGTGGAGAAGCTCGCGGTCTGACCGCGGTCGTAGCTCGAGTCGAACGTCGAGCCATCCGACCACTTCACACCCGCGTAATTGACCTCGACCGTGTCGCCGGCACCGACGGTGTCGCCGTCGCCCTCCTTGAGCACGTCGACGCGCACGCCGTCCTCGGGAGCGGAGGCGGGAATCGTGATCGTGGGCTTGTCGTCGGTGAAGGTCACCGCGGGCTTGTCGCCCGAGAACGGCTCCGCCGGGCACCATGCGGCCTCAGGCGTCGAGGAGATGAGATCCACGACGAACACCTGTGCGGCGCTGTTGCTGCTCGCGGGGAGGGTCGCTACGACACGGGTGCCGGGGGTGGCGCAGCCCAGAACCTTGCCGAGCACGCTCTCCGCGGCGATCGGCTGCGGCTGCACGGGCGTGCCGTCGTAGCCGACGGATCCCTGCAGCTGCCCTGTGGCGGCGTCGAACGCCGAAAGGGCGTACGTGACGTAGTCGCCCGCGGCGACCGGGGTGCCGGTGCCCTCAGTGACCACCGTGCGCTCCACGTCGGAGATGTCCAACGGAGCCGTGAAGGTCGCGGTCGGCTGCTGTCCGACCTCGCCCGACACGGTCACCGCGTCGGAGGCGGCGCCCGAGGAGGCGACATCCGCGCAGAGATCGGCTGCCGCGCTCGCGGCGGGCGTGGAGGTCGCGTCGGGCGAGGGTGCGGCGGAGCATCCGGCGAGCGCGAGGGCGCTGACCGCGAGTGCGGACAGGATGTAGAGCGGACGGCGCACGGGAACCTCCATGAATCGGTGCGGGGCCCACCCATCATCCCGCATCCGCCCATGCCCCGGCTGAGAGGGTCCGACGTGGCCTCATGCGCCGGAGGGAATGGAATCCGCAGTAGCCTCTTACGGTGACAGATGCGCAGAGCCGCGACGCGGAGAACGTCCCCGATCCGCGCGCATCCGAATCCAAGCCGGTCACGGATGTCGGCTTCGCCTACTTCCTCGGGCGCCGGGTACTGGCTCCCCTAGCGCGCGTCGCCTACCGGCCGCGCATCGAGGGGCGCCAGAACGTGCCGCGCACGGGACCGGTCATCTTCGCCGCGAACCACCTCTCGTTCATCGACTCCTTCGCGATCCCCATGGCAGCGCCCCGCCCGGTGCAGTTCCTCGCGAAGTCGAGCTACTTCGACGGCCCCGGACTCAAGGGCTGGCTGTCGCGGCAGATCTTCCTCGGACTCGGTGCGAACCCCGTCGAGCGCGGCGCGGGCCAGGCGGCGCTGGACGCACTCGACCAGCAGAAGCGGATGCTGGAAGCCGGCAAGGCCATCGCGCTGTATCCCGAGGGCACCCGCTCACTCGACGGCAGGCTCTACAAGGGGCGCACCGGCGTCGCCTTCCTCGCTCTTCAGACCGGAGCACCCGTGGTGCCGGTCGGTCTCATCGGCACGAACGAAGCGATGCCCGTGGGGGCGAAGTTCCCCCGCACGAAGCCGCGCGTCACGATCCGTTTCGGCGAGCCGCTCGATCTCTCCGCCCACGGTCCCGCCAGCTCCGGACGAGCACGCCGCGCGGCGACCGACGAGCTCATGGCGGCGATCCACGCCCTTTCGGAGCAGGAACTGGCCGGCACATACAACGAGGTGCCCGCGCACGGCGCCATCGAACGCATCAAGCGGGTCCTGCCTCACGAGCGCCTCTGACGGCACACTTTCTCATTCACGGCTTTCGGTACTTGACGCTCGACCCCACCGGGTGGAGATTCGGAGCGTCTGCGAAGCCACAATGAGGAGGCATCCGTGAAGAAATTCATCAACGACCCGGCCCAGGTACTCTCCGATGCTCTGACCGGCATCCGACTCGCACATCCCGAACTGCGCGTCGATTCCACCAACCGCGTCATCTTCCGCGCCGAGGCGACACGCCCCGGCAAGGTCGCGCTGGTCTCCGGCGGCGGCTCCGGCCACGAGCCCATGCACGGCGGGTTCGTGGGCACCGGGATGCTCGACGCCGCCTGCGCGGGCGAGGTGTTCACCTCTCCGACGCCCGACCAGATCCTCGCGGCCACCGTCGGCGCGGACTCCGGCGCCGGTGTGCTGCACATCGTGAAGAACTACACCGGCGACGTCCTCAACTTCGAGATGGCGGCCGAGCTCGCTGCCGCCGAGGGCGTGCGCGTCGAATCCGTCGTCGTCGCCGACGACGTCGCCGTGCAGGACTCCACCTGGACGGCGGGACGCCGGGGTGTGGGCACGACGGTGGTGCTCGAGAAGATCGTGGGCGCGGCCGCAGAGGAAGGCCTGGACCTCGACGCCCTCGCCGCCCTCGCCACCCGCGTCAGCGAGAGCGGACGATCCATGGGCGTGGCGCTCACCAGCTGCACCGTGCCCGCGGCGGGCAAGCCCACCTTCGACCTCCCGGAGGGCGAGATGGAGGTGGGCGTCGGCATCCACGGCGAGCCAGGACGTTCACGTGTCCCCCTCGCCAGCGCGCACGAGATCGCCCGCATGCTCGTCGACCCGATCGTGCACGACTTCGGCGACGCGCGCGGCGACGCCATCGTGCTGCTGTCGGGGCTCGGGGCCACTCCCCTGATCGAGCAGTACCTCCTGTACGGCGAGATCGCGCCGCTGCTGACGGAGGCGGGCTTCAACGTTCGCCGCGTGCTCGTCGGCGACTACATCACAAGCCTCGACATGGCCGGCGCGTCGCTGACCGTCGTGCGGGCCGACGACGAGTTCGTGCGCCTCTGGGATGCCCCCGTCGTCACGCCTGGCCTGCGCTGGGGAGCGTGAGCGCGCGATGACCGTAGCCACCCTCGAGACGCTGGGCGCCTGGATCTCCGGATTCCGTGACCAGATCGTGCAGCACCAGGCCGAGCTCACCGAGCTCGACTCCGTGATCGGCGACGCCGACCATGGCTCCAACATGGCACGCGGCATGGAGGCCGTCGTGGCGGCGGTGCAGGCGACGCCGCCGGCGGATGCGGCGGCGCTGTTCAAGACTGTCGGGATGACCCTCGTGTCGACCGTCGGAGGGGCGAGCGGGCCGCTGTACGGCACGTTCTTCCTCCGTTTCGGGGGTGCCGCGGGCGCCGCCGCGGAGCTCGACGCCGCGGCCCTCGGATCCGCGCTGCGTGCCGGCGCCGAGGGCGTGCGCACCCGCGGCAAGGCCGAACCCGGCGACAAGACGATGCTCGACGCGATGCTCCCCGCCGTCGACGCCTGGGAAGAGGCGGTGTCCGCGGGCTCCGACCTCGCGGCGGCCGCATCCGCCGCGGCCGACGCGGCCGCCACCGGCCGTGACGCCACCATCCCGCTCGTGGCGCGCAAGGGCCGCGCGAGCTATCTCGGCGAACGTAGCGCCGGTCATCAGGATCCGGGGGCGACGTCCACGGCGCTGCTGTTCACGACGCTGCGGGATGCGGTGACGGCCGCATGATCGGCTTCGTCGTCGTCTCCCACAGCCGCCCGCTCGCTGAGGCCGCCGTGGCCCTCGCCACCCAGATGGTCGCCGAGGCGCTGCCCCCGATCGAGATCGCCGCGGGCTCCGCGGACGGCGGATTCGGCACGGATGCGGCGGCCATCGCCGCATCCGTCGACCGGCTCGACGCGGCCGAGGACGTCGTCGTGCTGATGGACCTCGGCTCCGCCGTGTTGAGCGCCGAGATGGCGCTCGAGTTCGTCGAGAACCCCGACCGCGTGCACCTCAGTTCTGCACCCTTCGTGGAAGGACTCGTGGCGGCCGTCGTGCTCGCGGCGACGGGAGCCGACTGGACGAGCATCCACGCCGAGCTCGGCAGCGCGTATGCGCAGAAGGCGCGCCACCTGGGGGCGGAGCCTGGTCCCGACGAGTCGGCGCCGGAGCCGCCGGTTCCTCTGCCCGAGCCGGCGTCCGGCGGCGACGAGGCATCCTTCGAGGCGGTCGTCGTCAATCCCTCGGGACTGCACGCACGGCCCGCGGCCACGTTCGTGAAGACCGCGGCGAAGTTCGACGCCCTGGTGGAGATCGAGAACGTCGACGCGGGTTCGGGCCCGGTCTCCGCGGCGAGCCTGCTCGCGCTCATCGCCCTGGGCATCGGGCGCGGAGCGCGCGTCCGAGTGCGCGCGCGGGGGCGCGAGGCTCAGCCGGCGATCGACGCGCTGCGCGCCCTCGTCGAAGACGGCTTCGGGGAGCTCTGAGACGCCCGGGGGCTCATGCGCGAAAGGCTCATGAGCCGCCGGGCGACGGTCTCCTCGAGCACGAGGTCGGTGATCAGGCCCGCCGCCAGGGCGCCCTGCAGCGCGTCGATCTTCGACAGACCCGACATGACGCAGAAGCGTCGCGGGATGCGGCGGACGTCGTCAAGGTCGGGGCCGCTGGATCGCAGATTCAGCGACGGGATGTCGGAGGATCCGTCGATGCGGTAGAACATCGTCGCGCAGTCGCCGACGACGCCCTCCTGCTCGATGAGAGCCAGATCGCGCTGGTCGAAGTAGTCGCCCGAGTAGACGTGCGAGGGGACGGCGGCGCGGGGCGATCCGAGGCCGAACACGAACAGGCCGACCCGACGCTGCATCTGCAGCACGGCGCGCACCGACTTCTCCCGCCACATCGCCTCCTTGGTCGCTGCCTCGTCGAACAGCGCGGGCACCGGGAAATGGTGCACAGAGGCCGACCACGCGGCACCGAATCGCGACAGGATCTCCCCCGCGTACGGCACGCCGAACGTGTGCCCGTTGGCGGCCCCGTTCATCTGCACCACGTGCGTGTCGTGGGTGCGCTTGGTCGGCAGGTGTCGGGCGATCGCCGAGAGCGTCGAGCCCCAGGCGATGCCGACGGTCATCGAGGAGTCGACGTGCTCGCTGAGGATGCGCGCCGCCGACAACGCGGTGCGGTCCAGACGCTCGGCCTCGCCGATGTGACTCGTGGTGGGCACGATGTGCACCGTGATGCCGAACCGCTCCGCCAACCGTTCCTCGATCTGGCTGCGCGCCGCGAGTGGAGAGTGGACCGAGATCGACACCAGGCCCGTGTCGCGGGCATGGGAGATCAGACGGGAGACCGAGGAGCGCGAGGTGTGCATCTCACGCGCGATCGCCTCCATCGTGAGGTCCTGCAGGTAGTACAGCTGTGCCGCGCGCAACGCGTCGCGCACCTTCATCGCCCCGGCCTCCGCCATGATCATCCCTTCGCCCGTTGCACCATTCTGCACGTTTGTGCAGAGAACTTGCGACGATGTCCCACTCCCATGCAACCTGCGAGGGTTCCATCGATACGAAAGGTCGACGACGACATGTCGCTCTCCCCCTCGCTGCGGCCGCAGGTCGCACAGATCCGCGACGCTCAGGATCTCGACGTTCTCATCGTGGGCGGCGGGATCAACGGCATCGCCACGCTCCGCGACCTCTCCCTCCAGGGCGTCAAAGCAGCCCTGGTCGAGCGCGGGGACTTTGTCTCCGGCGCGTCGAGCGCGTCCAGCCACATGGTGCACGGCGGCGTGCGCTACCTCGAGAACGGCGAGTTCCGCCTCGTGAAGGAGGCGGTCACCGAGCGCAACGCGCTCCTGAAGACCGCCCCGCACTACGTGCGGCCGCTGCCGACGACGATCCCGATCTTCAAGACGTTCTCGGGAATCTTGTCCGCTCCCTTCCGGCTGCTGGTCACGCACGGACGCGGCAAGCCCAACGAGCGCGGTGCGCTGCTGATCAAGATCGGCCTCGTGATCTACGACACGTTCTCGCGCGACGGTGGATCCGTCCCGCGCCACCGGTTCGTGGGCAAGAAGAAGTCGCTCGCCGACTTCCCCAAGATGAACGAGGGGCTCGCTTACACGGCGACGTACTACGACGCTTCCATGCACGACCCGGAACGTCTCGCCTTGGACGTGCTCTCCGACGGCCTCGAGGACGGCTCGGCGATGGCCGCGAACTACGTCACGGCGATCGGCGCCGACGAGAACGGCGTGCTCCTGCGCGACGAGGTCACCGGCACCGAGTTCACCGTGGCGGCGAAGGTCGTCCTGAACACGTCTGGGCCGTGGACCGACCTGACCAACGCGGCACTCGGAACCCCGACCCGCTACATGGGCGGCACGAAGGGCTCGCACATCGTGCTCGACAACCCGGAGCTGCTGGCAGCCACCCGCGGCCGGGAGATCTTCTTCGAGCACTCGGACGGGCGCATCGTGCTGATCTACCCGCTCAAGGGCCGCGTCCTGGTGGGCACCACCGACATCGACGCCGACCCCTCCAAGAAGGTCACCTGCACGGACGACGAGATCCAGTACTTCTTCGACCTCGTGCGACACGTCTTCCCGACGATCGAGGTCAACCGGTCTCAGATCGTCTACACCTTCTCCGGCATCCGTCCCCTCCCGCGCCACGATGACACGGCTCCCGGCTTCGTGTCCCGCGACTACCGGATCGTCGACGGCACGCTGGGCAAGATCCCGACGCTCAGCCTGGTCGGCGGCAAGTGGACGACCTTCCGCGCGCTGGCGGAGCATCTCAGCACCCGCGCGCTCGAGAAGCTGGGCCGCACGCACCGCGTGAGCACGCAGGGCCTGGCGATCGGCGGCGGCAAGGGCTACCCGATGACCCCGGAAGCCCGCCGCGCGTGGGTCGCCGAGCGCAGCGGACGTCACTCCGCATCGCTCGTGCTCAGCCTGCTGGACCGCTACGGCACGCGCGCCGAAGCCGTCCTCGCCGACCTCCCGGCACAGCCCACCGAGCTCGAGCACGCACACGGCTACTTCCGCGAGGAGCTGGCCTACCTCGCACGCACCGAGCAGGTCGTGCACCTCATCGACCTGCTGCTGCGCCGCACGGACATCGCCTTCGTCGGCGGGCTGAGCGCGGCCACCCTCCAGGAGGCCGCCGAGGCGATCGCCGAACCGCTCGGTTGGGACGATGCCCGGGTGAACGAGGAGATCGCCCACGCCACCCAGATCCTTCGGGATGACCACCGTATCGACCTCGCAGAGGGCGGTCGACTGGCTTCCTGAGAGAACGTGCGGGCGCGTTCTCTGGTGCGCGCCCGCACACCCGCTCTAGTTTCGGAGCAACCCGATATCCCGCCGCACGAAGGGGCGACAGGCGGGCATCACTGAAAGGTCAATGTAGACATGAACGAAGTCAATCTCGGTTTGTACTTCCTCTCCGAAACCGTGGGAACGGCGATGCTGCTGTTGCTCGGTTGCGGTGTGGTTGCGAACGTCGCTCTGACGAAGACGAAGGGCAACGGTGGCGGGTTCCTCCTCGTCAACTGGGGCTGGGGCCTCGCGGTCTTCGCCGGTGTGATCGTCTCGGCGTACTCCGGTGCACAGCTGAACCCGGCCGTGTCCATCGGTCTTCTCGTCCACGGCGACATCAGCGTCACCCAGTTCGGGATCGCCGTGCTCGCCCAGATGCTGGGTGCCATCATCGGCGCCGTCCTGTGCTGGGTCGCCTACAAGCAGCACTTCGACGACGAGCCCGACCCGGCGAACAAGCTCGGCGTCTTCTCCACCGGGCCGGCGATCCGCTCGTACGGCTGGAACCTCATGACGGAGATCATCGCGACGTTCGTGCTGGTGTTCGTGATCTTCGGATTCCGTGACTACGGTGTCGCCGACATCGGCGTTCCCGGAGGCCTCGGTGGCCTCGCCGCCGTGCCGGTCGCGCTGCTCGTGGTCGGCATCGGCGCCTCCCTCGGTGGCCCGACCGGATACGCCATCAACCCGGCCCGCGACCTGGGTCCGCGCATCGCCCACGCCATCCTGCCGATCAAGGGCAAGGGCTCCAGCGACTGGTCCTACTCGTGGGTCCCGGTCGTCGGCCCTCTCATCGGTGGCACCCTCGCCGGTCTGCTCGCCCCGCTCCTGCTGGGCTTCGTCGCCGCCTGATCCGATCCACTCCCGGGTGGGCGGCGCCGCCGCGCGTCGCCCACCTCCCCACCATCCGAACCAATAGACAAGGAAGTCCATCCAATGGCTGACTACGTCCTCGCCATCGACCAGGGAACCACCTCCACACGCGCGATGATCTTCGACCGCAAGGGAAGCGTGATCTCCGTCGGGCAGAAGGAGCACGAGCAGATCTTCCCGAAGGCGGGCTGGGTCGAGCACGACCCCACCGAGATCTGGCACAACACCCAGGAGGTCATCGGCCTCGCCCTGAGCCGTGCCGACATCACGCGTCACGACATCGCCGCGATCGGCATCACCAACCAGCGCGAGACCGCGGTGGTCTGGGACAAGAACACCGGAAAGCCCGTCTACAACGCCATCGTCTGGCAGGACACCCGCACGCAGCCGATCGTCGATCGCCTCGCCGACGGTGACACCGACCGCTACAAGGACATCGTGGGCCTGCCTCTGGCGACCTACTTCTCCGGCACCAAGATCGTGTGGATCCTCGAGAACGTCGAGGGCGCGCGCGAGAAGGCGGAGGCGGGTGACCTCCTCTTCGGCACGACTGACACGTGGGTGCTCTGGAACCTCACCGGCGGCATCGACGGCGGCGTGCACGCGACGGACGTCACCAACGCCAGCCGCACGCTGTTCATGGACCTCGAGACGCTGCAGTGGCGCGACGACATCCTCGCCGACTTCGGCGTGCCGCGCTCGATGATGCCGGAGATCCGCTCCTCGTCCGAGGTCTACGGCAACGCCGAGTCGTCGTCGCTGCTGCGCGAGACCCCCGTCGCCGGCATCCTCGGCGACCAGCAGGCCGCGACCTTCGGTCAGGCGGCATACGACCCGGGTGAGAGCAAGAACACGTACGGCACCGGCAACTTCCTCATCTTCCAGACGGGTGAGGAGATCGTCCGCTCCAAGAACGGTCTGCTGACGACCCTGGGCTACAAGCTCGGCGACGGCCCGGCGCACTACGCCCTCGAAGGCTCGATCGCGGTCACCGGATCCCTCATCCAGTGGCTGCGCGACCAGCTCGGCATCATCTCGTCGGCACCCGAGGTCGAGAAGCTCGCCGAGAGCGTCGACGACAACGGCGGCGTGTACTTCGTCCCGGCGTTCTCGGGGCTGTTCGCACCGTACTGGCGCCCGGACGCCCGCGGCGCGATCGTCGGCATGACCCGCTACGTGAACAAGGCCCACATCGCCCGCGCCGCGCTCGAGGCGACGGCCTTCCAGTCGCGCGAGGTGCTGGATGCGGTCAACGCCGATTCCGGCGTCGACCTCACCGAGCTGAAGGTCGACGGCGGCATGACGGCGAACGACGCGCTCATGCAGTTCCAGGCCGACATCCTGGGCGTCCCGGTCGTGCGCCCCGTCGTCGCCGAGACCACGGCTCTGGGCGCCGCGTACGCCGCGGGCCTGGCCGTCGGATTCTGGGACAACCTCGACGACCTCCGCGCCAACTGGCAGGAGGACAAGCGCTGGGAGCCGAACATGGATCCCGAGGAGCGCGACCGTCAGCTCCGCCTGTGGAAGAAGGCCGTCACCAAGTCCATGGACTGGGTCGACGACGACGTGCGCTGATCCTCGCCACGAACAGACGCCCCGCGGGTTCCGACCTGCGGGGCGTCTGTCGTTGCGCGGCGCTCAGTGGGCTGCTGAGACCTCTGCCTGATGGCGCACGGGGAAGTTCACCGAGTTCGCGATGAAGCACCACTCGTGGGCGGTGGCGTGCGCGGCCTCGGCGGCCGGGATCATCGCCGCGTCGGCCACGACCACGCGAGGCATCAGCAGCACGTCGGTGAAGCGCCCCGCCCCCGAGCCGTCGTCGACCATCGTGCCTTGGGCGGCGTCCTCGTATGACACCACGACCACGCCCGCCACGACGCAGGCGTGCAGGTACGACAGCAGATGGCACTGGCTGAGGGCGGCGAGGAGCATGTCCTCGGGGTTCCAGCGCTCCGGGTCGCCTCGGAACGGCTTGTCGGCGGATCCCCGCAGCTCCGGCTTGCCGTCGATCGTCAGGGTGACGTCGCGGTCGTAGTCGCGGTAGCCGCTCGTCCCGGTGCCGCGGTTGCCGGTCCAGAGCGCGTTCAGGCGGTAGTGGTGGGTGCCAGACATGGGCACAGTCTGCCATGGCGGATGCGGGCGCCGACTACGCTGAGAGGATGCCCGAGACGTTCTCCGCCACCGCCGCCGTCGAGCTCGCCGTCGTGGAACGCAGCGGGTTCGTCGAGTCCCGCCACACCGGTTCCGCGGTGGTCCTCGCGCCCGACGGCACCGTGCTCGCCGCGCATGGAGACCCCGCATCCGCCGTGCTGCCGCGCTCCACCCTCAAGCCGCTGCAGGCCCTCGCGTGCGTGACCGCCGGGGCACGGCTGGAAGGTGAGCGACTCGGCCTCGCCACCGCCAGCCACGCGGGAACCGAGCGGCACGTCACCGTGGTGCGCTCCATCCTGGAGGACGCGGGCTGCACCGAGGACGACCTCGGATGCCCGCCGGCCTGGCCAGCCGACACGGCCACCCGCGACGAGATGGTGCGCGATCACGCGACGCGCTCCCGCATCCGGATGAACTGCTCCGGCAAGCACGCGGCGATGCTGCTCGCCTGCCGCGCGACCGGCTGGGACACCGACGGCTATCTGGATCCCGCACACCCGCTGCAGCAGCACATCCGCGAGGTCGTGGAGCGCCTGACCGGCGAGCGTCCGCTCGCGACGGCGATCGACGGGTGCGGCGCGCCCGTGCCGGCGTTGACGCTCACGGGACTCGCTCGTGCCCTGCATCGCATGGGAACGTCCTCGGAGCGCTCACCGTTCGCCCTGCATCGCAGCGCCGCGACGCTCATGAGCGCCGTCCGGGAGAACCCGTGGACGATCGATGGCCCGGGCCGCCCGGACACCGTGATCATCGAGCGTACCGGCGTGTTCACGAAGACGGGCGCCGAAGGACTCGTCGTCATGGTGGCCCCGGACGGGACCACGGCGGCGGTGAAGATGCTCGACGGCTCCTCACGCGCCACCGCGACGGTGGGCCTGCGTCTGCTCGAGCGCGCGGGCGCGCTCGCGACCTCCGAGGCGGATGGGGCGCGCCGCGACCTCTCCCTCGCCATTCACGGCGGGGACGCGATCGTCGGCGTCATCCGTCCGACGGTGTGATCTCCTTCTCCACCATCCCCCACGGCGAGCCGTAGCCCGCGGGCGCGGGCTCAGCCAGCAGGTCGAGGAACGGCCTCGCATCGAACGCCTCCGGGCCGAGCACGCCCTCCCCCGCCCAGTCCCCCCGCGCCAGGAGTTCCAGGGCGATGACCGGATTGATGGCGGTCTGCCAGACGACGGCCTGCGAGTTGTCCTGGCGCATGGTCTGCTCGTTGTCCGCCACGTGGTACAGGTAGGTCGATCGCGGTCTGCCGTCCTTGCCGGTGCCGCGCACCCACACTCCCGCGCAGGTCTTTCCGGTCATGCGGTCGCCGAGAGTCGCGGGGTCGGGAAGCGTCGCCGCCACGACATCGCGGGGAGAGACCTGGACACCCTTCACCGTCACAGGGTCGGTCCCGTCGAGTCCCGTCTTGTGCAGCACCTGCAGTACCTGGATGAACTCGTCGCCCAGTCCGTACTTGAACGTGACGCGCTTCGCATCCGTCCAGCGCGGCATCAGGAGGACCTCCTCGTGCTCCACGTTCACACACTCCACCGGCCCGATCCCCTCGGGGAAGTCGAAGACCTCGGGCTCCGAGAACGGAGCGGTCGTGTACCAGCCTCGGTCCTTCTCGTAGATCACCGGGGGGTTCAGGCACTCCTCGATCGTGGTCCAGATGGAGAACGAGGGGGCGAAATCGTAGCCCTCGACGACGAGGTTCGCACCGTCGCGCACGCCGAGCTCGTCGATCTCATCGAACAGTTCGTCCTGCGCGTAGCGAGCGAACACGTCCGACAGCCCGGGCTCGACCCCGATGCCCACGAGCGCCAGTCGCCCCGCCGCGCGCCACTTCTCGGCGGCAGCGAACTGCTCGTCGCCGAGCTTCACACCCGGCAGTTCGTAGGGCTTGTCCGGATGCGGCTTCGACAGGCTCATCGCCATGTCGAGGTAGGTGGCGCCGGCGTCGAAGACGCCCGTGAAGATCGGCATGACGAAGCGGGGATCCACCGCGTTGAGCACGTGCGTGGCGCCGCTCTCGCGAACGAGGGCCGCGACCGATGCCGCATCCGAGGCGTCCACCTGGGCGGCGCTGAAGCGGGGGTCGCCGAGTTCGTCGACGAGCGCCTCGGGCCTGGCCGGATCGTAGTCGGCGATGACGACCGCCTCGAAGAAGTCGCGACGGACGGCGATGCGGGCCGCGGCGGAGCCGACGCCGCCGGCGCCGACGATGAGGATGCGCATGTCGTGCTCCTGTCTCAGATCAGGCCGCCGTCGACCGAACGTCCGTAGTCGCCTTCATCCGGGACGAGGACCTCGGTGTCGCGGTTGAGGCTCTCGCCCCGGAAGAACCTCTTCGAGCGCGGGAAGAGGAACCACACGAACATCAGCACGACGCCGACGGCGAGCGCGCCGATCCCGATGACGAAGGTGCCGCCGATCCCGAACAGGACCGTGTAGCCGTAGTCGACGTCCCACATGTCGATCGCCGACTGGATGAACGCATAGGTCAGCATCAGCGCACCCAGCAGCGGCAGCAGTCCCTTGACCACGAACGCCCCCGCCGAGCGGAAGAGCTCTCGCCGGAAGTACCAGACGCACGCGTATCCGGTGATGGCGTAGTAGAACGCGATCGCGAGACCGAGAGAGAGGATCGAGTCCTGCAGGATGTTGTCGCTGATGAGCGACATCCCCACGTAGTACACGACCGCGACCACGCCCATCACCAGCGTCGAGAACGACGGCGTGCGATAGACCGGATGCACGTCCTTGAACCGCGCGGGAAGCGCGCGGTAGACGCCCATCGCGAGCGTGCCGCGCGCCGTCGGCAGGATGGTGGTCTGGGTCGACGACACGGCCGAGATGAGCACCGCGATCACGAGCACCCATCCGAAGGGGCCGAGCAGGCCGTCCTTGATGGCGAGGAAGAAGTCGTCGGCGTTGCTCTCGTTGCCCAGTCCCACGCCGTCCTCGCCCAGGCCCGCGTACATCATGGCCGCGATCGTCACCGAGACGTAGGTCACGAGCAGGATGACCGTGGTGAGCAACGCCGCGCGGCCGGGCGTGCGCTTGGGGTCTTTGGTCTCCTCGTTCAGGGCGAGACAGGTGTCCCATCCCCAGTAGATGAACAGGGCCAGCAGCACCGCCTCGGTGAAGCCGCTCCAGTCCGCGAACCCGAAGGGATTGAGCCACGAGATGTCGAACGGGGTCGGGTTCGGAGCAGTACCTGCGAAGAACTGCCAGAGCGCCGCCACGACGAAGATCGCGAGCGCGAGGTACTGGATGGCGAGCAGGATGTTCTGAATGCGTTCGCCGATCTCGACGCCGCGCCAACTCACCCAGGTCATCGCGGCGATGAAGGCGACGGCGACCAGCAGGATGCGCCAGTCGTTGTTCTCGAACTCGAGGCCGAACAGCGCCCAGAAGTAGATCGAGGCGATCTGAGCGAGGTTGGCCAGCACCACCATCCCGGCGACGGCCACACCCCACCCGCCCATCCAGCCCACCCAGGGGCCGAACGCTTTGGTCCCCCACGTGAAGGTCGTCCCGCAATCGGGGACCGCCCGATTCAGCTCGCGGTAGGCGAACGCGATGAACAGCATGGGAATGAAGGCGATGACGAAGGCGATGGGCGCCTGGGCGCCCACGGCGAGGACGACGAAGCCGAGCGTAGCCACGAGCGAATACACCGGCGCCGTGGACGCGAGCCCGATGACGGTCGAGCCCCAGAGCCCCAGCGTTCCCGCAGCGAGCCCCTTCCCGTCCGGGCGCTGCAGGTGGATGGGGGTGGTTGTCATGCCCAGACGTTAGGGGTCGGATCCATCGGCGGTCAAGCAATCCGACGCGCACGCGCCGGCTCAATGCCCGGCAGTTGCACGCGCACCGGCGCTGCCCCCTCACGCACGAGCCATGCACGCCCCCGCCCGGGAGCGCAGAAGGGCGGCAACGCGCGATCGCCGGTGAGCATCCGATACTCGGCCGCGCAATCCGCGTCCACGAGAAGATCGCCGCGCGAGCGCACCTTCTGCAGCACCGGCCAGGACCGCTGCCACAGTTCGGGGTCCGCGACGATCGCGTGCGCCGGGCCCGTGGCGTCGCGGTCGGCGTCGGAGATGCCGACGATGTCGAACCCACCGGTGGCGAGAGCTGCCGCGACGCGTCGCGCCTGCATGCCGTCGCGGACGACGACGCCGACCGGTCTCGTGCCTCCCGGGTAGGCGGCCGGCTCGGCGGCGATCGCCTGCGGGGGGACGTCGACCCACGGGACCTGGATGACACGGCCGCCGAGAGTGCCGCGCCCGGCCGGTGCCTGCGGATCGAACAGCTCCGGCGCACCGCCCGCACCGAGGTGGTCGATCTTGCTCGGCATGCGCAGCAGCAGCCGCCGCGGAAGAAGGTCGGCGATACGTGCGAGCGGGCCCATGACCCGACCGGTCGAGATCGCGAAGCGCCGTCCGTGGGCACGGGCGGATCGGCAGGATCGCTCGATCATGGCCAGCGCGGCGGCCGCGTAGTCGGGCGGAAGCCCGGCCAAGGCGGCATCGAGATCGTCCACCAACACGAGGGAGTCCGCGGCTGCGTCGAGCTCGCACAGTGCGTCCCAGAATCCCTCCGGGTCAGCGGGAAGCCACCGGGCCGGGGTCTGCACGGCGAGCGCGGCGAGCGCCGTCGTCCGCCCGCTGCCAGGCCCACCGAGGATCAGAATGCCGGCGTCGTCCTGCTCCAGACGCGCGGCCCGCTGGCGCTGGTTCTCCGGTTCGTCGACCAGCCCGATCACGGGGCGCTCGGCGCTCACCGGCACCTCGGACAGCGGCCATCGCTCCGGAAGCGGCGGTTGCCAGGGGCGCCGAGGCGGAGGCTCGGCACGGCGGTGGGCGCAGATCCTCGCCACATCCGCCCGAGTGGTCCGAGCCACACGCAGAGCGTGCGGCTCGGCGTCGCCAGCCCGCCGCACGAACGCGGTACCGCGCGATGCGGCGTCTCCCGGGATCTCGGCCGCAGCGTGGGTGCCGATGACGAAACGGCTGTCGGTGTCGTCGACGACTCGCATGCTGACGCGGAGCGGACAGTTCGCCAGCAACGATTCCCGCACGACCCCCGCGGCACGTTGCGTTCCGAGGATCAGATGGATCCCGAGCGCCCGCCCTCGCGCCGCCAGATCGGAGAACAGCGTTCCGAGCTCGCGGTGCGTGTCCAGGAGCGCGGCGAACTCGTCGACGACCACGACGAGCCGCGACAGCTCGACACCCGCATCGGCGACGTCGCGCGCCCCGGCGGCGGCGAGAGCACGTTCGCGGTGGCGTACCTCCGCCCGGAGACTCTCCAGAGCGCGCTGCGTCGCTTGCGGGTCGAGGTCGGTCAGCACGCCCGCGACGTGCGGCAGATCCGCGAGCGTATCGAACGCGGTCCCGCCCTTGAAGTCGGCCAACAGGAACGTGACCTCCCGCGTGCTGCGCGTCGCCGCCAACTGCGCGACCCACGTGACCAGGAGTTCACTCTTGCCGGAGCCGGTCATCCCGGCCACGAGGGCGTGCGGACCGTCGGCGACGAGGTCGACGACGACCGGCCCGTTCCCGTCGGCGCCGATCGCGACCGCAAGACCGCCGCGTGCCGTCGAGTGCGCGAGCTCGACCGCGGCGACCGCTGACGGCAACTCGCGCCGGCCGGGCAGTTCCCGGTACCGATCGCCCAGTGCCGACGCGAGCTGCGCGGCCTGAGCGGCCGAGAGCACGTCGACGCGGACATCGACCGCGCGCCCGGCGTACTCGAGGCGGGCGCGAGCGATGTCGTCCAGCGTGAGCACCGCTGCACACCGCGTCGGGAGTGGCTCGTGCGGCTCGACGACGAGCACCGCTGCGTCCTCGGCGCCCCGCACCTGCGCTTCGTCGACGTCCAGATGACACCGAACACCGGACGCGAGGTGATGTGGCAGTGCGCTGGTCCACGCCTCCGCAATCTCGCCCACGACACCGAGCGCACCGGGAGGGTGGGCACAGCACAGCTGCAGCACGAGTGCGCGAGCCACAGCCGACGCGGCGACCCGCGGGCCGCGCACGGCGATTCCCGCGCCGAGCGGAATGGCCACGGGCGCGTCAGAGAGTGTCCCGGCGCGCGCGATCAGGTCGCGTGAGAGCTCGTCGTCCGCGGCACTGACCCTCACGTCACTGACGACATCACCACGCCCGACGACGAGCATCCCGCTGCGAGACGGATGCGGCCGCCACAGTTCGCCGGGGTCATCGAGATAGCCGTCGAGCGTGGGCGTCGCGCGTAACGCCTCCGAGCGTTCCAGGGCGTGACGCCGATCGACCTCCTCGCGGATGCGACCGGCGAGATCCGCACGCGTCCGTTGCTGTTCTCGCGCGTCGCGGCGGGCGCCGCGCGAGGCGTCCAGCACCCCCGCGACGGCGATGACGGGCCCGAGCAATGCGAACCACAGCACACCTGCGTAACCCGTGACCTGCCAGAGGACGACCGCTCCCAGGACAGGGGCCAGCGAGGCGAGCCATGGGATCGGCGGGCGGCGTCGAGGCGGATCCGGTGGCGGCAGCGTCAGGTGCGCCGACGACGCAGCGGCAGGGCTGACGGCGGGCTGAGGAGTGAACACCACCTCAGTGTCGAGGGGCGGTCGCCCGCTCGAACTCGGCAGGTCCTGCACGGTGCACGCAACGCGGTGAGCGCGCGCCTGTGGAGAGTCAGTCCGTGCGCGTGACGTTCAGAACGATCACGGTCACGTTGTCGCGCCCGCCGTTCTCGAGTGCGGCATCCATCATGGCCGCTGCCGCTTCTGCCGGGTCCTCGTGCTCGCGCAGGAAGTGCTGGATGCCGTAGTCCGTGAGCTCCTTGGTGAGCCCATCGGAGCAGACGACGAAACGGTCGCCGTCGAGCACATCGAGCCGGATGTAGTCCGGCCGCACGCTGTCACTGGGACCCACGGCGCGCGTGATCACGTTTCCGTAGGGGTGATGCTCGGCTTCCTCGGGGCTGAGCCGGCCGGCCGCGACCAGCTCTTGCACCACCGAGTGATCGGTCGTGATCTGCACGAGGGTATCGTCGCGCAGCAGATACACGCGCGAGTCGCCGATGTTCAGACTCACCCAGTGCGGCTCGCTGCCGGTGAGCTCGAGAAACACGCCCGTCACGGTGGTGCCCGTGCCGTCGTCCGTCGCTTCGGGGTGCGATGCGATGTCCTTGACGGCCTTCGCGAGCGCCTTCTCGATGGTCTTCGGGGTCACCGAGCCCGACCCCACGACCGCCTCGAGGCGGTTCACGGTGCTGGAGCTCGCGATCTCTCCCCCGATGTGCCCGCCCATCCCGTCGGCGACGACGAACAGCGGATACTCGGCGAACACAGCGTCCTGATTGACCTCACGGCGGCGCCCGACATCCGTCAGGGCAGCCCAGGCGAGCTCGATCGATCCCTGCGGCAGCGGCACAGTGCGCCGCCGGGTCGCAGCCTCGGGCACGCGGTGTCCTTCCATCGGGGGTGTGGCCACGCCGGTGCCGGCGCGGTCCTCACATCCTAACGACTGCGCCCGCCGGATCAGACCCGGCGGGCCGGATGCGGCGAGCCTCCGTTCGCGGGGAACGGAGGCTCGCTCGATGAGATGATCAGCCGCGCGGGGGCTCGGCCTCATCGGATCCGGGCGTCGTCGGCGGTGCCGGCGGAGCCGTGGGCGGAGCCGGCGGGGTGGCCGGGTCGCTCGGTGCCGGCGTGCCACCGGCGGGCGGCGGGGTGTAGGCGGGCGGCGGGTATGCACCCGGCTGCGGTGCCGCCGGCGGCGGGTACGCACCGGGAGCGGCGTAGCCACCCTGCTGCGGGGGCGGCGGGTATGCGCCCGGCTGCTGCGGGTAGGCACCCGGCTGCGCGTAGCCCGCGGGCGGCGGGTAGGCGCCGGGAGCACCGTAGGCGCCCTGGGGCGCGGGAGCGCCCGGCTGCACCGGAACGCCCGACCACACGACGTTGTCCGCGAGGAAGCTGCGGCTCCACGGCGCCGGCGCGATCTGCGGGTTCCAGCGCGACTTGTCGAACGCGACGATACCGAGCCACACGATGCTGAGGAAGAAGTAGAGCACGACCCACGCGCCCTCCTTCTGCAGCTTCTGCCCCACGCGATACGCGGCCATCACCAGGTAGACGGTCGCGGCGAGCGACGGGATCCACGAGATGAGGGCCCCGATGTAGGGAATCAGGCTGAGAACGAAGGCGGCTCCGAACAGAACGAGCAGCCACCACGGGTTCAGATCGCCGAGCTTCACAAACACCATTTCGCGATAAAACGGCACCCATCCCCGCCACTTGCCCTCGACCCCCGCCTTCTCGAAGAGCTTGGCGTAGAAGATCGAGCTGACGACGTACAGCGCGGCGCCAAGAACGAGGAACACGCCGAGGAAGAGGAAGATGAATCCGAGCGCTGCAGCGCCGGAATAGCCGTAGTCGTAGTCGTACGCATAAGGGTTCACGGGGAATCCTCTCGGGTCAGAGGCATGGTGGCCTCGCGGAACCAGCGCCCCGCGGCTCACATCGTAGCGAGCCTGAGTGTTCCCTGACAGGGGGTTGCGTGAAGTTGGGGATAAACCCTCACACCGTGAGGCGGAGATCGCCGTTCTCGGCGTCGGCGACCGCGATCCCGGCGCCGGTGGCCCAGCGGAGGAACGCCGCACGGGACGCGATCCGCGGACGCTCCTGCGCGAGTCGGCGGACGAGCGCACCCTTGGCGTGCTTGTTGAAGTGGTTCAGTGCCCGCACCTCGCCCTCCTCGCCCACAGTGACGACGCGAACGTACGCGGATGCGGCCTCCCGCGGAACAGGGCCGAGCGCGACGTAGGCCTCGGAGCGCAGGTCCAGGATGAACGGCGCCGAGGTCTCCCCCAGTGCTGAGGTCACCGCCTCCGCCCAATGGCGGCGCAGTGGAGCGAGCCCCGGCAGGGATGCGCCGGCGCTCAGCCGATAGCTCGGGATCGGATCGAGCGCCCCGATCGGACCGAACGGGGCCGAATGGATCAGCACGTACTCTCCCAGCCACCGCCGCGCCCGCGCGTCGAGAGACGAGGCGTCGAGCGCGTCGAACAGCACTCCCGTGTATCTGTCGACCGCGGGCATCGTGGGCGACGAGCGCAACGCCGCGTTCACCGCGATCTCGCCACGCTGGCGCGCGCTCAGCTTGAGAGTCTTCGCCGCCGCCTCCTCGTCGCCGGAGAGCTCCACGAGCGCCGACACCACGGCCTCGCGTTGCGGCGCCAGCTGCGGCAACCGCAGCTCCGCCGCGTTCCACGGCGCCCCCGCACCACCGGGGAACTTGGTCTCGGACGGTGGCAGCAGCACGAGCATGGTCACTCCAGGAGCACGACACACGCCGCCCGCGGGAGCGGACGGCGTGTGTACGGGATGCGGGTCAGGAGACGAGTGCCGCGTTGCCGGCGACGATCGTCACCTGGTCGTGCTCGACGGAGATGAAACCGTCGTGCGCGTTCGCGACGATCTTGTTCCCGCCGGGCTCGGTGATGCGCACCTGGCCCTCGGCGAGGATCGCCAGCACCGGTTCGTGACCGGTCATGAAACCGATCTCGCCCTCGATGGACTTCGCGATGACCAGGTCGGCCTCACCGGACCAGACCTCGGCATCCGCGGAGACCAGACTCACCTTGAGCGGCATGATCAGCCGTTCTCCTTCTGGATCTGCGCCCACTTGGCCTCGACGTCGGAGATACCGCCGACGTTGAAGAAGGCCTGCTCGGCCACGTGGTCGAACTCGCCCTTGACGATCGCGTCGAACGACTCGATCGTCTCCTTGATCGGGACCGTGGAGCCCTCGACACCGGTGAACTTCTTCGCCATGTAGGTGTTCTGCGAGAGGAACTGCTGGATGCGGCGTGCGCGCGACACGACGATCTTGTCCTCTTCCGAGAGCTCGTCGACACCGAGGATCGCGATGATCTCCTGCAGTTCCTTGTTCTTCTGCAGGATCTGCTTCACGGACGTGGCGACGCGGTAGTGGTCCTCACCGATGTAACGCGGGTCCAGGATGCGGCTGGTCGAGGTCAGCGGGTCGATCGCGGGGTACAGACCCTTCGATGCGATCTCGCGCGAGAGCTCGGTGGTCGCGTCCAGGTGGGCGAACGTGGTCGCCGGAGCCGGGTCGGTGTAGTCGTCGGCGGGCACGTAGATCGCCTGCAGCGAGGTGATGGAGTGACCGCGGGTCGAGGTGATGCGCTCCTGAAGCACGCCCATCTCGTCGGCGAGGTTCGGCTGGTAGCCGACGGCGGAGGGCATGCGGCCCAGCAGCGTCGAGACCTCGGAACCGGCCTGCGTGAAGCGGAAGATGTTGTCGATGAACAGGAGCACGTCCTGCTTCTGGACATCGCGGAAGTACTCCGCCATCGTCAGCGCCGACAGCGCGACGCGCAGACGCGTCCCCGGCGGCTCGTCCATCTGGCCGAAGACGAGGGCGGTCTTGTCGAACACACCCGCCTCCTCCATCTCGCCGATGAGGTCGTTGCCCTCACGCGTGCGCTCGCCCACGCCGGCGAACACGGAGACGCCGCCGTGGTCCTGCGCGACGCGCTGGATCATCTCCTGGATGAGGACGGTCTTGCCGACGCCCGCACCGCCGAAGAGGCCGATCTTGCCACCCTGCACGTACGGGGTGAGCAGGTCGATGCTCTTGATGCCGGTCTCGAACATCTCGGTCTTGGACTCGAGCTGGTCGAAGCTGGGCGCCTGGCGGTGGATGCCCCAACGCTCGGTCACCTCGACCTGCTCGCCGGGGACGCCGTTGAGGACGTCACCCGTCACGTTGAAGACCTTGCCCTTGGTGACGTCGCCGACCGGCACCGTGATGGGGCCGCCGGTGTTGCGCACCTCCTGGCCGCGGACGATGCCGTCGGTCGGCTTGAGGGCGATGGCGCGCACGAGGTCGTCGCCCAGGTGCTGGGCGACCTCGAGGGTGATCTCCGTCGACTCCTCGCCGATGGTGATCGTGGTCTTGAGCGCGTTGTAGATGTCGGGGATCGCGTCGTGGGGGAACTCGATGTCGACGACGGGGCCGGTCACGCGCGCGACGCGCCCGACGACGGCGACGGACGCCTGATCGGCCGTTGCGGTGGTGGTCATGTTGTCTTCCTCGTTTTCTACTTGCCGGACGCCAGGGCGTCGGCGCCGCCGACGATCTCGGCGATCTGCTGCGTGATCTCAGCCTGACGCGCATTGTTGCGCAGGCGGGTGTAGTCGGTGATGAGCTTGTCGGCGTTGTCGCTGGCCGACTTCATCGCCTTCTGCGTGGCGGCGTGCTTGGCCGCCGAGGACTGCAGGAGGGCGTTGAAGACACGGCTCTGGATGTAGACCGGCAGCAGTGCGTCCAGCACCACCTCCGCATCCGGCTCGAACTCGTAGAGCGGGTACACCGCGCTGGCCGACGCGGACTCCTCTTCGCCGGCCTCGACGACCTCGAGCGGAAGCAGTCGAACCGTCTCGGGAGTCTGCGTCATCATGCTGACGAAGCGGTTGTAGACGAGGTGGATCTCGTCCACTCCCCCGAGCTCGCCGCCGAGGTGGAAGGCTTCCAGCAGCGCGTCGGAGATCTGCTCCGCCGTCGAGAAGTGCGGGGTGTCGGTGTCGCCGGTCCACTCTGCGGCCGAGGCCAGCTTGCGGAACTGGAAGTACCCGACGGCCTTGCGACCGATCAGGTAGTACACCGGCTCACTGCCTCGACTGCGCAGCAGTTCGCCCTGCTCGAGACCGGCGCGGATCACCTGGGAGTTGAATGCCCCCGCGAGACCGCGATCGGACGAGAAGATGACCACCGCGGAGCGGCGGATCGTCTCGGGCTCACGCGTGAGCGGGTGATCGACGTCCGAATAGGTGGCGACGGCCGACACGGCGCGAGTGACCGCACCCGCGAACGGGCCGGCCGCCCGCACGCGGGTCATGGCCTTCTGGATCCGCGAAGCGGCGATGAGCTCCATCGCCTTCGTGATCTTCTTGGTGGTCTGGGCAGAAGCGATCTTCTGCTTGTAGACCCGGAGTTGTGCGCCCATGATTCAGCTCTCAGGCACTCAGCCGCGACGGCCCTTGACGATCTTCTCCTGGTTGACGTCACCGGCATCCGCCGCATCGATCTGCTCGCTGCCGGGAGCGTCGATGGCGACGGTGCCGGCGGAGCTGAACTCCAGGATGAACTCGTCCGTGGCCTTCTCGAGCTCGGCGACCGTGGCGTCGTCGAGAACGTTCGTGTCGCGCAGCGTCTCGAGCACCTGCGTGTTGCGACGCAGATGGTCCAGCAGCTCGCGCTCGAACTTCAGGACGTCTTCGACAGCGATCGAGTCGAGCTTGCCGTTGGTGCCGGCCCAGATCGAGACGACCTGCTCCTCGACGGGGTACGGCGAGTACTGCGGCTGCTTGAGCAGCTCCGTCAGTCGCGCACCGCGGGCGAGCTGGCGGCGCGATGCCGCATCCAGGTCGGACGCAAACATCGCGAACGCCTCGAGCGAACGGTACTGAGCGAGCTCGAGCTTGAGCGTTCCGGAGACCTTCTTGATCGACTTGACCTGTGCGTCACCGCCGACGCGCGAGACCGAGATGCCCACATCGACCGCGGGACGCTGGTTGGCGTTGAAGAGGTCGGACTGCAGGAAGATCTGGCCGTCGGTGATGGAGATCACGTTGGTCGGGATGTACGCGGAGACGTCGTTGGCCTTGGTCTCGATGATGGGAAGACCCGTCATCGATCCCGCACCGAGCTCGTCGCTCAGCTTCGCGCAACGCTCCAGCAGGCGCGAGTGCAGGTAGAAGACGTCGCCCGGGTAGGCTTCGCGGCCCGGCGGGCGGCGCAGCAGCAGCGACACGGCACGGTAGGCCTCGGCCTGCTTCGACAGGTCGTCGAAGATGATCAGGACGTGCTTGCCGCCGTACATCCAGTGCTGGCCGATGGCCGAGCCCGTGTAGGGCGCGAGGTACTTGAAGCCCGCGGGGTCGGATGCGGGTGCGGCGACGATGGTCGTGTACTCCATCGCTCCGGCGTCCTCGAGCGCGCCCTTGACGGAGGCGATCGTGGAGCCCTTCTGACCGATCGCGACGTAGATGCAGCGCACCTGCTTGTTCACGTCGCCGGAGTCCCAGTTGGCCTTCTGGTTGATGATCGTGTCGATCGCGATCGCCGTCTTGCCCGTCTGGCGGTCGCCGATGATGAGCTGACGCTGGCCGCGTCCGACCGGGATCATGGCGTCGATGGCCTTGATGCCCGTCTGCAGCGGCTCGTGCACGCTCTTGCGCTGCATGACGCCGGGCGCCTGCAGCTCGAGGGCGCGACGGCCCTCCGCCTCGATGGCGCCGAGGCCGTCGATCGGGTTTCCGAGCGGGTCGACCACGCGGCCCAGGAAGCCGTCGCCGACGGGAGCCGAGAGCACCTCACCGGTGCGCGTGACCGGCTGGCCCGCCTCGATGCCGGCGAAGTCGCCGAGGACGACGACACCCGCTTCGTGCTCGTCGAGGTTCAGCGCGAGGCCCTGCGTGCCGTCTTCGAACACGACGAGCTCGTTCGCCATGAGCCCCGGGAGGCCCTCGACGTGCGCGATGCCGTCGGCGGCGTCGATGACGGCGCCCACCTCGGCCGTGGCGGCACCGGTCGGCTCGTATGCTGCGACGAAGTCCTTCAGGGCGTCACGGATGACGTCGGGGCTGATGGAGATGTCTGCCATTGGTCTTCCTTCGGTTCGTGGGGCCAGGGCCCCGAAGTCTCCGCGCCGAGCCGTGGGGGACGGTGCGGGAAGTCTGTGCTCAGCCCGCGAGGCGCTGGCGGAGATCGGCGAGCTTCGCGGAGATGCTCGCGTCGATGACGTCGTCGGCGATCTGCACACGCAGGCCGCCCACGATCGTCGGGTCGATGACGGTGTTGAGCGAGATCTCGGTGCCGTATTTCGCCGCGAGCGCCTGACGCAGACGCTCGGCCTGCGCGGGGGTCAGCGCGGTGGCGGAGACGACGGAGGCGACCACGCGACCGCGCTGCGCGGCGGCGAGTCCCATCGCCCACGAGAGCGCCTGCCGGATGCGTCGATCCGCCGACTGCTGCGCGATCGAGGAGACCACCAGCACCGTCGACGCGCTCGCACGGCCGCCCAGCAGCTTCTCGATCAGCGCGCCCTTGGCCGACGCGTTACCGAAACGACTGCCCAGAGCGAGCTCGAGCTCGGGGTTCTCTGCGACGGTCCGCGCGAACGCGAACAGCTCGCCCTCGAGGTCGACGTCCGGCTCGGCGACGGCCGCTGCGCGGATCGCCAGCTCCTCGACGCCCTCGACGAAGTCCTCCTCGGACGACCAGCGAACCGTGGCGGCCGAGGTCAGCAGCTGTACGGCGTTCGCCGAGAAGACCCGACCGAACACGTCCGAGACGACCTGGGAACGCGCGGCCGGCGCAGCGGCCGGGTCGGCGAGCGCTCCGGCCAGAGCGGGCGTCGAGCCGAGCAGACGTGCGGCCTGGAACAGCTCGCGGGCGACGGTGAGGTCGATTCCGCTCGCGTCACCGAGGACGGCGCCGACTCGAGCGCGGGCCTGCGTGGTCGCGCTTCCCATTACTTGGCCGCCTTCTCGGAGGCTTCGAGGTCGGCGAGGAAACGATCGACGACGCTCTGTGCGGTCGCGTCGTCGTCGAGCTTCGCACCGAGCACTCCGCCGGCGAGGTCGAGCGCGAGCGTGCCCACCTCTGAACGCAGCGCCGTGCGAGCGGTCTGCGTCTCCGCCTCGATCTGCGCGTGCGCCTGAGCAGTGAGGCGCGCAGCCTCGGCGGCGGCGTTCTCGCGGGACTCGGCGACGATCTTCTTGCCGTCCTCGCGGGCGGCCTCGCGGATCGCACCGGCTTCCTTGCGGGCCTCGGCGAGCTGAGCCGTGTACTCCTCGAGCGCGGCCTCTGCCTGACGCTGAGCCTCGTCGGCCTTGGCGATGTTGCCCTCGATGGCGGCGGAACGGGCGTCGAGCACCGTACCGATGCGCGGCAGCGCCACGCGCCACACCACGAGGACGATCACCAGCATGCAGACGCCCGACCAGATGATGTCGTAGTAGGCGGGCAGCAGCGGGTTGCCGGAGGCGCCCTCCTCGGCGGCGACTGTGACAAGAGCGTTCAGCATCTTGCCTCCTTATCGGTTGCTGACGTCGATCAAAGAGCGTTGAAGATGAACGGCGTCGCGATGCCGATCAGCGCGAGGATCTCGATGAAGGCGACACCGATGAACATCGTGGTCTGCAGACGACCGGCCAGCTCGGGCTGACGGGCGGTGGCCTCGATGGTCTTGCCGATCATGATGCCCAGGCCGATGGCGGGACCGATCGCCGCGAGGCCGTAACCGACCGTCGCGATGTTGCCCGTGATCGCGGCGAGAACCGTCGTAGCTTCCATGGGTCGTTTCCTTTCGTAGGGTGAACAGCCGTGCGGCCGTCCGTCAGTGCTCCTCGGCCACGGCGAGCTGGATGTACACCGCGGTGAGGACCGTGAACACGTACGCCTGAAGTGCGGCGACGAAGATCTCGAAGAGGGTGAAGGCGAAGCCGAGCGCGAGCGTGCCCGCCGCCAGGGGCATGAACCAGTTCAGGCTCAGGAGGAAGAACTGCGTCGCCGCGAAGAAGAGGACGAGCATGAGGTGCCCGACCATCATGTTCAGCAGCAGTCGCAGGAACAGCGAGACGGGCCGGGCGATGAAGGTCGAGATCAGCTCGACGATCGCGATGATCGGCACCAGGTAGACCGGCACGCCGCTGGGCACGAGCGAGTTCTTGACGAAGCGTCCGACACCGTGCTTGCGGATGCCCGCATAGATGAACAGCACGTAGGCGATGATCGCGAACACGAACGGCGCGCCGGCGACCGATGTGCCCGCGATGTTCAGACCGGGGATGACCCCCGTGAGGTTCATGAAGAGGATGCCGAAGAACAGTGCCGACAGGATCGGCATGAAGCGCTTGCCGTCCTTCTCTCCCAGCACCTGGTAGGCCACCTGGTCGCGCACGAAGCCGAAGCCGAGCTCGACGACGCTCTGGAAGCGGCCGGGCACGACGCGCATCCGTCGCGTTCCCCAGACGAGGAAGACGACCAGAACCAGCGTCGCGAGGACCTGGACCAGGTTGATCCGCGTGAACGCGAAGGGCGTGCCCTCGAAGAGGAGGATCTGCGGGAAGAAGTCCGAGATCGAGGGCGGGTGGAATTCGTTGTCCGCAGTGGGAAGCAGCGCGGCGAGCACGTTCGCTTGAGTCAACGGAGTGGCTCCAGCTTCTCGTGCCATGGCGACAGGCACGGGGGAATGATCGGGAACAGTCGTCCTCGGTAGGTTCCCAGCGTCGCCGCTGTCCACCTAGCCGTCGAGGCTGGAGAAAGCTTATCAAACGGATCGGGATGTGTCGGCCACGTCGGGATCATCTTCTCCCCCCTCCCCTTCGGTGTCGGCGAGCGTGGGCATCACGACGTCGGACGCAGCGGGCATCCGCATCCTCGCGAGCACGACGAGATCCACCACGAGCGAGGCGACCGCGGTCGCCAGCAGCGAGAAGTAGAACACCAGCGGCACGACCCAGTCGACCCGGGTCAGGACCACGAGCGCCACGATCACGAGGACGAACTTGAGCAGCCAGCCGCCCAGCACGACGCCGAAGAAGATCTGCAGGTAGGCCGGGGTGCCGAACCACCGGTTGGCGATCAGGATGCTGAGCGCCGTGAAGGCGGGGAACACGGCGCCGATGAGCGCACCCACCAGGCCGCTCGCGAGCCCTTCCCCTCCCGCGACGAAGAATCCGACGGCGGCGGCGGCGACCGTCAGGACGACGCCGACGATCGTCCCGAGCAGCAGCGTGGCACGCAGGATCGGTGTGCTGGAGACGGCGGGGCGGGTGGTCATGGGGATTCCTCGGCGATCACGTCGGGGGCTGCCGTTCTCGGGCGGCGCGCGGGCAGGAAGGTGACGACGAGGCAGGCCGCGACGCCGACCACGCCGAAGGCCACACCGATCCAGTACTGGCCGAACCAGTCCTCACGGGTGGCAATGTACATGAGCAGGAAGGTGATCCCGATGATCGCCGTCCACGCGTAGAAGATCAGTACCGCATCGCGATCGGAGTGGCCCATGTCGAGCATCCGGTGATGAAGATGCTTGCGATCCGGCGAGAAGGGCGACTTCCCCGCCCGCATCCGCCGGAAGACCGCGGATCCGAAGTCCAGGAGCGGCAGGATGACGACGGCGACGGGCAGCAGGATCGGGATGAACGCCCCGAGCAGCTGCGAGCGGCCGAGCTGGTCGGGATCGAGCGCCGCCGGAGAGAGGTTGCCGGTGATCGACACGGCGGAGGTGGCCATGAGCAGTCCCAGCATCAACGCGCCCGAGTCCCCCATGAACATCTTCGCGCGGTTCCAGTTGAACGGCAGGAAGCCCGCGCACGCGCCGACGAGGACGACGGCGATGAACGAGGAGAGGTTGAAGTAGTTGCTGGCCCCGATGTCGCGGGTCAGGATGTACGCGTAGACGAAGAAGATTCCGTTGGCGATCAGGCACACCCCCGCCACGAGGCCGTCGAGCCCGTCGATGAAGTTGACCGCGTTCATCACGATGACGATCGAGAAGACCGTGAGCGCGATGCTCATCCAGCTGGATCCGACCGTCACCCCGCCGATCGGCAGCGCATAGATCTGGATATTGCCGAACCACGCGACGATGCCCGCCGCGACGAACTGGGCGCCCAGCTTGATCATCCAGTCGAGATCCCAGAGATCGTCGGCGACGCCGACCAGGACGATCACCAGGGTCGCGGCGAGGATCGACAGCGTCGGCCACGGATTCGTCCAGAAGATCGAGAAGAACGGATTCGTGGAGGAGATGGCGAAGGCCGCGACCACCCCCAGGAACATCGCGATCCCGCCCAGACGCGGCGTCGGGCGGGTGTGGACGTCGCGTTCTCGGATCGCGGGATGGAGTTTGTACCGGATCGCGACACGCCAGACGGTCCACGACAGCGCCGCCGTGATGAGCGCCGTGACGACGGCGATCAGCAGGTACTGCGTCACGCGGAGTCGCCCGCGCCCTCATCCGGCTCCGGCTCGAGCCGGTCGCCCAGGATCTCCAGGATCTCGGACCGCTCGACAGCGCCGTAGCGGAGGATGCGGGCCTGTCCCGTACCCCCGAACGCGAGCGGCGTCGCGTCGAGGATCGTCGAGGGCACCCCGCGATCGCTCGCGCCGTCGTCGAGATACACCGAGACGCTGTCACCGAGCATTCCGAGCGCGGCGTGCGCGTCGACCGCGGCGGGCTTGCCGGTGAGATTCGCGCTCGAGACGGCCAGCGGGCCGGTCTCCTCGAGGAGCTCCAGCGCGAGCCGATGCGCGGGCATCCGGACAGCGACCGTGCCTCGGGTCTCCCCCAGATCCCACGACAGCGAGGGCTGAGCGGGCAGGACGACGGTGAGCCCGCCGGGCCAGTGCGCCTCGACGAGCCGCTCGATGGGCTCTGGCAGGTCGCTCACGAGCGCACGCACGGTCGACAGACCCGCGACGAGCACGGGCGGAGGCTGTTGGCGTCCGCGGCCCTTCGCTGCGAGCAGCGCCGCGACGGCAGCCGGGCTGAACGCGTCGGCCGCGACGCCGTAGACGGTGTCGGTGGGCATGACGACCAGCTCGCCGCGCGCGATCGCCTGGCGGGCTGCGCGCATACCGGCTAGCAGCTGCGACTCGTCGCGGCAGTCGTAGAGAGGGGACATGTCGGCTCCATTCTACGTGTGAGGCGGCCGCCGACCGAGGCGCGGGGCGGTGCTCACGTCGCGGGATCAGGGTCGGATGGCGGTGGTGGCCCGGTCACGCAGTGTGAGGTCGGGGTGCGTCGCGGCCGATCGCCATCCCGCCGCGGTGAGAACCTCGCGGACGGGCGCTCCCTGCACCTCGGCGTGCTCGATGATGATCGTGCCTCCGGGGTGGAGCAGCCGCAGTCCGACGCGGGCGAGCACACGCACGACGTCGAGGCCGTCCTCGCCGCCGTACAGCGCCTGCGGCGGATCGTAGAGGCGCACCTCAGGGTCGCGCGGAATCGCCTGCGCGGGGACGTACGGCGGGTTCGACACCAGAACGGAGACGCTCCGATCCAGTTCGGCGAACGCGTCCGCCAGATCGGCGAAGACGAGCCGAGCGTTCGGCGCGTTCACGCGGGCAAAGTTCTCCTTGGCCCAGATGAAGGCGTCGACGGAGTTCTCCGCGGCATGCACCCGTGCGTGCGGGACCTCGGTCGCCATCGCCAGCGCGATCGCGCCGGAACCCGTTCCGAGATCGACCGCGACCGGCTCGGGCGATGCGCTGGCACGCAGTGCGTCAATGGCCAGCTGGGCGACCATCTCGGTCTCGGGGCGCGGCACGAACACGCCGGGTCCCACGGAGAGCTCCAGATGCCGGAACGGCGCCACACCCGTCAGATGCTGCAGCGGCTCGCGTGCCGCACGGCGCTCGACGAGGCGCATGAGGCGCTCGAGCGCGCCGGTGTCGATGTCGGCCGCGCGGATGGCGGCGGCCTGCACCTCGCCGCGTCCGACTCCCAGCACGTGGGCAACGAGCAGCTCCGCATCGACGCGCGGGTCGACGATGCCGGCGCGCGCGAAGCGCGCCGAGACGTCTCCGAGGACGACGTCGATCCGCGAGGTCGCAGGCGCGTGGACGTGCTGATCGGAAGGCGTGGAAGGGCACATGAGCCCGCCCAGCCTACCCGCTGCGTCATACTCGGCCTTCGGCGGGATTGCTCCCCTAGGCTGGGCGCACCTCGTCCCCGACTCGAAAGGTCGCGTCATGCCCGGCATCCACTCCGACATCACCTCCGCTTTCGGCGAGACGCCTCTCGTGCGTCTGAACCGCGTGACGGAGGGCGTCGACGGCGTCGTCCTGGCCAAGCTCGAGTTCTACAACCCCGCCTCCAGCGTGAAGGACCGCCTCGGAATCGCGATCGTCGACGCGGCGGAGGCATCCGGCGAACTCAAGCCGGGCGGAACGATCGTCGAGTCCACGAGCGGCAACACGGGCATCGCCCTCGCGATGGTGGGAGCCGCCCGCGGTTACCGCGTCATCCTCACCATGCCCGCCTCGATGTCGAAGGAGCGCCGCATCCTGCTCAAGGCCTTCGGCGCCGAGCTCGTGCTCACCGACCCCACGAAGGGCATGTCGTTCGCCGTCGACGAGGCCAAGCGGATCGTCGACGAGACCCCCGGCGCCGTCTGGGCCCGCCAGTTCGAGAACGAGGCGAACCCCGCCATCCACCGCCGCACCACGGCCGAGGAGATCCTGCGCGACACCGACGGCAAAGTCGACTACTTCGTCGCGGGCATCGGTACGGGCGGCACGATCACGGGTGTCGGCGAAGTGCTCAAGGAGCGCGTGCCGGGCGTGAAGATCGTCGCCGTCGAGCCCGCCGACTCCCCCATCCTCACCAAGGGACACCCGGGACCCCACAAGATCCAGGGCATCGGGCCGAACTTCGTCCCCGCCATCCTCAACCGCGACATCATCGACGAGGTCATCGACGTCGAGTTCGACGACTCGATCCGCGTGGCTCGGGAGACCGCAGCCAAGGACGGCGTGCTCGTGGGCATGTCCAGCGGCGCCGCGATCTGGGCGGCCCTCCAGATCGCCGCACGCCCCGAGGCCGCCGGCAAGAACATCGTCGTCATCATCCCGTCCGCGGGCGAGCGCTACCTCACCACGGCGCTGTTCGAAGACCTCCGCGAGGACTGATGCCGCTCGCCGTGGTTCGCCGCATCCGGGAGGACATCGCCGCCGCCCGGATGCGCGACCCCGCCGCGCGCGGCGGGGTGGAGATCGCCCTGCTGTACCCCGGACTCCACGCGATCTGGGCGCACCGCGTCTGGCACGCGCTGTGGCGCCGACGTCTGCGCTTCGTCGCACGGGCGGGCTCGCAGCTCACGCGATGGCTCACGGGTATCGAGATCCACCCCGGGGCGCGGATCGGACGCCGCTTCTTCATCGATCACGGCATGGGTGTCGTGATCGGCGAGACGGCCGAGGTCGGTGACGACGTCATGCTCTACCACGGCGTCACCCTCGGCGGCCGCCAACGCGAAGGGGGCAAGCGGCACCCGACCCTCGGCGACGGTGTCGCGGTCGGCGCCGGCGCCAAGATCCTGGGGCCCGTGCACATCGGCGCGCACAGCGTCGTCGGAGCCAACGCTGTCGTCACCCGCGACGCCCCCGCCGACAGCGTGCTCGTGGGTGTACCGGCGAAGGCACGGCCGCGGGGGCGCGGCGAAGACACCCGTGCGCTGCTGACCGCCCCCGAGTACTCGATCTGACCCGCGACGTCCGCACGGCCCACTCGGGCCTCGGCGCCGCATCCGCATCACCGGCGCACTCCCGTACCGCCGTCGTGCACACGTCGCGGCGCCGTACGCTCGGAGGATGACCGAGCTGCACGAGCTGTCCCTCGTCGAGCTGGCGCGGATGCTGCAGGGCGACGAACTGGGCCCGCTCGATCCCACTCGGCACTACCTGTCGCGCATCGCCGCGCGCGCGGATCTGGGCGCGTTCGCCGAGGTCACCGCCGACGCCGCGCTCGAGCGTGCGGAACAGCTCGCCCGCGCGACCGCGCGCGGGCCCCTCTACGGCGTCCCCCACGCCGACAAGGATCTCGTGGCTCGGGCCGGCGTCCCCACGCGCTACGGCTCCCGTTCCCGCGCGGATCACGTCCCGGCCGAGTCCGATCCGCTGGCTGTCGCCCTCGACGCCGCGGGCGCCGTGAACGTCGGCAAGACGGCGACGAGCGAGTTCGGCCTCACCGGCTACACGGAGCCTCGGATCGGGTCACCGGCGCGCGATCCCTGGAATCCGGCGAACGGCGCCGGCGGCTCGAGCGGCGGCGCGGCGGTCGCCGTGGCCGCGGGTCTGCTGCCGGCCGCCGTGGGCTCGGACGGCGGCGGCTCGATCCGCATCCCCGCTGCGACGGTCGGCGTCGTGGGTCTCAAGCCGTCCCGGGGTCGTCTGCCGATCGGCTCGGGTCTGGACTCCCCCGACCAGCTCGCGGTGACGGGGCCCCTCGCACGCAGCGTCGCCGATGCCGCCTTCCTGTTCGACGTGCTGGCGCAGCTCGCGCCGTACCCGTACGCGACCGCGGCGCCCCCATCGGGCAGTCTCCTCGACGTCGTGCGACGCGCAGCGCAGCCCTCACGCATCGGGGTCACGACCGTCTCCCCATGGGACGACGACGAGGACATCCGCCTGGACCCCGATGCGCGCGAGGCCGTCTCGCGAGCCGCGACCTGGCTCGCCGGCGACGGACACGAGGTCGAGGACGCACCGTGGCGCCCGCGAGGCTACGCCGCCATGTTCCGCCGACTGTGGCGGGTCAGCGCGGCGCGGATCCCGCTGTCGGACACGGACAGCGATCTCGTCGAACCGCTGACCGCGTGGCTGGTGCAGCAGGGGCGCGGGCTGTCGGGCATCGAGACGTTGGAGACGCTGAGCGCCGCACGGGCGTTCGAACGTCAGACCGTCGCCGCCTTCGCGCCGTACGACGCGGTCCTCATGCCCGCCCTCGCGCAGTCGCCGCGCCCGGTGGGCTGGTACGACGGGCATGACCCGCTGCGCACTTTCGCACTCCAGGTGGAGTACGCGCCCTACTCGAGCTTCGTCAACGTCGCGGGGCTGCCCGCGGTGACGCTGCCGGTGACCGCCACCGCATCGGGGCATCCGGTGTCGGTGCAGCTCGTCGGTCGCCCCGGCGGCGAAGCGACGATCCTGTCGCTCGCGGCTCAGCTGGAGGACCGCCGCGGCGCGCTGCCGCATCCACCCGCGTGGTGACGCAGAGGGCTCACTCTCCCGCGAGCGCCGCCAATCGCGCCTCTTCGTCCGCGGCGATGGCGGAGTCGATGATCGGTCCCAGCGCACCGTCCATGACCTGATCGAGGTTGTAGGCCTTGTAGCCGGTGCGGTGGTCGGCGATGCGGTTCTCGGGGAAGTTGTACGTGCGGATGCGTTCGGAGCGGTCCATGCCGCGGATCTGCGAGCGTCGCGCATCGGATGCGGCGGCGTCCCGCTCCTCCTGCTGCTTGGCGAGCAGGCGGGCGCGCAGCACCCGCATCGCCGCCTCGCGGTTCTGCAGCTGGCTCTTCTCGTTCTGCATCGAGACGACGATGCCCGTGGGCACGTGCGTGATGCGAACAGCCGAGTCGGTCGTGTTGACCGACTGGCCGCCGGGGCCTGAGGAACGGAAGACGTCGATCTTCAGATCGTTCTGATCGATCTGGATCTCCTCCGGCTCATCGACCTCGGGGAAGACGAGAACGCCGGTCGTCGAGGTGTGGATGCGGCCCTGCGATTCCGTGGCCGGGACCCGCTGCACGCGGTGCACACCGCCCTCGTACTTCAGGTGGGCCCACACACCGGCGGCGGGGTCGGTGCTGGAGCCCTTGATCGCCACCTGGACGTCCTTGTAGCCGCCCAGATCCGATTCGTTGCGCTCGAGCAGCTCGGTCTTCCACCCCTGAGATGCCGCGTACTGCACGTACATGCGCAGCAGGTCCGCCGCGAACAGTGCGCTCTCGGCGCCGCCTTCGCCGGCCTTGATCTCCATGATCACGTCGCGCGCGTCATCGGGATCGCGCGGGATGAGCAGGCGTCGCAACCGCTCCTGGGCCGCGTCGCGCTGCTCCTCGAGCGCGGGCACCTCGTCGGCGAACGCCGCGTCCTCGCCCGCGAGCTCACGAGCCGCCGCCAGGTCGTCGACAGCGCCCTGCCACGCCTCATACGCGTGGACGATGCGGGAGAGCTCGGCATAGCGCCGGTTGACCCGCTTCGCCCGCGCGGCGTCGGCGTGCACGGCAGGGTCGGAGAGTTCCTCCTGGACCGCCCTGTGCTCGTCGAGGAGTCCGCGGACGGACTCGAACATGCCGGAATCGGACACGGCCGACGGGATCAGCGGATGTTGTTCTCGTGACCGTGCGAGTGCCCGCCCGAGGCCGGAGCCGGGATGGACTTCTGCATCTGCACGAGGAACTCGACGTTCGAGGACGTCTCCTTGAGCTTGCCCAGCACGACCTCGAGGGCCTGCTGCGGGTCGAGACCCGCCAGCGCGCGCCGAAGCTTCCAGGTGATCTTCACTTCGTCCGCCGACAGCAGCATCTCTTCGCGACGCGTGCTCGACGCGTTGACGTCGACCGCGGGGAAGATGCGCTTGTCGGCGAGCTGACGGCTGAGCCGCAGCTCGCTGTTGCCCGTTCCCTTGAACTCCTCGAAGATGACGTCGTCCATCTTCGAGCCGGTCTCCACCAGCGCCGTCGCGAGGATCGTCAGCGAGCCGCCGTTCTCGATGTTGCGCGCGGCGCCGAAGAAGCGCTTGGGCGGATAGAGGGCCGCGGCATCGACGCCGCCGGAGAGCACCCGACCGCTCGTCGGTGCCGACACGTTGTACGCGCGGCCCAGGCGGGTGATCGAGTCGAGCAGCACGACGACGTCCCGGCCGAGCTCGACGAGACGCTTGGCGCGCTCGATGGCGAGCTCGGCGACCGTGGTGTGGTCCTCGGCGGGGCGGTCGAAGGTCGAGGCGATGACCTCGCCCTTCACCGTGCGCTGCATGTCGGTGACCTCTTCGGGGCGCTCGTCGACGAGCACGACCATGAGGTGGACCTCGGGGTTGTTGTGGGCGATCGCGTTGGCGATCTGCTGCAGCACGATCGTCTTACCCGCCTTGGGAGGCGCGACGATGAGACCACGCTGGCCCTTGCCGATGGGAGCGACGAGATCGATGATGCGCTGCGTCAGCTTCTCGGGGGCCGTCTCCAGGCGCAGACGCTCCTGCGGATAGAGCGGGGTGAGCTTGCCGAACTCGACCCGCTCGGCTGCATCCTCGACGGAGAGGCCGTTGATCGCGTCGACCTTGACCAGCGCGTTGTACTTCTGACGGCCCGACTGCTCGCCCTCGCGGGGCTGCTTGATCGCCCCGACGACCGCGTCGCCCTTGCGGAGGTTGTACTTCTTGACCTGGCCGAGCGAGACGTAGACGTCGCTGGCGCCCGGCAGGTAGCCGGTCGTACGCACGAAGGCGTAGTTGTCGAGCACGTCGAGCACGCCGGCGATCGGGATGAGGACGTCGTCCTCGCCGATCTCCGTCTCGAACTCGTCGTTCTGCCCCTGGCCCCGACGCTTGTTGCGCTGGCGCCCGCGACCGGACTGCTGTTCGTCGTCCTCCGCGGCCGCGGGAGCGACGTTCTGGCTCTGGTTCTGCTGGCCGTTCTGGCCGGCGGCGCCCTGCGCGTTCTCGCGACGGTTCCGGTTGCGACTGCGGCTGCGACTGCGGCTGCGGCTGCTCTGCTCGCCCTCGGCGTTCTGCTCGGCCTCGGCGCCGGATGCGTTCTCGCCCGAGGCGTCGGCGGCGGGTGCCGCGTCGGCGGCCTCGGCGGGCGCGGTCTCGGACTCGGCCGGCGCGGCATCCGTCGATGCGACCTCGGCGGCGGCTTCCGGAGCCACGGGCTCCGCAGCGGCATCGGCGGTCTCAGCCGGGGCCTCCTCGGGGGCCGCAGCGGACTTGCGTGCGCGGCGCGGGGCCTTCTTGGCCGGCGCCTTCGCGGCGGGGGCCTCGTCGTCCGCGGCGGGGGCGGCTTCGGCGGGCGCCTCGGCGGCCGGAGCCTCGGATGCCGCGGGCGCCTCCTCGGCGACCTCGGCCGCAGCGGCGGCATCCGCCGCGGGCGCCTCAGCGCTCTTGGCCCGACGAGGGGCGCGCTTGCGCGGCGCCTTGACCGGGGCCTCGGCGACGGCGGCATCCGCGGCGGGCGCCTCGGATGCGGGCGCCTCGGTGGCGGGGACGGCCTCGGCGACGGTGTCGTCGACGTTCGCGTCGGTGGACTGGATCTCGGAGATGGACTCCACGAGTACTCCCTTGATGAAACGTGTGTCAGCGCGTGACCGCACAGAAGGCCCAACAGACAGGCATTCGTCTACACCCAGCGCATGCTCGGGATACGCGCGACGGCATCGCGGGGATGTGTCGCGGGTATGAGTGCAGGGGTCACGCGGCCGGTTCGCAGATTGCGACGGAGGCCAGATTCACGTCAGTGACGTGGCACCCTCCGCGTTGTCCCTCACTGTACCACCCTTGAAGTCGACCGCGAGCATGAGCGCCTCCCACGGAGTGTCCGCGTGCGCGGCGACCAGCTGGGCGGCTTCCAGCCGGCGTCCGGGGCCGTCGGCGAGCACGAGGACGGACGGTCCCGCGCCCGAGACGACCGCCGCGAACCCCTCCCGCCGCAGCGCCTGTACGAGGCGATCGGTCTCGGGCATCGCCGCTGCGCGATAGCTCTGGTGCAGCTTGTCCTCGGTGGCGGCCATGAGCAGCTCGGGGCTCTGCGTCAGCGCCGCGATCAGCAGCGCCGAGCGCGAGACGTTGAACACCGCATCCGCCCGCGAGAACTGGTCGGGCTGCAGGCCGCGCGCGACCGAGGTCGACATCGTGAACTCCGGCACGAAGACGATCGGGGACACGCCGCGATGCACCAACAGCTTCTTGTGCTGCGGACCGTTCTCGTCGACCCACGCGATCGTGAGCCCGCCGAAGAGGGCGGGCGCGACGTTGTCGGGATGGCCTTCGAGTTCCGTGGCCAGTCTCAGCAGCGTGTCGGCGTCGAGATCGGCCTCACCCTCGAGCAGTCCTTTGGCGGCCAAGAGCCCCGACACGACGGCGGCACCGGAGGAGCCCATCCCCCGTCCGTGCGGAATGACGTTGCGGGCGCGCAGGCGCAGGCCGGGCATCGGCAGACCCGCATCCGCGAAGGCGTGGGCGATGGCGCGCACGACGAGATGCGACCCGTCGCGCGGCACCTGCTCGGCGCCGGCACCTTCGACCTCGATCTCGAGCACGCCCGGCTCGAGGGCCTCGACCTCGAGCTCGTCGTAGACGCTCAGCGCGAGGCCGAGCGTGTCGAACCCGGGGCCGAGATTGGCGCTCGTGGCGGGCACGCGCACTGTCACCGCGCGACCCACGGCGACCGTCATTGAGAGGCCTGCGGGGCGAGCTCCAGCACCGAGGCGACCTCCGAGACGGAGTTGTCGACGACGGTGGGAGCGACCTCGCCGCCGGATGCGTCGCGCAGGGCCCACTGCGGGTCCTTGAGACCGTGGCCGGTGACGGTGAGCACGACGCGGGCGCCGGCGGGGATCACTCCGGCCTCAGCGCGATCGAGCAGACCCGCGACGGAGATCGCGGATGCGGGCTCGACGAAGACGCCGACCGTCTCGCTCAGCAGCTTCTGCGCGGCGAGGATACGGTCGTCCTCGATGGCGCCGAACCAGCCGTCCGTGGCGTCGCGTGCCTCGAGGGCGAACTGCCAGGAGGCGGGGTTTCCGATGCGGATGGCGCTGGCCACCGTCTCGGGGTTCTTGACGACCTCGCCGCGCACGAGCGGTGCGGAACCTGCCGCCTGGAGCCCGAACATCCGCGGCACCTTGGTGGAGACGCCGCGCTCGGCCTCTTCGGTGTAGCCGCGCGTGTAGGCGGTGTAGTTGCCCGCGTTGCCGACGGGGACGATGTGGAAGTCGGGGGCGTCGCCCAGCTGGGAGACGACTTCGTAGGCGGCCGTCTTCTGACCGTCGATGCGGTCGGGATTGACCGAGTTCACGAGGTGCACCGGGTAGTTCGCGGCGAGCTCGCGCGCGATCTCCAGGCAGTCGTCGAAGTTGCCGCGGATCTGGATGAGCCTGCCGCCGTGGGCGACGGCCTGGCTGAGCTTGCCCATCGCGATCTTGCCCTCGGGCACGAGCACGGCTGCGGTGATGCCCGCGTGCGCCGCGTAGGCCGCGGCCGATGCCGAGGTGTTGCCCGTGGAGGCGCAGATGACGGCCTTGGCGCCGTGCTCCACCGCGCGCGAGAGCGCGACGGTCATGCCGCGGTCCTTGAACGAGCCGGTGGGGTTCATGCCCTCGAACTTGACCCAGACCTCGGCACCGGTGCGGTGCGACAGTGCCGGTGCCGGGATCAGCGGGGTGCCGCCCTCGCCGAGCGTGACCACCGTGGAGGCGTCGGTCACGCCGAGGCGGTCGGCGTACTCGCGGAGGACTCCGCGCCAGAGGTGTGCCATGTCAGTCTCCTTCTACCCGCAGGACCGAGACGACCCGCTCGACGACGTCGCTGTCCGCGAGTCGGTCGACCGTGTCGCTGAGATCCTGCTCGCGTGCTTTGTGCGTTCCGATGACCAGGCGTGCCCGGCCCGAGTCTGCGCCGTCCTCGGCGATGACCGTCTGCTCGACCGTCGCGATCGAGACGTGCCCCTCGCTCAGCGTGCCGGCGATGTGGGCGAGCACGCCCGCCTGGTCGCTGACCTCGAGCGTGATCTGGTAGCGCGTCTGCGCGTGGCCGATCGGCAGGACCGGCAGGTTCGCGCGCGTGGACTCGCCCACCCCCACGCCGCCGGCGATGTGTCGACGGGCCGCGGAGACGACGTCGCCCAGCACGGCGGACGCGGTCTGCACCCCGCCGGCGCCGGCGCCGTAGAACATGAGCGAGCCGGCGGCCTCCGCCTCGACGAAGACCGCGTTGTTGGCCCCGTGGACGCTGGCGAGCGGGTGCGAGCGCGGCACCAGCGCCGGGTAGACCCGGACCGAGATCGCCTCGCCCGTGGGCGAATCCTGGCCGGTCAACCGTTCGCAGACCGCGAGCAGCTTGATGACGTAGCCGGCGTGACGAGCCGCATCCATCATCTGCGTGGTGATGGCGGTGATGCCCTCGCGGTGGACGGACTCGAGCGGGACGGCGGTGTGGAACGCGAGCGAGGCGAGGATCGCGGCCTTCTGCGCGGCGTCGTAACCCTCCACATCCGCGGTCGGGTCCGCCTCGGCGTAGCCGAGCGCCTGCGCCTGCGACAGGACGTCGGCGAACTCCGCTCCCTCGGTGTCCATGCGGTCGAGGATGTAGTTCGTGGTCCCGTTGACGATGCCCATGATGCGCTGCACGCGGTCGCCGGCCAGCGAGTCGCGCAGCGGGCGGATGATGGGGATGGCGCCGGCCGCCGCCGCCTCGTAGTAGACCTGCGCGCCGACCTGATCGGCGGCGTCGAAGATCTCGGAGCCGTAGGTCGCCAGCAGCGCCTTGTTGGCCGTCACGACGTCTGCGCCGGAGTTGATCGCCTGCAGCAGGTGGGTCCTCGCCGGCTCGATGCCGCCGATGAGCTCGATCACGATATCGGCACCGACGATCAGCGACTCGGCGTCGGTCGTGAAGAGCTCCTGCGGCAGGTCCACGTCGCGCGGGGCGTCGACATCGCGCACGGCGATGCCGGCGAGCTGGAGGCTCGCTCCTGCGCGGTCCGCGAGCTCGTCACCGTGCTTGAGCAGGAGCGCTGCGACCTGCGACCCGACAGCACCGGCTCCCAGCAGAGCGACGCGGAGGTGGCGATGGTCGATCATGAATCACCTTTCTGCGCGAGGACGGCATCGCGGGCGAGAAGATCATCGACCGTCTCGCCGTGCACGATGACACGCGCCTCGGCGTCACGCACCGCGACCACCGGGGGCCGCGGCATGTAGTTGTAGTTGCTCGACAGCGAGAAGCAGTAGGCGCCGGTGGCCGGCACTGCGAGCAGGTCGCCGGGGGCGACGTCGGCGGGGAGGTACTCGGCGTTCACGACGATGTCGCCCGACTCGCAGTGCGAGCCGACCACGCGCACGAGGGCGGGAGCCGCGTCGCTGACACGGGAGGCGATGCGGGCGGAGTAGTCGGCGCCGTAGAGCGCGGGACGGGCGTTGTCGCTCATCCCGCCGTCGACGCTGACGTAGGTGCGCACAAGCCCGTCGCCGAGGGCCACGGGCTTGACCGTTCCGACCTCGTACAGCGTGACACCCGCGGTTCCGACGATCGCGCGCCCGGGTTCGAACACCAGGGTCGGCACGGGCACGTCGAGGCGCGCACACGTCGAGGCGACCGCATCCACGATGGCATCCGCGAGATCCTCGATCACGGCGGGCCGCTGGTCACGGGTGTAGGCGATGCCGAAGCCGCCGCCGAGGTTGAGGACGTCGAGACCGCCGAGCTCCGCGTGGAGGGCGACCAGACGCTCGGCGGATGCGGCGAAGCCCTCCGAGCCGAAGATCTGGGAGCCGATGTGGCAGTGCAGCCCGACGAGCTCGACGCCGGGGATGGCGCGCACCAGAGCCGCCGCCTCACGGGCGCCGTCCAGAGAGAAACCGAACTTCTGGTCTTCGTGCGCCGTGGCGAGGAAGTCGTGGGTCTCGGCATGGATGCCCGTGTTGACGCGGATCAGCACCGGCTGCCTGCGGGAGGCGCCGTCGGTCACGGACGCGAGCCGGACGATCTCGTCGACGCTGTCCACGATGATCGTGCCGATGCCGATCTCGACGGCACGTGCCAACTGGCTCGCGGACTTGTTGTTGCCGTGCAGACCCAGCAGCGCAGGCTCCGCGCCCGCGGCCAATGCCACCGCGAGCTCGCCGGGGCTCGCGACGTCGATGCGCAGTCCCTCCTCGAGGACCCACTGCGCGACCGCCGCCGACAGGAAGGCCTTGCCCGCGTAGTAGACGCGCGCCTCGGCTCCGTGGCGGGCCGCGGCCCGCTGGAAGGCCGCCAGTGTGCGGCGGGCCCGGCCGCGCACCTCGTGCTCGTCGAGCACATAGAGAGGGGTGCCGAAGCGTGCGGCGAGCTCGCCCGCATCCACGCCGCCGATCTGCAGTCGACCATCCCGGCGGGAGGCGGATGCGGGCCACACGACGGGCGCGAGGTCGTTCGCGTCATCCGGCACGAGGAGCCACTCTTCGGCGGCGGCGCGGTCGTGCGAGGAGGACACTACGAGACCCAATCGGTGGTGAAGGGCGGCGGGATTCTCAGCGGCGGCGGAGCCGTCACGACACCCGACGCGAGTCCCTTGAAGTCTAGGGCACCGCCCATGCCGCTCCCGCCATGCGTCAGGCGCAGCTGCCCTTCTCCCTCGCACCGGCATCGCTCAGCAACTCGCCCGCGATGTCGAAGTCGGCGGAGAGCCGATCGCCGTGCACGGCGACCCGGCTGAGAGTGAGGCCGCGAGGCAGGTACTGCGCGACGCACACCCGGTACCCGGCCAGCAGAGGATCGGCGACGGAGCCGAACTGCGCCCGCAAGCCGTCCGCGGTCACCTCGGCACCCGCGACGCTCAGCGACACCGGAGTCAGCACGAGCTGCCCGTCCGCGGACGACGGGGTGAGCGCGACGTCCACCGGCACCGCGACACCGAACACCGACAGCTGCGAGGAGGCACGGACGTCGGGCTCGGCGATCGTGAGCCCGTCGATGGACACCGGCGCGGCCTCGGCCAGCAGCGGTTGCAGCTGCTCGGCGTCGAGGGACACCGTCGCCTGACCGGAGCCGAGCGTGAAGGGTGCGCGGATGCCGAGATCGTGGAGAGTCACCGAGACGTCGCCGGTGAACTCTCCGATCGTCACGTCGTCGGCCGAGATGCGCACCTCTCCCACCTGGCCCAGCGCGAGATCCAGCAGCAGCGAGGGGTCGGCGATGTCCACATCGATCTGCTGATCCGCGGCAAGGTCGAGCCGGGAGACGAGCTGCTGCTTGACGGCCTTGGTCACGAGGTCGCGTGCCACCCACTCCCCCGCGAAGAACGCGGCGACGATAAGCAGCAGCACCACCAGCACCGCGACGAGCCACGGCCACCGGCGGCGGCGCGCGGTGCGGGGCGCGTCGTCCTGGTCGTCGAACAGCCCCATCACCTCGCTCATGTCACATCCGCTCGGGGGCGCTGACGCCGAGCAGGTCCAACCCGTTGCGCAGGACCTGACCGGTGGCGTCGTTGAGCCACAACCGTGTGCGGTGCAGATCGGTCACGTCGTCGTCGCCGAGCGGGATCACCCGGCAGTTGTCGTACCAGCGGTGGTAGAGCCCGGCGAGCTCCTCGAGGTAGCGGGCGATGCGGTGCGGTTCGCGCAGGTCGGCGGCGAAGGCGACCAATCGCGGGAACTCCTGCAGCGCGCCCAGCAGAGCCGACTCGGTCTCGTGCGTGAGCAGTTCGGGCGCGAACGCCGTGCGCTCGACCCCGGATGCGGCCGCGTTGCGCGCCACGTTGTGTGTGCGCGCGTGGGCGTACTGCACGTAGAAGACCGGGTTGTCGTTCGTGCGCTTCTGCAGGATCTCCGGATCCAGCGTCAGCGGGGAGTCGGCGGGGTACCGCGCCAGCGAGTAGCGCAGCGCATCCGTCCCCAGCCAGGCCCGCAGATCGTCCAGCTCGATGATGTTGCCCGCGCGCTTGGACAGGCGGGCGCCGTTGATCGAGACGAGCTGACCGATCAGCACCTCGATGTCCTTCTCGGGGTCGTCGCCCGCAGCTCCCGCCAGCGCCTTGAGCCGGTGCACGTAGCCGTGGTGGTCGGCGCCGAGCAGGTAGATCTTGTGGGCGAAACCGCGATCGCCCTTGTTGAGGTAGTAGGCCGCATCCGCCGCGAAGTAGGTGTACTCGCCGTTCGAGCGACGGATGACACGGTCCTTGTCGTCGCCGAAGTCCGTGGTGCGCACCCAGACGGCGTCGTCCTGCTCGAAGACGTGGCCCTGCTCGCGCAGACGCTCGACCGCCTCATCGACCAGACTCGGGGACCCGGCGTGCAGCACCCGCTCGGAGTACCAGACGTCGAAGTGCACGTTGAACTGCTCGAGGGATGCCTGGATCTCGCCGAGCTGCAACGCGTACGCGAGCTCGGTGGTGAATGTCAGCTGCTCCTCGGGCGAGGCGAACAGCACGCCGCCGGGCTCGCCGTTGAAGTCCGCCGCGCGCACGCGCTCAGCCAGGTCCTGGATGTAGGCGCCGACGTAGCCGTCCTCCGGAGCCGGCTCGCCCTTCACCGCGGCGAGCACGGAACGGCCGAAGCGCTCCATCTGGGCGCCCGCGTCGTTGATGTAGAACTCGCGCACGAGGGTGGCGCCGCTGGCCAGCAGCAGCCGGGCGATGGCATCGCCGAGGGCTGCCCAGCGGGTGTGGCCGATGTGAAGCGGGCCGGTCGGGTTCGCGCTGACGAACTCCAGGTTGATCGAGTTGCCGCGCTGGGTGGTGTTGGAGCCGAACGCCGCGCCCGCCTCGACGATCACGCGTGCGAGCGCACCGGCGGCCGCGGCATCCACACGGATGTTGATGAAGCCCGGGCCGGCGATCTCGACGGAGGCGACGCCGGGAACCTCACCGAGAGGGCCTGCGATCTCCGCGGCCAGCTCCCGCGGGTTCGCTCCCACCTGCTTCGCGAGCTTCAGTGCGATGTTCGACGCCCAGTCGCCGTGGTCACGATTCTTCGGACGCTCGAGGACGATGTCCGACACCGCCACCTCGACGCTTGGGCGTCGCGCCTCGACGATCGGGGCGACGACGGCGTGCAGGGCTGCGGAGAGCTGTTCGGGATCCATAGGCGTCCCATTCTACGTTCGTCGGCAGCGACGCCCCCCGGCCGCGCAGGCCGCGCGCTCAGGACATCGACACGAGCGACACGTGATCGTCTACGGTCTCGGGCGCGTCCTTGACCGTCGCGTCCACCTCGAGCCGCTCCAACCCCACATATCCGCCGTGGTAGCTCAGGAACGCGCAGTCCGCCGCATCCCGGCCTGTCCCGATCCGCACGAGAGAGGTTCGCGGGGCGAGCCGAGTGGCATCCACGACGCTCCATTCGCCCTCGACGAGAACCTCCGCGACCGCGTGGAAGTCCATGGGATCGAGGCGCGGCGCGTAGCAGGCGACGTACCGCGCGGGCACATCCATCGCGCGCAGCAGCGCGATGACGAGATGGGCGTAGTCGCGACAGACGCCCTGCCCGCTGGCGAGGGTCGTGACGGCACTGTCGGTGCCGAGACTCATACCCGGGGTGTAGGTGACGCTCGTGGCCACGAACTCGGAGACGGCCTCCACGAGAGCGCGACCGCTCAACCCGCGGAACAGTCGCCGCGCCGTAGCGAAGACCTCGTCGGACTGGGCGTAGCGGCTCGGGCGCAGAGCCGTGATGGTGTCGATCTCCGTCGTCGCAGGCTCCGCCCCGGCGCCCACGACCGCCTCATACCGCACCTGAAGGGGGCCCGCCTCACCCGTCAGGCGGTGCAGGCGGTTGCCGGCCGCGTCCATGAGCTCCCTCGGCCGCAGCTCGCGCCCGTCCTGCATCACGCTCAGCCGCTCGCTCAGAGCCCCCGCCGAGCGTGCCACCGCGATCTGCAGAATGAGGTCGACGGAGGAGCCCAGTTCGAGGTCGAGCTCGGCTCTCACATGGCGCTGCACCGGCCCATCCTCGCACGCCCATCGAGGCCAGAGGCCCGCCGCATCCGGCTCCCGCACCCACGGCGGGCCCTCGCGCCGTACGCTCGTGTCATGACCCGATCCGCTCGGCTTTCGCCGCGCCGCTCGATCGCCGTGCTGGCTGTGCTTGCGGCGGCCATCGCGTGCATCTGCGCACTCGCGTTGACGCGTCCCTGGGCGGCCGGAGCGCTCTCGGTCAGTCGCGCGGACGCGGGTGGCACCGCACCCGCGACGGTGGCGGCGATCTCGCTGCCCGAGCATCCTCGAATCCTCGTCTTCGGCGACTCCTGGACCTATGGTTCAGCCGCCTCCGCGCCCACACTGGGCTACGCATACCTCCTGGGCCCGCTGATGGACGGCGAGTCGAGTGTGAACGGGTCACGCGGCAGTGGATACCTCGTTCCTGGCATCGACGGCGGCACCTTCTCCGAGCGCATCGCCGAGCTGGATGCGTCCGCCCAGCCGGATCTCGTCGTCGTCCAGGGATCGATCAACGATCGAAAGGTCCCGCTCGACGGCTACGACGACGCTGTGCGCACCGCGTGGGACTCGCTCGCCGCGCTGTACCCCGGCGCGCAGATCGTCGTTCTCGGACCGGCTCCCCAGATCCTCCCGGTGGAAGCGGCCACCGCCGAGATCGACGAACGGCTCAGCCTGGCCGCGGCCGCGCGCGGCTGGCCCTACATCTCCCCCGTCCGGGATCAGTGGATCACGCCGGAGAACTACGCGTGGATCATTGACACCGGGGTGGTCGGGCGAAATCACCCCACGACCGAGGGCCATGCGTACCTGGCGCAGAGGCTCGCCGCGGCGATCGAGGGTCTGCGCGGCGACTGAGTCGTCCTGTGCGGGCGGGCATTATGCACCCTTTTGCGGGGCAGGACCACCGAAGCTCTGAGAGCCCGTCCGCTGGCTATCGTGAACGCTGGGGGCACGGCGACCCGCCGCGCCCGTGCCCGGGCGCCGGCCCCATCGTCGCCGTCCGGGAATCCACCTATCGGGCAGGTCCCGGGGCAGGAGTCGTGAACATGGGTATTGGAAGCGGAATCGCGCTGTTCGTGATCGGAGCGATCCTGGCGTTCGCCGTCAACGTCGACCTCGGCGGCTTCGTCAACCTGAGTCTCATCGGGTACATCCTGATGGGCGCGGGCGTTGTCGTCTTTCTGATCAGTCTCATCCTCGTCATGCGTCGCCGTTCGAGCGTGTCCACCTCGCGCACCGCCGTCGACCCCGCCAGCGGTGAGCGTGTCACGACGCGTCGCACCACGGACAACGGCGAACCCCTCGCCTGAGTACGTGTCCGATATCCTCGACGCCGTCCCCGCGGGAACGGGATCACTTCTCGCCGGCCGCTACCGCCTGATCGAGCGCGTCGGCAGCGGCGGCATGGGAACGGTCTACCGCGCCCGAGACGAGCTGCTCGGCCGCGATGTCGCGGTCAAGCTCTTCCACTCGGAGCAGGGGGACGGCGTCGAGGAGCGTCGGAAGGTCGGCGAGGCGACCATGCTCGCCTCGCTGTCGCATCCGTGCCTGGTCACCCTCTTCGACGCGTGCATCGGATCGCAGCCGCCGAACTATCTGGTCATGGAGTACATCGCCGGCCCCACCCTGCGTCAGCGCCTCGTGGAGGGACCGCTGCAGCTCGACGAGGCGGCCGCGATGGCGAGCGATCTCGCCGCGGCGCTGGAGGCCGTGCATGCAGCGGGTATCGTGCACCGCGACGTGAAGCCGTCCAACGTCATGCTCCGCGCGCGGGGCCGCGGGGCGGCGGGCCGTCTCGGCTATCAGGCCGTGCTGGCGGACTTCGGCGTCGCCCACCTCGTGGACTCCACCAGGCTCACGACCCCCGGCGATGTCATCGGCACGGCGGCCTACCTCGCACCGGAGCAGGTGCGCGGTCACGCGCCGGTTCCCGCATCCGACGTCTACTCGCTCGGTCTGCTTCTCATCGAGGCCATCACGGGCCGCCATCCCTTCGCCGATGCGCCGGCTGCCAGCATGCTGTTGGCTCGGCTCAGTCGTCAGCCCGACGTGCCGACGGGAATCGGCTACGCGTGGCGCTCCCTGCTCACCGCGATGACGGTGCACGATCCCGCCTCCCGACCGAGCGCGGGTGAGGTGCTCGAGCGGGCCCGCGCCCTTTCCGCATCGCCGGCGACCGCCACGTCGCTCCCCCTGGATGAGGCGCTGCTCGTCGCGACCTCACCGATCGCCCTCGCGACTGCCCCGGCGCAGATCACCGAACCGCTCGCCGACCCGACTCCGGTCTCGCCACCGCGCCGGCCCCGACGCCGTCGCCGCGGGCTCGTGGCACTCACGGCGGCTGCCGGCGTTCTCTTGGCCGGGGCCGCCGCGGTGGGCATCACGAGCGTGCTCGCTCCGGCACCGGTGGCCGAGGAGTCCGTCGTCCCCGCGCAGGTGAACACCGTCCCCGCCGACGACGGATCGGACCAGACACCCGCAGAGACGGTGGATTCCGGGGACCAGAGCGTGCAGCCGACCGATACCGGCACTCCGCAGCCGGGGCCGGTCACCGATCCGCAGCCGCGGCCGGCGTCGGAGAACGGGTCGAATCGCGGCCCGGGCAACAACAACGGCAACGGAAACGGCAACGGAAACGGCAACGGCAAGAAGCCCTGACGACGTAGGAACGCCACATTCCGACGTCGTCCCGCCGTCCTCGATACCGGGGACCGATGAGGCGAGACGCCGTGCTCGACACTGGGTGAGAGACGAGGAGTCCCATGCCCTACGACATCGACGAGCTACTGCGTCCCCCCTCCGCCACCGCCGCGCTCGCTCTCGAGGCGGCCGAACGGTGGTGTTCCCCCGTCGTGCTGCGGCACAGCCTGCGCTCCTGGGCGTGGGCGCGTGCTCTCGCGGATGCGGAGGGTGTGCACTACGACGCGGAGCTGCTGTTCACGGCTGCCGCGCTGCACGACATCGGTGTGGCCGAGCCCTTCGACGCGCACCGGACGGCGTTCGAGGGCGCCGGAGGCGCCGCGGCGTGGGTGTTCGCGACAGGCGCGGGTTGGCCGGCCGAGCGCCGTGTCCGGCTGCAGGAGGTCATCGAACGCCACATGTGGGTCGAGGTCGATCCGGCCGTGGACATCGAGGGCCACCTGCTGGAGGTGGCCACGAGCCTGGACGTCGCCGGCGTGGGCGCGTCCAGGTGGGATCCGCGGCTGCTGCGCGCGGTGACCGAGCGACTGCCTCGAGCGGAATTCGCGGCTGAGTTCGACACGGCGATCCGCGATCAAGCCCGGCGCAAGCCCGCGTCGGCTGCGGCGCGACTTGCGCAGAGCGGCCGCATCGCCGACGGCGAGCGCGCCTGGCTCTCCCTCGTGCGCTGACCCGGCGGACGAGGGCCCGGTCCGCCGGTGGTCACCCCGCGTGCGCGAACGGGCGCGAGGCATCGATGATGCGCCGGAGCGACACCGCCGCTTCCCACCGATCAAGCGCCCTCGCATCCGACGAATGCCGGATGCGGCGGCGATAGGCGGCGAGCGCCGCATCCGCTGCTCGGAGTCGTTCAGCGAACGCTGCATGCTCGATGGGAGTCGACGTATGCTCCGCGCACGCCGCGACGGCCTCGGCCAGCGCACGGCGCTGCCGATTCCCGAGTTCGGTCTCGACGGTCAGTCGCGTGAGGCTCTCGGCCAGCTCGCCCGTCGCCGCGGCGACGGCGCGCAACGCGTCGAGGCGCCGTCGCCCCGTCTCCACATCCGCACGGGCACGCCGCGCCCGGGGATTGCCGCGTTGGGACCTGACGGCCTCGGCCACCTCGGCCGCCACGGCATCGGCCGTCGCCGTCAGCTCGGCGATCCGATGCCGCAGCCGCTCGGCGTCCACCGCGCGCTCGCCCAGCGCCTGAGCCGCCTCCCGGAGAACCTCACCGATCTCATCGCGCAGTGCGTTCAGGCGTGCGGTCGCTCGCCCGATGTAGAGCGGCGGCACGACCACGAGATTGACCACGAGACCGACGACGACGCCGAAGGCGGTGGTGATCAGGTACGACGATGAATAGCTCTGGACGTCGGCGTTACCCACGAGCAGGACGAACAGACCGGCGATGGGGATCCAATCCCGGCCGCTGCCGAGCACGCTCAGCCCGGCGCAGACCGTTCCCGCACCGGTCACCACCGCGACCGCCACAAGGCTGGGCGCTCCGGCGATCAGCAGAGCGATGCCGACGAAGCCCCACGCGATTCCCACGGCGAGTCCCGCGAGCGTCTCGAGCCCCGCTCGCACCGAGCCTGCCAGCGTGGAGTACATGCTGATGAGCACACCCAGCGGCGCGTAGTACGAGTACTCGCTGTCGGTGAACGGCACGAAAGGCGCCAGCGTCCAGGCGATCGCGGCGGCGCCCGCCACCTTCGACGCGAGAAGTAGACGCGGAGGATCCACCAGTTCGGACAGCCGACGGCGCAGAGCGAGCGCGGGGCGAGGCATCCCCCGACCGTACGTAGGCGCCATGACCGTCGGAGGGGCCTTGACGGCACCGGGCAGACCCCGCACGCGCCCGGGCACGCGGTACCAGGACCCGCGCCGGTCGACAACCCCGTCGTCGCCGGCCATGCCCGGTCGCCGGGTGGGGCGCACCCGAGCGATGACCTACCGAGGCCCCTACAAGGTCCGTGTCGAAGAGAAGCCCGACCCGCAGATCGAGCATCCCAATGATGCGATCGTGCGAGTGGAACGCGCGGCGATCTGCCGGTCGGACCTCCACCTCTTCCACGGCATGCTCCCGGACACGCGCATCGGGCACACGTTCGGACACGAGTTCATCGGACGGGTCGAAGAGGTGGGCGCGTCAGTGCGCAACATCTCGGTCGGCGACCGGGTCATGGTGCCGTTCAACATCTGCTGCGACACCTGCTTCTTCTGCGCTCACGGCCTCTTCTCCAACTGCCACAACGTGAACGCCAACGCGACGGCCGTCGGCGGCATCTACAAGGACGTCGTCGTCGCCCTCAAGAAGCTCACCGACGGCCTCGGCGCCGACGTCGTCATCGACGCTGTCGGCGCCGAGGCGGACGGGCATCTCGTGCAGCACGTGAGCTCTGCGAAGCTCAAATTGCAGGGCGGCTCCCCCATCGCGCTGAACTGACCTGGCCTACATGGCCGTCGTCCCCGCAATCCAGCGTGCTGAGCATTCCATCCGCTGCGCCGAGCCGCGCGCCCGCCGCCGGCCTTCGCGTCCCCCAAGCGGCCGACAGACAGCTCACTCCCGGCAGCGTAACGTCGCAGGAATCGGGGAGGTCGGGTGGATTCGAGGCAGCGGGACGCAACGACGACCACGCGCCCACCGGGGTGGCGCGAGATCACAGCCGGGATCGTCTGGGCCTCGATCGGTTTGTGCGTCTTCGCGCTCTGGCAGCTGTTCGCCCGGGAGTTCGGCGGCGCCGTCGGCACGGCTCTGCATTCCCCACTCTCCCGGGAGAGTCGCGTCCCGGCCTTCTGGGGCTTCGTCGTCGTCGCGGCGGTGCTGCTGGTGTGCGCCGTCGGCGCCCTCGCAGCACGCCGCTGGCTGGCCCTGCCGATCGCTCTCCTGCTCGCTTTCGGCGCGGTAACGATCGCGTCGGGCATGTATCCGCAGGTTGCGCCGTTCGTCTTCGGGCGTGAAGAAGGCCCCGATCCGCGAAAGGATCGAGGCCTCTCGTACGCCGTGCCCCCGGAGGGATTCGAACCCCCGACCTACGGTACCGGAAACCGGCGCTCTATCCCCTGAGCTACGGAGGCGTACCGATCGAGACTATCACCGCCGGCTCCGGCCCCGTGACGACGGGTCAGGGATATCCGCGCGTCCACAGACCGTAGACGGCGAAGAACTGCAGGACCACGAGGGCGATCAGGATGCCGTTGCGTGTGCGCTTGGAGGCGGAGAGTCGTTCGTGCGCGAGGAGCGGAGACATCGGCATGAGCAGACGGAACGTGCTGGCCTGCGGCAGGAAGACGCCGAAGATGTAGAGCCCGTAGCTGAGCCCGTACGCCGCGACCACGATTCCGAGCTTGCGCACCGGCCGCGACCAGATCAGCATCGCGAAGCCGACCATCAGCGCGATCACCAGCAGCCACCCGAAGACGCTCAGGTACTCGCCCATGAATCGGAACCACGGGGTGAGGGGCAGGAAATCGCCGTTGCCGACGAACGGGCGCCACCAGGCTGTCTCCGTGAGCACGTAGGCGTGCGGGGTTCCGGTCGCCGCATCCGCGATCCACGACCAGGCGAGTCCGGCGAGCGCGGTGACGCCGCCCGCGACGAGCAGTCCGACGACTTCGCCACGAGGGAACGGATCGACCTTCCGGCGCCACCAGCGCACGAGGAAGACGATGCCGAGCGCCAGCGCAAGCGCGAGAGCGCCGGGTCGCGTGAACGCCGCGACCAGCGCGATCGGAGTGATCCACACGTACTTGCGCTTCACAGCCAGCAGGAGCGCGGCGAAGGTCAGAGTGAGCACGAGAGACTCCGCGTACGCGATGACGAACACGAACGACAGCGGCGCGAAGGAGAAGAAGATGACGGCCCACTTCGCCTGGCGTGGCGAGGTGACTGCCCGCAGCAGCAGGAACAGCAGCACGGTGGCGGTAGCGCTGAAGAAGATGCTGAGTCCGATGCCGGCCGCGCGCCAGTCCGAGCCGACGATGTCGCCCACCACACGTTCCAGCCACGGGTAGATCGGCAGGAAGGCCCAGTCGTTCTCGAGCACGTTGCCGTTGGGGCCGATGGGGATGACGGGCGGATACCCGATCAGCGAGATGCGGCCGTACCTGTCCGCGTCCCACCCCGTCAGGAAGGCGGCGAACGTGACGACAGGTCGGTCCTGCGCGCCGAAGCCCCACCCTGCGGCCGTGGACACCAGGTACCAGAAGAGCAGGAACGCCAGGTTCATCCCGCGGGCGATCGCCCAGTAGCCCAGAACCTGCGCGAGCTCGATCCGTCGGACCGCGCGCACGCTCGGATCGGGGCGGGACGCATCCTCGACCCAGCCTCGGGCAGCCTTCACCGCGCGCCGCCACCGCGGCGTACGCGTGCTCTCCGAATCGGCATGCAGTTGCGAACCGGTCACCGTCACGACTTTCCTCTCCCCGCGTGGCGCGAGCGATCCTAGGCGAAGCGGCTATGCCGGCCCCCACAGGATGCTCCCATCTTCGAGCGCGGAGCAAAAGCCTGGGAACTCAGGATGCGTCGCCGGTAAGCTTCAGCCCGATCACGCAGCCGACCAGCCCGGCGATCAGCAGCAGTCTCACGATCGTGAACGGTTCAGCGCCGGTGACCATCGCCCAGATCACCGTGAGCGCGGCTCCGATGCCGACCCACACGGCGTATGCCGTACCGGTGGGGATCTCCCGCATGGCTAACGCCAGACCGCCCATGCTCAACAAGAGCGCCACGGCGAACACGATGCTGGGCAGAGGCTTCGACAGCCCCTCGGACCGGCCGAGCGCGCTGGCCCAGACGGCCTCCAGCACTCCCGAGACGATGAGGACGATCCACGACATGACGTGCCTTCCGGCCAGTCTTGTCGCTCACCGGGTACTGATCCCTCGTCCGGGAGTCCGGTCGGGACTCAGGGCGAGCCTACCCGTGCCGTCTGAGCAGGGGCTCAGAGCAAGAAGAGGGCGTCGAGCAGACCGGGATTGTGTGCGTGGACGAGCACCCCGAACACCACCGCGTCGAACAGGAGGTGCACCGTGACGACGTAGGCGAGCGAACGGGTGCGCAAGAAGATGTAGCCCTGCAGCAGCGCGAACGGGATCGTGAGGACCGGCCCCCAGGCGCGGTAGCCGAGCTCCCACAGGAAGGAGACGAAGACGATCGCCTGCACGAGGTTGGCGGTCAGATCCGGCAGATGCCGGCGCAGGAGCGCGAAGACGGTGCAGATGAAGAACAATTCGTCCCAGATCCCGACCGCTCCGACTCCGACGAAGAGGCGGGCGATGAGATCGGGCGCGTCGACGACGGGCCAGTTCTGATAGACGCCGGAGCTGATGAAGTAGAAGGGCAGGATGAGCCAGCCGAGCATGAGCACCGCGACCAGCCATATCCACTGGAACCGCGTCCAGCGCCCGCCCCCGCGCCACGGGAAGCGGATCGCGCGGTCGCGGTAGACGAACCGCGACACGAGATACGGCACCGCGACCGCTCCCCCCAGCGCGAGGGTGAATCGCACCATCGCGGCGTCATCGAGCTCCGCAGCCAGCGGGATGGCGCTGACGATCAGCATCCCCGCCGCGATGAGCGATAGATCGCGCAGCAGCGACGCTTCGCGCCCGTGACGCCGATCCGCCCACCAGGCCGTCACAAGCCCCGCAGCGAGCAGGGTCCACCCCAGCCACGGAGTGAGCAGCACGAAGAACGCCGGTGCGGCGAGCGCCACCAGCAGCGAGGCCGTGAGCGGCCACGCCCGCAGCGGAGTGCGACCGACCGTGTCCGCGGCGGGCACCTCAGCCGCCCGATCGCCGGTAGGCGAGGTCGCGGATCGCGCGCCCGACTCGCTCGCCCTTGCGCTCGAAGGCCGTGACGACACGGCCCTCGAAGCGCGGCGCCCAGTCCCCCTCGAACGCGCGGTCGAACGTCGTCGCCTCATCGAGCACGGCGCGCATCTGCAGCGCGTAGTCCTCCCAGTCGGTGGCCAGGCGCAGTATGCCGCCGGGGCGGAGCGCGCGCGAGAGCGTGGGCACGACATCGGGCTTCACTAAGCGTCGCTTCGTGTGCTTCTTCTTGTGCCACGGGTCGGGGAAGAAGATCCACACCTCATCGACTGACCCCGCCGGCAGCAGGTGTTCCAGCACCTCGGGGGCGTTCGCCTCGACCAAGCGCAGGTTGCCCACACCGGCGCGATCGGCGTCGAGCATCGTGCGCGCGAGTCCCGCGCGGAAGACCTCCACCGCGAGGAAGTCGGTATCGGGTCGCGTGGTCGCCGCGTGCACGATGGCGTGACCCTGCCCCGAGCCGATCTCGACGATCAGCGGGGCCTGCCTGCCCCACACCGCCGCCACGTCGATGTGCGCGTCAGCGGCGACGGACGTGGCGGCGTTGTCTCGCGGGACCGGAAGCATCAGGTGAGGCCCGAGCTCGGACCAGGCGCGCTCCTGAGCCTCGGACATCCTCCCGCTGCGGCGCACGAACGAGACGGGGCGATCGCGGAAGACGCCGGATGCGGGATCGGTCATCCTCCCAGGATACGAAGGGCCTCAGGCGGTCACGAAGTCGATGAGCTCTTCGACGCGCCCCAGCAGCGCCGGTTCCAGGTCGCGATAGCTGTGGACGCTCGCGAGGATCCGCTGCCACGCGCGTGCGAGATCGGCCTTGTCGCGCGCCGGCCAGCCGAGTCCCCGACAGACGCCGGTCTTCCAGTCGATCCCCCTCGGCACCTCCGGCCAGGCCGTAATCCCGACCGCGCGCGGTGTGACGCACTGCCACACATCGATGAACGGGTGCCCCACGATGCGCACGTGGGCACCGTGCCGGCCGCGCGCGACATCCGCCGCGATCCTCGACTCCTTCGATCCCGCGACGAGGTGGTCGACGAGCACGCCGTATCGACGTTCGGCCGTGGGCGGCTCCGCCTCGAGGAGGTCCGAGAGCAGGTCGATCCCCTCGAGGTACTCGACCACCACGCCCTCCACCCGCAGATCGTCCCCCCACACCTTCTCGACGAGCTCGGCGTCGTGCTTGCCCTCGACGAGGATGCGGCTCGGGCGGGCGATGCGCGCGCGCTGATCGGCGACCGCGAACGATCCGGATGCGGTGCGCGCGCGCCCGCCGGTGGCCCGGGCGACGGGGGGCGCGATGAGTCGGACGGCTACCCCGTCGATCAGGAAGCCCGGGCCCAGCGAGAACATGCGTCGCCTGCCGGTGCGATCCTCCAGCTGGACGAGTCCGCCTTCGACCGCCGTGACCGCGCCGCAGAATCCGTCCTCGGCGACCTCCACCACCGTGTCGCGCTCGGCGGCGACCTCGGCGAGGGTCTTCGCGTTCCGCTCGCGCCAGCCGGCGGCGAGCACATCCGTGGGGTACCGATCATCCATAACGCCGAGCAGCGTAACCAGCGCGAGCATGCACATCCGGCAGCGACCCGCATCCATGGCGTACACAGACTCGCCCTTAATAGACTCGGACGAGGGCGGAGTCCGCCCCCGAGGGAGGCCATCGATGCGACCGCGCTGGGCATATGCACTGGTGGCCGCGCTGGCCGCCGTCTTCCTGGTCGCGGCCCCGGCTGCCGCAACGCCGCCGGTGGAGCTCGGCGCGTCGTACGTGAATGACCAAGCGGGGGTCCTCGGCGACGCGGAGCGCGCCCAGGTCGAGGACCGCCTCGAACGCCTCGCCGAGACCGACAACCTGAACCTGTGGGTCGTCTACGTCGACCGCTTCAGCAACCCGTCGGATGCCGAGGACTGGGCGACCCGGACCGCAGAGCAGGGCGGCCTCGGGCCCAACCAGTACCTGCTGGCCATCGCCGTCGACGCCCGCCAGTACTGGATCTCCAGCGACACCTCGGGCCCGCTGAGCGAGAGCCAGATCACCGCCGTCGATCAGGACTGGGTGTATCCGGCCCTGCGCAACGGTGACTGGGCGGGCGCCGCCATCGCTGCCGCCGACGGGATGTCCGCGGCCCGCAGCGGCGCGGGAGGCGGTGGCGACTCCGGCGGCGGCGGTGTGCCCGGCTCGGGTTCGTCCGGTTCGGGTTCCGGCTCCGGCGGTGCGGTGGGCATCGTGATCATCGTCGTGTCCGTTCTGGCGCTGGTGGCCGTGGGCGCATACTTCGTCATCCGCGCGGCTCGGCGGCGCGCCGCATCCCGTCCCGCGGAGAGCACCGAGGATCTCGGCAAGCGCGCGGCCGCGGCTCTCGTCGCCACCGACGACGCCCTGCGAGAGGCGGAACAGGAGCACGGGTTCGCCGCCGCGCAGTTCGGCGAAGAGGCCACGAGAAGTCTGCGCGACGCTCTGACGACGGCACGCGCGGAGTTGGAGCAGGCCTTCACCGTGCGTCAGCAGCTCGACGATGAGATCCCCGACACCGACGAGCAGGTGCGCGCCTGGCACGAGCAGACGCTGCAGCTCGCGTCGACCGCCGGCGCACGAGTGCAGGCCCAGCTGGACGCCTTCGCCGACCTCCGACGCATCGAACAGGATCTTCCGGCCACCCGGGAACGCCTCCGCTCGGCGCCGGCCGAGGCGACTACCGCCCTTCAGAACGCCGAGGAGCGTTTCGCCCAGCTCGCGGCCACCTACCCGGCCGCGGCCCTGAGCACCATCGCCGACAACACGGCACAGGCAGCGGACCGGCTCGCTCTCGCCGATGGCCAACTGTCTGCGGCGGATGCCGCGGCCGCCACCGGTGACACGGGCAAAGCCGCCGTCGCCCTGCGTACCGCCGAACAGGCCATCGCGCAGGCGCGACAGCTGGCGGATGCGGTCGGCGCGCACGGTGACCGCATCGCCGGCGCCGCCGCCGAGATCCCCGCGCTGCGCGCCGAACTCGCACGGGACATCGCCGCCGCCGAGACCCTGCCCGACCCCGACGGTCGGCTCGCAGCCGCATCCGCCGCCGCTCGCGCGCAGCTCGACGCGCCGGCCGAAGACCCCGTGGCAGCGCTCGCGGCGCTGCAGCGGGTCGACGAGGAACTCGACGCACTCCTTCGCTCCGCACGCGACGCGGCGGCGCGCGCCGAGCACGCTCGCCAGGTGCTGCCGCCGACGCTTGCACACGCGCAGGCGCAGATCGGTGCCGCCGAGGACTTCATCTCCGCCAGACGCGGTGCGATCGGTGCCACCGCCCGCACGCGTCTCGCCGACGCCCGCGCATCGTTCGCCCTGGCCGAGCAGCAGGCTCAGGCAGCGCCCGAGCAGGCGCTGGATGCGGCTTCGCGCGCCGCGCGCCTCGCGTCCGACGCCATCTCCGCCGCCCAGTCGGACGTCTCCGGCTTCTCCGGAGGATCCGGCGGCGGGGGCGACTTCGGCGCGCTCCTCGGCGGCATCCTGATCGGCTCCGCACTGGGAGGCGGTCGCCGACGCGGCGGCGGCTTCGGAGGCTTCGGGGGCGGCAGCTTCGGGGGCGGCAGCTTCGGGGGCGGCGGCTCGCGCGGTGGCTTCGGCGGAAGCTTCGGCGGCGGGGGCTCCCGCGGCGGCAGCGGCGGCAGATTCTGACGGACTTCACGAACCACGACGAAAGGAAACACGATGGCCAAGCAGTCCATCTTCGGACGCATCTCGACCCTCGTCCGGGCGAACATCAACGCGATGATCGACCAGGCCGAGGACCCGCAGAAGATGCTCGACCAGCTCGTCCGCGACTACACCAACAACATCGCCGACGCAGAAGCGGCGATCGCCGAGACGATCGGAAATCTGCGCCTTCTCGAGCGCGACCACCAGGAGGACGTGCAGGCGGCGGCCGAGTGGGGCAGCAAGGCGCTCGCGGCCAGTCGTCGCGCCGACGAGATGCGCCGCGCCGGCAACACGACCGACGCCGACAAGTTCGACAACCTCGCCAAGATCGCCCTGCAGCGCCAGATCTCCGAAGAGAACGAGGCCAAGGCATCCGCGCCGCAGATCGCTGCGCAGACCGAGGTCGTCGACAAGCTGAAGGACGGCCTCAACGGCATGAAGCAGAAGCTCGAGCAGCTTCGTTCCAAGCGCAGCGAGCTCCTCGCCCGCGCGAAGGTCGCCGAGGCCCAGAACAAGGTGCACGACGCCATCAAGAGCGTCAACGTCCTCGACCCCACGAGCGAGCTCGGCCGCTTCGAAGACAAGATCCGTCGCCAGGAGGCACTGGCCGCCGGCAAGGCGGAGCTCGCCGCATCCAGCCTCGACGCCCAGTTCGAGAGCCTCGAGGACGTCGGTGAGCTGACCGAGGTCGAGGCGCGCCTGGCCGCGCTGAAGGCGGGCGGGTCCACGCAGGGCGCGCTCGGCGCCGGCGCGACGAGCGACGAACTCAGCCAGCAGCAGCAGCTGCCCCAGCAGCACCAGCAGTGAGAAGACGGAGGGGCCGCGCGGAGCGCGGCCCCTCCCCCATCCGGGAGTCGAGATGACACGGTTCCTCATCACACCCGTGTGGCAGGGTTCACCCTCCGCACGCGCGATGCAGCTCGTGGACGGTGCGGAAGCCATCGCGGGCGATCTGCCGCGCGCGGCATGCACGAACGTGCCGGTTCCGCTCGGTGCGGGAGAGGCGCTCGACACGGGCGTGCACCGCTACAGCGCGCTGCGCCAGGTGCAGCACGATCTGCGTGACGCCCTCGCCGCGTCCGACGAGCGCGCGCTCACGGTCGGTGGCGACTGCGCCGTCGGCGTCGCCGCCGTCGAGCGTTCGGCGCGCGCCGGGCGGATCGCGGTCGTCTGGGTCGATGCGCATCCGGATCTGCATACGCCGGAGTCCTCTGCCTCTCACGCGTTCGGCGGGATGGCGCTGCGCGCCGCGCTCGGCGACGGTGCGCCCGATCTCGCGCTGCCCCCGGGCACCGTCGCGCCGGCCGATGTGGTCCTCGTCGCCGCGCGTGCCATGGACGACGCCGAGCAGGAGTACATCGCCGCGCACGGCCTCACCGTGATCGATGCGGCCGCACTTTCCGATCCCGCCGTCCTCGCGCGGACCGTCCAGCAGCTCGGCGTCGATGCCGTGCACGTGCATGTCGATGTCGACGCGCTCGACCCCGCAGAGATGCCCGGCGTCAAGGACTCCGAGCCCTTCGGCGCCTCGCTGGCCGAACTGGTCGCGGCTCTGAAGGCGCTGCGCGACGCGGTGCCGCTGGCCGGCGCCTCGCTCGCCGGGTTCGCCCCCGCATCCCCCGCCGCCGCGACCGACGACATGGGTACACTCCTGCGACTGGTCGGGGCCCTCGCGTGAGTGCCGCGAGGCCGCCCGCCGGGTGGCGGCAGCGGGCCGACCGCGCGGTCGCACGATCACGCGCCCTGGAGCGCTGGATCCCGTCCTTCCTCCTGGACTCGCCCGTCAGCGCACTGGGTTACGCCTATGGATGTGCGGTGGGGTGGGTCTGGGGAACGCTGTGGAGCCGCGGGCGTATCGAGCGACACGGCCGTCTGTTCGTGTTCCGCGGGATGCCGTCGTGGGCGTTCCCGCGCGGCGGGGTGTGCGTGGGGCATTGCTTCCTCACCGGCGACGGCCGCATCGACGACCGGCTGATCGCGCACGAGTCCGTGCACGAGCGGCAGTGGCGCCGGTTCGGGATCCTGATGCCGATCCTGTACAGCATCGCCGGGCGCGACCCGCTGCGGAACCGCTTCGAGATCGAAGCCGGTCTCGCCGACGGTAACTACATCCCGCGCTGACCCGCTTCCGTTCAACAGGAGATATCCGTCCCACAGGAGGATTCCAGGCCGATCGTCCTGTCGAGGGGATTTCTCCTGCGCAGCGGACGCGCCGGAGACGGCGCGCTCAGGCGGTAGCGAGCCCGAAGCGGGCAGGCGTGTGGATGCGGGTGGCATCGATCCCGCGGCGCTCCACGAGGTGGTCGAAGATGTCGGCGGTACCGAGGTATCCCCCGAGCAGAGTGACCGCCGTGCCGCATCCGTCGTCGTCGCACAGCATCTCGTCGGCCCAGGCCACGACCGCCCGGCTCAGCGCCTCGCCCGGCGCGCACGAGCGTCCGGTACCCGGAGCGCCGGAGCGGCTGTCGCGGGTCAACCACGTGATCGTCATGCGGGCCGGGACACGGATCTCGGCGATGTGCGCCGCGTCCGGAACCTCGACGAAGACCCGACCGGTCGAACACATCGGCAGCGTCGCGAGCAGCATCTCGAGGTCGTCCAGGGACGACTCGTCAGCGGTCACCAGGTGCTGCGCGCGGGCGTGCTTGGACGCACGGCACGCGTTCGCGTTGTGGACGTCGTTCTCGGGCATGATGAGGCGAGTATACGCCCGTCAAGGAAGGTATGCCTCACCTTGGGCGGATCGCTACGCGATCAGGATGCGGCGCAGCTCAGCGAGCTCGGCGTCGGGGACCCCCGCGGCGGAGAGGTACTCGCCGACCGATCCGTACTGTGCCCGCAGCCGACCGAGCAGGGCTCGCATGACCGGCGCCGGCGACGCCGTGGCGAGTTCCTCGGCATGGCGGGCCTCGGGGTGGGCCGCACGCAGCCACGCCACCACTCGACGGTTGCGCGCGACGGGCAAGGATGCGGCGGTGCGGGCGTAGTCGGTGACCACGGCGTTTTCGTCGACACCCGCCGCCGCGAGGATCAGCGCGATCGAGACTCCGGTACGGTCCTTGCCCACCGTGCAGTGCACGAGGACGGGCTGCGCTTCCACCACCGCGCGCACGACGGCGGCGAGCGCGGGGGCGGCGTCGTCGACGAGTCGGTCGTACATCGCTGTCAGACTCACGTCCTCGACGAAGAAGGATGCGACGGACCCGAGGAACAGCGGCACGCGCACGGTCTCCGGCGCATCCGCTCCGAGGAAGGTGGGATCAGTGCGCACCTCGTCGTCGTCGCGCAGATCCACGATGCGCCGCAGGCCGAGCCCCGCGATGCGACGGCGGGTGCCTTCGTCCAGACGGGCGAGGTTGCCGGAGCGGAACAGCACGCCGCTGCGGGTAATCCTCCCGCCCGCGGGGAGCCCGCCGATGTCGCGGAAGTTGACGGCTCCGGCGATGAGACCGCCGGGCTCGCTCATGGTGTCGGCGCGGTGCGCGGCGGCACCGGATACCGCCCGGCGATGGCGAGACGGTTGAACGCGTTGATGGAGACGACGATCCAGCTCACGGCGACGTACTCGGCCTCGGAGAGAACGAACCCCACCCGGTCGTAGACCTCGTCGGAGACCCCCTCCTCGTGGATGAAGGTGAGCGACTCGGTGAGCTCCAGCGCCGCACGCTCGCGGTCGGTGAAGACGCCCGACTCTCGCCACGTCGGCAGCTGCGCGACGGTGTCGACGTCGAGACCCGCCTTCATGCCCCGGTCGAGGTGCACCCGCACGCAGTAGGCGCAGCCGTTGAGCTGCGAGGCGTGCAGCTGCACGAGCTCCTTCAGCCGCGGCTCGACGCCGGCATCCGCCGCGAGCGCGCCCACCTGCTTGGCCATCGCGTCGATCGCCTGATAGACCTCCGGTGCCGCCTTCGACAGGTGCACGCGCCGCTGATCACCCATGCGGCCCACCCTACCCACGCCGGAAGCCCTACGGCGCGGTTCCGGAATGGGACGCGTACGCGCCCACTATCGGAGCGCGCGCCGTAGCATTCGGGGGTGACCGACGACGCTTTCGACGAGTTCTCCTTCCTGCCCGCCCAGGCCGAGAGCCTCGGACTCACGGGGCCGCTGCCCACGGCCGAACGGCGGAATCTGACGCTGCCGGACGGCAGGACGCTCTCCGCCCTCCGTTACGGCGACGAGACCCCGGTCGTGACGTTCCTCCACGGCGCCGGCCTCAATGCGCACACCTGGGACACCACGATCCTCGCGCTGGGGCTTCCCGCGCTCTCCATCGACCTCGCCGGGCACGGCGACTCCTCGTGGCGTGACGACGCGCAGTACGTCGCGCGCACGCTCGCCCAGGATGTGGTGCCCGCCCTCGAGTCGTGGACCCGGGTCCCGCAGGTGCTGGTGGGGCATTCCCTCGGCGCGCTCACCGCGACCGCGGTGGCGGCGGCGCGCGGCGACCTTGTGCGCAGCCTCGTGCTCATCGACCTCACCCCCGGGGTGGATCCCGCCGCAGGCCCCGCGCAGATGCGCGCGTTCTTCTCCGGCCCGACGGACTGGGCCGACCGGGAGGAGCTCGTGGAGCGAGCACTGTCCTTCGGGCTCGGCGGCTCGCGCGAAGCAGCCGCGCGCGGCGTGTACCTGAACTCGCGCGTGCGCCCCGACGGTCGAGTGGAGTGGAAGCACCACTTCGCCCACCTCGCGGCGGCGGCCGCATCCGATACCGGGGCTTCGGCGCCGGACGCCATGCGAGAGCTTCTCGCCGTCAGCGGATGGGACGACCTCGCCGCCGTGCGCGGGCCGATCACCCTCGTGCGCGGCGACGCGGGATACGTCACCGAAGCGAATGCGGAGGAGTTCCGCGTGCGCCGTCCGGATGCCGACGTGATCGTCGTGCCCGCGCACCACAACGTTCACGAGCAGATCCCGGATCGACTCGCGGCCCTGCTGCGTCGGATCGTCGAGGAAGGATGACGCAGTCGAATTGTGACGTGACGCAGCCTCCCCCAGCCCCGGCGGCGATCTAGGCTGGTACACCGCACCGCCCCGTCCTCCCTCCATGCCCCGCGTCCGCGGAAAGGACCACCCATGCATCGCCGAACGCCCCTCGCCCTCGCAGCGCTCGTGGCCGCCGCCGTCCTCTCCCTCTCCGCCTGCACGGCCTCGACGACGCCGACGCCGACGGGCTCCCCGGATGCGGACTCCTCCGTCGTCGTGCGGCTCGCGCTCGAGCCCACGAACCTCGACATCCGTCAGACCTCGGGCTCCGCGCTGGACCAGATCCTCATCGACAACCTGTACCAGGGCCTCGTCGCACGCACGCCGGAGCAGGAGATCGTGCCGGCGCTGGCCAGCGATTGGACCGTCTCGGACGACCGCCTGACCTACACCTTCACGCTGCGCGAGGGCGTCACCTTCCACGACGGTCAGCCGTTGACCCCCGAGGACGTCGTCTCCTCGCTGACGCAGCACCGCGACAACGCGGAATGGGTCGACGCCGCAAACCTCGCGAACGTCACGGGCGTGACGGCCGACGGCCAGAAGATCACGCTGACTCTCTCCCAGCCCGACTCGCAGCTGCTGTGGAACCTCAGCGGCCGCGCCGGCATCATCCTCAAGGAGGGCGACAGCGTCGATTATCAGACGGCAGCCAACGGCACCGGCCCCTTCACGCTCGAGCGCTGGACGCGCGGCGACAACATCACGTTCGCCCGCAACCCCGCCTACTGGGGCACGCCCGCCAAGGCGGCGGAGGTCGTCTTCGACTACATCCCGGACAATCAAGCAGCCCTCAACGCCGCCCTCGCCGGCGAGGTCGACGTGGTGACGGGCTTCGATGCGAACCTGAAGACGCAGATCGAGGCGAACGGCGACTTCTCGCTCGTCGTCGGCGACTCGACCGACAAGGGCACGCTCGCCTTCAACCAGACGTCCGGCCCGCTCGCGGACAAGCGCGTGCGACAGGCCATCCGCCAGGCGATCGATCACGACGCCTTCGTCGAGGCGCTCGGCGCGGGCAAGACGATGTACGGCCCGATCCCGTCCCTCGACCCCGGCTACGAAGACCTGTCGGAGGTCGCTCCGTACGATCCCGACGCCGCCAAGAAGCTCCTCGCTGACGCCGGCGCCTCGGACACGACGCTGACGCTCACGATCCCCTCGTTCTATCCGGCGACGATCTCGCAGCTGCTCGTCTCGGATCTGAATGCCGTCGGCATCACCCTGAAGGTCGACTCGGTGGACTTCCCGACCTGGCTGAACGACGTCTACATGAACCACGACTACGAGTTGAGCTTCGTGCTGCACACCGAGGCGCGCGACTTCATCAACTGGACGAACCCGCAGTACTACTTCACCTACGACAACCCGCAGGTCACCGAGCTCTACGCGCAGGCGCGTGCGGCCACGACCGATGAGGCGGCGGCGGAGCTTCTCGCTCAGGCGGCACGCATCGTCTCCGACGATGCAGGCGCGGACTGGCTGTACAACGGAGCCAGCGTGGTCGCCGTCGGCACGAACGTGTCGGGCTTCCCCTCGGTCAACGTCAACGAGCGGCTCAACGTGACCGAGCTCGGCAAGAGCGACGGGTGATCCGATACGCGCTGATGCGACTGGCCCTGCTCGCTGCGGGGCTGGTCGTGGCCAGCGTGATCATCTTCTTCACCCTGCGCATCCTGCCGGGCGATGTCTCGCAGCTGATCGGCGGCACGAACTCCACGCCGGCGCAGATCGCCGCCATCCGTGACCGGCTGAATCTCGATGCGCCTCTTGCCACGCAGTACCTCGACTGGATCGGCGGGGTGCTGCGCGGCGACCTCGGCACCTCTTTGCTGACCGGAACGCCGGTGTCCGCGGAGCTCGCCGAGAAGGCGCAGGTCACCCTTCCGCTCGGGGGGCTCTCGCTCATCATCGCGCTGCTGTTCGCCGGACCGCTCGGCGTCGTCTCGGCGCTCCGGCGCTCACGGCTGGGCGGCACCGTCATCGGCGTGGGCGCTCAGACGCTGGCGGCGGTCCCCGTGGTCTGGGCCGGGATGATGCTCGTGGTCGTGTTCGCGGTCTGGTGGGGTGTGCTTCCGGCGCAGGGCTTTCCCCGCGACGGCTGGAGCGATCCGGGGGCGGCGCTTCGTTCGCTCGTGCTGCCGGCATTGACGATCGGCATCGTGGAGGGCGCGATGCTTCTGAGATTCGTGCGCAGCGCCACACTGCAGGCCATGGGACAGGAGTACGTGCGCACAGCCGCCTCGCAGGGCCTCACCCGCACGCGAGCACTCGTCCGGCACGGGCTGCCGGGCGTCGGTCTGTCCGTGGTGACGGTGCTGGGACTGCAGGTCGCGGGCATCATCGTGGGCGCCGTGGTGATCGAGCAGCTGTTCTCGCTGCCCGGCGTCGGACGGATGCTGGTGCGCGACGTGTCTGCGCGCGACCTGCCGATGGTGCAGGGCGAGCTGCTCGCTCTCACGGCTTTCGTGCTGGTGGTCGGCTTCATCGTCGATCTCGTGCACCGCGCGATCGATCCGCGTCAGAGGGAGTCTGCGGCATGAGTGCTCCTCGTCGCTCGTGGTGGCGTCGGCTGCTGTCCGAGCCCGCCGGTGTCACCGGCGTGGTCATCGTCCTCACCCTGCTGGCGGTCGCCGCCCTTGCCACGTTATGGACGCCATACGACCCGCAGGCCGCGGATGTGGCCGGTCGGTGGGCGGGCCCAAGTCCGGCGCATCTGCTCGGCACCGATGCGACCGGTCGAGACATCCTGAGCATCCTCATGGCGGGCTCGCGCACGACGGTCGCGGTGGCCGTCGGCGCTGGTGTCATCGCGACGATCGTGGGGCTCTCGCTCGCCACGCTCGGCGCCCTCACCCACCGCTGGGTGCGGGAGTCCGTCGCGGTTCTCGTCGACATGCTCGTCGCCTTCCCGGTGCTCCTGATCGCCATGATGATCTCCGCGGTGTGGGGCGGATCGCTCGCCGTCGTCGTGTGGTCGGTGGGGATCGGCTTCGGTGTCAACATCGCCAGGGTGAGTCGACCGGAGCTGCGTCGGGCGCTGCACAGCGACTTCGTCGTGGCGGCGCGCGCGTCGGGCCTCTCCGGATGGCAGAACCTCACCCGGCACCTGCTGCCCAACGTGGCTCCCGTGTTCATCGTGCAGCTGTCCTGGTCGATGGCGGTCGCGGTGCTCGCCGAGGCGGGGCTCAGCTACCTGGGCTTCGGAGCGCCCGTGACGGATCCGTCGTGGGGGGTGCTGCTGTCGCAGCTCCAGCAGTACCTCACCGTCTATCCGCTCTCGGTCCTCTGGCCCGGTCTCGCGATCACCGCCACCGTCCTCGGGTTCAACCTGCTCGGCGACGGACTCCGCGACGCCACCGACCCGACGCTGCGCACCCGCAGCGGGTCGGCCCGGCGTGCGCGCACCCATCTGCCGGAGGTCGTCGCATGAGCCTGGAGGTGACCGAGCTCGTCATCGAGATCGACGGCGTCCGCGTGGTCGACGGGCTCAGCTTCCACGTGGCCGACGGCGAGCGACTCGGGATCATCGGCGAGTCCGGATCGGGCAAGTCGCTCACGGCGCTCGCGGTCCTGGGGCTGCTTCCCGAGGGAGCGACGGCGAGCGGCAGCATCCTCCTGAACGGCCGCGAGGTGATCGGCGCGCCCGAGCGGGAGCTCGCCCGCATCCGCGGTGACGAGGTGGGAATCGTGTTCCAGGAGCCGCAGAGCGCCTTGAACCCCATCCGCACGGTCGGACGCCAGATCGCCGAGGCACCCCGTATTCACCGGGGCCTCGGCCGCGCAGCACGGCGCGAGGTCGCCGTGGCCGGCGCCCGGCGCGTGGGACTTCCCGAGCCCGAACGCATCGTGGACCGCTACCCGCACCAGCTCTCGGGCGGACAGCGTCAGCGGGTGGCCATCGCCATGGCTCTCGCCCTGGATCCGGGCCTGCTCATCGCCGACGAGCCGACGACCGCGCTCGATGTGACGATCCAGGCGGAGATCCTCGCCCTGCTGCGCACACTCGTGGCGGATGCGGGGATGTCGCTCGTGTTCATCACGCACGACCTCGCGGTGCTGGCGCAGATCGCGACGCACGCCGTCGTGATGGACCGCGGCCGCATCGTCGAACAGGGCCCGGTGTCGACATTGCTGACCGCACCGCGTTCGGCGACGACCCAGGGACTGCTGCGCGACGCGCGGGCGACCCTGTGGCGGCCCGACGGGAAGGAGGAGCGATGACGGCCCTGCTCTCCGGCCGCGGTCTCTCGCGCACCTACCGCGCACCGCGCACCGCGCCTCTCGCGCCGCGAGGGCTGACGCACGCGCTCGACGGGGTCGACATCGATGTGCACGAGGGCGAGTCGCTGGGCGTGATCGGCGAGTCGGGCTCGGGCAAGTCGACGCTCATCCGTCTCCTGCTCGCGCTCGACACCCCCACCTCCGGCACCGTGAGCTTCGAGGGCCGCGACGTCGACCCGACCGCATCCGCGCGCCGGCTGCACTGGCTCCGGCGCCAGACGGGCATCGTCTTCCAGGACCCGTACGCGTCGCTCGACCCTCGGATGCGGGTGGGCCGTATCGTGGGAGAGCCGCTGTGGGCCCTCGGCATCGCGGGCGACCGCGAGAAGCGCGTCACCGAGGTGCTCGAGGACGTCGACCTCCCGGCCGATGCCGCCGCGCGCTACCCGCACGAGTTCTCGGGCGGACAGCGTCAGCGGATCGCTCTCGCCCGCGCCCTCGTGCACCGCCCGCGCCTGCTCGTCGGAGACGAGCCGCTGTCGGCACTCGACGTGACGGTGCGCGCGCAGATCATCCGTCTGATCGACCGTCTGCGCAGCCGCGACGGCCTGAGCCTGCTGATGGTCTCCCACGACATCGGTGTGGTGCAGGCGCTCTGCGATCGCGTCATCGTGTTGAAGGACGGCCGCATGGTGGAGGAGGGCCCGACCTCGCGCGTCCTGCAGCATCCGAGCGCGCAGTACACGCAGCGGCTGCTGGCCTCTGTCCCGACGCTCCCCGAGGCCTGAGCACGTCAGCGCGAGAACAGACCGCGCTTCTTCTTGGGCTTGAGCGACTTCTGCAGGTAGACCGTGCCGAGCCAGCGCCCGAACTTGAACCCGACGCGTCCCATGCGCCCGACCTCGGTGAAGCCGAGCTTCTCGTGGAGGCGGATGGAGCCCTCGGCGCCCTTGTCGCTGATGACCGCGACGAGCTCGCGGATGCCCTTGTTCTCGCAGGCCTCGATCAGCGCCGCCAGGAGAGCGGTTCCCAGCCCCTTGCCCGAGGCCGCCTGACCGAGGTAGATCGAGTCCTCGACCGTGTAGCGGTAGGCGGACTTGCCCGCCCAGGGCTGCACGAGCGCGTATCCCAGGATCTGCCCCGACGGACTCTCCGCGACCAGGAACGGCAGTTCGAGCTTGCGCAGATGATCGAACTTCTCCCGCCACTTCGCCAGCGACCACTTCTTCTCATCGAAGGTCACCACGGAGTTGGTCACGTAGTAGTTGTAGATCTCGCGGATGTCGGGGATGTCGGCCGTCGTCGCCTCGCGGATGCGGAACTCGAAGCCGCGCTCGGGCGGAGCCTGGCGGCGCAGGTGTCGCGGAAGCCGCCGACGGCGCTGGTATTCCTCTTCGAGCATGGCGCCCAGCCTACGCGGGAAGACGCCAATCGATGCCCGTGGCGCCCTGCGCGATCAGCAGCTCGTTGACCCGGGAGAACGGACGCGATCCGAAGAATCCCCTGCTGGCCGACAGCGGCGACGGATGCGGCGACTGGATACTCGGCACGTCGCCGAGGATCGGGGTGAGGCCCGCCGCATCCCGCCCCCAGAGCACCGCGACCAGGGGTCCTCCACGCTCGGCGAGGACGCGGATCGCGTGCTCGGTGACCTTCTCCCAGCCCCAGCCACGGTGGGATGCGGACGCGCCCGGCGCGACGGTCAGCACCCGGTTCAGCAGCATGACGCCCTGCTCGCTCCACGCCGAGAGGTCACCGTGGGCCGCCGGCGGGACGCCCAGGTCGTCGTTGAGCTCGCGGTAGATGTTGGCGAGGCTGCGCGGGATCGGCCGCACATGCGCGTCGACGGCGAACGAGAGACCGATCGGGTGGCCGGGCGTCGGGTACGGGTCCTGCCCCACGATGAGCACTTTGACGCCCTCGAGCGGGCGCTGGAAGGCGCGCAGGACTCGATCTCCGGCGGGCAGGTAGGAGCGTCCGGCAGCCGCCTCCTCACGCAGCCGCTCCCCCAGCGCGGCGATGTCGGCGGCCACCGGGGCGAGGGCTTCGGCCCAGCCCGCATCCATGAGACCGGCCGCGGCGAGCTCGGGCAGCGTCTTGGCCATCGGTCAGGCGGAGCCGGGAAGGCCCTGGTCCTCTTCGATGACCGAACCCTGCCACGACCAGGGGAAGTCGATCCACAGGTCGGTGTTCTTCCAGCTGAAGTCCGGCTGGATGATCGTCGTCGGCTTCGTGTAGATCACGGCCGAGCGCACGTCCGCGCCGCGCTCGACGAGCAGGCGCACGGCGAGATCGAGTGTGCGGCCGCTGTCGGCGACGTCGTCGACCAGGAGCACACGACGCCCGTTCAGGTACGTCATGTCGAGCTCAGGGGGAAGCAGCTCCGGAGCCTCCAGCACGGTGCCGATGCCGGTGTAGAACTCGACGTTGATCGCGCCGCAGTTCTTCACACCGAGTCCGTACGCGATCGCTCCGGCCGGTAGCAGTCCGCCGCGGGCGATCGCGACGACGACCTCGGGCACGAAGTCGGCCGCGATCACGTCGCGGGCGATGTCGCGGCTCGCTTCGCCGAACAGGTCCCAGGTCAGCGTTTCGCGTTCGGGCGCCACGGCGCTCTCCTCGTTCGTCACCGTCCCAGCCTAGAGCGCGGCGCGGTGTAGCGTTTCGCCATGACCGGCACCCGCGCCCCCGGTCGATCGGCGCTCGGCATCACGGCGGGCCTGATCGGCTGGTTCATCCTCGTCGAGATCGTCAGCGGCATCCTGCAGGGCTACTACGTGCCCCTGTTCAGCGACATCGTGGTGCATCTGGGCGTCCACGACGCCGACGTCAACTGGTTCGAGGCCGCGCAGCTGCTGCTGTCGGCACTCGTCGTTCCGGTCATGGCGAAGCTCGGCGACATGTACGGGCACAAGCGCATCCTGTTGGTCGCCACGATCCTCACCGCCGGCGCCACGTGGTGGATCGCCTTCGCGGGCACCTTCTGGAGCTTCCTGATCGCGTGGGCGCTGCAGGGCTTCTACGTGGTCTGGCTGCCGCTCGAGATCGCGCTGATCTTCGAGCGCGGCCGCCGGCAGGGCCGCGGGGTGTCCGCCACCCGCCGAGCAGCCGGTCTTCTCGTGGTGGGACTTCAGGCCGGCGCCATCATGGGTGCGCTGGCGGCCGGGCGTCTGTTCGCAGCCACGGCCGAGAACCTGTCTCTGACCCTCATGCTGCCGGCGATCGCCGTGACGCTGATCGGCGTCGTGATCTGGCTGGGCGTTCCCGAATCCGAGCCGGTTCCCGGACGCCGACTGGATGCGGGGGGCTTCGTCATCCTCGCACTCGCGCTGCTGCTCGTCACCGGCGCCCTCACCTTCCTCCGCATCAACGGCCCCGGCTTCGTCTGGACGTGGCTGCTGCTCGCTGCGGGCATCGCCGCCTTCGTCTGGTTCGTGCGGTTCGAGCTTCGCCAAGAGGATCCCGCCGTCGACATCCGCGTCCTGCGCAGGCCTGAGATGTGGCCGGTACAGGCCACGGCCGCCCTGGTGGGCATCAGCCTGCTCGGCGCGCAAGGTCCGCTGTCGACGTACGCGGGCACCGATGCCTCGCTCGGCTACGGACTGGGCCTCGATGCCACCGGGCGCTCCAATGTGATCGGCGTGTATCTGGTCTCCCTCATCGTCGGCGCCGTGATCTTCTCGATCACCTCTCGGCGAGCCAGCCCGCGCATCGTGCTCATCGGAGCGGCTCTGCTGGTGGGCGTCGGCTACCTGCTGTTCCTCCCGCTGCATCGGGAGCTGTGGCAGGTGCTCATGAGCCTGTCGATCGCGGGCCTCGGCTCGGGCGCGCTCGTGGCCGCACTGCCCGCCGCCGCTGCGGCCGCGGCGCCGCGGGGCCAGACCGGCATCGCCTCCGCGCTGACCAACACGACCAAGACGATCGGCGGCACTTTCGCCTCGGCCGTGTTCGGCGTCGTGCTCGCGGTCGGCGCGGGTGCCGTCGCGAGCTCGACCGCCGCATCCCTCGGCGGTTACATCACGGTGTGGATCGTCTGCGCCGCCGGTGGTTTCGCCGCCGCCGCGGTGCTCGTCGTCGTCCCCAAGGTGGCCTTCGCCGACACCGACACCGAGGCCACGGCGCACGCGGCCGCATCCGGGGGCACGACCGCGCGCTGAGCCCGAGGATCAGTCCGCGCGGCGACGCTCCCGCTCCTCGAGCCTGTCGACCACGGCGGCCGTGACGCGGAGGATCTCCGACCACTCGTCGGGGTCCGTCGTCACGACGTCCCGAGAGCGCGTCATGAGCAGTACATCGTCGATGATCTCGACGTCCCACCCTTCCATCTCGGCCAGGAGGGCCCGCGCGAACGAAAGGTTGTCCTCCTCGAAAGGCTCGCGCTGTGCGGGCCCGGGTTCGGTGGCCAGGGCGCGCGCGTCGCTGTGCGCCGGCCGAAGCACGGTGCGGGGCAGCGGACGGCTAAGACCGATACGGATCCACCCGCCGAACTGGTTGTGGCCATACGCGCTCGTCCCCCAGTCCTGCTCGAAGTCCGACCACTCGATGAGGCGTCCCGCGGGCGTAGCCCGCCGCAGGGCGCGCGTCTGGACGAGCCGACCGCGATAGCTCCGTGTCGGCAGCCCGGCAGGAAACGGTCCGGGGTGGTAGGTGCTCGCGCCCTCCGGGCCTCGCGGTCAGCGCGTCGACGCCGAGCGCCGGTGCGCTCACGCGCTCAGCCCTCGCGCACGCGCAGCGGCTCGCGGGCGACGAGGTGCTGCGCGGACTGCGCGACGGGTCGCACCGTCACGAGGTCGAGGTTCACGTGGCCCGGCGCGCCCAGCGCGTACGCGATGACGTCGGCGACGTCGTCCGGGGTCAGCGGGTTCTCGACGCCGCGGTAGACAGCGTCTGCCGCATCCCGATCGCCGCCGAGCCGGTTCAATGAGAACTCCTCGGTGTAGACCATCCCCGGAGCCACCTCGCTCACGCGGATCGGTTCGCCGTTGAGCTCGAGTCGCAGCGCCTTGACGAGCATGCTCTCGGCCGCCTTCGCGGCGTTGTACCCGCCGCCGCCCTGGTACGCGACCTGCGCGGCCGTCGAGGTCACGAACAGCGTGTCGGCGTGGCCGTCGGATGCGGCCGCCCGCCGCAGCTGGGGCAGCAGCAGCGCGACCAGGCGCTGGGTCGACAGCACGTTGGCCTCGTACATCCATCGCCAGTCGTCGGGATTGCCGTCGGCGACGTCGTCGACGCCCCGCGCGCCGCCGGCGACCTGCACGAGAGCGTGCAGCGGGCCGGATGCGGCGAGCCAGGCGGCGAGCGCCCGCACATCGGCCTCGACGGTCAGATCGGCCGCGTACGCCACGGCGCCGGTGTCGGCCTCCAGGGCGGCGAGCCGCTCGGCGCGACGCGCGACAGCGACCACCTCCCACCCGTCGGCGCGGAGGCGCCGTGCGGTCGCCTCGCCGATCCCCGTGCTCGCACCCGTCACCACTGCTCGTCTGTTCGCCATGCACTCACGCTAGGCCCTCGCGGTGAACCGGGTGTTACACGGCCGGCCCGCGCCGTTGTTACCCCGCGTTTCTCGGACGTTGTCGCCCGCGCCGCGCCCCTCTAGCCTCGTGATGTCCGCGACAGCCGCCGCGGCACCCGCAGACTTAGGAGCACGTGATGTCCGCACCCGAGAACTGGCTCTTCGAGACCAAGCAGATCCACTCCGGCGCCGCACCGGATCCCACCACCAAGGCCCGCGCGACCCCGATCTACCAGACCACGTCGTACGTGTTCGACAACGCCGATCACGCCGCGAACCTCTTCTCGCTGGCCGAGCCTGGCAACGTCTACACCCGCATCATCAACCCCACGCAGAGCGTCGTTGAGGAGCGCGTCGCCGCGCTCGAGGGAGGCACGGCAGCGCTGCTGGTCGCCTCGGGTCAGGCGGCCGAGACGTTCGCCGTGCTGAACATCGCCGGAGCGGGCGACCACATCGTGTCCTCCAGCTCGATCTACGGCGGCACCTACAACCTCTTCAAGTACACGCTCGCCAAGCTGGGCATCACCACGACCTTCGTCGAGAACCAGGACGACCCCGAGGAGTGGCGTCGCGCGGTCCGCCCCAACACCAAGCTGTTCTTCGCCGAGACCGTCGGCAACCCGAAGATCAACGTCCTCGACATCCGCACGGTCTCCGACGTCGCGCACGAGGCCGGCATTCCCCTGATCGTCGACAACACGATCGCCACCCCGTACCTCATCCGTCCCTTCGAGTTCGGCGCCGACATCGTCGTGCACTCCGCGACGAAGTTCCTCGGCGGTCACGGCACGACGATCGGCGGTGTCATCGTCGACGGCGGCCGCTTCCCGTGGTCGCAGCACGTCGACCGCTTCCCCGAGCTCACCGAGCCCGACCCCTCGTACCACGGTCTCAGCTACACGGGTGCGCTGGGCGACGGCGTCGCCTACGTCACCAAGGCCCGCGTGCAGCTGCTGCGCGACCTCGGCGCCGCGATCGCCCCGATCAGCGCCTGGCTGCTGCTGCAGGGCATCGAGACCCTCTCGCTGCGGGTCGAGCGCCACGTGCAGAACGCGCAGGAGATCGCGGAGTGGCTCGAGAACCAGGACGACGTCGCCTCGGTGAACTACTCGGGTCTTCCGACCTCACCCTGGTATGCCGCCGCCAACCAGTACGCCCCGAAGGGCGTCGGCGCGGTGCTCTCGTTCGAGCTCAAGGGCGGCGTGGGCGCCGGACGCGCCTTCGTCGACAACCTCACGCTGTTCAGCCACCTCGCCAACATCGGCGACGTGCGCTCGCTCGTGATCCACCCCGCCTCCACGACGCACTCGCAGCTCACGCCTGAGCAGCAGCTCACGGCCGGTGTCACGCCGGGCCTCGTGCGCCTGTCGGTCGGCCTCGAGAACGTCGCCGACCTCAAGGCGGACCTCGAGAGCGCGCTCGCCGCCGCCCGCCGTGCCTCGGAGGCCGCGCGCGCCTGAACCGCCTGACACGAACGCCCCGGATGCCGCATCCGGGGCGTTCGTGCGTTCCGGCACCGCGGCTGTGACGTAACACGGACGCGGACGCGCGAGGACCCCGGGACAATGGAGGGATGGACTGGCAGACCTCCGAGGACACGGTGCCCAGCGCTCCTGTCACGGAGGCGGACGCCCGGCTCGCCCGCGGCCGGCCGCCGGCCAGCGGGGCGTGGCGCGACGGCGACCCGGCAGGAGACCGCCGGTTCGCGGCCTTCCGCGGCTTCCGCACCGAGAACGGGGCCGTGCTCCCCGTCGCACGCCTGGCGTATGAGACGTGGGGCGAGCTCTCCCCCGCGGGCGACAACGCGATCCTCATCCTGCACGCGCTGACCGGTGACAGCCACGTGCGCGGCGAGGCCGGCAGAGCCCACCCCACCGACGGATGGTGGGACGAGATCGTCGGTCCGGGTGCGGCGATCGACACGGACCGCTGGTTCGTCGTCGCCCCCAACATGCTCGGCGGCTGCCAGGGTTCGACCGGGCCCGCGACCATCGCGCCCGACGGCACCGAATGGGGTGCGCGCTTCCCGTACCTGACGATCCGCGACCAGATCGCGGCCCAGGCGCTGCTGGCGGACGAGCTCGGCATCGGCAGCTGGCGCGCCGTCGTCGGCGGCTCCATGGGCGGCATGCACGCGCTCGAGTGGGGCGCGAGCTACCCCGAGCGGGTCGAGCGCCTGGCGGTTCTCGCGGCTCCCCCGCTGACCACGGCCGACCAGATCGCCCTGAACTCGGTGCAGCTCGAGGCCATCCGCATCGACCCGGGATACGCCGGCGGCGACTACTACGACGCGCCCGCCGGCGAGGGACCCCACCGGGGTCTCGCGCTCGCGCGGCGCATGGCCCTGCTGAACTATCGGAGCCCCACCGAACTGAACCTGCGCTTCCAGCGCTCCTGGCAGTCCGGGGTGAGCCCGCTGGGGCGCGGCGGCCGGTTCGCGGTGGAATCCTACCTCGACTTCCACGGCAACAAGTTCACGCGCCGCTTCGACGCGAACAGCTACCTCACCCTCGTCGAGGCGATGAACTCCCACGACGTCGGACGCGACCGCGGCGGCGTCGAAGACGCCCTGGGACGCATCACCGCCACCACCCTCGTGCTCGGAATCGACAGCGACCGCCTCTTCCCCGTCGAGGGACAGCACCGCATCGCCCACGGCATCCGCCACACGCTCGACGGCGACCGAGCAGTCGTCATCACGAGCGACTACGGCCACGACGGCTTCCTCATCGAGACGGATGCGGTGGCCCACCACCTGGGCCGGCTTCTGGGCGCCTAGGCTCCGCCGTCACTCAGCGGACGTCGAGGAGTGCGCGTAGACGATCGGAACACCCCGGCGACGTTCGACCCCGTACGCGGTGAAGGCGATCGCGAGTCCCGCGGCGGCGAGAGCGGCCCCCACCCAGGGCGGCGCCACGAAGCCCCAGCCCGCGGCGATGACCGCACCGCCCAGAGCGGCGCCGAGGCTGTTGCCGATGTTGAGCGCCGAGTGGTTCAGCGCGGCGGCGATCGACTGGTTGTCGCCCGCCACATCCATGAGTCGCGTCTGAATCGCGGGGCTGAGCGCCGACGAGACGGCACCCACCACGAACACCATGATCGCGAGCGCCCAGATCCAGACGGCGGTCAGGGCGAGAACGGCCAGCGACACGGCCAGCACGGCGAGCCCGAGCAGCAGTGTCCGGCGCAGATTGACGTCGGACAGGTGCCCGCCCAGCAGATTGCCGACCGTCATCCCGAGTCCCATGCCGACGAGCACGAGCGGCACGACCGCCTGCGGCGCATCGGCGACCTCGGTCACGAGCGGGGCCACGTAGCTGTACACCGCGAAGAAGCCGCCGAAGCCGATCGAGCCGATTCCGAGGGTGAACCACACCTGCGGGATGCGGAAGACGCCCAGCTCCGCCCGGAGCGTGCGCCCCGGCCGTCCCGGCGCGCGCGGCACGAAGAGGGTGATGCAGATCGTGGCGAGCGCGAAGATCGCGGCGACGACGCCGAACGCGACGCGCCATCCGAACTGCTGTCCGAGGTAGGTCCCCGCGGGCACTCCGATGACATTCGCTACCGTGAGCCCCGTCAGCACGAAGGCGACTCCCTGTGCGCGCCGGCCGGGACCGAGCACGTCGGCCGCGACCAGCGCACCGATGCCGAAGTACGCACCGTGCGGGAGCCCCGCCAGAAAGCGCGAGACCGCGACGAGCTCGAAGTTCGGTGCGATCACGGTGAGGGCGTTGAACACGGTCAGCGCCAGGGCGAGGACGACCATCACCCGGTGGCGCGGGAACCGCGCGACGAGCCCCGCGATCGTCGGCGCACCGACGACGACGCCGAGCGCGTAGAGGCTGATCAGCCAGCCAGCCTGGGCGATGGCGGCGTCCGGGTCCGCAGCCGACTGACTCGGCAGAAGCGCACCCGCGATGTCGGGCAGCAGCCCCATGACCGTGAACTCGGTCATGCCGATGCCGAAGCTGCCGATGGCGAGAGAGAGGAGCGCCCACATCGCCGCCCCCTTCGTCCGTGTCGAAGAGGTCACCGGAACATGCTAGTCACGCGGACCACGGTCGCCGAATCGTTTCGCCCAACGGACCGCATCCGTACTGCTAGTCGATACAGCTAGAGTCGAGCTCGCGGGTGGATGGTGGGCGCACGCGCTGGACTGCATGCGCGAGCAATGTGGGCATGTCTGCGACCGGCCGGGACCCGACTTCTCGGGGCACCTCTACCTCAGCGTATTGAAAGGGGAGGCACCCGTGCTGAGCACACTTTGGACCGATGAGGACATTGCAGCGGCGAACGCTGCCTTTCAGAAGCGGTTCCCTGCCGGACGCGGGATGGGGGTCTGGACAGCCTCGGCGGACGGCACACGTGAGTGGGCGGGAACCAGCAAGGGCCTCAGCAGCCTCGATACGCGCCACCCGATCAAGAACAATGCCGAGTACCACGGCATGGAGCTCTACGCGTGGCAGTTCATGGCTACTGCCCAGTACGAGGACGCGTTCGAGCACTTCTACAGCGCCGCCCTCTGGCGAGAGAGCGACCATGACCAGATCGAGGCGTCCAACCCGAACGCGGGCGGAGACTCGGGCCACGTCAAGGCAATTGATATGTGCATTCGGATGGCACGGTTCGCCAGAGCACTCTGGTCTGCCCAGATCAACAATGCGCCCTACCCGCCCACCAGCGACTTCGATCTGGACGAGGCCTGGGTGGCCCGACGAGAAGCGAAGGCGGAGCAGGCCCTCTCCGCGGCCATGTCAGGACTGCCCGGCGACTGACTTGAACCTCGAGGCAGCGGCGCCCGTTCGCGCGGCGATCGGTGAGACGGGGTCGCGAAGACTCAGCCGGCCGCATCCTCTATCGCACGCTCGAGGCGCTCGATCTTGCCGTCCAGCTCGCCCGTGTAGCCGGGCCGGATGTCGGCCTTCACCACGAGCGAGACGCGCGAGCCGAAGGGCAGCACGGCGTCGGTGGCCGCCTTCACGACGGCGAACACCTCATCCCACTCCCCCTCGATCTCGGTGAACATGGAGCCGGTTCGGTGGGGCAGCCCGGAATCGCGCACGACCTTCACGGCTGCGGCGACGGCGTCGTGCACGGAGCCGTCCGCGCGGCCCGTGCCGCTCGGGGCGACGGAGAAGGCGATGAGCATGCCGGTCCTTTCGTCAGCCGGCGAAGACGCCGGGCTTGCGGGCGAAGCTGGAGCGCGTACGCACCCGAGCGAGCTTGACCACCGCCCATGCGGCGATCACGACGAGCAGGATGTTGCGGATCGTGATGACCACGACCGGGAACGGCAACGCCACCAGCAGGTCGAAGTAGACCATGGGGTAGATGATCTGCGTCGCCCCGGCGATCGCGAGCACGAGAACGGCGGGACCGAACCAGCGCCTGCGATCCAGCACCAGGGCGATCACCAGCGGCACGCTCAGCCAGACCATGTACTGCGGCGAGCCGACCTTGTTCAGAGCGATGAACGCCGCGACGAGGGCGAGCGAGAGCGTGGGGAAGACGGCGCTGAAGTGAGCGCCGCGCCACATCTTGTACGCACCCAATGCGGCGATGCCCAGCACCCCGACGGCCAGCAACGGCGTCATGACGGCGATCACCGGGTTGACGGCGGGCCCCGACACCTCGAACGTCAGCAGATCGGGGTCGTAGAAGATCTGCGAGGGTCCGCCGAGCATCGCGTCCCACAGGTAGAAGGTGCTGACGGGCGACTCCACCTGCAGACCTCGACCGGTCTGATCGCTGACGAAGCCGAAGGCGTACGCCGCGCCGCCCAGCAGCACGACGGCCCCGAGGGTCACGCCGCTGACGGCGGCGGCCGCACCGATCACGGCAAGACGGCGACGGACGGCGATGACCGCGGCCGCCAGGATGGCAGCCGGCCACACCTTGATCCACGTCGCCACCGCGAGAAGCGCGGCGCCGAGCCATGGGCGACCGACCAGCCACAGCGCTCCCATGATGCCCAGCGGCACCGTGACCGCATCCAACCGGTACAGCGCGACCGGGCCCATCAGCGCGATGAACGCGAGCCAGAACCAGGCCGCCGTGACGCGGCCGCGCGAACGTGCGCGTCCCACGAGGACGGCGAACGCCGCCGCGTCCACGAGGCCCACCATGATCGCCCACGCCGGCGTGTATGAGACCGCCCAGGCGAACAGCCACGTGGCGAGCATCGGCAGCATCGCGAGCTGCGGATAGACCCACGCGTCGGTGAGCCCGACGAAGCCGTAGTACGCGCTGACCTGCTGGCCCGTCGCCGTGTCGATCTGCGGCCACCAGCCGCCGTTGAGGTATGCCCCCGACCACGGCTCGTACACCCGATAGACGTCGCCCATGGGTTCGTTGGGCATGACCCATCCGAGAACGGAGACCCCGATATGGACGACGAGGAAAGCAATCCACAACAGAGCCCGTCTCGACACGCGCCTCATCCTACGGGGCACGCTGTGGAGCTTCCTGATCAGCGGTGGGAGGCGAGCGCCTCCGCGACCGCGCGCGGCAGGTGGTCTGCGACATCCAACGCAGCGATCGGACCGCCCCGGCTTCCCCACCGCCCGGAGGCCAGCGCGCCTGCGCGCCCGTGCAACCAGGCAGCTGCCGCTGCCGCATCCGCGAGGCGTTCCGGGGTGGCATCGCCCACGGCGACCGCGCCCGCGACGAGCGCACCGATCGCGCCGGCGAGCACGTCTCCCGTGCCGGCCGTGGCGAGCCACGGCACCCCGGACCGGATGCGGCGAAGGCCGCCGTCGGGATCCGCGACGAGAGTGACGGCGCCCTTCAGCAGCACGACCGCCCCCATCTCGTGAGCGGTCTGGCGGGCCTCTGCCTCCCGGTCGCCCATCGGCGCGAGCCCGATGGCCTCACGAAGCCGGGCGAACTCCCGCGCGTGAGGGGTGAGGATCCTCGCAGCCGTGGCATCGGGCGCCAGATCCAGCGCGCCCGCGTCGACGACGACGGGCTCGCGGCCTGCGAGCACCGCGCGCAGGGCCTCGGTCTCGGCGGCGTCGCGGGACGCGGCATCCGTGCCCGAACCGATCACCCAGGCCTGAACCCGGCCGGGCGCCGTGACCGTTTCGGGTCTGCGTGCGAGCACCATGTCGGCGGCTCGAGAGGGGCCGATGTAGCGCACCATCCCGCATCCGGTGTGCCACGCAGCGCTCACCCCGAGCACCGCCGCGCCCGGGTAGTCCGCCGAGCCGGTGCGCAGGCCCACCACGCCCCGGGAATACTTGTCATCGTCCGCTGTTGGCATGCGAAGGATGCGCGCGGTGCGCGCCGCATCCTGTTCGATCGCCGTCATGGCGCCACCCTATCCGCGAAGGAGTACCGTGACCGCGCTGTTCAGCCCCTACACGATCCGAGGCGTCGAGTTCCGCAACCGTCTGTGGGTCGCACCCATGTGCCAGTACAGCGCGAAGGACGGCTTCCCGGGCGAGTGGCACCACGTGCATCTCGCCCAGTTCGCCTCCGGCGGCGCGGGGCTGGTCATCAGCGAGGCGACCGCAGTGTCACCCGAGGGCCGGATCTCCCCCGAGGACACGGGCATCTACTCCGACGAGCAGCGCGACGCCTGGGCGCCCATCGTGACCGCGATCCACGCCCGTGGCGCGGCCGCCGGCATCCAGCTCGCCCACGCCGGACGCAAGGCATCGACCTACTCGCCCTTCTCGGGGCACCGCGGCACCGTGCCGGCCGAGGCCGGCGGGTGGGAAGCCGTCGCGCCTTCGGCGATCGCGTTCGAGGGCTATGCCACCCCGCGCGAGCTCACGCTCGACGAGATCGATGCGCTCGTCGCCTCCTTCGCCTCCGCCGCACGCCGCGCCGTGGAGGCGGGCTTCGACGTCCTCGAGGTCCACGCGGCGCACGGCTACCTGTTGCACGAGTTCCTCTCGCCGCTGTCCAACCACCGCACCGACGAGTTCGGCGGTCCGCTCGTCAACCGGGCACGCCTTCTGCTGCGTGTCGTCGCCGCGGTGCGCGAGGCGGCGGGCGAGCTTCCGGTGTTCGTCCGTTTCTCCGGCACCGACTGGGCTGAGGGCGGCTGGGACATCGAGGAGACCGCGCAGGTCGCCGTCTGGGCCGCGGAGGCAGGAGCCGACTTCTTCGACATCTCCTCCGGCGGACTCGTCGCCCACCAAGACATCACCGTCGGCCCCGGCTACCAGGTGCCGCTGGCCAGGCGCGTGCGCGACGAGGGACTCGCCGTCAGCGCCGTCGGGCTCATCGAGACCGGCGCGCAGGCCGAGCAGGTGCTGCAGGACGGCGACGCGGACGCGATCATGGCCGCCCGGGAATGGCTCCGCGATCCGCACTTCGCACTCCGCGCAGCCGACGAGCTCGGCGTCGTCGGCCCCTGGCCGCCGCAGTACGAGCGCGCCGCGCGGCGCCGCTGAGACCTGCTCAGCGGCCGCGGCGCGTCGCGTCCTGCACTTCGCCGATCAGCTCCTCGATGACGTCTTCCAGGAAGAGGACGGCGGTCGTGTTGCCCTGAGCGTCGCGCACCTGGGCGAGGTGACGCCCCGCCCGGCGCATGGCCGCCAGCGCATCCTCGAGGTCGGTCGTCTCCTGCACCTGCACCATGTGGTGGATCCGCTTGGCCGGGATCGGACGATCGACCGAGGGGTCGACACCGTCCTCGGCGACACGCAGCACATCCTTCAGGTGCACGTATCCGACCGGCATCCCCTCGTCGTCGACGATCACGTAGCGCGAGAAGCCGTGCCGGGCGACAGCGCGTTCGATCTCGTCCGGAGTCGTCAGCTGCGGCAGCGTCACCAGATCCGCGAGCGGGACGGCGACGTCGCCCGCATCCTTGTCGGTGAACTCGACGACCGCCGAGACCGTTCCCGAGGCGTCCTCGAGAACGCCCTCGATGCGCGACTGGTTGACGATCGTGGCCACCTCTTCGAGCGTGAAGGTCGAGGCGGCCTCGTCCTTCGGCTCCACACGGAACAGGCGCACCACGTGGTTGGCGATCCAGTTCAGCGTGACGATGACGGGGTGGAACACCCGCGACACCCACACGAGCGGCGGCGCCAGCATCAGCACCGCCCGGTCGGGCACGGAGAAGGCCAGGTTCTTCGGCACCATCTCGCCGAAGACAACGTGCAGGTACGACACCAGCACGAGCGCGACGACGAACGCGATGACGTCGACGGCTGCCTCGCCCCATCCGGTCAGCTCCAGCGGCACCGCCAGCAAGTGGTGGATCGCCGGCTCCGAGACGTTCAGGATCAGCAGCGAGCAGATCGTGATGCCGAGCTGGCACGTCGCGAGCATGAGCGTCGCGTGCTCCATGGCCCACAGTGCGGTCTTGGCAGATCGCGAGCCCTTCTCTGCGAGCGGCTCGATCTGCGAGCGCCGCGCCGAGATGACGGCGAACTCCGCACCGACGAAGAACGCGTTGAACGCCAGCAGCACGACCAACCAGAGGATTCCCGCCCAGTCGTTCATCGGGTCCGCTCCTGCTCGTCGGTGTCCGCATCCTCGGGGACGGGCTTGGGGGTGAACCGCACACGGTCGACACGGCGACCGTCCATGCGCACGACGGCGAGGGTGCCGTCTTCGATCTCGACCTCGTCGCCGACGGCCGGGATGCGGCCGAGCTCGGCCATGAGGAAGCCGCCGAGCGTGTCGTAGACCTCACCCTCGGGCACGCGGATGCCGGTGCGATCGAGCACCTCGTCGGGGCGCAGCGCCGCCGACACGGTGAGCGAGTCCGCCCCGCGCACGATCTCGGCCCGGCGACGGTCGTGTTCGTCGAGCACCTCGCCCACGATCTCCTCGACGAGGTCTTCGAGGGTGACCACCCCCGCCGTCCCGCCGTACTCGTCGAGCACGACCGCCATCTGATAGCCCCGGGCGCGGAGCTCGGCGACGAGCTGATCGAGGTGCACGGTCTCCGGCACCCGCAGCGGCTCGGTGGCGAGGGCGGCGGCCGGCACCTCGGTGCGGCGATCTCGCGGCACACCGACGGCGGCCTTCAGGTGCACGATCCCGACGATGTCGTCCATGGACTCGCCGAAGACGGGGAAGCGGCTGTGCCCGGTTTTGCGGGCGAGCTGGATGACGTCGTTCGCCGAGTCGGATGCGGCGACCGCGTGCACGCGGGGACGCGGCGTCATCACGTCGTCGGCGGTCAGTCGCGCGAAGGTGAGGCTGCGATCCAGCAGCGACGCCGTGTCCTCCTCCAGCACGCCGGCGCTCGCCGATCGGCGCACGAGGCTGGAGAGCTCTTCGGCGGTGCGTGCTCCCGAGAGCTCTTCCTTCGGTTCGATGCCGATGGAGCGCAGGATGCCGTTCGCGCTGCCGTTGAGCACGGACACCGCGGGGCGGAACACGGTCGTGAACGCGACCTGGAACGGCATGACCAGCTTCGCCGTCTGGCGCGGGATCGCGAGCGCGAAGTTCTTGGGGACCAGCTCGCCCAGGATCATCGAGAAGACCGTGGCGATGGCGATACCGATCGTGGCCGCGAGCCCGACCACGATCGCCTCCGGCACGCCCCACCCGGCCAGCACGGGGCGCAGGAGGTTGGAGATCGCCGGCTCCATCGTGTAACCGGTGAGCAACGTCGTCAGCGTGATGCCCAGCTGCGCGCTCGACAGATGGGTCGAGGTGATGCGCAGCGCGCTGATGGTCATCGCGAGCCGCGACTCACCCGCATCCCTGCGCGCTTCGAGGTCGGCACGGTCGAGGTTGACCAGCGCGAACTCGCTGGCGACGAACAGACCGGTTCCGATCGTGAGCAAGAGCCCCACGCCCAGCATGACGTAATCCATCACACGTCACCTCCCTCGGGGGAGGCGGGTCGGTGGGGCCATCGTCTGCAACTGGGAGGGTCGTCCATCGTGCCGGACAGTCTACGGGAGCCCCGCCCCCGCCGTTCCGTTCCTGTGCACTCCGCGGCCCGCCCGCCCCGCCCCTTCTGCCCGAGTTGCGTCGCATGTGCGCAACCGCCACAGTTCTGCGCACTTGCGACAGATGATTCCTGTGGCAGTTGCGCACATGTGTAGCCCGAGGCGACAGGCGAAACACGCCCATACGTACTGACCCCTCCTCCCCCGTCCGACGGATGCGGCGCGTCCTCCTACGGGGACGGATGCGGCGCCCGCCGACCTCGCGGCGCACCGCACCATGGCCGCATGACGTGGCGCGACACTCCTCCGCTCACCGGACTCCGCCGACGACGCGACGAGCCCTTCGACCGGCTCGACGAGCGGCAGCTGCGACGAGAGATCGACACCGGGGACGTCGTGCGTGCCGCACCCGGCGTCTTCGTCGACGGCGCCAGGTGGCGCGAGCTCACGCCGATGGCCCGCCACGCACAGCGCGTCTGGGAGGCATCGGTCCGCGTCGCCTCGGGCACCGTCTTCAGCCACCACGCCGCAGCCGCGGTGCACGGCATCGACACGCTGGGCGAGTGGCCGGCGCGGCTGGATGTCTCCGTCGAGGCGGATGCGGGAGGACGCTCCACCGGACTGATGCGACGGCACACGCGAGCGATGGCGGAGGTGGAGATCCTGCCCTGGGGCGACTGCTTCGTGACCAGCCCGGCGCAGACCGCGGTCGATCTCGCCGCATCCGGTCCGTTCCTCCAGGGAGTCGCCGCGATCGACCAGGCGATCTGGAGCGGGCGTTCCGGTGGGGCGCTCGCCACGTTCGCGCAGGTGCACGAGCGTGTGGTCGCACGACGGCGCCGCGGGCTGGCCCGCATCCATCGCGCGGTCGCGTTCGCGCGGGACGGCGCGGCCAACGTCCGCGAGAGCCAGAGCAGAGTGCTGATCGCGGAGCTCGGATTCCCGCAGCCGGTGATCCAGCACCGCATCCGCCTCACCGACGGCGCGCTGTACATCGCCGACTTCTTCTGGCCGCAGCACGACCACATCGGCGAGTTCGACGGCCTCGGCAAGTACTTCACCCGCGCTCGCGAAAGCGGACGCACGCCCCTGCAGTCCCTCGCGGCGGAGAAGGATCGAGAGGACGCCCTGCGGCGTGTCGTCAGCGGGTTCTCGCGGTGGCGCACCGGTGATCTCGACGACCCGCGGCGCCTGTACGACATCCTCCGCGGCGCCGGACTCCCGACATCGCGGCCTCGTCCGCTCGGCTAGCCGCTGCCGCCACACTTCTGCGCAACCGCGCCTGTCATTACCTGTGGCGGATGCGGAAAAGTGGCGCATCTGCGCATATGCGACGCAACTCGGGCATGGAGGACTCGAGCCCTGACGGGTCACCAGCTGACGGGAAGGGCCTTGCCCTCCTCGTAGCCGGCGGCCGACTGCAGCCCCACGAGCGCGCGCTCGTGGAACTCGGGCACCGTCGCCGCCCCCGCGTAGGTAAAGGAGGACCGCACGCCCGACGTGATCATGTCGAGCAGATCCTCGAGCCCCGGCCGCAGCGGGTCGAGGTAGATCTTCGATGACGAGATCCCCTCGGCGAACAGCTCCTTGCGCGCGAGCTCGTACGCGTCCAGGCCACCGAACCGCGCGTGCACCGCCTTCGTCGAGGCCATCCCCCAAGACTCCTTGTAGACGCGCCCCCGCGCGTCCGCGAACAGCTCGCCGGGCGCCTCGATCGTTCCGGCGAACCAGGAGCCGACCATGACGGATGCGGCACCCGCCGCCAGCGCGAGCGCCACGTCCCGCGGGTAGCGGACGCCGCCGTCCGCCCACACGTGCGCGCCGAGCTCACGCGCCGCCGACGCGGTCTCCAGCACGGCCGAGAACTGCGGACGTCCGACGGCGGTCATCATGCGCGTGGTGCACATGGCCCCGGGCCCCACACCGACCTTCAAGATCGACGCGCCCGCAGTGACGAGATCGTGCACGCCGTCCGCGGTGACGATGTTGCCCGCCACGAGAGGAAGTCCCAGGCCCAGATCCGCGACCGCGCGCAGGGCGCGGAGCATGCCCTCCTGGTGTCCGTGGGCGGTGTCGAGCACGAGCACATCGACACCGGCGGAGGCCAGGGCGCGCGCCTTGGCGACGACGTCGCCGTTGATGCCGACGGCCGCGGCGACGATCAGACGCCCGTCCGCATCCACCGCGGGGCTGTAGAGCGTCGAGCGCAGGGCGCTGCGCCGCGAGAGCGTTCCGACGAGATGGCCCCGCTCCACCACGCACACGGTCTCCGCATCCGCCGCGACGATCAGGTCGAACGCCTGCCGCGGGTCGGAGACGTCGTCCGCGTCGATCGCGACCGGTCGCGCGCGCACGAGGTCACCCAGGGTCGCATCCGCCAGCGCGGTCGCGAGGCGCGTGGCGGGCACGACGCCGACGACGTCGGCGAGGTCGAGGGATGCGGCCGACGGATCGGCCACGACGATGCCGTATCCCTCCGTCGCGGGCAGGAGCTTGGCGGCGTCCGCCGCCGTCGCCGTCGGAGGCAGCACGATCGGGGTGTCCCAGGGCACCGGCTGACGCTTCACCCACCGGATGGCGGCATCGAGCTCCTGCAGCGGCATGTCCTGCGGGAGCACACCCAGCCCGCCGCGCCGAGCGAGTGTCGCCGCGAGCCGCGCGCCGGTGACGGAGTTCATGTTGGCCGAGACGAGGGGGATGCGCATCGCGGTGCCGTCGCGCGGCGAGAGATCCACGTCCAGGCGGCTCGTCACATCCGAGCGCCGAGGCACCAGGAAGACGTCGGAGTAGGTGAGGTCGGTCTCTGGTTGCGCGCCGTAGAACTCCATGTCTGCAGAGCGTACGCCGCCCACACTCCGCCGAGGCTGTCAACCGCGACGCGCCGGGAGCGAACCCTCGGATACTCGACTAGGCTTGCGTGTCGTGCGTGTGGGCCCACGTCGGCCCCGCATTGCGGATGAATCTCACGAAAGCGGGCGATCGAGAGTGTCGAGCCAGGTGACGGGCGTCGGAGTATCGAACGAAGGAGAGTTCGGAGCCAATGAATGGCTCGTCGAGGAACTCTACGAACAGTTCCTTGTCGACCGTAACTCGGTCGACAAGTCCTGGTGGCCGGTCCTGGAGGCCTACCACTCGCAGGCCGGATCGGGCGGCGCCGCCAAGGCCGCACCCGCGGCGCCCGCCGCATCCGAGCCTCATCCCGTGACCGCACCGATCCCCGTGATCGGTTCGCAGCCGGTCGCGCGCACGACCGGAAAGCCGGCCAAGCCGCAGCCGATCCCGGCGCAGGTTCCCAAGGCGCAGCCCTCAGACCCGGCGGGCGAGGTGCAGGAGGACGTCGTCACCACCCTCAAGGGGATGACGAAGACCCTCGCCGCCAACATGGACGAGTCGCTGACGGTGCCCACCGCGACGAGCGTGCGCACGGTCCCGGCGAAGCTGATGATCGACAACCGCATCGTCATCAACAACCACATGTCCCGTACCCGCGGCGGCAAGGTGAGCTTCACGCACCTCATCGGCTGGGCGCTCATCCAGGCCTTGAAGGAGTTCCCGAGCCAGAACGTCTTCTACGCCGAGGTCGACGGCAAGCCCTCGGTCGTCGCTCCTGCCCACATCAATCTGGGCATCGCGATCGACCTCCCCAAGCCCGACGGCACGCGCGCTCTCATGGTGCCGAGCATCAAGCGCGCCGAATCCCTCACGTTCAACGAGTTCCTCGCCTCCTACGAAGACCTCGTCAAGCGCGCCCGTACGAACAAGCTGACGGCGGCCGATTTCCAGGGCACCACACTGTCGCTCACCAACCCGGGCGGCATCGGCACCGTGCACTCGGTGCCCCGCCTCATGAAGGGCCAGGGCTGCATCATCGGTGCCGGCGCCCTCGAGTACCCCGCGGAGTTCCAGGGCTCGAGCGAGAAGACGCTCGTCGAGCTCGGCATCGGCAAGACCATCACCCTGACGAGCACCTACGACCACCGCGTGATCCAGGGCGCCGGCTCCGGCGAGTTCCTCAAGAAGGTCCACGAGCTGCTGATCGGGCAGCGCGATTTCTACGAGGGCATCTTCGCGGCGCTGCGCATCCCCTACGCCCCCATCCACTGGGCCAGTGACATCAACGTCGACCTGGCCGAGCGCATCGACAAGGGCGCGCGCGTCCAGGAGCTCATCAACTCGTACCGGGTGCGCGGCCATCTGATGGCGGACATCGACCCGCTCGAGTACGTGCAGCGCACGCACCCCGACCTCGAGATCGAGAGCCACGGCCTCACGTTCTGGGACCTCGACCGCGAGTTCGTGGTCGGCGGCTTCGGCGGCAAGCGCCAGATGAAGCTCCGCGACATCCTCGGCGTGCTGCGCGACTCCTACTGCCGCACGCTCGGCATCGAGTACATGCACATCCAGGACCCGGTGCAGCGCAAGTGGTTCCAGGACAACGTCGAGGTGAAGTACCAGAAGCCCGGCCACGACGAGCAGCTGCGCATCCTCTCCAAGCTCAATCAGGCCGAGGCGTTCGAGACGTTCCTGCAGACCAAGTACGTGGGGCAGAAGCGGTTCAGCCTCGAGGGCAGCGAGTCGGTCATCCCGCTGCTCGATGAGATCCTGCAGGGCGCGGCCTCCGCGGGCCTCGACGGCGCGGCCATCGGTATGGCGCACCGCGGCCGCTTGAACGTGCTGACCAACGTCGCCGGTAAGACCTACGGCCAGGTCTTCCGCGAGTTCGAGGGCACGAGCCTGCCCGGCAACAAGCGCGGCTCGGGCGACGTGAAGTACCACCTGGGCACCGAGGGCACGTTCCAGTCGGATGCGGGCACGGAGCTTCCCGTGATCCTCGCCGCCAACCCCTCGCATCTCGAGACTGTCGACGGGGTGCTCGAGGGCATTGTGCGCGCCAAGCAGGACCGCAAGCCCATCGGCACCTTCGCCTGGCTGCCCATCCTGGTCCACGGCGACGCGGCCTTCGCCGGTCAGGGCGTCGTCGTCGAGACGCTGCAGATGTCGCAGCTGCGCGGGTACCGCACCGGCGGCACCGTGCACGTGGTCATCAACAACCAGCTCGGATTCACGACGCTGCCGGTCGATGGACGCACCTCGGTCTACGCGACGGATGTGGCCAAGACCATCCAGGCCCCCATCCTCCATGTGAACGGCGACGACCCGGAGGCGGTCGTGCGCGCGGCAGAGCTCGCCTTCCGGTACCGCCAGGAGTTCCACCGCGACATCGTTATCGATCTCGTCAGCTACCGCCGCCGCGGTCACAACGAGGGTGACGACCCGTCGATGACGCAGCCGCTCATGACGAACCTCGTCGAGGCGAAGCGTTCGGTCCGCCGGCTCTACACGGAGTCGCTCGTCGGTCGCGGCGACATCACCGAGGAAGAGTACGAGCAGGCCAAGCGCGACTTCCAGGACCGCCTGGAGGTGGCGTTCGCCGAGACGCACGAGGCCGAGACCGGCACCCACCCGGTGGTGGCCGAGAGCGTCGAGGTCGAGCGGGCCGTGGGCGAACCCGAGACCACCGGCGTGTCGACGGATGTCGTGCAGCTGATCGGCGACGCCTTCGTGAACAAGCCCGACGGCTTCACGGTGCACGCCAAGCTGCAGCAGCTGCTCGACAAGCGGCACACCATGAGCCGTTCTGGCGGTATCGACTGGGCCTTCGGTGAACTGCTCGCGTTCGGCTCGCTCCTCGTCGAGGGAACGCCGGTGCGCCTGGCGGGCCAGGACTCGCGCCGCGGCACGTTCGTGCAGCGCCACGCCGTCTTCCACGACCGCAACAACGGTCAGGAATGGCTACCGCTGACGAATCTCAGCGAGGGCCAGGGGCGCTTCTTCGTCTACGACTCGCTGCTCAGCGAGTATGCGGCCGTCGCCTTCGAGTACGGGTACTCGGTGGAGCGCCCGGATGCCCTGGTGCTGTGGGAGGCGCAGTTCGGCGATTTCGCGAACGGCGCCCAGACCGTGATCGACACCTACCTCTCGTCTGCGGATCAGAAGTGGGGCCAGCAGTCGAGCGTGGTCCTGCTGCTCCCGCATGGCTATGAGGGCGCCGGCCCCGACCACTCGTCCGCACGCATCGAGCGTTTCCTGCAGATGTGCGCGCAAGACAACATGACGGTCGCACGTCCCTCGACGCCCGCGTCCTACTTCCATCTGCTGCGCCGTCAGGCGTACGCCCAGCCGCGCCGTCCGCTCGTGGTGTTCACCCCGAAGGCCATGCTGCGTCTGCGCGACGCGGTCAGCCCGGTCGAGGCGTTCACGCAGGGCAAGTTTGAGCCGGTGCTGGACGACGAGCGCGGCATCGACAAGAACGCCGTCACGCGGGTGCTCCTGCACGCCGGCAAGATCCACTGGGATCTGCGCTCGGAGCTCGACAAGAACCCTGACGACCGTGTCGCGCTGGTCCGTGTGGAGCAGTACTACCCCGCCCCGATCGACGAGCTGAACGCCGTCATCGACAGCTATCCGAACGCGGAGCTCGTGTGGGTCCAGGAAGAGCCCGAGAACCAGGGCGCATGGCCCTTCATCGCGCTCGAGGTCGTCAAGCACCTGCACGACCGTACGATCCGTGTCGTCTCGCGGGCCGCATCCGCCTCACCCGCTGCCGGCTCCGCGAAGATGCACCAGATCGAGCAGGCGGAACTCCTGCGCCGCGCGCTCACGTTCTGAGTCCGATCATGTGAAGGCGGGCCCCGGGATTCCGGGGCCCGCCTTCACGTGTGCGCAGAAGCTCACCCCGTCACGGGCGCCGCGAGACCGAGACGAGGCGCCAGTGCGGCGATCGCGTAGTCGAGTCCCTTCTGGAGCACGGGTCCCGTGTGTCCCTCTCCCGGGATGGTCTCGGTGAGCACCGCGAACCCCGCCGCGTGCGCACGCGCGGCATTCGCCACCTGCCCCGGACCGAACTGCCCGTCCTGCTCCCCGTGCGTGAAGACGGCCGCATGTCCGTCGTACTGGCCCGGATGTGCGGCGAGTAGAGCAGCCGGGGTGGCGGCGTCGAACGCTGCTCGATTCCCGCCGAAGACGTCCTTGACGGTCTGATCGACGTGTTCCGAGCCGGGGTACTCGTTGCCCGAGATGTCCATGATGTTGCCCCATGTCTGCGGGAACTGGGCGCCATACATGAGAGCGCATGCTCCCCCGTTCGAGTAACCGCCGATGACCCAGTACGCCGGGTCGTCGACGATGTTCAGGTGCGCCCGCGCGTATGCGGGGACATCGACGTTGAGATACGTCGAGACCTTCCCGTACGTCGCGGAATCCGCGCACGCGGGGTCGACGTTGACCGAGCCGAGTTGATCGGCGACGATCGCGATCGGGGCGAGTCCGTTGTGCGCGGCGGCGAAGGCGTCCAGGCTCTTGGCCAGCACAGTCGGGTCGGGAGTGCCGGGCTGGCCCATCATGAACACCAGAAGCGGAAGGCGCGGCGGGTTCGGAACGAGAGCCGCGGGCGGCAGGTACAACGCCGCATCTCGCGCCTGGAAGCCGGTGGCGGGGATCCTCTGGTCGCCCGACAGCGCACTCACCCGACCCGTCGAGGGCATGCCGGCGGGCGGTGTCCACGTCTGGTAGAGGGTGGCGGCGTCTCCCGAAGCGGCAGAGGTCCCGGGCAGCGGTGCGCTATCCAACGCCTGGATGCCGAGAATCGCCGCGAGGTTGCCGGTGAGCCCATAGGCGGCGTTGACGCTCAGCCCCATTCCGATCGCACCGGCGACGATCAGCAACCCCGCCACCACCCGACGCCACCACGGTCGGATGAACAGTCCCGCCGCGCCCATGGCCACTGTCGCGACGCCCACCGCGATCCATACGGCGGCATGCACCGGAAGGGGACCCTGAAACACGTCCCACGCCTCCAGGAGGTGGGTACCGGCGTAGCCGATGACGGCGCCCACCGCCGCGGTGATCAGCAGACGGCGGATGCGGCGTGGCGGCACGACGAGCAGGACGAGCGCGCACACGGCGACGAACGACCAGACGACCCATCGCAGCGGGCTGTTGATGAGTTCGAGTGTCAGCAGCCACTGGATCATCTGTCTCCTCCTCGAGCACTGCGCAGCAGCGCCAGCACATCACGAACAGTGGCGTCGGGCAGGTAGGCCCGACCAATCGCGGTGCCGATCCGCGGGAGATCGACCGGGTCGCCGTAGGCCAGCCAGATCGTGCGATACCGAGGATGGAACTTCCGCTTGAACCGGAAGAGAGAGTCGAAGCCGTACGCGGGCTCGAGGGTCTGAGCCAGCCAGCCGAGCACTCCCGAGAGGATCGTCGTGTCGCCGGGTGCCTCGACGTCGGGTTTGACCGCCATCGGAGCGCCCGAGAGGCTGAGCTCCCCCACCCCGTCGGCCGCGGCCTGCTGGGCCGCACGCGCGATCGCGAACTCCATCAGACCGTTGGGCCCGTCGGCGCGGCGGCGCATGAAATCGAGCGTCCATCCGCTCGGCACGCCGTCACGCCAGGAGGGCATCCAGCTCGTCACGACCTGGATGCGGTCGGCGTCGTCGACCGCGAGCAGCAACGCCACTTCCGGGTCGGTGATCTCCTCCAAGGTGCCCAGAGTGAACCCCATCTCCGGCAACGCCTTATCCGCGACCCATTGCTCGTCGATCTCGCGGATCTGCGAACGCTCGGCGGCGCTGAGGTCGGCCCACCGCGTCCAGACCGCCGTCATACCCTCGCGTTCCGCGCGGGTGACGGGCTGGCGCACCTTCTGCCACTGCTTGCCCTCGAGGGTCACCTCGAAGGCGACCAGCACGGTCTCCTCCCCCACGGAGATGTACTTCCATCCCATGTCGTCGAAGACCGGAAGTGCCTCGTCGTGAATGCTGTAGAACGCCGCCGTCCACCCCGACTCTGCGCAGAAGTCGACGAAGCCCCTGATGGCCCGCGCCTGCTCTCCGTGCGGTGCGAGCGGGTCGCCGACCGCCAGGGCGACGTCACCCACGAGCCGGTACGCGACCGCGCAGGCGCGGTCCGCGCTGTACCAGTAGCGCGTTCCGCGCCAGGTTCCGAGGAACGAGAGGGTGCCGCCGCCGCGGCGCAGCAGATCGCGGTAGAGGCGCGCGTCCGCATCCTCGGGCGGACGGACGCTTCGATAGAGGCGGACGAGAGCGAGCACGACGATCGCCCAGAACACGACGCCCACCCACTGATAGATCCACAGCGCGGCGCCGTGACGCGGGAAGGGCGGCTGTCCGATGCCCTGCAGGAAGGCGGGCGGCACGAACCTGCGCCACGACTCCACCACGATGTCCGTGAGCGTCGGAGTCACATCGAACGACTGACGGAGCAGGGTCTCGCTCGCCACGAAGAGGGCACCGCAGGCGAGAAAGGCGATCAGCACGGTCGCCGCGAATGTCCGGGCGGCGTGGCGGGTCGCACGCACCGGGAACCGGTGGCGCACGAGGATCAGGGTCGTGGCGCTCGCGACGGGCACACCGATGGAGGCGACCGCCCACAGCACGTACTCGAGCCCGGATCCATCGGCCCAGGGCTCGATCGCCAGCTCGCCGCTGACGAGCGCGTAGAGGGCGAGCACGGCCAGCGCGCCCTGGACGCAGACGGCCAGGACCAGGCCCGCCCGGCGTCCGCGTCGAAGACCCAGTGCGGCCACGATCAGCAGCGCGAGCGGAACGAGGGCGAGGAGCACGGGACCGACGCCGCGTGTGAGCACGAGCGCGAACTCGTGGTCGCACACCGGTCGGTAGCTCACCTCGCACCGATCGACGAGATGCTCGTCGAAGGCGAGGAACGACGAGGCCACGAGGGAGAACGGGCCCCGTCCGCCGCCGGCGATCACTGCGGCGAGCGGCCCGAGACCGGTGATCGCCACGAGCACCGCCATGAGCGCGCGCACCTCGCGCGACGAGGATCGATGCCAGTCCAGCCGCGGCCTCCGCCGCGCCAGGAGCGAGCCGGCCGCCAAGCCCAGCAGCGCTGCGATCAACCGATACCAGGAGTCGGCGTCGCCCGCGTAGAGCGCGAACATAACGACGGTGGCGAGCGCGACGAGTCTGATGCGCCGCCGCCAGAGTGCGGACGCGAGCGCGGATGCCGCCAGCACGGCGGCGAAGATCCCCATCGACGGATCCAGCGCGGGATCGTTCGATTCCAGGGGGCGCAGTTCGTCGAGACCCCACAGCGCGGCGTGCGCGGTCGCGCCGAGAAGGATCGAGAGGACCCCGCCGAACACGAAGACGATCGCGGATCGCAGGTGACCCAGCAGCGACTCCGCATACGCGAATGCCGTGAGCACGAGCAGAAGGCTGAGGAAGACCTCGACCGTCGAATCGGGGACCACGAGCGCGGCGAGGAGGGACCACCACCGGCCGTCGGCGAGCGCGGCCGCGCCGCTGCCCCAGGCCGTGACATCCGCGCCCCAGAGGGAGCCGGTAGCGAGCGACGCGGCCAGGACCAGGGCGGCGAGGCCGAGGGCGACCGGATGACGCGCCGCGTACCGACGCACCTGCGCCGCCGTGATCACGTGGCGCCGAGCGCGCGACGAGTCCGCCTGTGACACGCGACCTCCCACGGACTCAGAGTGCCGCCGTCACCTTATCGACCAGGGATGGTCCGCGGGAGCAGAACTCTGTGCGTCAGTGATGAGTCGCCTGTGCGGCGCGGAGCCGCTCGAGCACCTGGTCGCGAAGCCGGTTGGGCGCCGTCTCCTTGCACGCCCGCGCGACGACCTCGGTGAGCGTGGTCGCCACGAGCGCCTCGTCGCGGCACTCCGCGCAGGTCTCGAGATGCTCGCGGATATCGCTGTGCTCCACGTGGCACATCTCGTTGCGGAGGTACTCCTCGAGATCGCGCCGGGCCTTCTCGCAGCCGCAGTCGGTCATTTCTTGCTCCTGGGTGCAGACGGGGCGATGCCCCGTTCCTTCGCGTAGTCGGCGAGCAGATCACGAAGCATGCGCCGGCCGCGGTGCAGGCGGCTCATGACCGTGCCGATAGGGGTCTTCATGATGTCCGCGATCTCCTGATAGGCGAAGCCCTCGACATCGGCGAGGTACACCGCCAGCCGGAAGTCCTCGGGGATCGACTGCAGCGCCTCTTTCACGATCGACGCCGGCATGTGGTCGATCGCCTCCGCCTCGGCGGAGCGGGTGCTGGTAGCGGTGGTCGACTCCGCGCCGCCCAGCTGCCAGTCCTCGAGATCGTCGATGGCGCCCTGGTAAGGCTCGCGCTGCTTCTTGCGGTACACGTTGATGTACGTGTTGGTCAGGATGCGGTACAGCCACGCTTTGAGGTTCGTGCCCTGCGTGAACGTCGCCCACGAGGAGAACGCCTTGACGAAGGTCTCCTGCACGAGATCGGCCGCATCGGAGGGATTGCGCGTCATGCGCATCGCCGCCGCATACAGCTGGTCCATGAACGGCAACGCCTGCTCCTCGAATTGAGAGCGGGTGTCCACGGCAGAGCTGGTGTCGTCCATCGTGGGCAATCCTACGCGTTGCCCGCGAGCGACCTTCGGGCGCTCGAGCACGGCATTCATGCGCGTCCTTCCTTCACCGTCGATCGGAACGGTTCAGTAGGGTGGAACCGATGAGCGACGAGCGCTATTCCCCCGATCTCGCCGGCTGGGCCGCACCGACCGCGCCCGCGACTGTGCGCGCGGTCGTCCAGGTGCCCGGCTCCAAGTCGCTGACCAACCGCGAACTCGTGCTTGCGGCTCTGGCCGACGGCCCCGGCATCCTGCGCGCACCGTTGCACTCCGACGACTCCGCACGGATGTTGGAGGCCCTCACCGCCCTCGGTGTGGGCATCGAGCGGATCGAGGGATCGGGCCCCTTCGGTGACGACCTGAGGATCACGCCCGCGACCACGGCGCCCGCCGATGTCGTCGTGGACTGCGGTCAGGCCGGCACCGTCATGCGCTTCGTGACACCCCTGGCCGGCTTCGCGCGGGGCGACGTGACCGTCACGGCGCACGAGAGCGCACTGCACCGGCCGATGGGCGAGATGATCCGAACTCTTCGCGAGATCGGCGTCGACATCGACGATGCCGGCACGTGGTCGTTGCCCTTTCTCGTGCGCGGGCGCGGGCATGTGCGCGGCGGCGAGGTGACGATCGACGCGAGCGCGTCCAGCCAGTTCGTCTCCGGCCTTCTGCTGTCGGCGGCTCGGTTCGACGTGGGTCTGCACCTGCGACACGAGGGCGGGCGTCTGCCCTCGATCCCGCACATCGACATGACCGTGGAGTCCCTCGCGCACCGAGGCGTACATGTAGAGCGCCCGGCGCCGGGCGAGTGGATCGTGCCGCCCGGACCGATCCGCGCGAAAGACATCGCCATCGAGCCGGACCTCTCCAATGCGGCTCCGTTCCTCGCAGCGGCGCTGATCACGGGCGGCGAGGTGACCGTGGACGGATGGCCCGCCCACTCCACGCAACCGGGCGCCCAGCTGCCCGAGCTGCTGGCAGCGTTCGGTGCGCGAAGCAGCCGCCGTCACGGAAGTCTGACCGTCGCCGGCGGCGACGCCATCACCGGCGTCGATCTCGACCTCTCGGCCGTCGGGGAGCTCGCTCCGACCCTCGTCGGCGTCGCGCTCCTCGCGGATGCGCCCTCCACGTTCGTCGGCATCGGTCACCTGCGCGGCCACGAGACCGACCGCCTCGCAGCGCTCGTGCACAACGTCCGCGCTCTGGGCGGAGACGCCGAGGAGCTGGACGACGGCATCCGCGTCACACCACGGCCCCTCACCGGTGGACTGTGGCGCGCGTTCCACGATCACCGCATGGCCACCACCGGCGCATTGGTCGGGCTGGCCGTGCCCGGAGTCGTCGTCGACGACATCGCCACGACGGCCAAGACCATGCCAGAGTTCCCCGAGTTGTGGCAGCGCATGCTCGCGGGCACGGAGTCCGCCGGGTGAGCTGGCTGCCCCCGGACGACGACGAGGAGGACCTCGCCTACGACGAGTCCGCCTTCCGCGCGCGCCCAAACCCCAAGGCCAACAGACCGCGCACGAAGCGCCGACCCGCCCACTCCGACGCACGCATCGCGCGCGTCCTCGGCGTGGACCGCGGTCGCTATCAGGTGCTCGTCGACGAGGACGAGCCCACGGAACGCGAGATCGTGGCCACGCGTGCGCGGGAGCTGCGACGCACCCCGATCGTCACCGGCGACCGCGCGCGCGTGGTCGGTGATGTGAGCGGCACGGAGGGCACACTCTCACGGATCGTCGGCATCGAAGATCGCACCACACTCCTCCGGCGCAGCGCCGACGACACCGACCAGGTGGAGCGCGTCGTGGTCGCCAACGCCGATCAGATGCTCGTCGTCGTGGCCGCCGCCGACCCCGAGCCGCGTGCGCGCCTGGTCGACCGCTATTTGATCGCGGCGCTCGATGCCGGGATTCGGCCGCTTCTCGTAGTGACCAAGACTGATCTCGCCGACCCCGCGCCCTTCCTGTCGCACTTCGACGGCATCGACATCGAGGTCTTCACGAGCGCCCGTGGCGAGATGCCGGTCGAACGCATCGGCGCGGCCCTGATCGGTCACTCCACCGTCTTCGTCGGTCACTCCGGGGTCGGCAAGTCCACACTCGTGAACGCGCTCGTGCCGGGGGCCAGGCGTGCGACAGGTCACGTGAACGAGGTCACCGGACGCGGGCGCCACACGTCGAGTTCGACGGTGTCGCTGCGCTACCGGGGCGACGGCGGATCGGGCTGGGTGATCGACACGCCAGGCGTGCGCTCCTTCGGCCTCGGCCACGTGGACCCGGCCAACATCCTGCGCGCCTTCACCGACCTGGCCACCGTCGCGGAGGACTGTCCGCGCGGCTGCACCCACCTGCCCGACGCGCCGGACTGCGCGATCATCGCCGCGGTCGCCGAGGGCAAGCTCGGCCCCAGCGGCGCGGCACGCCTGGACTCGCTGCAGCGACTGCTGACCACGTTCGGCGGCCGCTGAACGCCTACCCTGGAAGCATGACTCAGCTGCAGCCCGGCGACATCGCCCCCGACTTCACGCTCCACGACCAGGACGGCACCGCGGTCTCGCTTCAGGAGTTCCGTGGCCGCCCCGTCATCCTCTACTTCTACCCCGCGGCGATGACGCCCGGGTGCACGACGCAGGCATGCGACTTCCGCGACAGCCTCTCCTCGCTCACGGCTGCCGGGTACACCGTGCTCGGGGTCTCCCGCGACTCGTCGGAGAAGCTGCGGACGTTCCGCGAGCGCGACGGTCTCACCTTTCCGCTGCTGTCCGACCCCGATCACGCCGTGCACGACGCCTACGGCGCATGGGGCGAGAAGACGAACTACGGCAAGACCGTCGAGGGCGTCCTCCGCTCGACGTTCGTGATCGACGCGGACGGCCGCATCGCGCAGGCGCTGTACAACGTCAAGGCCACCGGCCACGTCGCCCGGCTCCGCAAGCTCCTCGGCATCGACGGCTGAGATCAGTCCTCGCGCCGGGCGTTCTGAGCCGCCCGGCGCGCCGCCGAGACCAGCAGCACGAGCACGATCACCGCGGGAACGCCCAGCTGCAGCCCATTGAGCGGATGTCCGTACGTCCCCGTCACGGCGCCGATCGCGACCGCGAGCACCAGCAGCTGGACCACGATGCCCCCCGAGCGCCCGCCGGATCTGCCGCGTGCCGCGGCGACGCCGAACCAGGCGACGAGCGCGGCCCCGATGAGAGTCAGCACGAGAAGAGCGATCGCCGTCGCCGGGGATGCGGTGTCGCCCTGGGCCAGCGCGACGAGCTGCCAGACCGCGAGCCCCGCGAGAGCGACGCCCTCCAGGACGACGAGTCCACCCGCAACCAGGCTCAGCAGATCGTTGCGCATGACACCTCGGGAGTTGTGGGAATGGACAGTATTCGGACGCATGCAGTTGGTGACGGGACACAAAACAACCGGTGAACCCTTGATTCACCCTGGTCACTGTGGAACCATTGACGACGTCGTGTGCTCCCACAGCGGCGTGGGGCGAGCTCAAGCTCGCACATCACACAGGGTACCGGACCCCGATCCGGGCTCTTTCACAACCCACCCGTTCTCACCATTTTCCGACGCCTGAGGAGCAACATCACATGGATTGGCGCGACAAATCAGCCTGCCTGACCGTAGACCCGGAGCTGTTCTTCCCGGTCGGTAACACCGGTCCGGCGGTCGACCAGATCGAGAAGGCCAAGTCCGTGTGCGCACGCTGCACCGTCACCGAGATCTGCCTGCAGTACGCGCTCGAGACCGGCCAGGACTCGGGCGTCTGGGGAGGCCTCTCGGAGGATGAGCGTCGCGCCCTCAAGCGCCGCGCCGCTCGCGCCCGCCGCGCCTCCTGAGCACTCCGACACCCGTCGGATTCCGCATCCGCCGTTCCTGCGCCGACAGGCGCCAGGTGTCGGCGGATGCGTCGTTCTCAGACTTCGCCTCGGTCGATGTAGCGCAGCGGGATGTCGATCGTGACCTCGGTACCGCGGCCCATGATCGTGTGCCAGTCGATGGTGCCGCCCAGTTCACCCTGGATCAGGGTGCGCACGATCTGCGTGCCCAGTCCCCGGCCCACCTGACCTTCGGGCAGACCCACCCCCGTGTCACGGACACGGACCTCGAGGTTGTGGTCGGAGCGTTCGGCGGCGATCTCGACCTCGCCCTCCTGCCCGGCGAGTCCGTGCTCGACGGCGTTCGTGACGAGCTCGGTCAGAGCGAGCGCAAGCGGGGTCGCGTACTCGCTGGGAAGCGTGCCGAAGGACCCGGTCTTGCGGGTACGAGCCCGCGTCGTGGGAGCGGCCGCCACTTCGGCGACGAGCTTCAGCACCCGTGAGAAGACCTCGTCGAAGTCGACGTTCTGCGTGAGTCCCTCGGAGAGCGTGTCGTGCACCACGGCGATCGCCGAGACGCGCCGGGTGGCGTGCGTGAGTGCGTCACGGGCCTCATCCGAGTGCGTGCGGCGAGCCTGGATCCGCAGGAGCGAGGCGACGGTCTGCAGGTTGTTCTTGACGCGGTGATGGATCTCGCGGATGGTCGCATCCTTGGTGATCAGCTCCTGATCCCGGTGGCGGAGCTCGGTCACATCACGGCACAGCACGATCGCGCCGATCCGGTTGCCGTGGTCGCGCAGCGGAATGGCCCGCAACGCCACCGTGACGCCTCGCGCTTCGATGTCGACCCGCCACGGCGCGCGGCCGGTGGCGACGACGGGCAGCGACTCGTCGAACTGCCTCTTCTCGGGGAGGATCTGCGTGATGACCTCCACGAGCGGCTCACCCTCGAGCTCGTCCTCGAATCCCATCCGGTAGAACGCGGACAGTGCGTTGGGGCTCGCGAACGTGGTGAGTCCGTCCACGTCGATCCGGATGAGGCCGTCCGACGCACGAGGCGCGCCGCGCCGCGGCGACGCGGGTGCGGCGACGTCGGGGAACTCCCCCGTCGCCACCATCCCGAACAGATCGTCGGCGCAGTCGTTGAACGTGATCTGCTGGCGGGAGGGCGTGCGGGCCTCACCGAGGTTCGTGTGGCGCGTCAGGACGCCAAGGATGCGGGCCGGAGAGTCCGCCCCGGCGCGAGCGCGGACCACGGGGACGGCGCGCACACGCGTGGGAGTCTCCTCGAACCAGTCCGGCGACGCGGAGTCGACGATCCGGCCGGTCGTGAAGGCCTCACGCACCTGGGCACGCCATTGCGGCCGGACGCGGTCGCCCACGATGTCGCGGTAGAAGAGCGTCGCCGCGCCGGAGGGACGTGTATGCGCGACGGCGATGAAGGTGTCGTCCTCCGTGGGCACCCACAGCACGATGTCCGCGAAGGCGAGATCCGCCAGGAGCTGCCCGTCGCCGGCCAGCCGGTGCAGCCACTCCACATCGGCGGGATCGGAGAAGCCGTGCGCGTAGACGAGATCGCTGAGGGTCGACACCCCTCCACCCTATGCGGAGGCGACCAATCGCTCGTGCGGACTTCGACGACCGCGGCGCTCGCGTCGGGTCGCGGTGACCGGGACCGGCGGAAGCAGCGCCTCCCCGACGATGCGCCGGATCGCCGAGACCATCGCGGACCTCCCGGCCACCTCGGCGGCGGGCCGGGCGGCGAGCATCGCCGCATCCGCCGCCCTGCGGTCCTCGGGCACGAACCACACGTCGCGGATGTCTGCATACCGCTCCAGCGTTCGGCGAAGCTGCCCGCGCGCGTCGATGCCGACGCCGCCACGACGGAGCCGGTTCACGACGACGGTCAGCGGCGTCGTTCCGATGACCGCCCGCAACTCCCCCACCGAGCGCAGGAAGCGCGCGACCGAGACCGGATCGGCGGCGAGGACCGCCACGACGTGATCCGCGGTCTCCAGCGCGGCCAGCGTCGCGGCGTTGCGGCGAGGGCCCGCGATCACATCGCTCACGATCTCCTCGTCCCGCTCCAGGGATGCGGCGACGTCGACCACGGTGTGCTCGGCCCATCCGGCGCAGGCGGCGAGCGCGGCACGCACGCGCTTGTCACTGAGCTCGGGCCACCTCGACGGGCGGTTGATACCCGTGAGCACGTCGACGTCGGCGCCGCCGAGGGGCACCGAGATGCGCTGGAGCTCGATCTCGTCCAACGCGTCCAGTTCGGCCTGGCGGCATGCGACCGCGAATCCAGGCCCTTCGTCCGGAAGACCGAGGGCCATGGCCAGGGACGGCGCATGCGCGTCCGCATCGACGAGCGCCACGTGACGGCCGCCGCGGGCGAGCTCAGCCGCGAGACCCACGGCGATGGTGGATCGCCCAGGGGCGCCGTGCGCGCCCCAGACGGCGATCAGGCGGGGCCCGGCGACGGCCGGCCGGGCGACGGCCGACGCCGACGCGGTGGCGAGGGCGGCCGCCACATCCCGCGCCGAGCCGGTCGCCGGAACGGGTGAGGCGAGACCGAAAGCCGCCGCCAGACGGGCGGCGGCCGCATCGTCGCCGAGCGGCAGGACGCGCACGCCCCGCGCGTCCGCGAGGGTGACGGTGTGAGCCGTGAGCTGGTCGACGCGCGCGGCGAGCACCAACGTGTCGGCAGTAGCGAGGAGCGCGGACAATCCCGCATCCGGTCCCTGACCGACCGCGACTGTCGCCGCGAACCTGTCCGGAGGATAGATCGCCACCTCGCGGGCCCCGTCCAACAGCAGCTGCTCCCGCAGTGCGAGGGCGGCAGGCTGCGCGAGGACGAGCACCACGCGCGTGATCACGACGCCCCCTGCGCGGGGACCACCGAGAGCGTCGCCTCACCCGCCAGCGCCGCGAGCACATCCGCCACGGACTCACGAGGAACGACGAGTTCGACGGAGGGCGCGTTGGTCGCCATCACGGAGTCGCTGCTCGCCAGCGCCGCGACCGCCGCGTCGGCGACCAGGATGCGCGGAGCCTGCCGCACCCCCTCCTCGTCGAGCGGGGCGGCCCACACCTCCACCGGCGTCCCGACCTCGACCGACGCGGGGATCGCCGTGCTGCTGGGGACGACGATGGTGGTGGTGCGGACCTCGGACGGGGCTCCCACGGCCGCCGCGGGGATGAGCTCGCCGGCCGGAATCGTGCGGGTCGCCACGGCGTCGGGGGCAGGGTGTCCCCCGACGCGTACGCACCTTCGAGCGACCCCAGGGCGACGTCGACGACGCGCAGTTCCGAGGGCGAGATGCTCTCGCCGGGTACGATCGTGCGGGTCGTCGCGTAGACGGGGACCGTCTGCCGCGACGATGCGACGACGAACCAGACGCCCGCGATCGAGACGAGCACGAGCACGACGCCGATCACAAAGCGCGCGTCCGCCCAGAGCGCGCGGGGACGCTGGCGGGGCGTGACCTGAGCTGTCATGGCGTACATGCTGACCGAGGCCGGGTCGGGCCGTCGGATCTTATCCACAGCACTCTTATCCACATGGCGCGCCGCCGCGCCGAGGTGTCGGAACGGCACCGCATAATTGAGGGCATGCCCGACACGACCCCGCCCGAGGGCCGCCTCCTCGCCCCGGCATCCGTTGCCGAGGCACTGGCGGTGTCGGTCGATGAGGTCATCGCGTTGGTGATGGAAGGAAGGCTGCGCGGCGTCCGCGTGGGCGAGAGCCGCCAGTGGCGCATCGAGGAGGCCAGCGTGTCGGATTACCTCGACGACGAAGCCGAGGACGCCCGCCGGATGGCGCTGTGGCGTCAGTCCAATGCGGCCAGTTTCCCCGAGCTCTGGGGTCACGGGCGCGTCCGCAACCCCGACTGAACTCCTCAGAGCACGTCGGCGCCCTCCCAGCGCACCCAGGACAGCGCGGTGAACGGGACCAGACGGTAACCGCGGACCGTCGCTGAACGACGCGGCTCATCGATGTCGTGCAGTGCGAGGTCCAGGTGATCCGCCCCCGCCCGGTCGATGGTCCCCGCCACAGTGCGCGTTCCCACCTGCATCGCGACGGGAACGCGTCGACGCGCGAGATCGCGCAGGACGAAGCCGATTCCCATACGTTCCGAGACGCCCACCCGCGGCGACGGATGCGGCCGGGCCGCGCGCAGGAGGTCGCCCTCTCCCACCCCGACGGCCGCCACCGCTGCCACCGGGACGAGGACGCTGCGTCGCTGCACCTCGAGTCCCATCCAATCGGCGCCGACCGCGACGAGCATCCCGGTCAGAGCATCCGCGGCGACCAGATCGACGACGAGGTCGGGGCGTTGCGTCTCATCCGTGCGGGCGAGGACGAGGAGCCTCTCACGCAGCGTGACGCGCGACAATCGCAGCCGCTCGGCCTCCGTGTCCAGGACCGCGCGCTCCGCTTCCCACTCGGCATCGAACTGCCCCTGCAGGTCTTCGAAGAAGCGTTCCCAGCGCACGCCGCGAGATTAGACCGATACCCCGCCAATCATGAGAAGTTTTCCACAAACCGTTTCTGACCTGGCCGAACTGCTCTACTGATCCCGCTCAGGATCCCCATTCATGTGAGGCCCAGATGGTTCAGATCGCCACCGGCGCGACGCGCCCCGAACGCAGCTTCATGCGCTTGTCCGCCGACTTCTTCGCGCCGCAGCCGACATCATCGTCCGAGCTGCCCGATCCCGTGCCGCTGGTGCGCAACCTCACCAACGGCGTGCTCGAGGCTCTCGCGGGGGTTCGCGACATCGATCAGCTCGCGCGATGGATGACCGAGGACACCTACCGCGCGCTTCTCACGCGTGTGAACCTCGCCACCCGCGCCCGCAGCGCGCGAGGCGTCGCCGCCGCCCGCCCCGTGCACTCGATCCTGAGCGTGCACCACTCGGAGCCCGCCGATGGCGTCGTCGAGGCGGTCGTGGTCGTCGCCGGTCCCGCACGTACCCGCGCGGTGGCCGTCCGCCTGGAGGGCATGGACCGGCGCTGGCGGGCCACGTCGCTCGCGCTCCTGTGAGAATGCTCTCATCGCCAGCGGGTTGCTGAACGCCGGTCGCGGGTGACCCGCCGGCTCCCGGACTACTGGCGGTAGGACGCCAGGAAGTTGCCGAGACGCTCGATGGCCTCCGAGATCACTCGGGCCTCCGGGAGGGTCACGATCCGCAGGTGATCCGGGGTCGGCCAGTTGAAGCCCGTCCCGGGCACGAGCAGGATGTGCTCGGCCACGAGAAGATCGTGCACGAGCTTCGCGTCGTCGCGGATCTCATGCACCTCCGGGTCCAGCCGCGGGAACGCGTACAGCGCACCGGCGGGCTTGACGCAGGACACTCCCGGAATCGCCTCCAGGCCCTCCCACGCCGCATCCCGCTGCTCGTGCAGGCGCCCGGTCGGAGCGATCAACGCATCGATCGACTGGACACCCGACAGCGCCGCCTGAACCGCGTGCTGTGCTGGGACGTTCGGGCACAACCGCGTGGATGCGAGCAGGTTGATGCCCTCGAGGAAGCCGCGCGCGTGCTGGCGAGGTCCGGTGATCACCATCCACCCGCTGCGGTACCCGGCGACACGGTAGGTCTTGGACAGGCCGTTGAAGGTGAGGCAGAGCAGGTCGGGCGCGAGCGTTGCCAGCGGGATGTGGCGGGCGCCGTCGAACAGGATGCGGTCGTAGATCTCGTCGGCCAGCAGCAGGAGCGAGTGCTCGCGGGCCAGTTCCACGATCTGTGTCAGCACCTCGCGGGTGTACACCGCCCCCGTCGGGTTGTTGGGGTTGATCACGACGATCGCCTTGGTGCGGTCGGTGATCTTGGATCGGATGTCCTCGATGTCGGGCTGCCAGCCGTTCTGCTCGTCGCAGACGTAGTGCACGGGCGTGCCGCCGCCGAGGCTCGTCATCGCCGTCCACAACGGGTAGTCCGGTGCGGGGATGAGAACCTCGTCGCCCTCGTCCAGCAGAGCCTGCATCGTCATCGTGATCAGCTCGGAGACGCCGTTGCCGAGATACACGTCGTCCGGGGTGAAAGGGGGAAAGCCCGGCTCCTGCTCATACCGGTACACGACGGCGCGGCGCGCGGACATGATGCCTTTGCTCTCGCTGTACCCGTGCGCGGAGGGGATCGCGTCGATCATGTCGCGCACGATCTGGAACGGCGCATCGAAACCGAAGACCGCCGGGTTGCCCGTGTTGAGCTTCAGGATCGTGTGCCCTTCGGCCTCGAGCCGGTCGGCCTCCACCAGGGCCTCGCCGCGGATCTCGTAGAGGACATCCTTCAGCTTCCGGGACTGATCGAGGGGGCGCAGCGAACTCATCCGATCAGGATAGTCCGGGCGGGGCCGGGCCAATCCGCATCCGCTGGCACGACTGGCGGTTCCCGCACGTCATTCGACGGTTCTCACACAATCGCCGCCGATACGGTGAAGAGGTAACACCCCGTACCCGAAGGACTCCCATGGCCGCACGCGATCATCTCGACGACACCTCCAAACGCATCATCGAACAGCTTCAGGAGAACGGGCGCCGCTCCTACGCCGAGATCGGCAAGGCCGTGGGGCTCAGCGAGGCTGCCGTGCGACAGCGGGTGCAGCGGCTGACGGATTCGGGGATCATGCAGGTCGTCGCCGTCACCGACCCGATGCGGCTCGGCTTCCACCGCCAGGCGCTCGTGGGCCTGCGCGTCAGCGGCGACAGCCGCGCCGTCGCTGCCGAACTCGAGCAGATCTCCGCCGTCGACTACCTCGTGCTCACCGCCGGAAGCTTCGACATCCTGATCGAGGTGGTCTGCGCGTCCGATCAGGACCTCGCCGATCTGCTCAACGCCCGCATCCGGACGATCCCCGGCGTCATCTCCTCGGAGACGTTCGTCTACCTCGAGGTGCGCAAGCAGTCGTTCGACTGGGGCACGCCCTGAACGAGCGAGCGCCCCGCATCCTGCGGGGCGCTCGCTTCTCTCACTTCTTCTTCGCTCTGCGCTGCGCCCGGTTCTGGGCCTCGGGCTGAGAAGCCTCGGTGCGCTGACCGAACGCGCCGCGCGGGGCTTCCGCGGCGGGCGGCGCCGCAGCGGCTTGACGCGCGCGACCCGTGGCCGCCTTCTGCACCTGGCCACGGTCGTTGCGCACCTCGACGTCGCCGTCCTCGGTGGGAGCGCTGTACTCGAGCCGCTGGCCTTCGACCGAGGGGGCGACCAAGCCCTTGGCCTCGACCTCGGTGTGCTCACCGTCCGGGCGACGCACCTCGACCTCGAGGTTGAAGAGGAATCCGACGGACTCCTCCTTGATCTGACCCATCATCGCCTGGAACATCTCGTAGCCCTCGCGCTGATACTCGATCAGCGGATCGCGCTGAGCCATCGCGCGAAGTCCGATGCCGTCCTTCAGGTAGTCCATCTCGTACAGGTGGTCTCGCCACCGGCGGTCGAGCACCTGCAGCACCACGCGGCGCTCGAGCTCGCGCATCGCCTGCTCGCCGAGCTGCTCCTCGCGGGCGGCGTACGCGATGGACGCGTCGCTGCGCAGCTCCCGCTTGAGACCGGCGGGGGTGACGCGGCCCTTCTCGCCCGCCTCGGCGACGACCTCGTCGATCGTCACGCCCACGGGGTAGACCGTCTTGAGCTCGGTCCACAGGGCGTCGAAGTCCCAGCTCTCGGTGTGCCCGCTGCCGGTGTGGTCGTCGACGATCGCATCGATCGCGTCCTCGATGAACTTCGTGACGCGCTCCTGGATGTCGTCGCCGTGCAGGATCTGGCGGCGGTCCGTGTAGATCGCCTCACGCTGACGGTTGAGCACGTCGTCGTACTTCAGGACGTTCTTGCGCATCTCGGCGTTGCGCGCCTCGACCTGGGCCTGCGCGCTCTTGATCGCGCGCGAGACCATCCCGGACTCGATCGCGACGTCGTCGGGGAAGTTGGTGCGCGCGAGGATCGCCTCGGCGGCGCCGGACTGGAACAGCCGCATCAGATCGTCGGTCAACGACAGGTAGAAGCGGCTCTCGCCGGGGTCGCCCTGGCGACCGGACCGACCGCGAAGCTGGTTGTCGATGCGGCGCGACTCGTGGCGCTCGGTACCGAGCACGTACAGACCGCCGGCCTCGACGACCTTCGTGGCCTCTGCCGCGACCGTGTCACGCACCTGCTGGTAGACCTCGTCCCACGCGGCCTCGTACTCCTCGGGGGTCTCGACCGGGTCCAGGCCCTTGCTCTTCATCTCCTGGACCGCGAGGAACTCCGCGTTGCCGCCGAGCATGACGTCGGTGCCTCGACCGGCCATGTTGGTGGCGACCGTGACGGCACCCAGGCGTCCGGCACGGGCGACGATCTCCGCCTCACGGGCATGGTTCTTGGCGTTGAGGACCTCGTGCTTGACGCCCTTCTTGGCGAGCAGACGCGAGAGGTATTCGCTCTTCTCGACGCTCACCGTGCCCACGAGCACGGGCTGACCCTTCTCGTGACGGGCAGCGATGTCCTCGACGACCTGGGCGAATTTGGCCTGCTCGTTCTTGTAGACGAGGTCGGGCTGATCCTTGCGGATCATCGGCTTGTTCGTCGGGATGGGCACCACGCCGAGCTTGTAGGTCGACATGAACTCGGCCGCCTCGGTCTCGGCGGTACCGGTCATGCCGGAGAGCTTGTCGTACAGGCGGAAGTAGTTCTGCAGCGTCACCGTGGCGAGCGTCTGGTTCTCGGCCTTGACCGGGACGCCCTCCTTCGCCTCGATCGCCTGGTGGATGCCTTCGTTGTAGCGGCGCCCGACGAGGATTCGGCCGGTGTGCTCGTCGACGATCATGACCTCGTCGTTCATGACGACGTAGTCGGTGTCGCGCTTGAAGAGCGCGAGTGCCTTGATCGAGTTGTTCAGGAACGAGATGAGGGGCGTATTGGCCGACTCGTACAGGTTATCGATGCCGAGGTAGTCCTCGACCTTCTCGATGCCGGGCTCCAGCACACCGATCGTGCGCTTCTTCTCGTCCACCTCGTAGTCGACGCCGGCCTCGAGCGTGCGCGCGATCTTCGCGAACTCCGCGAACCAGCGGTTCGCCTCACCCGAGGAGGGCCCGGAGATGATGAGCGGCGTGCGGGCCTCGTCGATGAGGATCGAGTCGACCTCGTCGACGATGGCGAAGAAGTGGCCGCGCTGCACGAGGTCTTCCTTGCGCCATGCCATGTTGTCGCGCAGGTAGTCGAAGCCGAACTCGTTGTTCGTGCCGTAGGTGATGTCGGCGTTGTACTGCTCGCGGCGGACCTCGGGCGTCTGGCCGGACACGATGGTGCCGGTGGTCATCCCCAGCGCGCGATACACGCGACCCATCAGCTCGGCCTGATAGCTGGCGAGGAAGTCGTTCACGGTGATGACGTGCACGCCCTCGCCCGCGATGGCGTTCAGGTAGGCCGCGAAGGTCGCCGTGAGGGTCTTTCCTTCACCGGTCTTCATCTCGGCGATGTTGCCGAGATGCAGCGCCGCGCCACCCATGATCTGGACGTCGTAGGGCCGCTGGCCGAGCGTGCGCTTGGCGGCCTCGCGGATCGCGGCGAAGGCTTCGGGCATGAGTTCGTCGAGCGTCTCGCCCGCCTGATAGCGCGCGCGCAGTTCCGCCGTCTCGCCGCGGAGCTCCTCGTCCGTGAGCTGCGTGTACTCCTCTTCGAGTGCGCCGACGGCTTTCACGACCTGCTGGAGGCGGCGGATGACGCGGCCTTCGCCGGCGCGGAGGAGTTTCTCGAGAGGGTTGGCCACGTGGCATCTCCATCTGTCGGGTGGGCGTGCTTCTGCCCAGTCGTGCCCGGAGTCCGGGCACACCGCCCCCATGTTATCCGTCTGTGACCTCCGAGAGCACGACGAACGACGGGTTCAAAGCCATTGCCCACCCAGTCGCCGCCGCGCGGCGCGCCGTGAGGACGCCCCGGACGTTTCCGAGTATGCATATATGCGTCCCCCGCACCTCCGAAGGAGCCCCATGTCGGTCAGGCAGTCACTGCTCGCGATCCTCGCCCAGGGCGCGTGCTACGGCTACCAGCTGCGCGCCGAACTCGAGCGGCGCAGCGGGTCGGACTGGACCGTGAACGTCGGGCAGATCTACAACACGCTCGACCGGCTCGAGCGCGATGGCCTCGTGGTCAAGGGCGCCGTCGACCCACAGGGCCACGTCTACTACGCCGCGACCGAGGCGGGCATGGCGTCCGCCTCGGCATGGTTGCTGCGCGCGCTTCCGACGGCGAGCGGTGCGCGAGACGAGATCGCGACCAAGATCGCGCTCGCGGCGACGCTGCCGGGCGTGGATGCGGGCGCCGCGGCCCGCGCGGAGCGGGATGCGGCCGCCGAGCGGCTCGCCCGCGCACGGGCGGCCGCGATCGAGGAGCACGACCTGGCGCGCTCGATCGCGCACGAGGCGCGCGTGGCTCGAGCGGAAGCAGAGTTGCGGTGGTTGGAGCGTGTCCTCGAGCGGCTGGCGGCGATCCCCGAAGCCTCGCGCGTGCAGCCGATCTCACAGTCGCGCCCGCGCCGGGGGCGCCCCGCGCGGATCGCGTGAGCGTTCGATCCGCTCACGCTGAGAACAGCCACATCCACCGCGCCTAGGATCGAGCCATGGCCGGTTTCTGGGGTAAGCGCAAGCGCGAGCAGCAGGCCGAGATCGACGCGCAGGACGCGGATCTCGCCCGTCGCGCGCAGCAGAGTCTCGTCGCCGCGGACGAGCGCATCCGCGCGACGACGGAAGAGCTCGCCTTCGCGGAGGCGGAGCTGGGCGAACGCTCGACGAAGGAGCTGCGCGAGGCGTTGCAGGCGGTGCGCACCCACCTCGGCGAGGCCTTCCAGCTGCACCAGCTCAACCACGACGAGATCCCCGACACCCCCCAGGAGCTGCGTACCCGCAACGCGCGGATCGTGCAGCTGTGCGAGTGGGCCGAGGACCTGCTCGACGACCGCACCTCCGCGCTGGCGGGCGCGGTCGCCCGCATCCGACAGGCGCCGCAGGTGCTCGCCGGCGTCCGGGCGGATGCCGAGAGGCTGCGGGAACGCGTGCCCGGCGCGCGCGAGGTGGTGGAACGTCTGCGGCAGCGATACTCTCCCGCCGCTCTCAGCCAGATCGAGAATGCCCCCGCCGAAGCGGAGCAGGTGCTGACCTTCGCCGCCCACAGCGCGGAGGTCTCGGTGCGGCGTCGGGAGGCGAATCGCGCCGAGGAGGCCAACATGGCCCTCGAAGCCGCGACGGAGGCCGTGCGGCGGGCCGAATCGCTCCTGGACGGCGTGGAGGACTTCGAGATCGAGGCGCTGCGCGCCGAGTCCACCCTCGCGGAGGTCATCGCGGACTCGCGCGACGACATCATCCGTGCCCGGTCGCTGCCGACCAATCCCGAGATCCAGCAGGCGATGACCGATTTGGAGAGGGCGCTGGCCGCGCTCCCGCCGGCAGGCAGCCCCGCCGACCCCTTCACGCAGCTCTCGCAGCTGCGCGCCGCCAACACGGCGCTGGACGAGGCGGTCGCCAAGGCACGCCGCCGTGCCGAGCACCCACTCCCAAGCCCCGCGCAAGTCCGCCACGCCGTCGACGACGCCGAGCGGCAGATCGCTGTCGCCCGCAGCCTCATCAACGGGCACAGCGGCTGGATCGGCGCCGACGCGCGCACGCGTCTGGCCGAGGCGGAGCGCACGCGACTCGAGATCGACGCCCTCCCCGATGAAGAGGACTCCCGCGAGAGCGCTCTGCAGCTCGCGCGTCGCAGCGGACAGCTCGCCAGCGAAGCACTGCAGCTTGCCCAGCGCGACATCGACTCGTCTCGCCCGCGCCACGACGATTGGGGCGGCTACGGTCGCGGCGGTCGCGGCGGCGGCATGGGCGACGCGATGGGCGGCATCCTGGGAGGCCTCGTCATCGGCGGCCTCCTAGGCGACATGTTCGACTGACGCTCTCACCGACACCGCGAAGGGGCCGCCCCTGTCCAGAGGCGGCCCCTTCGTGCTCTGTCGTCAGGAGGCGACGCGTGCGGGCTGCGCGAGGGTGTCGAGAGAGATGACTCCGTAATCCCATCCCTTGCGGCGGTACACGACGCTCGGCTGGTCGCTGCGCGCGTCGATGAAGAGGAAGAAGTCGTGTCCGACCAGCTCCATCCGGTCGACGGCGTCCTCGACGCTCATCCATTCGGCGTCGAACTGCTTGGTGCGGATGACGACGGGCGTGTAGTCCTGCTCGTCCTCGGCCCCTGTCAGCACGGGCACCTCGCCCGTGGCGACAGCCTTGAGCACATCGACGGATGCGGGCTGCACATCGATTCCGGCGATCTCGCCCGTGCCCTTCTCGTAGTGGGCACCACGCGGATGGTTGCGGGCGTCGACGCGCTTGTCCTTGGCCCGGCGCACCTGCTCGCACAGCTTGTCGACGGCGAGGTCGAGGGCGGTGAACTTGTCCCCGTCGACCGCCTCCGCGCGGATGACCGGTCCTTTGCCGGTGAGGGTCAACTCGACGGTGGAGTCCTCGTGAGCACCGTTTCGGTATGCCCGGTGGGTCACCTTGACCTCGAGTCCGGCGGCCCGCGGCGCGATGTTCTCTATGCGGCTGGACTTCTCGTCCACGACAGAGCGGAAACGGTCCGAGATGCCGACGCCCACGCCGACGATGTTGGTTTCCATCCTTGACCTCCTTGTTCCGGTCCACCCGGTCAAGGGCGGACCTTCGTCGCCTTGTCACCCCCACGCTAGCCCGGGTTCATGTCCGTGTCACGAACGAATCCGGTGCGGCGCGTATGAGCGACGCAGGCGACTCCCATGACCTCGGCCCCCGCCTCCCGGAGCGCCCGCGCGGCCTCGCCGACGGTCGCTCCCGTCGTCACGACGTCATCGACGATGACGACTCGTCGGCCGTCCAGCCGCCGGGTCGCGCGCAGGCTTCCGGCGACGTTCTGCGCGCGCTCGGCGCGGCCGAGCTCGCGCTGATCGCGTGTGCTCCGGATGCGGCGGAGCACCGCCAGCGCCGGCAGGCCGCTGCGACCGAGGATCGCCTCCACCACCCGGTGTCCGCGCCGCCGGAACGCCGGCGCGGAGGTGGGGATCGGAACGAACACCACCTCCGCGGCATCCGGGAACCCGCCGGCCGCGACCGCGGCGAGCGCACTGGAGAACGGCCGCACGAGCCCGGTGCGTCCCTCCTCCTTGAGGGCGCGCAGTGCGCGGGCCGGTCGGTCGGCGAAGTCGAAGGCCGCGTGGACGACGAGGCCCGACGCCACCACGTGGCGGTGCGGCCTCGGCGCGGCGAGCAGCTCGGCGCACGTCTCACACAGCGAGCTGTCGGGGGTGCCGCAGCCCGCGCAGTCGACGGGCAGGATGAGGGCGAGGGCGGCGGAGAGGGCGGCGATCACCCCACCACCGTGCTCCGCGAAGGCCATCGCGCGGCGACGGCACTGTCTACGACGAGCGCGACGCGCCGCTGACGGCCTCGTGGGGAGGACGACTCAGTCGGCGTCGCCCTGCTGCGTGGCGAGCACCTGGACTCCGGTGGCGGTCTGCACCCAGTTCGACTGGCGACGCACGTAGAGGGTGCCGTCGGCCGCGAGGATCCGCACGGCCGCCGGCGAGTTCGCGCCGGAGATGGCGACCGCATCCACCGGCGCGTCGACGACGGTGGCGGCTCCCCCCACGACCTGCTGCACGAAGACGGGTGCGGACGCTTCGCCCGACACGACACCGATCGTCGTCGTGTCGAGCCACGCCAGCCCGTGCGTGGGTGCGTCGACCGTCGTCAGCGACACGGCCGGCCCCAGCGCGCTCGGGACACCGGCAGAGTCCCGCTCGACGCCGGCCACGACCAGCATCGACCGGCCGCCGGCGGTGAGCACGGCCGCCATCCGACTGCCGTCGCGGGAGATCTGCATCGCGTCGATGAGACTCGCCCCCCAGGCCGACGGCACCTCGATCACGGTGCCGTCGGTCGCCGTCGCCCGGACGCGGGTCGGATCGGCGGCGGGGACCGTCCAGATGATGCCGAAGGGATCGATCGTGGGCGCGAGAACACCTGCGCGCTCGTCGACCACGCGGCTCACGCCGGCGTCGGTGATCTCCGCCGCCGATCCGTCCGGGAGCAGGACGGCGGCGGCGCTGCGGCCGACCCCGAGCTGCACGGCCGTCGGCTCGGCCTCGATGAGCGCGGAGGACAGTCCGGGCAGCGGCGTGAGCTCCCCGGACAGGAGGTATCCGAACCCGTCCGCATCGCGCACCAGCGCCCGCGAGTCGACGAGCGTGGAGCGCGTCGGGATCCGCGACGCGTTCACCCGCGCGCCGTCGACCTGCATCTCGACAGCGGTGACCTGGGCGGTGACCAGGCTCGCGGAGAGCTGGGTCTGCATCCGGTCCAACGTGACCTGATCCAGCCCAAGCGCCTGCTCGCTGAGCTGTGCCTGCGCGACGCCGTTGGTCAACGGCACGGAGGGGACGAGCGTGACGTTGTCGGGGAAGGCGGAGACGACGGATGCGGCCAGCCAGGGCGAGGGCTCGCCGTTCACGACGGCCGCCGCGATCCGTGTCAGCGCGTTCGTGGTGGGAAACCAGCGCACGTCGGGAACCAGGTACCGCCAGGTCGGGTCGAAGTACATGACGTCGTAGGAGCGGAACACGTTGCGGAACAGATCCTCGTCGAGCACGATCCCGTCCGGCGCGTGCGTGATGCGCCACTCGCCGTCCGCCTGCTGCGCAAGCGAGAACGGCAGCGGGACGCTGGCGCCCTCGTCCGACAGCGTGTAGGTGCCGGCCTCGTCGATCGTCGCCTGCGGGGTGACATCGAGCACGATCTCGTCGTCGACCTCGGTGTAGCTGCGGTCGGCGAGCACGTCGACGATGACCCCCGCCTCCGGCTTCCACTGATCGCGGTAGTCCTCCGAGAGGAACTGGCGCGCCACCTGCCAGTTGTCCTGCGGCCCGGATGCGGCGCGCACGAAGCCGTCGACGATCTGCCGGGCCGTCGCGCCGGGCTGCGGGCCGTCCGGACGGTAGATCACGTCGGGCGCCGTGGAGTCGGAGCCCAGCTGCGGGCCCGGCTGCACCGTTCCCGTCGTCGGCAGACCGGCGCACGCGGTCAGCACGAGCGCGAGGGCTCCCAGCCCAGCAATGAGGATCCGTCTCATGTGGACTCCTTGCCTCGCAGCGCGCTGTCGACGTCGATCGGCTGTGTGAGCCCGAGGTCGTCGAGGCCGTCGCCCTCCGGAGCCAGCGACAGCGGCGAAGAGGCCGGCTCCGCGCCGGCGCGGCGCGGCAGCGTCAGCACGAAGTTGGTGCCGACCCCCGGCGACGACCAGACGCCCAGCGTTCCGCCGTGCAGGCGGGTGTCTCCCAGGGCGATGGCCAGGCCCAGTCCGGTGCCGCCGATCGTCCGCTTGCGCGACGGGTCAGCGCGCCAGAAGCGGTCGAAGACACGCTCCTGGTCTTCGGGCCGCATGCCCATCCCGTAGTCGCGCACACCCACGGCGACCGCGTCCTGATCCGAATCCACGGTGACGACGATGGGCCGGCCCTCGCCGTGCTCGATCGCGTTGCCCAGGAGGTTTCGCACGATCCTGCGCACCCGGCGCGGGTCCATCTCTACGGGCGAGTAGCCGCCCGGCGCCACGAGACGTACATCGCTGCCGTGCTGTTCGGCGAGCTGGTGCATCTGAGCGACGACGTCCTCGGCGAGATGCGCGAGGCTCGTGGGCTCGAGTTCGAGCTGCACGGATCCGGCGTCATAGCGGCTGATCTCCAGCAGGTCGGTGAGCAGCGTCTCGAACCGCTGCACCTGCGCGTGCAGGAGCTCTGCGGCGCGGGTGCTCACCGGGTCGAAGGCCTCCCGATGGTCGTTGAGCACGTCGGCGGCGAGACGGATGGTGGTCAACGGTGTGCGCAGCTCATGCGAGACGTCCGAGACGAAGCGCTGCTGCACGAGCGAGAGCTCCGCCAACTCCTTGATCTGCGCCTGGATGCTGTCGGCCATCGCATTGAACGAACGGCCGAGCGTGGCGATCTCGTCCTCCCCGTGCACGTCCAGCCTCACGTCGAGCCGACCCGCCGCGAGCTCCGCCGACGTGTGCGCCGCCTCGCCGATCGGCACGGTGACCGAGCGCAGGACGAACCACGAGATCCCGGCGATGATCGCGATGAGGGCGAGACCCACGACCCAGAGGGTGCCCTGCACGAAGCCGAGGGTCTGATCGGCTGCGGCGAGATCGTAGGCGATGTAGAGCTCATATGCGCCGACGCCCGCGACGTTCAGCTGCTGCCCGACGGCGATCCCGGGCACCACGCGCCCCGAGGCATCGGTGAGCGCGATCGACTGCCACCACTGCACGTCGGCGTCCGAGCGCACCTTGTCGCGCAGCGCGTCCGTGATCTGGCCGTCCCAGTTGCCGCCGCCGAGGACGAAGTCCTGCGGCGCGGTCGCCGAGGGGGTCTGGTCGACGCGGAACATCGCGACCAGGTCCGAGTCGGACTGGCGCCCGAGGCTCGCCATGACGCTGTCGACGACGTTGCGCACCTGGGCGCTGTCGCCCTGCAGGGCGGAGTCGAGCGTCGCCTGCGCGGCGGTCGTGGCGCGGCGGGCATCACCCAGCACCTGGTCGCGACGCGACTGGAAGAGGTCGTTCTGAATCGCCAGCGCCATCCAGACGCACGCGACGAGGATGGCCAGAGTCGACAGGGCGATCGTGAGCACGAGGGTGCGGAAGCGCAGCGATCGCTGCCACGAGCCCAGCACCCGCGACGGCCACGTGCGCCAGGCGCGCAGTTCGCGCCGCAGCCGCACGGACGGCCGGGGGGCGGTCGCGGCGGGCATCCTCAGCTCGCGGCGCCGGCGCGGTATCCGACGCCGCGCACCGTCGTGACGATCTTCGGGTTGTCGGGGTCGAGCTCGACCTTCGCGCGCAGCCGCTGGACGTGCACGTTCACGAGTCGCGTGTCCGCCTTGTAGTGATAGCCCCAGACCTGCTCCAGGAGCATCTCGCGGGAGAAGACCTGCTGCGGCTTGGACGCGAGTGCGACGAGCAGTTCGAACTCCAGCGGCGTGAGCGGGATGGGAGTCGATCCCCGGCGCACCTCGTGGGCGGCCACATCGACGGTCAGGTCGCCGATGCGCAGGCTCTCCCCCGCATCCGTCGCAGCCGGACGAAGTCGGGTGCGGATGCGGGCGACCAGCTCTTTCGGGTTGAACGGCTTGACGATGTAGTCGTCGGCGCCCGACTCGAGGCCGGCGACGACGTCGGCGGTGTCGGTGCGCGCGGTCAGCATGATGATCGGAACGCCGGACTCCGCGCGCAGGCGGGTGCAGATCTCGATGCCGTCCATACCGGGCAGCATCAGATCGAGCAGCACGAGATCCGGGCGCTCGGCGCGGAAGGCGTCGACCGCCTGGGCGCCGTCGGCGCAGAAGACCGTCTCGAAGCCCTCGGTGTCCAGCACGATCCCGATCATCTCGGCCAGCGCCGTGTCGTCGTCGACCACGAGAATGCGTGATGTCATGAAACGCGTTCTTCCTTTGCGTCCGCTCGGCGGCCGGGTTCCACCGATGCCCCCGTGCGCCCCTTCAGAGTAGTCCACACCGGACCCGGCGCTCACGAGCGCTCACCCAGGTGTGTCACGATGAAGGCGATGACGACCGCGAGGAGATCATGACGACCGCGCAACCCGGATGGATGCCCGCTCCGCGTGCCGGAATCGTCCCGCTGCATCCGCTGACGTTCGGAACCGTGCTGGGGCGCTCCTTCGTCGCCCTGCGGCAGAACCCCCGTGTGCTGCTGGGGTTCGCTCTGGGCATGCAGATGGCGACGTATCTGGTGCTGCTGGTCGCGGTCGGCGGCATCGCCTTCGCCAGCTTCTCGCGGCTCGCCACCGTGCCGGTGTCGAGTCCCGACTACCCCGACCTGTTCGCGGGCGCGACGGCCATCACCGTGATCTCCAGCGTGGTGCTCGGCATCGCGAGCTCCGCGCTGACGGTCATCGTCCAGGGCGTCGTCGTGGCGGACGTGGCACACGGCGTCGTCGCGGAGAAGCTGACGGTCGGCGCCCTGTGGCGGCGGATCCGGCCCGCGTTCTGGCGCTTGTTCGGCTACACCCTGCTGTCTTCGGGCGCCGTGCTCGTCGCCGTGGCGGTCCTGGCCGCCGCCGCCTTCGCGCTCGGCCTGCTCGCCCTGGCCGCGGGGATCATCGTCGCCATCCTGTTCTTCCTGGCCGCGATCCCCCTCGCCTTCTGGCTGACGACGCGACTGTTCCTCGTCACGCCGATCCTGGTGCTCGAGGATACGGGCGTCTTCGCGGCGATCGCCCGTTCCTGGCGCCTCACCCGCGGCAGGTTCTGGCGCACCCTCGCGACATGGTTCGTCATCCAGACCGGCTTCGGAATCATCACCCAGATCGTCGTGGTGCCGCTGAACTTCTTCAGCGGCATGTTCGTCGGCGTGCTCTCCCCTACGGGCGACCCGAACGTCACCGCGGTCGTTGGCACCGTCGGTGTCAGCCTTGTGGTGCAGATGGTGTCGCTGCTGGTGCAGTCGATCGCGCTCGTCGTGAACGCCACGGCGGCGTGCCTCGTCTACGTGGACGCGCGCATGCGCACCGAGGGCCTCGATCTGGACCTGCAGTCGTACGTCGATCAGCGTCAGATGGGCGCGGGCGTCGCCGATCCCTATCGGTGGCACGTCGGCCGGACGGTGGCGCCGCCCGTCGCCTGGCCGCCGCAACCCGCTCCATGGCCTGGTCCCTCCCCGGCCCCGCAGGCGTACGGCTACGGCCCGCCTCCCGCGTACACGCCGCCCGGGGTCGATACACCCGCACCGACCGCCGCCGATGTGCCGCCTGCCGCCGCTCGGCCCGCGAACGAGCATCCGCCGGCAGGGCCGCCCGCCGCGACCGACTGGGCTCCGCCGCAGGCGGGCCCGGAACAGCGGTGATCCTCGCCGCGGCCGCGCCGTTGATCCCCGACGGCGACGAGGCCAGACGTCTCGCCGAACGAGAGCTCGCAGACCCGAGCTATCGCGCGGCCGAGCCGACCCCGTTCGACCGCATCGCCCGCGCCATCGGCGACGGCATCGCCAAGCTGTTCACCGGCGACGTGGATGCGGCCTGGGCGCCGCTGGTGGCGATCGGCGCGCTGCTGCTGGTCGTACTCCTCGTCGTGCTCGCCATCGTCATCTGGGGACGACCGCGCTCCCGAGGTCTCGTCCGCGCCGCCCGCGGGGAGCTTTTCGGCGATCCCGTGACCGCCGGGTCAGGCGAGCTGCGGCGCACGGCGACCTCCCTCGCCGAGCGCGGCGACTGGCAGGCTGCGACCGTGGCCGCCGTGCGAGCACTCGCTCGCGGGCTCGAGGAGCAGCAGCGCGTCACTGTGGCGCCCGGGGCGACGGTGACGTCCTTCGCCCGATCCGCCGGCGCCGTGTTCCCGGAGGAGGCTGCCTCGCTCATCGAGGTCGCACACGACTTCGATGACGTCCGCTATCTGCGTCGGCCGGGCAGCCGCGACGCCTACGAGCGGGTTCGCGCTCTCGACGATCGGCTCTCCCGCGCCTCGGCGGCGCACCGATGAGCGTTCGACCCCGCCTCGCCCGCGCCCGCACCTGGGCCGTGATCGGCGCCGTCATCGTGGTCGTCGGCATCATCGGCGCGGTCGTCTCCGCCAACATGCGCTTCAGTGCATACGACAGATACGACCCGGAGGATCCCGGCCCCGACGGGGTGCGCGCACTCGCCCGCATCCTGTCCGATCAGGGCATCGACGTCGTGGTGACGCGCGACGTCGCCGCAGCGGAAGCCGCTCTCCGGGACGGCGGGAGCACCCTCGTGCTGCCCGACTCGCCGCTGCTGTCGGACACGCAGCTGACCTCCTTGGCGACGGCCGCGGACTCGGTGGTCGTGTCGGATCCGCGCGCCCGTTCGATCCGGCTTCTCTTCGACGGCAGGGTCCAGGGATACGGCACCGCCGCTGCCGTGGAACCCGAATGCGATCTGCCCGTGGCACGGCGCGCGGGAGCGGTCAGCGTCGGGGCGACGTTTGCCGCACCGGATGCTGTCGGCTGCTACCCGGTCGATGACGCGTTCGGCCTACTCTGGCAGCAACGAGGGAACGCGACGCTCGCCGCCGTGGACGGGTCGGTTCTCTTCACCAACGAGCACCTCGCCTCCGACGGCAATGCGGCTCTGGCGCTCGGTCTGCTGGGCGCGCACGATCGCCTGGTGTGGCTCGTACCGGCTCTCTCGGCCGGTTCCGGTACGTCGGGCGCGACGCTGGGAGAGCTGACCCCGCCGTGGGTGACGCCCGCGATGGTGCTGCTGGGCGCGACGGCTCTGGCCGCCGCGATCTGGCGCGGCCGCAGATTCGGTCCGCTCGTGCACGAGCGGCTCCCGGTGACGGTGCGCGCCGACGAGACCACGCGCGGTCTCGGCCGGCTCTATGCCCGCGCCGGCGCGCGCGATCATGCTGCGGCGCTCTTGCGAGAGCGCGCCCGCGAGCGCGCGGCCGTCGCACTGTCCGTGCCGCATGGCGCCGACGCCACGGCGATCGCCGATGCCGTCGCTGCCGCCACCGGCATCCCACCCGCGCGCAGCCGTGCCCTGCTCGGCGACGAGCCTGTCCCCGACGACAGGTCACTCGCCCGCCTCGCCGCAGACCTCCGCGCCCTCGAGGCGCGACTGACCCCGTCCGGCCCGCGAAAGGAACCGCAATGACCGAGAACTCCGACGACGCTCTGCGGATGGCGATGCACGGCGTGCGCACCGAGATCGGCAAGGCCGTGGTGGGACAGGACGGCGCCGTGACAGGTCTTCTGGTCGCGCTCCTGGCTCGCGGCCACGTGCTGCTGGAGGGTGTGCCCGGCGTCGCGAAGACGCTGCTCGTACGCGCGTTCAGCCGCGCGCTCGGGCTCGACACGCACCGGGTGCAGTTCACCCCCGACCTGATGCCGGGAGACGTCACCGGATCGCTCATCTACGACGCCCGCTCCGGCGAGTTCGAGTTCCGTGAGGGTCCGGTGTTCACTCAGGTGCTGCTCGCGGACGAGATCAACCGCACACCCCCCAAGACCCAGTCGGCACTGCTGGAGGCCATGGAGGAGCGCCAGGTCTCCGCCGACGGCGTGACCCGTCCACTTCCGACACCGTTCCTCGTGGCGGCGACCCAGAACCCCGTGGAGCACGAGGGCACCTACGATCTGCCCGAGGCGCAGCTCGACCGGTTCCTGCTGAAGCTCCGCGTCGATGTGCCCGAGCGGGACGCGGAGGTGCAGGTGCTGCGCCGTCACGCGGACGGGTTCGACCCGCGCGCGCTCGACGCGGTGGTGCCGGCCACGGATGGTGCGGGCATCGCCGCCGCCCAGCGCGCGGCCGCATCCGTCGAGGCCTCCGACGACGTGCTCGGATACATCGTCGATCTGGCGCGGGCGACCCGCGACGCTCCGTCGGTGCAGCTGGGCGCGAGCCCCCGCGCCGCGACCGCTCTGCTGGCCACCGCGAAGGCGTGGGCCTGGCTGGGCGGTTACCCGGCCATCACGCCGGATCACGTGCAGACGATGCTCACCCCGACCTGGCGCCACCGGCTGCGCCTGAACCCCGAGGCGGAGTTCGAGGGCGTCACCGTGGACGGCGTGCTCACCTCGATCCTCGCCCAGACGAGGGTTCCGATCTGACGTGTTCGTCACCGGCCGTCTTCCGATCGTCGTCGCCGGCGGTCTCATCCCCTTGGTGCTGCTGTCGGCCGTGGCAGTGCCGGCTTGGGCGGTGTTCGGCGTATGGCTCGCCCTCGTCGTCGCGGCGGTCGCGGTCGACACCGCGCTCGCGCCCAGCCCCGCCGACCTGAGCGTGGCGCGGTCCCTCCCCGCGCGCGCCCGGCGCGGCGAGGTCGCGCTGAGCGAGCTGCGCCTGACGAACCCCGGCAGCCGCGCGGTGAGGGGGTGGGTGAGAGACGCCTGGCAACCGACCGCCGGGGCTCCTACGACTCGCGCGCGCATCGACGTCCCCGCCGGGGGCGCCGTCACGCTCCGCGCGTCGCTCGTTCCGCGTCGGCGCGGTGAGCTCACGAGCGACTTCGTCGTCGTGCGCTCACTCGGCCCTCTCGGCCTCGCCGGCCGGCAGCAGCGCATCGATGCGCGCGGAACGCTGCGTGTTCTGCCTCCGTTCTCGTCGCGCCGCCATCTGCCGTCCCGTTTGGCGCGCCTGCGCGAGCTCGACGGCGAGACGAGCGTCCAGGTGCGCGGGCGCGGCACGGAGTTCGACAGCCTGCGCGAGTACGTCCGTGGCGACGATGTCCGCTCGATCGACTGGCGCGCCACGGCGCGCTCCGGCACGACGATGCTGCGCACGTGGCGTCCGGAGCGCGACCGGCACATCGTCGTGGTGATCGACACCGGTCGCACCGCCGCGACCCGCGTCGACGACGGTGTGAGACTCGATGCCGCGATGGAGGCAACCCTGCTGCTCGGCGCGCTCGCCGCGCGCGCCGGGGATCACGTGCACCTGGTGATGATGGATCGCGTCGTGCGGGCGCGCGTGAGCGGCGTCGACGGCGCTGCGCTCGTGCCTGCGCTCGTTGATGCCATGGCACCCGTCGAGGCCCAGCTGATCGACACGGACTGGAGCGAGGTCGCGTCCCTGGTGCGCAGGTTGACGGTGCGCCCCGCCCTGGTGGTGCTGCTCACGGCGCAGGACGACCCCGCCGCGGCGCGCGGCTTCCTCGCGGCCCTTCCCACGCTGACCGCCCGCTCACGAGTTCTCGTGGCATCCGCATCCACCGTCGAGGACGCCGACGACGACACCGCGACGACGGATGCGGATGCGGCCTACGCCTGGGCCGCGACGGAGCACGTCCGTCAGGACGGCGAGCGCGTCGCGGCGGCGATCGGACGCACGGGTGCTGTCGCCGTGACGGCGGATGCGGCATCCCTCCCGCCCCGCGTCGCCGACCACTACCTCGCGCTCAAGCTGCGCGGCCTGCTCTGAGCTCAGGCGCCGTCGAGGGCCGCCGATCGCGCGCGGAGCGCTCCGCCCCCTCGCTTCCCCTGTCACAGATCGACGCGCGCGGCTCGATCTCTGACAGGGGAAGAGTCTCTGTCTCCGTTCCGCCGAAGCTCTCGGTCACGCGAACGCGCCACACTTTTCCGCATCCGCGACAGCGATTGACTATGGCGGATGCGGAAACCTGGCGCATCTGCGCATATGCGACGCAACTCGGGCACGCGGATGTGACCCCCGCGGACAGGCGGACGGCCGCGCCGCGCGGAGAACGCGGAACGCCCCTCCGCGCCGGGCGGAGGGGCGTTCCGGGTTGGGGATCAGACGAGGTCGAAGCGGTCGAGCTCGGTGACCTTCGTCCACGCCGCGACGAAGTCCGTCACGAACTTCTCGGTCGCGTCGTCCGAGGCGTACACCTCGGCGAGCGCGCGCAGTTCGGAGTTCGAGGCGAACACGAGGTCGGCCCGCGTGCCGATGCCGACCAGCTCGCCGGTGGCGTCTTTCGTGCCCTGGAACGCGTGGGATCCGGGGTCGAGGGGCTTCCACGTGTTGCCGAGCTCGAGCAGGTTCACGAAGAAGTCGTTCGTGAGCACACCCACGCGGTCGGTCAGCACGCCGTAGCGCGATCCGTCCCAGTTCGCACCGAGCACACGCAGGCCGCCCACGAGCACCGTCATCTCCGGCGCGCTCAGGGTGAGCAGGTTGGCCTTGTCGACGAGCAGGTACTCGGCGGGAAGCGACGGGCGCCCCTTGAGGTAGTTGCGGAAGCCGTCGGCGGCCGGCTCGAGGAACGCGAAGGAGTGCTCCTCGGTCTGCTCCGCCGTCGCGTCGGTGCGTCCCGGACGGAACGGCACCTCCACGATCACGCCCGCGTCGGCCGCGGCGCGCTCGACCCCCGCGTTGCCGGCGAGCACGATCAGATCCGCGAGCGAGACCCGGCGACCCGCCGCCTCGAACTCTGCCTTGACCTCTTCGAGGACCGCGAGCACCTTCTGCAGCTGAGCGGGGTTGTTCACCTCCCAGTCCTTCTGCGGCGCCAGGCGGATGCGGGCGCCGTTGACGCCACCGCGCTTGTCGCTGCCACGGAAGGTGGATGCCGCCGCCCACGTCGTCGACACCAGCTCGGACACGCTCAGCCCGGACTCGAGGATGCGGGACTTCAGCGCGACCGCATCCGCTGCATCGATCAGGTCGTGATCGACGGGAGGCACCGGGTCCTGCCAGATCAGATCCTCCTCCGGCACCTCGGAACCGAGGTAGCGGACCTTCGGCCCCATGTCGCGGTGGGTCAGTTTGAACCATGCGCGGGCGAAGGCGTCCTGGAACTCATCGGGGTTCTCGAGGAAGCGCTTGGTGATCTTTCCGTACTCCGGGTCCACGCGCAGAGCGATGTCGCTCGTGAGCATGCGCGGCTCACGGCGGCCGTCCGAGTGCGCCAGCGGCACCATGTCGCTGCCCGCGCCGTTGGCGGGACGCCACTGCCAGGCGCCCGCAGGGCTCTTGAACAGCTCCCACTCGTAGGCGTACAGGATGTGCAGGAACTCGTTGTCCCAGCGCGTCGGGTGATAGGTCCAGGTGACCTCCAGCCCGCTCGTGATCGTGTCGTCACCCTTGCCGGTGCCGTGCGCGTTCTTCCAGCCGAGCCCCTGCTCCTCGATGCCCGCGGCCTCGGGATCCTCCGCCACGTTCTCGTCGGATGCCGCGCCGTGCGTCTTTCCGAAGGTGTGGCCGCCGGCGATGAGCGCGACCGTCTCCTCGTCGTTCATCGCCATGCGGGCGAACGTCTCACGGATGTCGCGCGCCGAGCGCAGGGGGTCGGGCTCGCCGTTCGGGCCCTCCGGGTTGACGTAGATGAGTCCCATCTGGACGGCCGCGAGCGGCTTCTCCAGCTCGCGGTCGCCCGAGTAGCGCTCGTCGCCGAGCCAGGTGGTCTCGGGGCCCCAGTAGACGTCGTCGTCGGCCTCCCAGACGTCGGCACGTCCCCCGGCGAATCCGAAGGTCTTGAAGCCCATCGACTCCAGCGCCACATTGCCGGCGAGGATCATGAGATCCGCCCACGAGATCGACTGGCCGTACTTCTTCTTGACCGGCCACAGCAGGCGGCGCGCCTTGTCGAGGTTCACGTTGTCCGGCCAGCTGTTCAGCGGTGCGAACCGCTGCTGACCCTGCCCGCCGCCGCCGCGTCCGTCCGTCACGCGATAGGTGCCGGCACTGTGCCAGGCCATGCGGATCATCAGCGGGCCGTAGTGACCGAAGTCGGCCGGCCACCAGTCCTGCGACGTCGTCATGACCTCCAGCAGATCCTGCTTGACCGCGGCGAGATCCAGCGCTTCGAAAGCGGCCTTGTAGTCGAAGTCCTCACCGAGAGGATTGCCCACGACCGGGTTCTTCGCCAGCAGACGCAGGTTCAGCTTCTTCGGCCACCACACGCGGTTCGCGGAGCCGGCGGTGGGATGCGGCAGCGCACCGTCGGGCTCGGCGTCGATCGGCGAGGGCCCGACGGGCAACCGCGTCTCGTCGGCACCGTCGTGGGGTACAGGGCAACCCGTCGTGATGTCGGACATCTGTTTCCTTTCGTGGGGGATCATTCGCTCTGGGCGGCACATGCCGGACACATGCCCCAGAAGGTCACCTCGGCAGCCTCGACCGAGAAGCCATGCGTCTGCTGGGGATGCATGCACGGCGCCGCTCCCGCGACGCAATCCACATCCTCGACGCGGCCGCAGCCGCGGCAGACGAGGTGGTGGTGGTTGTCGGCGACGCGCAGCTCGAACAGCCCGGGATGACCCGCGGGTTCGATGCGCCGGGCCAGCCCCGCGTCGACGAAGTCGCCGAGCGCGTTGTAGACCGACTGCATGCTCGTTGCGGGCAGACGCTCGCGCACGCGAGCGAACACCTCGTCGGCCCGGGCGTGCGGCAGCGCGTTCAGCGCGTCGTAGACCCCACGCCGCGTCTCGGTGACACGAAGGCCCGCGTGACGCAGGGCGATCTCTGTCTCGACGGATGCGGGGGCCACCCCCGTATCCTGACATTGTTTTGATCTATTCAAAAATACGACACGCCCACGAGCGGGTGAACGATCGCTGAAGCCGTTCCGGCTCAGCCCGCGACGAGCTCGGCCTGGCCGATGTCGTCCTCGTCCAGATCGCCCGTCTGGCCACGCCGCGCGGCCCGGCGCCCGGCCACGAGCATGTAGAACAGGAAGACACCGAGCGCCAGGGCTCCGAGCACGAGCTTCACGGGCCACGGCCACGGCTGGGGGGTGACGTAGGCCTCGACGACCCCCGACAGCGCGAGGGCGAAAACCAGGCCGATCGCGACGGTGGCGAGCGAGCGACCCGCTGCGGCCAGCGACTCCCGTCGCGACCGCGGGCCGGGCGCCACCCATGCCCAGAAGACGTGGAGCCCCGCCGCCGCAGCGACGAACACGCTGGTCAGCTCGAGCAGGCCGTGGGGAAGGATGTACGCGAAGAACACGTCGAGCCGGTCGAAGGATCCCATCACCGCTGCCGCGGCGCCGAGACCGACCGCATTCTGGATGACGACGGAGACCGGCCAGATACCGGTGATCCCGAACAGGACGCACTGCGCCGCGATCCAGGCGTTGTTCGTCCACACCGTGCCGGCGAACACGGCCGCCGGGTTGTCGGAGTAATAGGCGACGAACTCATCGTTCGCATACGACGAGAGTTGCGCGTCGGAGCCGAGGGTCGCCACGAGAGCGGGATCCGACGAGATCCACAACGCCACGAGCGCCGCGACCAGGACGAAGGCGCCCGCGACGGCGAGTGTCGTCCAGCGCACGCGGTACAGCGCCGCGGGCAGTTGGTCGAGGAAGAACTGCGGGATGCGACGGAGCAGATTCCCGTCGCCCGCGGTGAGCCGCAGGCGGGCACGGGCGAGCACGAGCGACAGGTGATCGGCCTGCGGACTGCGCCCGGCAGCCGTCTTCAACTCGGCCAGATCCGCGGAGGCCGCGCGGTAGCGCATCACGAGCTCGTCGGCCTCGGCCCCGCTCAGACGCCGACGGCCGGCCAGCTCGTCGAGACGCTCCCACTCGGACCTGTGGGCGGCCGTGAGCGCGTCGAGGTCCATGTGTTTCACTGTAGCCATGCCCTCCGCCGTGACGATGGTCGAGATCGGTCAGGACGAGATCCTCACCGGCGAAGCCGTCGCGCTCGACGTCCAACCGGCGGGGTTCTTCCTGCGCCTGGCGGGGGCCGCCATCGACATGGTCGTGACCGTGGCCGCCGCCCTCATCGTGATGCTGGCGCTCGGGCTGACCGGGGTCCTCTCCGCAGCTTCGGGATTCGGTACGATCCTCTCGATCCTGCTGGCGGTCCTGCTGCTGGTCATCGCGCCCACGACGATCGAGACCGCCACGCGCGGACGCAGTCTCGGCAAGCTCATCGTCGGCGCGCGCATCGTCCGCGCCGACGGCGGGGCGGCGGGATTCCGGCAGGCTCTGATCCGCTCTCTCGTCGGAGTTCTGGAGATCTGGTTCACCCTCGGCGCCGTGGCGGCGCTGACCGGGATGTTCACGCCGCGCGCACAGCGTCTGGGCGACCTCATGGCGGGCACCTTCAGTCAGCGCACGCGCACCGGACGCCTCCCGGCCTTCGAGCCGCAGGTGCCGGCTCCCCTCACCGATTGGGCCCGCATCGCCGACGTGGCACCGCTGCCGGCGCCGGTCGCGCGGCGCCTCGCCCGGTTCGTCCGGCAGGCGGAACAGCTGCAGCCGGGGGCGCGCCGGATGCTGGCCGCGCAACTGGCGACGGAAGCGGCAGCATCCGTCTCCCCGGTTCCGGCCGCGGATCCGGAGCTGTTCGTGCGGGCTGTCGCGGCGCTGCGCTTCCAGCGCGAACTGTCGGCCATCCGCTCGCGCGATGCGCGTGCCGCAGCGCTCCTGCCTGCGCCCAGGGAAGCCCGCGACTAAGAGGCGCGGAGCGTCTCGTGACGCACGACCAGCCATCCCTTGGGCACCGACAGTCGCTCGGTGTGCACCTGGCACAGATCGTGCGCGTGCGGATCTCCGGCACGTCCGAGCGGACCCACCGCTGCCATCTGGTCGGCATAGTCGTAGGTGAGCGTCGCCACCGCTTCACGCGCGCACGCGACCTTGGAGCACTGACGTTCCTGCACGGTGCGACCCTAACGCGCCCCGGGGACGCCGCTGGTGCGCCGCGCCTAGGATGGTCAGATGATCCGCCGCCGGTCGCGCCCCGCACCCGCAGCCCCCCGTCCCGAACGTCACGGACGCCACGGCCGGCAGGGCCGGAGCGCGGTGGTGCGCCCACCGCTGCCGCCCCTGGAGACGCGCGTCGACCGGTTCGACCTCGCCGTCGGTTCGGTCGCGGAGTTCCTCCGTGGAGCGTGGCCGGAGCTGCGCGAGGTGCGCTTCGAGATGGCCGACATGCCTCCGGCCGCGGATGCCGATGGCATCCCGCGCTGGAGCGTGCTCCCCGACGAGAAGCGCATCGTGCTCTACCGGCTGCCCATCGAACGTCTCGCGCACCTGCACCGCAACGACGACGCCCATCGGCGCATGATGATCGAGAGCTGCGTCTTCCGCGCGGCTGCCGAGTTCCTGGGGCGCGACCCGTGGGACCTGGGCCCCGATCGCTTCCGCTTTCTCTGAGCGGACTCAGGGGCGGACGATGATCTCCGACGCCGCCGCATCCGCCGGCCACACGGGGAACGCGCTGATCGCGCCGTCCGCGAGGTAGCTCACGGACGCCCGGACCGGGTTCGAGGTGTCGATGCGGTACACCGCACCCGGCTGGACCGGCACGGATGCGGTGTCGCCCGCCGCGACGCTGACCCGCTCGGTCTGGGTGGCACCGCTCAGCGGCGTCAGCACGACATCTGCGGAACCGACCGTCGATCCCGCCACCACGAGCAACGGCGACGGGCCGTCCGATACGGCGACGACGCTCGGGTCGACGATGGCCTCGGCCGCGGTGTACCAGGCGAAGTCCGCACCGTTGCTGAAGCTCGTCGTCTGCCACACGGCGCTGACGACGGCCGAGCTGGCCTCGACGCGCACGGTGTACGTCCCGGCCGGCAGACCGGCGAGGTCGAGCTCGGTCGGAAGGTCCGCGCCGAGCGGAACATCCTGCGTCAACGCGGTGCGGCCCGTGTCATCCTGGACGGTGACGGTGGCTGTCGCCGCGGCGCCAGGAGCGAGCAGCCGCAGAAGGGTCGTCGCGCCGGCGGAAGCCGCATCGACCGCGCTCTGCGGGACACGCACTCCGGGGATCACCTGCTGCGTGGCGGAACCCACGATCACGCCGCTCTGCTCGATGCCGCCGGTCAGCAGGGTCCGGGAGAGGCTGGATTGCAATGCCGCAGCGACCGGCGCACCGGAGGCGGTGACACGCACGACGGGCGCGCCCTCGCCGACCGCGAGCGCGGCCAGCGGCACGAGCCGTTGCGTGTGGGCGTCGACGCGGAGCCCGCTTCCCGACGGCGGGGTGGAGGCGCCGGTCGCGCTGTACAGCGTGAGATCGACGGTGGCGGCGACATCCGACGGGTTCGAAAGCAGGATGACATCCGCCGAGCCCGTTGTGGTCGCACCGGCGACGAGCCACGACTCGATGAGCGGGGGCTGACACGCGGAGGCGGCGAAGCCGCGAAGATCGTCGGCGGCTGCCGAACCGCTCGATGATGCGGCGGCATCCGATCGTGTCGCGTCCACAGGCGGGGCGACGAACACGAGGTGCCCGTCGGAGCCGACGACGTCAGGGTCGCTCGGCTCCGTGGTCTGCTCGAGCGTCGCGCCGTCCGATCCCGACACGGTGGCCGTCGGCGCCGCGCTGGCGATCTGGCCGGCCTGCGTGGCGTCACGGCCGAGGGCGAGCAGCGGCCCGGCGCAGGCGAGCACCGTGTCCGCCGGCGTGGGCGTCACGCCCACCGCGAGCGGCTCGTGTGTGTGCGTGGGCCAGTTCGCGGCCACACCGACGCCCACCGCGCCGACCATGCCGACGGCGAGGGCCGCGCCGACGACGAGCCGCGTACTGGTGGCGGCCCAGCGCCATGCCCGCTGCCTGCTCATACCTGCTCCTCCCGCGAACGCGGTCCGACGGTGCGCGGAGTGCGGCGAGCCTCACGGCGCGACGCTGCGGTGGGGAACGAGAGCAGCAGGGCGATCGCGACGACCACGAGCTGCACCGCGGCGACCGCCCACCCCTGGCGAACCAGCTCCGCGCTCGGCGCGGGCCGCTCGGCCACATCCGTCGTCACGCGCCAGAGCGTGCCCTTCGGCGTCGCGCCGACGACGTCGAGATCGTCGCGCTGATCGAGGGCCGTCTGGGCCGAGAGGCGCAACGCGCGCGCCGCGTCGCTCTCGTCGGATGTCTCGGGAGCCACGACGATGAAGCGGATTCCGGCGGCCGCGACGCGTGCGACGACGTCCTCCGAGGTCGACGTCACCAGATCGGCGGTCAGCTCGGCCACTTCCCGGTCGGATGCCGAGGCGACCGAGCGGGTCGCGTCCAGCGTGGAGCCGCCCGACAGTGTTTCGCTGCCGCCCCACACGACCTGGGCGGCGACGGAGCCGTCGGCCAGGGGGGAGATCACGATCGTGCCGACATTCGAATCGTCGCGCCCCTGCGCGGCGACGTAGGCGGGCAGTGTGGACGGCGAGCCGCTCTGCAGCTCGCTCTGTCCCCGGCCCATCGCGGTGACCGAGGGAACGGCCAGGAGCGCGAGAGTACCGATGACGGCGACGGCGCCGAAGACGCGCAGGCCGCCGGCGCGCGCCGGAACGCCCGAGTCGAGCGTGAGGGTTGCGGCCGCGACGATCCCCAGCCACGCGAGACTCAGCGCCGCACCCGGCCACAGTGCGACGGGAGTGCCCCGGGTGTCGACCGACACGGCGAAGCCCACGGCCGCGAACGCGGTGGCGATGCCCAGGAGCGCGATCACGAGCAGAACACCGGCCACCATCCACCGCGGGGTCAGCAGCGACAGCAGGGCGAGCACCGCGAGCGGGGCCACGAGCACGACCACCGCGGTCACGAACGGCGCGATGGTCGTTGAGCCGAGCAGACCGGCCCAACCGGCGAAGTCCGTGCTCGGGAAGCCCGTCGCCAGCGCGAAGCGGCCAGCGGCATCAGCTCCCGCCTGCGGTCCCGCCCACACCGGACCCGGATCGGCGACCAGACCCCACACCGTCCCGCCGTGCAGCTGGGCCCAGATGAGGGGGGCGAACAGCGCCAGCGCGGGCACGCCCGTCCAGACGATCTGTCCCGCCCCGCGACCGCCGCGTGCGACCACGACGAGCATCATCGCCAGCATCCAGACCAGGATCAGTGCGGGAGCCAGCGACGGCGCGCACGCGAGCACGCCCGCCAGGAGCAACGACGCCGCCCCGGCGGCCGCCCATGACCGATGGGCCACCGCGCCGGCGTAGAAGAGCCACGGCAGCAGGAGGTGCACGATGACACCCGTGGGGCGGCCGTCGACGAGCGCGGACCAGAAGGTGGGCGCGAGCGCCCAGGCGACGGCGGCGGTGTTGCGCAGCAGCGAACGGGACGTGAGGCGTGTGGCCGCGAACCAGCCTCCCAGCACGGCGAGCGGCAGTGCAGCGAGCCACAGCACGATGAGGATCCGCGACGGATCCGCCGGCCAGAGCGAGCCGAGCAGCGCCACCACGGCGGCGAACGGATCGGCCGGTCCCGCCACGCCCAGGCCAGTCGCTCGGGCGCCGAACGCCGCGTCGGCCCAGAGCTGGCCGAGCGTCGCCCGCAGCGGCTCGAGTGCGCCGCCGCCGAGAGCCGGCCATGCCAGGAGAGCGGGGAACGCAGCCGCCGAGACGACCAGGCCGGCCAGCACGAGCCAGGCGCCGCCGCCCGTGAAGAAGTGCAGCTCGCCGCGCACCGGTCGATTCATCGCGTCGGCGTCGGCATCCGCGTCGAAGCGCTGCCGGAGCGCGGACCGGGTGATGCGCAGGAGGGAGAGCTGCGACCATGCGACGCTGCGCGAGCGACGGATGACACCTCGGGATGCGGCGATCGCGCCCCACCGGAAGAAGGCGACGATCGAAGCGCCCCACTCGGGCAGCACCCGAGAGGGCTGCTTCGCCACCAGCAGCGCCGCGGCGCGCCACAGCGCGAGCGGGATGAGAGACAGCAGATGCAGCGGCACCGCCGCAGCCGGGGCGTACGACAGGCGGCGGTGGATCTGCGCGAGCCGACGCGCGTAGGCGCGACGGCGACGGGCGCGCCGCGTCGGGGCGACGGGCAGGCCCGCGACGCCGTCACCGGCAACCGCCACCCGCGCGGTGGGCACGAGGCTCACCCGGTGACCCGCCAACCGGGCGCGCACGCCGAGATCGAGACCCTCGTCGGCCCCGCCGAGAGCGGGATCGACGCCGCGGAGGGTGCGCCACAGGTCGGCGCGCACGAGAAGCCCGCGCACATCGGCCCCGAGAACGTCTTCGTCACCGTCGTGCTGGCCCTGATCGAGTTCGTCCTGAACCATCTCGACGGCGCGGCCGAACGTCGTCATCGTCACACCCAGCGACGCGATGCGGGCGGGCTCGTCCCACTCCACCAGCTTGGGGGCGACGACGGCGACCGAGGGCGCGCGCTCGAGTCCGGCGAGCAGGCGCTGCAAAGCCTCCGGCTCGGGTGCGGTGTCCTGGGCGAGAAGCCAGACGAACTCGCCGCTGATTCGCACCGAGGCCAGGCGCACCGCATCGGCGAACGACGTCGAGGCGCCGGCGGTGATCACGCCTTCGGCGCCGGATGCCGTCACCAGCTGCGTCAGCGCGGAGTCCCCGCCGCACAGCACGATGGTGAGCGCGTCGACCCTGCGGGTCTGTGCGGCGAGGGCGGACAGCGTGCGCTCGAGATGCGCCGCGGCGGCCGTACGCCCTTCAGGGCGCACAACGAGGAGAGCGTGGACACGGGCCGACATGACTGAGTCAGCCTAAGCACGAGTTCGCGGCACGCGAGGTGCACGCGCCGCAATCGGTGATGTCGATAGGGCGTTCAGCTCACACGACGCTTGAGTTTGCGACGCTCGCGCTCGCTGAGTCCGCCCCAGATCCCGAACCGCTCATCATTGCGCAGCGCGTACTCCAGGCACTCGTCGCGAACATCGCACGTGGTGCAGATGCGCTTCGCATCGCGGGTGGAGCCGCCCTTCTCGGGGAAGAACGCCTCAGGGTCGGTCTGCGCGCACAGTGCGTCCGTCTGCCACGACAGCGGATTGTCGTCCTCGACCGGGGCTTCGCGACGGACGCCCGGGACCCCGAGGAAGACCGGATCGACGTGCCAATTGTCGGGAACGCCTGAGCGGTACGGTGCGCTCGCCATGTGCTCTCCCCACGATCTCGAATCACGCCCCGCGGTGGGCGGGTGCCTAAATTACACAGGTGTGATTCGAGGAAAGCAAGTCGCGGATCGTAAACCCTCAACCCACGCTTTAATCTTCGCGACGCGCCGTCGGCGTGTCGATGGAGCGGATTCGTTACGAGCCGGCGATCAGCGTCCCGGCATCGCGAGGAACAGCTCCCCGGTACCGGTGATCTCGAGGTGCTGCTCGTCGGGCGTGGCGAACGCCGCGGCACCCGGCGCGAGTTGCACCCGTGCATCCGCAGCCGCCACGATCGGCGCACCGACGGTCGCCACGGCGATGGCGGGACCGCGCAGGCGCACGCGACGCACGTCCCCCTCGTCCACGCTCACCCGCAGCAGCTCGAAGTCGGTGATCCCGGGCGCGAAGACGTCGACACCCGGCTCTCCCACGATCGCCGGCAGCCGCGGCGCGTCGCCGGGTGTCGTATCGAGGATGCGCAGCAGCTCCTCGACATCGATGTGCTTGGGTGTCAGCCCCCCGCGCAGCACGTTGTCGCTGGCGGCCATGATCTCGACCCCGAGGCCGGAGAGGTATGCGTGCAGCACACCGGCCGGGACGAAGATCGCCTCGCCGCGCGCCAGCACGACGTGGTTCATGAGCAGCGCCACCACGACGCCCGGATCGGACGGGTACGCGTCGGCGATGCGCGTCAGTGCGGCGAAATGGTCGGTGGGTGTCGTCTGGGCCGCCTGTCGCACAGCGGCGATCACCCCGTCCACGACGCTCTGCGCCTGGCCGGAGAGCAGCCAGCCGAGAGCGTCGCGCAGCGCGGAGGCTTCGTCGGACCCTTGCAGCGCCCGGTCGAGAGCCGTCACGCCCTCGTTCTGGACGAGGGTCGCGAGGATCTCCCGGGTCGCGCCGAGGGGACGCAGGCCGGCAAGCGCCTCGAAGCGGTCGCTGACAGCCACGATCACCTCGGGCTTGTGGTTGTCGTCCTTGTAGGTGCGGTGCGCCGCATCCCGCGGGATGCCCGCAGCTTCCTCCCGCGCGAAGCCTTCCACCGCCTGCTCGCGCGAGGGATGTACCTGGATCGACAGGGGCGAGCCCGCGGCGAGCAGCTTGAGCAGATACGGCAGTCGCATCTTCGGGCCCGCGCCGGGGTCCTGCGCATCGAACCAGGCGTCCAGCGTCATCCCGAGGGAGGGCAGCTCGGCGGGCGAGCCGGGGTGGTCACCGAACCAGACCTCGGCTTCGGGCGCTCCGGAGGGCTCGCGTCCCTGCAGGTCTGCGATGAGATGGGAGGATCCCCAGGAGTAGTCGCGGGGGACGTTGGTCAGCTCGGCCAGCACACCCCCAGCCTAGAAGGGTCGCGGGCTAATCTGGGGGCATCATGGCCGTCCGAACCCAACACCCGGCGGGTCCCGCCCCCGCGCCGCCGGTGCGCGAGCGCACGGGACACCTGCTGCTGCGCGCGTGGTGCGTCTTCGTCGTGTTCCAGGCGATCGCGGGCACCGCATGGACGCTGGCCTTCGGGGTCGCCGTGTCGACCGCGATCGTGGTCGCCACCGCGGTCGTCTCCCTCGTGGTGTGGCTCCTGCTCCGACCGCCGGTCGACGTGCGGCGCCTGCCGTGGTTCGTCCTCGCCTACGGCGTCTGGGCGGCGGCCTCGCTCATCTGGTCCGCGTGGCCGGGGACGACCGGCACCACCCTCGCGCTGTGGCTGATCACGACGGGCCAGGGCCTGTTCGTGGCGGCGATGCTCACCTGGCGCGAGATCATCGCCGCCATCTCGGCCGCACTGAAGTGGTCACTGGGACTGTCGCTCGTCTTCGAGCTCGTCGTGTCGCTGTTCGTCCGGCGTCCCATTCTGCCGGGGTGGGTGCTTCCGGAGCGGGGCGTGAAGTACGACCCGATCGTCTACTGGTCCCGCAACAACCTCTTCGATCTCGACGGGCGCATCCAGGGCATCCAGGGCAACGCCAACCTCCTCGCCGTCGTCGCACTGCTCGGGCTGATCGTCTTCGCCATCCGCTGGGCGGCGCGTGCCGAGCGACGCTCCTCCGCGATCGTCTGGATCTCCATCGCGGCGCTGTTGTTCGTCCACGCAGGTTCCGCGACCGCCTATCTCTCGGCGGCCGCGGTCGTCGTCGTGCTCGTGACGGTGTTGCTCATGCGAACCGTCACCAGGCCAGGCGGGCGCACCGTGTACTACGTCGCGTACGCCGGGGTGGCGCTCGTCGGCGCCGCGATCCTCTTCTTCGCGCGCGACACGCTCTTCACGGCCCTCGGCCGGTCTGCGGATCTCACCGGACGCGAGGGCATCTGGGAGCAGGTGCTGGCGCGAGCCGGCGAGCATCCCCTGATCGGATGGGGCTTCGCCTCGCCGTGGTTGCCGTGGGACAGCCACTTCGACGGCTGGATCGTCGACCACGGCGAGACGGTCATGCAGGCGCACAACATGTGGATCGACATCTTCCTGCAACTCGGGGTGATCGGCGTGCTCCTGATGGCGGGCGTCTACGCGACCTTCATCTGGCGCGCCTGGTTCTTCGCGATCGACCGCCCACGATGGGACCTGCGCGATGACCGCCCGTACTCGCCCTTGACGCTGCTGCCCACCCTCGTCGCCACCGTTCTGCTCGTGCAGGGGCTCGCCGAGTCCGGCCCGCTGGTGGTGTGGGGCTGGATGCTCATCGTGCTGTTCGGACTCAAGGTGCGCCAGTCGCCGCTGCTGGGCGTCGGCCCCGCGGAGACGTCGTGGCGCATCGAGCGCGGCGACCCCGTGACGGATCAGGGATGATCGCCGCCGCTTCGTCCGGCATCGGCGAACTGCTGCGCTCGGCCCGGATGGCGCGCGCCTTCACCCTTCTCGTCTTCGGCACGACCTTCGGCGCCTTCGCCATCGAACGTCTCATGGGCCGGGTGACCTACGTGACGATGGTCGCGGGGCTCTGCGCTCTCGCCGTCGCCATGCTCATCGCGCGCCGCGGGGAGCTGTCGCCGCTGCGGCTGGCATCCGCGACCCTGGCCCTCTTCCTCGGATGGACGCTGGTGAGCGTCTTCTGGTCGACCGACCATCCGAAGTCCCTCATCGGCTGGGTGGCGCTGGCGGCACTCTCCCTGCTGGGCGTCACGATCGCTCACGTGCGCGACACCCTCCAGACGGCGCGGGCGCTGGGAGATGTCATGAGGTGGCTGCTCGCCATCTCTCTGGGCGTCGAGATCCTCTTCGGCATCCTCATCGACATGCCCTTCCCGCTCTTGGGCGTGCAGGGGCTCATCGCCGAGCTCGGACCCGTGCAGGGGATCTTCGGCACCCGCAACGCGCTCGGCTTCGTCGCCGTGCTGGCGTTGATCACCTTCCTCGTCGAATGGCGAACCTCGTCCGTGCGTCCCGGTGTCGCCGTGTTCTCGGTGCTTCTCGCGGGCGGTCTGGCCGTGCTCAGCGACTCCCCCACGGTGATCGTGATCGCGCTGATCGTGGGGCTGGCGACGCTCACGCTCATGGTCGTGCGCCACACCCGGCCCGAATCGCGGCCCATGCTGCAGGCGACGCTCGCCGGGATCGTCGTGGTCGCCCTGGCGGTCGCCTACGCTGCCCGCGGCCCCATCATCGCGATGCTCGGCGCCGGCAGCGACTTCTCGACGCGCGCGGATCTGTGGAACACGATCCTCGACTACGTCCGGTATTACCCGGTGCAGGGATGGGGCTGGTACGGCACCTGGTCCACGACCGAGTTCCCGTTCCTCTCGATCAATGTCAGCCTCGGCGAGCGCCATGCATCCGCACTCAACGCCTACTTCGACATCCTCCTGCAGGTGGGATGGTTCGGACTGCTGCTGTTCGCCGGTTTCTGCGTCGTCGCGCTCGTGCGGTCGTGGCTCGAGGCGAGCAACCGCCGCGCCGTGGTGTACACCTGGACCCCCCTGATCCTCACCGCGCTGCTCATCGATTCCGTGTTCGAGAGCTTCACCCTCTTCGGATACGGATGGCTCCTTCTCGTCGTATGCGCCAGCCGTGCCGGGCAGTCGCGATCGTGGCGCGACCGCATCGACAGCGGTGACCCGATGCCGACCGTCCTTCCGGAGGAGCCTGGTCGCTGAGCGCCCTCAGGGTGGTTCACGAGGTCGAGCCGGTAGGATCGTGCTCCGGCTCTACGTAGCGCGCCGCCGACCGAACCGGAGATCCACCCGTGCCGCATGTCCTACAGAAGGTCGTGTTCCCGCTCGACCGCGACCCCGACCTCCTGCCGCTCTACGCGGATCCCGAGACCTGGTCGGTCATCGACGACGAGCCCGTGCGGGTCTCCAATCGAGCGCAGCTGACGAACATCCTGGGCCGCACCCGTGCGCGTGTCGTCAGCGGCCGCCGCGTGTCGTTCGGTACATACTTCAACGCCTTCCCCGCGTCGTACTGGCAGCACTGGACTCCGGTTCGCGACGTGGCACTCACCGTGCGCACCCAGGGACCCGCGACGATCCTGCTCTACCGATCGAACGGCAGCGGCACCAAGCAGCGCATCGAGACGCGCGAGGTGGACGGCGAGGCGACGAGCACCTTCCACGTCACACTCGACCAGTACAGCGACGGCGGCTGGATCTGGTTCGACATCGCCGCCGACGAGAAGGCGATGACCTTCGAGGGCGCCGAGTGGACCACCGAGACCGCTCCGGTCCGCCACGGCAAGGCCTCGATCGGCATCACGACATACAACAAGCCCGACTACTGCGTCGAGACGCTGCGGAGCCTCTCCGACGCCCCGGATCTGCTGGAGCTGCTCGATCGTGTCTTCGTGATCGACCAGGGCACGCAGCATGTCGCCGACGAGGACGGCTACACCGACGTCGCCGCCGCGCTCGGGGAGACCCTCGCCGTACTGACCCAGCCCAACCTGGGCGGATCCGGCGGCTTCGCGCGTGCCATGAGCGAGACGCTGGCCCGGCCGGAGAGCGACTTCATCCAACTCCTCGACGACGACGTGCGCATCGAGCCGGAGTCGGTGCGGCGCTCCGTCGTCTTCGGGCGCTACGCGTCGACTCCGACGATCGTCGGCGCACACATGTTCGACCTACTCGATCGCCCCAAGCTGCACGCGTGGGCCGAGGTCGTCGACGAGGCGCCCTTCATGTGGCGCGCGCTGTATCAGGAGAAGCTCCCGCACGACTTCAGCGTCGCCAACCTCCGCCAGTCCCCCATGCTGCACATGCGTTTGGACGCGGACTACAACGGATGGTGGATGTGCCTCATCCCGCTCGAGATCATCCGAGAGATCGGCCTCTCGCTGCCCGCCTTCATCAAGTGGGACGATGCGGAGTTCTGCCTGCGCGCGGGTGAGGCGGGCTTCCCGACGGTGTCGATGCCGGGCGTCGCCCTGTGGCACGTCTCCTGGGTCGGCAAGGACGACTCGATCGACTGGCAGGCGTACTTCCACGCCCGTAACCGGATCGTCGCGGCGCTCCTGCACTCATCGCTGCCGGGCGGCGGCACCCTCCTGCGACACAGTCGCCGGTTGGATCTCAAGCACCTGATGATGATGCAGTACTACCCCGTCGCGCTGCGGCATCGGGCCATCCGCGACGTGCTGTCGGGACCGGCGCACATGTGGGCGAATCTCGCCACGGCGATGCCGGCAGCTCGAGCCCTCGCAGCGGACTACCCCGAGACGGTCGTGCACACCGACAGCGGCGTGCCGTTGCGCTCGCGACGGGGCCGGCAGGTGTTTCCGCTGCGCCGCCGTCACGAGTACGACAACCCGACCGGCTGGCGCCTGCGGTGGTTCACCGCTTCGACGATCGCGTCACACTGGCTCCGCCCGACGCCCCACGACTCGGGACGACTGCCCGAGGTCGAATACGGCAAGGAGGACGCACACTGGTGGCGGGTGCCGCTGGTGGACAGTGCCATCGTGAGCGCGGCGAACGGTTCGGGCAAGAACGTGTACGTCCGCGATCGCGAAACGTTCCGCCGCATGCTCGTTGAGAGCGTACGCCTCCACCGACGCCTGCGCCGGGAGTGGGCCGGTCTTTCTCGCCGATACCGTGCCGCCGCATCCGATCTGACCAGCGTCGAGCGCTGGCGTACCGTCTTCGAGGACAACGCATGACCGCTTCGCTGCCGGGGTTCGATCCCGCCACGGCCACGATCACGATCGTGACCTACAACCGTTCGGCGCTGTTGACCAGGCTGCTGACGAGCATCGAGGCCATGGATCCCAAACCAGGGCACGTCGTGATCGTGGACAACGCGTCCACCGACGACACGACCGCGGTGGTCGACTCCTTCCGGGGCCGCATCGCCACCGAGATCGTCTATCGCCGCCTGGAGACCAACACGGGCGGTTCGGGCGGGTTCAGCGAGGGGATGCGGGTCGCGTATGAGCTCGGCTCGACGTGGATCTGGCTGATGGACGACGATGTCGAGGTCCTCCCCGACGGCCTCGCCCGCATGGGCGGGTGGGCCCCTCGCTTCAAGAGCATCCAGGGCCGGCGCTACGACTACGACGGCAGCGAGTTCTACTGGCAGTACCGCGTCGCCGACCGGATGGGCATTCCCATCCCCTTCGCCCCGGCCGGCTTCGACGATTCCGGGTACAAGGAGATGAACTCCGGCTGCTTCGAGGGCATGTTCATCCACCGCGACATCGTTGGACAGATCGGTCTGCCCGATCCCCGCTTCTTCATCTACTGGGACGACCAGCTCTACGGTTGGCTCGCCTCGCGCGTCACGACCTCGGTCATTGTCGACGAGTTCGTGCTGCGCCGCACTCGCGAGATCAAGCAATGGGACATGGGCATCCGCCACATGAACGCGTCCAGCGACGCGTACCGGTACTACATCATGCGAAACCGCGCCTACATCAAGCGCTACTACCGCACGCTGGGGGTCTACAACCCGGTCCTGTTCGGGCTGGGCACGGCGATGACCTTCGGCAAGGAGCTCATCCGCCTCGTGGTGGTCGAGCGGAAGGTGCGCGGGACGAGCCACCTGGTGCGGGGGCTGCGAGACGGGCGCAAGATCGGGCGCGATCGGTCCTGGCGGCCGATGCCGCCGCTGGTGCAGACTCAGCCCGCCGCGTAGTCCTCGTTGTAGCGCTCCAGCACGCGTTCGATGGGCGCATCCATCTTCAGTGTCCCCTTGTCGAGGTAGAGGCCGCGCGTGCAGAAACGGCGGAGGTCCTTCTCGTTGTGGCTCACGAAGAACAGGGTGCGTCCTGCGGCGAGCAGCTCGTCGATGCGGCGGTAGCACTTCTCCCGAAAGGCCTTGTCACCCACCGCGAGCACCTCGTCCACGAGGAGGATGGGCTCGTCGAGCTGCGAGACGACGGAGAACGCGAGACGCACCTTCATCCCGTTCGACAGATGCTTGTACGGGGTATCGACGAAATCGTGCAACTCGGCGAAGTCGATGATGGAGTCGAAACGCCGCGATACCTCGGCTCGGCTCATCCCGTGCAGCCCCGCCGTCAGCCGCACGTTCTCGCGCACCGTGAGATCGCCGACGAAACCGCCCGTGATCTCGATGAGCGGGGCGACGCCGCCGTTCACTCGCACGGCGCCTTCATCGGGAAGCAGGACGCCGGCGACGAGCTTGAGCAGCGTCGACTTGCCCTGTCCGTTGCGACCGACGACGCCGATCGACTCACCGGGGCGCACGGTGAAGCTGACACCGCGAAGCGGCCAGAACTCACCGGGCCGCGCGCGGCGGGATGCGCCTCCGAAGAGATCCTTGAGGCTGCGGCGCCCCCGCCGATTGCGACGAAAGCGCACCCCCAGCCCGTCGACGTCGATCGCCAGTTCCGCGGGCATCACAACTCCTTCAGCACGGGTCGCTCGAGACGTCGGAAGACCAGGATGCCGAGTCCGAGGATCGCGAGGCTGACCAGGGCTCCGGTCACCACCGAGAGGGTGTCCCACTGGTCGGGGAAGAAACCTGCGCGATAGAGCGTGAAGATGCCGGCAAGAGGGTTGAACGCGGCGACCTCGCGAAAGCCCCCGGGAAGATCTGACACCCCGTAGATGATCGGCGAGGCGTAGAACAGGGCGCGCAGGATGAGGCGGGTCGTCCGCTCCAGGTCACCCCAGAGCACACACAGCGGGGCGACGATGAGCCCGAGGCCGACCAATAGCGCCGTCTGCAGCAGGACCGCGAGGGGGAAGCACAACAGCCCCCAGCCCACCGTCGCCCCTCCGAAGACGGCGAACAGCACGAGCACCGGGATCGAGCACAGGAACTCGACGCCCTTGCTGAGCACGATGCGATTCACCCAGATGGAGCGCGGGATCGCGGTCGATCTCACGAGTCGGGCATCCTTGTTGAAGGCGCGGGTGAAGTCGGTGACAGCGGCGTTGAACCACACCCAGGGCAGGAGCGCCGTGATGAGGAACACGATGTAGGGAGTCTCGCCCACATCCCGCCCGAAGACCTGCGTGAAGACGAACCAGTAGATCACGCTCATCACGAGCGGATCGAGCACAGACCAGAGGTATCCCAGCGCGCTGGTGGCGTAACGGACCTTCAGGTCGCGCGCCGACAGCAGCCACAGGGAGTGGAGGTAGCGCCGGGGTGACCCGGGCGCACCCACGGTGGTCGTGGTCATCAGAGGAGTCTACGAACCGGACGCGCGCCCTCAGGCGAGTGTGTTGTTCCACATGGACAACGCCGACCCGATGGCCATGTGCATATCGAGGTACTGGTAGGTGCCCAGGCGGCCACCGAAATGCACGTCGCGCTCCCCCTTGGCGAGCTCTCGGTAGGCCAGGAGCCCCGCCCGGTCCTGCGGGGTGTTCACCGGATAGTACGGCTCGTCCTCGCGGTGGGCGAACCGGGAGAACTCACGGACGATGACAGTGCTGTCCTTCGGGTAGCGCTCGGCCCGTTCGGGGTGGAAGTGCTTGAACTCATGGATGCGGGTGTACGGGACGTCCGCGTCCGCATAGTTCATGACGCTCGTGCCCTGGAAGTCGGAGATGTCGAGCACTTCCTGCTCGAAATCCAGTGTCCGCCACGACAGCGCCCCTTCGGCGTCGTCGAAGTATCGGTCGATGGGGCCCGTGTAGACGATCGGCACCTGTCCGACGACGGCACGCTTGTTCACCGGCTGGGATTCGTCGAAGAAGTCGCAGTTCAGCTTCACCTCGATGTTCGGGTGGTCGGCCATGCGCTCGAGCCACGCCGTGTAGCCGTCGACCGGCAGCCCCTCCCAGGTGTCGTTGAAGTAGCGGTTGTCGTAGGTGTATCGCACAGGAAGGCGCGAGATCACCTCGGCCGGAAGGTCTCTCGGGTCCGTCTGCCACTGCTTGGCCGTGTAGTCGCGGATGAACGCCTCGTACAGGGGGCGGCCGATGAGTCCGATCGCCCGCTCCTCGAGGTTCTGCGCCTGCTTCGGGTCGAACTCCCCCGCCAGCTCCTGCACCAGCGCACGCGCTTCGCCCGGGGTGTAGGCGGCCTGGAAGAACTGGTTGATCGTGCCGAGGTTGATCGGCAGCGGATACACGACTCCCTTATGGGTCGTGTAGACGCGGTGCACGTAGTTCGTGAAGGCCGTGAACCGGTTGACGTACTCCCACACGGTCGCGTTCGAGGTGTGGAAAAGGTGTGCACCGTACTTGTGCACCTCGATGCCTGTTGTCGGCTCGTCCTCGGTGTACGCGTTGCCGCCGATGTGGTGACGACGCTCAATCACGGTGACCTTGCGGCCCGCCGCGGCGGCGCGCTCGGCGATGGTCAGGCCGAAGAAACCGGAGCCGACGATGAGGAGATCCATGGGGTCACGGGTTTCTGGACGGGCGCTGCGCGCGACGGACGACGGGCTCTCCATCCTATCCGCGGTCGTTGCGTAGGCTGAGGACGCCATGACGCTCGACATCTTCATCCCCTACTGGGGGGATCCCGCGCTGCTGAAGCAGACAGTCGCATCCGTGCTCGCACAACGTGATCCGCAGTGGCGGCTCACCGTCATCGATGACTGCTATCCGGACGCCTCGGTCGCGGAGTGGTTCGCACAGATCACGGATGAGCGGGTGCGTTACCTGCGCAACGATACGAACCTCGGAATCACCGAGAACTATCGCGAGGCCGTGCGTCTCGCGGACGAGCCCCACATGATGCTGCTGGGCTCGGATGACCTTCTGCACCCCGAGTACGTCGGCCTCATCTCGCAGACGATCCGCGCCGTCCCGGGTGCGGACGTCGTGCAGCCGGGCGTGGACGTCATCGACGAGAACGGGGATATCGTGACGCCGCTCGCGGATCGGGTCAAGCAGCGCCTGCTCGCGCCACGACGGGGCGAAGGAGTCGCGGTGCTGCGCGGCGAAGCGATGGCGACGAGCCTCATCCGAGGCGATTGGCTGTACTGGCCGTCACTAACCTTCCGCACCGCCGCTCTGAAGAGGACGGACTTTCGGGAGGGGCTGCCGATCATCCAGGACCTCGCGCTGCTGATGGATCTCGCCTTCGCGGGGGCAACGCTGGCCTACAACCCGACGGTGGCCTTCTCCTATCGCCGACACAGCGCCTCGGCGTCTCAACGCACGATCCTCGACGGAACCCGTTTCCGCGACGAACGCGCCTACTACCGCCAGGCTCACGATCTGGCTGCCGCCCGAGGATGGACGCGCACGGCGCGCGCCGCCAGGCTGCGAACGATCTCTCGCCTGCATGCGCTGACGGAGCTCCCCGGCGTGATCCGAAGCCCGTCCCCCGCCGGACTAAGATCGACTCTGTCTCATGTGTTTTCGCTGTGACTCCAGCCCGTTCCTATCGACCGTCTCCGGGAGCACCGATGTCTGAACACGTCCTCATCACCGGGGGTGCGGGCTTCATCGGATCGCGGCTGGCGGCCCGTCTGGCCCAGGCCGGGCATGAGGTCAGCGTTCTCGACGCCTTGATCCCGCAGGTGCATGGCGAGGATCCCGAGACGACGTCACCGATGCTGCGCTCACTCGACGGCGTCGCGAGCGTCATGCACGGCAGCGTGACGTCGGAGGCAGATCTGCGCCGCGCCCTCGCGCCTGCGACCGTCGTGGTCCACCTCGCCGCGGAGACCGGCACGGGACAGTCGATGTACGAGATCGACCGGTACTGCGAAACCAATGTCGGCGGCACCGCGAAGCTGCTCGACGTGCTCGCCAACGATTCGCACTCAACGCGTCGCATCGTGATCGCATCGTCTCGCTCCATCTACGGCGAGGGGGCGTACCGCACCGCGGACGGACGCATCGTGTACCCGCCGCATCGCGCCGACAGCGACATGGCGGTCGGAGACTTCGAGGTGCATCTGAGCGGTGAGGGCGCCCTCGAACTCATCCCGACCGCGGAGGATGCGAAGCTTCATCCTTCTTCGGTCTACGGCATTACCAAGCAGACGCAAGAGGCCCTCGTGATGACGGTGGCCCCCACCATCGGCATCGAACCCGTCTCGCTGCGGTATCAGAACGTGTACGGGCCGGGTCAGTCGCTGAAGAACCCGTACACCGGAATCCTCTCCATCTTTTCCACGCTCATCCGTCAGGGCAAGGAGATCAACGTCTTCGAGGATGGCCGGGAATCCCGCGACTTCGTCTACGTCGACGACGTCGTCGAGGCGACGTTCCTGGCAGCGACACACCCTCGCGCGGCGGGTGAGACCTTCAATGTGGGCTCGGGGGTGGCAACGACGGTTAACGAGGTGATCGAGGCCCTCTTCGCCGCCTTCGGCACGCGGGTCCCTACGCGGGTCTCGGGCAACTATCGCCTGGGCGACATCCGTCACAACGTCGCCGACACGACGCGCATCTCCGAGATGCTCGGTTTCGTCCCCGCGACGCCGTTCGCCGAGGGTGTGCGGCGGTTCGTCGACTGGGTCCGCTCCGAGCCCGTCGACGACGACGGCTATCAGCGATCACTCGACGAGATGTCGGCGCGGAATCTCCTGAAGTGAGCACCGCGTCCACCGGCGCGTTCCCGTACCGCCACAACTCGCTGAACCTGTTCCGGCTTCTGCTTGCGGCCCTCGTGCTCGTGGCCCATGCCTACTACATCGCGGGCGTGGGAAGCGGCCCGAGTTTCAACGGCGAGAATCTGGGCGGATGGGCCGTCGCCGGATTCTTCGTGATCAGCGGCTTCTTGATCACCCGCAGCCGTTTCCGTACGCGCGCCGGCGACTATCTGCTGCACCGCGTCGCCCGCATCTTCCCCGCCTACATCGTCTGCCTCCTGGTCATCGCGGTATTCTTCGCCCCGCTCGCGTTGATGATCAAGCAGGGCAACCTCGGCGGGCTCCTCTCGACCGCCCCGAATCCCCTCGAATACGTGTGGAGCAACATCACGCTGTACATCCGCGTGTATGGGATCGGAACCACGCTCAGCGGCGTGCCCTATCCGGATGTGTGGAACGGTTCGCTGTGGACGCTCTACTTCGAGTTCCTGTGCTACGTGATCACCTGGCTACTGGGAGCCCTCGCGATCTACCGTCGATCGATCGTGGCTGTGGGCACCGTCTGGGCCGGCAGCGTCGTGGTTCGCGCGATCACGGTGCTGTGGACGACCGGCGGCCTCGACAACGACTTCTTCCAGTTCGCGCGTCTCTTCTCGTTCTTCGCCGCCGGCGCGCTCGCCTTCATGATCATCGACCGCTGGGGACTCAATCGATGGGTCGGACTCGCCAGCATCCCGCTGGCCGCCCTCTGCATCGTGTTCGTCCCGGACGTCGGCGGGCAGCTGGGCGCGCCTCTGCTCGCCTACGCCCTCTTGTACCTGTCCACCGTGGTTCCGCAGCCGGGATGGATCGCACGCAACGACGTGTCCTACGGGTTCTACATCTATGCGTGGCCGGTACAGCAGCTCACCTACCTCGCCGGGGGGATGAAGCTCGGCTTCTGGCCGTACGTGGCAGTGACCGTGGTCGTCACCTTCGTCTTCGCGTGGGCGAGCTGGGTTCTCGTAGAGCGTCCTGCTATGGCTCGCGTCAGGCCCCGCACCGTTCGCGCCGGTGACATTCAGGCCCCGACCGCACCCCCGCCTGCCTGAACGCCGCGACGACGCCGGGCCTCACCCCATAGCCGCAGCATGAGCAGGCGCGAGCGCAGCGCCGCGCGAACCCCTCGCGGCGAGGAGCTCGACGCATTGGAGTCGTGCACCCGTCGACGCACCGTCACGCCGTCGACGTGCGCCAGACGGCGCCGCGCGTTGGCCGCGGTCGCGATCCACAGATCGTGCGACTCACGTAACCCGTCGGGGAAGGGCAGCAGATAGTCGAGCGCCGAGTGACGCAGAGCCATCGCACACCCGTAATAGGGCGCCACGCCGGCGAAGATGGCGAGCTGCCGCCGGATCGGAGAGCGGGTACGCGACAAAACCCACGGCTTGCCGGTCAACGGGGATGCCAGCGGCGCACCGGTACCGAGCATCTCGAGATTGGAGGCGACGACGTCGGCGCCAGCGAGCGCGGCGACGAGCCGGGCACGACGACCGGGTACCCACTCGTCGTCCTGGTCGGACAGCATGAGGACCTCGCCCCGCGCTTCGGCGAGCGCCCGCCCGAAACTGGCCACGTAGCCGGCATTGCGCTCCTGAGCGATCACGCGAACACGGTCGTCCTCGATGCCGCGGACGATCTGCACAGTGTCGTCGCTGCTCGCATCGTCGACCACCACGACCTCATCGTCAGGGCCCAGTTCGGCAAGGATGGACCTCAGCTGATGCGCGACATACGCGGCCCCGTTGTAGGTCGCCATACAGACGCTCACGGTCGTCATGTCGGCACTCATCTCTTGTTCCATCCGCGAATAGACTTCTGACGATGCGGTCTTTCATTCTCCGCCTCGCGGGATTCGCGGGCGCACCGATCATCTCGGCGCTCGCACCCTTCATCATACTTCCGGTGATCTCGCGGTTCGTCGGCGACGGCGGTTGGGCGAACATCAACTCTGGCCAGGCCATCGGCCTGCTCGGGATGGTGGGCGTGCTGTTCGGCTGGAGCGTCATCGGGCCCGTGCGGGTGGCACGCACGACCGACGCGCACGAGCGAGCGGTCATCCTGTCAGAGAGCCTTCGTTCCCGCGCGTTCACGGCGTTCCTGGTCGTTCCGCTCGCCGGCGCGGTGACGTACCTCGTCTGCTCCCCCGACTACCGCACCGAGTCCGTCATGATCGCGGTCGCGATGACGCTCGGCGGGTTCACCCCGGCATGGTTCTGCATCGGGGAGGGCAACCCACGGGCACTGATGCTCTTCGACGGCGTCCCCAAGCTCACCGCCTCCGCGCTCGCCTTGCCGTTCCTGCTCCTGACGGGTCAGGTGTTCTGGTACCCGGTGCTTCTCGTGTTGCTGACCGTTCCGGCCTTCGCCGTGCACGCGCGTCTGGTACGCACCGGCCACGACCCCGCGGGTGTCCCGGCGCGTCCCACGCGCCAGGTCCTGACCTCGCTCGTGCCGACGGCGGCCATCGATGCTGCGGGCAACGTCTACGGCTCCACAGGGATTCCCATCGCCACGGTCGGACTCTCCGCAGCGGCGGCGAGCTCGTTCGCCTCGACGGACCGCGTCTATCGCATCGGGCTGCTCGCGGTCATCGCCGTGGGCAATGCCTTCCAAGCCTGGGTGCTCGACCCCCACGCCGTGAACCGTTCACGCCGTCACGTGATCGCCTTCGCCGCACTCGGCGGCCTCGGCGCCGTCGGCGGGACCGCGATCGCCGTGCTCGGCCCCTGGGCCACCGGGGTTGTCTTCGGCGCCGCAGTGGCCGCCGCGCCGCTGCCGAGCGCCCTCTTCGGAGCCGCATTCTTCTTCATCTCTTGCGGCACGCCCTTGATACGGAATGTGCTGATCCCCGCGGGTCGCTTCCGGCTCGTGTTCACCGCCACGATCTGCTCGGCTGTTGTGGGCGTCACGACCATGCTGATCGGCGCCGCGCAGGGCTCCGCGGACGGGGTCGCGCTCGGCGTCGCCGTCGCGGAGGCGGTCTCTGTGATGATTCTGGTGCTGCCAGCGTGGCGCCAGTTCCGCCGGGAGTCCTCGGCCGCGTCCTGAGCGTCAGGCTTCGCGCGCGCCCCAGACGATCTCGGCCGCCACCTCCTGCAGCTCGGGCGACATGCGCCCGCCCCGCCCCCGTCCCCCATCGCGCCAGCCACTCCGGTACAGCATGAACAGCGCCCGGCGCGGCCGGGCGAGCATCAGGGCGTTGACGAAGTGAATGACCTCCAGAGCCGTATCACGCAGCACCCACCCCGGCGCGCTGCGCAGATAGAGCTTGTTGATGACTCGTCGATTGCGCACTCGGTAGTAGTACCGGAACGGCGAGCTCAAGGTGACCACATCCGGAATGCCCGGGAGCCGGATACGTCGACCGAACAGCTCGCGTGCGTACTGACGGCCCAAGGCGTGGCCCAGGGCGAGCCCCGGCGCCGCTACACCGACCAGTCCCGCGGCGGCGCACCGCAGCTCGAACTCGGTATCGACGAGATCGATGAACAGGTCCTCGCGCAGCAATCCCACGCGTTCCCACGTCGAGCGCGGGACGAGCATCCCCGACTGGATCGAGTGGCGCGTGCGAAGGACGTCTCCATCGCGCTCGTGCACCTGGCTGACGCCGGCGAAGCGCTCCGGGACCACGAAGGCGACCGGCACTCCCGCACGTTCGGCCTCCGCGAGCGCGCGCAGCAGGGCATCGACGAAGCCCGGTGAGATGGTCGAGTCCTGATCGAAGGTGAGCACGGCGGAGGCTCCCGCATCGAGAGCGTGCCGGACCCCGCGATTCAGCGCCGCGCCGATGCCGCTGTTCTCATCTGCGCGCAGAACCCGCGCGCCGACCGACTCCACCTCGGCCCAGAGCGGTTCCCAATCGGGGCCGCTGCCGTCGTCGACGACGACGATCCGCTGCGCGACCTCGGCAGCCGCCGCACGAACCGCATCCACGAGATCCGAATCGGGACGGAATGCGGAGAAGACGATCCACGTCTGCGTCACGACGAGGAGTCCGACAACGGGTCGCGGTCATCGTGCGCCCCGGCCTCGAGCGCGTCGATGCGAGCAGCGAGCGCCGTCAGCTCAGCCCTGCTGATGGCGGCTTCCTCGGCGAGCCGACGGATTTCTTCCTCCGCCTGCGAGAGCTCCCATGACAGGTGTAGCGCGACCCCGAGCAGCAGAACGATCGCGAGCGCGAATAGCAGGTTGGCGGGCAGCTGGACGCCTAGCGCAGCGGTAAGCCACAGCAGGAGCTGCGGGAAGACTCCCAAGACCAGGACGACCACGCCGATCACCAGCCACAGGACCGCGTACTTCTCACGCAGCCGGCGTGTCAGCAGCAGCCACATCACGACGACGATGATGAGCAGGGCGAGAGCGATGGCGGCGAAGATGATCATGAGGGCGCCCCCTGCAGTTCGCTGGGGTGGATGGCTCGAGAGCCGCGGAGCAGAGCCAACCCGAGAGCGAAGACGGAACGCAGCAGATACACGGTCGAGCCGATCGGCCCCTGACTCGGCCGTCCGTGAGCCCGGGGACGCATCGCAACGGGAACCTGGGTCACCTTCAGTCCAGCGTGCACCGCAGCAACCAGGGAATCCAGAGTGTCACCGAGGTACTCCGCGGGGTAGTAGCTCACGTACTGATCGATCGCTCTACGGTTCGCCGCCCGGAACCCGCTCGTGACATCGGTGAGCCGCGTACCGGCGGCGCGGGATACGACTCTGGCGAGGAACACCATCGCCCAGCGGCGCGGTCCGCGCACCTCGTAATCGCCCACCTCGGCGAAACGCGCGCCGATCGCGATGTCAGCGTCCTCCAGGCCGGCCAGGACTCGTGCGATGTCCGCAGGGTTGTGTTGGCCGTCCGCGTCGACCTGGATCGCCTGGGCATAACCGTGCCGCTGGGCATAGGTGAAGCCGGTCTTCATCGCGCCGCCGACGCCGAGGTTGAACGGCAGATTGAGCACTGTCGCGCCGGCAGAACGGGCCACCGCGACCGTATCGTCCGTGGATCCGTCGTCGATGACGATGACGTCATAGTTCGGGGATGCTGACCGGATCTCGCTCACGGTGGTACCGACGCTTCGTTCCTCGTTCCACGCGGGAACGATCACCAAAACACGCGCGCCCGAAGAACCCATCAGGACCATTCTAGAGGCCGACTATCCGGCCGGCGAGCATCCGGTCAGCTCATACAGGCGAGCATCGCCCTGCTCGTCGACGAGAGTGAGCTGCGTCGAATCGCGCACGCCAGGGTATCCCTCGATGGGGCCGTGGACGCCCACCGTCCCGAAATCGAGGACGTACCGGACATCGTCCTCATCGGCGGCCTCGCATGCGGCGGCATCGAAGTGCCCCGTGCGCAGCGCCTCCACGATCCGCGTGCGCGCGTCGTCCATCTCCACGAGCGTGTGAGGCAGCAGCACCCGGCGATCAGCGAGGGCGTAGGCCAAACCGGCACCCGCGAACGGATCCCCCGCCACGACGGCCGTTTCGGGCACCTCATCGTCGAGGCGGCTGAGGAGCGCGTACTCGTCGGTGGATACGAGGGCGGAGTCCGCCGTCATCCGGTAGGGCAACGATGCCCACTCGACGGCTCTCGGGACCGCGCCGATTTGCGCGAGGGCGACCAGAGCCACGGCGGCGACCATCCCCGCCGCCACCCGGAGCGCCCGTGGGAAGGAACGGCCTGCATCCCCCTTCATCCGCGTGTCGAGCCACGCCCACGTCCGCGCCGCACCGAAGGCAGCGAGCGGCAACAGTGCGACAACGAAGATCGCCGCGAGTCGGGGGGCGTTGTTGTACCAGCTCCCGGTGAAAGCGTCACGGAGGTTGCCGAGCGGCAGCGCGACGACGACGACGTAGAGCCATGCACCGATGGCGTACATCCCCAACATCAGCCATGCATCGCGCGTGCGGTCGATGACCGCCCAGACGGCACCCAGGACGACGAGCACCGCCACGGCATAGGCAGGGACCTGATACCACATGGAGCCGGAGAGCGCCGTGATCACCGCGTCGCCCATGGACTGTGAGAGCGGCCATCCGCGCGCTTCCAGCGGAGGTCGGAGGACCTTGAGCAGCAGGACACCCGCGACCAGGTAAGAGAGGAAGCCGGCGATCGTGAGCGCGCGGCGACGCCATCCTCGACGATGCAGCCCCCGCAGCATCACAGCACACGCCATGGGCGCAGACAACGCCAGGAGCGCGACGAACGCCCCGGGATGAGCGAGCGACATCCCCGCGACCGCACCGGCGAAGACGAGCAACCACCATCCGGGGGCCAGAGGTGGCGCATCCCGCGCGACGGCGAGCATCGCCGCCGTCACCGCCAACGCGAACGGCAGCAGAGCGAGCCCGTACAGCAACGGGTACAGCACTCCGTAGTCCAACAACAGGATGGGAAACGCCGGCACCCCGGCGGCGACGGCACCGGCGGCAACGGACACGGCTGGCGTGGCTCCGGCGAGGGTGCGCGCGAGAAGGACAGCTCCAACAGGCCACACCCCCGCAGCGACCACGATGATCATCGCGTTGGTCGCGACAGGAATCGTCACGCCGGTCAGCTGGACGATGAGAGCGACGACGCCATGCCAAGCTGCCGGGTAGAACGCGAGACTGCCGCTGGGGCTCGTCATCAGACCCAAGTGCAACGACGAGGCATTGGCCGTGTCGAGCACGTAGCGCACACCGTTGAGGTGGAAGACGTTGTCGAAGGTCTGCGAGAAGCTGTCAGGCGAGCCGAGGATCTCCGCGCATCGCCACGTGAGGACCGCTGCCGGCAGAGCGATGGCGACCAGCGCCCATCCGTCGAACCGAGGCGCACGGCGAAGAGGACGAGACCGCCGCCTTTCGGCGACGAAACGCACCGCCCCCGCGGCACCGCCGATCAGCAACGCCACCGCGACAACGGGCACGAGCGACCAGCTAAGACCCGCCCACGGAGCGATGACAGCGGCGCCGGCGGCGATCGTGGCGAAAAACGCCGGCGCGGCAGCGACCAGCCACAGCCCTCGCAAGCCGACCGCCCAGGCCACTCCGCCGCCGATCACAGCGCACATCGCGAGCAGGACGCCGATGGCGCCGATGAGGTCTAGCCAGGTCACAGGTTCTCCACTCACGGCACGGCACGGTCGCAGTCAGGATATCGAGGCCCGTCGGCCGGTTGCTGGGAGCCCACGGCCGCGCGAAGGCTCATGGCAGGATAGGAGATGTGAAGGGCATCATTCTGGCCGGGGGTTCGGGGACGCGTTTGCATCCGATCACGTTGGGCGTATCGAAGCAATTGATCCCGGTGTACGACAAGCCGATGGTCTATTACCCGCTGTCGACACTGATGCTCGCGGGGATTCGGGACATCCTGATCGTCACGACGCCGCATGATGCACCGTTCTTCGAGCGGCTGCTGGGCGATGGTTCGCAGTTCGGCGTGTCGATCACTTTCGCTGTGCAGCCGTCTCCTGATGGGTTGGCGCAGGCGTTCACGATCGGGGCGGACTTCATCGGCGGCGAGAAGGTGGCGCTCGTTCTGGGTGACAACCTGCTGTATGGGCCGGGGTTGGGCACGCAGTTGAAGCGGTACGGCGACGTGGACGGTGGCGCGGTGTTCGCATACTGGGTCGCGGAGCCCTCGGCATACGGCGTGGTCGAGTTCGATTCGGCCGGCAAGGCGGTGTCGTTGGAGGAGAAGCCGGCCGAGCCGAAGAGCAACTACGCGGTTCCCGGGCTGTACTTCTATGACAACGATGTGGTGGAGATCGCGCGTTCTCTCGCGCCTTCGCCTCGGGGTGAGTATGAGATCACCGATGTGAACAAGGCGTACCTTCAGGCGGGGAAGCTGCAGGTCGAAGTCCTTCCGCGCGGCACGGCGTGGCTCGACACGGGAACGTTCGACCAGATGACCGACGCGGCCGACTATGTCCGCACGATGGAGCGTCGCACCGGGCTGCGTATCGGAGTGCCCGAAGAGGTCGCGTGGCGTCAGGGCTTCCTCAACGATGACGAACTGCGCGAACGCGCCGAGAAGCTCGTGAAGTCCGGATACGGCACCTACCTGCTCGAAACCCTGGAAAGGGGACGTTGATGTCCAAGCTCCTCGTCACCGGCGGAGCCGGGTTCATCGGTTCGAACTTCGTGCACCATGTGGTCGAGAACACGGATCACGAGGTGATCGTGCTCGACAAGCTCACCTACGCCGGCAACGAGGCGTCGTTGGCGGGACTTCCCGAGGACCGGGTGCGGCTGGTCGTCGGTGATATCGCGGACGCGGCCCTGGTGGACGAGTTGTTCGCTCAGGTGGATGCGGTGGTGCATTACGCGGCCGAGTCGCACAACGACAACAGCCTGCACGATCCGCGTCCGTTCCTGGACACGAACATCATCGGCACGTACACGCTGCTCGAAGCGGCCCGCAAGCACGACAAGCGGTTCCACCACATCTCCACCGACGAGGTCTACGGCGACCTCGAACTCGACGACCCGGCACGCTTCACCGAAACAACGCCCTACAACCCGTCATCCCCGTACTCGTCCACCAAAGCGGGATCGGATCTGCTGGTGCGGGCATGGGTGCGTTCGTTCGGGGTCCGCGCGACAATCAGCAACTGCTCCAACAACTACGGCCCGTACCAGCACGTCGAGAAGTTCATCCCCCGCCAAATCACCAACGTGATCCGCGGCATCCGCCCCAAGCTCTACGGGGCGGGCGAGAACGTGCGCGACTGGATCCACGCCGACGACCACTCCTCCGCCGTGCTCACCATCCTCGACAAAGGCGTCATCGGCGAGACGTACCTCATCGGCGCCGACGGCGAGAAGAACAACAAAGACGTCGTCGAACTCATCCTCGAGACCATGGGCCAGCCCGCCGACGCGTACGACCACGTCACCGACCGCGCCGGCCACGACCTGCGCTACGCGATCGACTCCACCAAACTCCGCACCGAACTCGGCTGGGCCCCCGCCTACAGCGACTTCGAAACCGGACTCGCCAACACCATCGACTGGTACCGCAACAACGAAGCATGGTGGGCCCCCACCAAAGACGGCGTCGAAGCCTTCTACGCCAGCAAGGGACAGTGAACGAACGGCGGCTCGCTCAGCGCTCAACCGCTTGTGCGAGCCGCCGCATGACGGCCGGTCTCGTTCAGATACTGGTGTCGACGTCGATACGCACGTAGCCGATCGCGCGCGGGTCGGGCTCGACGTTGAAGGAAGTGGCCTGCGTCACGTTGTGCAGCGTCTGACCGCGGTCGTCCATCAGCGTCGCGTTCACAAAGTACTTGCCCCCTCCGAGCTGCGGACGACGCAGCTGGAACGCGAGGACACGTTCGCCGTTGATCGTAGGCACCGACATCTTGAGCCAGTCCGTGCCGGTCGCGAAGACTTTCTGGCCCAGAGCGTCGTCGATCTGAATGCGACAGATCGCCGACTCCAGTCCCTCCGCCGCGATTGTCAGAGAGATCTCGATGTCATCCCCCGAACGCGCGACCTGGACGCCGTCTTCGCGCTGGACCGTGGCGGACACCGCCGTGATGGCACCCTCCGGCCGACGGTCGAACGATCCGCTTGCGACCTTCTCGGCCACACGGCGCTCTTCGAGCAAGTCCCGGAACCGGGCGACGGCAGCGGTGGGATCGCCGTCGAAGACGACCCTCCCCTTTTCGAGCAGGACACAACGCTCACACAGCTCCGTGACCTGGTCGAGCGAGTGGCTCACGAGAATGATCGTGCGCCCCTGCTTCTGGAAGTCGCGGATGCGATCCATGCACTTGCGCTGGAACGCCTCATCCCCCACCGCAAGAACCTCGTCGACGAGAAGGACGTCCGGATCGGTGTGCACCGCGACCGCGAACGCCAGCCGCACGTACATGCCGGATGAGTAGAACTTCACCTGCGTGTCGATGAAGTCACCGATCGACGCGAAAGCGACGATGTCGTCGAACTGAGCCTCCGTCTCCTCGCGACTCAGCCCCAGAACCGCCGCGTTGAGAAAGACGTTCTCGCGACCCGTCAAGTCGGGATGGAACCCCGCGCCCAGCTCGAGCAATGCGGCAAGGCGCCCGCGCCGACGCATCGTGCCCTTGGTCGGTTCGAGGATGCCCCCGATGACCTTCAGGAGTGTGCTCTTTCCCGAGCCATTGTGGCCGATGAGCCCGATGGTCTCGCCGGCATTGATGTCGAGAGTGACGCCCTGCAGCGCCCAGAAGTCTTGACGGTGCCGGCGCCCGGCACGTCCGAGGGTGACGATGCGCTCCTTGATCGAGGAGTCTTTGCGGATGGTGAACCGCTTGTGCACATCGTCGATGCGCGCGACCACCGGGCGCGCGCGCGCCTCGTCCGACGACAGAACAGCAGAGTCGGGCATGTCACAGCTCCTGAGCGAAGTTACCCTGCAGACGCAGGAAGATGCGGTGACTGACGAACAACAGCACGATGCCCACCAGTATTGCGACGAGCATGCGGACCATGAGTCCCCCCGGCGTCTCCACCGCATCCCCGGCGACCCAGAACGCACGCTGGAAGCCGAGGACCGCCAGTGTGAGCGGGTTGTTCGTGTACACCTCGAGCAAGACGGGCGAGGTCACGAGCGACTTCACCATCTCCCACGAGTAGACGATCGGGCTGGCCCAGAAGAGGAGCATCGTGATCACCTCCACCAGGTACTGCGTGTCGCGCAGGTACACGTTCACAGCACTGCACAGCAACGCGAACGCGGTGCCGTAGACAACGATGAGCACCAGGGCCGGCACGAAGTAGACGATCTCCCAGTGCAGCGGCGGCTTGAGCACCAGGAAGGTCGCCCCGAGCAGCACGAGAAGCTGGATGCCGAAGTTGAAGAGGGCCGACCCCACGCTCGAGAGCGGGAAGACCTCTCTCGGCAGATACACCTTCTTCACCAACCCGCCGTTGCTGAGCACCGAACTCGTTCCGCCGACGACGATCTCCGTGAACAGGCCGATCACCGACAGGCCGGAGAAGATGTAGACCGCGAAGTCCGGGATGCTCTCGGCAGCACGCAGGAACTGCCCCATGACCACGAAGTAGACGGCCAACTGGACCAGAGGTCGCACCAAGGACCAGAAGAAGCCGAGAGCCGAGTCCTTGTACCGTGCCTTGAGATCGCGCCGCACCAGAAGACTGAGCATCTCGCGATGTGCGAAGACGTTGCGGATGGCGCTCCACCCTGATCCACCGCTGGCCGCCCCCACGGCATCGAACGGCAGTGCCGACAGCCGCCGATATCGCGACGCGGCTTGCTCGTTTGCAGACTCCATCATGCCAATTCTATGACGTGGGCCGTCGCGACCCGGGGACGAACGGTCGCGCCCAGAGCAACCGTGAGGCGTTCACAGGGGGACGACATCGGCGAGGCGCGGGTGCGCCCGGTCCTTGTCGGACAGCTCCGCCTCGGACAGCGGGATCGGCCACTCGATGGCGACTGTCTCATCGGCGAGGTTGAGAAACGAGTACTCGCCCACCTTGTCCGCGCTCCAGTGATCATTGACGAGGTAGGTGTAGGCGGTGTTCGGCTCGAGCGTCTGGTAGGAGTTCCCGACGCCGCGCGGAACGTAGATCGCGGTCGACGGGTCGAGCTCGGCTGTCACGACACGTCCGAAACTCTCCCCCGCACGCAGGTCCACCCAGGCACCGAAGACCGAGCCGAAGGCGATGGAGATGAACTTGTCCCATGGCTCGGCATGGATGCCGCGCGTGGTGCCGACCGCATCATTGAACGAGATGTTGTTCTGAACCGGGCCGAAATCGGGGAGCCCCAGTTCCATCATCTTCTCGCGCTGCCAGTTCTCCTTGAACCAGCCTCGATTATCGCCGTGTACCGGTAGATCAAACAGAACTACCCCGGGGATCGCGGTCTCATGCACTCGCAGGGCCTTGCCGTACTCCAGTGCCATCAGTTCTCCTTCGCAAATGGTGACGCGGCCATCAGCGCACGGATCGCTGCGGCATCCGCCCAGATGCCGGGCGAATCGTAAGGCCGATCGGGAAACGCACCGTACTCGAGCGAGATCGGCAGCCCGTTCTCGAGGATGAACCGCTCGACGCGGTCGGCGAGCGACTCGGGCACCCCCGAGCCCGTGTTCAGAACACCTGTCACGCCCGGCGCCGTCGCCGCGACCGCGATCTGCCGGCCCAGCTCAGCCACGTCGATGAAGTCGTAGAGGCTTTTCCCGGTCGTGAACGGGAATGTCGTCTGCCCGCCATCGGCCGCGTCCAGCAGCTTCGCGAAGATTGAGCTGTTGCGTCGGTCGTCGCCGAGGATGTAGTAGGCCCGCAACCACACATACTCGATCCGGTCCCCGATCGAGAGCAACGTCGAACGACGCAGCGCGTCCTTTGCGATCCCGTACAGAGTCACCGGGTTGGTCGGCACCTCCGCCGTGATCGCACCTTCCCAGTAGCCCACCTCGTGCATCGTCCCCAACGCCGCCACACGGCGCACGCCGAGATCGGCCAGGGTAGTCAGAAAGCGGTAGTGCGCGGACAGGTTGGCCATGTGCGAGGACGCGTTGTGCACGAACCCGTCCTGCCACGCCAGGTGCGCGACAGCAGCAACCTCGTCCACCGGCAGGATGGCCGTGAGATCGAACGAAGGGTCGAGCACATCGGCTTCCACGATCTCCGCACGAGGATCAATCTCGCCGTTTCGAGCCTGGCGTACGAGCGCGACGACGCGGTACCCGAGATCGGCGGCGGCGCTCACGACATGGCGTCCCACGTATCCGCCCGCGCCGGTGACAACCAGTGCCTGAGCCATCTTTACCCTTCGTGCCCGCTCGTGACGGGCAACCTCATGACGACCACGTCGCCAACGCAAATAGAGACTACTGAAACGCTCCTGAACGCGTCGTCAGCGACGACGGCACCGTTCCAGCTCGCCGTGCGAGGAAACCGCTTTACAGTTCAAGCGGATATCCGTACCGGCCGGCTCCCTCCCACTGGGCGGGGCTGATGTTGGTATAGACAGGGCTCGTGTCGCCGAAGTAGCGCCGAACAGCCCCGAGGACATTGACCGAATCAGTGTCGATGTCGGCCGTGAACCCGCACCAGTGCGCCGTGCACAGCTCGTGCTCTGCGGATCGGATCGCAACCGCGACGACGCCCTGATCGACATCCTCCCAGTCGCGTGACGAATTGATCACGGCGTAGCCCCGCTCGGCGGCCGCATGACGCACGATTGCCTCGACAGCCCGTCGCTTGGCGTGATCCAGCTCGCCGGAGCGCAGGAAGCCGTCGACATTCCACTGGAACATCGGCGTGCGGTGATCGACGATGCCCTGGTTGCGCCAGTCTGCGATCTCCTTGCCCGAGACAACGCCCGCAGCCAGGGTAGATCCGCGGCCCGCGTGATAGACGAAAGCACCTTGGGCGAGCAGATGGCTGTATCCAGCACTGTCCGCACGGGCGGACCAGTCCGATTCCTCGCCGTAGCCGCGCCCGAAGACCGGGTCCATGAGCCCGACGGTATCCAGCACAGCGACCGGCACCATCATGGCGAAAGATATCCCCGCGGGCACGCGGAGCGCCGACGCACCGAACTCTGCCGACAGTGCATCACCGATGCGGTCCACGACGTCCTGCGACTCGACGAACAGCTCGACGCCATTGGGTAACGAGTAAGGGTCGACGTTCGTGGACCATGCCGTGACCGACGCCGCATCGGTGGCCCGTGTCGCTACGTCGAAGAGAACCTTCACGGAGTCCTTCGAGTAGATGACGTCGGAGTTGGAGATGACCGCGTAGTCGTAGCCGAGCCGCTGGGCCGTCGCGAGTCCGAGGTTCACGTTTCGTGGGATGCCGAGGTTGCGAGGCGTGCGGTAGTACGTCGCGCCCGCGGACTGCGACAGCTCGGAGAGGTACTCGCTGAACCCGGGCTCCGGGCTCGCGTCGTCCAGAACGAGCACGTCGAGCTCGAAGCCCGGGTGCGCAAGCCGTGAAATCGACTCCAGCGTGCGCGCAGCGAACGCACGACCGTTGTAGAAGGTGACGGCGAGAAGAACGCGAGCAGGTTGCGTCTGACTCACTGCCCGGTCATCCGCTTCGCCCGACGCGCGAGAGCGTACAGAACGTGGTTCTTACGGAAGATGTACTCCAGACGCCTCCGCGGGTTCATCGAGCGCTTGAGCCTGACGATCTCGCTCTCCAGCGTCGCGATGCGCGCCTCACGCGCCACCATGGTCTTGGTCAGCTCGATCACCCGAAGATTTGCCGCTTCGACATCCCGGAGCGCCCGTTCGAGCGAAACCGCGTCAACGACCTCGGGCGACAGTTTCTGGGGTTCCCCCATGGCTTACAAACCTCTCGTACGTGTGAGTGGACCGCACCCTGCAGGTCCCTGCGGAACCAGGACTTCGGTCGGGCACTCTCGCAGGATTCGAGGCCCGCCGACGACCACCAATTCGCGACGGAAAGTGGCGCAGCGCGGCATCTGAACGTGCGCGAGTGCGCTCGTTAGGTTATCACCGAGCCTGCGGCCTCCCCTGACCGATGCCTCGGGAGATCACCCGCCGGCGGAAATCGTCCCGCCCTGGAACTGCTGCGACACGCTGTTGCCGGAGACCACGGCGGCCCCGATCGGAAGGCCGTATGCACCGTCCGCACCGCCGTTCGCGTTCCATCGGCCCACGATCGGCTCGGCGACGGCGCGCACGCCGGTCGACGGGGACCAGACGATGGCGCCTCGCTCGAAGCGCTGACCGCACCAGCGACCGTTGCAGGAGTCCGCCGCCAGCGGCAGACCCAGCGAACCGGTCGGTCCGCCCGACGCCAACCACTGATCGCGGTACTCGCCGTAGACCGCGACCACGCCGTTGGACGGCGAGCCGACAAGAATGCCACCGTCAAACGGCTGCGAGCAGGTCACCGCCGAGCACGTTGCCGCGGCGGTCGGAGCGCCCAGACGACCCGAGCCCGACCCCTGCGCCTGCCACGGAGCCAGGAACCAGTTCGACACTGTGATCATGCCGTACGTCGGCGTCCATGCGAGGACCCCCCGTTGGAACGACTGCGCGCAGTTCCGCCCGTTGCAGGAGTCCCCCGCCAGCGGCAGACCCAGCGAACCGGTCGGTCCGCCCGACGCCAACCACCGATCCCGGTACTCGCCGTAGACCGCGACCACGCCGTTGGACGGCGAGCCGACAAGAATGCCACCGTCAAACGGCTGCGAGCAGGTCACCGCCGAGCACGTTGCCTCCGCAATCGGGGAGCGCAGCTGACCCTGCTCGAATCCACGCGCGGCCCAGGCATCCAAGAACCACGACGTCGTGGCGATACTGCCGCGCGCAGGGGACACGTCGATGCGCGCACCCTGGAAACGTTGGAAGCAGGCGCCCGCAGTATCGCAGGAGGCCGGAGTGACGGGTCCGCCCACGGCGGACACCCCACCGATCGCGAAGAACTTCGTCGCGATGACTGCGGGCACGACCTCTGCGTGATCGCCGCCGGAGACGATCAGCCCCCCGTCGAACCGCTGCGTGCATCCGGCGCGGACGCAGACGGCGTCGGCTGACGGATAGCCGAGGGAGCTTCCCGCCATGCCCGCCGCGCTCCATGCGGCGAAGACGGCGCCCGTCACCGAGGTTGCCGCACTGCCGGAAAAGAGTGCTCCACGCGCGAACAGCTGGGCGCACTGATTGCCGGTGCAGACCTCGGGACCGCGCGCGCCGCCCAGGCTGAGGCCGCCGGCGGACAGCCACGTCGATGCGACATGGCTTCCGACGAGGTTGCCCCCCACCGCGTCGGCGGCGATGACCCCTCCGTCGAAGGATTGCGAACACGTGCCGTCCGTCGCACACACGACCACGCCGGTCGGCATCCCGGCGTTGCCGTCGACAAAGCCGATGTTGCGCCACATCGTTTCGATGACGGTCGGCACTCCGAACACGCCGCGACCGGGGAACCAGAAGATCGTGCCGCCGCGGAACGCCTGCTGACAATAGCGGCTGTTGATGCAGACAACATCTCCGGTGGGCGCGCCGAGTATCCCGTTCACGCCTCCGAGCGCCGCCCAGGTGTCCGCGTACGCGCCGCTGACGCGCTCCGCGGTCGGGTCGCCGAACCAGTCGGTGTAGAGCCGCCAGAAGTTTCGGTTGCCGTAGCTCGAGCAGAAGTCGCCCGTGCCGTAGAGGTTGTTCAACGCAGCTTGGTTGGGCGTGTACGGAGTGTAGATGTAAAGGGCGCGCGTCGCGTCGTTCTGGATGTACACCCGCTTCGTGCCACAGACCCGATTGTTATCGGGCGGCGTGGCCTGATAGAGGATGTTGTTCCAGCCAAGCTGGTATCCGAACGACCGGGGGTTCTTTATGTAGACCTGGAACTGCTTCGCGGCACCGTAAATCTGGTAGAAGAACCCCGCGAACTGCGGGTCACACGCGGCGCCGTCCGGGCACCCCTGTCCGAGAGCGGCACTGTAGTTGCGAGGAGTCGGCGAGCTGGCGGTGACCAGCCCCTGCTCCTTCTGGAGCATGACGAGGATGACCTTGGGGTTGATCCCGCACGCCTGCGCCACAGCCACCACGAGCTGCGCGGCGGTCATCGTGCCACCCGAGTAGGCATTGCAGTAGTTGTTCGCCGGCATCGCCGGCGTCGACTGCGCCACATAGTCCTTCAAGCAGGGCATGCCATTGCTGCCCGCGCATGACGAGAGCTTCGAGTTCAGGAAGGCTTGCGCGTCGCTGGCCGTCATGGACTGGGAATCGAAGAAGTTGCGGTCCGAGATCAGATAGCCATCCTGAAAACTACTCGCATCCGCCGCGACGGCCGCAGGTGCCGCGGGGGGAAGGATGACCGCCGACAAGGACGCGACGACCGCGACGACAACTCCGAGAATCGCTACGACGTAGCGAGGGTGGCGGCTCTGCCTTTTCACACTCACGGCTGCGTGACGGTGACGGGGTCGGACGACACCTGCGTCGCGGCGGAGCGATAGCTCAACACCAGGGTCCATGACCCCGCGGGGGCAGAGATCTCGATCAGGCCGCAGTTGACCGCTGCGGGAGTCGCCTGGGCGTCGATGGCTCCCGTGAGCACCCGGCCGTCGGTGGCGGTCGCCGTCAATGTGCACACGCCGTCGACCCCGCCGTCACCGGTGACGAGACCCGAGGCGTAGATGCTGGCTCCGTCGGCTCCCGAGCTGACGATCGTCACGCTAGCCGGTCCTGCCGGTGTGGGCTGCGGATCCGGGATCACCTGATCGGGAGACGAGGAAGAAGGAGTCGGCGTCCACGCAGAGGAAGCCGTCGGCGTCGGTTCAGCTGTCTTGGTCGGGGTGGGAGTCGGCACGGAGGACGCAGCGGCGCATCCGGCGAGGACGCCCACGAGCAAGCCCGCGCTCACTGCGACTGTCGCGACCCTCCGACGCGAGCGCCACACAGGGGCAGCGTTGGCAAACGAAGAGTCGTGTCCCATGATCACTCCACCAGTATCGGCGGACACACACCGATACGCACTCAGCGACACGATGTCGGGACCTTCGCACGCCCGCGCCGGCTGATCGCATGACGCTCGGTAGCCGCACGATCGGCCAGAGCGCCTTGTCATGCGCCGGCTTGAAGGCGCGGTAGCGTCGAGGCATGATGTCGGATGCCATGGCGGAGCTCGTACAGCAACGCTCGGAAGGGCAGTGGTGCCTCTTCGTCGACCGCGACGGCGTCATCAACCGGCGCATCATGGCTGGGTATGTCCTGGACTGGACCGGATTCGAGTTTCTTCCCGGCGCCCTGGACGCGCTCCGCTCGCTTGCGAGGTGGGCGCCGCGCATCGTTGTGGTGACGAATCAACAGGGCGTCGGCAAGGGCCTCATGACGACGGAGAAGCTCGAAGAGATCCATCAGCGGATGATCGACGCCGTCAGGCACGCGGGCGGGCGAATCGACGCCGTGCAGACCTGTCCGCATCTGGCGTCCGAGGGCTGCACGTGCCGTAAACCCTTGCCAGGGATGGCGATGGCGTATCTGAACGCGCACCCCGACGTCGACGGCTCATTGAGCATCATGATCGGTGACACCGATTCGGATGTCGAGATGGCTCGACGGTTGGGCGCCGCCACCGGCGGCTGCCTGGCCGTGCGCATCGACGACGTAGCGGACCCGCACGCGGACCTGACGTTCGCTGGGCTGGCCGAGTTTGCCGCCTTCGTCGACGTCGCGCGCACGTCTTACTCTGTCGAGTAGCCGAACCCGTCTTCGATCGCCTGCATGAGCGAGTGGATCACCACGAGCTCCGATTCCTGGATGCGGTCCGCCCAGCGACTCTCACCCAACGCGAACGACACGTCCGCCACCTCGGAGATCGCGGTTCGTGCGGGACCGGATGAGGCGACGACCGCCCCGCCGGCCGCCTTCATCGCCTCTGCGGCGCGCAGGACGTTGGCAGACTTCCCGCTCGTGCTCAACGCGAGCAGCACATCACCCGGACGCGCGAAGGCCTCAATGAACTTCGAGAACACGTATTCGTATCCGTAGTCGTTCGCCACGCATGTCAAATGGGAGGGGTCGGAGATCGCGATCGCCCGCAGCGGCGGACGGTTGGCGCGGAATCGCCCGGTCAGCTCCTCGGCGAAGTGCTGCGCATTGGTCATGGAACCGCCATTGCCACACGCAAAGAGAGTGCCCCCGCCCTTGAGGCTCGTGACCATCAGGCTGGACGCACGCTCGAATGCGAGCTCGAAGTTCTCGTCACTCGCGAGCGCGGTCATGCGGGCCGCGTTCTCGAGGAGATTGTCTGCGACAACACTCATGCCGTTCACCTTCCCGTTCGCGCCGCGTCACCCGCGGCGAACTTGCTGCCCCTGCGACAGCCTCGTCGTGGAGACGCCGTCGAGGAGGGATACGATATGCACCGTCCCACCCCATGCCTTGGCGTCGTCGCCGCCGACAACTTCGTCGGGGCGATAGTCAGAGCCCTTCACGATCACATCCGGCTGGATCGCTCGGATGAGCTCGCGCGGTGTGTCCTGCTCGAAAACGGTCACGAAGTCGACGTAGCGCACGGCATCGAGCACCGCCATCCGGTCCGCCTGGGGCTGCAGGGGCCGCGACGGGCCCTTCAGCCGCGAGGTGGAGGCGTCGGAGTTGACGCCGACGACCAGCACATCACCCAGGCCGCGCGCTTCCTTCAGCAGGCTGACGTGGCCCGCATGCAGCAGGTCGAAGACGCCGTTGGCGAAGACGACCCGTTTGCCGGCCGCCTTCTCGACCGCGACCAACTGCGAGAGCTCATCCCAGTCCTCGATCGTGCCGGGCCGGTCCTCGGGCGCAGACTCGACGAGCAGTTCGTTGAGCAGGTCGGCTGCCGTGACGACGGCCGTTCCGGGGCGCCCACACGCGATACCCGCCGCCATGTTGCCTACCTGCACCGCCTGAAGAATCGTCATCCCGCTCGCGAGACCGACGGCGATGCCTGCGATCATCGAATCGCCGGCGCCGGACACGTCGGAGACGAGTCGGGCGCGCGTCGGAATGCGAGTGCGGGAGTGCGCCTCGATCACTTCGACACCGATGGCCGACAGCGACACAGCGAGGGCGCCGATACCGTCGACGAGAAGCCGCCGCGCAATGACATCGAGACTCTCTTCATCGGGCGCCGTCGCCGCCAGACCCGCCATCTGCGAAGCCTCGGCGAAGTTGGGCTTGACCACCGCCGCGCCACGATACTTCGCGATGTCGTCCGACTTGGGATCCACGATCACCGGAACACTGTGTCGCTGGGCCACGTCGACGATGCGGGCCACGAGCTCGGCGTCGAGCATGCCCTTGGCGTAGTCGGAGATGACGACAGCGGTGGCTCGCGACCTTTCATCGAGGGCGGATGCGAGCGCCGCAATGACGTCGTCCGCACCGTCGCCGTCGAGGGCGGTCGTGTCTTCGCGGTCGAGTCGGACGATCTGCTGCTGACCCGCGACGACGCGGAGCTTCTCGATGGTCGGCGCGTCTCCTCTGCGAATACGCGCAGATACCACGCCCGCCTCCGCGAGGATGCGATCGAGCTCGCGACCGGAGGCGTCCGGCGCCCAGGAGGCGATCAGTGTCGTGTGCGCCCCCAACGCCGCGATGTTCACCGCGGCGTTGGCCGCGCCGCCTGCGACACTGCGATCCTGACGTACCTGGAGGACAGGGATCGGGGCTTCAGGGGAGATCCGGTTGACTGCCCCATCTACGTACCGGTCCAACATGGCGTCGCCGATCACGATGACCTGCGTGGTCTCGAATTCGAGGAGATGGCGCGGGGTGATCGATGACGAAGAGAGCATGGATGGTTCCAGATCTGGATTCGAGGAGGACCGAACGAGACTATCCGACTCAGCTCGCGGCGCCCTGAAGCAACCCCGTTATGGCCGCCGCCACGTCTGCCGGTCGCACCTGGCGTATGCAGTGCGGATGGTCGGCGACGCATTCCTCGGCGCAGCCGGCCGTCGGAGTGGCGGGTTGGAGCACGGCGCTGCGCGCGGACCACGGCCCGAATCGCTCGGGTGCGTTGTCGCTCCACGGCGAACCGCTCTCCGGATGGCACGTGACGACGACGACCGGGAGATCGATGGCGCTCGCGATGTGCTGGAGCCCGGAGTCATTGCCCAGGAAGACGTGCGATCGGGCGATGGCCGCGGCGCTCTCGCTGAGCGAGAGTCCGCCCGCGAGGTTGACGGCGGGAACGCCCCGCTCGCGCAGAAGCTCCGCGAGACGTACCGCGCGCTGAGCGTCGACCTCGCCGCCGAGGATCTGCACGGTGATCGAGCCGCTCTCGCCGAGCGCCGATACCGTCTCGTTCACGTCTTCGACGGGCCACTGGCGCTTGGCGTCGCGCGCACCGATTCCGACCGCGATGACCAGGCCCGGATCCGCGGGCAACGGCGCCATCTGCGCGACACGTCTCGCGTCGGCGTCGTCGAAGAGCTCGTAGCCGATCGCCTGCTCGTGATGCTCCGGCCAGGCGAGCCCCAGGCGTTGCGCAACACGACGCAGCTGATCCACGGTCAACAGAGGAACGTCGCCCCGCTCGATCTCGTCCGTGAGCAGCTGAGACTGGTCACCGAACCATACGGGCTCGCGATCGGGAACGGGCGCGAATCCCACGACCGAGCGCGCGCGCGAGGCGACCGCGAGGTACCGCACGGGAGTGTCGTCGAAGTCCCAGCGCGGCAGTACGGCGAGGTCGTAGCCCCGTAGGCGGAACCGTCTCAGCGCCTGTCGCGCGGTGAGGATCTGCCGCTTCGGCGCCGATCCTTCGGTGATCGGTGTCCACTCGATGACCCGGTCCACCGTCGATGCGGCGTGGAACATCGTCGCCGGCCCGGGCTTGACCACGAGGTGGATCACGGCTTTCGGCCACTGCAGACGCATCGCCGCCAGCAGCGCCAGGGTGGTGGCGGTGTCACCGATCTCGTCGCTGCGTAGTATGGCGACGCGACGCGGCGTCTTCGACGGGTCCCAGGGGCGCCTCCGCACGGAGCCGAACAGACGCCGGAACAGTCGCGGCGAGAGCGGGTCACGGTGGCGAATCGCGTTCGCCGTCCACACGATCCGTCGGAGCAGGTTACGTGGCCTCACCGATCGAGTCTATCGATCCCAGGGCTCACTGCCTCGGCCGCCGCGGCGAGCACGGCGGCACGGGCGTCGAACGAATGCTCCTGTCGGACAGATTCGCTGATCTCTTCGAGTCGCCGTCGGCCAGGGAAGATCGTGTCCGGATCGGCTCGGAGAAGCTCGACGAGGTGCTCCGCGTCGCGGTACGTCACCACCGCTCCCTGAAAGATCTCCTCGATGCCGTGGACCTGCTCCGAGATCACACGTCCGCCCACGGCGACAACATCGAAGGGGCGCATCGCGATGAAGCCTTCGCGGCGCATGGCCGGCCACTGGTCATTGAGCACGATCGAGGCGCGCTCGTACAGTGCGGGGAGCTCGTCATTGGCAACGGATTCTGCGGTGATGACGGATGCGGGTACGAACGGACGCCAGTCAGGGCCGTAGACCTTGACGTCGATGCCGGCGCGAACGGGCGCCACGACGCTGGGCCGCGGGATGCCTCGCGCCGTGCCCACGAAGACGATGTCGTCCCCGCGCGGCAGCCCGCGCGGGGTGAACTTGTCGGTGTCGGTGCACTCCAGCAACGGTTCGACCGGGATACCCCATCGTTGTTCGGCTCGAGCTGCCCACGGCACGGATGCGGCGAAGACACGATCGAACTGCTCCAGCTCGGCTCTCGTGATCTCGTCCGGATGGCTGATGATCCACTCGAGGTTCACTCCCGAGTCGGGTGGCTGGATGCGGTACGGGCCGCGCACGACGACGTTGACGTCGTCCAGGTAAGCGGTCTTCCTCCTGGCGGCGCCGAACGCGTCGACCACGACGATATGACCGGCCCGGCGCAGGGCGGCGGCGAGCCCCTGCGCGAAGTGGGTGTCGCCCCACACCTCGCCACGTCGGCCTGCTGGAGAGCAGATCTTGATCGCCCACCGTTGCTGTGAAGCGCCACGGCGACGCACCGCCAGCGTGGGCACGGCCGCGTCCTGATCGAGTCTCCATGTGCGCACCGAGAAACCCGCCTCCGACAGGATTCGCTCGATCCGATCGCGTTCATCGCGGCGCACAACCCGCCGCGCCCGATCGATACGACGGCGCCGGAAAGCATGTTCGGGCTCATCCAACACGGGAGCGACGGTCGGCAGCGCGATGCACCGTGGCATACCGTCCCAGACGATGTCGGAGAGGTCGTCCGCTCGCGCGGCGTCGAAGGCTGCTCGCGCGGCCGGTCGCGGCATGATGAACGAGCGCCCCAAGGGTCGAGGGACCTCGACCTGGTCTCCGAGACGCATCACGTCCTCGTGGGGATGGTCGCCGAGCACGATGCACTCGCCGCCGACGGCGCCCACCCATCCGATACCCACGCCGCACGATGTGCCGTTCGCTTCGCGATGCGCGGGGACGACACAGACTCCTGCCCCCGCGTGGCCGACGAGCTCGTCGAACTCCTGGTCGCTCACTACTGCACGTGCGTCGAGAGCCGCCACGAGGGGCGCCGCACCCGCCTCGACCGCGTCGGCGACGACCTGGGACCAGATCGCGTCCGACGGGTACGAACGCAACCGGATGCCCGGCTGCATGCGAGCGAGCAGAGCCGCTGTCAGCCACTGGGAGGCATCGACGTCGACGAGCGCGATGGTGGCGGTCACTCGCGCGTCGGCGACGAGATCCGACACCTGTTGCAGCTTGCGCGCATACCCTCGATCCCTGCGTTGCACGACGCGGACCAGGTCGACCTCGCTCTGCGCGCAGGCGGTCGGACTCACGAAAGGCCGACCCCGGCGCCACTGACGCACCGCATCGATCGCCTCGGTGCGCAGCTCAACGACGGTGAACTGCCGAGAAGCTCCCGGCGCCGCGAGCAGGATGCGAGCATCCTGCCGCCGCCAGACATCCTCGAGGGCCGCCGGCTGATCGCCCGTTCCCTCGCGGGCAAACGCCACCGCATCCCACAGCGGATGCACCTGCACGGTCACGCGGTCGCTCAAGAGGTACGCATACAGCGCCGGCACGCGGAATACTTCCGGCAGCGTTCCGCCGGCGTGGATCTCGTCGAACAGCGGATTCAGACTCAGACCCCGACGAAAACCCACGCTGACGTAATGCACGATCGCCGCATCCCTTGGGAGAGCGCGCACACCGAGCTGAGCAGCGTAGAAGGCGGGATCGACGAGGTGCGAACGCCGAATGACACGCCACCACCACAACCTGTCGCCGGCCCGGACGATGGGGCCGAGCACCGGCACCTCCCGAAGCGCCCGCACGATGCGACGCAGCCCCTGCACAGACACCCTCAACGTCCCGCGTGCCCGCGGCGCAGCCGGCGCAGCCGCCGCCATAGCGGATGGCGGTCGTAGATCGCCGTGACGATCTCTTCCCGTTGACGTGCGAGTTGAGCCTCCAGCTCCCGCGCGAACTCCTCACGAAGACGCCGCTCCATCGCAGCGAGATACAGCGGAACCCCGGCCCCGTTCTTCGCCACCCACGCCCGCAGCGCCGCATCCCGGACGGCAGCATCGTCGCGCTCGTGCGCACCGGCCAACTCGAACATGCTGTTGGCCTCGGCACCGACCGTGTCCGGCCGCTGGGTCCAGAACGCGAGCGGCTCACCGGCCAGGAACCCGACGGAATGCACTGCCGTCACCCGCAGATAGAACTCCCAGTCCTCGACCGTCTCGAGCGATTCGTCGTAGTACCCCAGCTCGTCGTGCAGCGAGCGCCGGTACAGGAACGAGATCGGGACGGCGCGGTTCACCTCGAGAAGGCTCGAGAAGGTCACGGCGGTCATCCCGCGCCAGAACGGTTCCCGCCCGTACTCCACCCAGCGTGCGCCGTCGCGGCGTTCGTAGACGATCTCCGTCGCCGTCATCACCCCCGCATCCGCCGGATGCGCATCGAGGTACTCGACCGTCCGCGCGAGGAACGTCGGGGCCCAGCGATCGTCGTCGTCGTGAAGGATCACGAACTCGGCCTCCGTGCTGCGCAGACCGAGATTGGCCGCCGCGCACCGCCCGCCGGGAGCTGCGGTCTCCGCCACCCGCACCCGCCCGGCCACGGAAGACGCGGCCACGGTGTCGGCGACCGGTGCGGCAGCGCCCCGGTCGTTCACCACCACGATCTCGGCGTCCTGATATGTCTGCGCCGCGACGTCTGCGAGCGCACGGGCGAGGAACTCGGGACGGTCCTTCGTGCGGACGATGACGGCGACGCGCGGGTTCACGACATCAGCCTATCGACCGGCGCTACAGCTCCGAATGCAGGGCCCAGACGCGCTCGGCGTGGTCGCGCCAGGAGAAGGCACGACCACGATCGGCGGCGCGCACCGCGTACCGCTTTCTGCTCTCCTCTGAGGCGAGCACCTGCCCGAGCGCGTCCGAGAAGGATTCGACCGGGGCGATCAGCGCACCGTCGAGGAGCACCTCCTCGTGAACGTCCGAGGCCATCGCCACGAGAGGCACGCCGAGCGTCAGCGCCTCGACCGCTCGCCACGGGAAGGCGCTGAGCGCCGAGGGCGCGATCACCGCCGTCGCGACGTCGAACACGGACGCCCGGTCGGGCGCGTCGAGGTGCGTGTGCACGCGGACGCGCTCGGCTGCGAGCCCGGCGGCTGCGGCGAGGTCGAGAACCCGCTGCTCCGACCCGGGAAGCGCGTCCATCACCACGACACCTTGATCGCAGCCGTGCGAGCCGATCGCAGAGAACGCGGTAGCGAAGGCGGCGTCGTCGCACCGGGACCCGGCGACGACGATGACCTCCTCCCCGACGCCGAGTTCACGGCGCCGGCCGACCGCATCCGAGGGCACGGTGAACCCGCGGGGCGCCGCCCCCGGGATGACCCGCACACGTCCCGCCAGCCGCGGCGCAATCTCGGCGAGCTTGGCGGCGAGTGCATGGGTGGGAACGACGACGGCGTCTGCGAACTTCTCTGCGCGGCGCAGCAGCGCACGCTGGGAGGCGACGGCGGCGCGGGGAAGATCGCCGGGGATCTCCCAGGCGCACAGCTCCCACAGCGTCACGACGGTCTGGTCGTTGTCGTTGACGCGATCGTGGCGCACCAACGGCGCGAGCAGACCCGGCGCATGGATGAGCCCTCCGCCGATCCCCGGTGTGATGCCGAGCTGCCACGACGCGCTCAATGCGGGTCGCGCCAGAGGCGCGCGCCAGACGTCTGCCAGTCCGGCGATCTCGGCCGCAGCGCTCTCCGCGCCGGCCGGCACGATCGCGCCGACCGCGCATCCGCGCGGCGCGGTCGCCACGAGAGCGGCAGCGATCTCGCGCGCGGCCTCGGCGGCGTCCGGATCGACGACATCGATCAGCTGATCGAGCACGAGGCGGAGCGTGACGGTCATCCTTCGAGACTACCCATCCGTTCACGCCCGCTTCTGGGAGGACGCCGCGTCGGTACGCTGTCAGCCCTCCCGAGTCGGGGAGGGCGTCGGCGGATACAGGGCTTGCTGCACGAGCTGATGCACCTTGTCGTAGTCGGGATGGCGATCGTCGATACCGCCCTGAGGCGTCAGCTCGATCGAGGTAACGGGTTGTTCCTTCGCCTTAATGGCGAGCTCCACGAAGTACCCGAGCATGGTCTGCGGGATGTCCGTCTTGACGAGGTGCGTGCCCGCTGCGGCGACGTCCTGGAACCGGCTGAGCACGTTGCCCGGCGTGAACTGCGCGAGGATCGCCTCCTGCAGCTGACGCTGGCGCAGCATCCGGTCCCAGTCGTTCGTCGTGTAGCGCGAACGGGCGTACCACTGGGCGGTGTCGCCATCCATGTGCTGCTCGCCGGGCTCGATCCACCCGATCGCCCACTCCTCGGCACTCTGACCCTCGTAGGCGGGCCCGCCGCCCTTGGGCAGTCGCTCGCTGACGGTGATGTCGATACCGCCCAGCGCATCGATCAGAGCGGCGAAACCATCCATGTCGATGAACGCGTAGAAGGGGATCTGGATGCCGAGGATGCCCTCGGCGGCGTCCTTCGTCGCCTCGACCCCCGGCTCGGAGCCGTTGGCGACCGCATCCGGATAGATCGAGTCGCCGTCCTGGCAGACCTCGACCTCCGTACGCAGCTGGTTGATACCGCTGCCCCACCCGCAGGTGGCGCTGGGGTGCGATTCGTGGCCGTTGGGGTACTTGTCCTGCATCGGCCCGGGAGCGAACGGGAAGTTCGGCATGTCGCGCGGGATTCCGAAGATCGTCGTCGCGCCGGTCTCCGCATTGATCGAGACGACCGAGATGCTATCGAAACGCATGGAGTCGCGGCCTTCCCCGCTGTCGGCACCGAGCAGGAGGATGTTGTAGTACCCGTCGACGGGTTCCACGGCGGGCCCGGTCTGCGTGAAGACGGCGCCGAGCGCGTCGCGTGCGGCACCGACCGAGTTCGACGCCCAGACCGCTCCCGAGCTCGCGAGCACGAGCGCCCCGATGGCGACGATCGAGGTTGCAATTCGCGCCCAGGGCTGGACTTTCACGAGTCGGACCAGACGGAGCGTGTCGATGGTCAGGATGATCCACAGCCCCGCGTAGAGGAACAGGATCCCCTGCACGATCAGCATGGGCACAGGGCGCAGCAGAGCGAGCCACCCTGGAACCCAGGCACCCGTGGCCAGATCGACGAAGGTACCGACATCGACCAGCGCGATCGCCGCGCAGATGACGGCGAGCGCCCACAGCAGCAGCGTGGCGCCGAGGCCGAACCGTCCGAGCCGACGGTTGCCCGCCAGCACCTGAGCGGAGCCCGGCACCAGGAAGTTCAGCACCACGAGCCACCACGCGCGACGCGTCATCACGGCGCGCGACGAGCTGTCTGGGTAGCGGAGCGGGTACGGGTTCACCACCGGCGGAGCCGCCTGCCGTCGCCCGGGGCGAGGCGGGCTCACCGCACTCACAACGAATCCTTCAGCCGCTGGTTCTTCTGCTCGACGATCCGCTCGAGCTCACGTGCGTACGCCTCCACGCGCTCGGCGATGCCCTCGTCCGATGCGCCCAGGATCCGCGCCGCGAGGAGTCCGGCGTTGCGCGCCCCGCCGATGGAGACGGTCGCGACGGGGATCCCCGCCGGCATCTGGACGATGCTGAGCAGCGAGTCCAGTCCGTCCAACGTCGCGAGCGGAACCGGGACACCCACGACGGGCAGCGCGGTGACGGAGGCGAGCATCCCGGGCAGGTGCGCTGCGCCGCCGGCACCGGCGATGATCACCCGCAGCCCGCGCGAGCGTGCCTCGACGCCGTAGCGGTGCAGCTTCTGCGGCGTGCGGTGCGCCGAGACGACCTCGACCTCGTGCGGGATCTCGAACTCGGTGAGAGCGGCCGAAGCCTCGCTCATCACACGCCAATCCGAGTCGGAGCCCATGACGACGCCGACCAGGGGCGCCTCGGAAGAATGCAGCGGCCGGGTCACCCGTCAAGGCTAGGCGGCGTCACTGGAAGATCACCGCAACGGCGCGCGAGGTCGGACCCGTCAGTCCAGGAAGTGCGCGGCGGCGGCCCGCGCCTCGTAGACCACGTCGTCGAGGTCGTCGCCGGCGACGTTCACGTGCCCGACCTTGCGCCCCGGGCGGGGTGCCTTGCCGTACGTGTGCACCTTCGCAGCCGGATGCGCGGACATGGCGGCGTCGAAGCGGTCCTCGAGCGTCCCCTCGGCGGGCCCGCCCAGGATGTTGATCATCACCGACCACGGCGCACGCACGCGTGCAGCGCCCAGCGGCAGATCGAGCACGGCACGCAGATGCTGCTCGAACTGGCTCGTGACGGCACCGTCCTGGCTCCAATGACCGCTGTTGTGCGGGCGCATCGCGAGCTCGTTGACGAGCAGTCGCTCATCCGTGGTCTCGAAGAGCTCCACCGCGAGCATGCCGGTGACACCGAGGCCCTCCGCGATCGCGAGGCCGATGCGCTCGGCCTCCGCGGACAGTCGGCCCTGCGCACCGGGCGCGGGTGCCACGACCTCGGCGCAGACGCCGTCGCGCTGAACGGTCTCGACCACCGGGTACGCGACGATCTCGCCGGAGGGCCGCCGCGCGACCTGCTGCGCGAGCTCGCGGCGGAAGTCGACGAGCTCCTCGACCAGGAGGGCTCCGCCACGGGCGTCTTCTGCCAGGGCGGTGAACCAGTCCTGCGCCTCGGTCGCCGCCGACACCACACGCACGCCCTTGCCGTCGTAGCCGCCGCGCGGCGTCTTCACGACCGCACGATGACCGTGGTCGTCGAGGAACTCCTGCAGCTGGTCGGCATTCTCCACGCGCGCCCAGTCAGGCTGGGGCATGCCGAGCTGCGCCAGTCGCTCGCGCATCTCGAGCTTGTCCTGGGCGAACCGCAGCGCATCGGGACCAGGATGCACGGCGACGCCGTCGGCGACGAGAGCGCGCAGCACGTCCTGCGGCACGTGCTCGTGATCGAAGGTCAGCACATCCACATCGCGGGCGAAGGCGCGCACCGTCTCCAGGTCGCGGTAGTCGCCCACCGCCGTCGCGGCGAGCGCCGCGCTCATCCCCTCGGACTCGGCCAGCACCCGGATCTCGAGTCCGAGCTCCGCCGCCGGAGCGATCATCATCCGGGCGAGCTGTCCGCCGCCCACGACTCCCACGCGCACCGCCATGATTCCCCTTCCGGACGCTGACCATTCTTCCTCACGCCGGCGCCGACCGCGGGCGCCGCGGGGACGACGGCCGATCAGGCAGGGGCACCGGGCGGCGCGGGAAGCGGCTGCGCATCGCGGTGGGCGAGGATCTGGTTGACCTCGACCTGGTCGACGAGCACCTCGTGCACCAACTGCGCCTGCGGGATGCGGCGGATCACCAGAGGCTCGTCCACCCCGTCGTCGAGGATCAACGTCCCGGTGCGCCAGAGCCGCTGCAGGGGCCCCCGGCGCACTGTGATGCGATAGCCGCGGACGTGGCTGAGCTCGCGCGAGCGGCGACCGAACGCGCCCGAGCGCTCGATGACGCGACGGGTCGTGACGGTGTACGTGTGCGAGAGCCAGGCGAGATAGGGGATGACGACCAGAACCAGGACGACGAGTCCGGCTGCCGACAGCAGCATCCAGTCCTCGAACGGCGCCGGGAGGTTCCCCAGGAAGTATCCGACGGCTCCGGCGACCCCGATGAGCACGAGCGCGCACCAGAAGAGCCGACGGGCGTGCCGCCGCGTGCGCACGATACGACGCTCCGGCGCCGCGACACCGGGTGCGGGCGTCGGCGGGCGGACCCCGAATCCGGTCGGCTGCGTCACGCTCCCATTGTGCCCTGGACCGCCGGGTAGACGCGGCTCACACGCCCGCCGCCAGGCGACGGATGCGGCGCTCAGCGCACGTGCGTGACGTCTCCCGCCGCCACCGGCACCTCTGCGCCGCCGGAGGATACGACCAGACGCCCCTCGGCATCGATGCGCTCGGCGCGACCTTCCAGCGTGGTGCCGTCGGGAAGCGACACCGCGACGTCGCTGCCCAGAGTCGTGCAGGTGGACTCGACGGCGGCCTGCACGCCGGCCGCGACGGCGTCGCCGTCCGCGGCGATGAGCGCCGAGAGCAACTCGTCGAGATCCTTCAGGTAGTCCGCCAGCAGACGGTCCTCATCGGCCTCCTGGCCCAGAGCGGCGAAAGACACCGCCGTGGCCACGGGCAGATCCACCCGCGGCATCCGCGTGTTCACCCCCGCACCCACCACGACCGCGTCGAACTCGCCGGGCACCGCCTCCGCCAGGATGCCGCAGATCTTCTGCCCCTCCACGAGCACATCGTTGGGCCATTTGAGCCCCACCGCCTGCGGGATGCCACGCAGCTGCGCGGCGATCGCGCGCGTCATCGCGACGCCCGCGACGAGAGGGATCCATCCCCGCGCGTGAACCGGCAGAGCGCCCACGCGCACCACGACCGAGACCGCGAGAGCCGTGCCCGCCGGTGTCACCCAGGTACGATCCAGCCGCCCGCGACCCCGGCGCTGGTCGGTCGTCACCAACACGGAGAGGTGCGGCCATCCGGCGTCGTCCGCCAGGACGGCCGCGACGACATCCGCGTTCGTCGAGTCGGTCGTCTCGACGACCTGCACCCGGGGGCTGACGGCGGCGGCGAGCGGGTATCCATCGGCGGGGATCGGCATGCGCCTCACCCTACTCGCGGGCCCGGATGGCGCTCCCCCGTTGACAGCCGAGCCTCGCAGCTCACGGCGCCGACATCGGAGACAGACGACAGCGGATGCGGTACACACCTGTCGACACCCTCCAACGCCAGCGGAGACGGCGCCGATAGGGTGGAACGCGTGACGGACAGCCCCGACCTCTCGACCACCGCCGGCAAGATCGCCGACCTGCGCCAGCGCTACCAGGAAGCGGTCGTTGACGCCGAGAAGAACGCCCAGATCAAGCAGCACGCGAAGGACAAGCTCACGGCGCGCGAGCGCATCGAGCTGCTCGTCGATCACGGCAGCTTCGTGGAGATGGACGAGTACGTGCGTCACCGCACGACGGCCTTCGGGATGGAGCGCTCGCGTCCGTACGGCGACTCCGTCGTGATCGGCACCGGCACCATCCACGGCCGCACCGTCGCCGTGTACGCGCAGGATTTCTCCACCTTCGGCGGCTCGCTCGGCGAGGTGGCGGGCGACAAGATCATCAAGATCATGGAGTTCGCGCTGCGCGCGGGCTGCCCCTGCATCGGCATCCTGGACTCGGGCGGCGCCCGCATCCAGGAGGGCGTGGTGGCGCTGGGCAAGTACGGCGAGATCTTCCGACTGAACACCGCTGCCTCCGGCGTGATCCCGCAGATCTCGCTCATCATGGGCCCTGCGGCCGGTGGGGCCGTGTACTCCCCCGCACTCACCGACTTCGTCATCATGGTGGACAAGACGAGCCAGATGTTCGTCACCGGCCCCGACGTCATCAAGACCGTCACGGGCGAGGACGTCGGGATGGAGGAGCTGGGCGGTGCCCTCACGCACAACACCCGCTCCGGAGTGGCGCACTACCTCGCCGACGACGAGGACGACGCGATCGACTACGCCCGCACCCTGATCGGCTTCCTCCCCGACAACAACATGTCGGAGGTGCCGGGCTACGAGGGCGTCTTCGAGTTCGAGACGACGGATGCCGACCGCGCACTCAACACGGTCATCCCCGACTCCCCGAACCAGCCCTACGACATCCACCAGGTCATCGAGCACGTGGTGGATGACGGCGAGTTCCTCGAGGTCCAGCCCTTGTTCGCGCCGAACATCGTGATCGGCTTCGGCCGCGTCGAGGGCCGCACGGTCGGCGTGATCGCCAACCAGCCCTCGCAGATGGCGGGCACGCTCAACATCGATGCGGGCGAGAAGGCGAGCCGCTTCGTGCGGTTCTGCGACGCGTTCTCGATCCCGATCGTCACGCTCGTGGATGTCCCGGGCTATCTGCCCGGCACCGACCAGGAGTGGACGGGCGTCATCCGCCGCGGCGCGAAGCTGCTCTACGCATACGCCGAGGCGACGGTCCCCCTCGTCACCGTGATCCTGCGCAAGGCCTACGGCGGTGCCTACATCGTGATGGGCTCCAAGCAGCTCGGCGCCGACGTCAACCTCGCCTGGCCCACCGCGGAGATCGCCGTCATGGGCGGGCAGGGAGCGGTCAACATCCTCTATCGGGGCGAGATCAAGCGGGCCGAGGAGGCCGGCGAGGATGTCGCCGCGGTGCGCACGCGCCTCGCGAACGAGTACACCTACAACGTGGCATCCCCCTTCCTCGCGGCGGAGCGCGGCGAGCTGGACGGGATCATCGAACCGGCTCAGACCCGCGTCGCGATCGCCAAGGCGCTGCGCTCCCTGCGCGGCAAGCGTGCCAGCCTGCCGCCCAAGAAGCACGGGAACATCCCGCTATGACCCTCGAGGAACCCGGCGACGCACTGCGAATCGAGGTGCGCAGGGGGAACCCCGACGACGTCGAGCTCGCCGCGGCGATCGCTGTGGTCGCCGCCGCCTACCGGCAGGAGGAGCAGGGTGCGGTGGCCGCGGAGCCGGCCCGACGCTCCGCGTGGTCGCTGTCGCAGCGCGGGCTGCGTCAGCCGCTGCGGCGCGACGCCGGATGGGGCGGATTCAGCGGCTGAGCCGCGCCGCAGGGGCACGTCGCAGGTGTCCCCCAAAGTACCTACAGACACTGCGCGCACCGCTTTCGCATACTGGAGGAGCTGGAACGCATCTTCGCGTTCGATCGGCCCGTTGACCGTCAGGGTGCACCAACCGGGTTCGATCTTGCGGGTGGTTTTCGGGTAACCACTCGCCCGGAGACGAGGGGCGAGCGACTCGCCGCCCCTCGTCTCCTTTCCTTTTGCCGGTGCGCGTGCGCAGCCGGCTGCCGGATCACGGACCTCAGCTCGCCGGGTGCTCGATCTCGCGCCACAGATCGACGCTGTCCTCGTCGGACAGACCGAGCGTCGAGGAGGCGCGCCCGACGACGGTGACAGCCACCCGATCATCGGGCGACGTGCGGATGTAGAGACGTTCGGATCGCGCCGAGCGCAGTGTCTGCGCGAGTTCGGCGCGGATGATGTGCAACTGCTCCTCGGCGAGCCCGTCGAGGCCACCCTCGTCGAACATGGTGACCATCGCACCGCGTCGGCGCGCCGCATCCAGCGCCGCGCGCACGTCGGCGTCCAGCAGGCGCGGCCCTCGCAGTTCATCGCGCAGCCGCCCTTCGGCGATGCGGGCATCGGTGCGCTCGTCCTCCGAGAGGCGACCGCCCGTCGCGATCGTGCGCGCCAGGACGGGACCGGCGACCGCCAGAGCGCGCTGCACCTGGATGCGACGCTCCCGCTGCTGGGAACCCTGCGCCGCTTGCACGGCCGATGCGGTGCGCTGCAGTTCGCCGAGCCTCTCGGTGTCGCGCGCCGCGCGGTCCAGCGCGAACGTGAAGAAGTGGGCTCCGGTGACCCAGACCACTGAACCCACCAGCCCGAGACCGAGCGCGGGGACCGGTCCCAGGAGCACCATCGACCATCCCGCGAGCACGGCGGTGCCGCTCCACGCGGCCCATGGCCGGCGGCGGATGACGAGGATCGTCATGAGCGCGCCGAGTCCTCCGATGTACCAGGTGGCGTACTGCTCCGTGCGCGCCTCGGGCGGAATCGCCGCGGAGATGAGCGGCGGCAGCACCATGGAGACCAGGAGCGCCGCCACGCACAGCCACATCGGCAGCCGGTCGCTGCCCCGGGCGACGGTGATCTCCTGGCTGCGCGTACGCAGCCCCGAGGTCATCCCCCAGAAGATGCAGAACCAGGCCACGACGAGGAAGAGGATGAGCGCCGTCCACAGCAGCAGCGGCTCGCGGACCGGACCGGTGATCCAGGAGGCACGCGCGACGAGGAAGCCGGTGAAGGCGACACCGAGCATCATGACGACGAACCGGATGCTGATCACGGGCGCACCGCCCGCCATGTCATCGTCACTTGGGTGCCTTCCTCGGAGGAGACCACCTCGGCACTCCCGCCGAACGCGCTCACGCGAGCCAGGATGGAGGCGCGGATCCCGAGCCGATCGGCCGGCACCTCGTCGATGTCGAAACCGGGGCCGCGGTCGGAGACGACGATGACGACGCGACCGGGTTCCGCGCTTCCGCTCACGCGCACCTCGAGCCCCGCGCCCGCGGCGTGCTCCACCGCGTTGGAGATGGCTTGGGCTGCGGCGAGCGCCAGCGCGCGGGCGACCCGACCGGGCACTTCAGGGGTGTCCGGGTCGAGATCGACGACGAGTTCGGCCGGGCACTGCGCGTCGTCGATCGTCCGGCGGATGTCGGCCACGATCGCCTCGGCCGGCACGGGCGCATCGCTGCCTTCGCCCACGTCACGGTCGGTGTTGGCCAGCCGGGTCAGCGCTTCGCGTGCCATGGACACCGCAAGGTCGCTCTCCCGAGGCGTGCGAGCGCGCTCCGCGGCCAGCAGCGCCGCCAGCACACTGTCGTGCATGAGCGCGGCCACCGCGACACGCTCGCGTTCCGTCGCGTTCACGGCGGCGGCTTGCGCGTACGAGCTCACGGCACGCAGTCGCCGCTCGTCGATCGTCGAGGACGCGGTGCGAAAGGTCCACGCGAGCATCATCAGGACGCTGCCCAGGATGAGGGAGAACGAGGTGTCCAACGACACCGCGATCCACGCATCGGCCACGAAGCGCAGCTCGATCATCCGGACGAGTCCGTAGGCGAAGGGCAGGAGCACGGTGATCGCGACGTGCGCGGGCCGGGGGAACACGATGACGCTCGCCACCGTGGCGACGGTCACCAGGAAGTAGATCCACGGCTGATACGTGATCGCCGTCTCGGAGCCGGCCGTCGCCCACGGCCAGACGGCGAGGGCGACCGTGTAGGCCACGACGAAGAAGCGGCCGCCGAAGAGCGTGAAGCGACCGCTGAAGAACGTGATCTCCATCACCACGAAGGGGACGAAGACCACGAGCATGAGAGCGAGCCCCCACCCGTCCCGGACGTCCTGCGAGCCCAGGGCCGCGAAGAACGCCTGCGCACCGAGCGCCCCGAACGCGAGCGCCACCGACACGGCCATCACGCGCTCGACGCGCTCCCGCGTGAACGAGGCGATGCCGGGGATGCCGGTGTTCTCGAACTCGTCCCGGAGGACGCGTAACGGTCGGCTATCGGTCATGGGCGCCCACGGACTGCTCCGTGAGCAGTCCGTCCTCCAGCGCGCGCCGCAGCAAGTCGACCTTGGTGGGGGCGGGTCTGCCGACCTCCACGTACTTCACGCGGATGCGCGTGATGTTCTCCTTCGCCGTCGAGAAGGCGATGCCCAGCCGATCGGCCACGATCTTCAGCGGGAGTCCCGCGGCGTAGAGCTTCAGCACCTCGCGTTCGCGCGTCGACAGCTGAGCGTCGGCGAAGGCGCGGTCTCCCTCGATCGCGCTGGCCCACTCGACGGTGTTCAGCACGTCCCCTCTGGCCACCGTCGCGATCGCTCCCACGACGTCCGAGATCGGCGAGGCCTTGCTGATGACGCCTGCAGCCCCCGCGAGCAGGGCTTCGCGCACAGATGCGGGCCGATCGGCGACGCTGTAGATGATCACCGCCGAGCCGTCATCCGTCAGCCGGGTGACGTTCTCGGTGACCGTGGTGCCGTCCCCGAGCGTGAGATCCAGCACCACGACATCCGCCTGCTCGCCGCCGTCCGCACGCCACGCGAGGTAGGAGGTGACGGATGCTCCCGAGTAGACGACATCAGTCGTGCCGGTCCGCGCACAGGCGGCCTCCACCCCGAGCCGCACCGACTCGTGGTCGTCGATGAAGGCGACGCGCGTCATGCGCTCATGCTAGCCGTGCGTCCGTTCGCCGAAGGGCCGCAACCGCTTCGACGTGGTGGGAGTGCGGGAACAGGTCGACAGCGCGCACCGTCTGAGCCTCGTACCCGTGCATACGGAACTCCGCGAGGTCTCGGGCGAGAGCCACCGGGTCGCACGCGACGTAGACGATGGCGGCCGGCTCGAGGCCGGCGATCGCGCGCGCGGTGTCTTTCCCTGCGCCCGAACGGGGCGGGTCGAGCACGACGACGCCTCGCGCCAGTCTCGCGCGCTGATCGATGCTCGCGTTGTCGGCGAGCTCGGCCACCCAGCGCTCCACGCGCGCGGTCTCGGCCCTCGCCCCCACCCACTGCGCCAGGTTGTGTCCCGCATGCTCGGTCGCGCGCGCGTTGGACTCCACGCTCGTGATGCGCGCGGAGGGCCCTGCGACATCCCCGATCGCCGCCGCGAGCAGCCCGACGCCACCGTACAGATCCAGGTGCCACCCCTCCGGGTCGACGCCGACATCGTGGAGCGCGTCGCTCACGAGCGTCGTCAGAGTGCTCGCCGCCAGGCGGTGCACCTGCCAGAATCCGCCCGCATCCACGCGGAACGCGCGCTCGCCCACCCGCTCGGTGACGACCTCGGCGCGCGGCGCTCGCGGCGGGCGCGTCTCGGGTCGAGCGATCACTCGCACCCGGCCGTCGGCCGGCTGGACGAGATCCACGCGCCCCGGCCGCGCACCCGACAGCCCCGCCGCCGCCTCCGCGATGGCCGCGGTCGCCAACGGCAGGTCCCGAACGGGGACGACGCGGTGACTGCGCGCGCCGAAGGGACCGATGTTCCCCTCCGCGTCGACGTGCAGGCTCACCCGCGTGCGCCATCCCGTGCCGTCCCCGCTCTCGGCGTCGCCGGTCGCACTCGGATGAGCCGGCTCCATCGTGGCGGGAAGCGACAGCCGTCCGATGCGCGCCAGGGCATCCTCGAGAACGCGGAGCTTGAGGGCCCGCTGTTCCGGGAGGACGATATGGCCGAAGTCCGCACCTCCGGGCCGGTGCTCGGCGGGCACCGACAGATCGGCCTGCGCCCAGACGTGCGGCTGCCGGTGCGGCGATGCGTCGAGGACCTCGACGACCTCCGCCCGCCAGAAGGATCTCTTGGACGTATCGGTCAGGCGCACCCGCACGCGCTCCCCCGGCAGGGTGTCCGGCACGAACACGACACGCCGCTCGTCACCGTGCCGGCCGACGAAGACGCCGCCGTGGGCGACGTCGGTGATCTCGAGCTCGAGGTGCGTTCCGGCATCCATCCTTCGAGCTTCGCACACGCCCGCCCGGGAGCGCTCTCCTCCGGGGCCCGCGGGCGGCGAGCGTCTACCGTGGAGGGATGCGCGTGCTCCTGGCTTCGACATCGCCCGCCCGTCTCATGCTGCTGCGCCAGGCGGGCATCGAACCGCGTACCGCTGCTCCCGACGTCGATGAGGAGGCGGTGATCGCGGCCGTCGAGGCCGCAGAAGGGCGCACACTCACCCCCACCGAGCACGTGCTGCTGCTCGCCCGGCGCAAGGCCGCGGCGGTGGTCGCGGCTCTCGAGGAGGACGGGGAGGACTTCGACGGCCTCGTGATCGGCGGCGACTCGATGTTCGAGCTCGCCGGCGAGATCCTCGGCAAGCCCTACACGCCGGAAGCCGCGACGGCCCGGTGGCGCGACATGCGCGGCCGCACGGGTGTGCTGCATTCCGGGCACAGCGTGATCCGGCTCACCCCCGGCGCAGCGCCCGTCGAGGCGCACGCCGTCGCCGCCGCGTCGGTGAGCTTCGCCGCGGACGTCACGGATGCGGAGATCGCCGCCTACGTCGCGACGGGCGAGCCGCTGCTCGTCGCCGGCGCTTTCACCGTCGACAGCCTCGGCGGCCCCTTCATCACGCGCGTCGAGGGCGACCCGTCGACGGTCGTCGGAATGTCGTTGTCCACGCTGCGGGCCCTGTGCCGCGAGCTCGGCGTGGTGTGGACCGATCTGTGGGGACCCTCCAGCGGCTGAACCCGCGTCGGGACTGTTGTAGGTTCTCCCGAACAGATTTATTTGTTCTTGTGGAGTTCGGTCAAAAAGACCCGGCGAGCTCTCGCTAGGCTGGCACTCATGCCTCGCATCGCCAAGGTCCTCATCGCGAACCGCGGCGAGATCGCCGTACGCATCATCCGCGCCGCCCGTGACGCCGGAATCGCGTCCGTCGCGGTCTACGCCGACCAGGATCGGGATGCGCTGCACGTGCGTCTCGCCGACGAGGCGTACGCGCTCGAGGGCACCACGGGCGCCGAGACGTACCTGTCGATCGAGAAGATCCTCTCGGTCCTGCGGCGCGCCGGAGCCGACGCCGTGCACCCCGGCTACGGCTTCCTCGCCGAGAACGCGGACTTCGCCCGCGCGGTGATCGGCGCCGGCGCCACCTGGATCGGCCCGTCGCCCGACGCGATCGAGGCGCTCGGCGACAAGGTCACCGCCCGCCACGTGGCCGAGAAGGTCGGCGCACCGCTGGCCCCCGGCACGCCGGGGCCCGTCTCGGGCGCCGACGAGGTCGTCGCCTTCGCCCAGCAGTACGGACTGCCCATCGCCATCAAGGCCGCTTACGGCGGCGGCGGCCGAGGCCTCAAGGTCGCGCGCGAACTCGACGAGGTCGCGGAGCTCTTCGAGTCCGCCACCCGCGAGGCGATCACCGCCTTCGGCCGCGGCGAGTGCTTCGTCGAGAAGTACCTCGACAAGCCGCGCCACGTCGAGACGCAGTGCCTGGCGGATGCCGCCGGCAACGTCGTCGTAATCTCCACGCGCGACTGCTCGCTGCAGCGCCGTCACCAGAAGCTCGTCGAGGAGGCGCCGGCGCCGTTCCTGACCGAGGAGCAGAACCGCATCCTCTACGAATCCTCCAAGGCCATCCTCCGCGAGGTCGGCTACCTCGGTGCCGGCACCTGCGAGTTCCTCATCGGCGCAGACGGGACGATCTCCTTCCTCGAGGTCAACACGCGCCTGCAGGTGGAGCACACGGTGTCCGAGGAGGTCACCGGGATCGACCTCGTCCGCGAGCAGTTCCGCATCGCCGAAGGCGAGCTGATCGGCTACGACGACCCGGCGCCCATCGGCCACTCGATCGAGTTCCGCATCAACGGGGAAGACCCGGGTCGCGGGTTCCTGCCGCAGCCCGGCCCCGTGAAGGTCTTCAAGACCTTCGGCGGCCCCGGCATCCGTCTCGATTCGGGCGTCACCGCCGGCGATGTCGTCTCGGGCGCGTTCGACTCGCTCCTGGCGAAGCTCATCGTGACCGGCCGCGACCGCGCGGAGGCGCTCGCCCGCGCCCGTCGCGCCCTCGACGAGTTCGAGGTCGCCGGCCTGCCCACGGTCATCCCCTTCCATCGCGACGTCGTGCGCCAGCCGGCATTCACCGCCGAAGACGGCGTCTTCGGCGTCTACACGCGCTGGATCGAGACCGAGTACGTGAATGAGATCCCCGCGTGGGACGGTGAGCTCAGCGACATCGCACAGCCCGAGCAGCGCCACACGGTCGTGGTCGAGGTCGGTGGCAAGCGGCTCGAGGTGAGCCTGCCCGACCGGATCGCCGCCGCGCCCGCGCAGACCGGTCGCCCCGCGGCCGTGCCGCCCTCGCGCCGCTCGCACCAGACGACCGCCAATGCGGGCGCCTCGGGCGATGCTGTCAAGGCGCCGATGCAGGCCACGATCGTCAAGGTCGCCGTCTCGGAGGGCCAGCAGGTCGTCAAGGGCGACCTCGTCGTGGTCCTCGAGGCGATGAAGATGGAGCAGCCCATCCAGGCTCACAAGGATGGCGTGGTCGGGGCGATCAACGCCGCGGCCGGCACGACGGTCTCCGCGGGGCACCAGCTCCTCACCATCAACTGACCCGCGCGGGCCGCCGCCCGCCCGGGTGCCCGAGTTGCGTCGCATGTGCGCAGATGCGCCACTTTTGCGCAGTTGCGACTGTCATTTTCTGTAGCGGGTGCGCAGAAGTGGCGCGGCCTCGCGTGCGCGCAGCGCGGCCTCGCGTGCGCGCAGCGCGGCCTCGCGTGCGCGCAGCGCGGCCTCGCGTGCGCGCAGCGCGGCCTCGCGTGCGTGGGTCCTCAGGATGCGGCGGGGCGCCGCATCCGGATCAGTCCTCGTCTTCGGTGGCTGGCTCGATCACGTGCATGGCGCGCATCGCGTCGGTCACGGAGCCCGAGAGCGACGGGTACACGGTGAACACGCGCGACACCTGGTCGACGGTCAGACGGCGCTCCACAGCGATGGCGATCGGGTAGATGAGATCGGATGCGCGCGGGCCGACGATCGTGCCGCCGATGACCGTTCCGCTGCCCTCGCGCGCGATGATCTTGACGAAACCGTCCTTGATGCCCATCATCTTGGCCCGCGGGTTGGCCGCGAGCGGCATCTTGCACACGACGCCGTTGATGGCGCCGTCGCGGATGTCCTTCTCCTGCCAGCCCACCGTCGCGATCTCGGGCGCGGTGAAGATGTTGGCGGCGATGCGTCGCTGCTCGAGCGGGATGACGACGTCTCCGAGCGCGTGGAAAATGCCCGTGCGCCCCTGCATCGCGGCCACCGAGGCCAGCGGGACGAAGGTCGTGCAGTCCCCCGCCGCGTAGATGTTGGGCACCGAGGTGCGTGCGACGCGGTTGACGCGGATGTGGCCGGACTCCGTCGTCTCGACACCGGCCTCCTCGAGACCGATGCCCGCCGTGTTCGGAATGGACCCCACGGCCATGAGACAGTGGCTGCCCTCGATCGTCCTGCCGTCGGCGAGCGTCACGCGGACGCCGTCACCGGTGTTCTCGGCGCGCTCGGCACGCGCCTTGGCCAGCAGCGTCATGCCGCCGCGCGCGAACACCTTCTCGAGCACCGCCGCGGCGTCCGCATCCTCACCGGGAAGAACCTGGTCACGGCTGGAGACGAGCGTCACCTTCGCGCCGAGGTTCATGTAAGCCGAGGCGAACTCCGCACCCGTGACGCCGGAGCCCACCACGATGAGGTGCTCGGGGATGGTCTTCATGTCGTAGAGCTGGGTCCACGTGAGGATGCGTTCGCCGTCGGGCTTCGCCGTGGCGAGCTGACGCGGGGAGGCACCGACGGAGACGACGAGCGTGTCGGCCTCCACCCGGTCGAAGTCCGTGCCGCCGGGGCCGGTGGAGGCGACCACGGCGCCGGGCCCGTCGAGGCGGCCGTGGCCCGAGATGATGCGGACGCCGGCGGACACCAGCGAGGCGCGCATGTCGTCGGACTGCTGACGGGCGAGCGAGAGCAGCCGCTTGTTCACGGCGGCGAGATTGATGGCCACCTGCGGCTGCAGGGGCTTTCCGGTGCCGTCCTTCGCGAACAGCTGCACGCCCAGATCGCTCGCCCCGGCGATGGCGACGGCCGCATCCGCCGTCGCGATGAGGGACTTCGAGGGAACGACGTCCGTGATGACCGCCGAGCCGCCCACGCCGGCGCGTTCCACGAGCGTCACCTCCGCTCCCAGCTGGGCCGCCGCCAGCGCCGCCTCGTAGCCGCCGGGGCCACCACCGATGATCGCGACGCGCTGGGCGCTCTCGAAGCTCGCAGACATGGGGCTCATTCTCTCCCGCGACAGTGCGCGCCGACGAATCGGCGGATGCGACGAGCGTCGATGTGGCCCGCGGGGCCTCGGGTTCATAAGGTGGGGTCATGGCAACGACCCCCCTCAACCCGCTCGACGACCCGGCAGCCGATCCCTTCGAGATCGCGCGCCGCGCCGCGGACGACATCGCACGCCTCACCGGCGTCGCCCAGCACGACATCGCCCTCACGCTCGGTAGCGGCTGGGGCAAGGCCGCGGATCTCATCGGTGAGACCGTCGCGACGATCGATGCACCGGAGGTCACGGGCTTCAGCAAGCCGGCGCTGGAGGGCCACGTCGGAACGCTCCGGAGCGTCCGGACGCCCTCGGGCAAGCATGTGCTGGTCATCGGTGCGCGCACGCACTACTACGAGGGCCACGGGACCCGCCGCGTCGTGCACAGCGTGCGCACGGCGGCCGCGACCGGCGCCCGCACCATGGTGCTCACCAACGGCGCCGGCGGCATCAAGGAGCACTGGAAGCCGGGAACGCCCGTGCTCATCAGCGACCACATCAACCTGACCGCGGACTCGCCGCTCGAGGGCGCGACCTTCATCGACCTCACCGACCTCTACTCCACGCGCCTGCGTGATCTCGCGCGCACCGTCGATGCGAGCCTGGACGAGGGCGTCTACTGCCAGTTCCGCGGGCCGCAGTACGAGACGCCGGCAGAGGTTCAGATGGCCAAGATCATCGGCGGCCACATCGTCGGCATGTCGACCGCGCTCGAGGCGATCGCCGCCCGCCAGGCCGGGATGGAGGTGCTGGGCTTTTCTCTCATCACCAACCTCGCCGCGGGCATCTCCCCCACCCCGCTCAGCCACGCCGAGGTCATCGAGGCCGGTCGTGAGGCGGAGCCGGTCATCTCCGACCTCCTCGCCCGCGTGATCGGCCAGCTGTGAGCGCCGCCGTGGAGGCCGCCCGCGCGTGGCTCGCGCAGGACCCCGATCCCGAGACGCGCGAGGAACTCACCGACCTCCTCGCGGCGGCGGACGCGGGCGACGCATCCGCTCTCGCCGATCTCGACGACCGCTTCGGCACCCGCCTCGCGTTCGGCACCGCCGGGCTCCGCGGCGAGCTCGGTGCGGGCAGCAATCGGATGAACCGCGTACTCGTCGCGCAGGCGGCTGCAGGACTCGCCGCCTATCTTTCGGCGAACGCGCCCGCCGGTCACACGCCCCGCGTGGTGGTGGGCTACGACGGACGCCGCAACTCCGACGTGTTCGCACGCGACTCGGCGGAGATCTTCGCCGGGGCGGGGCTCGACGCCGTGCTCCTGCCGAGGCTCCTGCCGACACCGGTCCTCGCGTTCGCGGTCCGTCATCTGAAGGCGGATGCGGGCGTCATGGTCACGGCGAGCCACAACCCGCCGAACGACAACGGCTACAAGGTGTACCTCGGCGGGGCGGACGACGGGTCTCAGATCGTGCCACCGGCCGACGGCGAGATCGCGGCGCAGATCTCCCGCATCGCGACGGAGGTCCCAGCGAGCGAGATTCCCCGCTCGCTGGGATACCTCACCGCATCCGAGGAGGTCGTCGAGGCGTACGTCTCGGCCACGGCCGCCGTCGGACCCGCGTCCGCCGGCGCCGACGGGTTGCGCTGGGTCTACACCGCGATGCACGGCGTGGGCGGCGAGACTCTGGGTCGCATCGTCGCCGCGGCCGGGTACCCCGAACCCGTTCAGGTGGCCGCGCAGGCAGAGCCGGACGGGCGCTTCCCGACCGTCGCCTTCCCGAACCCGGAAGAGCCCGGCGCGATGGATCTCGCCTTCCAGACGGCGCGGGACGCGGATGCGGAGCTCATCATCGCCAATGATCCCGACGCGGACCGCCTCGCGGTGGCGGTGCCCGACGCGAATGCCGAGGGCGGCTGGCGCCGTCTGACCGGCAACCAGATCGGGCTGCTGCTCGGCTGGCGTGCGGCGCGCAAGGCTGCCGAGGCCGGCGCCTCCGGAACGCTCGCCTGCTCGCTCGTCTCCTCCCCCGGATTGCAGACCGTCGCCGAGCACTACGGCCTGGGCTTCGTCGCAACCCTCACCGGCTTCAAGTGGATCTCGCGCGCACCGGGCCTGATCTTCGGTTTCGAGGAGGCGCTCGGATACCTCGTGAACCCCGAGACCGTGCGCGACAAGGACGGCATCTCGGCCGCCGTGGCGGCGCTGGAGCTCGCGAGCGAGGCCCGCGCTGCCGGCAAGACGCTGCAGGACCTGCTCGATGAGTTCGACCGGACGTTCGGGTTCTTCGCGAGCGATCAGATCTCGGTGCGGGTGCAGGATCTCGCCATCATCGGCACGATCATGGCGAGCCTGCGGGCGGATCCCCCGTCGCGCATCGGCGACGCGAAGGTGAAGGGGGTCGAGGACCTCAGCGAGGGCTCCGAGACGCTCCCGCCGAGCGACGTGCTTCGCTACACGCTGAAGGGCGGCTCGCGCGTGATCGTGCGCCCCTCGGGCACGGAGCCCAAGCTGAAGGCGTATCTCGACGTCCGCGCGGATTCGGCGACGGATGCGGCCGAACGCATCGCCGCTCTGAGCGACGGAGTGCGGGCGCTGCTGGACGCCCGTTCGTGAGCGACTGGTCCGATGCCCCGCTGCTCGAGAACGCCCACGTGCGTCTCGAGCAGCTGGGACCCCAGCACGCGGACGACCTCGCGGCGGCCGTCGCGGTCGACGAACTCTGGCGCACCTGGTACACCCGCATCCCTTCGCCAGACGGCATGCGGGACGAGATCGACAGTCGCCTCGAACGGCAGCGCGCGGGCCTCGTCGCCCCGTGGGCGATCGTCTCCGCGCGAGACGGCCGCGCCGTGGGCATGACGACCTACCTCAACCTCGACGAGGCCAACCGTCGGCTCGAGATCGGCTCGACGTGGATCGGGCGCGCCTCCCAGGGTGTCGGCATCAACCCGGCCGCGAAGCTCCTGTTGCTGGAGCGCGCCTTCGACATGCTCGGATGCGGCGCGGTCGAGTTCCGCACCCATTGGCACAACCATCAATCCCGCGCGGCGATCGCCCGGCTCGGCGCCAAGCAGGACGGCGTGCTGCGCAACCACACGGTGTGGGCCGACGGCACGATCCGCGACACCGTCGTCTTCTCGATCATCGACGGCGAGTGGCCGACGGTCCGCGCCGCCCTGACCGCCCGTCTCCGCCACCGCTGACGCCCCGCATCCGCGCGTCGCGCGTCCCCGCGCCCCTCGTCGCCGCATCCGCCTCGTCGCCGCGGCCCCCTGGTCGCCGCGGCCCCCTGGTCGCCGCGTCCGCTCGTCGCGATGTCCGTGTCTCAACCGTTCACGTGATGGGCGCGTACAACGTGCACGAATGAGACACGCAGCGCCCGCACCCCATCCGTGTTACTGGTAGGTCCGATTGTTGATGAGTGCACTTTTCGCGCACGGTTTGTCGACGATATAGAGGTTCGCGCTCGGAGGGCATTGGGGGCCCCTGCCAGAGCGGGGTGGGTGAACATTCGGTGACGAAGCCGGCTTGGACTCGCGGATTGATTCGATAGATGTCAATATAGATGCATGTCGAATCAAGAGGTGGAACTGGTCATCGTCGGGTCAGGTCCCGCCGGATACACTGCGGCTGTCTACGCAGCACGTGCGGGTCTCGCGCCGGTCGTGATCGCCGGCTCGGTGACGGCGGGCGGTGCGTTGATGACGACGACCGAGGTGGAGAACTTCCCGGGCTTCGTCGATGGCGTGCAGGGGCCGGAGCTGATGGAGTCGATGCGGGCGCAGGCCGAGCGGTTCGGCGCGCAGATCGTCTACGACGACGCGATCCGCCTTGATCTCGACGGCGACGTGAAGACCGTTGAGACCGGTGCTGGCGAGACGTACCTGGCGCGGGCGGTGGTCCTGACGATGGGATCCGCGTATCGCAAGCTCGGCCTTCCTGAGGAGGAGCGCTTGTCCGGGCACGGAGTGTCTTGGTGCGCGACGTGCGACGGGTTCTTCTTCCGCGACAAGGAGATCTCCGTGATCGGCGGCGGGGACTCGGCGATGGAAGAGGCTCTGTTCCTCACTCGGTTCGCGTCGAAGGTGACCATAGTGCACCGCCGGGACGAGTTCCGGGCGTCGAGGATCATGGCGCAGCGCGTGCTGGAGGATCCGAAGATCGAGGTCGCCTGGAACAGCGAGGTCGCCGCGATCCTCGGCGACGAACAGGTCACCGGGCTCGTGCTGCGCGACACCGTCACCGGGGCCGAGCGCACGCTCGACGCGACGGGGGTGTTCGTCGCGATCGGGCACGATCCTCGCTCCGAGCTCGTCGCGGGCCAGGTAGACACCGACGCGGACGGCTACGTTCGTGTCGCGCACCCGTCCACGCGGACGAACCTGGCCGGGGTGTTCGCGGCCGGGGATCTCGTCGATCACACGTACCGGCAGGCGATCACCGCCGCGGGCACCGGCTGCGCGGCCGCGCAGGACGCCCAGCACTACCTGTCGAACCTCGCACCCGCCACCCTGCCCGAGCCCGTCCTGGAGGTCTCCGCATGAGCACCGTCACCCCCGTCACCGACGCCACTTTCCAGGCTGAAGTGCTCGAATCCGAGCTGCCCGTCGTGGTCGATATCTGGGCGACCTGGTGCGGGCCGTGCAAGGCGATCGCCCCGATCCTGGACCAGCTCGCCGGCGAGCACGCGGGCCGGGTGAAGATCGTGAAGCTCGACGCCGACCAGAATCCCGAGACTGTGGCCGCGGCCCGCGTGACCTCGATCCCGACCCTCGGCTTCTACCGGGACGGGGAACGCGTCGACACGCTGATCGGCGCGCACCCGAAGCCCGTCTACCTCGCGAAGATCGAGGAGCTGCTCGCATGACCGACGCTTTGACCCGTACCGCCCCGAAGAGGCTCTCCACCCTAGACAAGTGGCTGCCGCTGTGGATCGGCCTCGCCATGGTCGCGGGCCTGCTGCTCGGACGTTTCGTGCCGGCTCTTTCGGGGCTGTTGGCGAAGCTCGAGGTCGGCGGGATCTCGATCCCCATCGGCCTGGGCCTGCTGGTGATGATGTACCCGGTCCTGGCGAAGGTCCGCTACGACAAGGTCGCCGCCGTCACCGGGGACAAGAAACTGCTGGTCTCGTCGCTGGTGCTGAACTGGCTGGCCGGCCCAGCCGTGATGTTCGCCCTGGCCTGGTTGTTCCTGCCGGACCTGCCGGAGTACCGTACGGGGCTCATCATCGTCGGGCTGGCGCGGTGCATCGCGATGGTCGTGATCTGGAACGATCTGGCCTGCGGCGACCGCGAGGCGACGGCGGTGCTCGTCGCGATCAACTCGGTCTTCCAGGTCGTGATGTTCTCGGTGCTGGGCTGGTTCTATCTCACGGTGCTGCCCGGCTGGCTGGGCCTGGACGCGCAGGGCCTGGAGGTCTCCGTCTGGCAGATCGCGCTGAACGTTCTCGTCTTCCTCGGCGTGCCGCTGGTGGCGGGCTTCGCGTCGCGATGGATCGGCGAGAAGCGCCATGGCCGCGCCTGGTACGAGGAGAAGTTCCTGCCCGCGGTCGGCCCATGGGCGCTGTACGGGCTGCTGTTCACGATCGTGCTGCTGTTCGCGCTGCAGGGCGATGCGGTGCTGGCGAAGCCCCTCGACGTGGCGCGGATCGCGCTGCCGCTGCTGGTCTACTTCGGCCTGATGTGGTTCGCGGGGCTGCTGCTCGGCAAGGGCCTCGGCCTCGGCTACGCACGGTCGACGACGCTCGCGTTCACCGCGGCGGGCAACAACTTCGAGCTAGCGATCGCGGTCGCGATCGGCACCTTCGGCGCGGCCTCCGGACAGGCCCTCGCCGGAGTCGTCGGCCCCCTGATCGAGGTGCCTGTGCTCGTGGGCCTCGTCTACGTCTCGCTCTGGGCCGCCCGGGCCTGGTTCCGCACCGACCCCTACGCCGTCGAATCGAGGACGTCATGACCGATACCGCCGTCATCTCCAACACGGAGGCGTGCGCGCCGTCCGCGACGCATGCCATCGGCACCGAGGCCGCGACCACCGTGGCCGGCGCGCTCAAGGCGCTCGCTGATCCGCTGCGTCTGCGGATGCTCTCCGCGATCGCGATCGACCCTCGCGGAGAGTCCTGCGTGTGCGACCTCGCCGAGCTCGCCGAGGTGTCGCAGCCGACGGTCTCCCACCATCTGAAGGTGCTGAAGGAGACGGGGATGCTGCTGTCCGAGCGGCGGGGTACCTGGGTGTACTACCGCATCGCGCCAGGCAAGCAGCGCGCCGTCGCGGCTCTCCTTGACGCGTTCGCTCCCGCCGCAGCCGCCATGGACGAGCCCGAAGACACCGCAGCACGGGCCGAGGCCTTGCAGCAGACGGACACCCGCGTGACCCGCCTCGCCGAGGAACTCGCGGACGAGCTGACCGGGCTGAACCGTGATCTCGTGGTCGCGATCGTGCGCGAGTCCTACGCGGGCCTGGTGCGTTCAGCGAAGCTGACGGCGCACATGATCCCGCTGACCGAACGGTTCGCCCGGCAGCGCCTGGCCGATCTGACCAGAGATCGGGTGACAGCGGTGCCGCAGGTACTGTTCGTCTGCGTGCAGAACGCGGGCCGCTCGCAACTTGCCGCCGCGATTGTCAACCAGCTCGCCGGGGGCAAGGTCATCGCCCGCTCCGCCGGGTCGACGCCTGCGGCGGATGTGCACCCGCACTTGCGCTCTCTGCTCACCGAGATCGAAGGCGAACAGCTAGCGGGGGATGCGTTCCCGAAGCCGCTGACCGACGACGCGGTGCGCGCCGCGGACGTGGTGGTGACGATGGGCTGCGGCGACGTCTGCCCGATCATCCCCGGGGTCCGCTACGAGGACTGGGCCGTCGGAGACCCAGCGCTGGCCTCGCCCGAGGGCGTCGCCGCGATCCGCGATGACATCGAGGGCCGCGTCCGCGAGCTCCTCGCTACTCTCACCGACTGACTGAAGGAAACTGCCATGACTGACCAGAAGCCCTCCGTCCTTTTCGTCTGCGTCCACAACGCCGGACGCTCCCAGATGGCCGCCGGCTGGCTCCGCGAGCTCGCCGGTGACCGCGTCGAGGTCCGCTCCGCCGGATCCATGCCCGCTGACCAGATCAACCCCGTCGCCGTCGAGGCGATGCGTGAGGTGGGCATCGACATCACTGCGGAGCAGCCAAAAGTGCTCACCACCGAAGCGGTGCAAGACTCCGATGTCGTGATCACGATGGGCTGCGGCGACGCCTGCCCGTTCTTCCCGGGCAAGCGGTATGAGGACTGGAAGCTCGACGACCCCGCCGGGCAGGGCATCGAGGCGGTTCGTCCCATCCGCGACGAGATCAAGGGCCGCGTCGAGACCCTTCTCGCCGACCTCCTGGGCTGAGCAGTACCGCACGTGCGAAGGGGCAGGAACCGTCTGGTTCCTGCCCCTTCCTGTTGTCCGCGATTCAGCGGCCAGCTGGTGCCGTGCCGAGCTGGATGAGCTGGGGGCTCGACGCGCAGCACGACCCGGCGGAAGACTCCTGGTCGGGAGCGTCGAACAGGCCGGAGCCTCCGCACACGCCCGTGTCCGGGAGGACGAGGTCCACGCGCTCGGCGGCCTCGCGGTCCCCGGCGATCGCGGCGACGACGCTGCGCACCTGCTCGAACCCGGTCAGGGCGAGGAACGTCGGCGCACGGCCGTAGGACTTCGCGCCCACGATGTAGAAGCCCGGCTCGGGCTGCTCGAGGTCGGCTGCGCCGGTGGCCCGCACGGAGCCGCACGAGTGCACGTTCGGATCGACCTCCGCAGCGATCTTCGACGGTGCCTGCAGGCGCATGTCGAGGTCGAGACGGATCTCGGAGAGGAAGGACAGGTCGGGGCGGAACCCGGTGGCGACGAACACCCGAGCGGCAGGTGCGAGCCGGCGGCCATCTTCTGCCACGAGCGCCGCCTGGCCGCCGTCGATGACGACCCGCTCGGAGCGGAACCCGGTCACGAGATCGACGAGCCCGTCTTCGACGGCCTTCTTCGCCCGCTGGCCCAGCGCGCCGCGCTCGGGCAGCTCGTCGGCGCTGCCGCCGCCGAAGGTGTTGCCGACCGCGCCGCGACGCAGCACCCAGGTGATCCGCGTCCCCGGCTCACGCTTGGCCACCCTGGACAGGACCCCGATCGTCGTCGCCGCGGAGTGCCCGTTGCCGACCACCACGACGTGCTGGCCCGCCAGGGGGCTGGCGTCCTCGATCGCGGGCATGCGGTGCTCCAGGAGCCCAGCTTCGACCGCTGCCCTCTCACCGAGGGCGGGAAGACCGTCAGCGCCGGCGGGGCTGGGTGTCCGCCAGGTGCCGGAAGCGTCGATCACGGCACTCGCTTCGATCCGCTCCTCGGTGCCGTCGGCGCGCGCGACGTGGACGACGAAGGGCTGCTCGGCGCGGCCCGCGTCGACGGAGAGGTCCCGGCCCTTGCGGCCGACGCCGACCACGCGAGCTCCGTAGCGTACGCGGTCACCGAGGGCGTCGGCGAGGGGCGCGAGGTACTGATCGATCCACTGCGCGCCGGTCGGGTAGCCCTGAGTCGGGGCCGACCACCCGGTGGGCTCCAGCAGGCGTCGCGACGCGGCGTCGGTGAGCTCGGTCCACGGAGAGAACAGGCGGACGTGGCCCCACTCGGCCACCGCGGAGGCAGCCGTGTCGCCGGATTCCAGGACGATCGGGTCGAGCCCGCGCTCGAGCAGGTGAGCGGCGGCGGCCAGTCCCTGCGGACCGGCCCCGATGACGACGACAGGATTCACTGCGACCTCCATGCATTGACGTTCTTCGATGCGTTGACAGGAACGATCCTGTCCTTCATATCGACAGATGTCAATACGTCGGGCAGAATGGAGCCATGAACGCACTGCCCGCCACCATCGCCTCTTCCGCTGGGGCGTGCTGCGCCCCCGGCCAGGCGATGGACGACGGCACGGCCCACGACCTCGCGAAGGTCTTCAAGGCCCTCGGCGACCCGACGCGGGTGAAGCTGCTCTCGATGATCGTCGGCAGCAGCGCCGGCGAGATGTGCGTCTGCGACCTCACGGACCCCGTGGGCCTGTCGCAGCCGACCGTCTCGCACCACATGAAGCTGCTCGTCGAGGCGGAACTGGTCACCAGGGAGCAGCGCGGGAAGTGGGCCTACTACCGGCCTACCACCGGCACGCTCGCCGATGCGGCGAAGGCGCTGCTGGGCTGATGGGAGCGGTCGGGCTCCGGCCGATGGTCGAGACGGACTGGCCCGCGGTCGAGAAGATCTACCGCGCCGGGATCGCGACCGGCCACGCGACGTTCGAATCCGAGCCGCCGCCCTCCTGGGACGTGTTCGCAGCGGGCAAGCAGCCCGGTCTCATGCTCGTCGCGGCGGATGGACCGACGGTCGTCGGCTGGGCGGCCGCAGGCCCCGTCTCCGCCCGCGCCGTGTACCGCGGCGTGGTCGAGCACTCCGTCTACGTCGCGCCGCAGTCGTCGGGCAGAGGCGTCGGGCGTCTCCTGCTGGAGGGGCTGATCAGCGCCGCCGAGCACACGGGCATCTGGACCATCCAGTCCTCGGTATTCCCCGAGAACACGGCCAGCCTCCGCCTCCACGAGCGAGCGGGGTTCCGCCAGGTCGGCCGGCGCGAGCGGATAGCGCTCATGGAGCACGGCCCGCTCGCAGGCCAGTGGCGCGACACCATCCTGCTCGAACGACGCGCGGACGTGACGAGTGTAGGTGCACCTGTTCATAAGCCGGGGGCCGAGCGGAGCCCTGGATAGTCCGTCCAATCGCCGCTGGCGAGACGCGACCATGCGGCTGCGGAGGCGGGGGTGATGCCGAGCAGGTCGGAGACGATCCGCGGGTGCATCCGACGGGTGAGATCGATCAAGGCCGTGGTCCGGGCGCTTCCTGAGCGAAGCCCCTGTTCGCGGAGACGTCGACTGAGCGGGCCGGGTGTGAGATGGAGCCCGGGGTTCCGTGGATCACCACGGACCTCGGATACTCGCAGGCCCCCGTCGTCGTTGTCGACGAGCAGGATCACTGGTCCGGGTTCCAACCCGACGAGATCATACTGGTAGCGCCGACTGTTGTTGAGTTGCGTATTCAGCGGCTTCCGACTCTTCTCCCAATGAATGGTGGGGAACTGATCACCAATGATTGATCAGCGCTTGCTGTATAGTTCAGTACATGCTGACTATTGCTTCGCGCCTCGACGTCATGAACCGGCTCGGCCGGGCCATGGCGGACCCGACGCGCTCCCGGATCTTGATGACTCTGCTGAACGCCCCGAGCTATCCAGCCGTGCTCTCGCGCGAGCTGGAGCTGACCCGCTCGAACGTCTCGAACCACCTGACGTGCCTGCGTGACTGCGGGATCGTGGTCGCCGAGCCTGAGGGTCGCCAGACGCGCTACGAGATCGCTGACCCGCATCTTGCGGCTGCGCTCGTCGCGCTCGTGGATGTGACGCTGGCGGTCGATGAGCACGCGCCGTGTGTGGACTCGTCGTGCACGGTGCGGGGCTGCTGCGGTACAGGGGCGGACGCGTGAGCGCGGCGTGTAGCTGCGAGCACGAGCCTGCCACTGCGGCGGAGGATGAGACCGAAGAGGTGGAGCGGCCCTGGTGGAGGGACCGTGGGATCATGGTGCCGGTCTTCTCCGGTGTCGCGTTCCTGGCTGGTCTGATCCTTGAATGGTCCGGGCTCGAGATCCCGGCGCTCGTACTGTTCTGGATCGGCCTGCTGCTGGGCGCGTCGACGTTCACTCCTGGCGCGATTCGGAAGCTGTTCAAGGGCAAGCTCGGGATCGGGCTGCTGATGACGATCAGCGCGATCGGCGCGGTCATCCTCGGCTATGTGGAGGAGGCCGCTGCTCTGGCGTTCTTGTACTCGATTGCTGAGGCGCTTGAGGACAAGGCGATGGACCGTGCCCGTGGCGGCCTGCGGGCGCTGCTGAAGCTCGTGCCGGAGACGGCGACCGTGCTGCAGAGCGGCGTCTCTGCGCAGGTGCCGGCGAGGGAGTTGACGGTCGGCCAGGTCATGGTGGTCCGCCCGGGCGAACGGATCGCAACCGACGGGATCGTCCGCTCTGGCCGCTCAAGCCTGGACACCTCGGCGATCACCGGGGAGTCGATCCCCGTCGAGGTCGAGCCCGGGGACGCGGTGTCGGCCGGCGCGATTAACAGCTCCGGCGTGCTGGAGGTCGAGGCGACCGCGGCCGGTACCGATAACTCGCTTACGACGATCGTGGAGTTGGTCGAGAAAGCGCAGACGGAGAAGGGCGAGCGTGCGCGTCTCGCGGACCGGATCGCCCGCCCGCTCGTACCCGGTGTGCTGATTCTCGCAGCGCTCGTCGCGATCATTGGGTCACTGCTGGGCGACCCGGAGGTATGGATCACTCGTGCGCTCGTCGTGCTGGTAGCGGCCTCTCCGTGCGCGCTGGCGATCTCGGTGCCGTTGACGGTCGTTGCCGCGATCGGCGCGGCGAGCAAGTTCGGCGTGATCATCAAGTCCGGCGCGGTCTTCGAGCGCTTCGGCACGCTCCGGCACGTCGCGGTCGACAAGACCGGCACCCTGACCCGTAACGAGCCCGCGGTCACCGCGGTCCTCACTGCGAACGGCATTGCCGAGGAGCAGGCGCTGGCTTGGGCGGCGGCTCTGGAGCAGCACAGCACGCATCCCCTTGCGGCGGCGATCACCGCTGCAGCCCCGGGTGTTCCCGTGGCCGCGGATGTGACCGAGCAGGCCGGGCACGGCATCGACGGCACCGTCGATGGCGCTCGTATCACGGTCGGCAGCCCCCGCTGGCTCGACGCCGGCGAGCTCGGCGACCGGGTTGCAGGGCTTGAGGAGCAGGGCATGACTGTCGTGATCGTGCACCGCGACGAGGCACCGGTCGCGGCGATCGGCGTCCGCGACGAGCTGCGTCCGGAAGTCCCCGAGGTGATCCGCACGCTTGCGGATCAGGGCGTCGGCATGACGATGCTCACCGGGGACAACGCCCGCACCGCTCGTGCGCTGGCTGCGCAGGCCGGGATCGCTGATGTGCGCGCGGAGCTGCGCCCTGAGGACAAGGCGACCGCGATCGGCGAGTTGTCGAAGGCGGGATCGGTCGCGATGATCGGTGACGGCATCAACGACGCCCCGGCCCTGGCGTCCGCGGACATCGGCATCGCGATGGGAGCGACCGGCTCCGATGCGGCGATCGAGTCTGCGGACGTGGCCTTCACGGGTCATGATCTGCGGCTCATCCCGCGGGCGTTCGATCACGCGCGGCGGGGCCGGCGGATCATCAACCAGAACATCATCCTGTCCCTGCTGATCATCACCGCACTGCTCCCGCTCGCGCTCTTCGGGGTCCTGGGGCTCGCGGCTGTCGTCCTGGTCCACGAGGTCGCGGAGGTCATCGTGATCCTCAACGGCCTGCGCGCCGCACGCACCCGCACACCACGAATGGAAAGCTGATGCTCGCAACCATCGGGTCGGCGATCGGCCTGTTCGCGGCGACCAACATCGACGACATCGTCGTGCTCACCGTGCTGTTCCTCGCCTCCAGCCGGGGAAAGCCGCGACCGTGGCAGATCGTCGCAGGCCAGTACCTCGGGTTCATCACACTCGTCGTGATCAGCGTGATCGCCGCGCTCGGTCTCACGATCGTCCCGGACGAATGGGTCGGCTTCCTGGGTCTGATCCCGCTCGGCATCGGCATCTGGACGCTCATTCGCGGCCTGCGCCGTAACGGCGACGACGATGATGACGACTCCAAGATCACCGCGGTCGGACTATGGGGGGTCGCCGGGATCACGATCGCCAACGGGGCCGACAACATCTCCCTCTACACGCCGATCTTCCGCACCAGCTCGCCCGGCGACGTCGCGGTCATGATCGTCGTGTTCCTGATCCTCGTCGCCGTCTGGTGCGCTGCCGGGCGACTGATCGGCACCCACAAGGCCGTCACCGAAACGCTCGAACGTGTCGAGCACTGGCTCGTCCCCGTCGTGTTCATCGGCCTGGGCCTGTTCATCCTCATTGAATCCGGCGTTATCGTCCGTCTCTTCGAGGCCCTCGCATGACCCCGGACACGAATACCGACGTTGAGTCGGCATCGGCGTCGGGAGAGCGTCCGCAGAGAGGACGCTGGCGGCTCACTGCCTGGGCGCTTCTGATCGCCGTGGTCGTCGTCGTGATCGATCAGGGAACGAAAGTGTGGGCCGAGGCCACCCTGTCGGAGCACGAGCGCATCCCGCTGATCGGCGACCTGTTGGGCCTGCAGCTCGCGTACAACCCCGGCGCGGCGTTCTCCTTCGGGGAGAGCTTCACCTGGGTGTTCGCTCTCATCGCCGTCGCGGCCACGGCCACCGCGATCGTGCTCGCGTTCCGGGTCCGACGCCCCGGGTGGGCGATCGTGATCGGTGCGCTCGGCGGGGCCGCTGCTTCGCACGCCGGCGACCGGCTTTTCCGCCAACCAGGATTCGCCCGGGGGCACGTCGTCGACTTCCTCGCCTACGGCAACTGGTTCATCGGGAACCTCGCCGACATCGTGATCGTCACCGCTACGATTGCCGGAGCGCTCCTGATGCTCCGCGGCACCGAGAACTGAGAGGGCCAACCATGGAGATCACCCTGCAGTACTTCGACGGCTGCCCGAACTGGGAAGTACTCGACCGCCGGCTTGCTGAGCTGCTCGACGGTCGATCAGATATCCGCGTCACACGACAGTTGGTCGAGACCGCCGAGGACGCCGAGCGCCTCGGATTCCACGGGTCACCGACCGTCCTCGTCGACGGCGTCGATCCCTTCGCCGACGAGCACACGCCGGTCGGGCTCGCCTGCCGGGTGTTCCGTACCCCTGCCGGGCTGGGAGGCTCTCCGACCGTCGAGCAACTGCGCGAAGCGATTTCCGGCCCGGCTCTGACGGGTGATGCTTGATCAGGGGTGGGTGGAGCGGAGAGCCGGGTAATCGGACCACTCGCCACCGGCGAGACGCGACCATGAGGCAGCGGATGCCGTCGTGATGCCGAGGAGATCCGAGACGATCCGGGGATGCAGTTGCCGGGTGAGCTCGATGAGCGCTGTCGTGCGGGCGCTCCCGGCAAGCAGGCCTTCGGCGCGAAGGCGACGGCTGAGCGGCCCCGGGGTGAGGTGACGGCCCGGGTTACGGCCGGGGAACAACCACCCTTCAGGATGGCCCTTTGTGGCATCGACGAGCTCGACGATGGCGTCGCCGAGGATCGCGGGGACCTCGATCGGCTCGGCCCCGACGGTGAGCGTCACGGGCCGCGAGCTCGTGTCGACCTGTGCCCGGGTGATCGTGACGATGCGGGTCAGCTGGATCCCGTAGAGCAGCACGAGGAGACCCGCGGCCCGGGTCTTCGGGTCCATGTCGGCATCGGACAGGAACCTGCGAGCCATCTGCCATCGGTGATCAGAGGCGTAGTCTCGCCCCTCGAGGCGATGGGCTCGAAACTCGACCCGAAGGGTGCTCAGCCGGTGTTTTCGCAGCCAGCGAGTGAACGGTGCCAGCGCGTCGCGTTGGCTAGGCGAATCGGTCAGATACGCGTCGAGTAGGCGCTGCGGGAACGTCGCCAGCGTCTCCTGCTGCGCCCGGATCTCCCCGAGGAACGCGGCGCAGTACTTCAGTGCAGCCCTCTGCCTCTGGAAGCCGGAAGCAGGGCTGGACGCGCTGCGCAGTGTCCGAGTGGATCGGAGGAGCTCCCAGGTGCAGTAGCGGCGCAGGATCAGCCGGTCCTCGGGATGGTCGATGCCACCGAGCCAGTCGTTGAGCCAGTGGTCGAAGCGCGTGCCCTCGACGTCGAGCTCCGGCAGCACGCCGGAACGGACCAGCAGTGAGAGGAGGAACGCGACCGACTGTCCCGACCGGGCTCGGGTGATGATCGCCTCGGCGGTGAGCGGCAGGGTCCCGTCCGCGAGCTCGCGGAGCACCATCGCGCACTTGCTCTTGTGCAGCCAGCGTTCGAGCGACGCCGCTTTGCCATGGTGCGTGAGCAGATAGTCAGCAAGCGGGTGGAGATCCTCACGGATCTCTCCCGCATCGTCGGCGAGCAGCTGTTGGATCGCGACGGGCCGGCGGCACTCGACGCAGAGGTGATGTTTGCGGATTTCCTCGATCGAGCCGCATCCAGGGCAGGCCATCGTGATCGGAGTGCCCGCGCAGTCGGCGCAGACCTTCTGGCCATTCATGAACCCGGTGAGGAACACTCTGCGCGCGCACTCGGGACAAGGTTGGGGTCTGCGCATCGCGTAGTAGCAGCGCGCGCATACTCGTCGTCCGTCGAGGTGCGAGGCGACGCGGCCAGGTTCTCCGCAAAGACCACAGGTCTTGATCGGTGCGGTGTAGCAGGCCAGGCAGACGAGTTCCGGGCGACGGACGACGATGGTCGCGTGCTGACCGCACCGCGAGCAGTCGCCGAACGATCGAGGGTCGGCTCGCCAACAGTCACGGCAGAAACGCTGTCCGTCGATGGTGCGCTGCACGGGCCGGACCCGGCCACAGGACGCGCAGGAGACGGACCGGGCCTTCCGCTCGCATCGGGAGCAGTGCCGACCACCGCCCGGCGTCTTGTGGGGCATTCTCACCGCGCGTCCGCAGGACTCACACGTCGGCAACACCACCCGGCTCGCCCCTTCTTTGACCAGCGCATGGGCCAGATTCTGAACGGTCGCTGGCACGTTCGCATGCTGCCCCTCCAGGACTCCGGGCTGCTTGATCAGCGCGAGCTCAAGAAGCCGCTGCGTGAGGGGTACTGGCGCGACCGTATGCACGATCTCAGTGAGTCGCTCGGGAGAGATCTCGGGAACGAGAGGGCGGACGAGAGCGACGACTTCAGCGACTCGCGGCAGCTGCGGAGGCTTGGCCACCGCGGCTACTTCGTACGCGGCCGACGGATCGCCGCGCGAACAGGACGGAGATCACCGATCGCCCCCCGTGTCGCCTCCTCACCCACCGCCACCGGGGTCGAGGCCTCCCGGCGAGTGATCGTCACGAGATCGTCGAGCGAGCACTCCAGCGCATCGCACAACGCCGCCAACACGTCGAGACGCACCCGCTGGGGCGGCTGAGTCACCAGCCGATACACCTGCTCCCGGGACAGGTCGATGCCGCGCTCTTCGAGTAGGGGTTTCAGTTTGGAGGTCTGGAAGATCCCGCGCGACGCCATCACGCTGCGCAGATTCCAGCCGGTGTCGAGCTCAACGGTCATCAGCTTCTCCTTCGATGAGGGCCTTCAGCGCTTCGGCGAGCACACGGTTCTTGTAGTCCGAGCTGACGGAGGCGTAGATCGAGGTCGTCGAGGCATGCATATGCCCGACCTGCTCTTGGACGAATCGATCGGCGTACCCGAACTCCAGAAGGTGTGTGACATAGGAGTGCCGGAGGCTGTGCAACGTCAGGTCCTTCGACAGGCCGGCTTCATCACGCAACTCTGCGAACCTCCGATCGAGATACCCAGCAGACAGACGCGTGCGGCGCTCGGTCACCCAGAGCGCGTCGAGGTCGTCTCCGGGCGCGAAACGGGCCCGGGCCTGCTCGAGCCATTGCTGCATGCCGGGGACCCACCAGTCGAATTCCGGCACCAGCAGCACCGTGCGACGTCGTGGCGCGCCACCGCCCGCCGCCTTCGCCCATCGCACGTGGACCGCGCCGTAGCGGCCCCACTGGCGCATCTTCGCGTTGTGGTGCAAATCGACGGTATCGAGCATCACCGCCTCAGTGCGGCGCAGACCGAACGCGTAGACCGTCTTCAGCAACTGGGCATCCCGCAACGCGCCGAGCGCACCCTTTCGCCCGGAACTCACGAGCAGCTCGACGCGGGCGTCGGCCGTATCGAACAGGCGCTCGATCTCGTCGTACGTGAACGGGCGACGCTCCCCATGGCCTTCGAACTCGAACCGGTGCGCCACGGTGTTCCACGGCAGGCACACCTGCGAAGGGACCTCCCCAAACTCGCGATCGCAGATCTCCATCCAGTCGTACAACGGGTTCGTGAGGTAGTCACAGAACCCACGGATAGACCCATGGTTGGCGCGCATCGTCGACAACGTCCGAGTGCGACCGCCAGACTGAGCAGTGAACTCATCCACATCCGCGACAGTCCACCTCCAAGGCGGTTTGTCCACGAAATCACGGAACCGTGTCACCGTCGCCGTCCGGTTCCGGATCGTCTGCTCACGGAGCCCGCGCGACAGCTGCTGGTTCCGCCAACCATCGATCATCGCACTGAAAACCTGCGCTTCCGGGTTCGCCAGTGCGACGTTCGATGCTGACGTGATCAGCCGAAGCGCCGCTGGAGAAGCCTCAAAATCTTGCATTAGATGCAACAAAGTATGGGACAGTGCATCACTGTGTCAACCCAGATCTCCGCATCCGCGAGATCACGCTGTTATGGTCGGAACACTTCGACACCGAAGGAGCCGAATAGGTATCGATTGCAAGCACGGACAGTTGCATTCACTGCAACATGCGAGGGTTCTCAACCGTTCACGTGATGGGCGCGTACAACGTGCACGAATGAGACACGCAGCACCCGCACCCCATCCGTGTCTCAACCGTTCACGCCAGGGGCGCGCCGAGCGTGCACCCATGAGACACGCAGCGCCCGCACCCCATCCGTGTCTCAACCGTTCACGCGAATCCCCCCCGGAAACCTGAACGATTGAGACACGCAGGACCGCACCAGGCGCTCACACGCCGCACCGCACCAGGCATCACACGAAGGGTCGCGCGCGGTGCGCAGGCGGGTCGGAAGGCGGGCCCGCGCACGAGGCGCACGCTCAGCCGTCGATGACGGCGACGAGCTCGTCGAGGAAGGCGGAGAAGTCGGTGCCGCGACGCACGATGCGCTGCACGGAATCACGCTCGCTGAATACCTCGACGAACTGCTCGAACACAGTCTGGAAGGCTTCGCGATCGGTCTCGGAGAACGCCGCGAGCGCGACGACCTGCACCCGGGAGTCCCCCCACGGCATCGGCGGGTCGGCGATACCGATCGCGATGGCCGTACGCACCGCGGTCATCCCGATCGCGTGCGGTACAGCGAGGGCGTCGGTGAACGCCGTCGATGACAGGTGCTCGCGTTCGATGGCCCTCTCGACGTAGTCCGCGTCGATGATGCCGCGTTCCACCAGCAGTCCGCCGAGCTGGCGGATGGCGCCCTCCTCGCCCTCGGAAGCATCGAGCCCGCGCACGAACGATGCCGCATCGAAGTAGCGCTCCAGCTCGGCACGCAGCCGCGCGAGGCGGCGTCCACGGCGGATGCGGCCGGCGACGGCTTGCACGCGCTCGATGTCGCTGGGGGTCAGGAACGGCTGGATCCGCACGAAGCGCTCCCCCGACACGGGCGCATCGATCGTCGTCAACACGAGGTCGGTGTCGATCGCTGCCCAGTCGGGATCGACCCGCGTCTCGACGTCGACGACCTCGATGGCCTGGCCGAGCGAGCGGTCCACGCTTGAGCGCAGCAGCTCGTGGAGCTCGTAGTAACCCGGGCAGACGATGGTCGCGGTCAACAGGTTGTCGGATCGACGGCTGCGCTCGAGCTGCCCGCCGACGTGCATCGCGATGTACGCGATCTCGTCGTCCAACAGCGGGATGTCGAGGCGTTCCTGCAGCCGGCTCGCGATGTAGACGGCGACGTCGAAGATCATCGGGTACGTCGACTTCAGCGAGCGGGTCAAGGGGTTCCGTGACCACGCGTTCTCCCGGGCGCGAAGCCGCAGGTTCTGCACGTGCAGGCTGAGACGCTGCACGAACTCGGGCGCGAGGATGTCGACGAGAAACTCGGATGCGGCCTCCGCCACCACCTCGCTCACCACCTGCTCCACCTCCGCGTCCAGCGGTGTCCGCGCCGAATCGGCCGCACCGGGGGCGACGATGCGCGTGAGCACGATCGTCGCGAGGTGGATCGTGTCTCCCGTACCCAGACGCACGCCCAGATGCTCCTGGGCGAGCTCATCGATGACCCGGGCGATCGCCGCCTGCGCATCGGTCGGCGTGGTCGCCGCCTCGTCCAGCGCGCGGCCGAGCGAGACCCGATCGGCCGAGATCGCGATGTGCATCAGCACATCGGCGATGCCGAACTCGTTCACGTAGTAGCCCAGCTCGCTCAACCGAGCGACGAGCTCCGCCTTGAACTGGCCGAACGCGCGCGGCGCGACGGAGCCCTCACCCAGGGTGCGCCGCAACGCCGAGAGGTCGAAGGCCCCCTCATCCATCTCGTCGTGCACGAGGCGACTGAGCAGTCGGCGCTGTGCGGCTTCGGAACCGACGAGCCGCGCACGGGATGCGGAGCGCTCCAGCACCAGCTCCGTGCCTCCCAAGAGCCCCCGCACCCGGCCGAGATCGGACTCGAGCGTGGCGGGGCTGACGAAGAGCCGGTCGGCCGTTTCGAAGACGTCGATACCCTCATCGCCGGCGAGCAGCGCCCGCACGATCGTGTGGAGTCGGTCGCGCGGGGTTCCCGCATCCGCCGGGTGATCGCGCAGTGTGACGGCCGCCTCCGCGCCGGCGCGGTAGCCCAGCGGACCCGATTCGACGGCACCGGCAGCACGCGCGTTCAACGCGGTGACATAGCTGCGGATGCTGCGCGGCGTCACGCCGAGCAGGTCGGCGAGGGTGCCGGCGGTGATCCAATCACGCTCGCGGACCAGGATGCCCAGCACCCTGTCCTGTCGCGCTCGCGTCACGTCACCCTCCGAGATCCCGGCTGGCACCGGCAGTCCATTCCATCACGTGGGCGACAGGACCGGTCCGCCCTGCCGCGGCGATTTCCGCTCGGGGCGGAAGAACCTCTGGTTGCCGCGCTCTCGGGTGGTTCACAGGATGGAGAGGAAGGAGGCGGGTCGATGAGGATCCTGGTGGTGTGCGGCGCTGGTGCGTCGAGCACATTCGTGGCACAGCGGCTGCAGCGAGCGGCGGTGTCCGCCGGGCTCGATCTCCAGGCCGAGGCCGTACCGCACGTCGCGTTGACGACGCGGATCGGCGAGGCGGAGCTTGTCCTGATCGGACCGCACCTGACCCAGTTGGCGGACAGCATCCGAGAGGATGCGGCGCGCCACGGAGTTTCTGTGATCGTCCTGCCCGAGGACATCTTCACGGACCGAGACGGTCGGCGAACGCTCGACCTGATCACGAACCATGCAGCGTTGCTGTCCGGCCCCACGGCCTGAGAAGGAAAGGCACCCACATGTCCCTCGCAACCCGAACCGTGCGCATCGGCTCGTCGCACGGCCTGCACGCCCGCCCCGCGAAGCTCTTCGCTCAGGCGGCCAAGGATGCGGGCGTCCCGGTGACGATCGCGAAGGACTCAGGGGCGGCGACGAACGCCGCCAGCATCCTCGGCGTCATCTCGCTCGGTCTGGACTACGGCGACTACGTGACCCTGACCGTGGACGGCGGGGATGCGGAAGCGATCCTCGACCGCCTCGCGGACCTGCTGACCACCGACCACGACGCCGCCTGAGGAGAGACACCATGAGCACCACCATTCCCGGAGTCGGTATCGGACTCGGCGTCGCGCAGGGACCCGTCGCCCGCATGGCACCGCCCCTTCCCGCGCCCGCCGATGAGCCGTCGACGCTCGATGTCGCGGCCGAGACGGCCCGCGTGAGAGAGGCCGTCGCGGCCGTCGCCCGCGAGCTGGAGCAGCGCGGCGCCACTGCCGGCGGTGCCGCGCAGGACGTCCTCGAGGCCCAGGCGATGATGGCTGAGGACCCGGCACTGGAGTCCGAGGTCGACACCCGTCTCGCCGCCGGCGCCACGGCCGAGCGCGCCGTGTACGACGCGTTCGCGAGCTTCCGCGACACCCTCGTCGCCGTCGGCGGCTACCTCGGCGAGCGCGCCGCGGACCTCGACGACGTCGCCCAGCGCGTGATCGCCCGCCTGCAGGGCGTCGCCGCGCCCGGACTCCCCGAGCCCGGGCATCCCTATGTCCTGGTCGCGACCGACCTCGCCCCCGCCGACACCGCTCTGCTGGATCTCGACCAGGTGCTCGCGCTCGTCACGAGCGAGGGCGGGCCCACCTCGCACACCGCGATCCTGGCCCGCGAGAAGGGCATCGTCGCCATCGTCGGCGCCGCCGGCGCCGCGGACCTCGTCGACGACCAGGTCGTCATCGTGGACGCTGCCGCAGGCGTGGTCACCATCGACCCGACCGAAGAGGAACTGCGTCGCGCGCAGAACCGCGCCGATGCGCGCGCCGCCGCCGCATCCGCCCCGATCACCGCGGGCGCTCTCGCCGACGGCACCGCCGTGCCGCTTCTGGCCAACCTCGGCAACCCCGAAGGTGCCGCCGAGGCGGTCGCGCTGGGCGCCGAGGGGGTCGGCCTCTTCCGCACCGAGTTCCTCTTCCTCAGCTCCGCCAACGCCCCCACGGTCGCGCAGCAGCGGGAGTCGTACACGCGCCTGCTCTCCGCGTTCCGCGGCAAGAAGGTCGTCGTCCGCGCGCTGGACGCGGGCGCCGACAAACCGCTCGCGTTCCTCAACGACGCACACGAAGAAAACCCTGCGCTCGGGCTCCGAGGCTTGCGCGCCCTCCGCGCGAACGAGGACATCCTGCGCGAGCAGCTCACGGCCCTGAGCGAAGCGGATGCGGCCGTCGCCGCATCCGGCGAGCCTGCCGACCTGTGGGTCATGGCACCGATGGTCGCCACCGTCGAGGAGACGACCTACTTCGTGGCGCTCGCTCGCGAGTTCGGCATCAAGACGGCCGGCGTCATGGTCGAGGTCCCCTCGTCCGCGCTGCTCGCCGACCGCGTGCTCAAGCACGCCGACTTCGCCTCCATCGGAACGAACGACCTGACCCAGTACACCCTGGCCGCCGACCGTCTACTGGGCTCCGTCGCCGGCTTCCAGGATCCGTGGCACCCCGCGGTGCTGGGACTCATCGGCATCACCGGTCGCGCCGGCAAGGAACTCGGCAAGCCGGTCGGCATCTGCGGTGAGGCGGCAGCCGACCCGCTGCTGGCCGTCGTCCTGGTCGGCCTGGGCGCGACGAGCCTTTCGATGGCCCCGACGGCCCTGGCGGACGTGCGCGCCACACTCCTGAACTACAGCCTCGAAGATGCCCGCCGCATCGCCGACGCCGCCCTGGCCGCCGACGACGCCGCATCCGCCCGCGACGCCGCCCGCGCGGCCGCAGCCCCCATCCAGTAACACCCCTTCACGCAGAAAGCAGAAAGAGACAGTCTCATGACGACGACGTCAGCTCCGGTCAAGCAGCCGGGAGGCGCCCGGGTCGCGGTCCAGCGATTCGGCACATTCCTGTCCGGCATGATCATGCCCAACATCGCGGCCTTCATCGCGTGGGGCTTCATCACGATGCTGTTCATCCCCGCCGGGTTCTTCGGCGCGGACAGCCCCTTCGGGTGGCACTGGTACCCCGTCTCCGAGATCATCGGCGGCGGCGGCGACTCCGCCATCATCGGCTGGAACGGCGCCATGACCGCGCTCGCCCAGGGCGACGGTGGCACCTTCCAGGCCTACGCGGGTCTCGTGGGCGCCATGGTCACCTACCTGCTGCCGCTGCTGATCGCCAACACCGGAGGCCGCATGGTCTACGGCGAGCGCGGCGGCGTGGTGGCCACCATCGCCACCATGGGTGTCATCCTCGGCACCAACATCCCCATGTTCCTCGGTGCGATGATCATGGGCCCGATCGCGGCCTGGATCACCAAGCAGATGGACAAGATCTGGGACGGCAAGATCAAGCCCGGCTTCGAGATGCTGGTCAACAATTTCTCCGCCGGCATCCTGGGCATGATCCTCGCGATCATCGGTTTCTTCGCCTTCGGCCCGGTCTTCCTGGCCATCAGCGACGGCCTCGGCGAGGCGGTGAACTGGCTGGTCTCGCTGAACCTGCTGCCGCTCGTGTCGATCATCGTCGAGCCGGCCAAGGTGCTGTTCCTCAACAACGCCATCAACCACGGCGTGTTCACCCCGCTCGGCATCCAGCAGGCGGATGAGGTCGGCAAGAGCATCCTGTTCCTCATCGAGGCCAACCCCGGCCCCGGCATCGGCCTGCTGCTGGCCTTCTCGTTCTTCGGAGTGGGCATTGCAAAGGCCTCGGCTCCGGGCGCTGCGATCATCCAGTTCTTCGGCGGCATCCACGAGATCTACTTCCCGTACGCGCTGAGCAAGCCCGTCACGATCCTCGCTCTCATCGCGGGCGGCGCGGCCGGTGTCACGACCAACATGGTGCTCGGCGGCGGTCTCGCCTTCCCCGCGGCCCCCGGCAGCATCATCGCGGTCGGAGCCGCGGCGATCGGCCCGGGTGTCGGCAACCTGCTGATCGTGTTCCTGTCCGTGATCGTCGCGGCAGCGGTCACCTTCATCCTGACCGCGATCATCCTCCGCGCCTCCCGCAAGCGGGACCTCGCCGCCGAGGCCGATACGTTCGGCGCGGCGATCGCCCAGACCGAGGCGAACAAGGGCAAGTCCTCCGCCGCGATGGACGCCCTGCGCGCCTCCAGCTCCTCGGATGCCGCTGCCGCCCGCGACGCGAACGAGGCGCTCGACAAGCTCGAGACCGAGGTCGAGACCGGCGGCCAGGCCGACGGCGGGCTGCTCACCACGACGAAGATCACCCACATCGTCTTCGCGTGCGACGCCGGGATGGGTTCGTCCGCCATGGGCGCGAGCGTGTTGCGCAACAAGATCAAGAAGGCGGGCGTCGAAGGCGTCACAGTCACCAACAAGGCGATCGCGAACCTCGACGGCAGCGAGGACCTGGTGATCACCCAGAACCAGCTCACCGACCGCGCGCGCAAGCAGACGCCGGGAGCTGTGCACGTCTCGGTCGATAACTTCATGAACTCTCCGAAGTACGAAGAGGTCGTGGACCTGGTCGTCGATCAGCAGAAGGATGGTCAGCAGGGCTGACCCCACAGGATGCGGGTCGCACACCTCGTGCGGCCCGCATCCGTGTCCGGCGGGCACGAGATGCTTGCCGGCGCCGTGAGCAGGCAGCGCGCGGCAGGAACGGGAAAGGAAGAATCATGGCAGTTCTCGGTATCGGACAGGTGCGCATCCACTCGGGCGGCGCGAGCCGCGATGAGGCCATGCGCGAAGCGGCCGACATCCTCGAGTCCGCGGGAGCGGTCACGGGCAGGTACTTCGACGCCATGCAGCAGCGCGAGCAGGCCGTCTCGACCTACATGGGCAACGAGCTCGCGATCCCGCACGGCACCAATGAGACCAAGGACGAGATCCTCGCTTCCGGTCTGTCCGTCGTCCGCTACGACGGCGGCGTCGACTGGGACGGCAATCCCGTGTCGTTCGTGATCGGCATCGCCGGCAAGGGCGACGAGCACCTCGACATCCTGTCGCAGATCGCGCTGCTCTTCTCCGACGAAGACGACGTCGCGCGCCTCAAGGCCGCGTCGACGCCCGAGGAGCTCTACGAACTGCTCGCGTCGGTGAACGCATGAAGGCCGTCCACTTCGGCGCCGGCAACATCGGGCGCGGCTTCGTCGGCCTCCTCCTGCACGAGGGCGGCTACGAAGTGGTGTTCTCCGACGTGTCGGCCGGGCTCGTCGATGCGATCAACGCGGTCGACAGCTACACGGTTCACGAGGTCGGCGACGGCGGCACGGACGTCGTGGTCACCGGCTTCCGCGCCCTCAATAGCGCCGAGGACCCCCAGGCTGTCGTCGACGAGATCGCGTCGGCCGACGTGGTCACGACCGCGGTCGGCCCCACGATCCTGAAGTTCGTGGCCCCTCTCATCCGCGCCGGGCTCGCCCAGCGCGACGAGAGCCTCGCGCCCCTGCAGGTCATGGCCTGCGAGAACGCGATCGGCGCGACCGACCAGTTGCGCGCGCACGTCCAGGAGCAGGCCGGTGACGACTGGGCGGCGCTGTCCGCGCGCGCCGTGTTCGCCAACACCGCCGTCGACCGCATCGTGCCGGGGCAGCCGGCGGATGCGGGCGTCGACGTCGTCGTGGAGCCCTTCTACGAGTGGGCGATCGAGAAGGCGCCCTTCGGCGGCGCGCTGCCCCGCATCCCGGGCGCCCACTTCGTGGACGATCTGGCACCGTACATCGAGCGGAAGCTCTTCACCGTGAACACCGGTCACGCAGCGACCGCCTACCACGGCGCACGCGCGGGCATCGAGCGGATCTCGGATGCGCTGGCCGAACCGGAGATCGCGGCGGCCGTCTCCGCCACACTCGCCGAGACATCCGCGGTGCTCATCGCGAAGCACGACTTCGCACCCGACGAGCTCGCCCGCTACCGGGAGACGATCCTCTCCCGCTTCCGCAACCCGGCCCTCCCCGACACGGTGTGGCGCGTCGGCCGTCAGCCGCTGCGCAAGCTCTCGCGCCACGAGCGCTTCGTCGGCCCCGCCGCGGAGGCGGCCGAGCGCGGCCTGTCCACCGAGGCTCTCGTGGCCACGATGGGCGCCGCGCTCTCGTTCTCCTCCCCCGAGGATCCGGAGGCCGTCGAGCTGCAGCGTCTGCTCAGCACGAAGAGCGCCGCCGCGTTCACGACCGAAGTCACAGGGCTCGAGCCGCAGCATCCGCTGTTCGAAGCCGTGCGCGACGTCGTCGCAGCCCATCAATCGGCCTGAGCCATCGATCTCGCGAGCCCCGCTTCCGTCGGCCGTGACGGAGGCGGGGCTCGCTGCATTCTCCCGGAGAGCTGCCCCTAGCCTGGAGCAGTGAACGACCCCGCACCGTCTCGTCCTCGCCGCCGCGTCCGTCGCGTCCTGACGTGGTCGTTGGGCAGTCTGGGCGCTGTCCTGGCTGTCGCGGTGCTGGGCGTGCTCGTCTGGGGGCAGGTGGGAGTCATGGCCGCAGAGCCCGGGCCTCTCGCCGCGGTCCGAGCCGACTCGGCGATCGCGGTCGACGAACTGGGCGGCGCGATCGTGCTCTCCCCCGCATCCGGTTCATCCGAGGTGGGGCTCGTGTTCATCCCCGGCGCCAAGGTCGAGCCGATCGCGTATGCCGCCCGGCTCGCCGGTCTGGTCGACGATGGCATCACCGTCGTGATCACCCGCCCCTGGTACAACCTCGCGTTCCTGGACCCGCGGCCGCTCGACGCATTCACTTCGCTGGCGCCCGGTGTCGGCACGTGGATGGTGGGCGGCCACTCGCTCGGCGGCGTGCGCGCCTGCCAGCTCGCGACGGATGCGGACGCACTCGTGCTCTTCGCCTCGTACTGCGCGACCGACATCTCCGCCACGGGGCTGCGCGCGCTCAGCATCGGCGGAAGCGAGGACGGCCTGTCGACACCGGAGAAGATCGAGGATGCTGCGCCCCTCCTCCCGGCCGACGCGGAGTTCGTCGAGATCGACGGGGCTTCGCACGCATCCTTCGGCGCCTACGGACCGCAGGCGGGCGACGGCACGCCCACGATCGGCGAGGCGGAGATGACCGCGCGCGTGACGGAGCTCGTCACCGGCTTCGCCGCCTCCCTCGCTCGCTGACCACCGCGCTCGGCGTCGGCCGAGGGCGGTCACGGCACGGTCTCGGCCCCCGCATCCCGCATCCCGTGTCTCACTCCTTCACGCTCCGGGCCCCGCGCGCGTGCACACCTGAGACACGCACCTCACCCGTCACCTGCGTGTCTCACCGGATCACGTGGCACACCCCCGAACCGTGCACGGTTGAGACACGCACCTCGCCCGACCCCACCGTGTTCCGCTCCTTCACGCAGCGCGCCTCGAAGGGGTGCACACCTGAGACACGCAGCGAGCGCGCCGGGGTCAGAGAGCGGAACGCCGACCGTGGTCCTTCCAGCCCTGCGCGGTGAGCGCTGCACGCACCTTGGCAACCGCGATTCCCGGATCGGGTGAGAGGTGGTGATCGAGGATGCGGACGAGGTGCCACCCGGCATCCCGAATGGCATCCCAGCGATCGGCATCGCGGCGGAACTGCGTGACGCTGAAGGCATGCTGGCGCCCGTCATACTCCACGGCCACGCGGTATGCAGGAAACGACTCATCCAGCCGTGCGATGATGCGTCCCTGCGCGTCTCGAAGCGGCGCGTTCAGCTCCGGCTCCGGCAACCCTGCTCGCACCAACACCAGGCGCAGCAGGGTCTCGCGCGCCGACTCCGACCCCTCGCGTATCAACGACAGCGGCTCACCGAGAACATCCCCGCGCATCCGCAGCGCTTCGGTCTGCAGCGCGTGGATGGTGGTGAGGGGCCGGTCGCGGCGCACGAGGTGGTCGGCGGCGACGATGAGGTCATCCGTCGTCCAGGTGCGTGATGCCTGCACCCAGGCCCTCTCGGGAGCCTCCACCGGAAGCTCACCGACCCGGCGGATATCAGAGTCCCTCTGCTGTAGGCGGTGACCCCGCACCCCGCGCGTGCGTGGCGGAGAGGACGGCCGATGCACCGAGACGTGCACCGCACGCGCATCTTGCGGCGGCACCGCGGCTCCGTACAGCGCCAGCGCGGTGGAATGGCTGAAGAACTGCCCCTCGCCAAGGCGGGGCAGGTACCAGTGGCACAGAAGCATGAGCTCGTCGATCTCCGGGTGCGGCTCCGACCGCTGCGCACGGACTCCGTGGAACGGTGCGATGAACCGGCTCCCCTGGAGAACCCCGCGCCCGATCCCCGCCTCACGTGCGGATCGATACGAGAAGGCGGATGCCGGGAACGCCGCTTCGGTCATCCCACAGATGCCATCACGCCAAGGCGCCGCCTCTCTGCGCGCTCACTCGCATCGTCGGCGACCCGCCGGTCAGACGGAGTTGGGGAGGGGGCATCGTGTCGGCGGCCACGCGCCGTGTCTCAGTCGTTCACGATCGAGAGGCACTGAAGGTGAATCAATGAGACACCCGTCCGGCCACCCGCATCCACGTCTCACACGTTCACGCCCGACGCCCCGAAGCGGTGAACAATCGAGACACGGAGCGAGAGCGGCGACAGGTACCCGCATCCACGTCTCAGTCGTGCAGGCCCTGCGCGCCGAAAACGTGCACAACTGAGACACGGAGAGTTGGAGCCACCAGACTCCCGCGTCCGTGTCTCACCGGTTCACGCTCCACGTCTCGAAACGGTGAACAACTGAGACACGGAGTGGACGAGCGCCGAGCCCAGGCCACCGGGGCGGCAATCTGGCATCGAGGCTCAGCGATCGAAGCCCTCGCTGATGAGGTCGATCAACTCCTCGCGCTCCTCGACCGGCAGGAAGACGCCCGCGGCGGCGTTGATCTGGAACGTCTCGAGGTCGTCGAGGCCGTAGTCGAAGGCCTCCGCGAGCAGGGCCAGCTCGCGTGTGAGCGACGTGCGGCTCTGCGTGCGGTTGTCGACGTTCACGGTCACCGCGAAACCCAGCTGATACAGCAGGTCGAAGGGGTGATCGGCCATCTCATTGCCCCACGCCGCGATCGCGCCGGTCTGCAGGTTCGAGCTCGGCGAGAGTTCGAGCGGGATCTCGCGGTCGCGCACCCAGCGCGCCAGATCGCCGAAGACGACCTCCACGACATCACCCTCGCGCGAGACGACCTCGAGATCCTGTGCGATGCGCACACCGTGGCCGAGACGAAGCGCGCGGCCGTCCAGCAGAGCCGAGCGGATGGAGTCGAGTCCCGCCGCTTCGCCGGCGTGGACGGTGACCGGGAAGAACTGCGCGGCGAGGTAATCGAAGGCGGCACGGTGACGCGACGGCAGGAAGCCGTCCTCGGGACCCGCGATGTCGAAGCCGACCGCCCCGCGATCACGGAAGGCGACGGCGAGCTTCGCGATCTCCAGCGAACGGTCGGTGTGGCGCATCGCGGTGATGAGCTGGCCGACGCGGATGTCGTGTCCGGCATCCGCCGCCGCATCCTCGCCTTCCTCGATACCCTCCTGCACCGCGTCGACCACGTCTTCGAGCGAGAGCCCGCCGGACAGGTGCTGCTCGGGCGCCCAGCGCACCTCGCCGTAGATCACACCGTCGGCGGCGAGGTCCTCGACGAACTCCCGCGCGATCCGCGTCAGGTTCTCCCGCGTCTGCATGACCGACGTCGTCAGGTCGAAGGTCTTCAGGTACTCGACGAGAGAACCGGAGTCGCTCGATTCGGCGAACCAGTCCGCCAAGTCGTCGCCGTCGCTCTCGGGCACGGGCAGGCCCGCGGCGTCGGCGAGCTCGACGATCGTGTCGGGCCGCACCGCGCCGTCGAGGTGGTCGTGCAGGGAGATCTTCGGCAGGCTCCGCAGCGACACTCCGTCAAGGGTGGCGTCGCCGTGCTGGTCGATGGGCATAGGGGGTGCTCCTCGCGGATCGCGGTTGACTCAGGCGGTGATGCGTTCGGCGACGCGGGCGGATGCGGCAGGTGCCGCGTCGCCGATCTCCCAAGCCCCCTCGAGCGCCTCCAGGGCGCGTGGGAAGCGGGCAGCATCCTCCGCCGACAGGGTGAACAGCGGGTGACCGGCCTCGACGCGCTCCCCGAGTTGCGCGTGCAGATCGATGCCGGCCGCGTGGATCACGGCGTCCTGCGGACGCGCCCGCCCCGCCCCCAGCCGCCACGCGGCGATGCCGAAGGGCAGCGCCTCCAGGCGCGTGACGACGCCGGAGCTGGGTGCGAGCACCGTGTGCGTCTCACGCGCCACCGGCAGCGCCGCATCCGGGTCGCCGTCCTGCGCGATGATCATGCGACGCCAGACGTCCATGGCCCGGCCGTCCTTCAGCGCCGCCTCGACGTCCGCGTCGGGCTGACCGGCCAGCGTCAGCATCTCGCGGGCGAGGGCGACGGTCAGTTCGACGACGTCGGCAGGGCCCCCGCCGGCGAGCACCTCGACCGACTCGCGCACCTCGTTCGCGTTGCCGATCGCCCGACCCAGCGGGCTGTTCATGTCGGTGAGCAAGGCCGTCGTCGCGACGCCGGAGTCGTTGCCGAGTGCGACCATCGTGCGCGCGAGCTCGCGAGCTCTGTCGATGTCCTGCATGAAGGCGCCCGAACCGAACTTCACGTCGAGGACGAGGGATGCGGTGCCCTCCGCGATCTTCTTCGACATGATGCTCGACGCGATCAGCGGGATGGCCTCGACGGTGCCCGTGACATCACGCAGCGCGTACAGGCGCTTGTCGGCGGGTGCGAGCCCCGAGCCCGCGGCGCAGATCACCGCGCCGACGTCGTCCAGCTGCGCGAACATCTCGTCGTTGGACAGGGCTGCGCGCCACCCGGGGATCGACTCGAGCTTGTCGAGCGTGCCACCCGTGTGCCCGAGGCCGCGTCCCGAGAGCTGCGGCACCGCGACGCCGAATGCCGCCACCAGCGGCGCCAGCGGAAGGGTGATCTTGTCTCCCACGCCGCCGGTGGAGTGCTTGTCGACCGTGGTCTTGGCCAGCGCCGTGAAGCTCATCCGCTCGCCGGAGGCGATCATCGCGTCGGTCATCACGCGGATCTCGTCACGGCTCATGCCGTTCAGCAGCACTGCCATCGCAAACGCGGACATCTGCGCATCCGTCACATACTCGCGCGTGTACGCGTCGATCATCCACCGCAGCGCCGACTCGTCGACACTACGGCCGTCGCGCTTGGCGCGGATCACATCGACGGCGTCGAACGGCTCGACGGCGCTCATCGGCGGTACTCCTCGAGGTCACGGGGACCGAACGCGTCGGGGAGCACCTCGTCGATCGTGCGGATGCCCGACACGGTCTCCAGCAGCATCCCGGGCAGCGCAAACTCGTTCAGCAGCTGGCGGCAGCGCCCGCACGGCATGATCGTCTGTCCGTCGCCGTTCACGCACACGAAGGCCACCAGCTGGCCGCCGCCGGTCATGTTCAACTCCGAGACCAGGCCGCACTCCGCGCACAGCCCGACGCCGTAGGACGCGTTCTCGACGTTGCATCCCGAGACGATCCGCCCGTCGGTGACGAGGGCGGCGGCTCCCACCTTGTAGCGGGAGTACGGGGCGTAGGCGCGCTGCATGGCCTCGGTCGCGGCGGTGCGCAGCTCGTCCCAGTCGATGTCGGTCACGGTGTCCTTTCGAAGAAGCGGATGCGGGCGTCAGCCCTTGATGTACGGCTTGCCGGAGGCTGCGGGCCCCCGGATCTGCCCCGCAAACCCTGCGACGGCCAGGATCGTCACGACGTAGGGCAGCATGAGCATGAACTCGCTGGGGATCGGCGTCTTGAGCACCGTGAGCAGGTTCTGCAGGTTCGTCGCGAACCCGAACAGCAGCGCCGCGAGCGTGGCGCGAATCGGATCCCACCGGCCGAAGATGACGGCGGCGAGGGCGATGAAGCCGAGGCCCGCGGTCATGTCCTTGCCGAACTGCGGCACCGAAACGAGGGTGAAGTAGGCGCCGCCGATGCCGGCGATGGCTCCCGCGAGAGACACGTTCCAGAACCGCGAGGCGTTGACCTTGATGCCCACCGTGTCGGCTGCCTGCGGATGCTCGCCGACGGCCCGCAGACGCAGGCCCCACCGGGTGCGGTACAGGCCCCAGGCGACGAGGGCGACCGTGATGAACATCAGGTACACGATGAACGTCTGGTTGAACAGGACCGGTCCGATGACGGGGATCTCGCTGAGCCCCGGGATCTGCAGGCGGGTGAAGCGCTCGGGGCGGTTCAGCTGGTTCTCATTCGGTGCCAGCAGGGCGCCGTAGAGGAATCCCGTCAAACCCGTGACGAGCACGTTGAGCACGACACCGACGATCACCTGGTCCACGAGGTACTTGATCGCGAAGGCGGCCAGCACGAAGGAGACCAGAACGCCGCCGATCATCGCTCCGATGAGCCCGATGAACGGGTTGCCCGTGATGCTCGACAGGAGCGCCGCGGAGAAGGCCCCGAGCAGCAGCTGACCCTCGATGGCGACGTTGACGACGCCGACACGCTCGCCGATCACGCCGCCGAGGGCGCCGAAGACCAGCGGGACCGACAGCGACACGGCGCCGAAGAGGAGGCTGGGAACGGGGACGAGCCCGTCGGCTCCGGCCCAGACGAGGAACGCGAAGACGCCGAGGACACTGAACGCGATGGTCAGCCAGAGGGGCTGACGGCGATACGACCAGGCGAGCCAGAAGGCGACGAGCGTCAGAACCACCAGCACGGCCCACACCAGCCACGAGGTCACGGCCGTGGGCACGCCCACATCCGCGAGCGCGAGCGCCTGCGAGGGGTCGCCCAGGCGGAACGACGACGTGCCGTCCCTCGGGGAGAGGCCGAACAGCGCGGCCAGAAGGGCGACGACCGCGGCCAACACGATGGGGGCCTTGAAATGCCGCTGCTTGACGACCGCGAGGTGGATGGTGCCGTCACTCTGCTCGCGCTGCGCCGTGGCGTTGTCGTGGATCGGAGCGCTCACGCGGCCACCGCCTTCTTCGCGGCCTTGGCTCGCGCCTTGGCGGCCTTCTCGGCATCGGACTTGGGCAGGAAGAACACCGCGCGCAGCAGGGGCGGTGCTGCGATGAAGAGCACGATGAGCGACTGCACGACGAGCACGATGTCGACCGGGATCCCCTGCGCCTGCATCGAGAAGGATCCCGCCTTCAGCGCCCCGAACAGGATGCCGGCGGCGAACGTCCCCCACGCACGGCTGCGTCCGAGCAGCGCCACAGTGATGGCGTCGAAGCCGATGCCGGCATCGATCGTGGCGCCGAATCCGGTCGTCACGGTTCCCTGGATCTGGTTCATCGCCGCGAGGCCGGCGAGACCACCCGCGAAGAGCATCGCGTAGATGTAGAGGCGATCGACGCTCATGCCCGCCGCACGCGCAGCGTGCGGGTTCTCCCCCACCGCGCGCAGACGCAGCCCGAGGCTGGAGCGCTCGATGAGCCACCACACGAAGACGGTCGCCGCGATCACGACGACGAAGCCCCAGTTGAGCTGCGGGAACTGCGGCCCCAGCAGATCGGGGAACTGCGCCGACTCGGGCGTCGGCTTCGTAATGGGCTGGTTGGTTCCGTCCATCTGGAGCAGACCGGGCGTGCGCAGCATCCACAGCAGCAGGTAGTAGGCCACGTAGTTGAGCATGATCGTCAGGATGACCTCGTGCGCGCCGGTGCGGGCCTTCAGCAAGCCGACCAGGCCACCCCACAGCGCGCCGCCGACGATGCCGGCGATCAGCGTGATCGGCAGGTGCAGCCACAGCGGCAGGTCGAGGTTGAAAGCGAACAGTCCCGCGAACATGGCCGCGATGAGCATCTGACCGCGAGCACCGATGTTGAAGAGTCCGGCACGGAAGGCGAGCGCCACGCCGAGACCGGCGGCGATGAGCGGAGTCGCGAAGCCGAGGGCGTTCGTCAGCGGTCGGATCTGCGCCGCGAAGTCGGCGCCGCGGGAGTTGAAGATCGCCCCGCGGAACAGCGCCTCGTACCCGTTGTAGACGGCCTGCCAGACCGCCACGAACGTGTCGCCGGGACGCGCGAAGAAGTAGCCCGATGCGGCCTGCACGTTCTCGTTGGTCACGGCGATGAGGATGCCGCCGACGATCATCGCGAGCACGATCGCGAGCAACGTCGTCACGGCACTGCCGCGCATCAGCTCGCGCAGGAAGATGCCGGACCGCGTCGGCCCGATGTCTTCGCCGGTCAGCGGACCTGTCGCGCGTGGCAGCTCGGCATCGCCGTCGCTCTTGCGCGCGCTTCCGTCGCTCGTGGGCGTCGAACCGCTCATGCGGCCACCTCCGGGTCGGTTGCGCCGGCCATCATGAGGCCGAGAGTGTCACGGGACGTGTCGCCGGGCACGATGCCGACGATGGTGCCGCGATACATGACGGCGATACGGTCGGCGAGGGCGCTGACCTCGTCGAGCTCGGTGGAGACGACGACGATCGGGATACCCGCATCCCGCGTCTCGATGATGCGCTTGTGGATGAACTCGATGGAGCCGACGTCGACGCCGCGGGTGGGCTGCGCGACGACCAGCAGGCGCAGGTCGCGGCTCATCTCGCGCGCGATGACCACCTTCTGCTGGTTTCCTCCCGACAGCGTGCCCGCGGGGGTCTCCGGCCCGCGGGTGCGGATGTCGTACTCCTGGATGCGGTCGCGTGCGAACGCGTCGAGGGCGCGGCGGCGCAGGGTGCCGCCGCGGGCGAAGGCGGGGTCGGACGAACGGTCGAGCACGAGGTTCTCGGCGACCGAGAAGCCGCCGACCAGGCCGTCCTCCTTGCGATCCTCTGGAACGAACCCGACGCCTTCGTCGAGAATGGCTCGCACGCTCTTGCCGACGAGTTCGGTGCCGTCGAGGCTGATCGAGCCCTCGACACGCGCAGCGAGTCCGACGATCGCCTCGACGAGCTCTGTCTGGCCGTTGCCCTGGACCCCCGCGACCGCGAGCACCTCTCCCGGGCGCACGTCGAAGTCGACGCCGTCGACCACGATCGCACCCGTGGCGGTGAGAACGCGCAGCCCGCTGACCTTCAGGCCTCCCTCACCGAGCGTGGGCGGCTCCTTCTGGACGGTGAGCTCGACGGCACGACCGACCATCAAGGAGGCGAGTTCCGTGTTGGTGGCGGTCGGCGACGCCTCGCCGACGACCTTGCCGAGCCGGATGACGGTGATACGGTCCGCGACTTCGCGGACCTCACGCAGTTTGTGAGTGATGAACACGATGGAGGTGCCCTCGTCGCGCAGCTGACGCATGATCGCCATGAGCTCGTCGGTCTCCTGCGGCGTCAGAACCGCGGTGGGCTCGTCGAAGACGAGCACCTTCGCGTCGCGCGAGAGCGCCTTGATGATCTCGACTCGCTGCTGGACGCCGACCGGGAGGTCGCCCACGAGCGCGTCGGGGTCGATCTCGAATCCGAAGCGCTGCGCCACCTCGCGCACGTGCGTACGGGCGGCGTTCAGGTCGAGACGTCCGAGCGCCTTGGTGCTCTCGTGCCCGAGCATGACGTTCTCGGCGACGGTGAAGACGGGGATGAGCATGAAGTGCTGATGGACCATGCCGATACCGGCGGCCATGGCATCGCCGGGGCCGCGGAAGTTCTGGACCACATCGTCCAGCAGGATCTCACCTTCGTCGGCGCGATACAGGCCGTACAACACGTTCATGAGGGTCGACTTGCCTGCGCCGTTCTCCCCCAACAACGCATGGATCTCGCCGGGCCGGACCACCAGATCGATGTGGTCGTTGGCGACGAGGCTGCCGAATCTCTTGGTGATCCCGCGGAGCTCGAGCTTCATAGATGCACCCTACCTGGGGGGAAAATGCCTGTCGAAAGGCGTCGGAACGGGACTCGGGGCGAGCGGCTGGAAAGCCACTCGCCCCGAGGTGGTGCGGTTCAGATCAAGAACCGGCGGGAGAGTTCTTCGAGGTCACCGTGATGGTGCCCGCGACGATGTCGTCCTGGAGCTTGGTCAGCTCGTCGGCGAGGCCCTCCGGCAGCTGCGACTCGAAGTCGTGGAAGCTCGAGAGCTTCACGCCCTCGTTCTTCAGCGTGCCGACGTACGGCGTCGGGTCAAACTCGCCCTTGGCCGCGGCGACGGTCGCGTCGTAGACGGCGACGTCGATCGCCTTCATGATCGAGACCAGCGTGATGTCGGCGACGCTGTCGTCGGCGACGGCGAGGTCGCTGTCGACACCGAGCATGAGCGTGTTCTTTCCGCTGTCGGCGATGGCCGCCGCGGCGCTCTTGTAGATCGGTCCACCCACGGGCAGGATCACGTCGACGCCCTGGTCGAGCACACCCTGAGCCGTCTGCTTCGCGGTGTCGTTCGCGTCGAAGCCACCGGTGAACGAGCCCTCCTGCGTGTCGACGTTCCAGCCGAAGAGCTGGACGTTCGCGCCCTTGTCCTCGTTGTACTTCTCGACGCCCATGGCGTAACCGTCCATGAAGACGGCGACCGAGGGGATCTGCATGCCACCGAAGGTGCCGACCTTGTTGACGCCGTCCTTGGCGGACCAGGCAGCGGCGGCGTAACCGCCGAGGTATGCGGCCTCGGCCGTGTTGAAGACCAGCGGCTTGATGTTGGGCGCGTCGGTCTTGCCGTCGTAGTCGGTGTCGGCGTAGTCGTCGATGATCGCGAAGTCGAGATCCGGGTTCGCGTTGGCGGCCTCGACGGTCGCGGCGGCGAGCTTGAAGCCGACGGCGATCACGAGCGTGCAACCCTCGGAGATGGCGGTCTGCATGTTCGGCGCGTAGTCGTTGTCATTGGTCGACTCGAACTCGAGCGGGGTGACGCCGAGCTCCTTGGCCGCCTTGTCCATGCCGTTCTTGGCCGACTCGTTGAACGACTTGTCGTCCCAGCCGCCCGCGTCGGAGACCAGGCACGGCTTGAAGCCGTCGACGACGTCGGATGCGGAGCCGCTCGTCGTTTCGGTCGTGGGGGCGGAACCACAGCCGGCCAGCAGCACCGCGGTGGCCGCGATCGCCAGGCCGCTGAGCAGCGCCTTGGTCGTCGTCTTCTTCACGAGTCCTCCATCAAGAGACGTGGGAATGCCCCGGCAGTTCCGGGGACGGATGCGGCAACGTTACCCAATGTGACGCGCGCACAACGGGCCGAGCGGCAGGCCGCAACGCAATGGTTACAAACGGCCCGTGACGCGCGTCTCGTCCGGCTGCGGCGCGGCGCCGCATCCGGTGTCAGAGCACGTCGCCGCGGCCGTTGAGTTTCAGCGCGTCGACGACCTGCTTGACCCGCTGCGCGTGCTCGGTCGTGGTGACCAGGAGAGCATCGGGGGTGTCGACCACGACGATGTCCTGCACGCCGATGAGGCTGATCACGCGCTGCGTCTGCGTCACCACGATGCCGCTGGAGGCGTCGGAGAGGATCCGCGCGTGCTCGCCGAGCACGGCGAGGTCGTTCTTCCGGCCGTTCGAGACGAGCTTGGTGAGGCTCGCGAAGTCGCCCACGTCGTCCCAGTCGAAGTGGCCGGGGATGACGGCCAGCTTGCCCTTGGCGGCGGCGGGCTCCGCGACCGTGTAGTCGATCGCGATCTTCTTCAGGGCGGGCCAGATGCGATCGACGGCCGGGCCGCGGCGATCGCGGTCGTCCCAGGCATCCGCCAGTTCGACCAGACCCGCGTGCAGCTCGGGCTCGTTCGCCTCGATCTCTGCCAGCAGCACATCCGCGCGCGAGATGAACATGCCGGCGTTCCACGAGTAGGCGCGATCGGTGAAGTACTCGCGCGCCGTGGCGAGATCGGGCTTCTCGACGAATCGCTCGACGAGCGCCGCTTCCGGGGCGCCGTCGATGATGAGTTCGTCGGCCTTCTTGATGTACCCGAACCCGGTGGACGGCTCCGACGGCTGGATGCCGATCGTGCAGATGTATCCGGCGCGAGCCACCGCGACCGCCTGGCGCACGGCGAAGTCGAAGACCCGCGAGCCCTGGATCACGTGGTCCGCGGCGAACGAGCCGATCACGACGTCGGGCTCGCGCCGCACCAGAATGGCCGCGGCGAGGCCGATCGCCGCGGTGGAATCGCGCGGCTCGGATTCGAGGAACACGTTCTTGTCGGGGATACCGGGCAGTTGCTTCTCGACGGCGGCGCGGTGCGCACGCCCGGTGACGACCGCGATCCGGTCGTGGCCGGCCAGCGGCTCCAGACGGTCCCAGGTGTCGCGCAGCAGCGTCTGTCCGGAGCCGGTCAGATCGTGCAAGAACTTCGGAGCGTCGGCCCGCGAGAGCGGCCAGAGCCGGCTGCCGATGCCGCCGGCCGGAATGACGGCGTAGAAACCCTCGATCTCATTCCCCATACCGGACACCCTATCCGTCGCATATGTCGCGCGAATGTCGGCGGCCGAACGCTCAAGCCACCGGCGCCACCGGTCCATTTATCTCGACGTCGAGATTGTTAGGTTCGCCTAAAGGGCGCCGTCCTGCTGCGGCGAATACACTGTCGGCAGCGCCCGCGTGACGCAGGGGACCAGCAAAAACCCCGAAGGGCAAACCCTGCCCCACCGTGTTCGATCAGGGAGGACGACCGTGGCTGCACCGGCACGCGTCACACCATCGCTCGCTCAGACGACGTCCAAGACGCCGCGCGGAACGCTGTACCGCGGCAACGAGGGCATGTGGTCGTGGGTGCTGCACCGCATCACGGGTGTGTCGATCTTCTTCTTCCTCCTCGTGCACGTGCTCGACACCGCCCTCATCCGCGTCTCCCCCGAGGCGTACGACGCGGTCATCGGCACCTACAAAAACCCGGTGATGGGCATCGGCGAGGTCGTGCTCGTCGCGGCGATCGCGTACCACGCCTACAACGGCCTGCGCATCATCGTCGTCGACTTCTGGTCGAAGGGCGCGCGCTACCAGCGTCAGCTCTGGTGGATCGTGCTGGGTCTGTGGGCCGTCACGATGCTCGGCTTCGCGCCGCGCCACCTCATGAACGTCTTCGCCGCGACGGGAGGCGGTCACTGATGAGCGCGACGATCGCCGATCCCCGCAGCCCGTTCTCCGCCCCCCGGCGCAAGGGCCCCAACCTCGAGAAGTGGGGCTGGGTCTACATGCGCGCCTCGGGTCTCGTGCTCGTGGTGCTGATCTTCGGACACCTCTTCGTCAACCTCCTGACGGGCGACGGCATCCACCAGATCGACTTCGCGTTCGTCGCAGGCAAGCTCTCCTCGCCGTTCTGGCAGTGGTGGGATGTCGCGATGCTCTGGCTCGCCCTCATCCACGGCGGCAACGGCATGCGCACGATCGTCAACGACTACGTCACGCACGCCACCACGCGGCGCGTTCTGGTCTGGGCGATCTGGATCGTGTCGGGCTTCCTGATCCTGCTCGGCACGCTCGTCGTCTTCACCTTCGACCCCTGCCTCGGCGTGACCAGCGACAGCGTGCTGTGGGAGGTGTGCCAGTAGGCACACCGCGTCCCACGGATCAGAACAGACAAGAGGAATCCCACCTGTGAGCACTCACTCCACCGCGGACACCGTCGTCAAGGACGGTGTCTACTACCACCAGTTCGACATCGTGATCGTCGGCGCCGGCGGCGCCGGGATGCGGGCGGCGATCGAGGCCGGCCCCGGCGCGAAGACCGCCGTCATCTCCAAGCTGTACCCCACCCGCTCGCACACGGGTGCGGCGCAGGGCGGTATGGCCGCGGCCCTCGCCAACGTCGAAGAGGACTCCTGGGAGTGGCACACCTTCGACACGATCAAGGGCGGCGACTACCTCGTCGACCAGGATGCGGCGGAGATCCTCGCCAAGGAGGCCATCGACGCGGTCATCGACCTCGAGAACATGGGCCTGCCGTTCAACCGCACCCCCGACGGCAAGATCGACCAGCGTCGTTTCGGCGGCCACACCGCCGACCACGGCAAGAGCCCGGTGCGTCGCGCCTGTTACGCCGCCGACCGCACCGGCCACATGATCCTGCAGACGTTGTTCCAGAACTGCGTGAAGCTCGGCATCAACTTCTTCAACGAGTTCTACGTGCTCGATCTGATCACGGTCGAGGACGAGGGCGCCACGAAGGTCGCCGGCGTCGTCGCCTACGAGCTCGCCACCGGTGACCTGCACGTGTTCCAGTCGAAGGCCGTCGTGTTCGCCACGGGCGGCTTCGGCAAGATCTTCAAGACCACCTCCAACGCCCACACCCTCACCGGTGACGGCGTCGGCATCGTCTGGCGCAAGGGACTCCCGCTGGAAGACATGGAGTTCTTCCAGTTCCACCCGACCGGCCTCGCGGGTCTCGGCATCCTCCTCACCGAAGGAGCGCGCGGCGAAGGCGCCATCTTGCGCAACGCCTCGGGCGAGCGTTTCATGGAGCGCTACGCGCCGACCATCAAGGACCTCGCGCCGCGCGACATCGTCAGCCGCTGCATGGTGCAGGAGGTCGAGGAGGGTCGCGGTGCCGGCCCCCACAAGGACTACGTGCTCCTGGACTGCACGCACCTGGGGGCGGAGGTTCTCGAGACCAAGCTGCCCGACATCACCGAGTTCGCCCGCACGTACCTGGGCGTCGATCCGGTCGTCGAGCCGGTCCCGGTCATGCCGACGGCGCACTACGCGATGGGCGGCATCCCGACCAACATCGAGGCCGAGGTCCTGAGCGACAACGAGACCGTCGTCCCCGGTCTCTACGCCGCGGGCGAGTGCGCGTGCGTCTCGGTGCACGGCTCCAACCGCCTCGGCACCAACTCCCTGCTCGACATCAACGTGTTCGGAAAGCGCGCCGGACGCAACGCGGTGAAATACGTCCAGAGCGGCGCGGACTTCGTCCCGCTTCCGGAAGACCCGGCCCGCGAGGTGCGCGAGATGATCGAGGGCCTGCGCAACAACCCCGGCACCGAGCGCATCGCGGTGCTGCGCAAGACGCTCCAGGACGAGATGGACCGCAAGGCCCAGGTGTTCCGCACCGACCAGTCCTTGGGCGAGGTCATGCTCGTCATCGCCGAACTGCGTGAGCGCTACAAGAACATCCACGTCGACGACAAGGGCAAGCGGTACAACACCGATCTGCTCGAGGCGGTCGAGCTCGGCTTCCTCCTCGACATCGCCGAGGTCGTTGCCGTCGCCGCGCGCAACCGCAAGGAGAGCCGCGGCGGCCACATGCGCGACGACTACCCGACGCGTGACGACGAGAACTACATGAAGCACACGATGTCCTACCTGTCGGGCGATGCGCACTCCTCGCACCCGGAGGACCACATCCGCCTCGATTGGAAGCCGGTCGTCTTCACCAAGAACGAGGCCGGGGAACTGCGCTACCCGCCGCTGGAGAGGAAGTACTGAGCATGGCCGCCACCGCCATCGCCGAGACCACCACCGAAGCCCCCGAGGTGCAGGAGACCAACGACTCCGGCATCCAGGCGTTCCTGGTCACCTTCATCGTGCGCCGGTTCAACCCGGAGCTGGACGACGAACCGCGCTGGGTCGACTACGACGTCGAGGTCTACTCCACCGACCGTGTGCTCGACGCCCTGCACAAGATCAAGTGGGAGGTCGACGGTTCGCTCGCCTTCCGCCGCTCGTGCGCTCACGGCATCTGCGGCTCGGACGCCATGCGCATCAACGGTCGCAACCGCCTCGCCTGCAAGACGCTGATCAAAGACCTCGACATCTCGAAGCCGATCTACGTCGAGGCGATCAAGGGCCTGCCGCTGGAGAAGGACCTCATCGTCGACATGGAGCCCTTCTTCGCGTCCTACCGCGAGGTGCAGCCGTTCCTGATCGCGAACTCCACGCCCGAGAAGGGCAAGGAGCGCGTGCAGTCGATCGTCGACCGCGAGCGCTTCGACGACACCACGAAGTGCATCCTCTGCGCCGCGTGCACCTCGTCGTGCCCCGTGTTCTGGACCGACGGCCAGTACTTCGGCCCCGCCGCCATCGTCAACGCACACCGCTTCATCTTCGACTCCCGCGACGACGCCGGGGATGTGCGTCTGGACATCCTCAACGACAAGGAAGGCGTGTGGCGCTGCCGCACCACCTTCAACTGCACCGAGGCCTGCCCGCGCGGCATCCAGGTGACCAAGGCGATCGCCGAGGTGAAGCAGGCGGTCCTTCGCGGCTGACCGGATGCGAAGCCTCGCCGCCCGATCTCGCTAGGGTGAGGGCGTGAGGCGAGCTGCGGAGGAACACGCCGACGTGCGATTCGTGCTGCCCCAAGACGAGAGCTCCTTACGCGAGCGGTGGGATTCGGCGCAGGCGAACCTGCGCGAACGTCTGGATGAGCCGATCGAGAAGGCGACGGAACTCACCCGCCGCACCCTCGCATGGTTCCCCATCCGGGTCTGGCGGCACTTTCTCCAGCACAACGGCTTCCTGCTGGCCGCCGGCGTCAGTTACCAATCCCTGTTCGCGATCTTCGCCGGCATCTACCTCGCGGCCGCGGCGGTCGGGGTCTGGCTCGGCGGCGACGACGCGGCCGTGCACCAGCTGATCGACATCGTCAACAGCTACATCCCCGCCCTCATCAGCGAGAGCGGACTGGTCAAGCCGAGCCAGGTCGAGGCGGTCGCCTCGCAGAGCAGCGGGGGCCTGCTGCCGGTGACCGGAGCGATCGCGCTCGTGGTGGTCATCTGGACGGCCATCGGGTTCATCACCTACACCCGTCGCGCGGTGCGCGACACATTCGGCCTGCCCTTCGACTCCCGCAGCTACCTGATGCTGAAGGCGCGGGACCTCCTGGCCGCCGCACTGTTCGGCATCGCGTTGCTCGCCGGCTGGATGCTCGTGCAGATCACCACCTGGGCGCTGGATCTGCTGGCCGGCATCCTGCAGTGGCAGCCGGACTCGACGTGGTCGACCATCCTCGCGCGCGCGCTCAGCCTGGTGGTCGCGTTCCTGGTCAACGCTGTCGCGCTCGCCCTGCTCTTCCGTTTCCTGACCGGCGCGTCGCTGCGTTGGCGCCGCATCTGGCCGGGGTCGATCCTCGGCGGCGCTGCTCTCGCCCTGCTGCAGGTGGGCGCCGGTCTCCTGCTGCGATACACGCCGAGCAACCCGCTCATCGCGACCTTCGCCATCTTCATCGGGTTCCTGCTGTGGTTCCGCATCACCGGCATCGTGATCCTCGTGGCCGCGGCGTGGATCGCGGTCTCCACATCCGATCGCGACCTGCCGCTGGTCGAGCTGAGCGATGCCGAGCGCGAAGCACTGGAGCGACGAGCGCTGTCGGTCGCTGCGCAGGTGCGCCTGCGCGAGGCGCGCGAGCGCGCCCGTGACGCGTCATGGTGGCAACGCCCCGCCGCCCGGCGCCGCGTCCGGCGAGCAGTGCAGGAACGGGATGCGGCCGCCGCCGCGGTCGCGGCGCTCACCACTCGGCCGGGGTTGCGGCACCTCCTCGACTGAGCATCCGTGTCGGTGACCCCGGATACGCTGAAAGGCGTGTCACGAACCCTCCGCATCGCCTCAGTCAACGTCAACGGAATCCGCGCCGCGGTGAGAAACGGCATGGCGGGCTGGCTCGACAGTGCCGATGTCGACATCCTGACGCTGCAAGAGGTGCGCGCCGAGCTCGCCCATCTGGAGAGCGCGCTGCCGGGTTGGGAGCTCGTACACGACGAGTCGCTCACCAAGGGGCGCTCCGGAGTGGCGGTGGCCAGCCGCATCCCGATCACCGCATCCCGCATCGAACTCGGCGACGAGAGCGTCGACTCTCGCGGCCGGTGGATCGAGGCCGACGTCGAGGTCGACGGCGAGCATCTCACCGTGGTCAGCGCCTACGTGCATTCCGGCGAAGACGGCACTCCCCGGCAGGACGCGAAGTACGGATTCCTCGATGCGATGAGCGTGCGCCTCGTCGAGCTGGCGCAGAACGACGCGCTGGCGCTCGTCACCGGTGACCTCAACGTCGGGCATCGTCCGTTCGACATCAAGAACTGGCGCGGCAACCAGAAGAAGGCGGGCTTCCTCCCCCGCGAGCGCTCGTACTTCGACCGTTTCTTCGGCGACGCGGGCTCCCTGGTAACCGGCGTCGACGGGGTCGAGGGCGTCGGGCTCGGCTGGGTCGATGTGGGGCGCCGCTTCGCCGGCGAGGTGGACGGCCCGTACACCTGGTGGTCCAATCGCGGCCAGGCCTTCGACAACGACACCGGCTGGCGCATCGACTACCACATGGCCACTCCCGCCCTCGCGGCGCGCGTTGCCGATTACCGGGTCGCGCGGGCCGCGTCCTACGCCGAACGGTGGAGCGACCACGCTCCCGTGGTCGCCGACTACCGTCTGGGCGTCTGAGGGGCGCCGGCGCACCGCATCCGGGTCCGTAGAATCGACGTGTGAGCAAAGCGCGCCTGTACTCCGGAATGCAGCCCTCGGCCGACTCCCTCCAGATCGGCAACTACATCGGGGCGCTGCTGCAGTGGCGCGACCTGCAGGAGTCGTACGACGCGTTCTTCTCCGTCGTCGATCTGCACGCGCTCACGCAGCCGAACGACCCGGCCGAGCTCCGCGCGAAGACCCGGCGCACGGCCGCCCAGTACATCGCGGCCGGCATCGAGCCCTCCAAGTCGGCCCTGTACGTGCAGTCGCACGTTCCTGCGCACGCCGAGCTCGCCTGGGTCCTGTCGACGATCACCGGCTTCGGCGAAGCCGGCCGCATGACGCAGTTCAAGGACAAGTCCCAGCGCTACGGCAGCGACGCGACCAACGTGGGCCTGTTCACCTACCCGGTGCTCATGGCGGCCGACATCCTGCTGTACCAGACCAACGTTGTGCCTGTCGGCGACGACCAGAAGCAGCACGTCGAGCTGACCCGCGACTTGGCCGAGCGTTTCAACGCGCGCTACGGCAAGACCTTCACTGTGCCGACCCCCGTCATCCAGCAGGACACGGCCCGCATCTACGACCTGCAGAACCCGACGTCGAAGATGTCGAAGTCCGCGGAATCCGACGCGGGCGTGCTGTGGCTGCTGGACGACCCGGCGGTGAGCGCGAAGAAGATCATGCGCGCGGTGACCGACTCCGAGGGCGTGGTGCGCTACGACCGCGAGACCAAGCCCGGCGTCTCGAACCTGCTCGTGATCTTCGCCGCCCTCACGGGCCGCCAGATCCCCGCGATCGAGGACGAGTTCGCGGGCCGCGGCTACGGCGACTTCAAGAAGGCGCTGGCCGAGGTCGTCGTGTCGGAGTTCGGCCCGGTGCGCGAGCGCGCCTTGGCCATGCTCGACGACCCCGCCGAACTCGACCGCGCCCTGGCCGTGAACGCGCAGAAGGCCTCGGCGGTCGCGGAGCAGACCCTCGGCGACGTCTACGACCGCATCGGCCTGCTCCGCCGCAGCTGACACCGTGGCCGCCAGCGGCACGGCGGCCCGACCTCGGACAGCTGTGCCGGGCCGTGCGCGGGCAACCGTGCCGGCCCGCACCACCGGACGCGACCGCTTCTGCCGGCCCGAACTCCTGCAAACCCGCCTCCTGAGCTCCCCGCCAAAGCCAGACGTGACGGATTGCAGGAGTTCGGGCCGCCGCTGGCGCACTCCGTAGCCCGGCGCGGGCGTCGGCATGCTCACCGCGTGGGCGGGGTCGCCTCGACCGCACCCGGCACGAACTCCTGCGAATGCGCACCGCTCCGGCCGCCACGCGTCCCCGTAGCCCGAAGTTGCAGGAGTTCGGGCTCCCACCGGTTGGCGCCCGCGCGTAGCGGGTATCGGAAGCGCGCCGACCCGCGCTCGAGCCTCCAGCTCGGTCAGCCGCGCGCGGCAGCGCTCAGTCGCTCGAGGCGCGGGAGCTTCCGCGAGGTTTGCGTGCGAGAACCGCACCGAGAGCGGCACGCACCGCATCCGGTCGGTGGAAGACATCCTCCGCAAGGATGCGGAGGGTGACGTATCCCAACTCGGCTGCGGCGAGGTCGCGGCGCCGGTCTCGGATCTGCTGTGCCACGTCGCCGTGGAACGCGCGGCTGTCGCACTCGACGATGAGCCATCCGTCGACGAGCAGATCCACCCTCCCCACGCCCCGAAGGCTGATCTGCAACGAGGGACGGTAGCCCATGCTCCGCAGCATCAATCGCACCAACGTCTCTGAGCCCGCTTCGGCTCGTGCGTCGATGAGCTTTCGCAGCGGCCGGTAGCGCCGGGGAAGTCGGTCGAAGACGCGATCAAGATCGTCGCCATCAATCAGGCCCAGGTGCAGGGCGCTGTCGAGGCTCGCGACGGCGACCCTCGGCGGCTGACAGCGGCATGCCTGGGCGAGTGCCTCCACCAGATCAGCCTGGAGGTCGGCGCGGGCGCACGCGGACTCGCGCCAATGCGCCCGTATTCCCCGGTGACGCCGCGGCAGGCGCGAGTCCGTGCGGTCGAACTGCAGGTGGACGTCGTCCGCGGACAGGACGAAGACGCCGAATGCGCCGAGCAGCGAGACACAGTCGAGACGACCGCCCGACCTGGCAGCGACGAGGTGAGACTCGTGAACACCTCCCCAGACGTATCGCCCTCGTCGCACCCGGATGAGGTCGCCGCGGTCGAGCGCGTGCCGAATCGTGGCGCGGGTGTAGCCGCGGAGTCGAAGCTCAGCAGTGCGCAGGTAGGAGGGGGAAACCAGCAGCATCCCGATAGCCTCACGGCCATTACGGACCGACCTGCGCCGAGACCATCCGACGCGAGCAACTCGCCGCGCAATCAGGCCGGTGGAGAACACCCCCGGAGCGGGATGGTCGCGATCGCGACGAGTGAACGGGCCGAACTCCTGCAGACATGGTGCCCCGTGGCGGCGGAGAGCACCCCACGCCGGATGTGCAGGAGTTCGGTACGGAGGGACGTGCAGGAGTTCGGTACGGACGGACGGACCGGAGGTGGCGGTGGCGCCGGCTCCGCCGAGGAGAGCCCGCCCGGCCCGAACTCCTGCAGAACCGCGTCCCCGGTACCCGGAGAAGCACCCGGGGACGGATGTGCAGGAGTTCGGGTCGGGACAGGAGCCCGTGCCGCGAGCCGTCTCCAGTCAGAGCCAGCCGCGCCGCGGGATCAGCCGCCGACGAGGGCGTCGACGGCGAAGCGGATGTGGCGCTCGGCGAGGTCGGCGGCGGCAGCGCCGTCGTGTCGTTCGATGGCGCCGAGCAGCTCGACGTGCTGCGTGTGCAGCACCGCAGCCAACTGCTCCCAGTCCGCGTAGTCGCGCAGGGCCTCGAGGATGCGGCCGCTCAGCGACTCCCGGATCGCGACCGTCATCGATGCGACGAGCCGGTTGCCGCCGGCCTGCGCGATCGCGACGTGGAACGCCGTGTCGGTGTCGTTGTACTCCGCAGGACCGAGACCTGCGACCGCCCCGGCTTCCAGCACGGCGCGGATCGCCGCGATGGCGTCGGCATCGGCGTTGCGCGCGGCGAGTTCGGCGCTCGAGCGTTCGAGCACGATGCGCGCCTCGATGACATCGGGGTAGGGGTAGTTCGCGAGAGCGGCGTGCAGCCGCAGGAAGCGGGTGAGCGCCGCATCCGGCAGCGCGGCGACGAAGGTCCCCGCATCTGCGCCCGCTCCGACCTGGGCGCGCAGCACGCCCTGCCCTTCGAGAACACGCACGGCCTCGCGGACGCCGGCCCGACTCACACCCAGGCGCGCGGCGAGCTCGCGCTCCGAGGGAAGCGGATCACCCACCTGCAGCGAACCCGCCATGATCTGGTCCTCGATCGCCTGGATGACGAGTTCGTGCGCGCGGCTGCGCTGCACAGGTGCCCATTCCGGGGTGCGCTGATCTGTCACCGGGGTATCCTCTCGCCTTCGAGCCGAACGCAACCGGCGGGTTGACGTCGCCGAAGCCGGGGTCTACTGTACCGCAGAGGTCAGACCAATAGATAGGCCCTCTGCGCCACGTACTCCCACCTCGAAGGACGACGATGAGTCCCGTCAGCCGACAACTCCCCCACCCGCGCGAACTGCTCGAATTCATGCAGTTCAAGACGCCGGATCTGAACGCAAAGCGTCGCCGCCTCTCTGCGGCGCTCACGATCGACGACCTCCGGCGCATCGCGAAGCGCCGTACTCCGAAGGCCGCCTTCGACTACACCGATGGCGCCGCGGATGGGGAGATCTCGCTGCAGCGGGCCCGCCAGGCGTTCCGCGACATCGAGTTCCACCCCTCGATCCTGCGCGACGTGTCGCGCGTCGACACCAGCACGACGATCTTCGGGGGCCCTTCCACCCTCCCCTTCGGCATCGCACCGACCGGCTTCACCCGTCTGATGCAGACGGAGGGCGAGTACGCAGGCGCCGCCGCCGCCGGGGCCGCCGGCATCCCCTTCACCCTCTCGACCCTCGGGACGACGTCGATCGAGAACGTGAAAGCAACCAATCCGCACGGGCGCAACTGGTTCCAGCTGTACGTCATGCGCGATCGCGACATCTCCTACGGCCTCGTCGAACGTGCCGCCAAGGCAGGCTTCGACACCCTGTTCTTCACCGTCGACACCCCGGTTGCGGGTGCGCGTCTGCGCGACAAGCGGAACGGGTTCTCCATCCCGCCCCAGCTCAGCATCGGGACGATCGTCAACGCGATCCCCCGCCCCTGGTGGTGGTTCGACTTCCTCACCACGCCGAAGCTCGAGTTCGCGTCGCTGACCACGACCGGCGGCACCGTCGGCGAACTGCTCAACAACGCGATGGACCCCTCCATCTCGTTCGAAGACCTCGACATCATCCGTTCGCTGTGGCCCGGAAAGATCGTGATCAAGGGCGTGCAGAACGTTCCGGATGCGCGCAAGCTCGTCGATCTCGGCGTCGACGGACTCGTCCTGTCCAACCACGGCGGCCGCCAGCTCGACCGGGCGCCCATCCCCTTCCATCTGCTGCCGGAGGTGGTGCGCGAGGTCGGACGCGACACCGAGATCGCGATCGACACCGGCATCATGGACGGCGCCGACATCGTCGCCTCGATCGCGATGGGCGCGAAGTTCACCCTGATCGGCCGCGCCTACCTGTACGGGCTGATGGCCGGCGGGCGGGCTGGTGTCGACCGGGCGATCGCCATCCTGGCCGAGCAGGTCGAGCGCACGATGAAGCTGCTCCAGGTGAGCGAGCTCGCCGAGCTGACCCCGGCTCACGTGACCCAGCTGCAGCGCCTGACGCCGCGGTCCACGGGCGCCGTCCGGGTCTGACGCGCAGGGTAGCGTGACGGGATGCTGCCCGTCGCCCTTCACACCGCAAGGCTCGAACTGTCGGCGCCGACCGCATCCGACGCCGACGCCATTTACGAGGCTTGTCAGGACCCGGCGATCCCGTTCTTCACGACCGTCCCCTCGCCGTACCCGCGTGAGTTCGCCGATCAGTTCGTGGCGCAGGCCATCGAGCGCTGGGAGGAGCTCTCGCACGCCACGTGGGCGATCCGCCTCGACGGCGCGCTCGTGGGAATGGTCGGCCTGCACGATCTGCAGGACACAGAATCTGCGGAGCTCGGCTTCTGGGTGACGGCCGAGGCACGCGGTCAGGGCATCGTGCGAGAGGCATCCGACGCGGTCATCGACTGGGGTTTCTCGACCGACGCACTCGATCTCGTGCGCGTGGAGTGGCGCGCGGCCGTGGGAAACACGGCGTCCGCTCGAGTGGCGCAGGCGCTGGGCTTCCGGTTCGAGGGAACTCTGCGTCAGGTCCTGCGCAACGGCCACGGCCAGCGCAGCGACGGATGGATCGCGAGCCTTCTGGCGACGGATGATCGCACGCGGCAGGAGTGGCCGATAGCCCTCTGACGGCGTCGGCGGTGCATGGCAGGATGGCGCCATGCCCGAGATGCCGGAGGTCCAGGGACTCGTCGACTTCCTCGGCGCGCGCCTGAACGGCCTCGAGATCACCCAGGCACGGATCACCGCGATCTCCGCACTGAAGACCTACGACCCGCCCATCGAGGTTCTCATCGGGGCTCACGTCGACACCGTCGCCCGCCGCGGCAAGTTCGTGGACATCGCGACGGATGCGGGCGCGCACCTCGTGTTCCACTTGGCGAAGGCGGGCTGGTTGCGCTGGCACGACACCCTGCCCACGACGGTGATCAAACCGGGCCGCTCCCCCATCGCGCTGCGCGTAGGGTTCGCCGACGGCTCGGGGTTCGATCTCACCGAGGCGGGCACGAAGAAGTCGCTCGCGGTGTCTGTCGTGCGTGAGCCGGCGGATGTTCCCGGCATCGCCAGACTCGGCCCCGACCCCCTCGATCCCGCCTTCACGCGCGATGTGCTGGCGACGCTCCTCGCCGGTCGCCGCACGCAGATCAAGGGGGTTCTGCGGGATCAGTCGATCGTCGCAGGAATCGGCAACGCCTACTCCGACGAAATCCTCCACGTCGCACGGCTTTCGCCGTACGCGCTGGCAGCCACGCTCGACGACGCCGAGATCGACACGCTGTACTCCGCCACGATCGACACCCTGCACGACGCGGTGGAGGCCGCATCCGGCAAGCCTCCTGCGGAGCTGAAAGACGCCAAGCGGCGCGGGATGCGGGTGCACGGCCGCCAGGGCCAGACGTGCCCGGTGTGCGGCGACGTCGTGCGGTCGGTGTTCTTCGCCGACAACTCGCTCGAGTACTGCGCGACGTGCCAGACCGGCGGCAAGGTGCTGGCGGACCGACGCCTGTCGCGCCTGCTGAAGTGAGATGCGTGTCGGTGCATGTCCGGGAATGAAACGGACGATCCGGCGTTGACTACACTCAGTGCAGAACGTGCTCCGGGGTCGGTGAGAATCCGAACCGGCGGTGAGAGTCCGCGAGCGTGATCCTTCGCGAGGAGGGGATCGCCGATCCGGTGGAATTCCGGGACCGACGGTGATGCGACACAGGTCGCGAGTCCGGATGGGAGGCGCACGAGCGCTCAGCGGCGTGTCCGCGAGCTTCAAGACGGCTACCCGGAGCCCGCCGATCAGGAGGCCCGAGCATGCCGGTGAGCGAGACCGAGGAACGCGCGATGGCGCGAGCGCTGGAGCTTGCCCGGCGAGGCCCCATGGGGGTGAACCCGCAGGTGGGCGCCGTGCTCCTCTCCCCCGAGGGCGAGGTGATCGCCGAGGGCTGGCACCACGGCGCCGGAACGGCCCACGCCGAGGTCGACGCGCTCTCGCAGGCCGATCCGGATGCGGTGCGCGGCGCGACGGCCGTGGTCACCCTCGAGCCGTGCAACCACACCGGCCGCACCGGTCCGTGCGCTCTCGCGCTCATCGAAGCGGGTGTCGCCCGGGTCGTCTACGCGATGAGCGATCCCACCCCGACCGCATCCGGAGGTGCCGAGCGGCTGCGCGCGGCGGGCGTCGAGATCGAGTCCGGCGTCCTTGCCGACCAGGCGCAGGAACTGCTCGCCTCGTGGAGCGAGGCTCAGCGGCTCGGGCGCCCGCACGTGACCCTGAAGTGGGCGCAGAGTCTCGACGGTCGCGCGGCGGCGGCCGACGGCTCCAGCCAGTGGATCACCGGCTCCGAGGCACGCGAGGATGTGCACCGCCGGCGCGCGAGCGCCGACGCGATCGTCGCGGGCACCGGCACCGTCCTCGCGGACGATCCGGCTCTGACCGCTCGCGCGCCCGACGGCGAGCTGAGGCCGACGCAGCCGCGACCCGTCGTGATCGGCGAACGCGACATCCCCGCCGACGCCGCCGTGCGCCGCCACCCGAAGGAGCCCTGGCACCTGCGCACGCGCGATCTGCACGAGGCCCTGGCCACCCTGCACGAGCGGGGTATCCAGCGGGTGTTCGTCGAGGGCGGCCCCCACCTGCAGAGCGCTCTGCTGCGCGAAGGTCTCGTGGACGAACTGCTGACCTACGTCGCGCCCGTGCTGCTGGGCGGCGACCGCGTCGCCCTCGACGACCTCGGCGTCGGCGACATCTCCCAGGCGCGCCGCCTGCTGCTGATCGAGACCCGCCGACTCGGCGACGATCTGCTGCTCATCTCGCGGCCCGCCGCATCCGCCGAAGAATCCGCCTCCGTCACAGAAGGAGCCCACTGATGTTCACCGGGATCGTCGAAGAGATCGGCACCGTCACCCGGACGGAGCCCTCGGGCGACGGCGTGCGCCTCACGGTGACCGCGCCGCGCGCGGTGTCGGATGCGGCGCACGGCGACTCGATCTCCGTCTCGGGCGTGTGCCTCACGGTCGTCGATCAGGGCGAGGACTGGTTCACCGCCGACGTCATGCGCCAGACGCTGGACGTCACCGCGATCGGCGGTGTCACCGCGGGCACGCCCGTCAACATCGAGCGCGCGACGGCCGCCGGCGGACGACTCGGCGGCCACATCGTGCAGGGCCACGTCGACGGCACGGGCCGCGTGCTCGAGGTGCGCCCCGGCACCCAGTGGCGTGTCATCCGCATCTCGCTGCCGGCGGAGCTCGCTCCGCTCGTCGTCGACAAGGGCTCGATCGCCCTCGACGGCGTCTCGCTGACGGTGAGCGCGGCGAGCAATCCGTCGGCCGAAGAGGCGTGGTTCGAAGTGTCTCTCATCCCCGAGACGCTCGCGGCCACGACTCTCGGCGAGCGCGTTCCCGGCGACATCGTCAATCTGGAGACCGACATCCTGGCACGTCACGTGCAGCGACTGCTGGCCTTCGCCCCCGCAACGGAAGGTGGCTCGCGATGAGTCTGAGTTCCATCCCCGAGGCCCTGGAGGCCCTCGCCGCCGGTCGCCCGGTGATCGTCGCCGACGACGAGAACCGCGAGAACGAGGGCGACGTGATCCTCTCGGCGCAGCTCGCGACCCCCGAGTGGATCGCGTGGACGGTGCGCTGGTCGAGCGGCTTCATCTGCGCCCCCATGCCCGCGGAGTGGGCGGACCGCCTGGATCTTCCTCCCATGGTCGAGGTGAACCAGGATGCGCGCGGCACCGCGTACACGGTGAGCGTCGACGCCGCATCCGGCGTGACGACCGGTATCAGCGCCGCCGACCGGGCGCACACCCTGAACGTGCTGGCGGATCCCGCGTCCGCGCCCTCGTCGGTGAACCGCCCCGGCCACATCCTGCCGCTGCGCGCGGTGGACGGCGGCGTGCGCGAGCGCGGCGGCCACACGGAGGCTGCTGTCGACCTCATGCGGCTGGCAGGGCTCGAGCCCGTCGGTGCGATCGCCGAGATCGTCGACGAGGACGGCAGCATGATGCGACTTCCCGGGCTCATGGCGCTCGGCGAGCGCGACGGCATCCCCGTGATCACGATCGAGCAGCTCGTCGGCTACCTGGACGAGGTGGATCCCCGCGAGGAGCCCTCGGCCGCGTCCTCGCACCGTCGACGGGTGAGCCTGCGCGCCGAGGCGACCGTCCCCACCTCGCACGGCGAGTTCCGCTTCCTCGCCTACAAGGACCGTGTGACGGGCACCGACCACCTGGCCGTCGTCAAGCGCGAGCTGGACGACGCGCCGCTCGTGCGCGTGCATTCGGAGTGTCTGACCGGCGAGGCTTTCGGTTCGCTGAAGTGCGAGTGCGGTCCCCAGCTGGATGCGGCGCTCGACCGCATCGAGAAGGACGGCGGCGTCGTCGTCTACATGCGCGGACACGAGGGTCGCGGCATCGGCCTCATCAACAAGCTGCGCGCGTACAACCTGCAGGAGCGGGGCCTGGACACCGTCGACGCGAACCTGGCACTGGGTCTTCCCGCCGACGCGCGCGACTACGCCGCCGCCGCGGGCATCCTCGCCGACCTCGGCGTCGAGCGGGTGCGCCTGCTGACCAACAACACCGACAAGGTCACGCAGCTGCGCGCCCTCGGCCTCGACGTCGTCGAGCAGGTCCCGCTGCTCGTGGGGGTCGGCCCCAACAACCACCAGTACCTCGCCACCAAGCGCGACCGGATGGGACACATCATCGCGGACGAGGACCTCACCGAAGCGCTCGCGCAGATGAAGGAGAACCGATGAGCGGCCACGGCGCCCCCCAGCAGACCGAGATCGACGCCCGCGGCCTTCGTGCCGTCATCGTCGCCGGCACCTGGCACGAGACGATCAGCGACGGCCTCATCGCCGGCGCGGAGCGGGTGCTCACCGCATCCGGCGCCGACTACACGCTCGTGCGCGTCGCGGGTTCCTTCGAACTCCCCGTCGTGGCCAAGGCAGCGCTGGAGTCCGGCGCCGACGCGGTCATCGCTCTCGGTGTGATCATCCGGGGCGGCACACCCCATTTCGAGTTCGTCTCCTCGGCCGCCACCGACGGCCTGACCCGCGTCGCCCTCGACACCGGCAAGCCCGTCGGCTTCGGGGTGCTCACGCTCGATGACGAGAAGCAGGGACTCGATCGCGCGGGGCTCGCCGGCTCGAAGGAGGACAAGGGCGCGGAGGCGGCGGATGCGGCACTGCGCACCGCCCTCACGCTTCGCGCACTCCGCGGCTGAGCGGTTCAGGAGGACGAACCTTCAGTAATACATAAGGTATGGTGGCGGGCATGGAGATCCTGCGTCACATCGTCGTCCTCGTGCACCTCGTCGGCTTCGCCATCCTCTTCGGAGCATGGGTCGTGGAAGCCGCCAGCCGCCGCATCCGCGTCACTCGCCTGATGAGCCTCGGCATGACCATCGCGGCGGTCGCCGGCCTGGCCCTCGCCGCCCCGTGGGGCACCGATCACGACATGAACTACGTCAAGATCGGCGTCAAGCTCGTGGTACTGCTCATCATCGGTGCGCTTCTCGGCATCGGTGCGGCCCGCCAGCGTCGCACCGACGCGCTGCCCGCGGCCATCTTCTGGCCGATCGGCATCCTCACCCTCGCCAACGCCGCCATCGCGGTCATCTGGCGCTGAGGAGTTCGCGTCCCGGCCCACCTCGGCGCCGGGACGCGAACCTGGGCGTAAACTGTGTGTTCATGCGCCGGCGACACCGCCGACGCCCCGGTGACCCAGCGATGTGACGCCCGGTGCACCACCCCCGCCCGAGCACTCGCCGCCGGCGCGTTCCCACGAGGACGCCTCTCGCTCTTCCGACAGGTCTGTCCTCCCCATGTCTTCTGCCACCGCAACGGCTCCCGCGAACTCCCGCGCCCGCGTCATCACCGCGAGCCTCGTGGGAACCACCATCGAGTTCTACGACTTCTACGCCTACGCCACCGCCGCGGTCCTCGTCTTCCCGATCCTCTTCTTCCCGACCGGGGACGACACCACCTCGCTGCTCGCCTCGTTCGGCGTCTTCGGCGCCGCGATGATCGCTCGCCCCATCGGGGCGTTCGTGTTCGGGCATTTCGGCGACCGCTTCGGTCGCAAGGCGACCCTCGTCGCGTCCCTGCTCACGATGGGGGTGGCGACCTTCCTCATCGGATGCCTGCCCACGTACCAGGTGGTCGGCTGGTGGGCGGCGCTGCTGCTGCTCGTGCTGCGCCTGGCTCAGGGATTCGCACTCGGCGGCGAATGGTCGGGCGCGGCGCTGGTCGCGACCGAGAACGCACCGAAGGGCAAGCGGGCCTGGTACGGCACCTTCCCGCAGCTCGGTGCCCCGATCGGCTTCATCATCGCGAACACGATCTTCCTCGCGATCAACTTCGCCCTCCCGCATCCCGACGGCACCGCACAGCGCTCCGAGGCATTCCTTGCCTGGGGGTGGCGTGTGCCGTTCCTGTTCTCGGCCGTCATGGTGATCATCGGCCTCTGGGTGCGTCTGCGCCTGGTCGAGTCCGACACGTTCCAGAAGGCGGAGAAGAAGGGCGCGCTGCGCAAGTTCCCGCTGGGTGAGGTCATCCGGGGCCACTGGCGTCCGCTGATCCTCGGCACGTTCATCATGCTGGCGACCTACGTGCTGTTCTACCTGATGACGAACTTCACGCTCACCTACGGCACCAAGCCGACCCTCGCGGGGGCGGAGGCGGCGGCGCAGGCATCCGGCACGGCCTTCGACGCCGCGGGCTACATCGCGGGACAGGGCTTCGGGTACATCGACTTCGTGATCATGCAGATCATCGGTGTCGTGTTCTTCGGCGTCTTCACGCTACTGTCGGGACCGGTCGCCGACGCCATCGGGCGCCGCAAGCTCCTCATCTGGATCACGTCGGCGATCATCGTGTTCGGCCTCACGTTCAACCTGTTCCTGCTGCCGATGACCGACCCGAAGTTCACGGGCGCGCTCACGCAGGCGTTCCTCGTCTTCGGGTTCATGCTGATGGGTGCGACCTTCGGGCCGATGGGCGCGCTGCTGCCGGAACTCTTCCCGACGAACGTGCGCTACACCGGCTCGGCGATCTCGTACAACGTCGCCTCGATCCTCGGTGCGGCCGTCGCCCCCTCGATCGCGCTCGGACTGTGGGCCGCCGCCGGCGGGCAGCCCTGGCTCGTGGGTCTGTACCTGTCGGGGTCGGGCGTGCTGACCCTCATCGCACTGATCCTGTCGAAGGAGACGCGCGACATCGACTACGACGAGAACCTCGGGCTCGGCGAGACCGCGTCGCTCTAGCCCGCCGCGTCCTCTCGGTTCCCTCTTCCGCGAGACTGCATCTTCGTCACGAGATCACGGGTAAACCCCGTGATCTCGTGCAAAAGATGCAGTCTCGCGGTCTTGGGGGCGAGGGATGCGGGGGAGGGACGGATGCGGTGCCCCGCGGCGGCGACCGGGGTGCGCGAGCGGAGGTACGGTCGAGGGAGGAAATCCCGCCGATCGAGGTCGCCTATGTCCAGCCCCGCTCCCGCCCGCCGCAGTCCGTTCGCGCGCCCCAAGAAGGATGACGGGCCGCGCGCCAGCCTGCGCCAGCTGCTGCCGTTCCTCTTCGAGCACAAGCGGGTGCTCGTGGTGGTCACCGTGCTCAGCATCGTGGCCGCGGTCACGACGCTCGCGCAGCCGCTGCTGGTGGGCGAGCTGATCGCCCGCGTGCAGGCGGACGAGGCCCTCGGACTGCTCGTGTGGGGTCTGGTGGCGCTGGTCGTCGGCTCGTCGCTGGTCTCCGGCTATCAGCACTACCTACTGCAGCGCACGGGCACCGCGGTCGTCTTCTCGAGCCGTCGCCGGCTGATCGCCCGCATCCTGCATCTGCCGATCCGCGAGTTCGACGCCCGCCGCACCGGCGACCTCGTCTCGCGAGTGGGAACCGACACGACGCTGCTCTACGCGGTGCTCACGCAGGGGCTCGCCGACTCGGTGGGCAACGTGCTGATCTTCGTCGGCGCGGTCATCGCGATGCTGCTGATCGATCCGCTGTTGCTCCTGCTGATCCTCGTCGTCATCGGCGCCTCGATCGCCGTGGTGGGCGTGCTCAGCGGACGCATCCGCCGCGCGACGCGCGAACAGCAGGAGACGGTGGGCGAGCTCGCCTCGGGCGTGGAGCGCGCGGTGAGCTCGATCCGCACCGTGCGCGCCGCCGGCGCCGGCGACCGCGAGCAGGCGAGCCTGGAAGGTGTGGCCCAGCGCGCGTACGGCAGCGGCGTGCGCGTCGCGAAGGCCTCCGCTCTCGTGGTGCCCGTCGCCGGGGTCGCGCTGCAGCTGTCGCTCCTCGTCGTCCTCGGCGTCGGGGGCTTTCGCGTCGCCTCGGGCGCGATCACGATCGCCAGCCTCGTCACCTTCGTGATGTTCCTCTTCTTCCTCGTGCAGCCGCTCGGCTCGTTCTTCGGCGCGATCACCTCGGTGAGTCAGGCGCTGGGTGCGCTCGGCCGCATCCAGGAGGTCCTCGACCTGCCGACCGAGACGCAGGACGACGCCCAGATCGCAGCCCACGCCGCCCCGCCGACGGATGCGGACGCCACCGACATCGCGGTGGAGTTCCGCGACGTGCACTTCCGCTACCCTGCGGCCGTCGCCGCCGCCCGCGCCAAGACCGAGGCGGAGGCACGTGCCCTCCTCGAGGTGGCCCGTGTGGACACCTCTGCGCTCGAGGCTGTCGTGGACGACGAGGGTGACGTGCTGCGCGGTGTCTCGCTGCGCGTGCCGCGGGGATCCCGCGTCGCACTGGTGGGGCCTTCGGGCGCGGGAAAGAGCACGACTCTCGCCCTCATCGAGCGCTTCTACGACCCGACGGCGGGCGCCATCCTGATCGGCGGCCGCGACATCCGCACGCTCGATCGAGAGGAACTGCGCGCTCAGCTGGGGTACGTGGAGCAGGACGCTCCGACGCTCGCGGGCACCCTCGGCGACAACCTGCGTCTCGCCTCCCCCGACGCGAGCGATGAGGCGTGCGAGGCGGTCCTTCGCGCCGTGAACCTCGGCGAGGTGTTGGACCGCTCCCCCGAAGGGCTCGCCGCGCCCGTCGGCGAGGGCGGTGTGATGCTCTCCGGCGGTGAACGCCAGCGTCTGGCGATCGCTCGCGCACTGCTGGCTGCTCCCCCCATCCTGCTCCTGGACGAATCGACCTCGTCGCTGGACGGACTCAACGAGCAGCGGATGCGGGAGGCGATCGACGCCGTCGCCGAGGGACGCACCCTCATCGCGATCGCCCACCGACTCTCGACCGTCGTCGACAGTGACCTCATCGTCGTGATGGACCACGGCCGGGTCGTCGGCGCGGGGACGCATTCCGAGCTCGTCGCCGAGGTGCCCCTGTACCGCGACCTCGCCAAGCACCAGCTCCTCGTCTGACGCCGACGGCACCACCTGTTCGAGAGACCCGAAACGCGGCCGATCGCGCCGCCGCGCGACATCCCACGTCCCTCGAACACAGCGCACCCCCGTTCGAGGGACCCGACGCGGGCCCTCGAACAACCGCGGGGGCCCGCGAGCGAGTACTCAGGCGCGAGTGAGGCGGTAACGCAGGGAGTCGAGCTCGGCGCGCAGAGCCGACGGGATGCGGTCGCCGAACGTGTCGAAGAACTCCTCCGTCAGCTCCGCCTCCGCCAGCCACGACTGCGGGTCGATCGCGAACAGCTCCGCCAGATCCGCGTCCGTGACATCGGTGCCCGCGAGGTTGAGGTCCTCGGGGCGGGGCAGTCGTCCGATCGGGCTGGGCTCGGCGGGCACCTCGGACTCGAGGCGGCGCACGATCCACTCCAGCACACGCACGTTGTCGCCGAAGCCGGGCCAGAGGAACCGGCCGTCGGCGCCGCGGCGGAACCAGTTCACCTGGAACACCCGCGGCGCGCGGTCGAAGCGGAGCGAGCCGCCCACCTTGATCCAGTGCGCGAAGTAGTCCGCCATGTTGTAGCCGCAGAAGGGCAGCATCGCGAACGGGTCGCGACGCAGCTCTCCCACGGTCCCCTCCGCGGCGGCCGTGCGCTCGGACGAGATCGTCGCTCCGAGGAACACGCCGTGCGTCCAGTCCGTGGCCTCGACGACGAGGGGCACGTTGGTGGCGCGGCGGCCGCCGAACAGGATCGCGTCCAGCGGCACGCCCTCCGGCGTCTCCCAGTCCTCGGCGACCTGCGGGCACTGCGCGGCGGCGACCGTGAAGCGCGAGTTGGGGTGCGCGGCGGGTCGTCCGGACTCCGGCGTCCAGGGGTTGCCCTCCCAGTCGATCAGCTCCGCCGGAGCCTCGTCGGTCAGGCCCTCCCACCACACGTCGCCGTCGGGGCGCAGCGCCACGTTCGTGAAGATCGTGTTGCCCCACAGCGTCTCGACCGCCGTGGCATTGGTGGACACGCCCGTGCCCGGCGCCACACCGAAGAAGCCGGCCTCCGGGTTGATCGCCCACAGGCGTCCGTCCTCACCCGGCCGCAGCCACGCGATGTCGTCGCCGAGCGTCTCGACGCGCCATCCCGGGATGGTGGGGCGCAGCATCGCGAGGTTCGTCTTGCCGCACGCCGACGGGAACGCCGCGGCGACGTGGTAGCGCTTGCCCTCGGGGCTGATGACTCGGATGAGCAGCATGTGCTCGGCGAGCCAGCCCTCGTTGCGCCCGATCACCGAGGCGATGCGCAGCGCGAAGCACTTCTTCGCGAGGATCGCGTTGCCGCCATAGCCGGAGCCGTAGGAGTAGACCTCGAGCGTGTCCGGGAAGTGGACGATGTACTTGTCGTCGTTGCACGGCCACGCGACGTCGGCCTCGCCGGGCGCCAATGGAGCACCCACCGAGTGCACGGTGCGCACCCAGTCGGCGCCGTCCGCAATCTGCTGCAGCACAGCCGTACCGACCCGGGTCATGATGTTGATCGACACGACGGCGTACGGCGAATCGGTCACCTGCACGCCGATGTGCGAGAGCGGACCACCGACCGTGCCCATCGAGAAGGGGACGACGTACATCGTCCGCCCGCGCATGGAGCCGGCGAACAACGCATCGAGCTTGCCGCGCATCGCGGTGGGATCCGCCCAGTTGTTGGTGGGACCCGCATCCTCCTCCTTCTCGGAGGCGATGAAGGTGCGCCCCTCGGTGCGCGCGACGTCGCTCGGGTGTGAGCGCGCGAGGTACGACCCCGGACGCCACTCCGGGTTGAGCTTGATGAGAGAACCCGCATCCACCATCGAGCGCAGCAGCATGTCGTTCTCAGCCTGCGATCCGTCGATCCAGTGGATGCGGTCGGGCTGGGTGAGGGCGGCGATCTCGTCGACCCACCGGGTCAGCGCGGCCATGCCGGGCCCGGATGCGGCCGGACGAGCACCGTAGGTCGTCGCCGTGCGCGCGGCGGTGGGGCGCGCGGGGGCGCTCGAGGTGTAGCTCTCAGCAAGGGCCATGATCACTCCAGTCGACATCAGCGGCGTTCAGAACGTGGGTTCCCTGCAAGAATGGCGCCCCGACCTCCCGCTTTTCAGAACAGAGCAGTCGAAAGAGTGTCGGTTCTTTCGCTATTCTCAAAACATGCCCTCGACGACCATCGAACTGGCGACCCTCGGTCACCGCATCCGTCACTTCCGCACGGCGGCGGGGCTCACCCTCGATGAGCTCGGGGCCGCCGTCGGTGTCGCCGGCAGCCACCTGAGCCTCATCGAGAACGGCAAGCGCGAGCCGAAGCTGTCGCTGCTGCAGGAGATCGCGGCGGCCACCGGTACCCAGCTGGCCGCGCTGCTGTCGACCGAGCCCCCGAACCGTCGCGCGGCGCTGGAGATCGAACTCGAGCGCGCGCAGACCTCGCACGCGTTCCGGCAGCTGGGCCTGCCGCCGATCCGGGTCACGAAGGCGCTCAGCGACGAGACGATCGAGACCGTGCTGGGACTGCACCGCGAGTTGCAGCGCCGCGAACGCGAGGCGATCGCGACGCCGGAAGAGGCCCGCCGCGCCAACACGGACATGCGGTTGCGGATGCGGGAGATGAACAACTATCTCCCCGACATCGAGAAGCTCGCCGAGAAGCAGCTCAAGTCGGCCGGTCACACCTCCGGCGCCCTCACGCACCGCACCGTGAGCATCATGGCCGAGCAGCTGGGCTTCGAGCTCATCTATGCGGGCGACCTGCCCGCATCCACCCGGTCGATCACCGACCTCGAGAACGGGCGGATCTACCTGCCGCCGGCCTCCATCCCGGGCGGCCACGGCCTGCGGTCGATGGCGCTGCAGGCGATGGCGCACCGGCTCCTGGGACACCAGCCACCCAAGGACTACGCCGAGTTCCTGCAGCAGCGGCTGGAGATCAACTACTACGCCGCGGCGTGTCTCATGCCGCCGGCGCCGGCGGTCGCGTTCCTGCAGCAGGCGAAGAAGGACCGCAACCTCGCCGTGGAGGACTTCCGTGACGCATTCGGTGTCACGCACGAGGCGGCCGGGATGCGGATGACGAACCTGCTGACCGAGCACATCGGCATCCGTCTGCACTTCCTGCGGGTCGCCGGCGACGGCGCGATCTCACGTGTCTACGAGAACGACGACCTGCCGCTGCCGATGGATGTGACGGGCGCGGTGGAGGGGCAGATCGTGTGCCGCAAGTTCGCCGCCCGCGCCGCCTTCGCGGAGCAGAACCGCACGACGGAGCACTACCAGTACACCGACACCCCGTCGGGGACGTTCTGGTGCTCGACGCAGACCGGCACGACCCACGACGGCGAGTTCTCGATCACGGTGGGGGTGCCGTTCGACGACGCGAAGTGGTTCCGTGGCCGCGAGACGGCGAAGCGGGCGACGTCGCAGTGCCCCGACGAGGCGTGCTGCCGCCGCCCGTCGAGCGAGGCGGCCGAACGATGGGAGGGGCGCGCGTGGCCGAGTGCCCGCGTGCACATGCAGATGTTCACGCCGCTGCCGCGCGGCGCCTTCCCCGGCGTCGACGACAACGACGTGTACGACTTCCTCGACCGGCACGCCTGACCCTCCGCGCGAGCGAGTATCCGTTCGCCGAGTGCGCATCCGATGGAGTGCTCACTCGGCGAACGGATGCTCACTCGGCAGTCGACGGTGTGCCGACCGCCCAGAGAGCCTGGGGAAGCCGGTCGTGCAGCACCCACTCCCCCACCCAGCGGTTCTTGTACAGCACCGGGTTGTGGCTGGACACGGTGCGGGCGTTGCGCCAGTGCCGGTCGAGGTGCGCCCCGCGCGCCGTGGCCGAGGCCCCCAGGGTGTCGAACAACCGCGAGGTGAGCTGCTGCACCGCACCGGTCGCGAAGGACTGGGCTTGCGCGGCCCGAATCTCGGCGAGCCCCGCCAACCGACGCGCGCGGTCGACGGCCACCTCATCGCCGGGCCGGTCGCGCGCCTCCAGCGCCGCCCCGTAGGCATCCTCGATCGCCTCCGCGACGGCGGCGACACTCGCGTCGACGGCGAAGGCGGATGCGGCGAGCTCGCCCAGCAGGGCCTGGATCTGCGCGTCGTCCTGCACCCGAGCCGCCGTGCCATGGCTGTAGACGCGGGATCGTGCGCGCACGGCGGCGGCCGCATCGGCGACGGCTGCGTGCGCGATCCCGGCCAGCACGGCCAGCAGGACGAGCTGGTAGAGCCCGGTCTGGTACGCGAACCGGTCGGCGACCGGGAGGACGTCCACGGGCTCCACGACAGCGTTCTCGAAGACGATGGTGCCCGTTCCGGTGAGGCGCTGGCCGAAGCCGTCCCAATCGTCGACGACCGTGACACCCGGCTGGTCGAGCCGCACCAGCGCCGCGACGTCCACACCGTCGGAGAGGCGATGCGCAACGGTGTCGGTCCACTCGGCGAAGATACTGCCGGTCGTGTAGAACTTTCTGCCGTTCAGGCGAAGCACGCCGTCCGCATCCGTCGAGAGCTCCGCGCCCGCCCGCGACGTGGTCGAGCCGGCGGCCTCGCTCCAGGAGTTGCCGCTGATCTCGCCCCCGGCGATGCGCTCCCGCCACCGCCGCGCGAAGCCCGCATCCGTCGTCGTCAGCGTCTGCTCGACGAGCGCGATGTGGCCGCGCAGGATCTGCGGGATGTTGGCGTCGGCCGCGGCGATCGCCACGAGCAGCCGCGTGAAGGTGGGCCAGTCCAGCCCCAGCCCGCCGTCGGCGAGGGGCAGGCGGGCCCTCCCGAGCCCCGCTTCGCGGAGGGACGCGACGGCGTCGCGAGGAAGCTCGCGCGCGAGGTCGCGCCCTCCTGCACCCTCGGCCACGGCGTCGACGATCGGGCGGAACCGCGCCTCGATGCCTGCCGGCAGACGTGCCCAGAGCTGGTCGTCGATGTGCGTGCGGGCACCGGCCGCCACGGATGCCGTGCTCATGTGTACAGGGAGATCGGCTGGACGGCGCCGGTGAGGAAGTGCGCCCCCACCTCGAGCTTCTTGTAGTCGACCGGGTCATGGAGGGAGTGGGTGCGGATATTGCGCCAGTGCAGATCGAGGCCGACGCGGTTCGCCGTCGAGCTCGTTCCCGTGGCCTCGAAGACGCGGTGGGCGACGTCGGTCGCCGTGTCGCTGGCCACGACCTTCAGCTGCGCGATCTCGATCGCTATCTCGGCGCGGTCCTGGGCGGTCACGTCGGCACCCCGGGAGATGACCTCGTCGAAGCGCCGGTTGACGCGGTCGGCGAGTGCCTCGACCGCGGCGGTGCGAGAGACGAGCTCGCCGTACAGCCGCCGTACGAAGGGGTCGTCGCTGTAGGTCGCGACGCCCGAGAGGAACCACGAGTTGGCCCTCGCATTTGTCAGTTCGCGCGCCTGGGCGAGCGCGCCCTGCGCGATGCCGAGGTAGAGGTTTCCGAACACGAGCTGGATCGCGGGTGTCACGAAGCTCTGGATCGGCTCGTCGGTGCCGAATCCCAGGAGGCGCTCCGGCTCCACCCGCACATCGCGATAGGTGACGGTGTTGCTCGCCGACAGCCGCTGGCCGAGGTTGTCCCAGTCATCGATGAGCTCGACGCCCGGGTGACCGTACGGCAGCACGAGGAAGGCGAACGCGCCCGCATCCGGACCGTCCTCGACGACGGCGTTGATCAGCAACGCCTCGCCGACACCCGACCCGGTCGAGTACCGCTTGAATCCGTTCAGCCGGTAGCCGTCGCCGTCGACCGTGAGCGAGAGGTTCGGGTCGACGGGGTTCACCGAGTCGCCCCAGATCCAGCGCCCGGCGATCGTGGCGCGGAACCAGCGCTCGCGCTCCGCCGGCGGTGCGACGAGAGCGATGTTGGCCTCGTTCACGTAGTGGTAGCCGAGCACCTGTGCGATGGAGGCGTCGCTGCGCGCGAGGATGCGCACCGCGCGCAACGCGCTCTCCCAGTGGGCGCCGCCGCCCCCGTACTCGGCGGGATCGAGCAGGGTCGTGAGCTGCGCATCCTTGAGGAGCTGCGCTTCGGCGAACGGCTGTGCGTTCGCACGGTCGCGAGCGAGCGCGTCGAGGGCGAGGCGCTCGGCGACGGATGCGGCGACCGCATCCCAGTGCGCGAGTTCGGCCGCATCCGCGGTGCCGTGGAAGTGGGTGCGGGCGGGGGTGAGAGTCGGTGACGTCATGGCGGTTCCTTCTCAAGCGGGAGTGGAGACGAGGGATGCGGAACTGTCGGCGGCGCTGGGGGCGCCCACGTACGCTCCGCGGTACGCGTGGGCGGGATGCCACCCGGCGATGACGGGGTCGCCGGTGAGCCGCTCGCGGAGCGTTCCGCCGATCCGGCCGCCGTCATCGAGGCGTCCGCGGCGGCGCAGCTCAGGAACGAGGAGCTCGACGATGTCCTCGAACGTGCCCGGGGTCACGACGTACGCGAGGTTGAACCCGTCGACCCCGCCGACCTGGATCCAGCGCTCGAGCTCGTCGGCGACGGTGGTGGGGCTGCCGACGATCACGGCGCCGATGCCCCCGATCCCGACGTACTCGGCGATGTCGCGCGGCGTCCACGCGCGTGTGGGATCCGCCTTCGTGAAGATCGAGAGGGCGGAGCGCGCCGCATCCGTGTCGACGTAGGTGAGCGGCTCGTCCGGATCGAGCGTGGACAGATCGATGCCCGACCAGCCGCCGTAGAGCGCGAGCGCTCCCTCCAGCGAGACGTAGGAGCGGTAGTCGGCGTACTTCTCCTGCGCCAGCTCGTCGGTCTCGGCGACGATCACCGTGGCGAGCGTGAGGATCTTCACCGAATCGCGGGGGCGCCCGATCGCCTCCGCCTTGTCACGGATGCTGTCGGTCGTGCGACGGGTCAGCTCCGGGCTGAGGCCGTTGATGAAGATGGCCTCGCCGTGCCGCGCGGCGAACTCCTGCCCGCGCGGCGACGCTCCCGCCTGGAAGATCACGGGCGTGCGCTGAGGAGAGGGCTCGCCGAGGTGGATGCCGGGGACGTCGAAGTGGGTGCCGTGGTGGCGGATCGGGTGCACCTTCTCGGGGTCGGTGAAGACACCGGCCTCGCGGTCGCGCACGGCGGCTCCGTCCTCCCACGACCCCTCCCACAGCTTGTAGGCGACATCGAGGAACTCGTCGGCGATGCCGTAGCGGTCGTCGTGGGCGATCTGGTCGCCCAGGCCCAGGTTGCGTGCCGCGCTGTTGAGATACGACGTCACGACGTTCCAGCCCACGCGGCCGCCCGTGAAGTGGTCGAGGGTGGTGAGCGTGCGCGCCAGCGAGTAGGGATGCTCGTACGTCGAGGCGATCGTGACGCCGAAGCCGAGCCGTTCGGTGACGGCGGCCATCGCCGGAATTTGCAGGAGCGGGTTGCCCACGGGGATCTGGGCGGCGTCGCGGAGCGCGGGTGCCGCGGAGTCCCGGTAGACGTCGTAGACCCCCAGCACATCGGCGAGGAAGATCGCGTGGAAGCCGCCGCGCTCGAGCAGCTGGGCGAGCTCGGTCCAGTACGCGAGCCTGTTGTACTCGTCGGCGCGGTTGTCCGGGTGACGCCAGAGCCCGGGGGCCTGGTGCGTGACGCAGCTCATCTCGAACGCGTTGAGGATGAGGGGCTTGCTCATCATCCGTCCTTCCTGCCGGCGGGCGCCGTACGGCCGGAAAACTAGCAGCGTGATTCGGGCCCGCCCACGTCGGACCGACACACGCGTTCATGCGGCATCGCGCATGACGTTTCCTTACGATCCGCGGTGCACAGCCGCGGACCCCCGTGCAGGATGGCGGACCGTGCGGCCCACAGCCCGCACTCTCCCCCACCCGAGAGGCCCGTCATGTCCGCTTCCTCCCGCCGCATCCTGCGCCGGCTCGCCGTCCCCGCAACGCTCGCGGTCACCGCCCTCGCCCTCGCATCCTGCGCGGGCGGATCCGCTGCGGCGGACGGCGGCGACAAAGAACTCACCGTCCTGCTGATCTCATCGCACGAGGGCGCGTCGAAGCTGCTCGCCGAGCGCTACGAGGCTGAGACAGGGGTCAAGATCAACCCCGTCATTGTGCCCTACGACGAGATCGGCAACACCCTCGCGCTCGATCAGCAGTCGGGCGCGAACACGATCGACGTTGCCGCGCCCTGGTACGTCTCGATCGGCGACCTGGCCGATGCCGGCGCCATCCAGGACCTCACCGATTGGGTCGACAGCGACGCCGACCTGAAGACCGACGATTTCATCCCCTCGATCTACGATCCGTACAGCCTGGTCGATGGACGCCGGTACGGGCTCCCGTTCGACGGCGACACGCACGTGCTGTTCTACAACAAGGAGATCCTGGCGCGGAACGGCTTCACCCAGCCGCCCACCACCTGGGACGAGTACATCGAGCAGTCCCGCACGATCACCGCGAACGAGAGCGCGAACGGCGTCTACGGCAACGTGATCTTCGGTCAGAAGTCGCCGCTCATCCTCGGCGCCAGCTTCGCGAACCGTCTCGCAGGATTCGGCGGCGAGTTCGTCGACGCCGACGGCAAGCCCGTCATCAACTCCCCCGAGGCGATCGCCGCCGCCCAGTCGCTCACCGACGCCCTGCCCTCCGCCTACCCCACCCCCGCCGAGACCGCCTTCGGCGAGGGCAACTCGGCCTGGTACGCGGGGCACGCGGCCTTCATCGAGAACTGGACCGACCTCGGGGTGGGGTCCGAGACCAACCCCGACTCCACGGTCAAGGGCGAGTGGGGCGTGACGCTGCTGCCGGTCGGCGGCGACAACACGACCTCCCGCGCCTCCCTCGTCGCGGGCTTCACATGGGTGGTCGCCGCGAACACCCAGAAGACGGATCTCGCACGCGACTTCATCGCCTGGGCGTCATCCAGCGACGTCAACAAGGAGCTCCTCGTCGCGGATCCCCAGACGGGTATCGATCCCAACCGGATCTCCTCGCTCGAGAGCGAGGCGTACGGCACCGCATACCCCGACCTGCAGCGCGTGAACCGCGCCACGCTCGACGGCGCGCTCGCCTGGCCGACCGGAAAGAACGCCACGCAGGCCGCGGAGGTGCTGACGGACGAGCTGGCCAAGCTGGTCGCGGGCGAAGTCACCGCCAAGGAAGCCCTCGACGCCACCCAGGCGGAGTGGGAAGAGCTCCTTGGCTGACACTCTCACGCCCGTGCGCCCGCGCCGCACCCCTCGGGGTCCGGCGTGGGCGCACCGCGCGCTCGTGGCACCCAGCGTCCTGGCCCTCGTCGTGCTGGGCGTGTATCCGCTGCTGTTCATCCTCGGCGCGGCGTTCACCGACTCCTCGCTCGGCCGGCCGTTCCAGGAGTGGGTGGGCACCGAGACCATCGAGAAGGTGCTCGGGGATGCGGATGCGGTCGCCACCCTCGGTCGCACCCTCGTGTACGCCCTCGGGGTGTCGGTGGTGAGCCTCGCGTTGGGCGTCGTGGCTGCGCTCGCGCTTCACGGCGCGGTGCGCAGCGGCTCCCTCGTGCGCACGCTCCTGCTGCTGCCGCTCATCACGCCCCCGGTCATCGTCGGAACGCTGTGGAAGCTCGTCTACAACCCCGGCGGCGGGCTCCTCGCGACCGTGCTCGGGTTCTTCGGCGCTCCCCGCGACGCGATCGCCCCGCTCTCCTCCACCACGTGGGCACTGCCCGGCATCGCACTCGCGGATGTGTGGGAGTGGACGCCGCTGATCGCCCTGCTCGTGTTCACGGCGCTGCTCGCACAGGACGCGCAGACGCTCGAGGCGGCGCGCCTAGACGGCGCGCACGGGTTCGCCCTCTTCCGGCACATCACGCTCCCCGCGATCTCGGGCGTGGTCGCGGCGGCCTTCTTCATCCGCCTCGTGCTGGCGTTCAAGGTCTTCGACCTGGTCTTCATGATGACCTCGGGAGGTCCGGGCCAGGCCACGACCACGACGTCCTACCTGATCTATCAGGCGGCCCTGCGCGAGTTCGACCTCGGCAAAGCCGCCGTCATCACCCTGCTGCTCGCCGTCCTCGTGACCGTCGTCACCCTTCCCTTCGCCCTCGTGGCGCGCAGATTGCAGGCCAACCATGAGTGAGCTCCTCGTCTCCCGGCGTCCGCGTGCGTCTCGGCGCAGCATCCTGGCCACTGTCGTGCTCGCAGCTCTCGTGCTGTTCTTCGTGGTGCCGTTGCTGTACCTGGTGTCGGTATCGCTGATGGGCCGCAACGAGACGGGTCAGGGCGTGCTGATCCCTGCGGTGCCGCAGTTCTCGAACTGGGCCGAGGTGCTCACCCAGTCGGACCTGCTGCGCGGCATCGCGAACTCCCTGATCGCCGCGATCGGTGGCGCCGTCGTCTCCCTGCTGATCGCGCTGCCGGGCGCGTGGGCGATGGTGCGCTTCCGCACCGGCGGCGCGACGCTGGCGGGCACGATCATGAGTCCGTGGCTGCTGCCGCCGATCGTCGCGGTCGTGCCGCTGTTCACCCTGCTGCGCCTGCTCGGTGCGAACAACACGCTGTGGGGTCTGACGCTGGTCTACGCCCTGGTCAATGTGCCGGTCGCGATCTGGCTGCTGGAGGGGTTCCTGCGCAAGCTCCCGATCGAGATCGAGGAGGCGGCGCGGATCGACGGCGCCGGCTCCGTCCGCGTGCTGGTGTCGGTCGTCGCCCCGCTGGTCGCGCCCGCGCTCGTCGCGGTCGGCATCATCGCCGGGGTGCTGAACTACAACGAGTTCCTGCTCGCGACGTTCCTGACCCAGTCGCCGGATGCCCGGACCCTGCCCGTGGTCCTCTCGCTGTTCTACGGGGAGCGCACCCCCCATGTCGGCAAGATCGCGGCCGCATCCGTCATCGGGGTGATCCCCGTCTTCGCGGCCGCCGTGTTCCTGCAGCGCTGGCTCGTCGGCGGCCTCACCTCCGGCGCGGTGCGCTGACGCCCGGCCCCGCGCCCGAGCGAGCACCCGTTCGCCGAGTGAGCATGCAATGGGGTGCTCACTCGATGATTGGATGCTCACTCGGTGAGCTGAGCCCGCGCGCGGTGAGCCGCAAACGGTGGCGGATGCGGCGACCGACCGCTCCTCCCGCATCCCTTGTCCGCGGCGAGCTGTACACACGTCATGCAGCGCCCAGCACGGCCCGCCGTTCCTTTGCGGAGGGTTGTCGAATGCTGCCCTCGTTCGACGACGCTATCTTCACCCGCCGGGATGCGCTGGCACGCGGCGCCTCGGACACGACGCTTCGCGCGGACCGCGATCGGGGCAGGCTCGACCGTGTGCGGCCGGGCGTCTACGCCGCCGCCTCGGCATGGAAGGACCTCGCATCCGAGGAGCGCGCGCGCTGGGCTGCCGCTGCCGCGCACGAAGCGGGCAGAGGCGCTCCGATCGTGTTCTCGCACCTGAGCGCCGCGGCGCTCTGGGGCCTCCCGCTGTTCCGCATCCGCTCAACGCGTGTCCACGTCACGGTCGACGGCCCGGCGAGGTCCACGCCGCAGGTCTTCCGTCATCGACTGCCACTCCCGCCAGCGGACGTGGTGTGGCTCGAGTCCGGTTGCCTCGGTGTGACCACGCTGGCTCGGACGGTCGCCGATGTCATCGCCACGGTACCGCTCGAGGCGGGCGTGTCCCTCGCGGATGCGGCTCTGCGCACAGTCGCGACGGACGGGACTGGCGCGATCCATCTCGAGCGCGCTGAAGGTCTTCGTGAGGAGATCACCGACCACCTCCGTCGTCGAACCGGGCGACGCGGCATCCGTGCGGCCCGCTTCGTGACGGAGTTCGCGGATGCACGCGCGCAGCTGCCCGGCGAGAGCGTGAGTCGTCTTCTGCTGCGGCAGCTCGGCTTCGCCGACCCGCGGCTCCAGGTCCCGGTCATGGGCCCGCACGGCGCCGACTACCTGGTCGACTTCGACCTCGGTCCGGTCTGGGGCGAGTTCGACGGTGCCCTCAAGTACACCGATCCGCGCTTTTTGAACGGCCGCACGCCGGCTCGCGTGCTCGCCGACGAGAAGGAGCGGGAGGACTGGATCCGCGGCGTGACCGGCAAGCGGATCGTGCGCTGGCAGATGGCTCACCTCGCCACGGCGTCGGCCTTCCGCCGCCACCTCGCGGCCTGTGGCGTGCACCCGGTGCGCCCGGCCTCGTGACGACAGGACCGAGCGAGCATTCGTTCATCGAATGAGCATCCAATGGAGTGCTCATTCGGCAATCGGATGCTCTCTCCGCGACAGCAGCGCGGGGCCGCGGGCGCTCAGGCGAAGGGATTCGGGGTCAGCGTGTACTTGGTCTGGAGGTACTCGTGGATGCCTTCGGCCCCGCCCTCGCGGCCGAGGCCGGAGGACTTCCACCCGCCGAAGGGCCCGGCTGCGTTGGAGACGACACCCATGTTGAGCCCCATCATCCCGGTCTCGAGGCGCTCGATCATGCGCTGACCGCGGGCGAGGTTCTCGGTGAAGACGTAGGACACCAGTCCGTACTCGGTCGCGTTGGCGAGCGCGACCGCCTCGTCCTCGGTGTCGAAGGGGACGATCGCCAGCACCGGCCCGAAGATCTCCTCACGCAGGATGTCGCTTCCCGCCGCGACGTCGGAGACGACCGTCGGCTCGAAGAAGGTGCCCTCGCCCTGGATCGCCGACCCGCCGGTGCGCACGCTCGCACCGCGTGAGACCGCATCCGACACCAGAGCCGCAGCCTTCGCGACGGCACGATCGTCGATGAGCGGACCGATCGCCACGCCCTGCTCGGTGCCGCGGCCGACCCTCATCGCCTGAACCCGTTCCGTGACGCGACGGGTGAACTCCTCTGCGACGCTGCGGTGCACGAGGAAGCGGTTCGCGGCGGTGCACGCCTGGCCGATGTTGCGGAACTTCGCCGCCATCGCGCCCTCCACGGCCTTGTCGAGGTCGGCGTCGTCGAAGACGAGGAAGGGTGCGTTGCCGCCGAGCTCCATCGAGGTGCGGAGCACGCCGCCGGCTGCCTGCTCGAGCAGCTTCACGCCAACCGGCGTCGAGCCCGTGAACGACAGCTTGCGCAGGCGCGGGTCGCGGATGATCGGTTCCGACACCGCGCCGGAGTGCGACGTGGTGATGACATTGACCACGCCGTCGGGCAGACCCGCATCCTGCAGCAGCTGGGCGAAGTACAGCGTCGTCAACGGGGTGAGCTCGGCCGGCTTGATGACCACCGTGCATCCGGCGGCGAGCGCGGGGGCGATCTTGCGCGTGGCCATCGCGAGCGGGAAGTTCCAGGGGGTGATGAGGTAGCACGGCCCGACGGGGTGCTGCGAGACGATCATGCGGCCGGTGCCCTCGGGGTTGGCGCCGTATCGTCCCTGCACGTGGGCGGCCTCTTCGCTGAACCACCGCAGGAACTCGCCGCCGTAGACGACCTCGCCACGAGCCTCCGCGAGCGGCTTGCCCATCTCGATCGTCATGAGCAGCGCGAACTCCTCCTTGCGCTGCTGCAGCAGGTCGAACGCACGGCGCAGCAGCTCGGCCCGCTCACGTGCCGGGGTCCGCGACCACGACTCGAACGCGTCGACGGCCGCATCCAGTGCTGCGGCGCCGTCTGCCGCCGTCGCGCTCGCGATCGTCTTCACGACCGCGTTGGTGGCGGGGTCGCGCACGTCGAGCGTCCGGGCGTCGGATGCGTCGCGCCACGCGCCGCCGATGAGCAGCTGCGAGCGGACGCGGGCGAGCAGGTCGGTCTCGGTGAGTGCGGTCATCTCGGCTCTCCTCGGTTGGGTCATCCCGCCGTCGGGACCTGCCCATTCTCATCCGCCGCGGAGCCCCGAGCATTCGCCCGCACGGCGCGCCCCCGCATCCGGACTCGCCGCCGCGTACAGACCTCCGGCGCCGGCATCCGCGTCGCCGGTCGGAGATTCGCGCCGACGTCGGAGGATCCGGCACGTACCCTCCGACGGGACGCGCATTCTCCGACGGTCGCGCACAGACAAAACGTGTCAACTGGTTGACTCACTGCGTGTCAACTGGTTGACTCAGGATGTGACCGACCGGATCTCCTTCACCCTGCACGAGCTCGTCGCGACCATCGACGCGTTCGCGGATGCACGTCTGCGCAGCGGCTACGGGATCTCGATCGGCGACTTCATCTACCTCGCCACGATCGCCGATCAGCAACCGCTCGATCTGACCTCGCTGGCGCGGTGCCTCATGGTCACCAAGGCCGCGGTCAGCAAGCGGATGCCGCATCTCGCCGAGGCGGGGTGGATACGCACCTCGAACGGTCCGGGGCGCCGCATCCTCGTCGGCCTGACGGATGCGGGCGCGAGCCTCGTCGAGCGCGCCGGGGGCGAGCTCGACGGCGAATTCATGAGCCTGTTCGACGATCCGCGCCTGATCGACACCGGAGTCGATCGCGCTGTGCTCGCCCGTCAGCTGGAGGTGCTGACGGAGCTCGTCCGAGAGAAGGAGACCCCGTGAGCACCAGGATCGTCGTCATCGTCGGCACTCCGCTGCCCGACACTCTCAACCACGCCCTCGCCCGCTCGTACGCGGATGCGGCCCGTGCCGCGGGGGCGGAGGTCCGCGTGATCGACCTCGCGGTCGAAGAAGCTCCCGCCCATCCGCGCACGCCGGGCGCGGTGCGGATGCCCCGCACGTCCGACGACGCACCGCTGGATGCGGTCGCGGCGCGAGCGATCGAGGACATCGCGTGGGCCGAGCATCTCGTGTTCTTCTTCCCGCAGTGGTGGGGTACGTATCCCGGCGCCCTCAAGGTCTTCATCGACCGCGTGTTCCTGTCGGGGTTCGCGTTCCGCTATCGCCCGACCGGCCCCCTGTGGGACAAGCTGCTCACCGGCCGCACCGCCCGCATCGTCATGACGATGGACTCGCCTCGCGCGTGGAACGCGATCGTGTACCGTCACGCCGCGGAGACGAGTCTGCGAAACGCGGTGCTCGGATACTGCGGCGTGCGCACGATCGGGGTGACCCGCTTCGACCAGGTGCGCCACCGCAGCGACGAGACGCGTCGGGCCTGGATCGCCCAGGCAGGCCGCCTGGGCGCGCGGGATGCGGGGCGCCCAGTCCGACACCGCATGCCCGCGGGAGCGGGAGCGGGGGCCGGTGCGGGGGCCGGTGCGGGGGCCGGTGCGGGGGCCGGAGCCGGAGCCGGCGTCTGACCGGCCTGGGCGCTCGCTCGGTCGGAGATTCACGCGAATGTCGGAGGATGCAGCGCGGATCCTCCGACAATGCGCACATTCTCCGACCGGCGCGCGGCCCCGGCGCGCGGCCGGGCGCGCGGCCCGGCGCGCGGCCCGGGGCGCGCACCTCGAGCACGCGGCACGACTCAGCCCGGCAGGTGCCGGCAGATCCAGCCGCCGCCCTCTTCGCGCACGTACTCGAGGCGACGGCTCGCGGCGGTGGGGTGCGAGGTCCAGAACAGCAGGCGCCGCGGCCGCACCGCGTAGCCGATCCAGCCGTCGGGCTGCGCCGGATGCGGGTTCGCCGCGGCGAACGCGGCCCACTGCCGCTCCCGGCGCGCACGAGGCTGGCGGGCGTACTCGGCGGTGTTGAGCCACGCGAGCTGGCGCAGGTAGTCGGAGCGGCCGGCGTAGGCGCGCGCGATCTCATCCTCCTCCGCCACGGCGGCGGTCCCCTGCACGACGAGCTGGTGCGTGAAGCCGGGCCACAGCACGGTCAACGCGACCCGCGGGTTGAGGCTGAGGTCCCGCACCTTCCGGCTCGCCGCATCCGTGTGGAAGAAGAAACGCTCCCCGTCGAACTCCGTGAGCATGACGGTGCGCGCGCGAGGGAAGCCGTCCTCGTCGACCGTGGAGAGCGTCATCAACGCGCGCTCCTCACCGTCGCCGGGCAGCCACGACGCCGCGAGCGCGAGCGGATCGCGCGGCGGGTCGTCGGCGTGCACCGGGTCGGTGGCCACGTCGATGCGCGGCACCCGGAGGGCGACGATGTCGGATGCGGGAGGGTCGGTCATGCGAACTCGAATCCGTCGATCTCGATGAGCGCCTCCGCCACGAAGTCGACGCCGGCCTCGAAGATCCGCCGCCCGTCCTCGGCGTTCGCGCCGGTGGGATCCCCGATCACGCCGTCGGCGCCGAAGTCGTCGCTCGTCCATCCGAACATCACGGGCTTGGCATTGAAGCCGATGTGGGTCAGCCCCGCGACGCGCTCGGGCACATTGCGTGGCGGAAGCTCCTCCGCCACGAGGTGCGGCGCGAGGTGCATGACGACCGATGTCTCCCCCCAACCGGCATGGATGCCCTGACCGAGCTCGTCGGGCCGGCCGTCCCGTCCGTCGCCCGCGACGCCCGCACCCGAGCCCATGGAGAACGAGCGCAGCCCGAATCGGCGGCGGAGCTCCCTGTTGACCCAGCCGAGCAGCATGACGTTGCCGCCGTGTCCGTTGACGAAGGCCACCGTACGCACCGGCGTCTGCGCGATGGAGCGGCCGATCTCGATGAGCTGCTGCAGCAGGGTCGTCCCCTCCATCCAGAGGGTTCCGGGCGCCCAGTAGTGCTCATCGGACTTCGCGTACGCGAGCGTCGGGAGCAGCCACGCATCCACCCCCTGCGCGGCGACGCGCTCGACGGCAGCGGTCGCGACCGCCTCGGCGATCAGGGTGTCGGTGCGCAGCGGCAGGTGCGGACCGTGGTGCTCGATCGCCCCGATCGGCACGACGGCGATCGATCGGTCGCTTGTGGCCGCGACCAGTGCCGGCCCGGAGAGGTCGTCCCAACGCCGCGACACCGCCGTCATCGGATCGCCCCCTTGGTCGGGCCGGCGTAGTCGGGGTTGAGCTTGCCCGGGTTCAGCAACCCCTGCGGGTCGGTCTGCCGCGCAAGCTCCACCGTCTCGGCGAGGCGGAAGTCGACGTTCCACTGGTGCGGGTTGTGCACGCCGACGCCCAGTTCGCCGAGTCGTTCGATGCCGGCGTAGACGGCCTCCGGGCTCTCGTAGACGCCCGCCAGCATCCCGATCGGAACGGTGTGGCCCGCCTCGATGTGCAGCTGGCCGCCGGGGTAGACGGCGTGCACCTCGTCGATGCGCTCCACCAGCGCGTCACCGGACACCTCGACGTGGAAGTACACGCCCGGCTCGGACTTCTGCAGCCACTCGATCGGGTGGTTGTAGCTGAGCACGGAGATGGCGGCGCTGACGCCCGGCCCCTCCCGCACATCCTCGATCCGCCCGCCGGCCTGCTCGATGAGGGCGATCGCGTCGTCGAGGATGCCGGCGTCGGCGATCATGCGCAGTGAGCTGCGCCCCGCGGGAAACGCCTGGTCGGGTGGCAGCTGGGCGGTGATGTGCGGGGTGTCCGCCGACACGAGTCGCGGCGCGGGGGTCATCCGACCGAGCGTCCGCAGCACGGACAGGGCGCCGGAGAAGTCGGGGAACGAGGCGTAGAGACCCCGCCACTCCTGCAGCGGCTCGAGGCGCACGGTGGCGCGGGTGATGATGCCCGCGGTGCCGTAGTTGTGCACGAAGCCCTGCGCTTCGTCGCCCTCCACGTGTCGCAGGGCGCCGCCGGATGCGGGCGTGGCGACGTCGAGCGCGAGCACAAACCCCATGTCGTTCGAGCCGTGGGCGATGGTTCCCGTTCCACCGGAGCCGCCCGCGAGGAATCCGCCGATCGTGGTGTGCACGGTCGACGGGTACATCCACAGCTGCTGGCCGGCCGCGCGGGCGGCGGCCTCGAGCGCGTTCATGGGCGCGCCCGCATCCGCCGTGATCCAGCCGTCGCCCACCTCGACGATCGTGCGGGCGCGCGAGGTGTCGAGCACGAGTCCGCCCGGCATGGGGATCGCCTGACCGTAGTTGCCGGTCCCCTTGCCGCGTGGCGTGATGGCCACACCGTGACGTGCGGCGAGGCCGACGACGTCCGCGATCTCCTGAGCGGTCGTCGGGAAAGCGACCAGGTCGGCGATCCCTAACGGCAGCAGCTCGGCGATGATCGGCGACATCCGCGCACCGTCGACAGACGCCTTCTCGCGCTGACGCATGTCGCTGGAGACGCCGCGCGGACCCAGCAGGTCGCGCAGCTCCGCCTCGAGGGCGGCGTAATCGGGTGCGGTCATAGGAATCCTCCTTCGCGTGCATCTCCCGACGAAGGAGCGCGACGAGCCGGGTGATGAGTCACTCGCCGCGCAGAGGCCGTGGCCCGCGATCATCATGCGCCGCTCATGTTTCGCGCACGCAACACGCGGTTTGCGATCAGGGGGCGGCGACCCAGCCCTCGGTCGCGGTGGCCGCCACGATGCGCCCACCGCGGATCACGAGGCGATCCGCCGGCGCTTCGGCGATCGCCTGCACGAGCGAGTCCGCGCGCACGGCGAGCAGATCCGCGCGGGCGCCGACCGCGACTCCCGCTTCGGGCAGCCCCATGACCTCCCTCGCACCGGTGGACACCGCGGTGTACGCCTCGCCTGCGGTGAGGTGCGCGGCGACGACGAGGAGCATCGCGGTCTCCAGCGCGTCACCGCGGCCGAGCGGGTTGAACGGGTCGCGCACGTTGTCGGCGCCGGCGGCGAACCGCGCACCCGCGGCCAGCAGCGCCCGGGCAGGCGCGATGCCGCGGGGCGTCGCCACGGGGACGCCCCACCCCTGCAACGACAGGTTGGTGATGGGGTTGGCGATGATGCCCACGCCCGACGCGACGACCTCGGCGATGACCTGATCGCGCGCGGGCTCGTCGAGGGTGCCCAGTCGCACACAGTGCCCCGCGGAGCGGTTCTGCGGCCACCCGCGGGTGCGTCGGGCGTAGGCGTCGAGGGTGACGGCGGCCGCGAGTCCCTCATCCGTGTGCAGGTCGACGGGAACGCCTCGGCGCTCGGCGACATCGAGCAGGCGGTGGAGGTCCGCGATCGGATCGTCGGCGAGGTGCGAGGCCCCTCCGACGGCATCGGCACCCGCATCCAGTGCCGCCTCGAGGTGCGCGGTCGACACGTCGGGGCCGGCGAGGGCGACGATCTCGATGTCCACGAGTGCGGCCAGCTCCTCCCGCACCGCCACGAGCGCCTCCACACCCCGCAGTGGCTCATTTCCCAGCAGCACGTCGACGTGCGTGCGGATGGCGGTCGTGCCGTTGCCGAGCATCCGGAGCACCTGCGCGCGAGCCCGCGCGGCCGCGTCCGCCACCGTCATCGTCTCGGCGTAGACCCGCCACGCCGAGATCGCGGCGCGCAGATCGCCCATGGGCGAGCGGATGGCGTCCCAGCTGAGCGCCTTGTCGAGGTGCGCGTGCGGCTCTGCGGCCGCGGGAAGGAGCACGTATCCGGAGAGGTCGCGCGCACCGGCTGCGAACACGGGATCCGCCGGCGTCACGGCGGCGACACGGGCGTCCTCGATCACAACGTCGACGCGGGAACCGTCCGCGAGTGTGGCCCCCGCGATCCGATCGATCATCGTGGACTGCGGCGACTCGGTCATGGTGCTGCCTCTCCGGCGCCGTCCGGCACCAGCGCCGACCGTATCCGGCTCGCGTTTCCCGCCGGTAACGCGTCTCGCGTCATCTGCTCGTCACACGGGCCGATTAGCGTGGCGCGCTGTGAGTTACTTCAGCGACGTCGAACGCGATCTCGTCGTGGTGGAGCGCACAGCGCTCGCCGACGACGTCGTCGCCTTCGACCTGGCGTCTCCGAACGGGCGCGATCTGCCCGCGTGGACCCCCGGATCCCACCTCGACGTGATCCTTCCGGATGCCGACGGCACCGGCCCGGTGGAGCGCCAGTACTCGCTGTGCGGCGACACGGCGGAGCGCGGGCGATGGCGCATCGCGGTGCTGCGCGAGACGGGCGGGCGCGGCGGATCCGTGCGCGTGCACGACGAGCTCGAGGTCGGCACGCGTGTGCGTGTGCGCGGACCCCGCAATCACTTCCCGTTCGAGCTCTCCCCCGGCACGCGCTATCGGTTCGTCGCGGGTGGGATCGGCATCACGGCGATCCGAGCGATGGCCGCCGCGGCCGAGACCGCCGGCGCGGAGTGGGAGCTGGACTACGCGGGGCGCTCACGCGCCAACATGGCGTTCGCCGCGGAGCTCGCCGAGACGTACGGCGACCGCGTGCGCATCCACGCCGGCGACGAGGGCGCCCGCCTCGACATCGACGCGCTGGCCGCATCCGTCGACGAACGCACGGCCGTGTTCGCGTGCGGCCCGAAGCGGATGCTGGACGCGCTGGATGCGGGTGTGGACGAGCGTGCGCTGCACGTCGAGCGATTCGAGGCCAAGGAGTTCGGGGCGCCGGTGTGGCCGGACCCGTTCGAGGTGGAGCTGGCCATGAGCGGCGATGTCGTCGTGGTCGCTCCCGAGCAGTCGGTGCTCGACGCGATCCGCGAGCAGTCACCCGACACACTCGTGCTGTCGAGCTGCCGCCGCGGCACATGCGGCACGTGCGAGGTACCGGTGCTCGAGGGCGACATCGAGCACCGGGACTCGGTGCTCACCCCGATCGAGCAGCGTGACTCGACCGTCATGATGGTCTGCGTCTCGCGGGCGGCGTGCGAACGGATCGTGCTCGATCTCTGAGCGCGCGGACGCTGCTCAGCGGCCGACCCGCGTGCGCAGCCGTTCGACGATCTCGCGCTCGTCACCCTGCACGAGACGGTAGTCGCGCACGACCACACGCCCCGCGACGATCACGTGCCGGGGCCTGCGTCCGGGGGCGGTCCAGAGCAGTCCCGCCACGGGGTCCGCGACACCCGCATCCGCCACCGTGTCCACGTCCCAGACGCACACGTCCGCGGCCGCTCCCGGCCTCAGGTGGCCGAGCTCGGGCCGGCCGAGCCCTGCCGCCGAACCGGCCGTCGCCATCTCCAGGACGTCTCGCGCGTCGAGCTGCGGCCCCACGAGCGCCGACACCTGCAGCGCCAGCCGTGCGTCGGCCAGCAGGTGTCCGGCGTCGTTGGAGCCGCCGCCGGAGGTGCCGAGCCCCACGCGGATGCCGGCATCCCGCATCCGCGCGACGGGCGCGATGCCCCATCCCATCGGCACGTCGCAACCCGGGGCGTGCGTCGCGGTGACGCCCGCCGCGGCCAGGCGGTCGATCTCGGCGTCGGTCACATCGCAGAGGTGCGCGATCGTGACATCGGGTGCGACCCAGCCCCACTCCTCCAGGAGGTCCAGGGGCCGCCGGCCGTAGCGCTCCAGCGCGATCTGGGTGTCGACCTGCTCGTTCGCCTGCGTGCGACGGCGAAGTCCGTACTCGCGCGCGACCGCACCCAGCGCCCGGAACGTCTCCTCACCATCGGAGTGCACGCCCGCGGGCCCCACCGCGAGCTGCAGCATGCCGTCGGCGCGCACCCCGCCCGCATCCGGCGTGAGGAAGTGGGCGGCGATGGCGCGCGCGCTCGCCTCCGCCGCCTCCGGAGCGTCTCGGGCCGAGCCCCGCACGAAGACGAGCCTGGCGCCCAGCTCGGCGGCCGCATCCGCCACCGATCGGGCGATCGCGACCGTGTCGTCGACGGGATGCGGCGAGCGCGCCGGGTCCGGCCAGTTCAGCTGGTGATCCGCCACCGTCGTCACCCCGCTCAACAGCGACTCCGCGATGCCCGCGGCCGCCGTGGCCCCGGTGAGGGACGCGTCGATGCCGGCGTCGGCGTAGGCGGCCGCCATCGCCGGCAGCCAGTCCCGCATCGGCACGCCGCGGGTTGCGGGCAGCGTGCGGAAGCCGGTCTGCAGGAGATGGTGGTGCGCATTGATCAGTCCCGGCGTCACGACGCAGCCCGACACATCGAGCTGCTCGCCCATCGCCTCGGCCGGCGCGGATGCCGACACCACTCCGCCGTCGAGCACGAGGTCGCCCTCCCGCTCGGTCTGACGATCGACGAGGATGCGGCGTGCGCCGCGCAGGGTGAGCATGGCCCGATCGTCTCAGTCCGAGATCACCGGCAGGTTACCGCGGGCGCGCGTGCACAGCTCCGCCACGAACCGCTCCTGGACCGTCTCCATCCGCCGGAGCCCGCAGCATCGGCTGAGTTGCGTCGCGACTGAGCTGTGCCGTGGCGGGTCAGAGCCCCGCCGCGCGCTCCGCGGCCTCGACGACGTTCGTCAGCAGCAGGGCCACCGTCATCGGGCCCACGCCGCCGGGGTTCGGTGACACGTACCCGGCGACCTCCACGACGTCGGGGTGCACATCGCCGTAGACGATGCTCTTGCCCGTCTCCGGATGCGTCTCGCGCGTGACGCCGACATCCAGCACCGCCACCCCCGCGCGCAGGTGCTCGGCGCGCACGAGGTGCTTGACGCCGGCGGCCGCGACGACGACGTCCGCCTGCGCGAGGTGGAACGGGAGATCCGCCGTGCCGGTGTGGGTGAGGGTCACGGTCGCGTTGATGTCGCGGCGCGTCAGCAGGAGCCCGATCGAGCGGCCGATGGTGACGCCACGACCGACGACGACGACGTGCTTGCCCGCCAGGTCGTAGCCGTTGCGCTGCAGCAGCTCGATCACACCGCGCGGCGTGCACGGCAGCGGCGAGGTGATCGGCGTGTTCACGTTCAGCACCAGGCGGCCGAGGTTGGTCGGGTGCAGGCCGTCCGCATCCTTGTCGGGGTCGATCCGTTCGAGGATGCGATCCGTGTCGAGGTGCTTCGGCAGCGGCAGCTGCACGATGTAGCCGTGGCAGGTCGGGTCGGCGTTGAGCTCGTCGATCAACGCTTCGACGTCTTCCTGCGTGGCATCCGCGGGAAGCTCACGCTGGATCGAGTTCATCCCGATCGCGACGGACTGCTTGTGCTTCATTCCCACGTACAGCTGCGAGGCGGGGTCCGCCCCCACCAGCACCGTGGCGATGCCGGGAACCACTCCCCGCTCGGCGAGCGCCGCCACGCGCGCGGCGAGCTCTTCCTTGATCGCGGCCGCGGTGCGGACGCCGTCGAGTGTGATCGCGGTCATTATCGTCTCCTCTTCGAGCCCGCCCCGAACACGCGCCGGCCTGCGCGAGGAGCGCAGCGTCGCGACCGAGGGTACTCAATCACTATGCACGTAGGGATACGGATGCGGCAACACCCGGTGCTGCCGCATCCGTTCCGATCACTGCTGCAGGTCGGGGTACAGCGGGAACGCGGCGGTCAGCGCGGCGACGCGCGTGCGCAGCGCCGCGACGTCGGCGCCGGGAAGCAGCGCGAGCGCGATGATGTCGGCGACCTCGGTGAACTCGGCGTCGCCGAAACCGCGGGTCGCGAGCGCCGGCGTGCCGATGCGCAGACCCGAGGTGACCATCGGCGGACGCGGGTCGTTGGGCACCGCGTTGCGGTTGACCGTGATGTGGATCTCGTGCAGGAGGTCTTCGGCCTGCTTGCCGTCGATGGCCGCCTCGCGGAGATCGACGAGAACCAGGTGCACGTCGGTGCCGCCCGAGCGCACCGCGATGCCCGCATCCTTCACGTCCTGCTGCGCGAGCCGGTCGGCGAGGATCGCCGCGCCGCGGACCGTGCGCTCCTGGCGCTCCTTGAACTCGGGGGTCGCCGCGAGCTTGAACGCGGTCGCCTTGGCGGCGATCACGTGCATGAGCGGACCGCCCTGCTGGCCCGGGAAGACCGCGGTGTTGATCTTCTTCGCGAGATCCTCGTCGTTCGTGAGGATGAAGCCCGAGCGGGGGCCACCGATCGTCTTGTGCACGGTCGAGGAGACGACGTGCGCGTACGGAACGGGGTTCGGGTGCACACCCGCGGCGACGAGGCCGGCGAAGTGCGCCATGTCCACCCAGAGGTACGCACCGACCTCGTCGGCGATCTCGCGGAAGCGCGCGAAGTCGAGCTGGCGCGGGTACGCGGACCAGCCGGCGATGATGACCTTCGGCTTGTGCTCGACGGCGAGGCGGTGCACCTCGTCCATGTCGATGACACTGGTCTCGGGGTCGACGCCGTAGGCGACGATGTTGTAGAGCCGGCCGGAGAAGTTGATCTTCATGCCGTGCGTGAGGTGACCGCCCTGGTCGAGCGAGAGGCCCAGCAGCGTGTCGCCGGGACGGGCGATCGCGTGCAGCACCGCCGCGTTGGCGGAGGCACCGGAGTGCGGCTGCACGTTCGCGAAGCCGGCACCGAAGAGGGACTTGGCGCGGGCGATCGCGAGCTCCTCGGCGACGTCCACCTCTTCGCAGCCGCCGTAGTAGCGGCGGCCGGGGTAGCCCTCGGCGTACTTGTTGGTGAGCACGGAGCCCTGCGACTGCAGCACCGAGACGGGCACGAAGTTCTCGGACGCGATCATCTCGAGGTAGCCGCGCTGACGCTCGAGTTCGCGCTCGAGCACCTGGGCGATCTCGGGGTCGACCTCTGCGAGGGGGGCGTTGAAGTACGGGTCGGTCATGACTCTCCCTGACGACGGTTTCGGACAGATGGGTTCCGTATCGGCCCAGGCGTACGGCCGAATACCGTGTCGGTCGCTCCCCGGTGGTCATCCACCTCAACGCCAGTCGCGACGGCATCGAGCATACCGGACGTGGACGCGAGGCACACCTGAACGCCCGGCACCGCCGCGGCGAACACGTGGTGCACCGGAGGCGGGTTTGTTAAGGTTCCTTACATGTCAACCGGCCTGGTTCCGCGACCGGCGTCCGTCGCCCTCGGCGACGGCGCGTTCGCGGTCACGGAGGCGCTCTCCATCGCCGGTGAGGCGGGTGCGGTCGCTCTCCTGACCGGACGACTGCGCCGCCGCACGGGACTGTCGCCGGTCACCGCCTCGGACGGCGCCGTCCGCCTGCGCATCGACGGCGAGGGTGCGGCGGAGTCGTACCGGCTTCGGATCGATGCGGACGCGGTGGAGCTCACCGCATCCGATGCCGCCGGCCTGCAGCACGGCGTGCACACGCTGCTGCAGTTGCTGGCACCGACCCGGCAGGGTTGGGTGTGGCCGGCCGTGGTGATCGACGACGCACCGCGGTTCGTCCACCGCGGGCTGATGCTCGACGTCGCCCGGCACTTCTTCGCCGTCGACGTCGTCGAGCGCCTCCTCGATCGGATGGCGGAGCTCAAGCTCAACGTGCTGCACCTGCACCTCAGCGACGACCAGGGGTGGCGACTCGCGCTCGATTCGCGACCGCGGCTGGCCGAGCACGCCTCGGATTCGGCGGCCCTGGGCGATGCGGGCGGCTGCTACTCGCGCGCCGATTGGCAGCGGATCCTGGATGCGGCGGCCTCGCGTCACATCACGGTGATCCCCGAGTTCGACGTGCCGGGACACACGCACGCCGTGGGGCTCGCGTACCCCGAGATCGCGCACGTTCCCGTCGTCAGCGCCGAGCTGGAGGAGACGGCCGCGCAGTTCGGCGGCGGTCTGCCCGTCGCGGGGCAGGCGTACACCGGCTTCGGCGTCGGCTTCTCGTCGCTGCGCATCGGCGATGCGGAGACGAGCGCATTCCTGCGCGACGTGTTCACCGAACTGGCCGCACTGACGCCGGGACCCTTCCTGCACGTCGGCGGCGACGAGGCCCTCGGCACCTCGCGCGACGACTACGACCAGGCGCTCGCGGAGGTCACCGCGCTCGTGGCGTCGCTCGGCAAAACCTCCGTCGCCTGGCACGAAGCGGGCAGCGCCGCGCACCTCGCGGGCGGAACGATCGGGCAGTACTGGGGCTTCGTGCGCCCCGTGGACGGCACCGACGAGAAGGCCCGCGGCTTCGTCGAGCGCGGCGGAGGCCTCATCCTCTCCCCCGCCGACGCGGTGTACCTCGATATGAAGGACAGCGCCGACTGCGCCCTCGGGCTCACGTGGGCGAACGGTCCGACGCCGCTGCGCCGCGCCTACGACTGGGAGCCGAGCGAGGTCGTTCCCGGCATCCGCGAGGACCAGATCCTCGGCGTCGAGGCGGCGCTGTGGACGGAGACGATCCGCACGGAGGAGGACATCCAGCAGATGGTGTTCCCTCGCCTCGCCGCGGCCGCCGAGGTGGCGTGGTCGCCGGGTGCATCCCGGTCGTGGGAGAGCTTCCGCGAGCGTCTGGCGGATCTCGCGACCCGGTGGGATGCCGATGGGCTCGCCTACGGCCGGATCGACGGCGTGCCGTGGCGGTGAGCGTGATCGTCCACTCGGTACGGATCGTTGACGGCGGCCGCGAGACGCCGGACGGCTGGGTGCGATGGGAGGCGGGCCGCATCACGCATCGGGGCACGGGCGACGGCTGGCGCGAACACGCGAGCGACGTGCTGGTCGATGCGCGCGCCGAGGCGGGCCCCGACGCGGTGCTCACCCCCGGATTCATCGACCTGCACGGTCACGGCGGCGGCGGTCGCTCCTACGAAGACGGACCGGATGCGGTCCGCGCCGCCCGGGCACTGCACCGCGCGCACGGCACGACTCGCGCCGTCCTCTCGCTCGCCACGGCGACGCTCGGCGACCTCGTGGAGCGGCTGGAGACGATCGCGGAGCTGGCCCGCACCGATCCCGACATCCTCGGTTCCCATCTGGAGGGTCCCTTCCTCGCACCGAGTCACCGGGGGGCGCATGCCGGCGACCTGCTGCGCGCCCCCGACCCCGAGACGCTCGACAGGCTGTTGGCGGCCGGCGACGGCACGGTGCGCCAGGTGACGCTCGCGCCCGAGCTTCCCGGCGGCCTCGACGCCGTCCGGCGGATCGTCGCGGCGGGTGTCGTCGCGGCGGTCGGTCACACCGCAGCCGACGCCGCCCTCGCCGCCGAGGCGTTCGATGCGGGAGCGACGGTGCTCACCCACGCCTTCAACGCGATGCCCGGGCTCCACCACCGCTTCCCCGGACCGGTGGGGACGGCGCTCGCGGACGACCGCGTCGTGCTGGAGATCATCGCCGACGGCGTGCACCTGCATCCGGACATCGTGCGGATCGCCGCATCCGCCGCCGCGGGGCGCGTCGCGCTCGTGACCGACGCGATGGCCGCCGCCGGTGCCGCCGACGGCGCCTACCGCCTCGGCGCGCTCGATGTGGAGGTCGCGGGCGGCATCGCGCACGTGGCCGGCACCGACACGATCGCCGGTTCCACGCTGACGCAGGATGCGGCGCTGCGCGTCGCGGTGACGGCGGGGGTGGCGCTGCCCGCCGCGGTGCACGCGCTCACCCAGACGCCCGCGCGCGTGCTGGGGCTCGATCACCTCGGAGCGCTGGAGCCCGGCCGCCTCGCCGACGCGGTGCTGCTGACCGCCGACCTGCGGGTCGCCGGGGTGTGGCTGGCCGGCGAACCCGTCTGAGGCCGCCGGGCGCGCTCCCGGCCCGCCTCGCCACCGCCGAGACGGCATCTTGATCACGAGATCACGGTGTTTACCCGTGATCTCGTGCCCAAAGTGGGCCCACGCAGCCGGCGGCTCCGCGCCCGCGCGGCGGGCGTGAAGGGGCTGTGGGGACAGTCTCGTGGGCGAAGTGCCGGGAAGGGCTCGCGCTGGGCGCCCGCGTAGAATGGCGGAGTGAGCACCCCTTCGTCCGCGCCTCTGCCCGCCGGCACGCGCCCCGCACTGTCCGCCCTCGACGTGGTGGCGTTCCTGTGCGAGATCGGCGGCATCGTCGCCCTGGCGATCTGGGGCTTCGCGACGTGGGCATTCCCCTGGAACCTCGTGGTGGGCATCCTCACCCCGGCCGCAGCCATCGTGCTGTGGGCACTGTTCGTCTCCCCCCGTGCGGTGTTCGCGGTGCACCCCTTCGTGCGCGCGGTCGCGGAGCTGCTCGTCTACGCCGCCGCGACTGCCGCCCTGTGGTCGCTCGGCCTCACCTGGATCGGCATCGCGTACGCGGTCGTCGCGGTCACGGTGGGCCTGGTCGTCGGACGCCGCCGCTTCGCATGACCGCATCGGTCGTCGGCCTGCTGCGCGAGGCGCTCGGCGACCGGGTCGACACGACAGAGGCCGCCCTCGAGGCGGTCCGCGCCGACAAGTCCGGGCACGCCGCCCGAGGCCACGCCCTCGCCGTCGTTCATGCCGAGAACGTCGAGGACGTCCAGGCCGTGCTGCGCATCGCACACGCCACCGGCACCCCGGTCGTGCCGCGCGGTGCCGGTACCGGCCTCGCGGGCGGCGCGAATGCGGGCGACGGCCGGATCGCCCTGTCGCTTGCTCGGATGAACCGCATCCTCGAGGTCCGTCCCGATGACCTCCTCGCCGTCGTGGAGCCGGGCATCGTCAACGCCGACCTCAACGCCGAGCTCGCCCGCCAGGGGGCGTGGTGGGCGCCCGACCCCGCGAGCCGCGCGATCTCGACCGTGGGCGGCAACATCGCGACCGGTGCGGGCGGGCTGCTGTGCGCCAAGTACGGCGTCGTGCGCGATGCGGTCCTCGGCGTCGATGTCGTCCTCGCGGACGGCGAGCTCGTGCGCCTCGGCCATCGCAGCGTGAAGGGCGTCACCGGCCTCGATCTGACCTCGCTCATGATCGGGTCCGAGGGAACGCTCGGCGTCGTCGTGGGCGCCACGCTCAAGCTGCGACGCCTGGTCGCCGGGCAGACGCACACGCTCACCGCATCCTTCGCCGACGTGCGCGCCGCAGCCGCGGGCGCAGCCGCCGTCACCGCCTCGGGCGTGCAGCCGGCGATCATGGAGCTCATGGATGCGGCGAGCCTCGCCGCCGTGCACGCGCTCCTCTCCCTCCCCGCCCCCACCGGCCGCGAGAGCCTGCTCACCGTGCAGACCGACGGCCCCACAGCGGCCGACGACGCCGCGCAGATCGCACAGGTGCTCGAGGGCGCGGCCGGCCGGGTGCGCCTGGCCGCGGACGAGGCGGAGGGCGAGGCGCTGCTGCAGATGCGGCGATCGCTGCATCCGGCCATGGAGCGCCTCGGCACGACGCTCATCGAGGATGTCTCCGTGCCGCGATCCGCGCTGCCGGCGATGTTCGACGAGATCGTGCGGATCGAGCGCGACTACGGACTCACGATTCCCACGGTGGCGCACGCGGGCGACGGGAACCTCCACCCCAACTTCGTCTTCCAGGGCCCGGAGGTGCCGGACGTCGTCTGGCGCGCGGCCGACGACCTGTTCCGTTCCGCGCTGCGGCTCGGCGGCACACTCACCGGCGAGCACGGGATCGGTGTGCTCAAGCGACGATGGCTGCGCGACGAGCTCGGCGCACGCCAGTGGGAGCTGCAGCGCGACATCAAGCGGGTCTTCGATCCCACCGGCATCCTGAATCCCGGCGTCGTCTTCGCCGACTGAGGCGGCCATGTCCCACGTGCCGCAACTTTGACCCCGGTTCTCTGCGGCAAGTGGGACATGCGATGCGGCACGTGGGACATGCGATGCCGGAAGTGGGACACCGAGCGGTCAGAGTCCCTGCCAGTCGGGCTTTCCCTCCCAGCTAGCGCGGTAGTAGTCCGCCAGGCGCAGACGGGATGCGGCGGCCTCGTCCACGACGACGGTGACGTGCGGATGCAGCTGGACCGCCGACCCCGGGACCATCGCCGTGACCGGGCCCTCGAGAGCCCCGGCGACCGCATCCGCCTTCTCCTGCCCGAAGGCGAGGAGCACGAGGTGCCGAGCCTCGAGGATCGTGCCGAGACCCTGCGTGATGCAGTGACGCGGCACCTCGGAGGCATCGGCGAAGAACCGGGCGTTGTCCTCGCGGGTCTGCGCGGTCAGGGTCTTCACGCGCGTGCGCGACGCGAACGACGAGCCGGGTTCGTTGAACCCGATGTGCCCGTCGGTGCCGATCCCCAGGATCTGCAGGTCCACACCGCCGGCGTCACGGATCGCACGCTCGTACTCCTCGCCCGCCGTGGCGATCCCCGCCTGGCGGCCGTCCGGCACGCGGATGCGGGCGGGGTCCAGCCCCAGCGGCTCGACCACCTCGCGCGCGATCACCGAGTGGTAGCTCTCGGGATGCGAGGGATCCAGACCCACATACTCGTCGAGCGCGAAGCCGCGCACCCGCGCCACATCGAGATCCCCGATGCGCTCGCGCAGCGCCTCGTACACCGGCAGCGGCGTGGAGCCCGTGGCCAGTCCCAGAACGGCGTCCTCCCGCATCCGGATCAGCCGCACGATCTCGTCGGCGACGATCGCGCCGCCCTCCTGCTTCGACGCGACGATGACGACTTCAGCCACGTGCGCTCACCTCCTGCTCGATTGCTGTTCCTCCGACGATGGCCGCTCCGACCGCCGCTGCCGGCGAACCGGCCGGTAGCACCCGCATCCGATCCGCCAAAGCGAGCGAACGCAGGAACGGGGATGCGGCGGCGCTGCGCTCCAGCTCGATGCGGACCTCCGGGAGCATCCGGTCGCCGAGCGCGGTGAGGCCTCCGCCGAGGACGACCCGTTCCACGTCGGCCGTCAGCACGAGGATGCGCACGGCCGCAGCGACCGCGCGGGCGAGATCGCGGCGGATGACGGCGGCGAGCGGATCGCCCGCGTCCGCGGCGTCGAAGACGTCGCGCACCGGGAGGGCGGCGGGGCGTCCCCATCGGTCGGCGATCGCAGCTCCTCCGGCGAGCGCCTCGATGCATCCGCGACCGCCGCAGCGGCAGAGCGGGCCCTCGGGATCGATGCTGATGTGCCCGACCTCCCCGGCCGACCCTCCGGCGCCGCGCCAGAGCGCACCGCCGAGCACGATGCCGGCCGCGACGCCGGTGCCGAGGTTCAGGAACGCCAGGCTCGCCCCGGGCGGCTCCAGCGCCGCGGCTCCGAGCGCCGCCGCCTTGACGTCGTTCTCGACGTGCACGGGCAGCCCCAGCCGGGGAGCGACAGCGGCGGCGACGTCGAGATCCGCCACGCCGAGGTTGAGAGCGTGGGTCACACGCCCCGACCCCGAACGCACCTGACCCGGCATCCCGATCCCGACCGACGAAAACTGCGCGGCGTCGATGCCCGGCAGGGTGCCGAGGGCGGCGACGGCGTCGGCGACGGTCTCCACCACGCCCACCGGACCCCAGAGGGTCGCGAGCCGCACCGAGGCGACCACCTGATCCCGGGCGTCGACGACCACCGCATCGGTCTTGGTGCCGCCGACGTCGAGTCCGACCCTCATCCCTTCACCGCGCCCGAGACCAGTCCCCCGGTCATGCGGTGCTGCACGATGAGGAAGAACGCGACGACGGGCAGCGCCATCAGGGTGGAGGCGGCCATGACCACGGACCAGTCGGTCGCCTTCGTGACCTGCACGAACGCGCGCAGCCAGATCGGCAGGGTCTGCGGATCGGGGCGGGTGAGGATGACGAGCGCGAACACGAACTCGTTCCACGCCTGGATGAACGCGAACACACCGGTGGCGACGAGGCCCGGTGCGAGCAGCGGGAAGGTCACCCGCCAGAAGGCCCCGGTCCTGCTGCAGCCGTCGATCATCGCCGCTTCCTCCAGCTCCGCGGGCACGCCTTGGACGAAGCCGCGCAGGGTCCAGATCGTGAACGGGAGGACGATCGCGATGTAGACGAGGCTGAGGCCGGCGATCGTGTTGACCAGCGCCCAGCCGTCGAGCACGCGGAAGGTCGAGATGATCATCGCCTCCGCGGGGATCATCTGCACGACGAGGATGGCGACGACGATGCTCTTGCGGCTGCGGAAGCGGAACCGCGAGAGCGCGACCGCCGCGAGGAACGCGAACAGGAGAGCCGCGACGAGGGTGATGCCCGTCACCGTCACCGAGGTGCCGAGCGCGCCGAGGAACCCGCCCTCACCGAGCGCCGTCGCGTAGTTGCGCAGCGTGAACTGGTCGGGCCAGAAGTGGGGCGTCTCACCTCGCACGGCGGATGCGGGCAGCAGCGACGTGTTGACCATCCAGTACACGGGGAACACCGCGCAGATGATCACCACCAGGGCGGCCAGATTCAGCAGAACCCGGCCGGTGCGGGTGCGTGCGCGCGTGGTCATGCCTCCTCCTGACGGAGCATGGAGCGGATGTAGTAGCCGGAGATCACGAGCATGATCGCGACGAGGATCACCGAGATCGCGCCGCCCGAGCCGAGGTCGCCCGAGGCCATCGAGACGCTGTAGATGTAGACGCCGATGGTGTTCGTGTCGGCGCGGACGCCGCCGATGGTCTGCAGGGCGTAGATCTGGGCGAACACGCGCAGGTCCCAGATGACCTGGAGGATCAGGAGCACGACGAGGATCGAGCGCAGGTACGGGAAGACGATGAGCCGGAAGCGCGAGAAGGCGCCCGCTCCGTCCAGCTGCGCGGCCTCGAGCACTTCGTCGGGCACCTGTCCGAGCCCGGCGTAGACGGAGAAGGCGACGAAGGGGATCGCGCCCCACGTGATGATGATGGCCGCCACGGCGAAAAAGCTCAGCGGGTCGATGAGCCAGCTGTGGCCGGTCCAGTCGGTGCCCGTCAGCTGGGTGAGCGCGTAGTTGACGAGGCCGTACTGGGTGTCGAAGATCCAGCCCCAGACGATCGTGGCGGTCAGCGCCGGCATCGCCCAGGCCAGCAGCAGCGCGACAGAGACGGCCGTGCGCATGACGCGGCCGAGCTTGGTCATGAGCAGCGCGACCAGAACGCCGAGGACCATCGTCGCCGCGACGCAGACCACGCACAGCAGCACGCTGCGCGCGAGCACCTGCCAGAATCCCGAGTCCGTGAGCACGGCGATGTAGTTGTCGAGACCGACGAAGGAGGGCGGTGCGCCGAAGATCTGCGCACGGCCGAACTCCTGGAACGACATGACCACCATCTGCACGAGCGGCCAGCCGATGAACACGGCGAGCATGACCAGCGCGGGCGAGAGCAGCAGAAGAGGTGTGAGTGCCAGGCGCCGCCGGCGGCGCGGATCGGACGGGGGCCCGGACGCGATGACCGCGTCGACGGGCAGCTCGGTGGCGACAGCCATGGTGACTCCTGAGAACGGATGGGGGATGCTCCCCGCGAACGCCCGGCACGAGCCGGTCGCCCCGCGAGGAGCGCAGCGACGAGTCGAAACGCGGAGTCGAAACCCGAGACGATTCGACTCGTCGCTGCGGGGTGGATCAGCCGTTGAGGATGGATTCGATCTGCTCGTCGGCAGCGGCCGCGAGCGAGGCGACGTCGCCCCCACCGGCGATGTTGACGAACAGGTCCTGCATGATGCCCTGCGCCTCCACATCCGCCCAGTTCGGGGATGCCGGCGTGAGCTTGGCATTGGCCGCAGCCGAGGCGATGACGGAGGCGAGCTCGGGCGTGGCGGCGGCGACCTTGTCGCCCAGCGACGTCTTGGCGGGCACGAGGCCCGCCTCGGCCAGGATCGTCTGATACTCGTCGCTCAGCATGATCTCCAGCGCGGACTTCGCCAGCTCCGGGTTCTTCGACTTGGCGGCGATGCCGACGTTCGAACCGCCCGCGAACACCTGGGCGGCACCGCCCTTGGCGCCGGGCAGAGCGAACTCGCCGGTCGTCTCGGCGACCGCGGTCGCCTGCTTGTCCTCGTCGGCGACGATCGACCAGTAGGCCCAGCTCGGCGCGGAGTAGGTCGCCGCCTGCTGCGTGCGGAAGGGCACCCATCCCTCGGTCTCGTCGCCGTCCTTGGGCGCCAGAGACGCCTTCGTCATCAGCTCCTGCACCTGCTCGAGCCCGGCGATCGATTCGGGGCTGGACAGCTGGGCGTCCCAGCTGCCGTCATCGCTCTGGACGGCGACCTCGCCGCCGTTCTCCCAGATGAAGGGAAGCCCGTTGTACCAGTCCTTGCCGGGGAAGTACACGCCCGAGACGCCGGGGAGGGCCGCCGCGAGGGTCACGCCGTTCGACACGTACTCGTCGAGCGTCGTCGGCACCGAGACACCGGCCTGCGCGTACTGCGCCGTGTTGTAGAACACGACGCGGGAGCCCGAGTAGTAGGGGGCGGCGTAGAGCTCGCCGTCCCAGCTGCCGGCCTCGACGAATCCGGGCAGCAGGTCCGAGCCGCCCAGCTCCTCCTCGATGTCGCCCAGGCTCAGCAGCGCACCGCTCGAGGTGAACGCGGGGGCCTGCGTGTTACCCATCTCCACCACGTCGGGGCTGTCGTTGGACGACAGGCTCGTGGTGAGCTTGTCGACGAGCCCGGTCCACTGCTGCTCCTCGATGACCAGCGTGGATCCGGGATTCTGATCCTCGAACGTCTTCACGAGATAGTCGCGGGCATCCTGAGGGGTGTCGGTGCCGACGAGCCAGACTCGGATCTGGGCGCTGCCGCCGCTCGACGTGCCGCCCCCTGTCCCCGCGCATCCGGCAAGCGCAATCGCCGATGCGCCCATCAGGGCGACGGCTGGGAGGAACTTCTTCATGTGCTGTCCTCTGTTCTCGATGATGAGACCGTGAGCACCGGCGGCGCTCCCGGGAAGGTCCTGTCAGGAGACGCCGAGCGTCGCCGACAGGACCATGACGGCCGCACCGCGCAGGACGATGTCCTGGCCCTGCTCCGTCATCCGCACCCGGACGCCCTCGTGGAAGGGGGCGAGTGTCCGCGTGCGGAGGGCCTCGGCGGTGGCCTGCGCAAGCACACCGCCGAGGAGTTCAGGGGGGCCGGAGAGAACGATCTCCGACAGATCGAGGGCGCCGACGACCGGGGCGAGCGCGATACCGAGCCGCTCCCCCGCATCCCGAAGGACCGTGTCGCGCTCGCCGGGGGCGGCCGCATCCGCTCTGGCCGTCAACGCCGGCACGGACAGCCACGCCTCGAGGCAGCCGACCTTGCCGCACGCGCAGAGCGGGCCGCCGTCGGTACCGACGGTCACGTGACCGATCTCGCCCGCGGCGAAGCGGCTGCCGCGCATGGGCTGACCGCCGGCGAGCAGGCCCGACCCGACACCACTGCCGACCTTCACCAGCAGCACGTCGTCGCCGGAGCCGCCGAACGTGTACTCCGCCAGCACGGCGGCGTTCGCGTCGTTGGCGACGAGCACCTCGAGACCGAGCGCCTCGCTCAGCACTCCCTCGAGGTCGAAGCCAGCCCACCCCATGTTCGGCGCCGTGAGCACGATGCCGCGGTCGTCGATGACGCCGGGCGTGCCGACCCCGACGCCGAGCACGGGGGCCTTCGCGTCGGCCACGAGCCGCTCGGCGAGTGAGATGACAGCTGCCAGAACCTCGGATGCGGCGGCCGGATGCGGCGTCTCGGCGCGCGCGACGATGTCGCCGTCGAGAGTCAGGACGGCACCGATGAAGGCATCGCTGCCTGACAGATCGAGCCCGATGATGCGGTGACCGGCCCGGTCGACGTCGACGAGCATGGCCGGCTTGCCGGGGCGGCTGCCCTCACGCATCCCCTTCTCGACGACGAACCCGTCGCCGATCAGTTCGGCAACCAGGTCCGAGATCGTCACCCGGGTGAGTCCGGTCTCCCGCGACAGATCAGCGCGGCTCATCGCACCGCGGTGGAACAGCGTCTGCAGCACGAGCGAGCGGTTGTGTCCGCGTGCATGCTCGGGCAGGACCTTGACTCCCGTGCGCAACGCGCGTCCGGGGGCGAAGGCGCCGCCACGAGTGGTCGTGTGGGTGTGCGCGGACTCCGAGAGGGAAGCGCCGCGCTGCACTTCCGATGCAGTCATGTTTGTTAGTACACCTTACGAACAAACATGATGCAAGCATCCTGCGCGCTCGTCACACGACTGTTACACGGCGCCGTAATCGGAACGTTGTCGGAGATCGGAGTCTGACCACGCCTTTATCAGACTTGCTCGCGTACCCTGGGAAGACACAGCACACGATGCACGGGGGTGAGAGTGTGACGGATCTGGTAACCGGACCGCACGCACAGAACGACACGGCGGCGGACGCCACCGACGCCGGGTCCGGCGACGGCGCGACGCCCGTCTACGCGTGGGCGCCCGAAGAGCCCAAGCCTCGCAAGCGCCACCTCGGTCTCTGGATCGGCATCCCCTCGGGCGTCCTCGCGATCGCGGCCGTCACGGCGTCGCTCGTACTCATCGCTCCGGGCACCGCTGTCGCCGGCGTGCCGATCGGCGGCTTGACCGTCGGCGGTGCAGCCGACGCACTGTCCTCCCGCCTCGCCAGCGCGACGGTGGTGCTCGACACCCCCGACGGCGAGGTCACGGTCACCGGCGCCGCGCTCGGTGCGTCGATCGACGCACGCACGATCGCCGAGCAGGCCTTCGACGCACACCCCCTGTGGAACGTGACCCAGTGGAACTCCGAGCCGCTCGTGGCGGACGTGACGCTCGACCCGGCCGTCGCCACCGAGGCCCTTCGCGAGGTGGCCCCCGGTGCGTACACCGACCCCGCCGATGCGACGGTGACGTTCGACGCCGCGACCGCCACCTACGTGTCCTCGCCCGAGAAGGTCGGAGAGGGCATCGACCTCGAACAGGTGCGCACCGCCCTGTCCGAGGCGTTCTCCTCCGGCGGCGGTCGAGCCACGATCGAGGCCTCCATCGTTCCAGTGGATCCCGCCATCACGACCGCGGATGCCGAGGCCTCGGTCGCACGACTGAACGGCATCCTCGACACGATCGGCTTCTACGTCGGCGAGGAGCGCACCGTCCCTGTGGACCGCGCGCTCGCGGCATCGTGGCTGAAGCTCGGCACCGAGGACGGCAAGCTCACCCTCTCCGCCGATGCCGACGCCATCCAGCAGACGGTCGCCACGCTGGCTCCGCTCGTGAACCGCGCGCCCATCGACGCCACCGTCGTCACCAACGCCGCCGGCGACGTGCTCCGCGACCTCACGCCGGGCGCCGCGGGACGCACGCTCGGCGACACGTCCCAGGTGGCCGACGACTTCGCCGCTCAGCTCGCCGCCGGCGACGCGGTGTATCAGCTGCCGGTGACCGAGGCTCCGTTCGCCACGACGGCGCTTCACCGCTACTCCGACGTGAACCTCAGCACGCAGCGGGCGACCTTCTACGAGAACGGACAGGTCGTCAACAGCTGGCCGATCTCGTCCGGGCTCGGCGCGAACGCCACTCCGACGGGCGAGTTCACCGTGTTCGCGCACGTGCGGATGCAAGACATGGGCTGCACGCCCACGTCGACCTACTGCACCAAGGACGTCCCCTGGGTCACCTACTTCGCGCCGGACATCGGATTCCACGGCACCTACTGGCACAACAACTTCGGCAACCCGATGAGCCACGGCTGCATCAACATGCCGATCGACCAGGCGGCCTGGGCCTACGAGTTCCTCTCCAAGGGTTCCGAGGTCTCGGTCCACTACTGAGCCGCACGAAGAGGGGGCCGGATGCATCCGCATCCGGCCCCCTCTTCGTTGCGATGTCAGATCGCGTCGATGATGCGGTTCAGCGTCGCGGACGGACGCATGACCTCGGACACGAGGTCCGGGTTCGGGTGGTAGTAGCCGCCGATCTCGACGGGCTTGCCCTGTACAGCGAGCAGCTCGGCGACGATCGTCTCCTCGGCCGCCGCGAGCTCGGCAGCGATCGGCGCGAACGCGCTGGCCAGTTCCGCATCCGCCGACTGCGCAGCGAGCTCCTGCACCCAGTAGAGCGCGAGGTAGAAGTGGCTGCCGCGATTGTCGATCGTGCCCAGGGCGCGACCGGGCGACTTGTCGTTCTCGAGGAACGTGCCGGTCGCGGCATCCAGCGTGTCCGCAAGCACCTGCGCACGGACGTTGCCGGTGAAGGTCGCGAAGTGCTCGAAGGATGCGGCGAGCGCGAAGAACTCGCCGAGCGAATCCCAGCGGAGGTAGTCCTCGGCCAGCAGCTGCTGCACGTGCTTGGGCGCGGAGCCGCCGGCACCCGTCTCGAAGAGCCCGCCGCCGGCGAGCAGCGGAACGATCGAGAGCATCTTGGCGCTCGTGCCGACCTCGAGGATGGGGAACAGATCCGTCAGGTAGTCGCGCAGGACGTTGCCGGTCACCGAGATGGTGTCCTGACCCGCGCGCAGGCGCTCGAGCGAGAACAGCGTCGCCTCGGTCGGCGCGAGGATCTCGATCTGCAGGCCCTCGGTGTCGTGCTCGGCGAGATAGGTGCGCACCTTGGCGATGAGCTGCGCGTCGTGCGCGCGGCCCTCGTCGAGCCAGAACACGGCGGGAACGCCGGTGGCGCGAGCACGCGTCACGGCGAGCTTCACCCAGTCGCGCACGGCGATGTCCTTGGTCTGCGTCGCCCGCCAGATGTCGCCCGCCTCGACCGCGCTCTCGAGCACGACCTCACCCGCGGAGGTGACCACCTGGACGACACCGCCGGAAGCGATCTCGAACGTCTTGTCGTGGCTGCCGTACTCCTCGGCCGCCTGCGCCATGAGTCCCACGTTCGGGACGGTGCCGATCGTGGCAGGGTCGAGCGGGCCGTGGGCGATGACATCCTCGATCACGGCCTGGTACACCCCGGCATAGGACGAGTCGGGGATGACCGCGAGCGTGTCGTCCTCGCCGCCGTCGACGCCCCACAGCTTTCCGCCGTTGCGGATGAGCGCCGGCATGGACGCGTCGACGATCACGTCGGAGGGCACGTGCAGGTTCGTGATGCCCTTGTCGGAGTTGACGTACGACAGGCGCGGACCCGAGGCGATCGCCTGCTCGAACGCCGCGGCGATCTCGTCGCCCTTCTCGAGCCCCGAGAGTCCGGAGAGGATCGCGCCGAGACCGTCGTTGGGGGTGAGTCCGGCGGCGGCGAGCTGGTCGCCGTAGCGCGCGAAGACATCGGCGAAGAACGCCTTGACGACGTGGCCGAAGATGATCGGGTCGCTGACCTTCATCATCGTCGCCTTGAGGTGTACGGAGTACAGCACGTCGTCGGCCTTGGCTGTCGCCAGCGTCTCGGCGAGGAATGCGTCCAGCGCCGCGGCCGACAGGAACGTCGCATCCACGATTTCACCCGGAAGCACCTTGAGGCCGGACTTCAGCACGGTCTCGGTGCCCGCCGCATCCACGTGACGGATGGTGAGGGTGTCGTCATCGGGCGAGACCCAGGAGATCTCGTTCGAGCGGAAGTCGTCGTGTCCGAGGGTCGCGACGCGGGTCTTCGAGCCCTCGGCGAACGCCTTGTTGCGGTGCGGATGCTTACGCGCGTAGCTCTTGACCGCGCCGGGAGCACGACGGTCGCTGTTGCCCTCGCGGAGCACCGGGTTCACCGCGGAACCCTTGATCTTGTCGTAGCGCGCGCGGACGCTCTCCTCCTCGACGCCGTTCGGCTCGTCGGGGTAGTTCGGGATGTCGTAGCCCTGCGCCTGCAGTTCGGCGATCGCTGCCTTCAGCTGCGGGATCGATGCCGAGATGTTCGGCAGCTTGATGATGTTCGCCTCCGGCAGGGTCGCGAGCGCGCCGAGTTCGGCCAGCGCATCGCCGACGAGCTGCTCGGGGGTGAGCTGCTGCGGGAAGGCTGCGAGGATGCGGCCGGCGAGCGAGATGTCGCGCGTCGCGATCTCGACCCCCGCCTGGCCGGCGACGGCACGGACGATGGGAAGGAAGGATGCGGTGGCGAGTGCAGGAGCCTCGTCGGTGTGCGTGTAGATGATCGTGGAATCAGGCACGGATTTGTCTCTCCATAGAGGCGTCGAGGGTCAGCCGCCAGCCTATCGCACCCGGTCCGGTTATCTCGATGTCGAGATATCTTCCCGGCCCGATGACCCGGCTCCCGCCGCATCCGGGCCTCGGAGTTCACACGGCCCGCATCCCTCCCCGCGGGCGGGCGGCAGGCGTTAGCCTGTGACCATGACCGAACTGCGCCTCGAAGAGCTGTCGGCCGCGACGATCGTCGCCGTGAACAACATGTCCCTCAAACCCGGGCAGGAACAGTTCCTCGCCCCCGTGAGCTACGGGGTCGCGGCGACCGTGATCGACCCGCGCACCAGCTGGCAGCGCGTCGTGCTCGCGGGCGACGACGTCGTCGGGTTCGTGAGCGCCAACTTCGACGAGCACGAGACGCAGGAATGGTTCCGCTCGGTCCTCTGGCGCATCAACGTCGACGCCGACGACCAGGGCCAGGGCATCGGCCGCTTCGCCATCGAGGGGCTCACGAACGAGGCGCGCGAGCGAGGGATGGACCACGTCGACGTCATCTACGAGGCAGGCGAGGGCGGTCCCGAGGCGTTCTTCCGCCGCGTGGGCTTTGAACCCGTCGGCGAGACCGAGTTCGGCGAGGTCGTCGCCCGCATCGCGCTCTGAGGGCCGCGGCCGCCGCTGTGCGCGGCGGCCGCCGGACACGGGTCGGCACTGCGCGCGTGGTGGCTGCGGGCGGTGCACGCGCGTCGGAGATCTGAACGGACGTCGGGGCTTTCGGCCGGAATCCTCCGACGCGAGGGCGAATCTCCGACCGGAAGCCCGGACCGCCCTTCCCTCCCCCGTGGCCGCGTCCCCGCGTGTCGCGCACTTCCTGTGCGGAACCCGCCCGCGCTGCGACGCACGCCGCGGATGCTGGCGGGATGACTCTCGAAGACTGGTTGAGGTCACAGGGCGGCCTGGCTCATCGAGCGCTGGCCGCTGACGCCGGGTACGGCGCCCGGCAGGTGCGTGCGCATGCCGCGGCCGGCCGCATCCGGATTCTGCGCCGCGCGTGGATCGCGACGGATGCTGCGCCCGCCGATCTCGCGGCCGCCGCCGCGGCGGGTGGGCGGGTGGCATGCGTGTCCGCCGCGCGCCATCGGGGATGGTGGCTGCCCCCGCTGGTCGACCCCGCCCTGCACCTGCATCTGCCGCCGCACGGGCGTTCCGGAGACGTCCCCGCCGGAACCATCGCGCACTGGAGCGTGCCCATCGCCCCCGCAGGCCGCTTCGCCCTCGTCGAGTCCGCCGAGGATGCGCTGCGCCATGTGGCGGCGTGCCTCTCCCCGGAGGCCGCGCGCATCGTATGGGAGTCGGCCGTCCGGGCGGAGGGGTTGTCGGTCGAGGCGCTGCGACTCGTGCGATGGCGCTCGCCCGCCGCATCCGCCCTCGCGCGCGAGGTGACGGGACTGTCGGACTTCGGGTTGGAGACCGTCTTCGTCGTCCGGCTGGGCCCCTGGGGACTGTCGATCCGGCAGCAGGCGGTGATCGCCGGGCATCGGGTGGACGTGCTGATCGGCGACCGGCTCGTCATCCAGCTCGACGGATTCGCCCATCATCAGAGCGCCGCCCAGCGAGGCCGCGACATCGCCCACGATGCCGAGCTGCGGCTGCGCGGGTACACCGTTCTGCGCTTCGGCTACGCCCAGGTCGTCTACGACTGGCCGGCCGTGGAGCGCACGGTCGCCCGCGCCGTCGCCGCCGGTCTGCACCTCGCCCGCTGAGCGCACGTGCGTCGGAGAATCACCCCGATGTCGGAGGATGCGGGGCGGATCCTCCGACATTCACGCGAATCTCCGACGCGCGATGACGGACGCGGCGGGATGCGGCCGGCGGCGGATCGCCGCACCGCCACACCGAGGAGCGGGTGTTCACGACGCTCTCCTACTTCGACGGCGTCAACATGGCGCGCCGCTCACACGCGCCCGCACTGTTCTCCACCGCGCTGCACGATCAGACATGCCCGCCCTCCACGGTCGTCGCCGCCCGCAACCACTACGCGGGCGAGGCCGACATCGAGGTCTATCCCCACAACCAGCACGAGGGCGGTCTCATGTACCAGTGGCTGGTGCAGGCGGAGTTCCTCGCCGCACGCGTGTGAGTTCGGGATGCGGCGGGGCGCCGCATCCCGAACCGTCACACGAGTGAGTCGCGCCAGGCGGCATGCAGCCGCGCGAACGTGCCGGAGCCGCCGATGAGCGCCTCGGGCGCGTCGTCCTCGACGATGCGCCCGTGCTCCATGACGAGCACGCGGTCCGCGATGGCGACCGTGGAGAGGCGGTGCGCGATGATGATGGCGGTGCGATCGGCGAGGAGCGTTCCCAGAGCCGACTGGATCTGGCGTTCGCTCGGGATGTCGAGCGAGGCCGTCGCCTCGTCGAGGATCAGCACCGCCGGGTTCGCGAGGAACGCGCGCGCGAACGAGATCAGCTGACGCTGTCCCGCCGACACACGCCCGCCGCGCTTGTTCACGTCGGTGTCGTAGCCGTCGGGGAGCGCCTCGATGAACGCGTGCGCACCGACGGCCATGGCCGCATCCCGCACCTCGTCGAGGGTCGCATCGGGCTTGCCGAGCGCGATGTTGTCGGCGACGGTGCCGCTGAACAGGTACGCCTCCTGCGTGACCATCACGATCGCGCGGCGCAGGTCCGCCGAGCCGAGCGTCCGCAGGTCCACACCGTCGAGCGTCACGGAGCCGCTGGTCGGGTCGTAGAAGCGGGAGACCAGCTTCGCCAACGTCGACTTGCCCGCCCCCGTCGTGCCGACCAGGGCGATCGTCTGCCCCGCGGGTACGTCGAGCGAGAAGTCGGGCAGCACCACGCGCCCGTCGCCGTAGCCGAACGCCACATCGTCGAAGCGGATCGCGCCGCGCGGCTGCGCCAGTGCCACCGGATGCGCGGGCTCGGGAACCGTGGGCTCCTCCTCCAGCACGCCCGATACCTTCTCGAGCGCCGCCGCGGCCGACTGGTAGGAGTTCAGGAACATCGCCACCTCCTGCAGCGGCGAGAAGAAGTTGCGCACGTACAGCACGGCCGCCAGCAGCACACCGATCTCCAGCGCTCCGCCGGCGACGCGGATGCCGCCCAGGAGCAGGATCGCGCCGAGACTGAGCGTCGAGATCGCCATCAGTCCGGGTTCGAACGTGCCGAACAGCCGGATGGAGCGCATGTTGACGTCGCGGTACTGCTCGCTCAGCTCACCGAACTCCGCGTCGCCGCGCTTCTCCTTGCGGAACGCCTTGACCGCGCGGATGCCGGTCATGGTCTCCACGAAGTGCACGATGACCTTCGCGCTGATCACGCGCGACTCGCGATAGACCATCTGCGAGCGGCGGTAGAACCAGCGCATGAGCAGTGCGAGCGGGATGCCCATGACGATGAGCACGACGCCGCTCTGCCAGTCCAGCAGCAGCAGCGCGATGAGCGTGAAGGCACCGAACAGCACGCCCGAGACGAGTTCGTTGAGCCCGCCGTCGAGCAGTTCCCGGATCGTGTCGAGGTCGCTCGTCTGGCGCGAGATGATCCGCCCAGACGTGTACGACTCGTGGAACTCCAGGCTGAGCCGCTGCGTGTGGCGGAAGATGCGAGTGCGAAGGTCGAGCATGACCGCCTGCGTGAGCCGCGCAGCGACGACGGCGTACCACCCGATGAGGGCTGCTCCAAGCAGCCCGGACGCGAGATAGACGGCCACCACGCCGATCGTGGGCAGCCAGTCCATCTCGTTCACCACCGCCGGCAGCGCGTTGTCGATGCCGAACGCGATCAGCGCCGGTCCCACGACCCGCAGCGCCGTCGAGACCACGAGTACGACGGCCGCGAGCACGAGCTTCGCGCGCAGCGGGCGGATGAGGGAGCCGAGCAGGCGCATCGAGCGACGCCGGATCTCGCGGCTCTCCGCGCGCGTGTAGTCGGAGCGATCCTCGCCGCTGGTTCCCGTGACGGTACTCATCGCGCCTCCTCCTTCTCCTGCTCGTCCAGACTCGAGATCACGTGCCGGTAATGCGCCGAGGAGCGCATCAGCTCGCTGTGCGTACCGACGGCGGTGACGCGACCCTCCTCCAGAAGCGCGACGCGATCCGCGAGGGCCACGGTCGAGGGCCGGTGGGCGACGATGAGGGCGGTCGTGTCCGCGAGCACCCGGCGCAGCCCCTCTTCCACGCGCGCTTCGGTGTCGACGTCGAGCGCCGACAGCGGGTCGTCGAGCACGAGCACCGATGGCCGCGCCGCGACCGCCCGCGCGAGCGCGAGACGCTGCCGCTGCCCTCCCGACAGGCTCAACCCCTCCTCACCGATGACGGTGTCGACGCCGGCGGGCAGTCGTTCCACGAACTCCGCTTGGGCGACGTCGAGGGCTTCACGCAACACGCGCTCACCCTGCGGCGAGGCCGCATCCAAGTCGTCCCGGCCGAGCAGAACGTTCTCCCGCACGGACGAGGAGAAGAGTGTCGCCTCCTCGAACGCCATCGAGATGTGGGTGCGCAGTTCGTTCAGGGTGAGGTCCCTCACATCGACGCCGTCGAGCGTCACGCGCCCGCCGGTCACGTCGTACAGACGCGTCGGCAGGGTGGTCAGCGTGGTCTTGCCCGAGCCGGTGAGCCCGACGAGCGCCATCGTCTCCCCCGGCTCCAGGGCGAGGTCGATGCCGTCGAGCAGGTCGCGCTGCGCCTCCGGGGCATCCTGGTATCGGAAGTGCACGTTCTCGAAGACGAGTCGCCCCCGCGGGCTCTCGAGCGAGACCGGCTTGTCCGGGTCGTCGATCGTGACCTCTTCGTCGAACACCTCGAACACGCGGTCGGTGGCGGTGCGCGCATCCAGGAGGAAGGAGAAGAGGAAGCCGATCGACTCCATGGGCCAGCGCAGCACCGTCGCCATCGCGAAGAACGCGAAGAGCTGAGCCACAGAGAGCTGGCCGAGCTGAGCGAGCACGATCCCGGCCGCCAGACACAGCGCGAAGGCGATCTCGGGCAGCAGCACGAGCCAGAACCAGATCAGCCCGATGGCCGTGGCCTTTCGCAGCTCCGTCTGGCGCAGCGTCTCGGCCTGACGCGCGAACTTCGCCAGCGCGTGGGATCCCCGACCGAACGCCTTCAGCACGCGGATGCCGTGCACGCTCTCCTCGACGGCGGTGGCGAGATCGCCGGCCTGGTCCTGGCTCTGGCGGGCGAGCACCCCGTACTGCTTCTCGAAGCGATATCCGGCGTACCAGAGAGGCGCGGAGCACAGCAGGAAGATCGTGCCGAGCGCCCAGTGCCACTGGAACAGCAGCACCGAGCCGAGCGCGATCGTCAGCACGTTGACGACGAGGAGGATCACGCCGAAGGCGAGCCAGCGGCGGATGAGGCTGATGTCCTGCATCATGCGGCTGAGCAGCTGACCCGACTGCCACCGGTCGTGGAAGGCAACCGGGAGCCGTTGCAGCCGCGCGGCGAAGCCGGTGCGCAGGGCGTACTCGACCTTGGTCGACGGCGCGAGCACGAACCACCGCCGACCCCAGACGAGGGCGGCTTCGGCGAGCCCGAGCCCGATGACGGCGAGCGTGCCCCAGAGGATCTGCGTCGGGTCCGCGGAGGCGATCGGACCCGCGACCACGGCCTCGAGCACGAGCGGGATCATCAGGGCGACGACGCTGGCAGCGAGCGCGCTGACGGCGCCGAGCACCAGCGGGCGCAGCACGGGACGCACGAACGGCAGAAGCCTCGCGAGGGCGCGAAACGTAGACGGTTCGGTGGACGAGCGAGAGGGTGTGGAACTCATGATCCTCGAGGAGAGCGTGCGACGGCGAGGCCGCAGAAGGGTGAGCTCGCAACGCAGAGGTGCGATGGCTCGGAGAGGGAGAAGGCCGCTCGCAGGCGGCAGGCGGCAGCTACGCGAAGCGCGCGGGCACCGCGAGGACGGCGGGGTGTTCCGCAATGGCGAATGCCTGAGTCATATCGTCCTCCTCGAGTGCACGGATGCCGCGGCGAGCGCTCGCGACAGCCCTCCAGCCTATGCTGTGTGCTCGCTGAGTTCAACGACCAATTCCACGCGGGCATTCCCGCGCGCGCGGATCAGGCGGCTTCGCGGGCGAGCAGGCTGCGCTTGACCTCGATGCCCCACGCGAAGCCGCCCATCGCGCCGCCCGTGCGCAGCACGCGATGGCACGGCACGAACAGTGCCGGTGCGTTACGCGCGCAGACGGATGCGGCGGCGCGCACCGCACGAGGGCTTCCCAGCGCCGCGGCGAACTCCGCATACGTGAGGGGCTGCCCCGGCTCGATGCGCCGCAGCATCCGCCAGCCGGCGAGCTGTCCCGCCGTGCCCGTCTGGTGCACCTCGACCTCGTCGATGGCCCGCACGTCTCCGCTGTAGTAGGCGGCGACCGCATCCAGGGCATCGACGGCACCCTCGATGATCTCGGTGGGCCGGTCCGCCGCGCGCAGGCGCGCGACGATCACCTCGTGGTCGTCGCTCCAGCCGGAGGCGAGCACGCGCTGCCGATCATCGACGAGCGCCGTGAAGGCTCCGTCGGGGGTGGTGATGGTGGCGATGTGCGCGGTCATGCGATGCGGCTTTCGTTCGGGAGCTGGGTGGGACGGGTGATCGGCGCGGGAACGGCGGCGACGGCGGCCCAGAGGTGCGCGGTCAGGTAGCTGCGCCAGGGCGCGGCGCGCACAGCCCACGCCGTCAGGGCGCGTGGCTCGGCGGGGAGTCCGAGCCGGGCGGCGCCGGTGCGCACGGCGACGTCGCCGGGAAGGAACACGTCGGGGTCGCCCGTCACCCGCATCCGCACGTAGTCCGCGGTCCACGGGCCAATCCCGGGCATCGCGAGCAGGGCCGCACGCTGCTCGTGCGGGTCGCCGCCGGCGTCGAGGATGAGCGAGCCGTCGGCAAGCGCCGCGGCGGCGCCGACGATGGCCCGGATGCGGGCGGCCGGCCCGCGCAGCACCTCGGCGCCGTGCTCCGCGATCGCCGCCATCGTCGGGAAGAGCAGGTCGGTGCCTTCGTGGGCGGGCACCCGCTCCCCCAGGTGCTGCGCGAGAGCGGCGAGGGCCGTGCGCGCCGCGGCCACCGTGATCTGCTGGCCGACCATCGCGCGGATGAGCATCTCGTGCGGGTCGGCGGCGCCGGGGACGCGGATGCCGGGAAGAGCGCTCACCCGGGCGGCGAGCTCGGGGTGGGCTGCGAGCGCCTGATCGACGGCGAGGGGGTCCGCATCCAGATCGAACAGTCGACGAACGCGCGTGACCAGCTGCGGCAGGTCGGCGAGCTGCGAGAGGCGGGCGCGCAGGCGCAGTGCGTCGCCGTCGCGGCGCACCTCGAACCACGCGGAGCCGCCGGCAAGACGCAGGGTGCGCGCGAAGGTGGTCGCCGTGAAGGACTCCACTCCCGGGAGCGCGCGGGCCGCCATCCACGCGAAGATGCCGCCGTCGTCGATGGGTCGCCGGTGCGCGAGGAGGAGGTCGATCTCGCCGGGAGCCGCACGGTTCTCGGTTCTCCGGCGCGCGCGCAGTGCGAGCGGCGTCATCCCGAACACCTCGCGGATGGTGTCGTTGAATTGCCGCACGCTCGCGAAACCGGCGGAGAAGGCGACGTCCGCGACGGGGAGGTCCGTGCCGACGAGGAGCATTCGCGCCGTGTGGGCACGGTGGGCGCGGGCGAGTGCGAGGGGCGACGCGCCGAGCTCGGCGGTGAGGATGCGGCCGAGCTGCCGGGTCGAGTAGCCGAGCCGGTGGGCGAGCCCCGGCACACCCTCGCGCTCGATGACGCCGTCGGCGATGAGCCTCATGGCGCGCCCGGCGACGTCGCCGCGAAGGTCCCATTCGGGCGACCCCGGCGCGGCCTCGGGCAGACAGCGCTTGCAGGCGCGGTAGCCCGCCTCGTGGGCGGCGGCGCTCGTGGGGTAGAACGTGACATTCTCCGGGCGCGGCGTGCGGGCGGGGCAGCTGGGACGACAGTAGATGCCGGTGGTGTGCACCGCGGTGACGAACTGACCGTCGAAGCGCGCGTCCCTGGCGTCGATCGCGCGGTAGCGCTCGTCGAAGGTCATCGCGGGGGTGGGCACGTCCCCAGCCTGTCACGCCTCCCCGACACCGGCTCGCGGTTTTCGGACACCACAGCGCCGGCCCCCGCCGCCTGCCCCCGAGGTGGTGTGCCCCTTGCCCGAGTTGGTGCGCTCCTGCCCGAGGTGGTGTGCCCCTTGCCCGAGTTGCGTCGCATATGCGCAACTGCGACAGGTTCCCGCATCCGCGACAGGAATAGCCTGTCGCATCCGCGCAAAGGTGTAGCGGATGCGGCGCGCCGCCGCCCACGCTCCGTCGGGTGCGGCGAACCGCCGCGATCCGGGAGACCGACGTGCGGGGACGAGCAAGACGGTGGGAGCCTAGCCGGGCTACACAAGTGCGCAGATGCGCCAGTCATTTCCTGGCGCACCTGCGCAAAAGTGGCGCACCTGCGCATATGCGACGCAACTCGGGCACCGGCCGACGCGGCACGGGCGCCGGACTCCCCGCCGGTGCAGCACACGCACCGAGGCCGGGAACGCAAGCGGCGGCCCCGGGGAGGATGTGACGGAGTAGCGTCACAGCATGAGCGAGCAGACCTACGACCTCATCGTCATCGGCGCCGGCCCCGTGGGCGAGAACGTCGCCGACCGTGCCGTGCAAGGCGGACTGTCCGCCGTGATCGTCGAGAGCGAGCTCGTGGGCGGTGAGTGCTCGTACTGGGCGTGCATGCCCTCGAAGGGACTGCTGCGCGCGGGGGCGGTGCTGCGCGAGGCCCGCGACGTCGACGGCGCGAAGCAGGCCGTGTCGGGCGCCCTCGACGTCGCCGGGGTCCTCCGCCGACGCGACACGCTCACTCACGACTGGAACGACTCCTCGCAGGTCGAGTGGCTCTCGAGCGCCGGCATCGACCTCGTGCGCGGCCACGGCCGCCTCGTCGGTGTCAAGCAGGTCGAGGTGACGGATGCGGACGGCAACACCACACGTCTGACCGCCCGTCACGCCGTCGCGGTCTGCACCGGCACCGCGGCCCTTCTCCCCGAGACCCCGGGCCTTGCCGACATCGCGCCCTGGACGAGCCGCGAGGCGACCAGTGCCCAGGAGATCCCCGCATCCCTCGCCATCATCGGGGGCGGCGTGGTCGCCGCGGAGATGGCCACTGCCTACGCGGACCTCGGCGCCGAGGTCACCCTCGTCGTTCGAGGTGCACTGCTGGCCGCGAACGAACCCTTCGCGGGCGAGCTCGTCGGCCGTGCCCTCGAGGAGCGGGGCGTGCGCATCCTCCGCCACACCAACGTCGTGTCGGCACAGCGCGTCGGCGACGAGAAGGAGCTCGAGCTGTCCGACGGGACCCGCATCCGCGCCGCCGAGGTGCTGGTCGCGACCGGGCGGGTGCCCCGCACCGAGGATCTCGGACTGGATGCGGTGGGACTGGTTCCGGGCGAGTGGCTCGCCGTCGACGACACCATGCTCGTGACGGGGACCGACTGGCTGTACGGGGTCGGCGACGTCAATCATCGGGCCCTGCTCACGCACCAGGGCAAGTACCAGGCGCGCGCCGCGGGCGACGTCATCGCCGCGCGCGCGACCGGCAGCGCCGTCGACGACGCCCCCTGGGGAACGCATGTCGCGACGGCCGACCACGAGGCCGTTCCGCAGGTCACCTTCACCGATCCCGAGGTGGCGTCGATCGGATTCACGGAGGCCTCTGCGAAGGCCGCGGGGCGCCGCATCCGGGTGCTCGACTACGACCTCTCGTGGATCGCCGGCGCTGCCACCCGCGCCGATGACTACCGGGGTCAGGCACGCGCGATCGTCGACGAGGATGCGGGCACGATCATCGGCGCGACGTTCGTCGGCGAGGATGTGGCCGAGCTGCTCCACTCGGCGACGATCGCCGTCGTGGGCCAGGTGCCGATCGCCCGCCTCTGGCACGCCGTGCCGTCGTATCCGACGCTCAGCGAGGTGTGGCTGCGACTGCTCGAGGCGTACGGCCGCCCGAGCGCCTGAGCTTCCTCCCGCGGGAGAACAACCGCCCCGCAGGACGATCCGATCGGAATCGTCCTGCGGGGCGGCGATGTCCTGCGACAGCGTCGGGACTCAGTGGTAGAAGTGGCGCTCGCCCGTGAAGAACATGGTCACGCCGCGCTCGCGCGCAAGCGCGATCGTCTCGTCATCGCGCACGGATCCGCCCGGCTGCACGATGGCGGACACGCCCGCATCCAGCAGAACCTGCGGTCCGTCCGAGAACGGGAAGAAGGCGTCGGACGCGGCGACGGAGCCGACCGCGCGGTCTCCCGCGCGCTCGACGGCGAGGCGGCACGAGTCGACGCGGTTGACCTGACCCATGCCGATGCCGACGGTGGCGGAGTTCTTCGCCAGCACGATGGCGTTGGACTTGACCGCGCGACATGCCTTCCACGCGAAGATGAGGTTCGTCATCTCCTCGCCGGCGGGGCGCTCGCCCGCGACGAGCTCCCAGTCGGTCGCGACCGACTCGATGTCGTCGGGGAAGCGGTCGGCGTCCTGCAGCAGCAGACCTCCCGAGACGAGCCGCACGTCCGTGCGCTCCTGCTGCCAGTCGGCCGGCAGCTGCAGCACGCGCAGGTTCTTCTTCAGACGGAACAGCCCCAGCGCCTCCGGCTCGAAGCCCGGGGCGACGATCACCTCGGTGAAGATGTCGCGCAGGTTCTCCGCCATCTTCAGCGTGACCGTGCGGTTCGCGGCGATCACCCCGCCGAAGGCCGAGACGGGATCGCACTCGTGCGCCCGCAGGTGCGCGCTGGCGATCTCGTCGAGCGCGTTGGGCGCCGACACGGCGATGCCGCACGGGTTTGCGTGCTTGATGATCGCCACCGCGGGCTTGACCATGTCGAAGGCGGCGCGCAGTGCCGCATCCGCATCGACGTAGTTGTTGTACGACATCTCCTTGCCCTGCAGCTGCAGCGCCTGCGCGATGCCGTGCCCGCCAGTGCGGGTGTAGATGGCCGCGCGCTGATGGGAGTTCTCGCCATAGCGCAGCGTCGCGAGCCGCTCGGCCTTGATCGTCAGGTGCGCGGGCAACTGCTCGCCCTCCGCGAGGGTCTCATCGGCGAACCACGTCGCCACCGCGCGGTCGTAGTTCGCGGTGTGGGCGAAGGCGCGCGCCGCGAGCTCCTTGCGCTGCGCGAGCGAGGTGCCGCCGGCGGCGATCGCCTCGATGATCGCCGGGTAGGACTCGGGCGAGACGACGATCGCGACGTTGGCGTAGTTCTTCGCCGACGCGCGCACCATCGCGGGGCCGCCGATGTCGATCTGCTCGACCACGGCGTCACCGGATGCACCGGATGCCACCGTCTCGACGAACGGGTAGAGGTTGACGACAACGAGCTCGAAGGGCGAGATGCCGAGATCGGTCAGCTGCTCCTCGTGGTGCGCGAGGCGGAGGTCTGCGAGAAGGCCCGCGTGCACGCCCGGGTGGAGGGTCTTCACGCGCCCGTCGAGCGATTCGGGGAATCCGGTCACGCTCGACACGTCGACGACGTCGTACCCGGCGTCGCGGATGGTCTGCGCGGTCGAGCCCGTCGAGACGATCTCGACGCCGGCGGCGACGAGCGCTTCGGCCAGACGCAGCAGGTCGGTCTTGTCGCTGACCGAGACGAGCGCGCGGCGCACGGGGACGACGTCGCGGTCGCGGTAGAGGGACGGATCGTGGCTGGGCCCGGCCATGGGACTCCTCGGGGTGGGGCGGTTGCGGTGGGTCAGACGGCGGATGCGGTGAGATCGAGCTCGCCGATCGCGATGCGGCGGACGACGTCGATGAGCAGACGTCGTTCGACGGGCTTGATGCGTTCGTGGAGCGCGGACTCGTCGTCGCCGGGGCGCACCTCGATGCGTTCCTGGGCGAGGATCGGGCCCGTGTCGACGCCGTCGTCGACGACGATCACGCTCGCGCCGGTCTCCGTGGCGCCCGCCGCGATCGCGTCGCGCACGGCATGGGCACCGGGGAACTCCGGCAGGTAGGCGGGGTGGGTGTTGATCAGGCGCGGACTCCACGCAGCGACGACCGCGGGCGGCAGCAGGCGCATCAGACCCGAGAGGACGACGAGATCGGGCTGCCAGACACGCAACTGCTGATCGAGCTCCTCCCCCCAGGCCTCGCGCCGGTCAGCGCCCTGCCAGGGGATGACGAAGCTCGGGATGCCGAACTCCTCGGCGTGGGCGAGGCCGGAGGCTTCGCGGTCGGCGCCCACCACGATCACTCGAGCGGGGAAATCGGCTTCCGCCGCGGCCTCGAGCAGGGCTCGGAGATTCGAGCCGGTGCCGGAGATGAGAACGGCGACCGTGAGCACCCGCACAGTCTAGTCGCGCGCCGCATCCGCCCGCTCGGCGCCGTCATCCGCGCCTCCGTGCACGCCCGTCAGGCGCGCGATCGCACCCGCGCCTCCCTCGGAATCCACGTCGCCGCGTCGACGCGGCGAGAGCAGCAGGATCGCCGCGCCGAGTCCCACTTCGACGCCCACGGCCACTCCCACCGCGAGAGCGTCCGGGCCGACAGCGGACAGCCGCCCGGGCCCCATGCTGCCGCTGGCCAGGATCGCCATGAGGGCGGCGGCGAGGGCAGCGAGAGCGGCGATCGACAGCGTCAAGGTCACGAGGATGCCGGTGCTCTCCGCATCCGCGGTCGAACCGCGCGGGTTCAGGCGCGATCGGGTGGCCCATCCCGCGACGACGCCCACCGCGATCGGGAGCAGAGCGAACAGCAGGTACCAGCTGCTCGCCCCCTCCGGCAGCACGCCCAGGATGGGTACGCCCGGCAGCACGCCGAGCTGCGTGCCCGCGGGCGAGACCACGCTGCCCGCGCCGAGGCCGACGCCGGGTCCCGCGACGAAGGACAGCGCCCAGACGAGCAGAGTCGGCAGGTACAGCAGCTGGGCGAGCGCGAGGACGGCGGCGCCGCCCGCGTCCAGGTTGCCCGCCTGAGAGAGCGCGACGATGTTCGGAGCGCGCACGACGAGGGCGACGCCGAGAACGGCGGCGCCCACGGCGACCAGCCCCGTCACGGCGATCGCCCCGCCGCGCACGGCGAGCTCCGGCACCTCGGGCCAGGCGCCCCGGGAGCGATCGAGCCGAGCCCGCAGGGCGTCGACGGGCCCGTCATCGCCGTCGGTCCACGCGCGGTGAAGGGCGCCCGCGATCACGCCTGCGGCGTAGTAGGCGGCGGGATAGCAGATGGCGCGCCACAGGTCGGTGCCCGCCAGCGGCGCCTGCGAGGTGAGGGCGATGCCGGCGGCGAGGGCGGCGAACACGAGCGTTCCGGTGAGCGCGCCGCTCCACGGCGCCCCGGCACGCCCGGCGCGGGCGCCGGAGCGGCCGCCGAACAGCAGCGTGAACGCGGCGAAGGCCAGCGGGGCGAGCGAGAGCGTGAAGCTCGCGAGGGAGGGATCGATGCCCAGCTCGGCGACGTAGATGTCGGGGAGCGTGATCGCGACGGGAACCGAGTGGCCGAACTGCCAGATGGTCGCGGCGCTCTGCCAGATCGCGGAGAGATCCCCAGAGCCGAACGCGACGAACCAGAAGACCATCAGCGGGGCGCCCGCGACGGCGAGGCCGACGGCCGCCGCCACGAGGGCGTCGAGGGCGGAGAGGAGAAGGACGAGGACGCGTTGCATGGCCCCCCGACCCTACCCAGCGGACCTTTGCACGGCCGTCCCCCACGCCGCCGCGATCTGCCACGGCTGTTCCGCGTCGCGCAGCGGGCCGCATCCGACTACTCTCGTCGAGTGCAACACCCCCGTACCACCAGCGCTTCGTCCTCCTCCCCCGGCCGTCTCGACCGCTTCTTCGGCATCACGGCGCGCGGCGCCACCGTGGGCGGCGAGATCCGCGGCGGCATCGTCACCTTCGTGGCGATGGCCTACATCGTCCTGCTCAACCCGATCATCCTGTCCGGCGGAACGGATGTGGCCGGCAACGCCCTCGGCTTCGCCCAAGTCGCCGCGACCACCGCGCTCACCGCCGGCGCCATGACCATCCTCTTCGGGTTGGTCGCCCGGCTGCCGTTCGCGTTCGCCGCGGGCCTCGGCATCAACTCGTTCCTGGCCGTCAGCGTGGTGGGCGAGGTCACCTGGCCCGAGGCGATGGGCCTGGTGCTCATCAACGGCCTCCTGATCGTGCTGCTGGCGGTCACAGGCCTGCGACGGCTCATCTTCGATGCCGTGCCGATGGCGCTGAAGACCGCCATCACGGTCGGCATCGGCCTGTTCATCGCCTTCATCGGGTTCGTCGACGGCGGATTCGTGCAGAGCACGGGCCTCGCGTCGCCTCCCGTCGGCCTCGGCGTCAACGGTTCGATCGCGACCGTCCCGACGCTCCTGTTCGTGCTCACGCTCGTGACCATCGCGATCCTTCTTGCCCGCAAGGTCAAGGGCGCGATCCTCATCGGTCTCGCGGGCGGCACGGTCGTCGCGGTCATCGTCGAGGCGATCTGGCACCTCGGCGCCCGCGCCGACGGCAACGCCGGCGGATGGGGGCTCAGCGTGCCCGAGATCCCGGCATCCATCTTCAGCCTGCCCGACCTCAGCCTCGTGGGCCAGGTCAGCTTCGGTGCCTTCGACCGCATCGGAGTGCTCGCGGCCGCGATGCTCGTGTTCACGCTGCTGTTCACGAACTTCTTCGACGCGATGGGAACGATGACGGGCCTCTCGCGCGAGGCGAACCTCGCCGATGAGCGAGGCAACTTCCCGCGCCTGCGCTCCGCGCTCGTGGTCGAGGGCCTCGGAGCCGTCGCGGGCGGACTGACCTCGTCGTCGTCCAACACGGTGTTCATCGAGTCCGGCACCGGCATCGGCGAGGGCGCCCGCACGGGCCTCGCGAACCTCGTGACCGGCGGACTCTTCCTGCTGGCCATGTTCGTGACGCCCTTGACCACCATCGTGCCGAGCGAGGTCGCCTCGGCCGCCCTGGTCGCCGTCGGCGCACTCATGATGAGCCAGATCCGCCACGTCGATCTCACCGACGTCTCGGTGCTGATCCCGGTGTTCCTGACGATCACCGTCATGCCGCTGACGTACTCGATCGCCAATGGCATCGGCGCGGGCTTCGTCAGCTGGGTCGTCATCCGCTCGCTGTCGGGCCACGCCCGCCGCATCAGCCCGCTGCTGTGGATCGTCGCCGCCGGCTTCGTCGTGTTCTTCGTGCGCGGACCGATCGAGGCGGCCCTCGGCGGCTGATCCCCCACCTCGACGCCGAGCGAGCATCCGTTCGTCGATTGAGCACTCAATGGGGTGCTCACTCGGCGAACGGATGCTCGTTCGCGTGTGTGCGGGCGCTCAGGCCTCGCGCGGCTCCAGCACGAAGATCGCGATCTGACGGTCGGTCTTGGTCTGGTAGACGGCGTAGTCGGGCCACACGGCCACCGCGCGTTCCCACCACAGCTCGCGTTCGTCGCCCTCGAGCTCGCGCGCGGTGTAGTCGCGCTTGACGGCGCCGTCCTGCAGCTCGACGTGCGGATGCTTGCGGATGTTGTTGCCCCAGGCGGGCTCGTCGGGCGCCCCGCCCTTGGATGCCACGACGAGGTAGTCCCCGTCGTGCTCGACGCGCATGAGCGCGGTCTTGCGCAGGCCGCCGCTCTTGGCGCCGACGGTGGTCAGCACGATGATCGGAACGCCGCGCAGCTCACCGCCCTCCGCGCCGTTGGTGGCTTCGTAGAGCTCGGCTTGCGACCGGGCCCACTCGGACGTGCTCGGCTTGTACTCCCCTGTCAGCGGCATGCGTCCAGGCTACTGCGGCGGGACACGACGAAGGGCGGATGCGGGGGCCTCGGCCGCCCGCATCCGCCCTTCGTGAGGGGGCCTTACAGGCCCTGGATGATCTCGCGCATGAGCGCGGCGGTCTCGGACGGCGTCTTGCCGACCTTCACACCCGCGGCCTCGAGCGCTTCCTTCTTGGCCTGCGCGGTGCCCGCGGAGCCCGAGACGATGGCGCCGGCGTGGCCCATCGTCTTGCCCTCGGGGGCGGTGAAGCCGGCGACGTAGCCGACGACGGGCTTCGTGACGTTCGCGCGGATGTAATCGGCCGCACGCTCTTCGGCGTCGCCGCCGATCTCGCCGATCATCACGATCGCCTTGGTCTCGGGGTCGGCCTCGAACGCCTCGAGCGCATCGATGTGCGTCGTGCCGATGATCGGGTCGCCGCCGATGCCGATGGCGGTCGAGAAGCCCAGGTCTCGCAGCTCGAACATCATCTGGTACGTCAGCGTGCCCGACTTGGAGACGAGGCCGATCGGGCCCTTGCCGGTGATGTTGGCGGGCGTGATGCCCACGAGCGACTCACCGGGGGTGATGATGCCGGGGCAGTTCGGACCGATGATGCGGGTCTTGTTGCCCTTCTCGATCGCGTAGGCCCATGCTTCGGCCGAGTCACCGACCGGCACGCCCTCGGTGATGACCACGAGCAGCGGGATCTCGCTGTCGATGGCCTCGATCATGGCGTCCTTCGTGAACGCCGGCGGAACGAAGGCGATGGAGACGTCGGCGCCCGTGGCCTCGATGGCCTCGGCGACGGTGGCGAAGACCGGCAGCTCGACCGGGTTGCCGTCCTTGTCGGTGTGCGAGACGGTCGTGCCGGCCTTGCGCGCGTTGACGCCGCCGACGACCTGGGTGCCCGCCTTCAGCATGAGGGCGGTGTGCTTGGTGCCCTCGCCGCCGGTGATGCCCTGGACGATGACCTTGGAGTCCTTGTTGAGGTAGATCGACATGTCTGTGTCCTTATCCGATGCGGGCGATCAGGCGGCGGCCAGCTCGGCGGCCTTGTCGGCGCCCTCGTCCATGCCTGCGGCGAGGGTCACGAGCGGGTTGTTCGCGGCCGCGAGAATCGCGCGACCCTCCTCGACCTGGTTGCCGTCGAGGCGCACGACGAGCGGCTTGGTCGCGGCGTCGCCGAGGATCTCGAGCGCCTTGACGATGCCCTCTGCCACGGCGACGCACGAGGTGATGCCGCCGAAGACGTTAACGAAGACGCTCTTGACCTGCGGGTCGCCCAGGATGACGTCCAGGCCAGCCGCCATGACGGTGGCGGAGGCGCCGCCGCCGATGTCGAGGAAGTTGGCGGGCTTCACGCCGCCGTGGTTCTCGCCCGCGTAGGCGACGACGTCGAGCGTCGACATGACCAGGCCCGCTCCGTTGCCGATGATGCCCACCTGGCCGTCGAGCTTGACGTAGTTGAGGCCCGCGGCCTTCGCCTTGGCCTCGAGCGGGTCGGCCGCATCCTTGTCCTCGAGCTCTTCGTGCTCGGGGTGGCGCACCTCGGTCGCGTTGTCGTCGAGGGTGACCTTGCCGTCGAGGGCGATGATGTCGCCGTTCCCGTCGAGGATGAGGGGGTTCACCTCGACGAGGGTCGCGCCCTCGCCGGTGTACACGGCGTAGAGCTTGACGAAGACGTCGGCGACCTTCTCGACGAGCTCCTCGGGGAAGTTCGCCGCGCGGGCGATCTCGACCGCCTTGGTCTTGTCGATGCCGGTGAGGGCGTTGACCTCGATGCGCGCGAGAGCCTCGGGCTTCTCGACCGCGAGCTGCTCGATCTCCATGCCGCCCTCGACGCTGGCGAGCGACAGGTAGGAGCGGTTCGAGCGGTCGAGCAGGACCGAGAAGTAGAACTCCTTCTCGATCGAGGCACCTGCGGCGACCATGACCCGCTTGACGACGTGGCCCTTGATGTCGAGGCCGAGGATCGCCTTGGCCGCCTCGTACGCCTCGTCGGGGGTCTTCGCGACCTTGACGCCGCCGGCCTTGCCGCGACCGCCCGTCTTGACCTGCGCCTTGACCACCACGACGCCGCCGAGCTTCTCGGCTGCCGCCTTCACCTCCTCGGGGGTGTCCGCGACGATACCGGCGAGCACCGGCACCTCGTACTTCTCGAAAAGGTCTCGTGCCTGGTACTCGTACAGATCCACTGGGCTTCCTTCGCTGGTCCGAGGGAGGGTGACGCAAAACGTCTCGACGTCGAGATATCGACCAGTCCCCCAGCCTACTCCCCGTGCGGGAGTGCTCCGTTCACGCCTGTGCAGACGAGGGCGGCCGCACGCGCCGCAGATCCGACAGCGCCGGACCCTCGATGCGGCGCCCGTCGGGCGCGAAGCGCGAGGCGTGCAACGGACAGTCCCACGTGCACTCGGCGTCGTTCCAGTTCAGCACGCCTCCCAGGTGCGGACAGACCGCGGAGACCGCTCGCACCTCGCCATCGACCCGCGAGACGCCGACGGGGCGCCCCGCATCCGAACCGACGACGCCCTTCCCCTCCGACGGGATGCGAGGCGGATGCCGGAGCGCCCCCGCCCACCCCTGCACCGCGTGAGCGCCGACCTTGGCGTTCTCCGCCGCACCCTTGGCGAGATCAGCGGGCACGGTGATGCGGGTGCCGAGCCGCCGCATCCAGTCGGCGCGCTCGCTCTCGGCGATGCCGTCGATCTCCGCGGCGATCCGCAGCGCGGCCGCGGGGCCGTTGGTGAGGCCCCACTTCGCGTATCCCGTCGCAAAGCGCACGCGTCCGCCCGTGCGCGGCATGACGCCCACGAACGGGATCAGGTTGTGGGAGGTGTAGTCCTGTGCCGACCAGCGGTGGGTCGGCACCGCGCCCGGCACGTGGCGCCTCGTCCACGCGATCAGCTCCGCCACCCGTGCGCGTTCGGACGCGGCACGCCCGACCGGGTGTCCGCCGCCACCGACGATCAGCCGCGTCTGCTCCCACCGTCCGTCGCGTTCGGACACGGTGCGCACCGACCTGCTCGGCGCGTCCGCGGCGAGGAACATGCCCTCGGGCAGCGCCACCTCGTCCGGCACGGCGAACGCGACGGCGTACGAGCGCATCGCGGAGACCTTCGCGAAGTACAGGCCGCGATCGAGCACGGCCGCCCCCGTGGCCAGCACGATGTGCTCGGCCGTCATGTCGCCGCGCGCGGTGTGCACCGTCGGCCGACTCGAGGTGGAGACCCCCGTCGCCCGCACGCCGGTGTGCAGCGTGCCGCCCGCGGCGAGGAAGGCGAGCGCGAGAGCGTACGCGGCCGCATCCGGATCCATGCCCAGCTGGCCGTCCAACGCGACGGCGGAGCGAGCGGGGAAGGGCAGATCGAGCTCGTCGGCCGTGGCCCACCGCACCGGCAGTCCGGCCTCGTGAGCGGCCTCGAACTCCTCGCGCACACGGGAGCGGCCGGCGTCGTGCTGTGCGTACGTGAACGCGGTGCGCGCCTCGTAGGGCAGGCCCGCACGATCGGCGAACGATCGCAGCCAGAGCTGCCCGTCGAGGTTCGCCTGCGCATAGGCGCGGACGAGCGAGGGCGAGTGGTGGGCGCGGAGCGTCGACAGCTGCGTCCCCTGCAGCAGCGACACCTTGCCCGTGTTCGCGCCCGTGGCGAGCCCCGCGACCTCGCGCGCCTCGAGCACCACGACCTCGTGCCCGGACTCGGCGAGCAGCAGCGCCGTGGCGAGCCCGGTGATACCCGCCCCCACCACGACGACCTCGTGCTCACCGGGGACGAAGGGCGTCGAGGGGACGGTGCGAGCGTGCTGCTTCCAGAGGGGATCCATGCGGCGCAGTCAACGCTCACCGCGGTCGGTGTCCTCGGGGCTTGACACGGCGACGGAGTCGACGGTCCGGTACGGGAGCGGGTCTAGGCTTGCTCCGCAGATGAGCGAGACAGCTTCCCCCTCAGCCGCGCGTGACGATGTCGTCGCCGCGGCCCTCGACCTGTTCGCACGGCAGGGTTTCGAGGCGACCTCGGTCGACCAGATCGCTCAGGCCGCCGGCATCTCGCGCTCCACGTTCTTCCGCCAGTTCGGCGGCAAGGACGACGTCGTCTTCGCCGATCACGAGCTGTTGCTCGACAAGCTCCGCACCTACCTCGCCCGACCGCACGAGAACCCGTGGGAGGCGGTCTGCGAGGCCTCGATGCAGGTCTACCGCCACTTCGCGGCAGACCCCGAGCTCGCTCGCCGGCGCTACACGGTCGTGCGCGACGTGCCGGCGCTGCGCGACCGCGAGATCGTCACCGTCTTCCGCTACGAGCGGCTCTTCGACGAGTACCTGCGCACGGCGCTTCCCGGCCTCGATCCGCTGGACGCGGTGAGCTTCGCGGCCCTCGTCACCGCCGTGCACAACCACGTGCTGCGCCGCCTCCTGCGCGGACCCAAGAAGGTCCCGGCCTCGGCGCTGCGCCAAGCCCTCGACGACTGCCTCGACAAGTTCGGGGTCGGCTCCCACGCATCCCAGGCGCCCGACGACGTCGTGGTCGCTGTCTTCCCGCGCCGCATGCCGGCCGCGGAGGTCGCCCGACGCCTGGGCGACAGCCTGCGCTGAGCACCCGCTCTCTCGGGCGCCGACCGGTGCGACGTCTGCACGATCCGCGGTGCAGGAGTCACGTGACGTGACGGATGCGGCGCCGGATCCCGCATCCGCCGTGCACGGGTCGCGGCACCCGCGCCGCGGCGCGTATGGCTCAGGGAGCGGGAAGCAGGGACAGCCCGTGGATCAGGTCGCCGCGCGAGGCGGCGGCGCACACGCGCACCCACCCCTCGCCCGAGGCGCCGAACGCGGAGCCGGGCGCGAGGGCCACGCGCTCGGTGCGCAGGAACTCCTCCGCCCACGCGCCGACATCGCCGCCGGTCGCGTGGCGCAGATCGATCCACAGGTAGAAGGCGCCGTCGGGCACCCGATAGGCGATGCCGCGCTCATCCAGCAGCGCTGTCGCCGCATCCAGGTTCTGCCGGTAATGGGCGCGGGCGAGCGCGATGTTGCTCTGGTCACCGGCCAGCGCGGCCACGCCCGCGCGCTGATCGGGCGCCGCCACGCACGCGATCATGGCCTCCTGCACCGTGCGCAGGGTCTCATCCATGCCGAGCGGCGTGATGAGAAAGCCCACCCGCACCCCCGTCATCGCGTACGACTTCGAGAGGGAGAACACGCCCAGCACCCTCGGCTCGTCGCTGAGCGCGTCGAGCGCTGTCAGGCTCACGTGCGGGTCGCCCCACGTCAGTTCCGCATACACCTCGTCGCTGATGATCCAGAGGTCGCGCCGGCGCGCGAGTTCGAGGATCCCCCGCGCGAGCTCGCCGTCGATGACCGTGCCGAGCGGGTTCGACGGCGAGTTCACGACGATCGCGCGCGTGCGCGGCGTGATGAGCGCCTCGATCCGATCCAGCTCCGGCAGGAAGTCCACCTCCGGACGCAGCGCGTACGGCACCGGTACCGCGCTCAGCATCCGCGGGCTCATCGAGAACGTCGTGTACCCGGGATCGGGCACGAGCACCTCGTCGCCGGGGCCCAGAACCAGGCCCATCGCCTGGTGCAGCGCCTGCGTGCCGCCCACGGTGACCCAGACCCGCTCCGGCGACAGAGCGACGCCGTGGTTCGCGGCGAAGCGGTCGGCGAACGCCTGGCGCAGCGCCGGGATGCCGGCGTTGGCCACATAGTCGGTCTCGTCCGCCTCCCAGGCACGCGTGGCCGCCTCGATGATGTGCGCCGCGACGGGCACATCGGGCTCGCCGACCGCGAGCATGGTGACGTCGTCGAGGGTGAGCGCGATCTCGAAGATACGACGGATGCCGCTGGGAGGAACGGATCGCAGGTGGTCGCTGAGGGCCGGCACCCGCTCAGGCTAACGCGTCACGGCAGCGCATCCGCACCGTGGAACTGAGTGCCAGAGTTGGCGGCACAGCGTCCCACGCGACTATCGTGTGCGCATGACTTCTCTGCCGGGCGACACCGCTGCCGCCTATGACGTGACCGCGCGGCTGGACACCGACTACTACGCCGTGTTCGCCGACATCCCCGCCGCCGACCGGGAGGTCTGGGACCGCGCGAAGGCCTATGTGGACGAGGTCGGCGATCGCATGGTCGCCGCCTGGGACGACAGCTCCTACCCGCTGGATCTCGTCACCCGTCTGGGCGAGCTCGATCTGTACAACGACGGCATCGACCACCCTCGGCTCACGCACTTCTCCCCGCTGGCCGCGGGTCTGGTCAACATGGAGGTGTCGCGGGGCGACGGCTCGCTCGGCACGGTGATTGCGGTGCAGGGCGGCCTCGCTCTGCGCACCCTCGCCCTGTTCGGCTCCGCCGCGCAGCAGGAGCGGTGGCTCGAGCCGCTCGCCCGCGGCGAGGTGCTCGGCTCCTTCGCGCTCACCGAGCCCGACCACGGATCGGACTCGGTCTCGCTCGAGACCGTCGCCCGCCGCGACGGCGACGAATGGGTCCTGCGCGGCGCGAAGAAGTGGATCGGCAACGGCGCGTCCGGCGGCATCACGTTCGTGTGGGCACGCGTGGACGACGCCACCGCCGAGGAGCACGGCGCGGTGCGCTGCTTCCTGGTCCCGCAGGAGACTCCCGGCTACACCGGCACGGTGATCACCGGCAAGGCGTCACTGCGCGGCATCCACCAGGCGCAGATCGCGCTGGACGACGTGCGCCTGCCGGCGGATGCGGTGCTGCCCGGCACCCGCAGCTTCAAGGATGCGTCGACGGTGCTGTACTCCACCCGCTCCGGCGTGGCGTGGTCGGCGCTCGGGCACGCCATGGCGTGCTACGAGACCGCGCTCTCGTACGCGCAGCAGCGGGTGCAGTTCGGCAAGCCCCTCGTGAAGTTCCAGATGGTGCAGGAGCGGCTCACGCAGATGCTCGACGAGCTGACGGCGATGCAGCTCTACTGCCGTCGCATGGCGGACCTCGAGACCTCGGGAGCGCTGCGGCCGACGCAGGCCTCCCTCGCGAAGTACCACAACACCCGCGCCGCACGTCGCATCGCCCAGACCGCGCGCGATCTCATGGGCGGCAACGGCATCCTGTTGGAGAACCGGGTGATCCAGCACATGGCCGACATCGAGGCCATCCACACCTACGAGGGCACCGAGAGCGTGCAGGCCCTGCTCATCGGGCGCGACATCACGGGCACCGGCGCCTTCGTCTGAGTGCACTGTCGCCTCGGCATCCGCGCGTCAAGACGCAGGCGCCGGTCGGATGCGGCCGATACGGTCGTCGCATGGGACTGTTCCGCCGCGCACCGCAGGAGGTGACGCTCACCTCCCGCGAGGTGGAGCTCACCGCACACCGGGCTCCCTGGAGCCTCTGGGGCGATGCGCTCGGACGCCTCGCGATCCGCGGGCTGCAGATCATCGTGATCGTCGCCATCCTGGCCGGAGCCATCTGGGGCATCCGTCAAGTCACGGTCGTCGTCATCCCCCTCATCCTCGCCCTCATCTTCGCCTCCGCCTTCGCGCCGGTCATGACGTGGATGCGGCGCCGGGGCGTGCCGTCGATCCTGGCCACCCTCCTCACCCTGCTCACCGTCGTCGTGCTGCTCACCGGGCTCGGGTGGATCATCGTGTGGGCGATCCGCGATCAGTGGGACGACCTGTCGTCACAGGCGCAGGGCGGCTTCCAGCAGCTGCTCGACTGGGTGCGCACGCTGCCGTTCGCCCCGACCTCGGCGCAGATCGACGACTGGATGGGGCAGCTCGGCGACTTCGTGACGAGCGCGCAGTTCGGCAGCGGGGCTCTCGCGGGCGTCAGCGCCGTCGCGAACTTCGTCACGGGCCTCGTTCTCATGGTCGTGATCCTCTTCTTCTTCCTCAAGGACGGCCCGCGGATGTGGGAGTTCCTGCTGCGCCCGTTCCACGGCGCGTCCTACGTGCGCGCACGCCGCATCGGCGACAAGTCGGTGCAGGTGCTCGGCTCCTACGTGCGGGGAACGGCGGCGGTGGCGTTCGTCGACGCGGTCGGGATCCTCATCGGGCTGCTCATCCTGCAGGTCCCGCTGGCGATCCCGCTGGCGGTGCTGGTGTTCCTGCTCGCCTTCATCCCGATCGTCGGCGCCGTGACGGCGGGCGCGCTGGCGGCTCTGGTCGCACTCGTGGCCAACGGGCCGGTCATCGCCCTGATCGTCGTGGGAGTCGTCGTCGCCGTCAACCAGCTCGAGGGCAACTTCCTGCAGCCGGTGCTCATGGGCAGGTCGATGAAGCTGCACTCGTTCGTCGTGCTGGTGGTGCTGGCCGGCGGCACCGCGATCGGCGGCATCCTCGGCACCCTGCTGGCCGTGCCGCTGACCGCCGTCGTCTGGGGCATCATCCAGGTCTGGGACGGCCCCGACACCCCGGCGAAGTGGGCGAGGCCCAAGAAGCGCGAGCAGCGGGTCGCCGCGGGCGACGCGGGCGCCTGAGGAGCACATCGTGCGGTACGAGATCCCCGCTCCCATGCTCGCCAAAGCGGTGAAAGACGTTCCGGATGCGGCGGGCTGGAGCTTCGAGCCCAAGTGGGACGGCTTCCGGGTGCTCGCGGCGTGGGACGGGGAGAGCGTGGAACTGGGATCACGCGGCGCGAAGCCGCTCACCCGGTACTTCCCCGAACTGGTCGAGGCGCTGCCGCGGGTGCTGCCGGAGCCGTGCCTCATCGACGGCGAGATCGTCATCCCGACGGGGCCTCGCGGCGCGCAGCGGCTGGACTGGGAGGCGCTGAGCCAGCGCATCCACCCCGCCGCCTCCCGCGTCACGAGACTCGCCGACGAGACGCCCGCCCTGCTCATCGCCTTCGACCTGCTGGCCCGCGGCGACCGCGATCTCCGCGACGCTTCGTTCGCCGAGCGCCGCGCCGAGCTCGAGGCGCTGCTGGCGGGCATCGCGCCGCCGGTCCACCTCACACGCACGAGCGACGATCCCGCCACAGCACGGCGCTGGCTGGCGGAGTTCGAGGGCGCGGGCCTCGACGGCGTCATCGCCAAGCGTCTCGACGACGTCTACCAGCCGAACAAGCGCGCGATGCTGAAGATCAAGCACGCCCGGACCGCCGATGTCGTGGCCCTCGGGTACCGCGTCCACAAGAGCGGCGAGGGGGTCGGATCGCTCCTTGTCGGCCTCTTCGACGACGACGGCGCGCTGCGCAATGTGGGCGGTGTGTCGGCGTTCACGGATGCGCGGCGCCGGGAGCTCGTCGACGAGCTGGCGCCGCTGGTCGAGCGCGACGAGTCGGGCCAGGCGGTCAGGGGCGAGACCGAGCGGTCGCGATTCGCCGCATCCAAGGACGTCTCCTTCGTGCGGCTGCGCCCGGAGCGTGTGCTCGAGGTGCGCTACGACCAGCTCGAGGGGATGCGGTTCCGTCACACGGTGCAGTTCGAGCGCTGGCGTCCCGACCGCGAAGCGTCATCCTGCACCTTCTCGCAGCTCGAGCAGGTCTCGGCCTACGACCTCGGTGACGTGCTGGACTGACGCATCACTCTTCCGAACGCGCACGGCTGGGCTGCACGCGCGGCGGTTCTCCCGGCATCTTCGGGAACTCGGGCGGGAAGGGCAGCTCCCCGAGGCCCTCGTCGAGGTCGCGCTGCCACCACTCGAGCAGGGTGTCGATGCGTCCGGGGTGACGGGCGATGTGCTCCCACGGGTCGCCGATCTCCGCGAGGCGGCGTGGCACGGTGCGCACCGTGAAGGCGTGGGGATCGACGGTGGGCAGTTCCTCCCACGTGATGGGGGTGGCCACCGTGGCATCGGGCAGTGCCCGCGGGCTGTAGGCGCCCGCCATCGTACGATCACGGTTGGTTTGGTTGAAGTCCACGAAGATGCGTTGTCCGCGCTCCTCCTTCCACCAGTTCATCGTCACCCGCTCCGGCTCGCGCCGGGCGAGCTCCCGGCCCGCGGCGATCGCCGCATGGCGCACGTCGAGGAACTCATGCGTCGGCTCGATCGGGCAGAAGAGGTGGATGCCGCGGTTGCCGCTCGTCTTGATCCAGGAGTCGAGGCCCGCCTCCGCGAGCACGTCGCGCATGAGCGGCGCGACGGCGGCCGCATCCGAGAAATCCGTGCCCGGTTGGGGGTCGAGGTCGATACGCAGCTCGACGGGGCGATCGGGGTCGGCGGCGAGCGAGGCCCACGGATGGAAGACGACCGTGTTCATCTGCACGGCCCAGACCAGCGCCGCGGGCTCGGTGAGCACGACCTGCGGATGACTGCGCCCGCTGTTGTAGGTGACAGTCACCGCATCCACGTAGTCCGGGGTGCCCTTGGGCGGGTTCTTCGAGAAGAACGACTCGCCGTCGATGCCGTCACGGAACCGCTCGAGAGACACCGGCCGGTTGCCGTTCGCACGCAGGAACGGCTCAGCGACGGCCAGGATGTAGTCGACGAGCTCGCGCTTCGTGATGCCCGCCGCCGGCCACACTTCGCGCGACGGGCTCGAGACGGATATCTCCCGATCGCCGTCGGGCCCCGGGACGATCACGGTGGTGCGTTCGCTCGCCATGACCCGACCCTAGGGGCGACAGCTCGCGCCCCGCATCCCCTTGCGCGCGGGAACCTCGTCCCTCGAGGCGGGCGTCAGGCGCCGAGGGCGAGCACCGGCGCGAGCTGCGCGCGGCTGAGGCGGATCCAGGGTCCTGCGGGATTCACGATGACGCCGGAGATGCCGTCGTCCGAGCGCAGCGCCCGGGCGAGCTGTTCGGGAGTGACCTTCGCGGGCTGGTCTCCGCGGCCCAGAGCGACGAGCTCCAGCGGGTGGGAGAAGAGCTCGAGGATGCGCTCGCCCTCGGTCGTGCGGAGCTCGGCGATGCCGATGCGGTCGCCTTCGCCCCGGCGGGCGGCGACCCAGACGGGCGCGTAGGTCAGCGCGTCGGCGATGTCGCCGGCCGTCTCGTCGGTGCGGTCGGCGGCGAGCAGCGTCTTCACCGCCAGGTGCGGGTCGAGGTCGGCGAGGGCCTTCTCGATCAGAGGCTTCGGCAGGATGGCGGAGCCGGGGCGCGAGGCGTGGTCGACGGCGATGCCGCCGAAGTCGCCCGCGACGATCTGACGCAGGAGGCTGATCACGGGCTGTGCCAGCGCGGAGGTGGACGCGTCGCCGTCGGCACGCACCGCATCCTGCAGCGCCCTGCCGCTGGAGTACACGAGCATGTACTTCTGCTCCTGGTACGTGATGACCGAGGTCGGCAGATTGTCGCCCTTGGCGAGGAGTTCGCGGGCGTCGCCCTGCACGCGGATGTAGACGTGGCCCTGCAGCAGCTGGCGCGCGACGTTCATGAGTTCGACCGGCTGCGCCTTCTCGGGGAGCGCCGCGAGGGCGTCGCGCAACAGGACGTTGTCGCGCAGCCCCGGCACGGTCTCCAGGTCTTTCGACGCCTCTGCGGCGGGAGAGGCGAGGTGCGGCGGCCTGGCGGCAGCCATGGCCGAGACGCCATCCGGCAGGGCCGGGGCGGCGTCCGGCGTGCGGTTCTCACCGAAGGTGCTGACCGAGATCGGCACGTGGGGGACGTTCTCGGTCGGTGCCTCCGGCGTCGCCTCGGCGGCAGCGGACGCGGCCGCATCCCGTTCGGGTTCTTCGGAGGGCTTGGGTCGGCGCGAGAAGAGTGCCATCGGGCCAGCCTAACCGCGCGACGCGGGGCGCGCCGGGGCGCGACTCAGATCTTCTCGATCGGCGCGATCTTGATCAGCAGCTTCTTGGCTCCGGCGCTGTCGAAGCGCACATGCGCGATGCGCTTGGCACCTTCGCCGGTGACCGCATCGATGCGCCCCTCACCGAAGTCCTCGTGCCGGATGCGGTCGCCCGCGGCGAGTTCGAGCTCGCTGTTGTCGCGCACCTTCGCGGGGATCTTGTTCGCGAAGCGCTCGAGCGAGGTCGACTTGGGCAGCAGCGGCGGGTTGTCGTCACGACGCGAGCCCCACCCGCCGGGCCGGCGGGCGTTGAGGGCGCGCGACTGCGAGCCGCCGCGCGAGTTGACGTCGCCGGGCGACTGGCGCCAGTCGATGAGCTCCGCGGGAATCTCCTGCAGGAAGCGGCTCGGCATCGCCACCGTGACCTCGCCGAACTGGGCGCGGGTCATCGCGAGGGTGAGGTGCAGGAGCTTGCGCGCCCGGGTGACGCCCACGTAGAAGAGGCGGCGCTCCTCGGCGGGGCCGCCGGGCTCGTTGGCCGAGATGCGGTGCGGAATGAGGTCTTCTTCGACGCCCGTGAGGAAGACGGCGTCGAACTCGAGGCCCTTCGCGGTGTGCAGGGTCATGAGCGAAACGGAGCCCGATGCGTCATCGAGGTCGTCCGCGTCGGCGACGAGTGCGACCTCGGTGAGGAAGTCGCTGATGGTGCCCTGCGGGTTGTTGCGGGCGAACTCGCGCGCCACGGCGACGAACTCGTCGAGGTTCTCCAGGCGGGCCTCGTCCTGCGGGTCACGGCTGGCACGCAGCGCGTCGGAGTAGCCGCTCTTGCTCAGCAGCAGCGACAGCGCCTCGGCGACGGCGGTGGGCGGCGCATCCTGACCTTCGGGCAGCAGCAGCGCCGTCGCTTCGGTGAGCACCCGGTCGAGCTGCGTGATCGCCGCCTGGATCTTGGGCCCGACGCCCAGCGCCTCCGGCGAGGCGAGCGCCTCGCGGAAGGTGATCTGGTTGTCTTCCGCGAAACGGGCGATGGCCGTCTCGGTGACGTCGCCGATGCCGCGCCGCGGCTTGTTCAGGATGCGGCGCACCGCCATCTCGTCGGCGGGATTGGCCACGGCGATGAGGTAGGCGAGCGCATCCTTGATCTCGGCGCGCTCGTAGAACTTCGTGCCGCCCATGATCTTGTAGGGCAGGGCCGAGCGGATGAAGATCTCTTCCAGCGCGCGGGACTGCGAGTTGGTGCGGTAGAAGACGGCGATGTCGGAGTACGCCGTGCCGGCCCGGTGGATCTTCTCGATCTCGTCGGCGACGAACTGGGCCTCGTCGTGCTGCGAGTAGCCGGTGAAGCCGACGATGAGCTCGCCCGCGCCCACATCGGTCCAGAGCTTCTTGTCTTGCCGGTCGAAGTTATTGCGGATGACCGCGTTGGCGGCGGAGAGGATGTTCTGGGTCGAGCGGTAGTTCTGCTCGAGCAGCACGACCTTCGCACCGGGGAAGTCGCGCTCGAACTCGCTAATGTTCCGGATGTCGGCGCCGCGGAAGGCGTAGATCGACTGATCGGAGTCGCCGACGACGGTGAGGGATGCGGCCTCCACCTCGGGCGCCGTATCGGGCTCGAAGATCATCATGCCGCCCGCGGAATACGACTCCCCCTCGCCCGACACCGGGCGGGTGAGTTCGCGGATGAGGGAGTACTGGGCGTGGTTGGTGTCCTGGTACTCGTCGACGAGGATGTGGCGGAATCGGCGACGGTAGGTGTCGGCCACCTGCGGGAAGGCGCGGAAGAGGAAGACCGTCTGGGCGATCAGGTCGTCGAAGTCGAAGGCGTTCGCGCGACGCAGCGCCCGCTGGTAGTCGCCGAAGACCTCGACGAAAACCCGCTCGGCGGGGTCGCTCATGTTGGCCTGGCGCGCGTAGCCCTCCGCATCCTGCAGCTCGTTCTTGAGCTTGGAGATGCGGCTCTGGACGGCGGCGGGCGTGAGACCGAACGCGTCGGCCTCGTGCTCCTTCACGAGTCGCTTGATGAGCGCGCGCGAGTCGCCCGAGTCGTAGATGGTGAACGAGCTCGTGAACCCGAATTGCTGCGCCTCTCGGCGGAGGATGCGGACGCAGGCGGAGTGGAAGGTCGAGATCCACATGCCGCGTGCACTGTCGCCCACGAGCTGCTCGACGCGCTCGCGCATCTCCCCCGCCGCCTTGTTCGTGAAGGTGATGGCCAGGATCTGGCTCGGCCATGCCTCGCGCGAGCGCAGCAGCGAGGCGATGCGGTGGGTGAGCACGCGGGTCTTGCCGGAGCCGGCGCCGGCGACGATGAGCAGCGCCGGCCCACGGTAGATGACGGCCTCGCGCTGCGGGCCGTTGAGGCCGACGAGGAGGTCGGCGTCGGGACGTGCGGAATCGCCGGCGGGGCGAGCGCCGTCACCGCCGATGATGAGGGGCGTGGAGGCGTCGGTCATGTCCCGTCAAGTCTAGGCGCGACCGCCGACACCCGCCCGGGTCGGCGGTCGCGCCCGCCCCCTTCTGGCGCTGATGCCGGGACATCTGCACGGCCGACGGTGAGGGGGTCACCACATCCGCCCCATGCGACCACACCAGCCCCACCGATCGTGCAGGCGTCGCAGGGTGGCGGTGCGGAGGGCCATGCTGCACCCGACCTTGTGACGCGGTGACGCACGGGGTCATCTTGCGACATGCACTGCCGAGGGTCGGAATCCCGGGTTAACGTCGAGGCATCGCGGCGATCCGGGTGGTCCCGGGCTCCGGTTCATACCCGGAAGCGTTGCGGGTTCGACTCCCGCCGTCGCGTCCACTCCCAAGGGGCCGCGATCCCCGAGTTTTCAAGGAATCGCGGCCACTTCGCCCCGCTCGGCGATGACCGCCTGGACGCCAATTGGACAGACCCTCAGCACATCGCTGCGTACGGTGCGGTCGATCTACGGCCGACGGCGTTCCAGACGGGAGCGGGTGTAGCGCAGTGCGGCTCCACCCACGAGGGTCAGCAGCGCGAGCGCCGTCAGTAGCAGGATCGGCACGTCGGTGCCGGTGACGGCGAGCGTTCCGGTCGGTGCGGCGGCCGCCGTCACGGTGAGGTTCGCCCATGCCGAGCCCGACGCCGCTCCCCTCACCTCGACGCGGTGCGCCCCCGGTGGCGTGTCGCGAGGGACCGTGACGACGATCGAGAATGCGCCCGAGGCGTCCGATGCGGCGACGGCGAGGTCCACGGGGTCGGAGTGCAGCGTCACCTGCAGCGACTCGGTCGGTGCGAAGCCCGCGCCGGTCATCGTGACCTTGCCGCCGGCTGCAACGGTTCCGCCCTCGAGAGCGATCGTCGGGACCGTTCCCGGATCGGTCCCGGGGTCCGTGCCCGGGTCGGTACCCGGGTCGGCGGCACGTTGGAGCACGAGGTAGGGCGCGATCACCGGACCGCGCGTCCAGTCCATGACCTCGGCCTGCGACGTCTCACCGGTGAAGAGGTCGAATGCGTTCGAGTCGGACGTGTCGGTGTCTCGCGAGGGGTTCTGGTCGGTGAAGCTTCCTGCTCCGCCGCCGCCGCGGTACGGGCCGACGAAGTCGGGGCAGTCGACACCCTGCGCGCACTCCGCGCTGTAGACGGGGCGCACGTTGCCCACGCCCTCACCGTCCTCTGCGTCGCTGAACATCGCAACCTGGTACCCGGTCGCGGCCAGGTCGCTCCCCGCGAAGACTGCAGCCGGTACGGTGGCGATAATCGACCCACTCGGGTCGACGTCGAGGCTGACGGCGCCGACGCGCCGGTGGTCGGCGTCGTAGACACCGCCGCCGAACGCAGCATCCGCGTACCGGCCGTCCGCAACGATCGCGTGCGTCCAGGCGCCCTCTGTGAAGGTGTTGGTACCGGGCAGCATGGGCGTCACCGAGGTCGACGAGCCGTCACGCAGGTAGATGTTGACACGCTGGGTGCTCATGCGCGAGCCGCCCCAGGGGTTGTGGATCTCGCCGTGCGTCGCCACCACGAATCGCACGAGGTCGCCGTCCCGATACACATCCAGGCCCGTCAGGTCGAAGCTGCCGGGGTTGAAGGCGCCGTCGGTCGGATAAGTGTATGTGCCCGGCCCGTTGTCGTCGCCGACCGGATCCTCGACCGAGCCGAGCAGGGTGCCGAGCGCCGTGAGAGTGCGGCGCTCGACCGTCTGCACGCCGTTCTGCCCGGTCGCCACCACGACAACGCGGTTGGTGATGTCCGTCAGGACGACGCGCGCCGAGAATGAACCGTCGTCGACGGCCGCTGCCGTGGCGACGCCGTTGACCGTGACGTTCACCGTCGGAGCATCCGTCGTTCCGCGCACGACGATCTCCCGACTCGGGACGACCGAACCGTCGACGAGACCGTCGATCGTCAGCGCCGGTGCCACCCCGGTCGGGGCGTCATCGCTCGTGGCGTCCCAGCTGTCCCACGTGTCGGCGTCGAAGTTCAAGCGGCCCAACTCGTCGCTGGCCCAATTGTCACCGGCCTTCAGAATCGGCACCCCGCCGACGGAGTAGTCGTGCAGCAGCAGACCGTCGCGATCGTTGGTTTCGTTTCCGATCGTGACCTTGGTGCCGGACGTGTCGGTGTACCGCTTGAGCAGGCTCGCCTGCGAGCTCGCGTCGAGATCGTTCCACGCGTCGACCTGGAAGCCGTCGATCGTGATGTTCTCGGTGTTCGAGAGCGCGAAGATGCGGATGCCGCAGTTCAGCATGCCCTCGACGCGTGTGTCCGTGAATGTCATGTTCTTCACCGTCGTCGCGACGTCGGCGCGATCGGTGGCCCCCATGTCCTCCCAGTGACTGGAGGAGTTGAACACACACGTGTTGTACTTCGCGTCCTTCCAGTACATCCGGTTGTGGATGATGTCCGTATTCGTCACCGAGACGTCGTCAATATCGCGCGGCACCCAGCCCCACTGGATGACGGGTCCGTTCTCGTTCTTCCAGATGACGGTGTTCTCGATGTGGACGTCGCTGTGATACATCTTCAGCACGTCGTCGTTGGCATGGAAGAACGTGTTGCTCATCCGTCCGCCGTCATAGAGTTCGATGCCGTCGGTCTGCCAGTACCAGCTGCCGACCTGCTTGTAGTTCTGCACCGTCATGCGGAAGTCCTCCACGCCGACCTCGACGCGGTCGTCTCCGCTGCCCTCGTGGGCGTACACGACGAACGAGTGGTAGGGGGGCGACGCGATCGTGACCCCCTCGAGGTCGAGGCTCTGGCCGGTGTTCGAGGACTCGAACTGCAGCATCTTCACGCACTCGGCGTGGCAGTTGTCGAAGGTGCTGTGCTGGTACCCGATGCGCGTGTCGGGCTCGTAGACGTACTGTTCACCCGAGAGCACGCCGAGTCCCGTCACCCGGTAATCGGTCTGCGTGTCGTGGACGAACCGGAAGGCGCCCTTCACGTAGGCACCTGGTGCCAGGTAGACCCATCGGACGTTGGCCGGCAACTGAGCGTGGTAGTCCGAGCCCATGTAGTAGGTGCCGGGTTCGAAGTAGACGATGTCGGCGGTGACGTCGTCGAGATCGTTCACCAGCCCTTGCGCGGGTCGATAGATCGTGCCGGATGCCTCGGTGGGGATCAGTCGCTCGGCGTCGGCACCGGTGCGGGTCGGGTTGGCGAAAACCATCAACGAGTTCTGCGGCTCGGTGTGCACGGCCCGGTTGCCCGTCGAATCGGTGGTGAGCGCCCCACTCGCGCCGCTCAGGTCGTTGTACGCCGTGAACAGCTGAGGGTCGAACTCGACGGAGAATCGCAGGCCGTCTGCGCTGAAGGGCACCCTGACGCGGACAGTGGAGCTGTCGACGAGTACCTTCTCGAGCTTCAGGTCGGTCGGACGGATCGTCACCTCGTCGATCGAGCTGATCGTCTCGCCCGTGGTCAGGCTCACATCGACCCAGACGTCGGTCGAGTACTCGAAGCTCGACCAACTCATCGTCAGGTCGGCATCGGCAGAGAACTCCGCGCCGTCCTGCTCGTCGTAGCCGATCTTCCCAGCGCCCGAACGCGGCACGCTCATGTAGACGAACGAGCTGTACGCCGTGCCCGGATCGGCCGCGGTGGCGACGGATGCCTCGTAAAAGCTCGACCTTCTGACCTGGCCGTCCGCGACCGGCCCGGTGGTCGCGATCGTGTCGTCGTGTCCCCAGGTCGTAAGGTTCGTGGTGGCGGCAGGCGCCACGACGGTCGGCGCCGGGACAGCGGGTGCAGCGGATGCCGCGGGGGCGGGGAGGGTGAGCAGCGAGCCCAGGAGCGCGGCGATGCCGAGCATCCCCCATCGAGCGTGTGACGTGCGGCGCATGCGTTTGGTTTCCTTCATAACAGCGTTGTCGTGATGGTGCGCGGGCGCCTAGCACCCTGAGCGATGTCGGCCTAGTCAGTGCTCGTGGAGAGCACGCGCGCCTCCCAGGGCCGCAACGTCGCCAGCTCGACCTCTGGCAGGTTGGCGAGTACGACGGCTGCGTTCGACCAGCGCGCGGGGGTGGTGAACGCACGCGGCACATCGGAGAGGTTGACCACGACCAGAAGCCCGTCGTCGCCGAGCGTGCGCTCGAAGGCGAAGATCGCGGGGTCTCCGGCATCCACGCGCACGAAGTCGCCCCTCGCGACGACCTTCCGCTCGTGGCGCAGGGCGATCAGCCGACGGTAGTAGTTGAAGACCGAATCGGGGTCGTCGTATTGCGCCTCCGCGTTCAGCCACGCGTGATTCGGGTTGACCCCGATCCACGGGGTGCCGGTGGTGAAGCCGGCTGAGGCAGAGCCGTCCCACTGCACGGGGGTGCGCGCGTTGTCACGACCGTTTCTGCGCATACCGTCGAGCACCTCGTCGGCGACCAGACCCAGCTCGCCAGCCTGCGCGTAAAAGTTCAGGCTCTCGACATCCCGGAAATCGGCGAGGGTGGGGAACGACCCGTTGGTCATGCCGATCTCTTCGCCCTGATAGATGTAGGGCGTGCCGCGCTGCAAGTGCAGCATTGTGGCAAGCGCGGTCGCCGACGCGCGCCAGTGCTCCCGGTCGTTGCCGAAGCGCGACACCGTGCGGGGCTGGTCGTGGTTCGAGAGGTACAAGCTGTTCCACCCCGTGTCACCCAGGGCGTCCTGCCACTTCGTCAGCGAGGCGGCGAGCGCCCCCGGGGCCAGGGGGCGCGGGTCGAACTTCGAGGATCCATGGTCGAGCCCGACGTGCTCGAACTGGAAGACCATGTTCAGCTCGCGTCGTGCGGGATCGGTGGTCAGCAACGCCTCCTCCGTGGTCACTCCCGGCATCTCGCCGACGGTAAGGAGCGCATCTCGACCGTCGAACACCTCGCGCCGCATCTCTTGCAGGTACTCGTGCAGCCGCGGCCCGTGGGCGTAGTGCGCAAAGCCGTCGCCGCGGCCGGTGCGCTCGCCGGCCTGAGCGTCGGGCAGCGAGGTGTCTTTGGAGATCAGATTGATGACGTCCATCCGGAACCCGTCGACGCCGCGGTCGAGCCACCAGCGCATCATGTCGTGGACGGCGGCGCGCACCTCGGGGTTCTCCCAATTGAGGTCGGGCTGCTTCGGGTCGAACAGGTGCAGGTAATACTGCTGCGAGGCGTCGTCCCACGTCCACGTCGGCCCCGAGAAGAACGACTCCCAGTTGGTGGGCTCCGCACCCGACTCACCCGGGCGGCGGCCCTCGCGCGCGTCGCGCCACCAGTACCAGTCGCGCTTGGGGTTGTCGCGCGACGAGCGTGACTCGACGAACCAGGGGTGCTCGTCGGAGGTGTGGTTGACGACGAGGTCCATGATGAGCTTCATTCCGCGAGCATGGAGGTCGGCGATCAGTGCATCGAGGTCGGCGAGCGACCCGAACAGCGGGTCGATGCTGCGGTAGTCGCTGATGTCGTATCCCGCATCTGCCTGGGGGGAGGCGTAGACCGGCGAGAGCCAGACGACGTCGACACCGAGTCGCTCCAGGTGCTCCAGCTTTCCGATGAGGCCGCGGATGTCGCCAACGCCGTCGCCGTTGGAGTCGGCGAAGCTGCGGGGATAGACCTGATAGACGACGGCGGAGCGCCACCATTCGGTTCCGATAGCGGGGACGGACGAGAGTGCCGAGCTGAGACTCACTTGATGGCTCCGATGTTGACACCGCGCATGAGGGTGCGCTGGAAGATGAGGAAGAAGATCAGCGCGGGCAAGATGCCGGCGAGGGATGCCGCGGCCAGCGCCGTCGGGTCGCTGGTGTATTGGCCGCTGAGAGCACCAAGGGCGACCGATACCGTCTGATTCGCGGAGCTGGGCAGAAGCACGAGCGGCAGGAAGAAGTCGTTCCACGTCCAGATGAAGAAGAAGGTCACGAGCACTGCGAGGGTCGGTCTCGTCAGCGGCAGGACGATGTGCCAGAGGACCTGGCGCCGCGACGCGCCGTCGATGCGCGCGGCCTCGAGTACCTCCGGAGGGAAGGAGCCGAGCACTGAGGAGAGCATGTAGGTGCCGAAGGCACTCTGCAGCACGGAGAGGATGATGATGATGCCGAGCTTGGTGTCATAGAGACCCGTGTCGCGCGAAAGAATGAACAGCGGATAGACCAGCGCCTCCTGGGGGATCGTGAAGGCGAGCATGAAGACGGCGAGCACCCACACACGACCCCGGATCCGGCCGATCCCGATGGCATAGGCGCTCAGCAGGCTGATGAGGGCTGCGATGATCGCGACGCTGCCGCTGATGAGGACGCTGTTGAGCAGCTTCTGGGTGAAGTCGATGCCCGTCCAGAAGGAGATGATCGCCGAGAAGTCGAGCGTCGTAGGAATGCTCATCGGCCCTTCGGCGATGTACTCCGGCGCCGGTTTGAACGCGTTGATCAGGGCGAGCCAGAACGGGAACAGCATCAGCAGGGCGATCACAGCGAGAAGCGCGAAGACGATCCATCCGCTGACGCCGCGTCGGCGGCGCCGGGTGGTGTCGACCTTCGCGCGTCGGCGGCGACGTCGCGGTGCTGCGGCCGATTCGAAGGCCTCGTCGGCGTCGATGTTGTCGGGAGCCAGGGCGGTCATTTCTCGAACCCTTCCGTGCTGCGCGTCTGGAACATCAGCATTCCGACGGCGACGATGGTCACCACGAGCGCCAGGACGGTCGCGACTGCGGCGCCGTAGCCGACCTGGGTGGTGGTGAAGAAGTTATAGAAGGAGAAGTACGCCGGAACGATCGTGCTCGTGCCGGGCCCGCCCTTGGTAAGGACGAAGATCGGGGCGAACACCTTGAGCGCCGCGACGCTCGTGGTGATGATGACGACGGCGATCTCGGGCCGCAGCTGGTTCACGGTGATCACACGGAAGCGTGTGAACCACCCTGCCCCGTCGAGTTCGGCGGCTTCGTAGAGCGACGGGTCCACGCGGGAGAGGCCAGCCATGAAGATGACGACGGTGTAGCCGATCTGCAGCCAGATCAGCACATTCATCACGGAGTAGATGGCGATGTTCGGGTCGCCAAGCCAGTTCTGCGCGAGGTGGCCGAGGCCGACGGCCTCCAGCATGCTGTTGATGATCCCGTACTCAGGCTGGTACATCCATTTCCAGAGCACGCCGGCGACGGCGATGGGGAGGATCTGCGGCAGGTAGAAGAGTGCACGCAGGACGCTCGAGGATCGCGCGCCGAACCGCGGCGCGATGTAGTCGAAGAGCACCGCCGCCACGAGAACCCCGAAGGCGGTGGGCACGATCGCCATGGCGAAGATGAAGGCGATGCTGTTGCCGAAGGATGCCCAGAACGTCGGGTCCTGGAACAGTCGCACGTAGTTGTCGAATCCGATGAACTGCGGGGTTCCGACGCCACGGTAGCGCGTGAGGCTGAGATAGAGATTCATCCCGAAGGGAATGAGGACGACGGCGGCGAAGCCGATCGCACCGGGGAGGAGGTACCCCCAGTAGCCCCCGGCGGGCTCTAGTGCGGATCGACGGCGGCGGCGGGGTGCCGTGGCGACGGACATGTCAGACAGCTTTCGATCGGGAGGGCGCGGCGGCACGCGGCCGCCGCGCCCGGAGTGTGTCAGTGGCCGGCGTCGGCGCGGCCCTGGTCATAGGCGGTGCGGATGCTTTCGACAACCTGCTCAGGGGTCTTCGAGCCCTGCACCAGCTCGGTGTTGTTCTGGACGAGGATGTCGTTCAGTCCCGCCACCGGCCAGTCGGGGTACCAGGCCAGGCCGCCGTCGGTCGCGTTCTGCAGTTCGGCGAACCGCTCGCTGAGCAGCTTGCCGATGGGCGAGGTGATGGCATCGGCGTCGGCGGCGACGGGAACCTGTCCCTGCTCGCCGAGCATGTTCTGGATCTCGTCACTCATCGTGATCTCGATGAAGTCGTATGCGAGCTCCTTGTTCTTCGCCTTCTGAGGCACGACCCACAGGTTGCCTCCGGAGCCCGGGTGCAGGTCGTTGCCCGGGAACAGGAACTGGTCGAACTCGAAGTCGGTGATGTTGTCGGCGAACGGCCCGCCCCACCATGTGCCCGAGTAGAAGAGCGGGTAGTCGCCCGCTTCGAAGGCGTTGCCGGCGTCCTGCGCAGGAATGCCGGTCGAGTTCTTGCTGATGAAGCCCTTCGCCGTCCAATCGGCGACCGTTTCAGCCGCCTGCTGCCATGCATCCCAGTCGACGTCGCCGTCGAAGCGCTGGTAGGCGGCCAGGGAGTCCTCGTTCATGTGGGCGAGGGCGAGGGCGTACAGCAGGTGCGGCCCGGGGTAGTCGGCCGATCCGAGAGCGAGCGGCGTGATGCCGTTGTCGACGAAGACTTGCATGTCGTCTTCGAGTTCGCTCAGCGTCGTGGGCACGGTGAGCTTGTACTGGTCGAAGAGCGACTTGTTGTACCACATGGACACGTACTCGCCGTAGTTGGTCACGCCGTAGCGCTGGCCCGAGCCCATCAACCCGTCCTCGTAGAGCCCGACGTCCTGCACCGAGCTGGAAAGGTCCCACTTGCGGTCCCTCGCGACGTCGGTGAGATCGGTGAGCAGCCCCGCCTGCGAGACGACGCCTGCAGTGGCGTTGCCCTTGAGGTATTCGAGGACGTCGGGCGCGTCGCCGGAGTCGAGCAGGAGCTGACCCGACTGCTGCATCTGTTCGTAGGTCTTGAGCTCGAAATCGACCTTCACGTCGGGATGCTGCTCTTCGAAGATGTCGATCGCCTTTTTCCACGCGGCAGAGAGGGCGGACTCGTCGTTCTCCCACCACCAGACTTTCAACGTCTTGCCATCGCCGGTATCCCCCGCGCCTGAGCCTCCCGAGCATCCCCCCAGAGCGAGCGCGGCACCGACCGCGGCAGCAATCACCGCAACGGCCTTCGCCTTGCGAGTCGTGAACACATTGACCTCCCATGGTCCTTGGTGCGTGCTACCCACCGTCGGGCGCCTAATATGTTTATCGCGAACGTATTAGCTCGTCAAGTCCTCCCGAATGATACATTTCTGGCAGGTTTTACTCTTTGAATGAACGTATTGCGAGGGCGCATGAGTACCGACCCCGATCCCATGTGGGGGCCTGATGCCGGGGCCGCACTTCCCGTCGCCGTCGAGGTCCTGCGCCGCGGACCGATCTCCCGCGCCGAGATCGGTCGTCGCCTGGGACTGTCCCACGCGTCGCTGAGCCGCCTCAGTGCGCCACTCATCGACCGCGGAGTGATCATCGACGTCGGCGAGCACAACAACGGACGAGTCGGCCGCCCCACGCGACTGCTCGACGTGGACGCCTCGAAGCACCACTTCCTCGGGATGAAGATCCGCGAGAACGAGATCGTCGCCGCGGTCACCAACATGCGAGGCGATATCGTCGCCCACTCGATCACGCCGCTGCTCGAGCCGCATCCCCCAGCACTGGTGTCGCGCGTCGCAGAGGTTCACCGTGCGGTATCAGCGGAGCGGGCGATCACCGGCATCGGCATCGGGGTGGGAGGGGCGGTGCACAAGCGCCGGAGCGTCATCAGCGCCAGTTTTCTGGGATGGCGCGACGTTCCGCTCGCCGACCTCGTCGAGTCGGCGACCGGCGCTCCAACCCTCGTGGAGAACGACGTCGTTGCCCTGTGCGAGTACGAGGATTGGTTCGGCGCTGCACGCGAGGACGACCGTTTCGCCGTCATCACGCTCGGAATCGGCACGGGGTTCGGCCTCGTCGTCAACGGCCAGCCGATCGTGAACGAAGACTATGGCATCGGACTCGTCGGACATTGGCCGATGGATCCGACGGGGCCGTTCTGCGATCAGGGCCACCGCGGATGCGCAGCGGCGCTCCTGAACTCCGATGCGATCGCCCGCTACGCGACTGAAGTCTTCGGGACGCAGACATCCTTCGATGAGGCGGTGCAGAGCGCGGCGGAGGGCCATCCCGGCGCACTGCGGATCGTCGAGCATGCCGCGCAGGGCCTCGGCATCCTTATCGCAGCCGTCTGCAATCTCACGCTTCCTGAGCGCATCATCATCGCCGGAGAGGGGGTTCGCCTCGCGGACATCGGCTGGCATTCGCTCCTGCGCTCGATCCGCGACCACCGGTCCCCCCGCGCCCACATGCCTCCCATTGATCTGGCAAGCGGCGACAATGTGGAGTGGGCCCGAGGCGCAGCAGTGCTGGCTATTCAGGCGTTTGCTCTGGGACGGTTCTCCGGCATCTGACGCCCCCTACCCGCGCGCACTTTCGCGCAACCCACGACTCGTGCGTGGGATCGATGCGATAGCAGTCGGACTCGGTGGCGAACCGCCCCGCGCTCGCGTGACGAACCGCAACGGGTGAGTGTGCGCCGTCGCGTGCGAACTACCTCAGCCTGGATACATAGCGACCCGCCGGCGCGTCAGCCTTGTCGCCCCTTGAAGCGCGGATTCAGCTTGTTGATGACGAACACCTTGCCGCGTCGGCGCACGACCTGGGCGCCGGGCTGGTTCTTCAGGGACGTGAGCGAGGCACGGACTTTCACAGCGACTCCTTATTGATAACGGTTCTCACTAACAGGTTATGCTGGGTGCTCCGCCCGAGCAACTGGAGAGGACCGGCATGGAATCGATCCCTGTCGCCATCACCGGGGTGTGCGCACCCGAACGCCACCTTTTCGCCGAACGCGCCGCCGCGGTGCTCGACCGCCGACTGGTGTGGGCGTACGGCGGCCCGCGACAAACGACCTCGCACCGTCCGCGGGGATTCTGGGCCGGAGGCGGCGATCAGCTCGCGCTCTTCGACTGCGCGACCGACCTCGATCCGCTGCACTTCAGCGGCGCATTCGACACCCCGCCCGCGATGGTGTGCGTCGTCGACGCCCCGCACATGGTCCAGGACCTGCGGGACGGCTCCGCCCTGCGCTCGGACGCGCTGCCCGGCGACGACCGCGGCGATCACGGCGCCCGCGCACGGCAGGCGGCGGCGTTCATCGAGAGCGCGCACGTCATCGCCTTCGTCAACTGGGAGGGCGTCGAGACGGCGCGGCTCGCGATGCTCATGGCGCTCGCCTCGCATCTGAACCCTCTCGCCCGCATCCGTCTCACGCGAGACCCGCACGAGGACGCCCGCGCGGCGCTCGCGACGGACACCTCGACTCCCGTCGGCGAGCGCGCGGGGTGGGTGCGGATGCTGAACGAGGAACACGATCCGCACATGACGGATCGCCGCGTGACGACGTTCCGTTACGAGCAGCTCCGCCCCTTCCACCCCGAGCGGCTCGTCCGCGCCCTCGACCACGAGATCGACGCGCGCAGGTGGGGACTCGTCCTGCGCTCCGTCGGCTTCTGCCGCCTGGCGACGCGCCCGGGCATGCTCGCACGCTGGGAGCAGGTCGGCTCCGCCATGTGGCTCGACCCGCTCCACACCCGCGACACCTTCAGCTGCATCGGGCAGGAGCTCGCCATCACGGGGCTCGATCTGAACGCGGCGGCGGTCGCTCGGGCCCTCGATGGCGCTGCCCTGACGGATGCGGAGATGGATGCCGGACCCGACGCCTGGGAGCGGTTCACCGACCCGCTCCCCTCCTGGCCGGTCCAGGCGTGATCAGAGCGCGCGCAGGATGTCCTCCACGCGCTGCTTCGCGTCGCCGAACAGCATCTGCGTGTTCTCCCGGAAGAAGAGCGGGTTCTCGACGCCCGCGTAGCCGGATGCCATCGAGCGTTTGAAGACGACGACCTCGCGCGCCTCCCAGGCCCGGATCACGGGCATCCCCGCGATGGGGCTGGAGGGGTCCTCGGCCGCCGAGGGGTTCACGGTGTCGTTGGCGCCGATCACGAGCACGACCGAGGTCTGCGCCAGGTCGTCGTTGATCTCGTCCATCTCCAGCACGATGTCGTACGGCACCTTCGCCTCCGCGAGGAGGACGTTCATGTGCCCGGGCAGACGCCCGGCGACGGGATGGATGCCGAAACGCACCTCGATCTGCTTCGCCCGCAGTCGCTCGACGAGCTCGGCGACCGGGTACTGCGCCTGCGCGACGGCCATGCCGTATCCCGGCACGATCACGACGCTGTCGGCATCGGCGAGCATCTCCGCCACCGCCTCCGCATCCGTCTCGCGATGCTCGCCGGCTTCGGCCGACGCTCCGGATGCGGCCGGCGCACCGAACCCGCCCGCGATGACGGCCAGCAGCGAGCGGTTCATCGCCTTGCACATGAGGAACGAGAGGTAGGCACCGGACGATCCCACGAGCGCACCGGTGATGATCAGCAGATCGTTGTCGAGGAGGAATCCCGCCGCGGCCGCGGCCCAGCCGGAGTAGCTGTTGAGCATCGAGACGACCACGGGCATGTCGCCGCCGCCGATCGAGGCGACGAGGTGCCAGCCGAGTGCCAGGGCGAGGGCGGTCACCGCGATCAGCAGCGCCAGCGTCGGAGTGATGACGTACCAGACGGTGAGTGCGGCGAACACGAGCAGCGCGCCGAGGTTGAGCGCGTTGCGGCCCGGCAGCATGAGCGGCTTCGACGGCATCCGGCCCGAGAGCTTGAGGTACGCGACGAGCGACCCGGTGAAGGTCACCCCGCCGATGAACACCCCGACGAACACCTCGCCGTGGTGGATGTCGCGGAGTGCTCCCGTGAGCCCGCCGTCGTGCAGGTGCCCGTTCCAGCCCACGAGCACGGCGGCGAGACCGACGAAGCTGTGCAGCAGCGCGATGAGCTCGGGCATGCCGGTCATCTCCACCGACCGGGCCCGCCAGAGTCCGATCGCCGCTCCCACCGCGACCGCTGCCACCAGCAGGGGAAGCCCGAGGGCTGCGGCGCCGGACGAGAACGCACCCGTGACGGTGACGACGACGGTCGCCACCAGGGCGATCGCCATGCCGGCGATGCCGGATGCGGCGCCGGCGCGCGCGGTCTCGTGCCGGCTCAGCCCCGCCAGGCTGAGGATGAACAGGAGCGCCGCGACGAGGTAGGCGGCGCCGGCGACGGCGGCAGCGGTCATCGGTTCGTCCCCTTCGAGAACATCGCGAGCATGCGACGGGTGACAGCGAAGCCGCCGAAGACGTTGATGCTGGCCAGCAGCACGGCGGCAGCCGCGAGGACCTGCACGACCGGCTCGGGCACCGTGAGCTGCGTGAGCGCGCCGACGACGATGATTCCCGAGATGGCGTTGGTCACGCTCATGAGCGGGGTGTGCAGGGCGTGGTGCACCTTGCCGATCACGTAGTAGCCGACGACGATCGACAGCGCGAGCACGGTCATGTGCTGCGGCAGCGGCGCCGGCGCGAACGTCACGATCGCGAACAGGGCGAGGGCTGCGAGCGCGAGCAGCAGGAGCTTGCGCCCGCGCCGCGGCGGCGGAGGTTCGGCGACGGATGCGGCGGGCGCCGGAGGCGCGGAGGGTGCTGCGGAGACGGCGACAGGCGGCGGCGGCCAGAGCACATCGCCTCCCGCGGCGACGGTCACCGAACGCTGCACGACGTCGTCCAGGTCGAGGACGAGAGCGCCGTCCTTGCCGGGCGTGAGCAGACGCAGCAGGTTGAGCACGTTCGTGCCGTAGAGCTGCGACGACTGCGCGGGCAGGCGCCCCGCCAGGTCGGTGTAACCGAGGATCACGACGCCGTTCTCGGTCACGACGCGCTCGTCGGCGACCGAGCCCTCGACGTTGCCACCGTGGCCCGCCGCCATGTCGACGATCACGCTGCCGGGCCGCATCCCGGCCACATCCGCGGCCGTGATGAGCCGCGGCGCGGCGCGCCCGGGGATGAGCGCCGTGGTGATGACGATGTCCACCTCGGCCGTCTGCGCGCTGTACAGCTCCGCCGCGGCGCGGTCGTACTCTTCGCTCGTCGCTCGCGCGTAGCCGTCGCTCGACACGGTCTCGCTGCTCACTGTCACGGGAAGGTACTCGCCACCGATGGAGCGCACCTGATCGGCGACCTCGGGGCGCGGGTCGGTCGCGCGCACGATGGCGCCGAGGCTGGATGCGGTCCCGATGGCCGCGAGGCCCGCGACACCCGCGCCGGCGACGAGCACTTTGGCCGGCGGCACCTTGCCCGCGGCGGTCACCTGACCGGTGAAGAAGCGACCGAACTCGTTCGCCGCCTCGACCACCGCCCGGTAGCCGGAGATGTTGGCCATAGAGCTGAGCACGTCCATCGACTGGGCCCGCGAGATGCGCGGGATCGCGTCCATCGCGAGCGCCGTCACGCCCTGCGCCGCCAACCGGTCGACCAGGTCGAGGTTCAGCGCGGGGGCGAGCTGGCTGATGAGCACCGCGCCCGAGCGCAGCCTCGCGATCTCGTCCTCTCGGGGCGCGTCGACGCCGAGCACGATATCCGCACCCCAGGCGGCGTCCTCATCCACGATCGCCGCTCCGGCGTCGCGGTAGGCGGCATCCGGGAACGCTGCGCGCGAGCCGGCGTCCGCTTCGACGACGACCTCGTATCCGAGAGCGATCAGCTTGCCGACGGTCTGCGGGGTGGCAGCGACGCGGTTCTCACCGTCGCCCTCCGAGACGATGCCGATGCGGGTCATGGGGCGACTCCTCGTGCGGGGCGGGGCGGTGGGGACGCGGCGGGCCGCTGCTCTCATCCGAGCATGCCGACCCCGGTTCGCACCAGCACGACGACCGTGCGAAATCCGCCGCGGTCAGCGTGTGCGACCCGCGCGCGGTCGGAACAGCGCGACGAGCACGACCATCACGACGAGCTCCACGAGGGTCTGCGTCACGACGACGAGCGGGGCGGGCGAGAGGGATGCGGGCAGCGCCAATGCGAGGGGAAGGACCACGAGGGAGTTGCGGGTCACCCCGCTGAACACCGTCGCGATCCGTTCGGGGCGCCGCATCCGAGCGGCCCTCGCCACGAGCAGCCCCAACACGGCGGCGACCGCGGCGAATGCGGCGAACAGGGGCACGAGGACGGCGAGGCCGGCGAGGCGCTCGCCGACGGCGTGAACCTGCGAGCCCACGACGACCGCGAGCACGAGCATCATCAGCGGCACCATCGCCCCGAGCACCCCGGTCTCGAGGACGCGGACGGGGCGGAGGGTGCGCGCGAGCAGCTGGGTGACGGCGGCGAGCGCGAGCGGCAGGACGATGAGCAGCCCGAACGCCTCGACGAACGGACCGGGGTCGATGGCGTCGACCAGCTCGGGTCCCGCCATGATCCAGAGATAGCCCGGCAGCAGCACGAGCTGGGCGAGCATGAGCAGCGGCGTCGCCGCGAGCAGGCGTTCCCGCGCACCGCCGGCCAGGTGGGCGAACACGATGACGTAGTCGACGCACGGGGTCAGCAGCACGAGCAACACCCCCGCGAGCAGGGCCGCATCGTGCGCGACGACGCGCGACAGAGGGAACACGACGATCGGCACGAGCACGAAGTTCAGGACGAGGACCGCCGCGAGAAAACGTCCGTCGCGCAACGCCTGCCCGATGCGGGCGAAGGGCACCGCGAGGAACGTGGCGTACAGGAGCACCGCGAGGGTGGGAGTGATCGCCGCTTCGAGCACCGGCGCGCTCGCGGGCGCCGTCAGCCCGACGACGACGCCGAGCGCGATCGCCGCGAGATAGAGCACGACCTGGTGCCGTTCCCCCCACGCCCGGACCGTCGCCATCCCCCTAGCCTGCCGCACGCCGACGGTCGCCCCGCTCCCCGATCCACCGGGGCGACCGTGCCGAGACTCAGCTCACGCGGCGACGGGGGCGCGCCAGAACTGCTCCCGCACCCAGCAGCGTGAGCAGCATCCCGGCGGCGAGCGCGCCGTACGGCATCTCGGTTCCGGTGACGGCGAGCGTGTTCTCGGCCACGACGCGCACGGGAGCCCAGCCGATGAGCGTCCCGTCTGCCGCGTACACGACGATCCGGTGATCGCCCAGCGGCGCGTCGGCGGGGATGCGCGCACGCACGGCGCCCGCCGCATCCACCGTGCCCGCGGCGATCCGCTGCGGCGTGGAGTACAGCCAGACCTCGACCGCAGCGCCCGCATGCTGAGTGCCCACCGACACGGTCACCATCGCGCCGCGCTCGACGCGCTCGGGGGCGCTCACGCCGCCACGGTTGGCGGGCGAAAGCGCGTCGCCGGGGAGAGGCGTGACGCCGACGCTCGGCGAGCCGCCACCCGTTCCCGGCAGACCCGGCTGCGTGCCCGCGCCGCCCGGCTCGGTCGGTTCGGTACCACCCGGGAGCGAACCCATGCGCAGCGCCTCGGCCGCGAATCCGTCGGCGAACCAGTACGCCGGACGCATGCCGCCTACGGTGAGCGATGCCGGGGCGGTCGCGAAGCCCTCGTTGTTCAGGTCGGGCATGCCGGCCGGCCGAGCCACGTGCGCCACCTGCGGCGACGCGGTCCCGTTGAGCGTGATCTGCGCGGCGGTGCCGCCGCATCCGTTGTCGCAGACGGCCCACAGCGCGCCGAGCACGGTGTCGTAGTCGAGCGCCATGACACCGGGCAGGCCGGGGTCGATCGTCGCCACGAGGCGGGCTTCACCCCCGGGCAGCAGCGCGAGCGCGTGCACGAGCCCGGTGTCCTCGACCGCCACGAAGAAGAGCCCGTCGCCGTGGCCCGGGTAGAGAGCGGGGTCGTAGGCGGCACCTGTCGTGCTGACCAGCGCACCCACGAGCTCCTCGTCCGACACCCACTCCACGGCCTCGAGCCCGACGTTCGCGGCCACGGCGGCCAGGCCCGGCACCACGTCGTTCAGTTCCCACTGCGCGGTCGCGACCACATCCGGCCCGGGAGAGGCCGGATCGACCTCGAGGATCGTGTTGCGGTTCACGCCCTTGGCGGCGTTGTCGCGCTCGGAGGCGAGGAAGACCCGCCCCGACCCGTCGACCGTGATGCCCTCGGCATCGGGTCCTGCCTTCTCGGGCGAGCCTGCGTCCGCGATGAATCGCGCCCGCTTGCCGCGCTCCCAGCCGGGAGCGAACGACGTGGTGCCGTCGGCCGCGATCGCGAGCTTCCAGAACGTGCCGGTGCCGTTGTCGACGGCCCAGAGGTACGCGCCGTCCGGAGTGTCCTGGACGTCCAGGCCGGAGCTGTCCTCGAGGAAGGTCGGTTCGGGATCCAGCACGCGGACCTCGGCGGAGCCGGGCCATGCCCCGACAGGGAGCGCACCCGGGCAGAGGTTCGCCGCACCCTTCGTGGCCTCGGATGTGGTCGCGAAGGCACCCGTCGCATCGGGGCAGCGTCCCCAGGTCGTCGCGGCGTGCCCTGCTCCCCAGCTCGTCTCGTCGATGAGCGCTGCGCCGTCGAACAGGCGCACCCGGTCGCCGCTGCCCAGGCCGAAGCCGAGCTGATCGCGGTCGATCACCAGATAGCCGCCCGGGGCGATCGTGCTCCCTCCGGGCAGAGCGTAGGCGTGCGCGTCATCGTCGTCCTTCACGACGATCCCGCTCACGTCGAGCGTCGCGCCCGTCGGGTTGACGAGCTCGATCCAGTCGTCGGGTGCGCCGCCGTCCGACTCGACCTCGTTGATGCGCACGGGGTTGCCGCACGCGTTGGGCAGGCCCTTCGTGGAGGTTGCGACGTCGGTGAAGTCGCCGGTGGCCTCGGGGCAGCGGGCGAGCACACCGTCCGCGTGCGCGGCGTAGACGTGCTCGTCGACGGTGAGCCCGGCCGCGTCGCGCAGCGTCACCGTGTCGCCGTTGCCGAGTCCGAAGACGAAGTCACGACCGCCGTCGAAGACGAACCGTGCGCCCGCGGCGAGCACCGTCCCCGCCGGCAGCGGCGTCGCCTCACCGGCGTGACCCACGGGGTCGTTGTCCATGACGCTCCAGCCCGAGATGTCGACCGGCGTCTGCGCGTGGTTGATGACCTCGACCCAGTCGGTCGCGTCACCGTTCGACTCGATCTCGTTGATGGCGACATCCGGCATGACGCAGGAGTTGGCCGCACCTCGGGTCGGGTGCGCGAGCACGAAGTCGGCGTCACCGCCGGCGCAGCGAGCGAGGGTCGCATCCGCCTCCGAGCCGTTCAGTGCCGCGTGGCCCTGCCAGGCGCCGGTGCGGTCGATGAGTGAGCCGGCGGGGTCGAACAGGCGGATCTCGTCGGTGCTGCCGATCCCGATCGCTGCGGCGAAGGCCGCGGCGACGCCGCCCACCACACCGACGGTGTCTGCATCCACCACGACGAACTGTCCGGCCGCGATCACGGTTCCGGGCGCGAAACGCCAGCTGTGATCGTCGGAGTTGTCACGCAGCTCATACCCCGAGATGTCGAGGGCCGTCTCCCCGGGGTTGACGAGCTCCACCCAGTCGGCGGGCGAGGAGTCCACCTCGCTCAGTCGCACAGAGCCGGGGGTCACCGGCACCTCGACGTCGTTGGCGGCGCCCTTCGTCGGCTGCGCCGTGACGCCCCACCCCGACGAGAGGACACCGTAGGTGGTGGGCGCGTGGCTCGTCCATGCGCGTTCGTCGACGAGAGCACCCGTCGCGTCGAACAGACGCACGGCGTCGTCCTTTCCGAGTCCGAAGTCGAACTGGCCGGCACCTCCCTTGAGCTCGTCGATGACGAGGAACCCTCCCGGCGCGAGGCTCGTCCCCGCCGGGACCACCCAGACGTTCTCGTCCTTGTTGTCCTTCACGCTCCAGCCGTCGAGCTGGACGGCCGTCGAGCCGGCGTTGAAGAACTCGATCCAGTCGCCCGGCGTTCCGCCGTCGGACTCGACCTCGTTGATGCGGATGCCGGCGTCAGCTGCGAGGGCGGCGGACGGCGCGGCGATCAGGGCGGTCGCGGCGAGCGCGCAGACCGCGGCGACGGCGAGGGGCGGGGACAGGCGGGACATGGCTCTCCTGGGGCAGGGTGCGGGTCACCCCAGGTCATCGAGAGCGGATGGCGCCGGGGCGCACGGTCGGCGACGGGCCGGTGAACGCAGGGTGTCCACTTGCCCCTCACCCGCGCCGCTCAGGCGACGCGGGTGCCAGGCGGTAGCGACCGCGCCGGCGTCCGCGTGCGGCGATAGCCACCCCAGAACAGCAGACCGGCGACCACCAGCTGCACGCCGAGTCCGACGAACCAGCTGGGCGCGAGTCCCGCCGTCTGCTCCTCGGTGCTCGGATAGGGCTGCTCCGGGTTCTCGCATCCGTCGGTGCGCACCTCGGTCTCCGGCGCAATCTGCGCCAGTCGCACACCCGAGGCGATCTGGCCGAAGAGGTCCTGCGGGTAGCCGTTGCGGTCGTACACCGTCGGGGTGGCGTCGGCGATCACGACGAAGGGGTTGGCGGCGAGAGCCCACCACACCCGGTCGAAGCGCGGCACCTCGGTCGTGTAGGTCTCCCACGGACTGCATGAGACGACCCCGCCGCTCGTGTCGTAGCCCATCCCCCACCGCGTCGAGTGGGTCACCCCGGTGCGGGTGGCGATACCGCCGAGACCGAACACGATGAGCGTGCCGACCACGAAGGCGGCCATGACGAGGTAGGTCGACGCGACCGAGAACAGGGGGCGAGCCAGCAAGGCGCTCAGCCCCACGCCGATCGCGGCGAAGATGCCGATCTCCAGGATGAGCACCAGCAGCGAGACCATGAGCGAGACCGGTGCGACACCGCCGGCGACCGTCGCCGCGATCAGGAACGGGACGGCAACGGCCAGGAACGCGAGACCGGTGATCCACGCGGCGAGGAGCTTTCCGAACACGATCTCGGCCGTCGTGGCCCGCGTCACCTGGACGGCCGCGAGGGTCGCCGATTCCCGGTCGCCGTTCACCGCGTTGCCCGCCACGGTCGGCGCGACCAGCAGCACCAGGAGCAGCACCATGTAGACGATGACCGAGTAGATCGCCCCTCCGGGCCCCTCGCTACCCGACCACATCCCGAAGGCCAGGAAGGAGAGCACCGTCACGCCCAGCAGGATGACGGCGAAGACACCGAGCAGCACGTACCAGGCCACCGAACGGACGCGCTGGGTCAGCTCCAGGACGGTGATCGTCCACAGTCTCGACGCGTTCATGCGCCCTCCTCCTCGGATGCGGGGCGAGCGCTCGCCGGATCGGAGAGATCCATGAAGGCCTGCTCGAGACGACCGACGGCCGGGGCGAACTCGGTCACGGCGATTCCGGCATCCAGGATCGCCCGAAGCCCCTGGGCGGCGTCCTCCTCACCGGCGAAGCCGAGGACGAACGCCTCCCGATCCCGGCCGACGTCCTGCGGGCGGCGACCGAGGGCCGCGGCGAATGCGACGGGCGTCGGCGGCTCGCCCCAGACGCGCAGGCGCCAGGGACGCACCGCCGCCGATGCGCTCGGTGCGGAGACGGAGGTGCCGTCGCGGAGGAAGACGGCATCGTCGACCAGTTCCTCGAGTTCGGCGAGCACATGGCTGGAGACGAGGACGGTGCGCCCCGCCGCGGCGAAACCGCGCAGCAGTCGGCGCAGGTCGATGCGCGCCTGCGGATCGAGACCGGATGCCGGCTCGTCCAGGAGCAGCACCTGCGGGTCGTGCACGAGGGCGCGAGCCAGCCCCAGCCGCTGCTTCTGTCCGCGTGAGAGCACCCGTGCCGGCGAGCCCGCGAGCGGCCCGAGTCCGACATGGTCCAGGAGCGCGTCGGCGCGCGCGGCCGCATCCGTCTTCGCCATCCCGTAGAGCCGCCCGGTCATGACGAGCGTCTCCCGCGCCGTCAGTGCACCCCACGCCCCGAGGGCGTCCGGCATCCAGCCGAGGACGCTGCGCGCCGCGGCAGGATCCTCGATGGGATCGATGCCATGGATGCTGATCGTGCCGGAATCGGGGCGCAGCAGCGAGGCGAGCATGAGCAGCAGCGTGGTCTTGCCGGCGCCGTTGGGCCCGACGAGCCCGGTCACGCGTCCCGGCTCGGCGACGAACGTCGCACCCCTCACCGCCTGCACCGAGCCGAAGGAACGGGTGACGTCGCTCGCGACGATGCCGGTCGAGGTCATGCTCCGACACTAGGGGCGGGCTGCGCCGCACGCACGCGTGTCAGCGAAAGAAGGCGACTCCGAGATCGGCGTGATCGACGAAGACCCCGTCCAGCCCCGCTTGGCGCAGCAACTCCCACTCGCCCTCGTAGTCGCCGAAACGCGCCGGTTCGCTGCCGAGGCGGAACTGCCGCGACAGGAACCGGTTCTCCGGTCGGGCGGTCCACGTGAAGACCAGGAGGCCGCGCTGCTGCGCCTCGGCGACCACCGGCGCAGGTCGCGTGATGCGCCCCAGGGCGCCCGGCACGAGAATCAGCTTCTTGTCGAGGCTGATGCCGTCGAACCTGCCGACGAGCGCGTCGAGTCCTCGCGGCGAGACGATGTCGCGGTAGGTCGGCGCGTCCGCGCCGCGGGAGACGAGCAGGTCGACGGGTGAGCCCTCGGCCTCGATGAGATGGATATAGGTGCCGGGCACACCTCGTTCGCGCAGCGTCGTCAGCACCGTCGGCTCGAAGGACTCGAAGGTCAGGGGTGAGCCCGCATCCAGCCACCCCGCCTGCTTCAGGTCGGCTTCGAGCAGCGGAACGAGATCGAGCCCGATCGCCTGGAAGTAGGCGGCGTGCTTGATCTCGAGCACGAGACCGATCGGACGGGATGCGGCGCCGATGATCTCGAGCAGATCGACCAGTCGCAGGATCGGTTCCGTATCGTCGTGCGTCGCGCTCTGGGTTCGGATGCGGGGCAGTCGCTCCCGGCAGCGCAGGGTGGACAGCTCGTCCCACGTGAAGTCCTCGGTGAACCAACCGGTCATCGAGTGGCCCGCGAACTGCTTCGTGCGCTTCAGGTGGGCGAACTCGGCTCGATCGGCGACGTCGGTGGTGTCGGAGATCTCGTTCTCGTGGCGGATCACCAGCACGCCGTCCCGCGTCGCGACCACGTCCGGCTCGAGCGCGTCGACCCCCTGGGCGATGGCGAGTTCATAGGACGAACGGGTGTGCTCGGGCAGATAGCCGGGTGCACCACGGTGGCCGATCACGAGAGGAGGCATCGCACCCAGGCTAACCGCATCCGCTCGCCTCGTCTGCCGACACCGACACGCTCGTGCCCGGCTCAAAGTTCACTCACAGCGATACCCTCCCCACCCGCGGAAACACTGGGATATCGTGGGTCGTGCGGCACCGTGCCGCCACCTGACACTGGAGTGTGACCCTGCCGATGGCTTCGTCCAACCCCGCGTTCAACAACCCTGCATTCCAGGACCCGCGAGCCGTGAAGAGCTACCCCGGTGGCTCCAACGCGGCGGGGATCGGTCTGACCCCGCCCCCCGCGTCGACGGTGACGCCCGGTCAGCAGGCCGGCCTCGAGGGCGCGTTCGCCGCCCCGCCGGCAGGCGCCGCCGACACCGGCCGCATGACGGTCGAGGACACCGTCCACAAGACGGGGGCCCTGTTCGCCGTGCTCCTGATCGGCGCCGTCGCCGGCTGGTTCGTGACCCTGGGCGGCACGCTGCTGCCGCGTGAGGCCACGACACTCGTCGTCGCACCGATGATCCTCGGCGCGCTCGTCGGTTTCGTGCTCTCGCTCGTGATCATCTTCACGTCGCGCAAGAAGGTGCGCCCCGCGCTCATCTTCGCGTACGCCGCGTTCGAGGGTATCTTCGTCGGCAGCATCTCGGCGTTCTTCGAGGTGCAGTGGGCCGGCATCGTCATCCAGGCGACGCTCGCGACCGTCGCCGTCGTCGGCGTGACCCTGGCCCTCTTCGCGAGCGGCAAGATCCGCGCCTCCAAGCGCGCCACGAAGATCTTCCTCATCGCGATGGTCGGCTACCTGGTGTTCAGCCTGCTGAATGTCGTGCTGATGCTCTTCGGCGTCTTCCCCGCCGGCCAGATGTTCGGCCTGCGCAGCCAGGAGGTCTTCGGCGTCCCGCTCGGCCTGATCCTGGGTGTGTTCGTCGTGATCCTCGCCGCCTACTCGCTGGTGCTCGACTTCGACTCGATCCAGCAGGGCGTGCGCAACGGCGCTCCCCGCCAGTTCGCCTGGATGGGCGGCTTCGGCATCATGGTGACCGTCGTCTGGCTGTACCTCGAGATCCTGCGGATGATCGCGATCCTCCGAGGCAACAACTAGCGCTGCTGCGCTTCGAAGGGCCGCCCCTCGGGGCGGCCCTTCGTCGTTGCGGGCCGGCTTCGCCGCCCGTCCCGAAACCTTCGCCTGTCACAGATCGCGCCATCCGCGTCGATCTGTGACAGGCGAGCGGGTGATGACCCGGTTCGCCTGTCGTAGATCGCGTCTCCCGGATCGATCTGTGACAGGCGAGCGGGTGGCGCGACCGGGCCACAGGCCGCCGCCTACGAGCCACGCCGCAACGCACACGGCACCCGCCGAGGCGACCCCGGGCGCCGCTCAGCGCGTCCTGGGCGGCTCAGCGCGGGGCGAGGATACGGCGCACGAGGGCCGTGAGGCCGTCGCGGATGCGGGAGGGCGCGAAGTCGGCGGCGCGCTGGAGCGCGAGCCGCGCCGCGCGCTCGCGGCGCGCGGCATCGTGCAGCAGCTCGATGACCGCATCCGCGAACGCGTCCTCGTCGCCGTCCGGCACGAGAACGCCGCCGCCGGTGCCGAGCTGGTCGCGGGGCCCGTACCGCACGTCGTACGACACCACCGGAACGCCCCGACTCATGGCTTCGAGCGCCGCGAGTCCCTGACCTTCGAACGCCGTCGTCTGCACCATGAGCGCCGCGCCGTCGAACAGCGCCGGACCCGCATCGCTGCGTCCTTCGAGCGTGACGGATGCGGCGAGCCCGCGCTCATCGATCAGGCGCTGCAGATCGTCGCGCAGCGCACCGTCTCCCCAGATCTCGAGCCGCGCGTCGGGCACGGCGGCCACCACGCGACTCCACGCCCGGATCGCGTGATCGATGCGCTTGCCCGGTGCGAGGCGCCCGAGCATCACGACGCGACGCGGGTCGATCGGTGCCGGCTCGTCGACGGCGACGGGCGCAGCGTTCGGCAGCACCGTCGCTCCCGGATGCGCGCCGAACCGCCGCTCGGCGTCCGCGCGCTGCTGCGCGGTCGGCCAGAGCACGGCGTCGAAGCGGTCTGCGATGGCGAACCACCGTCGCCAGAGATCGTTGACCGGCGCGTCGGGACCATAGGGGGCGGAGAGATGCGTCGTGTGGATCGTGTGCACGATCTTCACCCCGCGCGGCGGGTCCGTAGCGAGCAGCTCGCCGAGCTGCCGCGACTCGCAGAAGAGCACGACCGGCTGCGGGAGATCGGCGACGACGTGATCGAGCCAGGCGCGGTACAGGCCGCCGAATCCGGGCAGGATACGATCACCGTCCGATGCGTGCACGACGACTGCGGCCTTCGTCAGGTGCCAGTCGGGGTCGCCGGAGATCACCGGCAGCGCGAGCAGAGGCCGGCCCGCCGCATCCGGGATCTCGCGGTACGCAATACCGGGCGTGGCCACACCCGGCGTCGCGGCGGCGATCAGCCAACGAGGATCGGCCGCGGCTTCGTCGAAGAGGTTGCGGAACGCGTCGACGGATGCGGCGGCGCCGTCGGCGACGAAGGCCGCGCGGTGCGCGGCGTGGTCGCTCGGCGTGCCGGGGTCGACGCTCAGCAGGCGAACCCGGGCCCCCGCATCGGTGAGCAGGCGCGCCCGCTGGAGCGTCGCGACCGTGTAGCCGCCGTCGACTCCCGGGATGAGCCGCGACGTGAGCACGAGCGCCGTCACGCCCTCGAGCCCGCCGCTCACGAGGCGATCATCTCTCTCCACGCCCCTGAACGGAGAGCGAAGGGGTGTCCCTTCTCGGGCAATCGGGGTGCAGGGGTCCCCGCTCTTGCCGGAGAAGGGACACCCCTGAGCTCGGTGTCCTCCGAGCTCACTCCCACTCGATGGTCCCCGGGGGCTTCGACGTGACGTCGAGAACCACGCGGTTCACGTCGCGCACCTCGTTCGTGATCCGGTTCGAGATCTTCGACAGGACGTCGTACGGCAGACGGGTCCAGTCCGCGGTCATGGCGTCCTCGCTGGAGACGGGACGCAGCACGATCGGATGCCCGTAGGTGCGCCCGTCGCCCTGTACGCCGACCGAGCGCACGTCCGCGAGCAGCACGACCGGGCACTGCCAGATCTCGCCGTCGAGGCCCGCCTTGGTCAGCTCCGCACGCGCGATGGCGTCGGCGTCCCGCAGAATCTCGAGGCGGTCAGCGGTGACCTCACCCACGATGCGGATGCCGAGGCCGGGGCCCGGAAAGGGCTGGCGTGCCACGATCGCCTCCGGGAGGCCGAGGTCGCGGCCGATCTGGCGCACCTCGTCCTTGAAGAGGGTGCGCAGCGGCTCGATGAGCTCGAACTGCAGGTCTTCCGGCAGGCCGCCCACGTTGTGGTGGCTCTTGATGTTCGCCGTGCCCGCGCCGCCGCCCGACTCGACCACGTCGGGGTAGAGCGTGCCCTGCACGAGGAAGCGGATGGGCTCGCCGTCAGCGGCCGCCTCGGCGACGAGATCGCGCTCCGCGGCCTCGAAGGCACGGATGAACTCGCGTCCGATGATCTTCCGCTTCTGCTCGGGGTCGCTCACGCCCTCGAGCGCGGAGAGGAACTGCTCGCGCGCATCGATCGTGATCAGACGCACGCCCGTCGAGGCGACGTAGTCGTTCTCGACCTGCTCCCGCTCGCCCTTACGCAGCAGCCCGTGGTCTACGAAGATCGCCGTGAGCTTGTCGCCCACGGCCTTGTGCACGAGCGCCGTCGACACGGCGGAGTCGACGCCGCCGGACAGCGCCGAGATGACGCGGCCATCGCCGACCTGCGCGCGGATCTTCTCGACCTGCTCGGCGATGACGTTGCCGCTGTTCCAATCGGCGCCCAGGCCTGCGGCCTTGTGGAGGAAGTTCTCGAGCACGGTCTGGCCGTAGTCGGAGTGCTTGACCTCGGGGTGCCACTGCACGCCGTAGAAGCGGCGCGTGTCGTTGGCGAAGGCCGCGACCGGCGTCGCCGCGGTGCGCGCGAGCACGTCGAAGCCCTCGGGGGCGCGGGAGACCTGGTCGCCGTGGCTCATCCACACGTTCTGCTCGGCCGGGGTGCCCCCGAGCAGTGTGCCCTCGGTCACGATCGTCGCGTCGGTGGCGCCGTACTCGCGCAGGCCCGTGTTCGCGACCTCGCCACCGAGCGCCTGCGCCATGACCTGGAAGCCGTAGCAGATACCGAGGGTCGGCACACCGAGGTCGAAGACCTCCGTGTCGAGCGCGGGCGCGCCGTCCTCATACACCGACGACGGGCCGCCGGAGAGGATGATGCCCACCGGGTTCTTCGCCGCGATGTCGGCGGCAGATGCGGTGTGCGGCACGATCTCGCTGTAGACGCCGGCTTCGCGCACGCGTCGGGCGATCAACTGCGCGTACTGGGCGCCGAAGTCGACGACCAGGACGGGGCGCTGGGAGGTATCGGTCTGCTCGGTCAACGGCTGCTCTCTGTCGCGTCGGCGGATGCGGGAGGGGCCTCGGCGGCCTCACGGGCCGCGAGGTAGCGCTTGACGTCACGGGCGACGATCGCCTCCATGACGAAGGAGAGGAAGGGAATGACACCGCCCGCGGCCAGCAGCAGCAGACGCCACAGCGGCCACCGCATGAGGCTCCAGACGCGGAAGCAGGCGATGAGGTAGACGACGTAGAACCAGCCGTGCACGATCAGGATGCCGAGCGAGAGGTTGACGCCGTCTCCCGTGGAGACGAGCTCGCCCTCGGGGCCCGGCACCACGGGCGCGAACCACAGGAATCCGCCCGATCCGCCCAGGAACAGCTCGACCGCGAGCGAGGGCGTGTACTTCAGGATCATCTCGGTGACCAGCAGTAGCAGGCCGACACCGGTGATCACGGAGCAGATCTGGTAGAACCGCAGCGCCTTGCGGATCGCCGGGAAGGTGGCGAGTTTCGGGGCGGGCATGCGCCCAGTCTAGTCGCGCCGATCACGGACGCCGGATGCGGCGATGCCGCCCTCCCCCGGTGTGGGAGAGAGCGGCATCGACTGTGTGGCGGGTCAGCCCTTCGGCAGGGTCACCTGGATGACCCCGGCGGGGAACCGCTCGCGGGCCGAGACGTACAGCAGGTCGCGCTCGGCGTCGATCGAGACGCCGTACACCTTGTTGCCGAACTCGTGCACCGACAGCCGCTTCACGAGCGACAGGTCGGCGGCACCCCACACCGTGACGCCCGACTGCTGGAACAGATCGGTCTGGTTGCCCACGACCACGAGACCGTCGGCCACGGCGATCGAGCGGTAGTCGGCGCGCTCCACCTGCTGGCGCTGCACCAGGGTGTCGTCCGACATCCGGTAGACCCGGATGCCCTCGGTGGACCCCTCGGCGTCGCTGTTGCTGACGTAGAGCAGGCCGGCGGCCGAATCGACGGCGATGCCGTGCGAGCGCCAGGCGCCGCCGTCGGCGGGTCCGGCGACCGTGCGCAGCAGCTCACCCGTCTCGGCGCTCGCCACGTCATAGCCGCCGCCGCGCACGCCGCCGTAGACGAGGCCCGTGGTGAGGTCGACGTCGATGCCGCGCACGCCGCCCGAGAAGGCGAAGGGTCCGCGCACGCGCTCGCCCGTCTCCGCATCCATGACGACCCAGTTGTTGCCGAACGCGACGTACAGCCAGCCGTTCGCCGCGTCGTACGCGATGTCGCGCAGACCGTCCTGCACCGGGTCGGTCGTGGGAGCGCTCATGGTGCGCACGACCGTGTCGGTGGCCGGGTCGATCACGTGGACGCGCGCCGGGCGCATCTCGTCCGCGAGGTACAGGTATCCCGTGGCGGGATCGACCGCGGATCCGACGGGTCGGACCTCGGGGTCGGTCGCCTCGGTCGGAACCGCACCGAGCGCACGCGCCTGGTAGGGCTCCGCCGGCTCGACCTGCGCCTCGACGGGCAGGTTCACCCGAAGGATGCCGGCCGGGTAACGGTCACGTGCCGAGACGTACAGCGCGTGACGCTGGGCGTCGATGGACACTCCGTACACCTTGTTGCCGAACTTGTGCGCCGACAGCCGTTCGATGAGCGAGAGCCCACCGGTGTACACCGAGACGCCCGACTGGTCGAAGAGCGTGCTCTGGTGTCCGACGACGACCACGTTGGTGGCCGGGTCGACCGAGATCGAACGGAAGTCGGAGCTCGTGTAGGCGAGGCGATCGACGATCGAGTAGTCCGTGCCGTCGTAGACGCGGATGCCCTCGGTCGAACCGGCGCTGTCGCTGTTGCTCACGTAGAGACGGTTGTGGGCAGCGTCGAACGCGATGCCGTGGGTGCGCCACGATCCCGCATCCGTCGGTCCCTGCACCGTCTGCAGCAGCTCACCGGTCATCGCATCGGCCACGTCGAAGCCGGTGCCCCGCACGCCGCCGTAGACGATGCCGCGCTCGACGTCGACGTCCATGCCGCGCACGCCGCCCGAGAAGGCGAACGGTCCGCGGACGACGGCGCCGGTGGCCGGATCGAGCACGACCCAGTTGCTGCCGTAGGCCACGTACAGCACCTTGTTCGTCCCGTCGTACGCGATGTCACGCAGGCCGTCGGGCGTGAGCGTCGTGGGCAGGTCGATGGTCCGCTCGATCTTGTCGGCGACGGGGTCGACGACGTGGATGCGGGCGGGGCGCATCTCGTTGGCCACGAACAGCTTGCCGGTGGCGGGGTCGACCACGGTGCCCACCGGAAGGATCTCCGGGTCGGTCGGCTCGGTCGGGATGGCCGCGAGCGCGGTCACCTCGTACGGGACGGCCGGCGGGTCGGTCGGATCGGTCGGGTCCGTCGGGTCCGTCGGATCCGTGGGATCGGTCGGATCCGTGGGGTCCGTCGGGTCCTCGTCGGTGACGCGGATGCTGACCGTCACGGCCTTGGGCTCGAGCTCCTCGCCCGGAGGGTTGAGGCGGAAGTCGCGGTTGGCGACGAACACGCGCTGGTGCTCCTCGTCGACCCCGATGCCGTAGCCGTCCTTGCCGTAGGCGGGGCCCACCTTGTCGGCGAGTTCGGCACCCGTGGCGAGGGCGTGCACCGAGAAGCCACCGCGGTCGGCGGCCGTTCCGGTGTAGCCGACGTAGAGGAGACCGCGCTCGCTGTCGATGTCGACCTGGCGGGCACCGGCACGCACTTCCTTCTCCCAGAGGAGTCGGAAGCCGTCGACGGCGGAGAACGCCTGGAGGTCCGGGGTACCGACGACGCTCTGGAACTTGGTCGTGACGACGGTTCCGGTGGCCGGGTCGGCCGCGACGTAGTACGCGTCGGCCGTGCCGTTGACGACACCGAGCGACTCACCCGTCGAGGCGCGGAACACCTCGACACCGCGAGCGGGGACCGCGACGTAGACGTAGTCGTTCACGGGGTCGACGTCGATCGAGCGCTGCGACTCGATGATCGGGTACGGACCGCGCTTGACCTGACCGAAGTCCGCGTCGGCGATGGACACGACCACCCAGTTGCGGTTCTGCTGACCGACGTAGAGAAGCTGGTTCTCCTCGTCGATGCCCAGGTCGCGGATGTTCTCCGGGAGCTGGAACTCGCGCAGCACCGTGTCGGTGTCGGGATCGATCTCGAAGATCGTGCGGCTGTTCTGGTCGCCCAGGTACAGCACGTCCCGCTTCTGGTCGTACACGACCCCGGCCGGAAGGGCCGCCGTGTGGTCGCCACCGACGCTGTTCGGCATGACCGAGTCGAGGTGACCGGCCTGGTCGTACTCGTACGTCTCGACCGGATCCTGTGCGATGCGCGTCGACTCGGTGATCGCGAACGGCACGAGCTCCTCACCCGGAGGGTTGAGGCGGAAGTCGCGGTTGCTCACGTAGACCCGCTCGTTCTCCTCGTCCACGGCGATGCCGTAGCCGTCCTTGCCGAACTCCGGTCCGACCTTGTCGACCTGCAGCGTGCCGGTCGCGAGGCTGTGCACCGAGAAGCCGCCCTGGGTCGCACCGGTGCCGGTGTACCCGATGTAGAGCAGGCCGCGCTCGCTGTCGATGTCGAGCTGACGCGCGTTCGGACGCACGGCCTGCTCCCACTTCGTCACGAAGCCGTCGGTCGCGTCGAACGCCTGGATGCCGATGTTGCCTTCGACGTCCGTGAACGAGGTCGTGACGACCCAGCCCGTGGCAGGGTCGGCCGCGACGTAGTACGCGTCGGCCGTGCCGTTGACGACACCGAGCGACTCACCCGTCGAGGCGCGGAACACCTCGACACCGCGGGCGGGGACCGCCGCGTAGACGTAGTCGTTCACGGGGTCGACGTCGATCGAGCGGTTGGACTCGATGATCGGGTAGGGACCGCGCTTGACCTGACCGTAGTCGGCGTCGGCGATCGAGACCACGACCCAGTTGCGGTTCTGCTGGCCGACGTAGAGAAGCTGGTTCTCCTCGTCGATGCCCAGGTCGCGTACGTTCTCGGGAACCTGGAACTCGCGCAGCACCGTGTCGGTGTCGGGGTCGATCTCGAAGATCTTGCGGCTGTTCTGGTCACCCAGGTACAGCACGTCCCGCTTCTGGTCGTAGACGACGCCGGCCGGGAGGGCCGCCGTGTGCTCGCCGCCGATGCTGTTCGGCATCACGGCGTCCAGCTGAGCGGTCTGTTCGTAGTCGAAGTCGCCGACCGGATCGGTGGGATCGGTCGGGTCTCCCGGACCCGGGTCCGGGTTCGGGTTGCAACCGAGGCACGGCGCCGGCGTTCCCGGGTCGATCTCCTGCGGCTCCACCCCGTCGACGACGAGCTTCGCGTCGCCCTCCTTGGTGATCGTGAAGCCGTCGAAGAACTCGCCGTCGGCCGTGCGCGACTCGAAGCGCAGGGTGCCGCCGTTGACGTCGATCAGCTGGTAGGTCTGCATCCCGGCCTCGAGGCGGCGCAGGTGCCCGGCGTTCTCGTTCCAGTGACGCGGGCCCGCCTCGTAGAACTTCGAGCCGACGCTCGAGGTGACGTAGACCGGTCCGGTCGAGCTGAGCTCGGGGTCCGCACCCTCGGGCAGGTTCTGCTCGTTGGCGAGCAGGTTGCCGCGGCCGTAGGCGTGGTCGTGCCCGGTGAGCACGAGGTCGACGTTGTGCGACTCGAAGATCGGGCCCCACGACTGACGGATGCCGAGGTTGTTGCGGCCCTCGTCCAGCGAGTAGACGGGGTGGTGGAAGTACACCACGGTCCACTGGTTCGGGTTCTCGGTCAGCACGTTCTCGAGCCACTCGGCCTGCACGCGCAGACCCTCGGTGTCGACCATGTTGCTGTTGAGCGAGATGAAACGCACGCCCTGGTGGTCGGTGTAGTACACCGTGCCGTCGAGGCTGTCGTACAGCGCACCCTCACCCTGCGGGCCGTTGTCGGGGTAGCTGTACATGCTGTCCCACTGCGGCGACAGCACGCCCTCGTACTCGTGGTTGCCCGGCGTCGTCAGCAGCTGCTGAGTGCCCAGGCCGTACGAGAACGCCTCGTAGAGCTCGCCCCACTGCTGATCTGATGCCGCGTCGTCGACCAGGTCGCCGATCTGCAGCACCAGGTCGGCGTTGGGCCGGTCGCGGAACGCGTTGCGGATGACCCGCGAAGCATCGCTCAGGATGCCGTTCTGCACGTCGCCGAAGTACACGAACGAGAAGCGGTCGGCCTCGACCGACGCCGTCTCGAAGTCCTGCCATTCGCTGAAGTTCGTGCCGTCACCGACGCGGTACATGTACGAGACTCCGGGCTTGAGGCCCGAGATCGTCGCCGTGTGGATGGTGTTGGTGTAGCCGAGGTCGGCGACCTGCTCGACGCGCTGCTGCGCGGTGAGCGACTGGACGCCGCCCGGGTAGGACGCCGGGGTCATCGTGCGGTACTCGACGATGCCTGCGGTGACCGCCGTCGACGAGCGCCACGACACGACCTGCTGGGTCGTCGGGTCTGATGCGGGGATCAGGGTGATCCGGTCGGGCACCCGCGACGGCGCGTAGCGCTCCGCCGCGGGGAGGGATGCGGCCGTAGCCGGAGCCGCCGCGACGACTCCGCCCGCGGCGATCACCCCGAAGGCCAGTCCCGCGGCGATCGCGCGGGAGGTACGGAAGCGGGCCATCTCAGGAGGCCTTTCGGTTGCGCAGGGCGGTGCGGGCGACGACGATGCCGCCGCCGATCGTGAGCACCCCGCCGGCGAGGAGGAGAGTGATCGGCAGCTCAGCACCGGTCGCGGGCAGGAGCCCCGCCGGTGCACTGCCGGGAGTACGCGTGACGATGATGTCGACGCGCGCGGTGCGCCCCGAGTCGAGACCGGTCAGCACGATGGAGTGCTCACCGGGCTCGGCGTCGGCGGGGATCGTGACCGTCGCGGACACCTCACCGTCGGCGCGGGCCGTGGTCAGCGCCAGCGTCACCGGGGTCGAGTGCAGCTCGATAGCCACGCGCTCACCCGGGGTGAAGCCGGTTCCCGAAACGTCCAGCGTCCCACCGAGGGCGACGGACCGTCCCGCGACGTTCGCCGTCGCCGCGGGCGTGGCGCCCGGGGTGGGCGACGTACCAGGCGTCGGCTCAGTCGTCGGCTGCACCGTCGGCTCGGTCGTCGGCTCTACGGTCGGCTCGGTCGTCGGCGTGACCGTGGGGGTCGGCGTCGGCTCGGGAGTGGGCTCGGTCGTCGGCTCCGGGTCGGGGGTTTCGCCCGGGTTCGGAACGACGGGAGCAGCCACACCCTCGCGGGTCGAGCCGGGGCCGCCCGTCCACGCTTCGGCATTCGTGACGAGCTTCTCGCCCGCCGCGTCCTTGGTGATCGTGAAGGCGTCGAAGAGCGCGCCGTCGACGGTGCGCGCCTCGACGTGCATGCGGCCGTCGTCGGTCACATCGACCGTCTGGAACAGCTGGACGTCACGACCGACCACACGCAGGTGCGCGTCGTTGGCCGTCCAGTTGTTCGCGTTCTCGGGGTCCGGAACGTACATCTTCGGGCCCGCGACGCTGACGAGGTAGACCGGGCCGGTGTGGCTCGTGGCCGCATCCGCGCCCTCGGGAAGCCCCTGCTCGTTCGCGTTGAGGTTGCCGCGTCCGTACGCGTGGTCGTGGCCCTGGACGACGAGGTCGACGTCGTACTTCTCGAACAGCGGCAGCCAGGCGTTGCGCAGGCTCGCGTTGTCGCGACCACTCGTCACCGAGAAGATCGGGTGGTGGAACGTCACGACGGTCCACTGGTTGGGGTTGTCGGCGAGCACGCCGTCCAGCCACGCCGTCTGAGCCGCGAGCGTCGAGCCCATCGCCTGCGTCGAGTCGAGCGTGATGAATCGGACGCCCTGGTAGTCGACGTAGTACACGGTCTCGTTGAGCGTCGGCTGGTCGGCCGGGCCGTTCAGCGGGTACTCGAACTGCGCACCCCAGTAGCGGGACAGGTCCGGACCCGGGTAGTACTCGTGGTTGCCGGTCGCAGCGATGACGTTGAGGTACTGGTTGGAGAAGGCAGCGGCTTCGTGCCATTCGCCCCACTCCGCATCGCTCGTCTCGGTGTCAATGAGATCGCCGGCGTGCACGACGGCGCTCGCGTACGGGCGCGCCTCGAATGCGGCGCGGAACGAGCGGGACGTGTACGACTTGTTGTCGTTCTGCGCGTCGCCCTGCACGAGGAAGCTGAAGCCGCCGACGGTGTCCTCCGCTGTGCGGAACTCGAGCCACTCGCTCCAGGTCTCGCCGTCACCGACGCGGTAGACGTAGGTCGAACCGGCCGTGAGTCCCTCGATGGTCGCGGTGTGGTGCGCCACGGGGTAGCCCAGCGTGGTGTCGAACTCGACGTTCGTCGCGGCCGCGACGGTCTGCTGTCCCGAGACCACCGAGGGGCCGCTGACCGCCCACTGCACCTGCGCGGCGGTGACCGCGTTCGACGTACGCCAGGTGACCGATTGGCTCGTCGTCGGCGTCGCGGTCGGGGTCAGGATGACGCGATCGGGCACGGCCGTCGGCCGGTGCACGGATGCGGGATTGACCGCGGGCGGGGCGAGACCGCCGCCGGCTGCGACGGCGACACCCCCGCCGAACATGCTGAGGCCCACGGCGACGGCAAGGCAGCCCGCCGTGAGCAGGGTGGGTCGGGTCATTCGTGGCACGGCTGTGTCACCCTCTCGACGCGCCGGCTTCGGGTGCCGGCTGAATGGTGCGCGCATGGCGCAGGCCTACCCCTGGTGGCCCTCGCCGAGTCTTTCGGTTCGTGCACCCGCGACCGGGCGAAGTCGGCGACCGTTCCCCCGCCGTTCACCGGGCGATGAGTGGTTTCACCCGTGGGGCGAACGCTCCTCCACCGGGCGGACCGACCTTGTACGAGGCCCGCTCACCTCTTGTTCACCCGGTGCGCGTCACGCGCCTTCGGCGGCATCTTCGAGCTCTTCGAGCTCCTTCTCCCACGCATCCTTCGCGAGGCGGTACCAGAGGTAGAACGCGAAGCCGGCGAAGATCACCCATTCGGCCGCGTAGAAGATGTTGAGCCAGTTGACGGAGGATCCCGCATCCGGCGCGGGCGAATCGATGTCGGTCAGGCCGCCCATCGGGTCGTCCGCCACGACGAACTGGCGGTAGACGTCGGTGTCACCGATGTCCTGCCAACGGCTCAGCAACGCGGCGGGCGACATCCGCGTGATCTCCCACGGATCGCTCTTGGGCGGCGGCACAGGGCCCTCGTCGGCGACGATGCGTCCGGTGAGCGTGACGACCTCGTTCGGGTCGGTGCTCTTCGCCAGCGCGTCAGCGGCCGCGTCCGCGTCGTCTCTCGTGGCCGCCCAGCCGACGGCCACCGCGAGCGATGCATCCGGGTCGACCGCGCGCAGGTGGGCGGTGACCCAGTACCCCTCGACGCCGCCGTTGTACCGGGAGGCGACGACGATGAAGTCGCTCGGCACGAACGTGCCGCTGACCTCCACACGCTGACCGATGAGCGGATCGGTCAGGTACTCCCCCGGCACCGCGACATCGGCGATCGGCATGACCTGCTCGGTCGCGCCCTCTTCGCGCGGCGCCGTGTCGATCGCTCGCGCGAGCTGCCACTGCCCGAGCCACGCGAACACCGCCGCGACGGCCAGGCACAGCAAGAGCATCGCAATCCACCGACCGCGCAGCATGACCTCGCGCAGGGTCGGGGGGAAGACCTCGGGAAGGTCGTCGGATGCGGGGGAAGTCACGAGGGAACGGCCGAGCTCAACGCCCGTAGGGGGCGACGACGACCTCGACGCGCTGGAACTCCTTGAGGTCGGAGTACCCCGTGGTGGCCATCGACTTGCGGAGGGCCCCGATGAGGTTCGCGGTGCCGTCGGCGACCGGAGCCGGCCCGTACAGCACCTCTTCGAGCGAGGCCACCTGGTCGACCTTCACGCGGTTGCCGCGCGGGAGCTTCGGGTGGTGGGCCTCGGGCCCCCAGTGGAAGCCCTGGCCCGGCGCATCGGTCGCCCGCGCGAGCGCGACGCCGAGCATGACGGCGTCGGCGCCCATCGCGAGCGCCTTGACGATGTCGCCCGACGTGCCCACGCCGCCGTCGGCGATCACGTGCACGTAGCGCCCGCCGGACTCGTCCAGGTAGTCGCGGCGCGCGCCGGCGACGTCGGAGACCGCGGTGGCCATCGGCGCGTGGATGCCGAGCGTCGCGCGCGTGGTCGAGGCCGCTCCCCCGCCGAACCCGACCAGCACGCCGGCCGCGCCCGTGCGCATGAGGTGCAGCGCCGCGGTGTATGTGGCCGCTCCTCCGACGATGACAGGGACGTCAAGGTCGTAGATGAACTTCTTGAGGTTCAGCGGCTGGTCCACGGACGACACGTGCTCGGCCGAGACGGTCGTGCCGCGGATGACGAAGAGGTCGACGCCGGCGGCGACAACGGTCTCGTAGAGATCCTGCGTGCGCTGCGGCGTCAGGGATCCGGCCACCGTCACGCCCGCGGCACGGATCTCCGCGAGGCGGTCGCGCACGAGCTCGGGCTTGATCGGCTCGGCGTACAGTTCCTGCATCCGCCTGGTCGCATCGACGGAGGAGAGCGTCGCGATCTCGGCCAGCAGCGGGTCCGGGTCGTCGTAGCGCGTCCACAGACCCTCGAGGTCGAGCACGCCCAGCCCGCCGAGCTGACCGAGCATGATCGCGGTGCGGGGGCTCACCACCGAATCCATGGGGGCGCCGAGCACCGGGATGTCGAAGGAGAAGGCGTCGATCGTCCACGAGGTCGAGACGTCCTCGGGGTTGCGCGTGCGACGCGAGGGGACCACGGCGATGTCGTCGAAGGTGAATGCGCGCCGGGCCCGCTTCGCGCGGCCGATCTCGATGTCCATGCTCACCCCTCCAGCCTAGCCGCCGGATCGGGAGTCACCACGGCTCGTCCACGCGCGGGGCGAGCGCGAGCACGATCGCCCGCTCCGTGGGGAAGCACGCCGCGAACAGATCGGTGATGCGGGGGTCGCCGGCCAGCACCTCGGGCTCGTCGACCACGCGAAGGCGTCCGGGGTGAACTCTGGTCCTCGCCGCGGTCGCGGCACTGCGGCTGCCGGCCGGCCGGTCGGCGCGCGGAGGCACCGAGACACCCGCCGCGTCCGAGTCCGCATCCGCACCCGAGGAAGTCGGCGTCGGCGCCTGAACGCGGACCGAACTCCTGCAGAACGCACCCTTCCGGCTTCCGGCCCCGGGAATCGGGCGTTACTGCAGGAGTTCGGTCGCGCCGCTAGCCGGCTGATACGTCCGGTGAGGGCGCGTCGGGCGTCGCCGTCGCGCGCGGCCGCGAGAGCAGGCGGGTCAGCGGCCCGTCGACGAGGAACAGCAGGAAGGCGAGCGAGCCGGCCAGCGGGCTGAGGGCGACGACACCCGCGGAGATGATGAGGGCGCTGAGCGCTCCGCCGCCCTGGATGCGGGCCTCGGCGAGCGGGAAGTCGGGCATCGACCGATCGTGGGTGCGCACGGCCCATGCCCACTGTGCCCAGCTGCATCCGATCGCCAGCAGAAAGTTGATCGGCAGGAGCATGCGCCCGAGCACCAGGTCGGCGAACTCGTTGTTGATCGTGGAGGTGAAGGGCACGAGCACGATGAAGAACAGCCGCGCCGAGTTGATCCACGTGCCGAGGGTGTCGATGCGGGAGATGTGCTCGAACTGCTCGACGTGCGCCCGCCACATCAGGCTCAGGATGAGGAAGCTGACCAAGAAGGTGAAGAACGGCTGCGACATGCCCACGAGCGCCGCCCAGAGGTCCGCGTCGGAGCGCACCCCGTCGAAGGTTCGCGCCGTCAGATCCAGCACCAGCAGCGTCGCCGCGATCGCGAACACGCCGTCGGTGTAGGCCTCGAGCCGCCGCGTCGAGACGGTGGCCTCGGGATGCTGACGTCGCCGGATCACGAGCGTCAGCGTAGCCCCGGGAAGCGAAACGCCGCACCCCGACGGGATGCGGCGTTTCGAACGCTCTCGATCAGCGCTTGTAGTTGGGCGCCTCCACCACGATCTGCACGTCGTGCGGGTGCGACTCCTTGAGCCCTGCCGGGGTGATCCGCACGAAGCGGCCCTTGGCCTTGAGCTCCTCGACGGTGCGCGCCCCGACGTAGAACATCGACTGCCGCAGGCCTCCCACGAGCTGGTACGCCACGGCGGACAGCGGCCCGCGGTAGGCGACCTGGCCCTCGATCCCCTCGGGGATCAGCTTGTCGTCGTTGGGGACGTCGGCCTGGAAGTAGCGGTCCTTGGAGTAGGAGGTCTTCTTGCCGCGCGTCTGCAGCGCGCCCAGCGAGCCCATGCCGCGGTACAGCTTGAACTGCTTGCCGCCCTGGAAGACGATCTCGCCCGGCGACTCGTCGGTGCCGGCGAGGAGCGAGCCCAGCATCACGGTGTCGGCGCCGGCGACGAGCGCCTTGGCGATGTCGCCCGAGTACTGCAGGCCGCCGTCCGCGATCACCGGTACACCGGCCTCGCGAGCGGCCTGGAACGCCTCCCAGATCGCCGTCACCTGCGGCACGCCGACACCAGCGACGATGCGGGTCGTGCAGATCGAGCCCGGCCCGACCCCGACCTTGACCGCATCCACGCCGGCGTCGATGAGCGCCTGCGCGCCCTCGCGGGTCGCCACGTTGCCGCCGATCACGTCGATGTCCGCGAAGGACGGGTCGGCCTTGATGCGACGCACCATGTCGATGACGCCCGCCGACTGACCGTTGGCGGTGTCGACGACGAGCACGTCGACACCGGCGTCGCGCAGCGCCTCGGCGCGCTCCCACGCATCGCCGAAGAAGCCGATGGCGGCGCCGACGCGCAGGCGCCCCTGGTCGTCCTTCGTGGCGAGCGGATACTTCTCGCTCTTGTCGAAGTCCTTGATGGTGATGAGGCCGGCGAGCTTGCCCTCCTCGTCGATGAGGGGCAGCTTCTCGACACGATGCTTCGCGAACGCCGCGATCACATCACCGGCGCTGACACCGACGGGAGCGGTGATGAGGTTCTCGCTCGTCATGACGTCGCGGACGTAGGTCGTACGGCGCTCGAAGCCGGAGACGAAGCGCATGTCGCGGTTCGTGATGATCCCGACGAGGTGCCCCTCCTCGTCGACGACGGGCAGGCCCGAGATGCGGTACTGGGCGCACAGCGCGTCGACCTCCTCGACCGTGGCGTCCGGAGTGGTGGTGACGGGGTCGGAGATCATGCCCGACTCGCTGCGCTTGACGCGATCGACCATCGCGGCCTGATCGGCGATGGAGGCGTTGCGGTGCAGGATGCCGAGGCCGCCCTCACGGGCGATCGCGATCGCCATGCGCGCCTCGGTGACCGTATCCATCGCGGCCGAGATCAGCGGCGTCGCCACCGTGATGCGTCGGGTCACGCGCGACGAGGTGTCGGCTTCGCTGGGGATGACATCCGTGTGCCCGGGAAGCAGCAGGATGTCGTCGTAGGTCAGTCCGACGAAGCCGAACGGGTCGTGGTTTTCCATCGCGCTCTCCTCCCCCGCCGGCACTCGCGGATGCGGCGGGTCGCCTTAGACGTCAGACGCGGGGGCAGGCCTCGAACGCCGGCCGATCACGGCCCGGGCGAGGGTTTCCCGTCGTCTGTCGATTGTAAGCGGCCGCGGCTGTCGTTTTGTTCCCGCATCCGTTATCGCGCGCGCACGTCCGCGAGCTCCGGCGTGTCCACAGGCGCGAGCGGGCGGGCGATGCCCGATTGCGGATTACGTAGGCTCGAACGGCATCCGGTGACGGAATCCGTCGACGAGGCGATCGTGGCCGGGGCGTGTCCTCGCTGAAACACGACGGACACAATACGCTCGTAGCGTCGTCGTCATTGCCGATGCCGACCGCATCCTGGGTGCGTGTCCCCGACTGGAGGTTCCGTGGTTTCCACCACTGCGACCGAGAGACGATCCCTACCCGGGATTCTTCTCCTCTTCGCCGCGCTCATCGTCGCGCTACTGACCTTTATCCCCACTGCGGCTCACGCCGAGACCACCGATGAGAGCGCCAAGCAGACCGAGGTCTGCGCACCCAGCGCCACCGTCGGCTGCCTTTCCGGCACGCTGCGCGACGCCGGAGCGGGAGTCGTGGTCTCGGCCACCGGCCCGGGCGGCACCGTCTCCACCGAGACCGACGACGACGGCCGCTGGTCGCTGAGCGTCGAGCAGCCCGGTGAGTACTCGGTGACGGTCGACCCCGACACGCTGCCCGACGGCGTCACCCTGAGAAGCGACGAGCCGCAGGTGCGGACCGTGACGCTCGGCGCGAACACCGCCGCGCTGTTCTCGCTCGAATCGGCCGGCGGCAGCGGCGACGGCGGCACCACGAGCGGCGGCACCACGACGGCCGGCTCCGGATTCAACTGGGACCGCCTCGCCCAGCAGGCGGCATCCGGCCTGCGGCTCGGACTGCTCCTGGCACTCGCCGCCGTCGGACTCTCCCTGATCTACGGCACGACCGGCATCTCGAACTTCGCCCACGGCGAGCTCGTGACCCTCGGCGGCCTCCTCGCCTTCGTCTTCGCGAACCTGCTGGGACTGAACATCTGGCTCGCCGGCCTCATCGTCATCATCCTGTGCGCGGCGTTCGGCTACACGCAGGACCTCGCGATCTGGAAACCGCTGCGCAAGAAGCGACTGTCGCTGACGCAGCTCATGATCGTCACGATCGGAATGTCGCTGGCACTGCAGTACGTGTTCCAGTTCTTCATCGGCGCATCGACCGTGCGCATCGTCATGGCCAACCCGAAGCCCGTGCAGATCGGCCCGGTCTCGCTCAGTCAGGACTCGCTGATCGCCATGGGCATCGCGGTCGTCGTCCTCGTCGCGGTCGGTCTCTTCCTGGTCAAGACCCGCGTCGGACGCGCGACCCGCGCCGTGAGCGACAACCCGGCGCTCGCCGCCGCATCCGGCATCAACGTCGACGGCGTGATCCGCCTGATCTGGACCGCATCCGCCGCGCTCGCGGGCCTCGCGGGCATCCTGCTCGGTCTCGTGCTCAACGGCATCAACTGGATGACGGGCATGCAGCTGCTGCTCCTGCTCTTCTCCGCGGTGACCCTCGGCGGCCTCGGAACCGCCTTCGGCGCCCTCTTCGGCGCCCTCATCATCGGTATGACGGTCGAGCTGACGAACATCTGGCTGCCGGGCGACTTCAAGTACGCGACCGCCCTGCTGCTGCTGATCCTGCTGCTGCTGGTGCGACCGCAGGGTCTGTTCGGGCGCAAGGAACGGGTGGGCTGACACATGGAATTCCTGAACCTGCTCACCCAGATGGCGGCAAGCGCCATCTCGCCGGCTACGGCCGCCTTCGCCATCGCCGCGATCGGCCTCAACATCCACTTCGGCTACACGGGCCTGCTCAACATGGGCCAGGCGGGCTTCATGCTGCTCGGCGCCTACGGCTTCGCCGTGTCGATCGGCGCGGGCCTGGGATTCTGGCCGTCGCTGCTGATCGCGATCATCGCGGTCATCATCTTCAGCCTCATCCTCGGTATCCCGACCCTGAAGCTGCGCGGAGACTACCTCGCGATCGTCACGATCTCGGCCGCCGAGATCGTGCGCATGGTCGGACGCTCCTCGATCATGGGCCCCATCACCGGCGGCTCGAACGGTCTTCCCGGCGCGACCTACCGTGATCCGTTCAACGAGCTGTCGTTCCTGCCGGACGGCTCCACCACCATCCTCTGGTTCACGTATGAGAACAACGGCGTGAGCGGATGGTGGATCCGCATCGTGGCCTGGGCGCTCGTGGCGGTCTTCCTCGTGCTGGTGTGGCTGCTCATGCGCAGCCCGTGGGGTCGTGTGCTCAAGGGCATCCGCGAGGACGAGGATGCGGTGCGCAGCCTCGGCAAGAGCGCCTACTCCTACAAGATGCAGGCCCTGGTGCTCGGCGGTGTGCTCGGCGCGTTCGCGGGCATCATCTACGTCCTCCCGTCCTCCGTCCAGCCGGACGCGCTGGGACGCTCGACGACGTTCTTCATCTGGACCGCGCTCCTGCTGGGCGGCGCCGCGACCATCTTCGGACCCGTGCTGGGCTCGATCCTGTTCTTCGCGGTGCGCATCTTCATCCAGGGCATCACCGACATCGTCGTGCCCGACTCGATCATGTCCACCCAGCAGACCGATCAGTTCTCGTGGATCGTGATCGGCATCGCGCTGATGCTCCTGGTCATCTTCCGACCACAGGGCATCCTCGGCAGCAAGAAGGAGCTGAGCTTCAATGTCTGAGCCGATCACGGCGGCCCAGGCGGCCGCACAGGAGAGCCTGTCGCACGTCGCTCAGACGCCCGGCGCGCCGAAGCCCGACCCCATCCTCGTCGTCGACAACATCATCCGCCGCTTCGGCGGCATGACCGCCGTCGACGTCGACCACCTCGAGGTCCAGCGCGGCGCCATCACGGCCCTCATCGGCCCCAACGGCGCCGGCAAGACGACCTTCTTCAACCTCATCACCGGCTTCGACAAGCCGACGAGCGCGAAGCGAGCCTTCGGCGGCCCGCCCGCCGACAAGGCGGCTAGATGGTCGTTCGACGGGCGCACGCTCGGCAGCACGGCCGCATCCAAGGTCGCCCGCAGCGGCATGGTGCGCACCTTCCAGCTCACGAAGGCGCTCTCGCGCATGACGGTGCTCGACAACATGCTGCTCGGCGCGCGAGACCAGCCCGGCGAGAACATGGCCGTGGCTCTGATCCCCGCGCTCTGGCGCAAGCGGGAGAAGGAGATCACCGAGAAGGCGATGGATCTCCTGCAGCGCTTCAAGCTGTACGAGAAGCGCGAAGACCTCGCGGGCTCCCTCTCGGGCGGGCAGAAGAAGCTGCTCGAGATGGCGCGTGCGCTCATGAGCGACCCGAAGATGATCATGCTCGACGAGCCCATGGCGGGTGTGAACCCGGCGCTCACGCAGTCGCTGCTCGGACACATCCAGGCCCTGCGCGACGACGGCACCACGGTCCTGTTCGTCGAGCACGACATGCACATGGTGCGCCACATCTCCGACTGGGTGGTCGTGATGGCGCAGGGCGCGATCGTCGCCGAAGGCCCCGCCGGCGAGGTCATGAACCAGCAGGCGGTCGTGGACGCGTACCTCGGTGCGCACCACGACACCGACCTCGGTGACGACTCGCTGCTCGACACCTCGGTCATCCAACAGCTCGAGGCCGAGGCGGAGGCCGCCGACGCGGCCGCCGAGCGGCAGATCGACGAGGCGCTCGGAAAGGAGCACCGTTCATGACGAACGCGACCGAACCGGTCCTCGTCGCGAAGGACCTGCACGCCGGCTACCTGCCGGGGGTCAACATCCTCAACGGCGTGAACATCGTCGCCCACCCGGGCGAGCTCATCGGCATCATCGGCCCGAACGGCGCCGGCAAGTCGACGTTCCTGAAGGCGGTGTTCGGCCAGGTGTCGATCCGCGGCGGCTCCGTCACGCTCAAGGGCACCGACATCACCGGCTGGAAGCCGAACAAGCTCGTCTCCACCGGCGTGGGCTTCGTGCCGCAGACGAACAACGTGTTCCCCTCGCTGACGATCGAGGAGAACCTGCAGATGGGCATCTACCAGAAGCCGCGCAAGTTCCGCGAGCAGCTCGACAAGATCTTCGAGATCTTCCCGGTGCTCGCCGACCGTCGCGATCAGCGCGCCGGTTCCCTCTCGGGCGGTGAGCGTCAGTCCGTCGCGATGGCGCGCGCTCTCATGATGGACCCGTCCGTGCTGCTGCTCGACGAGCCTTCAGCGGGCCTGTCACCGGTCCGTCAGGATGAGACCTTCATCCGCACCCGTCGCATCAACAAGGCGGGCGTGAGCGTGATCATGGTCGAGCAGAACGCGCGCCGCTGCCTGCAGATCTGCGATCGCGCGTACGTGCTCGACCAGGGACGGGACGCCTACACGGGAACGGGGCGTGAGCTCGCCAACGACCCGAAGGTCATCCAGCTCTACCTCGGCACGCTCGCGGCAGACGTGGACGCGGACAAGTCCGCCCCCGCATCCGCTGCCGCTCCGGTCGCCTCCGCGACGGCGGAGCCGACTCCCGCGGGCACGGTGACCCCCGACGAGCAGGTGCCGACGTCGGTGACGGCGGGCGCCAGCGCGGCGGAGGACCTCCCGCCGGGAGCGGAGCCCATGTCGGACCCGGGCGTCGAGCCCGACGCCGGCAAGGCCTGAGATCCGCGCGGCGCCACACGCCGCCTGAGCGCTCCGTAGGGGGCGGATGCACCCGCATCCGCCCCCTTCCCCCTTTGGACGCGCCGCGCGTCCCCTTCGCTCCCCCGCGGCGCCGCGTCGCCCCTGTGCTCGCCTGTCACAGATCGAGCCGACGGCGTCGATCTGTGACAGGCGAGCATGGGGGGGGCTGGCCCCCGGTACAGGCCCGCATCCCACGTGTTCAAAAGACCCGAAACGCGACCCCAACGCCCCCGGAGCAACAACACGCGTCCCCCCAACACGCACCCCACACGCTCGAGAGCCCCCACACGCGACCCAACGCCGCCGGAGCAACAACACGCGTCCCCCCAACACCGAACCCATCGGTTCAAGGGACCCAACGCGCGGCCCCACAGCCCAGACGCGACAACGCGCGTCCCTCGAACACAGGCGCCATGCCGCTCGGGGGGCGGGGCGGGGCAAGGACGGGACGGGAGGTGTACGGGACGGGGGCACTCTCACGCGCACCGACCCGGAACGCACGAACGCCCCCGGGCGAACCCGGGGGCGTTCGTGCGCGTGAGCAGTCAGATCAAGACTTGCCCTCGACAGCGCTCTGCCAGACGGGCTTGTTGTCACCGTCGAACTTGTAGATGCCGATGAAGGCGCTCGAGGGGTCGTTCTTGTCGTTGAACGGCCCCGTGCCGGCGACACCCGTGTAGTGGATGTCCTTGCCGCCGGCGATGAGCTCCTTGCAGTCCGCGTACGTGGAGCACTCCTCGCCACCCGTCGCACCCGACACAGCGGCCAGGTTCGCCTGGATGGTGGCGGGGTCGGTCGCGCCGCCCTTCAGGGCCGCGAGGGCCGAGAGGATGACGGCGTCGTACGACTCAGCCGAGTAGGAGTAGTCGTCCAGGGCCGAACCCTCGACCGACTCGTGCCACGCGGATGCACGCTCCTTGAAGTCCTCGGCGGGGTTCGCACCGGGGATCGTGCCCTGAGCGCCCTCGAGCGTTCCGGGCTCGAAGTCCTTCGAGAAGTCCGACGTGTTGCCGTCCGTGTAGTAGGTGCGGGACATGTCCCAGCCCTGCGACACGAGCTCGGGGATGATCGCCTTGGTCTCGTCGAAGGCGATGATCACGATCGCGTCCGGGTTGGTGGCCAGAGCCGCCGTCACCTCGGACGAGAAGGTGGTCTGACCGGGAGGGAACTCCTGGCCCGCGCCCTTGGCGCCGTAGGTGACCGATCCGCCCGCACCGGTGACGGTCTCCTCGATCACGTCGCGCAGGCCCGTGCCGTACGCGTCGTTGAAGACGAGGAACGCGATGTTCGCGTTGCCGTCGCTCGTGATGAGCTGGCCCAGCGCGGAGCCCTGCACCGTGTCCGGCGGAGCGGTGCGGAAGTAGAAGGGCGAGTAGCCCGAGAGCGACGCCGCCGTGTTCGCGGGCGAGATCTGCACGATCGGGCTCGCGCTCTTGGTGAGCTTGTCGACGACGTTCAGCGACACCGAGGAGGATGCGGCGCCGATCACGATCGAGACCTTCGCGTTGATGAGCTCGTCGGCCGAGGCGGACGAGACCGTCATGTCGTTGCTGTCACCGGAGTCGGTCCAGAACGTACATGCGTCGTCGCCCGCGGCGACGATGTCGTCGACAGCCAGGCCGACACCGGCGATCTCGGGCGGGCCGAGGAACGCCAGGGTTCCGGTGGTCGGCAGCAGGGTGCCGACCTTCAGGATGTCAGCGCTCGTGGTGCCGTCGGCGCAGTTCTGCGCCGTGTAGTCGCCACCTGCGTCTGAGCTGCCGGAGGGCGCTGCTTCGCCCCCGCCGGCACACCCGACGAGCGCAAGCGCCGAGACGCCCGCGAGGGCGGTCGCGGCAAACCACGCCTTCTTGGAGTGAACCATCTGGTTCCGTCCTTTCACTCTTCAATGCGCGACCTGGACGCCGCGTTGCGCCAGAAGCTAGCCGCGCATTGTTACGAGTGTGTTGTAGGCGCGCGTCGCGCACAGTCTCCGCACCCTTTCGCGACGAAATCGTTATGAATCGCGCCGCTATTCGACGCATTACGTCAATTCGGCCACGTCGGACGGAGCGTTCTGCAATCCTGCGCCCTTGCGCGCGCGGCGCGAGGCGATGATCGAATCCGCGCTCAACAGGATGAGCGCGGCCCACACGAGCGCGAACCCCGCCCACCGTCCGGCCGTCATCGGCTCGCCCAGCACCCACCATCCGATGAGGAACTGCAGAACCGGAGCGACGAACTGGATGATGCCGAGCAGCGTCAGTGGCGCTCGGCGCGCACCCGCAGCGAACAGCAGCAGCGGGACGGCCGTCACGACGCCCGCCAGGGCGAGGGCCACCGTGGTGCCGACCCCGGCGGAGGCGAAGCCCAGCCCCGTCGTCAGACCCACCACGACGAGCTGCACGAGGGCGAGAGGGGTGAGCCAGAGCGATTCCAGCGTGAGCCCGCTGACCGCGTCCACGGACGGACCGATCTTCTTCTTCACGAGTCCGTAGAAGCCGAACGAGAACGCGAGGATGAGGGCGATCCAGGGCATGGCGCCGTAGCCGACCACGATCACCACGACCGCGGCGGTGGCGAGCCCGATCGCCACCCACTGGGTAGGGCGCAGTCGCTCTCGCAGCACCAGCACGCCCAGCAGGACCGTGACGATCGGATTGATGAAGTAGCCGAGGCTCGTCTCGATGACGTGACCGCTCAGGGTGCCGATGAGATAGGTCTGCCAGTTGACGTAGATCAGGATGCCGGCGATCACGGTGAGAGCAACGAGTCGACCCTGGCGAAGGATGGCGGCGAGGCGCCGCCACGAGCGCGTCACCGCGATCAGGAGTGCGCAGAAGACCAGCGACAGCAGGATGCGCCACGCGACGATCTCGAACGCGCCCACCGGCGCCAGCAGCAGGAAGTACAGCGGCAGCACGCCCCACAAGAGATATGCGGAGAAGGCGTACAGGCCGCCGGCGAGGCCCTGCTCGGGGGAAGTGCGTGGGTTCACCGATCCAGCCTAGGACCGCGGTCGCTGCCGGAGCGCGCCCGCAACGAACGAAGCCCCCGGCCGAGTGGACGGGGGCTTCGAGCAGTCGATGTCAGCGAACGACCACCGCGAGCACGTCGCGCGCGGAGAGCACGAGGTACTCGTCGGCGCCGAACTTGACCTCGGTGCCGCCGTACTTGCTGTAGATCACGCGGTCGCCGACGGCGACGTCGAGCGGAACACGGTTGCCGTTGTCGTCGATGCGGCCGGGGCCCACGGCCACGACCTCGCCCTCCTGGGGCTTCTCCTTGGCGGTGTCGGGGATGACCAGGCCACTAGCGGTGGTCTGCTCGGCCTCGACCTGCTGGATGACGATGCGGTCCTCGAGCGGCTTGATGGAAACCGACACGGTCTACCTCTTCTTTCTCGCTTCGTGAAACGGAAGACTCAGTTAGCACCCTCACACCGAGAGTGCTAATGGCAAGTCTAGAGGCGTCCTGGCACTCGTGCAACGCGAGTGCCAACACAAGCTCGCGCCTAGGCTGAAGCGATGGAGATGAGCGAGCTGCGCGCCCTTCTCACCCCCGAAGGACTGCGCCTGCTGGATGAGACGGGGCCGATCGAGTCGACGGCCGCGGCCGCTGCGGCCGTGAGCAGGCTGCGCGCTGCGGGACACGGGCCCGACCTCGTCTCGGCCGTCGTCGGTCAGGCGCGACTGCGCGCCCGCGCGGCGGCGAAGTTCGGACCGTTCGCCGGCCGGATGCTCTTCACCGCGGCGGGGCTCGAGCAGGCCACCCGCCTGAGTGTGGCCGCCCGCCATGCCGGCCGGTTCCGCGACGCGGGACGCCGTCGCATCGCCGATCTCGGATGCGGCATCGGCGGCGATGCCCTGGGGTTCGCAGCCCTCGGGCTCGAGGTCGCCGCCGTGGACGCCGATGAGGCGACCGCGGCCGTCGCCGCCTACAATCTGGCGCCGTTCGGCGACACCGTCACGGTCTCGCACGCCCGCGCGGAGGAGGTGGATCTCCGTGACAGGGATGCGGTGTGGCTCGACCCGGCGCGTCGCCCGGTGGGCGGCTCCCACAGCGACCGCCTGCGCGCCGACGAGTACAGCCCGGCGCTCGGCTGGGCGTTCGAGCTCGCCGAACGCCTGCCGACCGGCATCAAGCTCGGTCCCGGCTTCGATCGCGACAGCATCCCCGACGGGGTCGAAGCGCAGTGGATCAGTGTGGACGGTTCGACCATCGAGCTCGTCCTCTTCTCCCGGGAGCTGGCTCGCGACGGGGTGCGGCGTGCAGCGCTCGTCGTCCGCGGCGACCAGGTGCACGAGCTCACATCCGCTCAGGACGCCGAAGACGTCGCCCCTCTCCCGCTCGGCGCGTTCCTCCACGAACCGGACGGCGCCGTGATCCGCGCCCGCCTGATAGGCGACGTGGCCCGATCGTTGGATGCGGGCACCCTCGACGAACGCATCGCCTACCTCACCTCGGACGAGGCGGTGACGAGCCCGTTCGTGCAGAGCTTCCGCGTGCGGGAGCAGTTCCCGGCCGACGAGAAGAAGCTCTCCCGTGCCCTTCGCGAGCGCGGTATCGGCACGCTCGAGATCAAGAAACGCGGCGTCGACGTGGACCCGGCGCAGCTGCGCACCCGGCTCAAGCTCAAGGGAGAGGCCTCGGCGACGCTGCTGCTGACGCGGATCGGCGACAAACGGACGGCGATCCTGGCGGATCGCGTCTGATCAGCCCTCGCCGACGGCCCTGCGTCGTCGGAACATCGCCCCCGCGTACACGAATGCCGCGGCGGCTCCGATCACCATCCCGCCTGCCGCAACGACCGCCGCCGCCCCCAGCAGCGCGTTGTCGTCGAGAAACGCCGACACGGCGATGAACACCACGCTCGGCACCAGCATGCAGGCCAGAATCCCGGCAGTGACCACGATGACAGGGCTGATTCGTCCCCACTCGATCCCCATGCTTGCGAACCTATCAAGCGCAGCCGACGCGCACAGCACGCTCCGAGGGAAGAAACGTCAGCCGATCCACCCCGACTGGATGCCCGCGTACATGAGCCATCCCGCGCTGTAGATCAACGAGAGCGCACCGAGCGCGACACCCCACGCCGCGATCGGGCGGCTCTCCACCCGCCCGCGCAAGGACATGAGCCCGAGCACGACGGCGCCCACGCCGATCGGGAAGCCCCAGCCGACCACGATGGCGACGATGAGGGCCACCACGGCGAAGCCGAGGGAGAGCGTCGCGAAGTTGGCGGGCGCGCCCGCATCCGTCGTCGGCAGGGTCGCGGTCGTCGCGGGGAGCTCCTCATGCTCGGCCACCTGCTCCCGCACGTCCACGGGCGCGGTCGGCGGGCGGGTGAAGCCGCCGCGGTGCGTGCCCGGGAGCTCGGCGGCCTGCGTCGGGACGATGACATCGTCGGAGGGCGACTCGACGCGGGCGACGACCGGCAGTGCGCCGACGGGCTGCTCGGGCGGCGAGGGATCCAGAGCCGCGGCCGCCGCCAGCAGGGGCTGCGCGGCCGCGTCGTCCGGTCCGTACCCCGATGCCAGCGACGCCGGGTCTTCCGGCGCGTCGTGTCCCTGTTGGCGGTTCACCGCTGCTCCGCCACCTGGATCTCGGTGACCGGCAGCGTGGAGTCGGCGCCGAAGCGGAGCGTCGACGGAGCACGCCCTGCAGAGATGAGCTCGGCGGCCAGCGCCGCGATCATCGCCCCGTTGTCGGTGCACAGGCTCAGCGGCGGGATGCGGACCGCGACACCGGCCGCGGTACCGCGCTCGAGAGCCACGTCGCGCAGCCTGCGGTTGGCGATCACGCCGCCGCCCAGCAGCAGGCGCGGCACGCCGTAGCGCGCGCAGGCATCCAGCGCCTTCGTCACCAGCACGTCCACGACCGCCTCGCGGAAGGATGCGGCGACGTCGGGCACGGAGGCGTCCGGCGTCTGCTCGAGGTAGCGGGCCACGGCCGTCTTCAGGCCCGAGAACGAGAAGTCGTAGCGGTGCTCCGCCATGTCGGAGGCGCGGGAGAGCCCACGGGGGAACCGGATGGCGGTGGGATCGCCCTCGGCGGCGGCGCGGTCGATCTGCGGGCCTCCCGGGTAGGGCAGACCCAGGATGCGGGCGACCTTGTCGAACGCCTCCCCCGCGGCGTCGTCGACCGTCTCACCCAGCAACTCCACATCGCTCGTGAGATCGCGCACGAGCAGCAGCGATGTGTGGCCGCCGCTGACGAGCAGGGCGACCGTCGGGTACTCGAGGGGGGCCGCATCCGCATCGAGGATGTCGGCCGCGATATGACCGACGAGGTGGTTGACGGCGTAGAGCGGCTTGCCGAGCCCCACGGCGAGCGCCTTCGCGGCGCCCACTCCCACCATGAGCGCACCGGCGAGCCCCGGGCCCGACGTGACCGCGACAGCGTCCAGGTCGTGCAGGCCGACCCCGGCCTCGGCGAGCGCCGCGTGGATCGCGGGCTGCAGCGCCTCGAGGTGCGCGCGCGCGGCGACCTCGGGCACGACGCCGCCGTAGCGGGCGTGCTCGTCCATGGAACTGGCGATCGTGTTCGTCAGCAGCTCGCGGCCACGGACGATGCCGATGCCGGTCTCGTCGCAACTTGTCTCGATGCCGAGCACGAGAGGTCCGCTCACGAGCACCATCCTCCGTTCACACCGGATGCCACCGCATCCTCGCCGCGGGCCGCCGCCCACGCCGGCACGTCCACGCGCATGACGATCGCGTCGACGTCGTCGGGCTGGTAGTAGCGCGGACGCCGGCCGGCCTCGACGAAACCCTCGGAGGCGTACAAGCCGCGGGCGACGGGGTTGTCGTCGCGCACCTCGAGGAACACGTCGCGCACGCGACGTTCGTGGGCTTTCGAGAGGAGCGTCCGCAACAGCGCCCGCCCGAAGCCTCGTCCGCGCGCCGTCTCGTCCAGAGCGATCGTCTGGATGTCGCCGTCGCGCGCTCCCGCGGGCGCCCGCAAGCCTGCGTAGCCGATCAGCCGACCGCCCTGCTCGAGAGCGATGTAGTGCCCGTGCGGCGAGGCGAGCTCTTCACGCATCATGGCGTCGCTCCACGCATCCGTGGGAAAGCTCGCCCGCTCCAGACGCATGATGGCGTCGAGATCGGCGGGCGTCGCCGTACGGATCACGACCCCACCCGCTTGGGCGCGTGCGGACTCGTGACATCGGGGGATCGCAGATACAGCGGTTCGTCCGCGGCGATCGTGCGGCCGGCGGCGACGGCACGGGCACCGCACAGCGCGAGGACCGTCGCGGGGATCGCACTCGCGTCCATGCGCGCAGCGCCGAGCGCCGCGAGGCGGTCGTCCAGCTCGTCGCGCGGGCTCAGGGCGGGGCCGGTGATCCGCTCGGGCAGGCCGTCATCGTCGAGTCCGCGGTACACGGTGTAGGCGAACTCCCGACGCCGCGCGTCGGTGACGACGGCGAACGTGCCGGCGTCCGCATCCTCCATCGCCGACGCGAGCAGCACGCCCAGCGCGACCGCATCGTGGCTGGCGACGGGCACGACGGGCACACCGCGGGCGAGCGCGAACGCACGCGCGGCGGCGATCCCGATGCGCAGCCCGGTGAAGGGACCGGGGCCCATGCCCGCGACGACGTGCGTGATGCGGGCGTCGTCGTCGGCCCCCAGTCCCGAGCCGTGCGCGGCCGTGGTGCGCGCGGCCTCCGTCACGGTGAGAAGCAGATCGCCGATGACCTCCGCGTGCCCGAGAGGGTTGTCGCTGGAGACCTCGGCGCGCACGACGCCGTCGGGGTCGATGACGGCGAGCGCCGTTCCGAGCGAGGTGTCGATGCCGAGGAACACCCCTCCAGGGTAATGCGGCGCCGCCGCGGCGCTCAGACGGCGTGGTGCGTGATCGTCACCAGACGCGGCGTCTCGGCATCGAGGTCGTCGTTGTGGCGCTGATACGTCCCGCAGGCGCTGTCGACCCCGCGACCGTCCCACTCGCGATCGAGCTCGACCTCCCACCAGGAGTCCGCGATCGCCTCGATGAGTCCGTGGCCCCATTCCACGACGACCACCGAGCCCGGCAGGTCGATGTCGAGGTCATCGAGCTCCGCCGCCGAACCCAACCGGTAGGCGTCGACGTGGACCAGCGGCGCTCCGCCGGTGAGCGAGGGATGCGTGCGGGCGATCACGAACGTGGGGCTCTGGATCGGCCCGCGCACGCCGAGACCGGCGGCGATCCCGCGCGTCAACGTGGTCTTGCCCGCCCCGAGCGCCCCCGTCAGCACCACGATGTCGCCCGCATGCAGGCGCTCTCCGATCTGCCGACCCAGCTGCTCCATCTCCTGCGGCGAGACGATCTCCCGCTCGCCGAGCAACTCGTTCATCGCCAGCTCACCGACCCCGTTCGTCATGTCGTGCGCAACATCGGCGGCGCCGGATTCATGCCCGCTCATCGCTCGATGTCGCGCCGAGGAACGCGCGCGCCGATCCGCGTGACGATCTCGTAGTTGATGGTGCCGGCAGCATCCGCCCAGTCGGTCGCCGACGGCACGCCGAGGGTCGGATCGCCGAAGAGGACGACCTCGTCTCCCACGTGCACCTCGGCATCGCCGACATCGACGACGAACTGATCCATCGCGATGCGCCCGGCCACCGAGTGACGCCCGCCAGCGATGCGCACCGGTCCCGCGCCGGAGGCGTGCCGCGGCACCCCATCGGCGTACCCCAGCGGCACGAGCGCCAACGTCGTGTCGACGTTCGTGCGGTAGTCGTAGCCGTACGAGACGCCCTGTCCCGCCCCGACGCGCCTGACGGCCGCGACGGCGGCGCGCAGCGTCATCGCCGGGCGCAGGCCCAGATCCGCGGACGAACGGTCGTCGAAGGGCGACAGGCCGTAGATGCCGATCCCGATCCGCACGCAGTTCAGCCGGGTCTGCGGCAGGGCGATCGCGGCGTGGGTGGCGGCGATGTGGCGCAGGCGCGGCGTCAGGCCGGCGGCGGATGCGGCGGCGACCGCATCCTCGAAGCGCGCGAGCGCCGCCAGGTCGTCCTGGGCGGAGGCGTTGGAGAGGTGGCTGAAGATGCCGATCACACGCACCCGTCCTAGCCGCTCCCACCGGGCCGCCTCCGCGAACAGTGCGGCGTAGTCGGCGGGCGAGGCGCCGTTGCGCCCCAGTCCGGTCTCGAGCTTGAGGTGCAGCACGGCGGGACTGTCGCCGCTTCCGGCGGCGGCTGCCGCGTTCAGCTGATCCAGGTTGGACACGCCCAACTCGATGCCGCGCTCGACCGCCTCGCCGAAGGAGGCGCCGGGAGCGTGCAACCACGCCAGGATGGGCGCGTCGATCCCGGCGCGCCGCAGGGCCAGCGCCTCGGCGATGTCGGCGACACCGATGCGCGTCGCACCGCCGGCGAGCGCCGCCGCGGCGGACCGGGCGGCTCCGTGCCCGTAGCCGTCGGCCTTGACGACGGCGATGACCTCGACGCCCGTCAATCGGCGCAGCTGACGCACGTTGTCGGCGATCGCCTCGACGTCGATGATCGCTTCGCGCATGACCCCGGCCGGCAGCGTACTCATGGGACCTCCCGTCGCCGCATCCACGGTACCCGCTGACGCAGGGCGCTCAGCGCCGCCACTTGGGCGCGGGCGGCTCCCATGCCGCGAATCCCGCGAGCAGCGCCGCCGGGTCGGCGGCGACGCCGAGGGTGTCGCGGAAGGCCCCGGTCAGGAACCCGGCCTCGACCATGCCGTCCAGCATCGTTCCCAAAGGTGCCCAGAAGCCGTCGACGTCGTAGAGCGAGACGGGCTTGCGGTGCAGACCCAGCTGCAGCCAGGTCCACGCCTCGAAGAGCTCCTCGAGCGTTCCGGCCCCGCCGGGCAGTGCCACGAACGCATCGGCGAGCTCCGCCATCCGCATCTTGCGCTCGTGCATGTCGGCCACGATCTCGAGCCGGGTGAGGCCGGGGTGGGCGAGCTCCGCATCCACCAGGGCCTGCGGGATCACGCCGTGCACCTCGCCGCCGGCGGCGAGGGCGGCATCCGCCACGACACCCATGAGTCCGGCACGCCCACCGCCGTACACGAGCCCGATGCCGGATACGGCGAGCGCCTGGCCCACCGCGGCCGCGGCCTGCGCGTAGGCCGGCGAGGTGCCGAGGGCGGAGCCCGTGTAGACGGCGACGCGCGCGATCATGCGGGTGCCGCCTCGGCGACGACGTACGCCGTCGCAAGGTCTGCATCGTGGCTCATCGACAGGTGCAGGGCCACGATGCCGCGTGCCGCGACGACCTCGGCCGTGGAGCCGGTGAGAGAGAAGATCGGTCGTCCCGACGGCTCCGACGCCACCTCGATCTCGACCCAGTGCACGCCGTGCGAACCGCCGAGCGCCTTGATCAGCGCCTCCTTGGCCGCGTAGCGCGCGGCGAGCGAGCGCGGCTTCAGCACGCGCTCGGCGGGTGAGAAGAGGCGGGTCAGCAGGCCCGGAGTGCGCGCGAGCGTGCGCGCGAACCGCGGCACGTCGACCAGGTCGACGCCGATTCCGACGATCATGTGCCCTCCCGGATGCGGCGGCTCGCCGCATCCGCCACCCTATCCGCGCCCCGGGGTGCCCGAGTTGCGTCGCGTATGCGCACCTGCCACAGGAATGCGCATACGCGCCTGTTCATCACAGGCGCGTATGCGCAGAAGTGTGGCCCTTACTCGACCGTGACCGACTTGGCCAGGTTGCGCGGCTGGTCCACATCCAGGCCCTTGGCCGTGGCGAGGCCCATCGCGAAGATGTGCAGCGGGACGACCGCGAGCAGCGCCTCGAACAGAGGGCCCGCGAGCGGGATGTGCAGCACCTCGTCGGAGAACGGCAGGACGCTCGCGTCGCCCTCCTCCGCGATCACGATGACCCGGGCACCGCGCGCCCGGATCTCCTGGATGTTGGAGACCACCTTGTCGTGCAGCACCGAGGACTCGCGCGGCGACGGCACGATCACGAACACCGGCTGACCGGGCTCGATCAGCGCGATGGGTCCGTGCTTGAGCTCGCCGGCGGCGAAGCCCTCGGCGTGGATGTAGGAGATCTCCTTGAGTTTGAGAGCCCCCTCCAGTGCGATCGGGTAGCCGACGTGTCGGCCGAGGAACAGCACCGACCGGGTGTCGGCCATCCAGTGCGCGAGCTGCGTGATGCGCTCCTGCTGCGTCTCGAGGATGGTGCTGATCTTGCCGGGCACCGACTCGAGCTCGCGCACGTGGTCGGCGATCTCGGCTGCCGTCAGTGACCCGCGCACACGCGCGATGTGCAGCGCGAGCAGGTAGATCGCGGTGATCTGCGCGACGAAGGCCTTGGTCGAGGCCACGGCGACCTCGGGTCCGGCGTGCGTGTAGACGATCGCATCCGACTCGCGCGGGATGGTGGCGCCCTGCGTGTTGCAGATGGAAAGCGTGCGCGCGCCGCGCTCACGCGCGTACTTGACGGCCATGAGGGTGTCCATGGTCTCGCCGGACTGGCTGATCGAGACGACGAGCGTGCGCGGACCGATCACCGGGTCGCGGTAGCGGAACTCGTGCGCGAGCTCGACGTCGACCGGGATGCGGGTCCACAGCTCCAGCGCGTACTTGCCGGTCTGCCCGGCGTAGGCCGCGGTGCCCGCCGCGATGATGACGACACGATCGATGTCGGCGAAGAGCTCGTCGAGTCCGTCGAGCTCCGGGACCACGACGGCACCGTCACGGATGCGGCCGCGGATCGTGTTGGCGACAGCCTCGGGCTCCTCCGAGACCTCCTTCGCCATGAACGAGGACCATCCGCCCTTCTCGGCGGCGGCAGCATCCCAGGTCACTTCGAACGGCTCGGGCTCCACGACGTTGCCGTCGAAGTCCGTGACCTCCACGCCGTCGGGGGTGATGGCGACGATCTCGTCCTGGCCGATCGCGAGCGCGTTGCGGGTGTGCTCGACGAACGCCGCCACGTCGGACCCGAGGAAGTTCTCGCCCTCGCCGAGGCCGATCACCAGCGGCGAGTTGCGGCGTGCGGCGACCACGAGCCCCGGGTGGTCCTTGTGCATGGCCAGCAGCGTGTAGGCGCCCTCGAAGCGGCCCACGGTCGCGCGGAAGGCGGCGATCAGGTCGCCGGACGCGGCGTACTCGCGGCCGATCAGAACAGCGGCCACCTCGGTGTCGGTCTCGCTGCGGAACGTGTAGCCCTCGCTGACCAGCTCGGCCTTGAGGGCTGCGAAGTTCTCGATGATGCCGTTGTGGATGACGGCGAGCTTGTCATCGTCGGCCAGATGCGGGTGCGCGTTCGCATCCGTCGGACCGCCGTGGGTCGCCCACCGCGTGTGGCCGATTCCGGTCGTGCCGTCCGCGAGAGGGACGCGCGCGAGGTCGTCGCGCAGCACGCTGAGCTTGCCCGCGCGCTTGCGCATCCCGAGGCCGCCGTCGGCGTCGATCACAGCGATGCCGGCCGAGTCATATCCGCGGTACTCGAGACGGGCCAGACCCGAGATCAGGATGTCCTGGCTCGGCCGAGGGCCGACATATCCGACGATTCCACACATGCGATCCATCGTAGTTGGGCGCAGCCGTGAACCCGCCCGGCGTCGCGCCGTGCAATCCGTCGGGCCAGTCGGGGCCGCGCGCGCCGGGCCGGTGGTGCCGGACGCGTGCCGGGTCGGTGGTGCCGTGTCGGTGGCGCCGGGCGCGTTCTTCTCGTAGGGGCGACAGTTTCCCGCATCCGCACCAGTGAATGACTGTGGCGGATGCGGAAAGGTGTGGCATCTGCGCAACTGCGACGCAACTCGGGCAGCGGAGGGTTGCCCGGGGCGGGGACGTCAGAGCTTGCGCAGGAGCACCGTCTCGACGGCGTGGGAGGCGCCCTTGCGCAGCACGAGCGAGGCGCGGTGACGCGTGGGCAGCACGTTCTCGATGAGGTTCGGCAGGTTGATGCTGTTCCAGTAGTACGCGGCCCGCTCGCGCGCTTCCTCGTCCGAGATGTCCGCGAGCACCCGGAAGAACGAGTTCGGATTGCTGAACGCGGCATCGCGCAGCGCCAGGAACCGGTCGGTGTACCAACCCTGGATGTGCTCGGGTTCGGCATCCACGTAGATCGAGAAGTCGAACAGGTCGCTCACCGCGACGTCGTGCGGGACGGGCGGCGGCTGCAGCACGTTGAGGCCTTCGACGATCACCACGTCGGGCCGGTGCACGCTCGTGTGCGCGTCGGGCACGATGTCGTACCGCATGTGCGAGTAATACGGCGCGTGCACCTCGGCGGCACCCGACTTCACCGCCGTGAGGAAGGCGATCAGCGCGCGGCGGTCGTAGGACTCGGGGAAGCCCTTGCGGTCCATCAGCCCGCGCCGCTCCAGCTCCGCATTCGGGTAGAGGAAGCCGTCGGTCGTGACAAGCTCCACGCGGGGCGTGCCCGGCCAGCGACTCAGGAGCTCGCGCAGCAGCCGGGCGATCGTCGACTTGCCGACCGCGACGGAGCCGGCCACGCCGATCACGAACGGCGTGGTCTCGTCGGGTTCGCCCAGGAACGTGCTCTCCTCCGCGCCGAGCCGCTTCGTGGCGGATGCGCGCAGAGACAGCAGCCGGCTCAGCGGAACGTAGACCTCGCGCACCTCGGTGACATCGAGCATGTCGCCCAGCCCGCGCAGCTGTACGACCTCGGCCTCGGTCAGCGGTTGATCCATGCCGCGGGCCAATCGGGCCCAGTCGGCGCGGTCGATCTCGCGGTACAGCGACTCGGCTGACGCCGCCGGCAGGGTGGTCTCCTCTGGCACCCGCCCATCGTAGTGGCGCCGCACCGGCGTGGCGTTCTCCCCTCGCAGCGCGCGGAAAGGTGTGCGCCGCTACTCTCATCGGGTGCGGCTCGGAGTTCTCGACATCGGTTCCAACACCGTGCATCTGCTCGTGGCGGATGCACACCCCGGCGGAAGGCCGCTCGCGACGACGAGTCACCGCACCGTGCTGCGCCTCATGCGCTACCTCACGCCGACGGGCGCCATCGACGAAGAGGGCATCCGCGCACTCGAGGATGCGGTCGCCGAGGCACGTGAGACGGCCAGGCGCGAGGGTGTCGCCGAGCTGCTCGCGACGGCGACCTCCGCGGTACGCGACGCCACCAACGGGGAGCTCGTGATCGCCCGGATCGAGGAGGCGCTGGGCCAGCCGCTCCAGGTCCTCGGCGGGGAGGACGAGGCGCGCTTCACCTTTCTCGCGGTCCGGCGCTGGCTCGGCTGGTCGGCCGGCCAGATCCTGCTCTTCGACATCGGCGGCGGCTCGCTGGAGATCGCCGCGGGCGCGGACGAGCTGCCCCAGCTCGCCGCATCCGTCCCCCTCGGTGCCGGCCGGATGACAGTGGGCTATCTCCCCGAGGATCCTCCCGGGGAGGATGCGGTCGAGCGCCTGCGCGCACACGCCGAGGAGGTGCTCGCCCCCGCGGCAGCCGGGTTCGCGGCGTTGGCCCGGCCCGACCACGTGGCCGGCTCCTCGAAGGCCATCCGCTCGCTCGCTCGCCTCGCCGGCTACCCCGTGCCGGGATGGTCTGGCAGCGAGCGGCTGCTACTGCCGCGACAGGCGCTCGGCTCGTGGATCCCACGTCTGGCGCGACTTCCCGCCAACGCCCGGCAGGAGCTGCCCGGGATCACCCCCGACCGCACCTTCCAGATCGTGGCGGGGGCAGTCGTGCTGCACACCGCGATGCGCGCACTCGACATCGACGAGCTCGAGGTGAGCCCGTGGGCGCTGCGCGAGGGCGTTCTGCTGCGCTACATCGAGGCGATGGCCTGGGGCTGACGACCCATGGCACCCACGGGCGGGGCGAACATAGACTGACCGCCGTGATCCGCGGGGGGTCGATCTGCACCCGACCCGCGGATCACGGTACCGACGTCCCCCCATTGGCGGCCGCCGCCATCTCGAGAGCAGGACCTTCCGTCGGTAGGAACGAAAATATGCCACCTCAGGACGAACAACAAGACTCTGGACGCGGAGTCCATAACGATTCGTCACAGACGGGCCGCGCCAAGCGCATCCCCCGTGACGAGCTGCGCCGTCGCGTCCTGGATGCGGCGGCCGACCTCCTCGCGGACGGCGCCGTGAGCGTGGGGCTGCACCAGCTCAACATGGAGGAGCTCATCCGGCGCGTCGGCGTGCCCCGAAGCTCCGCGTTCGCGGCGTTCGGGGGCAAAGACCAACTGCTCTCCGCCCTCATGCTGCGTCTGCTCGAGCCGCACGGCCCCCATCCGATCGGGTATTCCGCCGCCACCATCCAGATCGCGGCCGCGGTCTTCGAGCAGTACTCGGAGCATCTGGTCGACGCGGACGGCGCGCCCGACCCCGTGGGCATCGAGCGGGTGCTGCAAGAGTCCGTGCGCCGAGCCATCGGGCAGAACGTGCTCGACACGATGGGCTCCACCGAGTGGAAGAACTACATGGCGCTCTCTGTGTCGGTGAGCTCGCTCCCCGACGACCAGCAGGCGGAGGTGCGTCGCGCGCTGGCGGCGAGCGAGACCCGGTTCCTGACCGAGATCGCCGACATCTACCACCGCGTTCTCGCCAGAGTCGAGCGCGAGCCGGTCCCCGGCGTCACCTGGCTGCAGATCGCCGCGGCCGGAGCCTCGCTCATCGAGGGCATGGCCAGCAAGCGCCTCGTCGGCATCGAAGGCATCGACGACGTGGTACTGCGCGAGGGCATCGACGGCGAGGAGGTCCCCTGGGAGTTGCCGGCCCTGGCGTTCTGGTCGCTGCTCATGGGCCTGACCCGCCCCGCTGGAGAACCCCGTCACACAGCCTGAGCCCGCCCGGGCGAGCCGATAGAATACGGGGGCGCCCATCCCCCACCCGCCGGGCGCGCAATCCACCCTGTCTGCGAAGGAATCCCTGTGGCGAGACTGCGCATCGCACTCGTCGAGGATCAACCTCTCTACCGCGACATGCTCGTGGGCCTGCTGCGCGCCGTCCCCGATTTCGAGGTCGTCATCGCCGTGAGCTCCGCCGCGGAGACCACGGGCTTCCCTCGCGATCTCGACGTCGCACTCCTGGACATCACTCTCCCCGACGGCGACGGGATCGAGGTAGGTCGGCGCCTGCAGGAGCGACAGAGCTCGCTGTCGATCGTGCTGCTGTCGGCCGTGGACCGGCTGAACACCCTGCTGGATGTGCCGGAGGAGCAACGCCGTCGGTGGAGCTACCTCTCCAAGACCTCCGCGCTGTCGGCACCGTCGCTGGTCTCGGCCCTGCGCGCCAGCGCGAGCGGACGCAGCGTGCTCGATCGCGAACTCGTCGAGCGTCGCCGGGCACGCCCGAGAGGCCGACTGGCCGCCCTCAGCGCCCGCCAGTTCGAGGTGCTGACGCTGCTGGCGGAGGGGCTGACGAACACCGCCATCGCCCGCAGGCTCAACCTCGCCGACCGCTCCGTCGACAACCACGTCAACGCCGTCTACAGCTCACTCGGACTCGGCGGCGATGCGGAGCGGAATCCGCGCGTGAGCGCCGTGCGCATCTTCCTCGAGGAGAGCGCGTGAGCGCAGATCCCGTGAGCGACATCGCTCTTGTGGATCGCGCCGCCGATCAGCGGCAGTTCTCCTTCGTCGCCCTGAGCCTGGGCGGCACCCTCTCACTGGCCATCAGCGCTCAGGCCGTGCTCCTGCTCGGAGTCAACGCGGTGTCGCTGCGCGGCACCGACGCATCGCCGTTCGTCGATCTCGTCATCCGGGTGGCGATCAACCTCTGCGGCGTCGCGATCGCGACGCTCCTCGCGACCCGCGCGCGCCTCATCTGCCGCACGGGGATCGTTCGCATCGCGATGGTCGTCGGCTGCGCGGGTCTCGCGGCGGCGTGCCGTGCCGCCGCGCAGATCCTCGTCGGAATCTATCCTTCCGTGATGCTCGCGCTCGCGGATGCGGCCATCGCGACGCTGCTCATGTCGGTGACCTTCGTGTTCGCCCTGCAGAGCGTCGGATCGCGGCGCCGCGCCCGGGAGTCCGAACGCGCGCGACTCGCCCAGGCCGCGCAGGCGACGGCCGCCTTGGCCGCCCTGCAGGACGAAGAGCTGCACATGCGACGGGAGATCGCGGACACCCTCCACGGCACCCTGCAGGGACGCGTCGTCATGCTGCAGGCCGACCTGCGCGCGTTGGCCCGCGGACTCGACGGACCCGAGCGCACCCGAATCGATCGGATCGGACAGGAGCTCGATGCCCTGCGCGAGAACGAGCTGCGTACCGTGAGCGCCACCCTCTACCCGGAGGGCATCGATCGAGGACTCGTCGCCGCACTCAGGGCGCTGGTCTCGCGCATCCCGGCCGCGATCGACGCATCCTTCGTCGTGGTCCCCTCCGGCGCCGAGCCCGAGCTCGACCTGGCTCGCCGCCTCGCGCTCGTACGCGTCGCGGAGGAGGGCGTGTCGAACGCGCTGCGGCACGGGCTCGCCGCGCGAATCGACGCCGTGCTGCACGTCGGGATCGACGAGCTCACCCTCAGCGTGCGTGACGACGGCATCGGGGTGGACCCGAGCGCCGTGCTCAGCGGACTGCGCCGCCTCACCGACCGATTGGGCGGGCTGGGCGGACGCCTCGAGCTCCTCCCGACGGAGTCGGGGGCAGAGCTCGTCGCGCGTGTGCCGCGGAAGTGAGGCGCTCAGAGCGCGAGACGCTCGCGCACGGCGGCTGCCAGTCGCTGCGCGATCCGCTCGGCCTGTTCGGCGTCCTCCGCCTCGACCATGTCGCCGAGGCGCGGGCGACGGCGCGGCACGAGGGCGTCGCAGAGCGGCGCGCGACCGCGACCTCCGCGGTCGCGACGCCACCAACGGCGAGCTCGTCGTCGCTCGGATCGAGGAGGCGCTGGGCCAGCCGCTCCAGGTGCTCGGCGGGGAGGACGAGGCGCGCTTCACATTCCTCGCAGTCGGACGCTGGCTCGGCTGGTCGGCGGGCCAGATTCTGTTGTTCGACATCGGCGGCCGCCTGCCCGCCAGCGCCCGCCAGGAACTCCCCGGAATCACTCCCGATCGCACGTTCCAGATCGTCGCGGGGGCGGTCGTGCTCCACACCGCGATGCGCACGCTAGACATCGACGAGCTCGAGGTGAGCCCGTGGGCGCTGCGCGAGGGCGTTCTGCTGCGCGACATCGAGGCCATGGCCTGGGGCTGATCGCCCACAGCCCGCATGGCCGGAACGACCATGGACTGACCGCCGTGATCCACGGGAGGGGCATCTGCACCCGGCCCGCGTATCACGGCACCGACGTCCCCCCACCTTGGCGGCCGGCGTCAACTCGAGAGCACGACCTTCCGTCGGTAGCAACGAAAATATGCCAACTCAGGAGGGACAACAAGACTCTGGGCGCAGAGTCCATGACGATTCGTCACAGACGGGTCACGCGCGACGCATCCCTCGTGACGAGCTTCGCCGTCGCGTCCCCGACGGCGACGGCATCGAGGTGGGTCGTCGGCTGCAGGAGCGCCAGAGGGATGCTGCAGGCCGATCTGCGGGATGTGGCCGCCGCCCTGCGGGCGCTGGTGTCCCGAATCCCGGCCGCGATCGACGCGTCCTCCAAGATGGTGCCCTCGGGGGCCGAACCCGACCCCCGACCTCGGCCGTCGTCTCGCGCTCGTGCGCGTCGCGGAAGAGGGTGTCGCGAACGCGCTGCGGCACGGGCTGGCCGCACAGTGCCGCCGATTCCCCCCGCACCGCTCGATGGGCGGCCGTGCACTGCACGGATATCGTGGGATCATGGCCGAAATCAATCCGCAGGCCGCCGACGCCGACATGATGGCCGAGCTAGGGCGCAAGATCAGCGCGCGGCGCAAGGAGCAGGGACTCACTCTCGTCAGGCTCGCGAGCCTGACCGGGCTCTCGCAGCCGTTTCTCAGTCAGATCGAGCGCGGCCGCGCTCGCCCCAGCATGTCCTCACTGCACCGCATCGCCCAGTCCCTGGACACTGCCACTCCGGTGCTGCTCTCTTCGGCAGCCGGCTCCACCGATGAGACTCGTCACGCCGAGATCGAGTCCGACTGTGTGAGCCTGGTCCGCGCCGACGAGGGCGCGATGGTCAGTCAAGACACCGGGCAGGCCAAAGCACTGGTCGCGGGCGCCCGGGCAATGTATCCGATGGAGTTCATCACCCGGCTCCCCCAGTTCGAAGAGTATTACGAGCATCCCAATCCGGAATTCATCTACGTGATCGCCGGCTCGATCGAGGTCGATCTGGCCCAGGAGGGGGTGCACGTGCTCGGACCAGCCGACACGCTCTACTTCGCCGGCGGGGTGAGGCACCGCTGGCGGGTCAAGGGCCTGTGGCCCGCGCGATTGTTGGTCACCCAGGCGGGCTCGTCACCCGACCCGCACCGCGAGACACCCACTTGATCCGTCTCGAAGGGTTTTGACGCGGGCACTATTTCTTCTCAGTCGCGAAACAGCTGAGTAACACGGGTCCTTCAGAGTATTGAGCACATCAATATTCACCGGAGGTCCCGTGCCCCACCCACTTGTCACTTTCGACGACGTCTCCATGACGTTCCCGAACGGGACCGTTGCTCTGAGCGACGTCGACATCACGATCGATCGCGGCGAGTTCATCGCCCTCCTGGGCCCGTCGGGCTGCGGGAAATCCACCCTCCTGCGCCTCGCATCGGGCCTGGAAGCCTCGACCGGCGGTCGCACCGTGGTGAGCACCCGCCAGGTCGGATACGTATTCCAGGATGCGACGCTGCTGCCGTGGCGGACGGTGCGCAAGAACGTGTCGCTGTTTGCCGAACTCGACCGCCTCGGCGCGGAGGAGACGCGCGCGCGGGTGGACCACGCACTGGGCGTCGTGGGGCTCGCGGACTTCCAAGACCATCGTCCACACCAGCTCTCGGGCGGAATGAGGATGCGGGTCTCGCTGGCGCGCGCACTGGTCAACCGGCCCGAGCTGTTCCTCTTCGACGAGCCTTTCGGGGCCCTCGACGAGTTCACTCGTGAACGGCTCAACGACGACGTGCGTGACCTCTTTGTGCGGGAGCGGTTCACCGGCGTCTTCGTCACTCATTCCATCCCCGAGGCCGTATACATGGCAACCCGGGTGATCGTCATGGGCGCCCGCCCCGGCCGGGTGATCGGCGAGTTCGCGGTGCCTTTCGGCGACGAGCGCGGCGAGGAGGTGCGGTACTCGAGCGCTTTCGCCGAGCTGGCCGCCGAGATCTCCCACTGTCTCAAGGGGGCGATGGCATGACCGCGGGAATCGGGACCCCGGCGCCGCGCCGCCCGCGCACCGGCCGCCGGTCGCTCACGGTCGTTCTGCCGCTCGCGTTCGCTCTCGCGTTCATCGGCCTCTGGTACATCACGAGCGCCTTCCTGCTCTCGCCGTCGAGGCGGTTCATCCTGCCGATGCCGCACGAGGTGCTGAGGGAGGCCTTCCTCACCCCCAAGAACCTGCTGGCACTTCTCGGCCCACTGTGGACCTCGACCGTGATCGCGATGGTCGGGCTGTCTATCGCGGCGGCGATCGGCGTGGTCACGGCGGTGCTGATGAGTCAGGCCAAGTGGGTGGAGACCACGCTCTTCCCCTACGCGGTGGCACTGCAGAGCATCCCGGTCCTGGCCATCGTGCCGCTGATCGCGTTCGCGTTCGGCTACGGCTACGAGTCGCGGATCCTCGTGGTCGTGCTCATCAGCCTGTTCCCCATCATCACGAACACGCTGTTCGGCCTGCAGTCGACGAGCCCGCAAATGCGCGAGTTGTTCACGCTCAAGAGGGCGAGCCGTTGGACGGTCATGACGAAGCTGCAATTCCCCGCCGCGCTGCCCGCCCTGTTCACCGGCCTGCGGATCTCGGCCGGCATGGCCGTGGTCGGCTCCATCGTGGCGGACTTCTTCTTCCGCAAGGGTGACTCCGGCATCGGCCTCGCGATCGACACCTACCGTAACCAGCTGAACGGCGAGATGCTCTACGGCGCCATCATCCTGGCGTCGCTGCTCGGCCTCGTCGCCTTCTGGATGTTCGGACTGTTGGGGCGCCTGTTCGTCGGCTCCTGGTACCGACCGGATCGCCGCTAGAGGCGCCGCACCGCGTCGACGCGAACTCCCCGCATCATTCCCTGCGCACCACCACCCATGATTCCGACACCCTCCGAGGAGACCACCCATGCCCACCCGCACCCTTGTCCGCGCGACGGCCGTCGCCGCCGCAGCCGCCTCCGCCCTGCTGTTCTCGGCCTGTAGCAGCTCCGCCCCGACGGCGCAGGACGCAGAGGCCGCTGGCGGAGATGGCGCACTCAACGCCTGTCCCGCCACCGTCGTACTGCAGACCAACTGGTTCCCCGAGCCCGAACATTCCGCCGCGTACGCCCTGATCGACCCGGCCACGGCCACCATCGACGCCGACGCGGGCATCTACTCCGGCCCCGCCATCGCCGATCCGAACGTCACGATCGAGGTACGCGCCGGCGGACCGTTCATCGGCTTCCAGCAGTCGACCGCGTTGCTGTACTCGGACGATGCCATCATGCTCGCCATGATCGATACCGACGAATCGGTCAAGTTGTCGAAAGATCAACCCACCAAGGCCGTCTACACCCCGCTCCAGAAGAACCCGCAAATTCTGCTGTGGGATCCGACCAAGTACGACTTCAATGACCTCGCCGCCATCGGGCAGAGCGACGCCACAGTCCTGTACTTCCAGGGCGCGACGTACATGGATTACCTCATCGCCCAAGGCGATGTCCGGGCCGATCAGACCGACGGCTCGTTCGACGGCTCCGTCACGCGCCTTGTCGCCGGCGAGCCGGTCGTCCTGCAGGGCTACATCACGCAGGAGCCCTACCGCCTGATGCACGAGTTCACCGACTACGGCCGCGAGGTGGGCTCCCTGCTGATCGCCGACTCCGGCTACGACATCTACCCCGCCGCCTGGTCGGGCAAGCCCGACGTCATCGCGGCCCAGTCCGACTGCCTCGCTCAGCTCGTACCCGCCATGCAGAGGGCGCAGATCGATTACATGGAGTCGCCTGACGCCGTGAACCAGGCTCTCTCCGACTACCTCGTCCAGATCGACCAGTTCTTCCAGATCACGCCCGCGGCCGCCGCCTATGTCCACGACGTGATGCAGAACGAAGGTCTCGTCACCGACGGCACCGACGGTGTCTTCGGCTCCTTCGACGCCGAGCGGATGACCCGGATGACGGAGACACTCGAGGGCATCTATGCCGGGACCGACGTGGAGGTGGCCGAGGACCTCAGCGCCGAGGACATCTACACCAACGAGTTCCTCGACCCCTCGATCAGCTACACAGAAGGCAAGTGACGACCGTGCGCATCACCTCCCTCACCTCCCTCCCGCTCCGGATGACGACTGACTACTCGTCGATGTCGTACTTCGTGGTGCGGATTGAGACCGACAACGGCTTGGTGGGATGGGGCGAGAGTTGCGACTGCTTCGGCATCTCGCACCCCTCGATTCTCAGAGCCATCGTCGATGAGATCTACGCGCCAGCGGTGCTCGGCAAAGAGGTCGGTGAGGCGGTGAGCGCACTCGACGAGATGCACTGGGCGACCCGGCGCACCCTGGGCGACCAGTTCAGCGCCGCGCAGTCCCGCAGCGCGATCGATATCGCGCTGCGGGACCTCGAGGGACGTGCTCGGGGTCTCTCGATCTCGGAGATGCTCGGCCGCGTCAAAGACTCGGTGCGGGTGTACGCCGGCAACAGTCACTTCCTCGACTCCCGAGAGGCGAAAGATCACCTCTCTCTGCTCTCGCCGCTGCTGGCCCGCGGCGTCTCGATCGTCAAGATGCGCATCGGTGCAGACTGGCGGAACTCCCTTCGGGTGCTGCGAGAGCTGCGACGCGAACTCGATCGCATCGACGAGACGATCGAGATCACCGTCGACGGCAGCGAGCTCTTCACTGTCGCCGAGTCGATCGAGATCGCCGCGCGGCTCGGCGACCTGCGGGTGGGGTGGTTCGAGGAGCCCGTGCAGAGCTACCGGCTGGGCGCCATCGCCCAAGTTGTGCGTTCCTCTCCCGTCCCGGTCGCCTACGGCGAGCATTTCTTCGGCGCCGAGTACGCGCTCGACGCAATGGATCTCACCGGAATCTCGGTGGTCCAGCCCGACGCCTCGATCTGCGGCGGGATCGCCGAGGCTCACCTGCTCGCCCGCACCGCTCGACTCAAGGGCGCGCGTGTGGTGATGCACCTGCACGGCGGCCCGATCTCCTTCGCCGCGAACCTGCACGTCGCGGCATCGGTCTCCGGCGTCGAGGTGATCGAGTACCCGTTCCACCTCTCGCCGGTCATGAACCGCGTAGCGTCCGAGGCAGGCTTCGGCATCGACGCGATCGTCGACGGCCGCATCGCGGTGCCGTCGGGGCCCGGTCTGGGTATCGAGGTCGACGAGAGCGTCATCGAGGAGGCGCACCGCGCATGGCAGGTCTGAAAGTTCTGGTGACAGGAGCCCGCGGCAAGGTCGGACGGGCGGCGGTCGCCGCGCTCGTAGCGGCCGGACACGAGGTCCGGGCGACCGACGTGCTGCGCCCCGTGTACGACGCGGACGAGTCGAACGCCGTGCCCTACGTGCAGGCAGATCTCACGAACGGCGCCGATGCGTTCGCCGTCACCCGCGGCATGGATGTGCTCGTGCATGCCGCCGGCATCCCGGAGCCGTCGAAGAACACGCCCCACGCGGTCTTCCTCACCAACGTGACCGCGACGTTCAACCTGATCGAGGCGGCAGAACACTCCGGCCTGCGCAGATTTGTCAACCTCTCGAGCGACTCCGTGTCGGGGATGACCTGGGCGACCCGACGCTTCACCGGGCTCACCTGTCCGCTCGACGAATCGCATCCGGATCTCGCGCACGACGCCTACGGGCTCTCGAAGCGGGTGTCGGAAATGCTGTGCGAGGCTCTTGTCGCGCGCTCGGACGCCACGGCGGTGTCAATCCGGCCCACGTGGGTGCTCACCCCGTCGAGCTACGAGGACAACCTACGCCCGTTCTTTGACGACCCGGACCTGCCGACGGCGGTGTTTTGGGCATACATCGACGTGGCCGACCTCGCGGACCTCATCGTCCTCGCGGTCGAGGTCGACACGCCCGGACACGAGGTGGTCTACGCGGCCGCCGCCGACAACATCGGCGGGCGTGACCTCGCAGCGGCGATGGCTCGACTGCACCCGGAGGTTCCCGTGGGTCGGCTCGATCGCGTCGACGCCTCGGGAATCAGCTCGCAGAAGGCACGCCAGCTGTTCGGGTGGGTGCCCACGAGGTCGTGGCGTGATTACCTCGACGAGGACGGACGGGCACTCCCATCGGCGCGTCGCTGACGCTCAGACGCCGCGCAGCGCCTCATACACCGCGGAGACGTCCTGCGTGGCCAGCGACTCCTCGGCTGCAGCCTCGGCCCACAGCGACGCGATGAGCTGCGAGACGGGCAGGGAGAGCCCGGTGCCGGCCTCGACCGCGAGCCGTGCGTCCTTGGCCCCGAGGCTCAACGCCATCTCCGTCGAGTAGTCGCCGGCATCGATCTTGCGGAGCTTCGCGGTGGCGTAGGGGGTGTCGAGCGGGCCGCCGCTGAGGGTGTCGGCGATGGCCCGAGGATCGATGCCGAATTTGTCGGCGAGCAGTGCGGTCTCGGCGATCCCCTGCATCACATGGACGAGCCAGGTGTTGACGACGATCTTCATCGCGCTGCCCGCCCCCGTGGGCCCGAACCAGACGGTGCGCCGCCCGATCGCCTCAAACACGGGCGCGAGCCGGGCGCGCAGGGACTCGTCGTCGGCATCGCTCGAGGCGAGGATCGTGACGCGACCCTGCTCCGCCGGCCCCTTGCTCCCGGAGACGGGCGCATCGACGAAGACGATGTCAGGCCGAGCGTCGGCCAGGGAGCGCGCGAGCTCGCCGATCTCCGCGACACCGATGGTGGCCATGTTCACGACCACCGCCCCCGGAGCCAGGGCGTCGAGTGTGTCGCCCGCGAGCAGAACGGCGGTGGTGGCCGCCGCATCCGTGAGCATCGAGAGCACGATGCCAGCGCCCTCGACAGCGGACGCAGCAGGGGAGACGATGGTGAACTCGAGCCCCTTGAGCTCATCGCGCGCGGTGCGATTGAACCCCGTTACGGCGATGCCCGCCGCCGCCACGTTGACCGCAAACGCGCGTCCCATCGCACCCAGCCCCAGTACGGCAACCGACTCGCTACTCATGCGCATCCTCCCGGGATATAGACCAGATCAATATAGCTGTTCTGGTCCTCCCGCGCGGATGGGGGGAATGACGCCGCGGGCGGCAATGGGCGACAGCACTGACCCCGACGAAACCCGGAGTCGAACTCGCCGCCCGTGTGCCGCGAGGCTGATCCGCCTCAGAGCGCGAGACGCTCGCGCACGACCTGCGCCAGCTGCTCCGCGATCCGCTGGGCCTGCTCGGCGTCCTCCGCCTCGACCATGACGCGCACGAGCTGTTCCGTGCCGGACGCGCGCAGAAGCACCCGTCCGCTCGATCCGAGCTCGGCCTCCGCCTCGGAGACGGCCTCGGCGACGCCCGCATCGGCGACGCGTGTGCGGTCGACGTCCTTGACGTTGATGAGCACCTGCGGGAACACCGTCATCACCGAGGCGAGCTCGGCCAGCGAGCGCCCCTGACGCGCCATCTCGGACATCAGGTGCAGTCCCGTCAGCAACCCGTCGCCGGTCGTCGCGAAGTCGCTCATGATCACATGACCCGACTGCTCGCCGCCCAGGGTGTATCCGCCGGCGTTCATCTCCTCCAGCACGTAGCGGTCGCCGACGGCGGTCTGCAGAACGCGGATGCCGTTGGCGGCCATCGCCCGGTGGAGCCCGAGGTTGCTCATCACGGTGGCGACCAGGGTGTCGTCGCGCAGCACACCGCGATCGCGCATCGACACGGCCAGGATCGCCATGATCTGGTCGCCGTCGATCACGCGCCCGGCCGCATCCACGGCGAGGCAACGGTCGGCGTCGCCGTCGTGCGCGATGCCGAGGTCGGCTCCCACGCGCAGCACCTCGGCCGCCAGATGATCGAGATGCGTCGAGCCGACGCCGTCGTTGATGTTGAGCCCGTCGGGGTCGGCACCGATCACGGTCACGCGCGCACCCGCGTCCCGGAACGTCTCGGGAGAGACGCCCGCAGCCGCGCCGTGGGCGCAGTCGAGCACCACGTGCAGACCGTCGAGGCGGTGCGGCAGCGACTGCAGCAGGTGGACGACGTAGCGGTCCTCCGCGTCGGCGAAGCGACGGATGCGGCCGACGTCGGCGCCCGTGGGCTGGAGCTTGGGACCGGCGAGCGCGAACTCGATGCGCTGCTCGACGACGTCGGGCAGCTTGACGCCGCCGCGCGCGAAGATCTTAATCCCGTTATCGGGAGCGGGGTTGTGCGACGCGGAGACCATCACTCCGAAATCGGCGTCGATGTCACCGATGAGGAAGGCGGCCGCGGGTGTGGGCAGCACGCCGGCATCCAGGACGTCGACTCCCGAGGAGGCGAGGCCCGCGGCGACGGCAGCCGCCAGGAACTCCCCCGAGATCCGCGGGTCGCGTGCGACGACCGCGGTGGGCCGCTTGCCCGCCGCGCGGCGGGCTTCTGCGGAACGGCCCTGGCCCAGGACGACAGCGGTCGCCTGGGCCAGGGAAAGCGCCAGATCGGCGGTGAGGGGGCCGTTGGCCAGCCCCCGCACGCCGTCCGTACCGAACAACGCCATCCGGCGTGTCAGCGCTTCGAGTACTGAGGAGCCTTGCGGGCCTTCTTGAGACCAGCCTTCTTGCGCTCCTTCACACGAGCGTCGCGAGAGAGGAAGCCGGCCTTCTTGAGGGTCGGGCGGTTGTTCTCGACGTCGATCTCGTTCAGCGCGCGGGCGATGCCCAGGCGCAGCGCACCGGCCTGGCCCGAGGGGCCGCCACCGTGGATGCGCGCGATGACGTCGTACGCGTCGGTGAGGTTGAGGAGCGTGAAGGGGTCGGTCACGAGCTGCTGGTGCAGCTTGTTCGGGAAGTAGTCCTCGAACGTGCGGCCGTTGATGGTGATCGTTCCCGAGCCCGGAACCAGACGCACGCGGGCGATGGCCTGCTTGCGACGGCCGACGGCTGCGCCGGGGACCGAGAGCACGGGGCGCTCGGCGACGACGGCTGCGACGTCCGTGGGGGTCTCGGTGGAGTAGTTGGAGGTTTCTTCGGTGTTCGCCACGAGAGTGTCCTTAGTCTGAGCGGCGCTTACTGGGCGACCTGGTCGAAGGCGTAAGCCGTGGGCTGCTGCGCGGCGTGGGGGTGCTCCGCACCGCGGTAGACCTTCAGCTTCGAGAGCTGCTGGCGACCCAGGCTGTTCTTGGGGAGCATGCCGCGAACGGCCTTCTCCACTGCGCGGACGGGGTTCTTCTCGAGCAGCTCCGAGTAGGTGACGGACTTGAGGCCGCCCGGGTAACCGGAGTGGCGGTAAGCCTTCTTCTGCTCGAGCTTCTGCCCGGTGAGGGCCACCTTGTCGGCGTTGATGACGATGACGAAGTCACCGGTGTCGACGTGGTTGGCGAAGGTGGGCTTGTGCTTGCCGCGGAGAAGGGTGGCCGCGTGCGAGGCGAGGCGTCCGAGGACGACGTCGGTCGCGTCGATGACCAGCCACTCGCGCTGGATCTCGCCAGCCTTGGGGGTGAAAGTGCGCGTCACGTTAGTGCTGCTTTCTTGATCGAACGGAGAGGTTCGTGAATCCCGCTCCGGGGTGCTTCTCGCGAGAGAAGACGCCAGTGGAGGGCTCACGTTCGTGGCACCGACCAGCAGGGATGCGGCACCAAACGAGAAGCTTAGCACGCCGGGCCCCCGCGCCCCGCATCCGCTTCCCGAGATCGACCGCCTCAATGATGCAGAGAACTTGTGCATAGAAACTGTGTATGTCTAGAGTCGCGGTATGGAAGAGCCCCGCCGCGACAGCACCATCCGCCTCGACAGCCGGGCCGTGCGCGCACTCGCCCACCCGCTGCGCTCGCGCATCCTCAGCCGCCTGCGCACCCACGGCCCGGCGACCGCGACCGAGCTCGCTGCCGCGCTGGGCACCAACTCGGGCGCGACGAGCTACCACCTGCGCGCCCTCGGCGACGTGGGACTCGTGACCGACACCGGCGAGGGCGAGGGGCGCCGACGCGAGTGGCGTGCGGCGAGCGAGCGCCACTCGTGGGTCGATTCCGACTTCGCCGGCGACGAGGACGCCCGGACCGCTCTGGCGTGGCTGAGTCGCGACTACGTGCGTCAGTTCGCGGCGGGCGCCGAGCGCTGGCTGGATGCGGCCGAGCACTGGCCCGCGGAATGGGTCGACGTCCTGGGCCTGTCCGACGGCTTGCTGACCGTGACACCCGAGCAGACCGCCGCCTTCTCCGCCGAGCTCGCCGAGCTCATGGCGCGCTACCGCGATGCGGGCGCGGCAGACCCGCGGGCACGCCGCATCCATGTCAGCGCCTTCGCGAGGCCCCTCGATCTGGACGACGAGTGATCACCGCGGCCGCCGCCGAGCGCCGGCTGCTCTGGCTGACCGCGTTGCGCTGGCTGCCGGTCGGCGTCACCTTCGGACTCACCGCGCTCCTGCCGCTGGAGCGTGGGCTCAGCCTCGTCGAGGTCGGCGCCATCCTTTCGGTGCAGGGGATCGTCGCGCTCGTGCTGGAGCTGCCCACGGGAGGTCTGGCGGACGCTCTGGGGCGCCGCCCCGTGCTGCTGATCGCGGCCGTGATCGGTCTCGCGTCGACCGTGCTGTTCGTGCTCGCACAGGATGTGGCCGCGTTCGCCGTCGCGATGCTCCTGCAGGGCGTGTTCCGCACGCTCGACTCCGGCCCGCTCGAGGCGTGGTACGTCGACGCGGCCCACGCCGACGACCCCGCCGCCCCCGTGGAGCAGGGACTCGCCCGCGCCGCCACCGTGCTCGGCGTCTCGATCGCGGCGGGAGCGCTCGGGGGCGGCCTTCTCGTGGCGTGGGCACCGTTGGCGGACACCTCGGCACTGGTCCTGCCGTTCCTCGTGAGCCTCACGCTGTCGGCGGTGGGCGTCGTGATCACGGCGATCCTGGTCGTCGAGCCGGCACGCGCACGCCGAGGGACGGGCGCTTCCGCCACCGGCGCGTCGGGGCTGCGCGGCGCACTGCGCCTGGTCCGCCGTTCCCCGATTCTCAGGGCGCTGCTGGCGGTGGAGGTCTTCTGGGCCGTCGCCATGGTCGCGTTCGAGACGCTCACGCCGGTGCGGCTGGCGGAGCTCGCCGGCGGCGAGGATGCGGCGGGCGCACTGTTCGGTCCCGCATCCGCCGCCGCCTGGGGACTCTTCGCGCTCGGCTCGCTCCTCGCGGGGCGCGCGGCCAGACGGTGGGGCGTGGCGGTCACGGCGGCGCTCGCCCGCATCCTGAACGGGGCGTTCGTCGCGGTCATGGGTCTCGTCGCCGGCCCCGTGGGCCTGCTCGCCGCCTACGGCGCCGCGTACATGTCGCACGGCGCCGCCGGACCCATGCACAACACGCTGCTGCACCGGCAGGCCGACGCGGGCACGCGCGCCAGCGTGCTCTCCGCCAATGCGATGGTCTCCGGCGGCGTGTACAGCGCGGGTCTGCTCGCCCTGACCGCACTGGCGGAGCACACCGGCACCGGCGTCGCCTTCGCCGTGGCGGGCGGCTTCAGCGTGTTCGGCGCACTCTGCTACCTCCCCGCCTGGCGGGCGGAGCGTGCTGCCGGGCGGGCGTGAGCGCCCCGTCGTGGATTCTCCGTCCACAGAACGGCCTGTTCAGGCCGCGACGATCCCTCCGTTGAGGCCCGCGAGGGTTCCGACGACGGCGAGCGCCACATACGAGCCGTTGAAGACGATGTGGGCGATGAGCGCCGCCCAGAACCGCCCCGTGACCAGCACGAGCACCGCTGTGGCGAGTCCGAACAGCGCGATGGATGCGGCTCCCGCCGCGCCGTCGGCCAGCGAGCCGGTGAACTGGTGGAGCAGCAGGAAGATGCCCGTGCTGATCAGCGCAGCCCCCGCGCCGGCGACCGACGGCGATCGTGTGAGGCGCCGGAACACGGTGAACAGCGCGACGAGCAGGAACCCGCGGAAGAAGAACTCCTCCACGACGGGCGAGACGACGACGGGCACGACCGCATCTGCGAGCCAATCCACGCCGGTGAGGCCGCCGTCCGTCGAGGCCAACGCGGGCCAGAACGCGGCGCCCCGCTCCGCCTGTTCGAGCAGGCCGCTGACGACGCGCAGGCCGAGTCCGAGGAAGAGACCGAAGAGCAGGTCCGTCGCTCGGAACCGCAGGAGGCCGCGCGGCACCGAACGCGCGTAGGCGAACACGACGGGGACGATCATCGAAGCCCACAGCACGAGGCTGCCGATCCACCCGCCCAGTGTTCCACCGATCAGTGCCGACGCCGCCGTCGCGATCAACAGACCGGCGCCGAGGCCCATGAGCGCCCCGCCCACCAGAAACCAGTTCCACCGCTGCGTCGTGCTGCCGCCCTGCAGCCAGACGCGCGGCGCGCGCGGCCGCCGGCGTCGGGATCGACGCTCGGGCTCCGGTCGCTCGTCGATCTCCGCCTCGACGAGGCCGAGGTTCTCGAAGCGTTCCGCGAGGGCCGCCGTGTCCTGCCGGCGAGCGGTCCAGGCTCCGTCCTCGGAGCGCTCGAAGCGCGAGGAACGATGGGCGCCGGACTCGCCGCTGCCGGGCTCGGTAGACTCGCTCACAGGGGCCAGGTTACCGGGCAGGGCCCGGCGGACAGGAGACACCGGCGATGCTCGAGGTTCTGACGGTGTGCACCGGCAACATCTGCCGCTCGCCGTTCGCCGAGGTGATCCTCCGAGACGAACTCGGCCGGAAGGGCGTCACGGCGGCGAGCGCCGGGGTGAAGGCACTCGTCGACCAGCCGATGACGCCCGAGGCGGCGGCGCTCGCCCACGCCTACGGCGTTCCGGAGGATCTGATCGGCGCGCACCGCGCACGATGGCTCGACGAGAGCCATCTGCGCACGCCCGCGCTCGTGCTGGCGATGACGCGCGAGCACCGCCGCGCGGTCGTCGAGCTCGCACCCGCGGCGACACGGCGCACCTTCACCGTGCGCGAGCTGGCCCGCCTGGCCGGCCACGTGCCGGACGACGATGCCCGATCGGTGGCCGACGCGGCGGGCTCTGATCCGCGCGCCCGGCTGGACGCGTTGCTGGCGCACCTCGTCTCGGTGCGCGGCGAGATCGAGGCTCCGGTCGATCCCTCGCTCGACGACGTGGTCGACCCGTACCGCCGGGAATGGGATGTGTACGAGCAGATGGCGTCCGAGCTGATGCCCGCGCTGGGTGAGACGGTACGGCTGCTCGCCGTCGCCGTGCGTCCGTGACGCTCTATTAGAGTTTTCAACCGTTTGCGTCAAGAGCTCTGCGCTCACTCCCAGACTTCTGCCAGAGTGGTGCGGTCAACCCGTCTCGAGCAAAAGGACTCCTCATGACTCAGCAGCCCGCTCCCGGCGTCGACTACCCGGGCAAGACTCTCGGGGTCGTCGGCCTGGTCGTCGCGATCTTCTTCAACGTCATCGGACTGATCATCTCCGCCATCGCCTTCAACCAGTCGAAGAAGGCCGGCTACAAGAACACGCCCGCCCTCGTCGGCATCATCATCGGGGCCGTGCTGTTCGCGCTCGGCCTGATCCTCTCGATCCTCGCCATCGCCGGTGGGATCGCAGCGGTGAGCGTCAACAGCTACTGACGTCGTCCGAGGCGAGGGGCCGCATCCGTTCGGATGCGGCCCCTCGTCGTTCGCGCCCGGCGGCAGAGAATGGCCGCATCCGTCGTGTGTTATTCACGGTCTCGGGCGCGGATCTCCGCGTCGAAAGGGAGTTGAGTAAGCACGTGGACGCAGAGAGTGCGACACGGGTGCCGGCGGAGACAGACCCCTGCGGTGGGTTGGCGGTCTCTCTCCCCGACACGTCTTCCGTGTCGTGAGGTGATCGTCGGTTCCCGCACAAGCGCAGACGTCGGGACCGGCCACCATCTGCGGCCGCACTCGGACCGCTGCGCCGTGTTTCGACGCTGACGCAGCGGTCCGAGTGGTTCGACGTCGAGCCGGTCGTGTCGCGGTGGGGCGGGCGGGGCTCGGGATGCCGATCGCCCCCCTCACCGCGAGACGGCCGGCTCGCATGCCACCTCAGGATGCGGCCAGGCTCCCCACCCCGCCGTCGTGGTAGATCAGCGGAGCCGTGCCGCGATGACTCGATCCGCCGAGCACCTCCAGCACGACCAGACGATGATCGCCGAGCGGCTCGTCGCTGTGCACCCGGCACTCGAGCCACATGCGCGCGCCGTCGATGAGGATGGCGCCCCCGTCGGTCTGCGCGGTGACGAGGCCTGCGAACCGGTCCGCCGAGCGCGACGCGAGCGTACGCACCGCCGCCGCGTTCTCCTCCCCGAGCACCGAGACGCCGATGCGTGAGGCGCCGGCGATCAGAGGCCACGTGCGAGACGACTGCTGCGCCGAGAAGAGCACGAGCGGCGGGGCGAACGAGATGCCGAGCGCGAACGAGGTCGCCACCATCGCCTGCGGCCCCTCCGGCGTGAGCGCGCAGATCGCCGCGATGCCGGTGGGATGCTGCGCGAACATGTCGCGCACCGCATCCGCATCCGTCGGAGCGGCGGGCAGCACGGTACGGGCGATTCCGTCGGGTCCGGGGACGATCTCGGCCCACGGGTGGTTCCAGGTCATTGCGGCTCTCCTTCGCACCCGTCAGCGCAGTCCGCGGGTGCACCGCCACGCTACGAAGCCGGTGTTACGCGGGCTTTACGCGGGAGTGAAGATGCCTGACGGCAATCATTCGATTACCGACGGCTATCGTCATGCGGCGGGACGCGTCACGCAGTCGCGCACGGCGCCACCGTCGGGGGCACGCCGGTCGCCGGCTGCGCGGATGTCGCGTACGGCCGAGGTAGATGCATCGTCCGACGCGAGAGGGCCGTCGTCGTCGACCGGGAGCGTGATCGTCACGGTCGTTCCCTTGCCCACCGTGCTGGACAGCAGCACCTCGCCGCCCTGTCGTTCGATGAGCGCCTTCGTGCTCGCCAACCCGATTCCGGTTCCGCCGTCGTGCGGGTTCGACAGCCGTCCTCGCTCGAGGGGATCGAAGATGCGCTCGAGGTCCTCGGGCGCGATGCCGCGACCGCGGTCGGAGATCGCGATGCGCGCCTGGGCGCCGTCGACCTCCACCGAGATCTCGATGGGCCCCTCGCTGTACTTCGCCGCGTTGTCGACGAGATTCGCGATCGCCCGCCGCAGGGCCACCGGGTCCGACTGCACCGCGACCGAACGCGGTGAGCGATAGTGGATGCGCCCGTACGCGTCGCCGGGGAGCACGAGCTCGGCGGCCTCCCGCACCGTGGCGGAGGCATCCGCCCGGCTCCGCGTCTGGCGCGCGCGGGTGGGCACGAGGCGCGCGGAGAGGTCCTGGATCATCGTGGCGAGGTGATCGGTGACGGCGGAGATGCGTTCGATGGCGGCGGTCGTGTTGCCGCCGGGCTCTGCCATCAGGTCGACATAGCCGCGCAGCGCCGTGATGGGCGAGAGGAAGTCGTGGGCGAAGGCGCGCAGGAAGTCGAGCTCCGCATCCTCCCGCTGCTTGGAGGCGGTGAGGTCCGAGACGATCTTCACGAACCCGGAGACCTCGCCGGCGTCGTCGCGCAACGCCGTGATGATCACGTGCGCCCAGAACAACGAACCGTCGGCGCGCACCCGCCACCCGTTGTCCTCGACCGACCCTCGCGTCGCGGCGATCGCGAGCAGACGCAGCGGCAGACCACGCAGCCGGTCCTCCTCCCGGTAGAAGCGTGTGAACGAGGAGCCGAGGATCTCGTCGGCGGTGTACCCCTTCAGCTTCGCGGCGCCGGGGTTCCACCCCACGACCCGACCCTCGATGTCGAGGTGCACGATGGCCACCGAGGTCACCTGCGCCGTCCAATCCTGAACGAGCGCGCCCGTCGGGGCGTCGGCCGGGACGGCGCCGACGGGAATCGGCAGTCCGACGCCGGATGCGGGCGCGGCGGCGACCGGCGTCTCGTCGGACGACGGCGCGGCGGAGGAATCGGGCTCGGAGATGTCGGCTCCCATCGGGACGTCGATCAGTTCATCGCTCGTGGGTTCGATGCGTCGGGTACGCGTCATCTGGATTCTGCCGCATACGCGCCGCCGCCGCATCCGCTCATGTGTGTAGCACATCCGCGTGACGGAAGGGGGGTGCTCGACCCGGCTCTGCGGCAGGGCGACGATGGCGACACGCATCCGCAGAGGAGGAACGGACATGTCCGAGAACGCACACGAAGAGCTCGCCGGTCTGATCAAGAAGTTCCGGTTCGCCATGGTCACCACCGTCGAGACGGACGGGAAGCTCGTCGCGCACCCGCTCACCGTGCAGGAGGCGGAGTTCGACGGCGACCTGTGGTTCATCGTCGGCACGGGGACCTCCGCTGCCGTCAACGTCGCGCGCGAACCCCGTGTGAACGTGTCGCTCAGCAGCGACGACACCTGGGTGTCGTTGTCGGGGACGGCGACGATGGTCGACGACCACGCCAAGCTCGAGCAGCTGTGGAGCCCCGCCGTCGACGCCTGGTTCGAGGGCGGCCCCGAGGACCCCGCCGCGGGCCTGCTGCGTTTCCACGCCGACAGCGCGGAGTACTGGACCGCGCCCGGCGGCAAGATCGTCCGCGCCGTCGCCGCCCTCACCGGTCACCGCGTCGAGGGCGAGAACGAGACCGTCGAGCTCTGATGCCTCGCGCCCGGGCCTTCGCCGGTCCGGGCGCGATCATCGGGTTAAGACGGGCTCCCCGTCCACGAGCACCAGCTGCACGTCGTCAGGACGAGAAGCCAGCACGATCTGCGCCTCCGGCGGCATCGACCGAGAGTCCGATGCGGCCCGGAGCACCAGATCGGCGCGCTTGCCGGGCTCGAGGGAGCCGACGAGCTCCGCCATCCCCACCACCCCCGCCGCGTCGATCGTGGCGTGCGCCAGCAGATCGGATGCGGTCACCCGCCGCGCCCCGGTGCCGACAGCACGATCGAAGGCGAGCGCGTGGCGCATCTCGGCGACCATGTCCGCGGGGGTGTTCAGACTGCGGTTGTCGAGGCCGAGGCCGATGCCGATGCCGGACTCGCGCAGCTCCCCGAGGGCGCTGCGGCCAGAGCCGGCATACATCGACGACGCCGCGCAGTGCACCCCGCCGCATCCGTGGGACGCGAGCCGCTCCCTGTCGTCCGCGTCGGTGGCGCTCAGATGCGCGCCCACCAGGCGCGGGCCGAGGACTCCGAGCCGTTCCAGACGGGCGACAGCCCGCTCGCCACGCCCGTCCGGCCCGAGGATGCCGGCAGCCCCGGCGTCGGAGGCGCACAGGTGGGTCGTCACTCCGGGCGCATCGAGGCCCGCGAGTCCGCTCAAGAGCTCGTCCGACGCCATCTCGGGAAGCTCCGTGCAGGCGAACACCGACAGCCGGCCCGCCGCGGCGTCCAGGGCAGACGCGGCGAAGCGCAGAGCGGTCTCGGTGGGGGCGACGAGCGCCTCGCGGCGGAAGCCGCCCGCGCGTTCCGCCGCCCGCAGCCACGGGTCCCACTGTTCGGGCAGACGATCGGACACCATCGGCGCGAGGATCCACCGGATCCCGGACGTCCGCGCGGCCGCCGCGCTCGCGGCGAAGGCCGCGTCGGCGCGACGCGTGCCGACGTCGCCGACTCCCCAGCAGTCGAGCACCGTCGTGATGCCGGCACGAGCCGCATCCGCCGCGAGACGATGCACCGCCTGCGCGGCATCCGCGGGAGTGAGGGCGAGCACGGTGCGGTAGTACGTGCCGAACAGCCAGTCGAAGAACGGTGCGGACACATCCAGCGAGCCGGCGGCGGCCGCATCCATGGAGTGGGTGTGCGCGCTGACGAATCCCGGATGCACGATGCCGCCGCGCGCGTCGATCCGCTCGTTCGCTGCGGGCGCGGGCCCCTCACCCACGGCCGCAACGGCGCCGTCGCGGATCGCGATCCATCCCCGCGCGACACGACGCGCCGCATCCATCGTGACGACGACGGCGTCGTCGATGACGAGGTCGATGACGCTCACGCGCGCGGGAACACCGGGATGCGCCCCAGCACCGCGACGCGATCGACGTACGGCGCGAGCGCCTCCGGCCACCCCTCCCCCTCGGCCAGAAGCGCACCGATGCCGACGATGTCGGCGCCGGCCCTCTCGAGCAGGCGCAGCGCGGCGCCGGACGACGAGCCGCTGGAGATCACGTCGTCGACGAACAGCACGCGCTTGCCCGCGACCGCCGACAGACGCGCCCGGTCCAGCAGCAGAGCGGCGCCCGTGGTGCTGGTGATCGCGTGCACGGATTCCTCCAGCGCATCCCCGAGGTGCACCTTGCGGGTCTTCTGCAGGATCACATAGTCGTCGAGGCCGAGGGCGCGAGTGACCTCGATCGCGACGGGGATGCCGAGCGTCGCCGGCGCCACGACGACATCGACGCCCGCATCCGCGAACTGCTCCGCGAGTTCGCGCCCGGCCGTCTCGGCGAAGCGCACCCCGTGATCGATCACCATCATCAGCGCGATCGACAGGTCGTCGGAGACGGGAATGATCGGCAGCGTGATCTGCTGGCTGCCGACCTGAGCGAGGTAGGTATCTGCGGGCATGTCCGGAGGCTACGCCGCGCGTGTGTCGCCCCGGTTTCGCGCCCCGCCCTGTGACACAACTCCTGCAAAACCGCAGTCCGCCGCATCCGACCCCGAATCGCCGATTCTGCAGGAGTTCAGGCACGCGGGGCCGGGGACGACACCCCGGCAGGCCCCACGCCCGCACCCCACGCCCGCACCCGTTTCCCCGCACCGCCCGCAGCCCGTTCTCCCACGCCGCACCGCCCGCAGCCCCAACTCCTGCAGAACCGCAGTCCGCCGCGGCATCCACCCCCCGAATCGCCGATTCTGCAGGAGTTCGGGCCCGACGGATGCCGGACCACAGCCCCGTCAGGGGATGGCGCAGGCGCTCTCGACGGACACGCGGATGGGGTCGGCGGCCCGCACGATGAGGCGTTCCACCGGCAGGGTTTCGCTGTAGCGGATGTCCTGCTGCATCGCCCGGTCGGGGGCGTAGCCCGCGTCGTCCCAGATCCGCAGCAGTCGTGCCACGGCGGCGTCGGGATCGTCGGCGCGGATCGAGAACTGTGCGCTCAACCGCGTGCCGGTGTCTGCGCAGGGCGCCGCATCGAACGGGATGTCGGATGCGGCGAGCTCCGCGCCGCCGACACCCAGGGGTGTTCCGCCCGCCGCCGCAACGCTGCGTTCGATGAGCGACCGCATCTCGGCGCGAGCCGCGTCTGCGGTGAGCGGCGGCGGCACCGTGGGATCGGGCGACGGCGTGGGCTCGGCCACCACGCCCACGGGCCTCCCCTCGGCGAGCCGCGCAGCGTCATCGGCCGCCTGCTCGATCGCCGCGGGCATCACCACGAGCTCGGCGATGAGGGCGAGAGAGAAGAGGGTGCCGCAGATGATCGACGTCGCCCGCCACCGACGGGACCGGCGGCGCACGAACGCGAAGAGGAGGAGCGATGCCGCCAGCGCGGTCCCCAGGACGAGCACCGCGGTCTGAAGTGCCTGCGCGCTCCGCTGTGCGCGCGATGCTGATGCGACCACCGTCGGGGCGCCGTACGAGCCCGCGACGACCGCGCCGACGCTGTCGAGGAGCACGAGGAGAATCGCGCAGACGCCGGCGCCGACCGCGGCCACCGCAGCCACCGCGCTGGCCGCGCGCCCCACACCGGCCGCCCGGCTCATCCCCGCAGCGCGGCGATGGGTTCGATGCGAGCGGCGCGCCGCGCGGGCAGCCACCCGGCGGCGAGTCCCACGACCGCGCCGAGGAACGCTCCTCCCACGGCGACGAGCGGGTTGATCACCGGGCTCCACCCCGCGATCACCGACACGAGAACGACCGAGAGCACCGCCACCGCCGAGCCCATGATCCCGCCGAGCATCCCGATGATCGCCGACTCCGCGATGAACTGGCCCGCGATCTGCCGCGGTGTCGCCCCGAGCGCCCGGCGCAGGCCGATCTCGGGCGTGCGCTCCATCACCGAGAGCAGGGTGACGTTGGCGATGCCGAGTCCTCCCGCCAGCAGCACGATCACACCGAGCGCGATGAACACGACGTTGACGTCGGCTTGCACGTTCTGGCTCACGTCGCTGCGTCCGCTGGGAGCGGCCACCTTGATCTGATCCGGAGCATCGGGCGCCAGCGCGAGAGGAGCCTGCTCGCCGATCTGCGGCCCCGCCCCCACGTCGACGCGCGCCTGGATGCTGCCGGGAGCGGCCAGGGCGAAGTCGGCGCGCGCGGTGCCCACCGGGATGATGACCGCGTCCTGCAGGTCGGCGCGTCTCTCGAACGAGTCGACGATGCCGATCACCGCATACGCGAGTCCGTCGATGAAGATCGAGGGCTGACTGTCGACGCGGTTGATGGCGAGCCGATCGGCCTCGCGGGCTCCGAGCACCGCCACGCGGTCGCCGCGCGCGTCGTGCCCGGCATCGAACATCCGCCCCTGGGTCACCCGTCCGCCGAGCGCGTCGAGCAGACCCTCGGATGCGGCCACGACCGGAGCGGGAGCGGCGGATGCGGCCGACGGGTCGTACACGGGCACCGCGGTGATCGCAGCGCCTGCGGGCAGCGTCACCTCGGCGAGGGTCGCCGCGGCGACCACGCCCGCAAGGCGTTCCACCCGTTCCGCGCCGTCCCAGGGCAGACGCGCCGTGGCGACGGAGGTGCCGGACTGCGTGCGCGCCTCGGCCGGCGTGATCTCCACCCGCGTGGCCGCCGCCTGGTCGAACTGGCGGGCGATCTGGCCCGCGGCCGTCTGCGCGAATCCGAGGGTCGCGACGAGCGCGCCGATGCCGAGCACGGTACCGGCGATGGTCATGATCAGCCGCGCGGGCCGCGAGCCGATGTCGGCGGTCGCCTCGGCGACGAGGTCCTGCGAGGTGAACCGGTCGGCGCGGCGAGTCGGCGGCACCAGCGCGCCGAGGTCCACGCGCTCGCGGGCGGCGGCGCGGCGGCGTCTCATGCCACCTCGCTCAGGCGGCCGTCGGCGATCCGCACGCGGCGACTCGCCCTGGCGGCGACGGCATCGTCATGCGTGATGACGATGAGAGTGAGCCCGTCGGCGCGCAGTTCGTCGAAGAGGTCCATGACCTCGTCCGAGGTGCGTCGGTCGAGGTTCCCCGTGGGCTCGTCGGCCAGCAGCAGGCTCGGCCGGCTGACGACCGCGCGCGCCACGGCGACGCGCTGGCGCTCACCGCCCGAGAGAAGCCCCGGCAGGAAGCCGGTGCGCCCGCCGAGCCCCACGCGTTCGAGCGCCGCGCGGGCACGATCCTCGCGCTCGGCGCGCGGCACGCCGCTGTAGAGCATCGGCATCAGCACATTGTCGAGCACGGTGCGTCGCGACATGAGGTGGAAGGCCTGGAACACGAACCCGATACGGCGTGCCCGGACGGCGGCCCTGCTGTCCTCGTCGAGGGATGAGGTGAGCACGCCGTCGAGGTGATACTCCCCGACGCTCGGTCGGTCGAGGAGCCCCAGGATGCTCAGCATCGTGGACTTGCCGGAACCGCTGGGACCGACGATGGAGACGTAGTCGCCCCGCTCGACCGTGAGGTTGATCCCCTTGAGCGCCTGCACCTCGGGAGGTCCGGGGAAGGATCGGGTGACATCGCGCAGCTGCACGAGCGGCGCCGCGGGCGCCGCATCGATCCCGGCCGCATCCGCCACGGCCGCGGTCCGAGTCATCGTCCGACCACGACGAGGTCGCCCTCGTCGACGGCGCCTTCGAGCGGAGTGATCTCCACCGCGCCGCTGGCGGCGAGTCCCGTCTTCACCGTGACCAGGCGGGTCTTCGCGTCGGGGTCGCGGGGATCTCCCTCGACGACCTCGACCCGCGCCTCGCCGCCCGGACCCGCGGTGAGCGCGGCGACGGGGACCGAGAGCACCTCTCCCTGGGTCGCACCCACGGGGATGGCGACACGCACGTTGGAGCCCTGCATCTGCTGGATCTGCTCGGGTGTCAGCGGGTCGGGCTCCAGCTCGATCGACCACCGTCCCGTCGAGTCCTTGCTCGTGCTGGGAGCGAGAGCGGTGATGACGGCGCGATGGGGCGTGCCGTCGGGCAGCTCGAAACTCGCCTCGCCGCCCACCTGCAGCAGGGCCGCGTCCGCTTCGCCCGCCGATCCGGTCAGACGCACGCTGGCTCCGGACACGGTCATGGCGGCGCCCTGCAGCACCGCACCGCGAGTGACGTTGACGGCGTCGACGCGACGCGGCAGGCCCATCAGGTACAGCACCTCGGATGAGGGCAGGAACGCCAGGGACCCTTCCCGGGCACGCTGCAGGTCCTGCTGCGCCTGCTGCACCTGCGCGTTCGCAGCGTCGACGGCCGCGCGCTGCGCGGAGGTGTCGGCGGGCGCATCCAGCTGCTGACGCTCGAGCTGGCGTAGCGCGAGCGTGTCCTGCAGATCGGCGATCTCGGATGCGGACTTGTGCGCCGCGATCGCGTCGTTCACCGCACGCTGGGCTGCTGCGACCGCGTTGTCGGCGGTCTTGACGGCGACGACGTCGGCACCGGAGCGCGCCTTGGCCAGGTCGGCCTGGGCCGCGGCGACCGCCTGCTGGGCCGAGCGCACCCCCGCCTCGGCGGCGCTCACGGCCTGGGCGGCCCCCTCGTCCCCGGAGGGCGCGGGGTAGCCGACGGCGGCGTAGAGCGCCGTGATCCCCGCAGCCGTCTGGGCGTCGAACACGTTCGAGGCCGGGTCTCCCCCGTCGATGCCGACGCTGCGCAGCGCGTTCTTGAGCTGCACCACATCCGGCCCCGAGACGCCGAAGCGCAGGCTCCGGTACGCGGGCAGATCTCCCGGCAGCACGATCACCGGGCGTCCGGCGACCTCCAGCGCGATCGACAGCGTGTTCAGCTCGGCGCCCACCTCGGGCACCTGCCCGGTGACCACAGCCGGCCCCGACAGGGTGGCCGTGTCGATGGTCACCTCGACCGCGTCTGCGTAACCGACATCGGCGCGGATGGTCACGTCGTTGCTGAGCTCACCGAACTCCACCGGAACCGTGATGAGTCCCGGCTCCGGCGCGTCGGCGCGGGACGCCGCCTCCACCGGCGAGACGACGAACGTCCCCACGAGCAGTCCGATCACGAGGCTCGCCACCGCGACCGCGGCGGTGATCCACAGCGGGCGGTTGCCGCGGAACACGCGCCCCCACCCGCGCAGGGCGGCGAAGCGTCCGCGGGGAGCTCCGGCATCCTCGGCCTCGACGGCGGATGCGGCCGCATCCTCGCCGAGCAGCTCGCGCGTCAGCGCGGAATCGTCAGCGGCGTCGTCGGGGACGGGATCGACACTCGTCGGGGCCACCTCGGTCAGCTCGCCTGCTCGGCGGCCGCCTTGAGGGCGTCGAGGTCGGCCTTGTTGTCGGCGATGAACTGCTCCTCGAGCGCGAACTGCACCTTCTCGTACTGGTCGCGGTAGTTCGTCTTCTCACGGCAATCCAGGTCGGCGATCGCCAGCGCGATCTCCTCCTCGCCGAGCTCCTTGAGCTTCGGGTCGTCCTCGACGAAGGCCGTCTGCGCGCTGTAGTACTCGTTCAGCTTGTCGGACATGCTCGTCTGCGCATCGGCCTGCTTGGCGAAGCCGGAGTGGCCCGCATCCGCCATGCACGACGCCCACTCCGCATCGATCTTCGAGAAGCCCGGGTCGTCCGCGATCTTCGTGTAGAAGTCGTTGATCGCGTCGTTGATGGCCTCGAACTCCTCGTCCATCATCGGGTTGGCGCCGGACTCGTGCTGCGCCCAGCCCTGGCAGCCGGCCTTCGTCCAGTCGTACTCGTACGAGCCGTCCTCGCTCAGCTCCTCCTCGGAGGGGGAGGGACCGTACAGGGCCTCGTAGAACGCCGCCTGCTCCGACTCCGACAGGCTCGAGACGTAGTCCTGGTTGGGGTCGACGTACTCCTCCTGGTCGGTGGGCGTCTCGTCGCGGCCGGGGTAGTTGACCATGCCGTAGCCGTACTGGGTCACCCAGTCGCGGTCGTCCGGCTTCCATTCGACGTCTTCGCCGCTGCTGAAGGAGACCGACTGGATGTTGGGCGTGTAGTCGAAGCCTTCCTCCGACATGCACTGCGCCACGAGCTCCTCGGACTTCTTCTGCTGCTCGGTGAAGCGCGCCTCCTGCTCTTCGGGAGACAGATCACCGCCCCAGATCGAGGACAGGTAGGCCGACAGCGGCGACTCGGGGCGGTCATCACCCTTGTCGCCGTCGGCGGGTGAGCAGGCGGCCAGAGCGAGCGCCGCGACGACGCCGAGCGGCGCGATGGCGAGCAGGCGTGAACGAACCATGATTCCCCCATAGGTCACCGGCGCCGATGCGACGACGCACATGCTCAGCTTAGGGATCGCATAACGTCTTCCCATCTGGGAAGACGCCGCGCATCCGCCCCATCCGATCGGATAAGGTGTCGCGCCGCTCAGATCAGCGGCAGTCGCGCGCGCAGCACCGCACCGCCTGTGGCGCCCGCCGTGAGCTCGAGGGTTCCCCCGACGACATCGAGCTGCTGGCGCAGGCGAGCCAGTCCCGACATCCGCGCGTCCGCGGCGGGTGAGACACCGTCGCTGACGACCTCGAGCAGCAGCACGCCACGGGTCATGCGCGCGGCGAGTCGGATGCGGCGCGCGCCGCCGTGGCGCAGCGCGTTCGTCTGCCCCTCCTCCAACACTCGCACCACGACGATCCGCATCCGCTTGTCGATGCGCGCACCGAGCACCGCGAGCAGCGGCGACGCCTCGTCGACGATCTCGACGTGCGCAGGAGTGCGGGCCGCGAGCGCCCGCACCGCGGGCGCCAGCCCCCGGTCGAGATCGACGGGGTACAGCCGCTCGCTCAGAGCGCGCAGCTCATGCTCGCGCAGGCGGGCGAGCGTGTCGGCCACTTCGGTGATGCGCTGCGGCGTCGGGATCCCCGCGGCGATGTCGCGCAGCTCCGCCTCGAGCACGACGAACGTCCCCTGCACCGCGCCGTGGATCGTGGCGGCCACGTCCTTGCGCACTCGCAGCTCTTCCGCGCGCACATCGTCCATGAGGGTCAGCGCTCTCTCCTGCGCCTCGATACGGGTCAGATCCGCCTCGCGCGCGCGACGCCAGAGGTCGGCGAACTGGAGTCCGCTGCCGAGAGCGAGCAGCGCCAGGAGGAAGCTCATCGCCGTCTCCAGGCCGACCACGCGCATCGCGCCCGCCGAGCCCGCATCCACCACCCCGCTGAGCACCTGCAAGACGGATCGGATGACGGCGGCCGTGACGGCGAGCGAGAGCACGACGGCGACCCGGGCGCGCGTCCCCCGCCGCTCGGGGCGCAGCAGCGACGCGCCGCCGACCACGATCGCGACGGCGGTGAAGTTGTACGCCCATCGCAGCATGACCTCGGAGAGCGGGTCCGGAGCGAGCTGGCGCATGTCGTCGGAGACGACGCCGAGTACGAGCACGGCTTGCACGCTGGCGAGCACCGCGCCCAGCGCCGAGACGAGCGCGGTCGCGCCGACCATGATGCGCGAGAGCGCGCGTTCCTCGGATGCGGCCGCCCGCGCGAGCGGGGAGACGGTGATCGATCCGGCGCGACGGGCACGGCGGATCGATCGGGCGGGGACGGGCGCGGTCACTCTCGTTCGCGACGCCCGCGCACGACGATGGTCACCAGGGTCGCGAATCCCACCACGCCCAGCGCACCCCAGACCCACGGCAGACCCTGCGTCGCCGCAGCCGCCCATGCGGCAGCACTCGCGAGAGACATCGCACGCCCTTCCCCAGAAGATGCGGCTCCCCCAGGAGGCCGCAATGAAAAATGTAGACCCCGTCCACGTTCCGGCCGCGCGCAGCTGAGTATTTCCCCTTGCGCCGGCCACGGCCGGGGTGTCCGATGAGCGTCATCGTTCACCGGCCCGAAATAAGGTCTGTGGCAGGATGGTGCCCGATACTCCCGATCTGAGAGGCACCATGGAACTCAGCGACTACATCCGGGTTCTGCGGAAGAACTGGCTGATCATCGTCGTCGCAACTCTCGTCGGGCTGGGGGCGGCCGCCGGATATTCGCTGACCCGCACGCCCCTCTATGAGTCGCAGGCCTCGGTGGTCGTCTCGACCCAGTCCAGCGGCAGCGTGCAGGAGATCTCGCAGGGATCGACGTTCACTCAGCAGCGTGTTGCGACGTACGTCAACGTCGCCACGACGCCTCTCGTGCTCGATCCCGTCATTCGCGATCTCGGACTCGACGTGACCGCCGGCACTCTGGCGAAGAGCGTCAACGTCAGCAGCACCCTCAACACCACCTTCATCACGATCGCCGTGACCGATCCCGACCCCGTCCAGGCCGCCGACATCGCCAACGCCGTGGCGGCCCAGCTGCCGCTCGCGGTCGAGGAGATCGAACCGTCCACCGGCGGCGAGAGCCCGGTGCGCCTCACGACGGCGAGCACGGCAATCCCCACGAACGTCCCGGTCAGCCCGAACGTCCCCCTGAACCTCGCACTCGGGGCGCTCATCGGCCTCGCCGTCGGCATCGGCATCGCGGTGCTGCGGACCGTCCTCGACTCCCGCATCCGCACCATCCGCGACGTCAACCAGATCACCGACCGCCCGATCCTCGGTGCGATCCCGTACGACCCGAAGGCGGCGGAGCGGCCCATCATCATCCAGGCCGATCCGTACAACACCCGGTCGGAGTCGTTCCGTGCCCTGCGCACGAACCTGCAGTTCATCGAGATGGACGGCGGTCACTCCTTCGTGGTCACCTCCTCCATCCCGAGCGAGGGCAAGTCCACCACGACCGTGAACCTCGCGATCGCGCTGGCGGATGCGGGAAAGCGCGTCGCCCTCATCGACACCGACCTGCGAAAGCCCAAGGTGGCCGAGTATCTCGGCATCGAGGGCGGAGCGGGTCTCACGGATGTGCTGATCGGCCGCGCGAAGGTCGGCGACGTGATGCTCCCCTGGGGCAAGCGTCCGCTGTTCGTCCTGCCGGCCGGCAAGGTGCCGCCGAACCCCAGCGAGCTGCTCGGCTCGCGTCAGATGGCGCAGCTGCTCGAGGCGATCAGCCGCGACTTCGACGTGGTGCTGCTCGATGCTCCGCCGCTGCTGCCGGTGACGGATGCGGCGATCCTCTCGCGTGAGACCACCGCCGCCATCCTCGTCGTGGCCGCCGGTCGCACGACGACGGGTCAGCTCACCGCGGCCCTCACGGCTCTCGAGACGGTCGACGCGAAGGTGGGCGGCATCGTCATGAGCATGGTTCCGACCCGCGGGCCGGATGCCTACGGGTACGGCTATGGCTACGGGTACGGCGGCTACGGCACGTACGGCACCCCGCCGGAGCCGGCGCCGAAGAAGAACTCACGCAAGCGGGCGCCGGAGGATGACGCCAGCCTCGACGAGCTCGTGAAGGGCTCCTGAGCAGAGAGGCGTTCGTGCGATGTCCTCACGTCGTCGCCCGATTCATCGCTCCACCCCCGTCAGACGCGCGCTGACGGGGGTTCTCGTTTCCGTCCTGGCGGTGGCCGCCATCGCGCTCGCGGTGTTCGCGCTGAACCCGCGCACCCCGCCCGACCCTGGACAGTGAGCCGCGGCTCGTGCCGAGCACCCACGGGTTGATCGGCGAGTTCGGCATCGTGGCGGCGAAGTCGGGGCACACGGATGCCGCCGGCTACAACCTGGCGTTCCGCAGCGACGCCGGGGACGCCCCGGTCGTCGGCGTCATCCTCGGCGCACCGTCGGTGGCGCAGCGCGACCTCGACGCCGGACGCCTCATCAGCGGCATCGCGCGCTGACCGCACGCGACCGAGGGGCCGGACCCGCAGGCCCGACCCCTCGGTGTGTGCTCGCTCGTCAGACGAGGCGCCGCCGTGCGGCGATCACGCACGCCAGACCGAACAGCAGGAGCATCCCGCCGCCCACCGCCAGCCCGATCGGCGCGTCCGCACCGGTCGCGGGCAGGCCGGTCACGGTCAGCGTCCGCCAGGCAACGACCGTGCCGGACGAGGTGACGACGACGGTGTGGGTGCCAGCTGCCAGGCTCGCCGGCACCTTCACGACGATCTTCCCCTGCGCGTCGGCGGTGTGGGAGCCGGCGTATGTCGGTGTGGAGAAGAACCACACGTCGTACTGCTGCCCCGGCACGAGCCCCGAGAGGGTGAGCGTGCCGCCCGCCGGAACGCGGCTCAGGTCGAGACCGAGGTCACCGCGGTTGGCGTCGTTCAGGCCGGACTCGCTCGGTGCGACCGGGGCGCCGCCGGTCGGCGCGAGAACCACCGGCCCCTGCCCGGCGCCGGAGCCATCGCCCGAGCCCGAGCCCGGCTCCTCGCCCGAACCGGGCTCCTGCCCGCCGGCGTCGACCCCCGGGAGCGGGATGCTGACGCCCACCGACTCCTCGGAGGAACCGACGGCGTTCACCGCGGCGACCGTGAAGGTGTACGCCTTGCCGGGCTCGAGCCCGCCCATGGTCGCCATCGTGCCGGTCGTGGTGTACGAGAGCGGCGAGCCCTCGGCCGGGTACGCCCGCACGACGTAGGACGTGATCGGCGAACCGCCGTCCGAGAGCGGCGCGGTCCACACCAGATTCACTGCGCCGGGCACGAGCGGGTAGCCCGCCGCCGAGACCGGCCCGGGCACGCCGGGGACGGTCGCGACTGGTGCCGCGTCGTTCGTCGTGACGGTGACCGGGACGGATGCGGCACCCGCACCGGCCTTGTTGCGCGCCGTGACGGTGACCGCGTACTCGGTGCTGGCGTCGAGCCCGTCGACCGTGGCGGTGGTCTCCGTGGCGGTCACGCTGCGCACGAGGTCGCCGCCCTTGCGCACGTCGACCTGGTAGCTCACCGGTGCGCCGCCGTCGTCCTCGGGGGCTGTCCAGGCGACCGTGATCTCCGAGTCGGAGATGGCGGCCGCATCGACCCCCGTGGGCGTGCCGGGCACGGTGACCGGGGGCGCCTCGGTGGTGAACGGCAGCGGCTCGGATGCCGCGCTCGTGCCGGCCTCGTTGACCGCCTTGACGGTCACGGCGTAGGCCGTGGACGGGTCGAGGTCGGCGATGAGCGCGGTGCGCCCGTCGACCACGACCGCCGCGTCGGCGGGCCGGTCGCCGACCGTGACGGTGACGAGGTACGAGGTCACCGGCGAACCGCCGTCGTCCTCGGGCGCGTTCCACACGATGGTCGCCGTCGTCGAGGTCACCGAGGTGGTGCGCAGACCGGCCGGTGCGGAGGGCACGGTGATCACCGGGGGCTGCACGTCGGTGCGGCCGGAGATGATCGTGGGTGCGCCCTCGCCGACGGCGTTGACCGCGCGCACGGTGAGCTCGTACAGCGTGTCGGCGTCGAGCTCGTCGATGACGATGCCGGTCGCGTTCGCTGCCGCGATCTTGCTGAACGGGTCGCCGCCCGCGGGCTTCACGGTGACCCGGAATCCCGTGATGGGGCTGTTGCCGTCGTCGGTCGGCGCCGTCCAGCTGAGCGCGAGGGAGTCGGGCGTGGTGGCCGTCACCTTCACGTCCGTCGGGGCCCCCGGCACGGTGAGCGCCTTCGTCCCGAACGGGGTACGGGCGGATGCTGCGCCGGTGCCGAGCACGTTGCGTGCGGCGACCGTGACCTCGTACCCGGTGCCGGGCTCGAGTCCGCCGATCTTCTGCGTGGTCACGGCACCGACGGGGATGGTGCGCAGCGGGTTGTCCTCCCCCGCCTCGTAGAGCACGATCTCGTACCCGGTGATGGGTGAGCCACCGTTCGCCGGGGCGGTCCAGGTGACGGTCGCCTCGGTGGTGGTGGGGTCGCTCACCGTCGGGGCGGCCGGGGCCTTCGGCGCGGTGGGCGCTGCGGTGACGGTGAGGGTCGCCGCATCCGTCTCGATGGTGTCGGTGCCCTGCGTGAACACGGCACGGAACTGCGCCCCGTCGTCGTCGAGGCCGGCCGCGTCGAGCCACAGCGTTGGCGACTGCGCGCCCTCGATCGGGGTCCAGGTGTCGCTGCCGGCGTCGCGGCGCTCCCACTGGACCGTGGGCACCGGGATGCCAGAGGCGATCGCCTCGAACGAGACCTCCGCGCCCTCGGTGACGGTCGCGCTCTGCGGGCCGGCGACGAGCTGGAACGTCTCGCTGAGCGACTGCTCGGGCGTGAGCGGGGTCGCACCCTCCGGCAGTTCCGGCACCTCCACCTCGGGGAGCTGGACGCGCGCACCACCGGAGATGTGGATGATGTCGGCGGTCTCCCGCGTCGGCTTGTCGTCGTACCAGACGGTGCCGAGTTCGGGGTGGTACACGTACAGCGTGTAGTCGCCCGGCGGCAGCGGCGGCAGCTGGAAGTCGCCGTTCTCGTCGGTGGTCACCTCGATGTCGAGGATCGGGCTGGTCGGCGCGGCGCCGGTCACGAACGCGGCGAACGCGCCGAACATGCGGGCGAAGACGTTCGTCTCCGGCGCGGTCGCCACGCCGACGGTCGCGGCCGACAGCGGCGCCCCGTCGGGACCGAGGATGCGGCCGCTCACGGTGCCGCCGAGCGACATCCGCACGTCGAGGTTCGTGATGTCGCGGTCGACGATCTCGATGACCTGCGCGTCGTCGAACTCGTCGGCACCGTCGTACCACTGCGTCACGTACAGGCCGGACCAGTTCGAGAACTCGACCTTGTACCGGCCCGGGCGCAGCGCCTGGGTCGCGAAACCGCCGTCGGAGTTGGAGCTGTACGACCAGTTCGTGTTGCTCCACCGGTCGTCGGCGTCGTAGGCGTAGACCGAGACGCCCGAGAGTGCGGCGCCGTTGTTGGCCGCGGAGACCGTGCCGGTGATGCGGTAGCCGCGTTCCAGTGCGATCTCGAGACCGGTGAGGCCGTCTGCCGGGACGGTGATGGTCGTCTCGGTCGCGACGTGCGTCGAGGACGCCCCGATACTGAGGGCATACTCACCGGCTGCGGGCACGTAGAAGGTGAAGGCTCCGGTCGCGGAGGTGGATACCGAGGAACGGTCCTCGAGATGCACCGAGGCGTCCCTGACCGGACTGCGGTCGACGGAGTCGACGAGGCGCCCCGTGACGATGACGCCGGCCGGGAGGGTCATGTCAGCGGTGACCGGTGCGCCGCCGACGACGATCGTTTCGGCGTCTTCGCGGGTTGCGGCGTCGCGCCACCACCGTTCGGTGGCGTTCGTGCTCGCGTACCAGGGCTGGAAGTGCAAGTACACCGTTGCACCGTCGGGGATCCCGGACAGCTGGTACGCGCCGGTGCTGGAGTCCGAATACGTGGACCTGGAGTTGGACCAGCTGGAGTCCTCGTTCCCTTCGGTCCATTCCGCGCGCACCTGTGCGTAGATCGGCGTCCCGTCGGCGGCACGCACGGTGCCGGAGATCTGCGGCGGGACGACCTCGAGCACGATGCCGTCGGTGACGGCGCCCGCGGTCACGGTGATCGTCCCAGCGGCGCGGACCTGCGCCGAGCCGATCGACCCGTTCACGGAGTAGTCACCCGGGGCCAGGCCGAAGACGGACCAGGTGCCCTCGTCGTCGAGGAACGACGACAGGCTCGTGTAGACCGACCTGTAGGCGCGGTAGTCGCCGTCGGTGGGCGACAGCGAGAGCGACACCCAGGCGGTCGTCTCGAACGACGACGCCTCGGGGAACGTGCCGGACACCCCGCCACCGAGCGTCATCGCGATGTCGGCGGTGTCGTAGGTCTCGTCGGCATCGAGAGAGATCGCGGACGCGTCCTGCTGCGTCCCGTCGCCGCCGAACCACCGGTCGATGTAGAGGGTCGCCCCGCCGACCGCTTTCAGCGCGAAGTTGTTCACGCCGAGACGGTTGAAGGCGTAGCGGCCGTCCCGGTCGGTCACGGTCGACGCGATCGGGGACGAGGTGTTCGTGTTGTCGGCGCGGTAGAGCTGCAGCGTGACACCCTCGACAGGCTCGCCGTCCGCCGCATCCGTGATCTCGCCGCTGATCGTGCCCGTACCCCCGCTGATGAGGATGCTGACCGGCTCGTCGGCGACGGTGACCACAGTGGCAGCGGCGAGGCTGTTCGCGCCGTCGTAGTACACGGTCGTGCCGGTCGAGGAGTCGGAGTACCGCACGATGTAGTCACCGGCCGGCACGTCGAACACGGCCTGCGTCGTCGACGGGCTCAACCAACGCGTGGCGATCTCCCCCGACGTGGCCGGGTCGATGAGTGCGACCGTCGGGTAGCCCTCCGTGGCCATGTCGATCGTGACGGTCAGCTTCGTGGTGGTGGCCGCCGGCATACCGGCGAGGTCGAGGGTGACCGTCTCCCCCGCGGTGACCGTGAACGGGTCCCCCCACACGGTGCGCACGTCGCCGGCGGAGTAGGCGAACCGGTAGGTGCCGGGCGGCACGTCGAAGAAGGTGAACGCAGCACCGTCGCGGGTGGCCCATGCGGCGCTGATGTTCGTGTTCGATGCCTCGACCAGGTACAGCGACGTGATGCCGGTGCCGCCGCCGGGCAGCGTACCGGTGACGGCGCCACCCCGCTCCACGGTGACGTCGATGCCGGTCAGCGACGCGCCTGCCACCACCTGGAGGAGCGTCGCGGTGTCGTAGGTCTCGCCGCCGTAGTAGGTGTGCAGGCCGTCGCCCTGCTTGGGGCTGACGTCGATCCGGTACGGCGCGGCGATGAGGTTGCCGAGCACGTAGCGGCCCTGGCTGTCGGTCTTGGCCCGCGAGTAGCTCCAGCTGCCGTTCTGGGCGGATGCCGCGACGGTGGCCCCCTCGAGCGGGCGGCCGGCGGTGTCGCGCACGACGCCGGAGATCCTCGTGTCGCCGTAGCTGAGCACCGCGTCGAGGCCGGCGACGGTCTCGCCCACCGTGACGGTGATGGGGGTGGCCGACGCTTCGGTCGCAGCTCCGTTCCACCATGCCTCCCGGAACGACGAGCCGTCCGAGAGCTTCACGCGGTACGTGCCGGCCGGCACGACGGTCTGCCAGGTGGTCTGCACCCCGGGGGTGACGATGCCGTTCCAGCCGCTGGAGACGTCGTCGGAGACGGCGGCGACGTGGTGCCAGAACGGTCCGGTGGCGGCAGCGGGCGCGGTGAGCACGCCGGTGAGCAGCGCCCCCTTCGCGACACCGAGGTCACCGAGGTCGTAGGCGTAGCCGAGCGTCAGGTCCTCCAGCGAGCCGAACCCGCGCAGGTACTTCGTCTCGTATGCGGGGCCGACGTTGACGCCGTACCACTGGTCTGTCAGCAGCGTGAGCGTGAACCGGCCGTCGGCGGTGGTGTAGACGGCGTCGTCGGGGATGACGCCGTCTCCGGCGAACTCCGCCCAGACGGGCACCTGCGCAGCCGGGGCGCCGGAGCCGGCGTCGACGACGCGGCCGGTGAGGGTGACGACGCCGGGGGTTCCTTCGGTGCCGTCGATGCTCCGCGGGTCCTCGGTCTCGTAGGTGAAGGATGCTGCCTGCACCGCCGCGGCACCGACGAGCTCCTCGGGCGCACCGCTCCGCGCGACCGAGCCGTTCTCGGGTGCGGTGGGCGCGGCATCCGGGGCTTCGGGCTCGGCCGGCGCGATCGGCGCTTCCACGGGTGTGCTGGGCGCAGGGGCCTCGGGGGCCGCCGGCTCCTCGGGAGCAGGCTCGGGCGCGACCGTCTCGACCGGCGTCGAGGTGACGGTCGGCGTCGGCTCCGGCACGGTGTCGTCGGCGACGGCGACGGCGCCGGTCGCGCCGGTGACGACGAGTGCGATGGTGGCCGCGAAGGCCGCGAATGACGTGAACAGGCGCGAGCGCGCGCCATGGCGTGATGCCATGAGTTCCCCCAAGTAGCGCCGCGAAGCGGCTTCCCCCATGGAAGCCGCTTCGCGACTTCCAGATCGCACTCCGCCCCGCGGTGTGCTCTCCGGGCAGACGCTAGCGGACACGCGTCTGGACTCGCAATCCAGAGTCTCGTCGTGCACCGTTCCCGGACGATCCCGGACACCCGTCACACCTTGCTGCCGAGACGCGAACGGCGCCGGCCGGAATGCACGCGCTACCGTAGTCGGCAACGGCATCCCCCACCGAACTCGGAGTCGCACGCATGGTCAGGCACCGGTCCACGTCGCGTTCGTTCTCGATCACCGCGCGTTGGTTGGCCGGTGTCGGTGTGGCGGTGGTCGCGGTCGTCGTGGTGGTGCTGGTGGTGCTCGCGCTGCAGCACGCGCGCGGGGGCGATGCGGCCGATTCGACGCCGCGGCCGGTGCCCACGTTCACCGATCCGACGCCGGCCGAGACGCCGACACCGACCCCGACGACGCCGCCGGTCCCCGCCCCGCCGGGCGCCGACGAGCGCTTCCTCGCGGTCGGCGACGGTGCGATGTGGCGCGGCACCGCCGGCCAGTGCGACGGCCCGGCGCCGGTGATCGAGCGTTCGACCGACGACGGCGAGACGTGGGAAGACGTCACCCCCACCTATCGCGGCATCACGCAGTTGCTCTCGCTCGAGCCGCTCGCTGGCGATCAGGCCGAGATCATCGCGCGGGTGGGCCCAAGCTGCGAGATGCAGGCGCTGCGCACCTTCACCTACGGCCAGTTCTGGGAGCCCTACCCCGATGTGCTCGCCGCCTCGACCTACATCGACCCGACGAACCCCGGCTCGGTCATCCGCCCCACCGGCGCGGTCGACGCCCCCTGCGCCTCGGCATGGGGGCTCCGCTCTGCAGGCGACACAGTTGGCCTGATCTGTGACGGGACGGCGTATCAACTCGTAGACGGCGCGTGGCAGGCCGTGGGCACGGATGCGGTCGCCATCGCGATCGTGGACGGGGAGGTTGTGATGGTCACGAGCGCCGAGGCGCAGGCGCCGGCGGCCACAGCCGCGACGCCGGAAGGCCTCCTGGCATGGTCCGGCGACACCATGACCACACTGATCCGCTGATGTGGGTGAGCCGGTCGTAGATCCCGGCGGCGAGGAGGGTGGGCACCGGGGCAGCCGCCGCGCCGGCGGCCGCCCCGGGAACGGCTCAGTTGTAGAGCATGCCGCCGTCGACCAGCAGCACCTGACCGGTGACGTAGTCGGCGTTCGGCCCCGCGAAGAACGACACCACACCGGCGACGTCCTCGGGCGTCTCGATGCGGCCGAGCATGATGCTGTCGACGTTCTCCTTCAGGTTCTGCCCGCGCGGCTTCCCGTTGATCTCGGACAGCTTCTCGTCGATCAGATCCCACATTCCCGTGCCGACGATGCCGGGAGCGTAGGCGTTCACGGTGATCCCCTGCGGAGCGAGCTCCTGGGCGGCGACCTGGGTGATGCCGCGGACGGCGAACTTCGAGGCCGAGTACGCGCCCAAGATCGGGAACCCCTTGATCGAGGCGATCGACGCCGCCGAGATGATCCGGCCCTTCACCCCGAGCTCGGTGAACTTCGCGGCGGCGGCCTGGATGCCGAAGACGACGCTGTTGACGTTGATCGCGAAGATCGTGTTCAGCTCTTCCTCGGTGATCTCCGTGATCGGCTTCACCTGAGCGATGCCGGCGTTGTTGACGATGACGTCGAACCCGCCCAGCTGGGAGGCGGCGGCGTCGACCGCGGCCTCGATGTCGGCCTTCTTCGAGACGTCTGCCGCCACGAAGATGGCCTTGCGGCCCATCGCCTCGATCTCCGCGACGACGGCGCGTGCCTTCTCCTCCTGGAACGGGAGGTCGGCCACCGCGATGTCGAATCCGTCACCGGCGAGCTTGAGAGCGATGCCTCGGCCGATGCCCTGACCCGCACCGGTGACCAGCGCGACCTTGTTCTCTGTCATGAAGTGACTCCTGTTCGTTCTGCTGGATACGCCGCTGTTCGCGGAGTATCCGTTCTGCTGGGTGTGCCGCGGTCGGCGGTGCACCCTTCTTCCTTCTTACTCTTGTTGCGGGCTGCCGTGCCGCGCGGATGATGTTGCGGGCGGGATCGCCGACGGCCGCGCTCGGGGCTCTCGGTACGGTGGAGTGATGGGTGAGGACCTGGCCGTACGGATCGTGCTGTTGGTGCTCATGGTGGGAGCGGGAATCCTCATCATCTGGATGGCCCGAGCGACTGCGTCCGGGCGCCTCATGCGCAACGCCGTCGCGGGGATCCGGGTGCCGAGCACGATGGCCAGCGAAGAAGCATGGCTGGCAGCTCATATCCGCGCGAAGCGGCCGACCACGTTCGGGGGAGTCGCGTCGATAGCGAGCGGACTCGTCGCCCTTCTCCCCGTGCCCGAGACGATGCTCGCGGCGTCGGTGCTCGTGGGATGCGGCGTCATGCTGGCGTTCGTGCTCTACGGCGCGCGCGTGGGCAGCCGAGCCGCGGCAGAGGTCTCGGCGAGCTCAGACCGCTGAGCTCCGCCGGCGAACGCTCATGGCGTCAGGGCGATACGCGGATCAGCGCGCCGCTTCCACCGACTTCAATCGCGCCGGGGTCCGGAGAACGGCGCCCGACAGCATAGGACCGGTCGCCATGACCGAGCGCAGCGCGCGCCGGGCGACATCTGATCGCAGGGCAGGCACCCTAAACCCCCTCCCGCAGGAGGGGAGTGCTCACCCTGACGGGGAGGCGGGCCGGCTCAGTATTCTCCTGCCAACTCGCAACGACGCGGGCCACAGCACTGCGGAACGGGGATCTCTCAAAGGAACATGCCGATGCCGAGTCCGGCGCCCATGCAGTCGTTCATGGTTCCCCCTGAATCGGTGAGCGACTGAATCGGTGAGCGACGCTTCGGAGCATATCGGTGGGAGGTCGAGCAGAAGTCTCGCCCCTAGGACCGATTCGGCGCGCTGGCACGCAGTGGATGTGAATCTGTTACATCCGAGAAACGCAAACAGTGTGATTCTGTTACACCGTCACGTCATTCTTCTACGTGCCCGCTCCTGCGGGCCGGAGGGAGAGGAAGTGCCGTGACGCGAGAAGGTGTCGAGCAGGCCGCGCTTCGCGCCGCCCTGCCGGTCGCTGCCGTCGTCCTGGCGTTGCTCGTCGGAGGGCTGCTGATCTCGACCCTCGGTGTGCCGCCACTGGATGCCGCCGCCACGGTCGTGCAGGCGGGCTTCGGTTGCGACCCGGGCTATTGCAACGTGGGCGGTACTCTCGCGCTGGCCGGTCCGATCATCTTCTGCGCCCTCGGCGCCGTCGTCAGCCTGCGAAGCGGCCTGTTCAGCATCGGCCAGGAGGGGCAGTACGCGCTGGGCGGCCTCGCTGCCGCGGTCGTCGGGTTCGCTGTCCCAGCACCGGCCGCTATCCACCCCGTGCTGTGCATCGCGGCAGCCGCCGCGGTCGGCGCCGGCTGGGGTCTCATCCCCGCGGCGCTGAAGGTGTACCTGGGGGTGAACGAACTCATCATCACGATCGTCCTCAATGCGATCGCGGGGTTGCTCGTCGACTTCCTCGTCAACTATCCGCTGCGGGCGGAGGCCTCCACCGTGGGGTACACGCCCGCGATCGCGGACACGGCGAAGCTGCCCGTTTTCGACGCGTCGACGAAGTCGGGACTGGCCTTCGTGCTGGCTGCGATCGCCTGCGTCGCGGTCTGGTTCTACCTCTCGCGCACGACCCGTGGATACGAGCAACGCATGAGCGGCGAGGCCACGATGTTCGCCCGCTACGCGGGGATGTCCGCGACATCCAGCGTGCTGCGTGCCGGGGTGATCGGCGGTGCCCTCGCCGGGATCGGCGGAGCCGTGCAGGTGCTCGGTGCCAACTACCGGGTGATCGAGGGCTTCAGCGACGGCACCGGGTTGACCGGCCTGACCGCCGCCATCCTCGGGGGCACCACGGCGATCGGTGCGGGGATCGTCGGCTTCCTCTATGCCGGCATCACGGTGGGGGCGGTCAACGGACTGCAGATCGTGCTCGGCGTCCCCCGGGAGATCGGATCGACCGTGCTGGCGTTGATGATCGTCTTCGTCGCCGTGCAGGCACCCCTCACGACCCGCATCGAACGCGCCCGAGAACGGCGGCGGGCCAACCGGCTCATCGACCGGAACCTCGCTGTTCCACCCCGGATCGGAGCATCCGCATGATCGTCGTCCTGGCCGACTTCCTGAACTCCGGCATCCGCTTGACCACGCCGATCCTGTTCGCGGCGATCGCCTCGATGCTCTCCGCACGGGCGGGGATCCTCAATCTCGCGATCGAGTCGAAGGTTCTCATCGGCGCCTTCGTCGGCATCCTCGTCGCTGCCGGCACCGGCAACACCCTCCTCGGCGTCGTGGCCGCGGCTGCCGCCGGCGCCGCAATCGGTGCGGTGATGGCCGCGGCGCACCGACTCGGTGTCGACCTCGTCGTGCTGGCGATCGGTCTGAACATCCTCGTGCTGCAGCTCACGGTGTTCCTGATGCGTTCCTTCCTCGGCGGTGTCGGAACCTACAAGCCCGACATCGACCCGATCGCGGCCGTGAGCGTCCCCGTGCTCAGCGACCTGCCGGTGGCCGGCAATCTGCTCTCCCGCCTGAACTGGCTCGTCTACCTCGCGTACCTGCTGGTGCCGGCGATCGCGCTGTGGTTCCGCACCCGGGCAGGTCGTCATCTGCTCGCGGTCGGCGAGGCGCCGCTTGCTGCGGCGAGCGCGGGCCTGAAGGTCGGCCGGTCCCAGGTGCTGACGCTGATCGTCGCCGGCGCGATCGCGGGTCTGGGCGGCGCGTTCCTCTCGGTGGGCGATCTCGGGCTCTTCACCCGCAACATGAGCGCCGATCGCGGATGGATCGGGATCACCGCCGCACTGCTCGCGCTCAACAAGCCGGCGTTCCTCATCCCGGCCGCCGGGGTGTTCGGGCTCGCGAGCGCCGCCAGCATCCGCCTGCAGCAGTTCGACGTCCCCGCCAACCTCACTCAGTTCATCCCTCAGGGAGCGGCCTTCGTCGCCCTTGTGCTGGTGGGACTGCGCTCGACCTCGCGCGGCCAGGTTCTTCGCCTCTGGTCGAACAGTTCCCGTATCTCGCTGGCACTGCCTCGACGCAGGCGCACGGATGCCGTCGCTCCGCGATCGGATGCCGGCGTCGATCCTTCCGACCCCCCGGCCGACGACACCGCGCCGGACGCCCCCAGACGCTCCACCCTGCACCACTGATCCCGTCGACGCGGCTCGCGTCGATCTCATCTCCAGGAGGAACCATGTCCCGCATCCACAAAACCGGCGGTCTCGCGCTCGCCGTCGGTGTCGTCTCCGCGCTGGCTCTGACCGGCTGTTCGGGCGCGAGCACGGCCGCATCCAGCGGCTCGGCCGACGGAGCGTTCACCTACGCGCTCGTCACCCCCGGTGCTGCCGGCGACGGCGGCTACATCGACTCCTCGATCGCCGGCGCGAAGCTGGCGGAGGAACAGCTGGGCGTCACCGGTCGCGTCGTGGAGGCCGAGTCGGTGTCGCAGCAGGAGAGCGTGCTGCGCTCGACCGTGGCGACCCACCCGGACATCATCCTCGCCCCGGGCCTGGACCCCGACTCGCTGCTCGCGGTGGCGGAGGAGAATCCCGACCAGCTGTTTGGCGTCCCCAGCGACATCTTCGTCGACGAGCTGCCCGACAACGTTCAGGCGTACTCGATCAACGTCAACGAGTCGAGCTTCCTCGGCGGGTACGTCGCGGGCGCGATGACCACGACCAAGAAGGTCGGCGCCGTCCTCGGCGGTGACAACCCGGGCATCAACCAGTTCTTCTACGGATTCAAACAGGGCGTGCTCGCCGCGTGCGCGGACTGTGTGGTCACCCCGAGCTACCTCAACAACGAGTACTCCGACCCCTCGGTCGGGCAGGAGGCCGCGCTCGCGCTCTACCAGGACGGGAATGACATCGTCTACGCCGTGGCGGGGCTGTCGGGCCAGGGCGTCTTCACCGCCGCGGAGCAGGAGGGCGAGTACGCGATCGGTGTCGACTCGAACCAGGATGGCGATGCCCCGGGCACGGTCATCACGTCGGTGATGAAGCGCGTCGACATGACGACCTTCAACCTCATCAAGTCCGCGATGGACGGCGAGTTCCAGTCCGGTTTCGTCGCGGCCGGCATGGCCGACGGCGTGAGCGGGCTGTCGTGGGATGACGGGTCGACCGTCTTCGCCGACAACGGCCCCGCCGACATGGTCGCGCTGCTGCCCGACGTGCAGGCCAAGGTCGCAGAGCTGTCGCAGCAGATCCTCGACGGCCAGATCGAGGTGTGCGACGCGCTGAACGACCCGACGTCCGACCAGTGCACCGCCCTCGGGCTCAGCAGCTGACCGACGCCGGACACAGGAGATGATCATGGGCCAGACCTCGGTGCCCGCGCCGCGACTCGAATTGCGGGGCCTTCGCAAGTACTTCGCCTCGACCGGAGTGCTCGCCGTCGCGGATGTCTCACTCGAGGTCTGGCCCGGCGAGGTCGTCGCGATCATCGGCGAGAACGGCACCGGCAAGAGCACGCTGATGAACCTGCTGTTCGGGGTGCACAGCGCCGATGCCGGCGAGATCCTCGTCGACGGACGCGTGCGACACATCCGCACCACCCAGGATGCGATCGACGCGGGACTGGGCATGGTGCATCAGCACTTCGAGCTGGTGCCGAGCTTTTCCGTCGCGCAGAACGTGCTGCTCGGTCACGAGCCGGTTCGCTCCGGGCTGTACGACGACCGGGCGGCCCGTGATCGGGTCGCCCGGGTCGCCGCCGAGAGCGGGCTGTCGATCGATCCCGCGGCGAAGGTGGGCGAGCTGTCCATCGGCTCGCAGCAGCGTGTGGAGATCCTCAAGGCGCTCGCCGCCGATGCGCAGACCCTCATCTTCGATGAGCCGACGGCGGTGCTGACCCCGGCGGAGGCCGACGAGCTCGTCACGATGATCCGAGGGCTCGCCTCCGGGGGCCGGTCGGTGTTGTTCATCTCTCACAAGCTCCCGGAGGTACAGGCCGTGGCCGACCGCATCGTCGTGATGCGGCGGGGGCGCGTGGTCGCGACCCTCGCGCGCGGCGATGCCGACGACGCGGAACTGGCCCGTCTCATGGTGGGGCGCGACGTCCACGCGGCCTCGGCGACCCGCGGCCTCCAGGAGGGCGAGGTCGTCCTGAGCCTGGAGGGGGTGCGGCTGGGCGGCCACGGCGGCCACGGCGACCACCACGGCGACCACCGCGACCACGACCACCGCCGCGACGGCGACCACGGCGCCGGGTCGACCCTCGGCCTGCGGCGCGGCGAGGTGGTCGGCATCGCCGGTGTCAGCGGTAACGGCCAGGACGAGCTGGTCGAGGCGATCGCCGGACTCACCCCGGTCGCGGGCGGTCTCATCCGGCTGGCCGATCGAGACATCACGGCGTCCTCGCCTGCGCAGCGGCGTGCCGCCGGAATCGCACACATCGCCGCCGACCGCATGCGCGTCGGCTTGAACCTGGATGCGACGCTGGAGGAGAACGCCGCGGCGACGGCATTCCGATCGCGGCGGTTCAGTCGTTTCGGGCTCATCCGCCGACGTGCCCGGCGCCGGTTCGCGCAGAAGCTGATCGCCGACTACGAGGTGCGCGGCGCCGCGGCGGGCCGTGCGGTGAGGTCGCTCTCCGGTGGCAACCTGCAGAAGATCGTGATCGGTCGTGAACTGGCGGGCGAGCCGGCGGTCGTGTTGGCGAATCAGCCGACGCGCGGTCTCGATGTCGGCTCGATCGAGTTCGTCCATCGCGCCCTGCTGGACGCGTGCTCGGCCGGGGCCGGCGTCGTGCTGGTGTCGACGGAGCTCGATGAGGTCCTCGCGCTGTCGCATCGCGTCGCGGTGATGTACCGCGGTGAGCTCGTGGGTCCCTTCGATCGGGCGGATGTCGATCGGGAACGCATCGGCCGCATCATGGCGGCGGGAAAGGACGCAGTATGACCGAGCACGCGGATCCCCGCCTGATCGTGGCGGATGTGGTGTGGAGCCCTCCCGGCATCACCTACTCCCCGGGCGTCGTGGAGATCGACGGCGGCCGGGTGGTGTCCGTCGGGCCGGTGCGCGACAGTCGGCCGAGTGGTCCGGGCGTCGTGGACCTCGGAGAGGTGCTCGTGATGCCGGGCCTGGTGAACACCCACGCCCACACCCCGATGTCGCTCATGCGGGGCGTCGCGGAGGGGCATTCGCTGCTGACGATGGAGGGTTTCCTGCAGGTGCTCCGCACCCGGGAGGCGCACCTGACGCCCGACCTCGTGCCCGCATCCGTTTCGGTGAGCTGCGCCGACTTCATCCGGCACGGCGTGACGACCTTCGCAGACCAGTACTTCTATGCCGACCGCATCGCCCCGGCGGTGATCGAGTCGGGCCTTCGCGCCGCGCTGGCGTGGGGCATCGTCGAGCTCGGCGACGACGAGGCCCGGGCGCGCGAGATCGCCGCAGCGACGGCGTTCGCGGAGTCGATGCAGGGCGTCTCGGACGTCGTGCGCGGCTGGCTTGGGCCGCACGCCTTCTTCGTCGACAACCGGCCCGACGCGATGCTCGCCGAGCGCGAGGCGGCGGCCCGGCTCGGGGTCGGACTTCATGTGCACTTCTCCACCTCCGGTGAGGAGGATGAGTACTGCCGGTCGGCGTACGGCACGTCGGCGCTGGAGCAGCTGAGCCGCATGGACATGCTCTCGGTGCCGACCATCCTTGCCCACTGCAACACGGTGCCGGTCGATGAGCTGCCTCTGCTAGCGGGCACGTCGGCCGCCATGGCGGTGATCCCGTCGGTCGCGATGCAGTCGGGAGTGCCGGCGGCGCCCGTGCGGGCGGCACTGGATGCGGGGGTCACCGTGACCCTCGGCACCGACAACGTCTGCAACAACACCAACGTCGATCTCTTCGAGGAGATGCGCCTGCTCGGCAAGCTGGCGGCCTTCACCTCGCAGGTGCCGAACCAGGTGATGCCGCGGGAGATCCTGGGTATCGCCACGGTCAACGGTCACCGTGCGCTCGGCGGTGCGCCGCAGGACGGTCGGATCGAGCCCGGCGCCGTTGCGGATCTGCTCGCGATCCCGCTGGCCGAGATCGCTCGCGGACCGGTGGGGGCGCAGAGCCTGGAGGCGGCGCTCGTCTACGGCACGAGCGGGGCCTCGGTGCGCGACTCGATGGTCGCCGGGCGGTGGCTGATGCGCGACCGGGAGGTGCTCTCTGTGGATGTCGCGGCCGCGCTCGCCCAGCAGCAGCGGGATTACGACATCCTGGTGTCGAGGATCGCACGGGGTGACAGGGGATCATCATGGACGTGACGGAGCGGCGGAGCACGATCGAGGACCGTGTGATCCGCAACGGCGAGGTGCAATTCGCGGAGCTCGCGCAGGAGTTCGGCGTCAGCGAGATGACGATCCGGCGCGACATCGAGGCGCTGCAGACGGCCGGTGTCGTGCGCCGGATCGCGGGCGGCGCGATCGCCGTCGGCGGCACGGCGTTCGAGCCCTCTTACGGGTCGCGCGCAGGTCGTGCGGTCGATTCGAAGGCGCATATCGCCCGGGCCATCGCCGATCTGCTGTCGCCCGGTGAGACCGTCATCCTCGACAGCGGCTCGACGGTCGCCTCGGTGGCGCGGGCGCTGTGCGGTCGAGGCCTGGGGCTCACGGTCGTCACCCCGTCGTTGACGGTCGCGGCGACGCTGGCCGACGAACCCGACACCACCGTCATCCTCGCCGGCGGGGTCGTCAGGCCGGGGGAGCTCAGCGTGATCGGCTCCGAGGCCGAGCGGGTGATCGCCGCGTACAACTGCGACACGTATGTGGCGGGCGTCGCCGGAGTGGACGCCGAGCGGGGCCTCACGGAGTACCACCCGCAGGAGGCCTCCGTGAAGTGCGCCGCCGTCGCCGCCGCACGGCGTGTGGTGGTGGGGGCGGATGCGGCCAAGCTCGGGCGCGTGCACCTGGTGAACATCGCACCGCTCGCGGCCGTGGAGGTGCTGGTCACCGACGCCGAGGCGTCGCATCCGACCGTGCTGGAGGCCCAGGCCGCGGGCACCGAGGTCGTGTTCGTGCCGGCGCCGGTGCCGCGTCCCGTGTAGGCGTGGGCGTCCCGCGCCGCTGACCTTTCCTTTCAATCGAGTGATGGAGCATCATGACCTCTCTGTTTCGCGCCCTTTTTCCGCACACCGACACGCCGCTGGTCGCGATGGCGCACGTTCCGGCGCTGCCGGGCACCCCGCTGTACGACGCCGAGGGCGGCGTCGATGCGCTCGTCGAGCACGTCAGGCGTGATGTCGACGTGCTCGTCGATGCCGGCTTCGACGCGGTCATGTTCTGCAACGAGAACGACCGTCCGTATCAGCTGCACGCGGGGCCGGAGGCAGCCGCGGTGATGGCGCGGGTCGTCACCGAGTGCCGGCCGACGTCGATCCCGTTCGGCGTCGACTATCTCTGGGACCCGCGGATCGCCCTGGCCACGGCGGTGGCTACGGGGGCGTCCTTCCTCCGTGAGGTCGTCACGGGCGTCTGGGAGTCGGACATGGGGCTGTGGAACACGGATGCGGCCGAGACGCTGCGGGAGCGGCGTCGCCTCGACGCGACCGAGGTCGCGGTCCTGATGAACATCTCTCCGGAGTTCGCGTCGCCGATCGGGTCGCGGTCGTTCGCGCAGATCGCGAAGTCGACCGTGGTCTCGTCGCTGTCGGATGCGATCCTGGTCTCGGGCCCGATGGCAGGTGCCGGGCCTGACACCTCGGTGCTGCGAGAGGTGCGTGAGGCGGTTCCCGCGGAGGTGCCTGTGCTGCTGAACACGGGGGCGCGGGCCGAGACGATCGCGCAGATGCTGACCATCGCCGACGGCTGCATCGTGGGGTCGTCGCTGAAGGTCGACGGCTACACCTGGAACCCGGTGGATGCCGACCGCGCGCGTCGGTTCGTCGACGCCGCTCACGCGTAGAGTGCGGCGGAACGCGCAGCGGACGGAACGGGAGAACGCATGACGGAGCGCCTGCTCGTCGGGATCGACATCGGCACCACCGGGGTGAAGGTGGTGCTGGTCGACCCCGGCGTGGGGGTGGTCGCGCAGGCCACGCGGGCGAACAGGCTCGGCTCGCCCCATCCGGGGTGGGCGGAGGCGGACCCGGCCCAGTGGCGCGAGAACGTGCTGTCCGCGTTGACGGAGGTGGTGTCTCGCGCCGGCGGGCGTGCGGTCGGCGCGATCGCGACGACCGGGATGGTGCCGGCCCTCGTCTTCGTCGACGAGAGCGGGCAGCCGGTGCGTCCGGCGATCCTGCAGAACGACGCGCGCGCGAGGGACGAGGTGCGGATGCTGGCGGTCGAGACCGCGGATGCGGGCGCGCTGGCGTCGACCGGGTCCGTTCCGAGCCAGCAGTCGGTGGCGCCGAAGGCGATGTGGGTCGCGGCGAACGAGCCGGACTCGTGGTGTCGTACCCGTGCACTCGTCGGCTCGTACGACTGGGTGCTGATGCAGCTCGGTGCTGCGCGGCACGTGGAGGCGAACTGGGCGCTCGAGTCGGGGCTGTTCGATCTCGACGGCGGGGTGTTCGCTCCGATGGCTGAGGCGGTGCCGGGGCTCGCTGATCGGCTCGCGCCGGTGCGAGCCTCTGGTGAGGTCGTGGGAGGGCTGAGTGCGACGGTCGCCGACAGGGTCGGGCTGCCGGCGGGCGTCCCGCTGGTGGTGGGCGGGGCGGACCACGTGCTCTCGGCGTACAGTGCGGGACTCGCCGCGGCGGGGGACTGGCTGGTGAAGCTCGGCGGCGCGGGAGACATCCTCGCCGTCACGGATGCGCCGGTGGTCGATGAGCGGTTCTTCCTTGATGCGCATACTGTGCCGGGGCTGTGGCTGCCGAACGGGTGCATGGCGACGAGCGGCAGCCTGGTGCGGTGGGTGCAGTCGGTGTTGCGCATCGACGATCTGCGGTCGATGGATGCGGTAGCAGCCGAGCGGCAGGCCGCGGAGATCCTCTGCCTGCCGTATTTCCTCGGCGAGAAGAGCCCGCTGAATGATCCGGATGTGCGGGGTGTGTTCGCGGGCCTGCATCTCGGCCACGATGCGGCGGACGTGTATCGGAGCGCGCTGGAGGGCATCGCCTTCGGCTTCCGTCACAACGCCGAGGTGCTGCGTTCGCGCGGGGTGTCGCTGACATCGGCGACAGTGACCAACGGTGGTGCGACCTCGCTGTTGTGGAAGCAGATTCACGCTTCGGTGCTGGCGACGCCGCTGCGCACGGTGCGCGACCATCCGGGTGCATCGCTCGGCGCCGCCTTCGCGGCCGGGATGGGAGCGGGGTCGTTCGCGGCCTGGCCGGAGGCGCTCGAGGTGGTGCGCGCGGGCGACACGATCGATCCGGTGCCCTCTCTCGTCGAGCGTTACGACGAGGCCTACGGCATGTGGCGGGACCTCGCCGGCGCGACGGCCCTGACGATGCGGGCGCTCGCGCGGCGGTGAGCGGAGGGGCACCGCGAGTGTGACGGTGACGGTGCCGTCCCACGCGATGTCGGCCCGACCCCCGCACGGCGCGCCGATATGCTGACGACGCGGCCCGAGCGCGCGCCGAACTAACCCAGGGAGACCACCGGGCCCGACGATGCACCGGCGCGGGTGGATCCGCGCACGATGACCCGGGGTGCGGGCGCCGTACGGCGGGGCACCGGCGCGTCGTCCAGCAGCGCGACCAGCATCGCCACGGCGATCCGGCCCATCTCCGGCAGGTCGAGGTCGAGGGTCGTCAGCTGTGGGATGCACGCGGCGGCACGGGGCCCGTCGTAGTTGGTGGCGATGCGCACGTCGTCCGGCACGCGGCGCCCGGAGGCCGTCACCGCCTGCATCGCCCCCACGGCGAACGCGTCGAGCGGGGCGTACACGGCGTCCAGGCCGGGCTCGCGGGCGAGCAACTCAGCGGTGACGCGGGCTCCCGCATCCGTCCCGTCCGAGGCTCGCGCCCGCGCGAGGATGATCTCGGCGTCGCCGCGACGCCATCCCCACGCCGCGAAGGCGTCGGGCAGAAGGGCCGACAGGGCGTGCTGCTCCTCGGAGACGATGACGCCGATACGTCGGGCGCCCTCGGCAACAAGGTGGTCGATCATCGTCTCGGCACCGGCGAGCCCGCGCTCGAGCACGCCGTCGGGAACGACGCCGCGGGCTTCTCCGATCGTCACCACGGTGATCCCCCGCGCCGACAGCGCCGCCCAGTTCGGGTCGTCCTCGCGCGGGTCGAGCACGATGGCGCCGTCGATGTCCAGTCCGTCGAGGTGCTCGGGCGGGGCGCCCGGGGGCACGAGCAGCATGGCGTACCCGTGCGCGAGGCATGCTCGCGCGGCGGGGACGGCGAGGTCGATGAGGAATCCCATCTCGGAGTTCTCGCCGACGATCGACGGCGGCAGGGCCGACAGGATGGCGACCGTCTTCGAGCGCCCACCGCGCAGCCGCTGCGCGCGGACGTTCGGACGATAGCCCAACCTCTCGGCGGCATCCGAGACCCGCGCGCGGGTTGCGGGGTCGACACGACCCTTGCCGGTCAGCGCGTGCGAGACGGTGGTGCGCGAGACGCCCGCTTCGCGCGCGACGTCGGCGATCGTGACCGAGCCGCGTGCCGATGTGCTCATCCGGGCGCCCTCCCTCGCTCATGCTAATCAGCCCCGGCCGCCGACGCCCGCGCCACGTGACGGTCGGATTCCCGCCGTGTAACAGTCTCGTTTCCGCGGCGGTCGGTCGCCCAGCGGCGGCGTAGGTTGATGCCAAATCGATTTGGCTTATGCCATCATCTCATGACCGACCCGCAGGAGTCCCGTGTACATCATCGATACCGACCCCGGCCTCGACGACGCCCATGCCCTGGCGATGGCGTGCCGGATGCTGCCGCCCGAGCAGCTGGTCATCACCACCGTCGCGGGCAACGTCGGCCTCGGGGCCGTCACCGAGAACGCGGCCTGGCTGCTCGAGCAGTGGGCTCCCGAGGTGGCGCTGTACGCCGGAGCCGCGCTCCCGCTCTCGGGCGCTCCGGTCGACGCCGCGCACATCCACGGTGACGACGGGCTCGCGGGATTCCCGCGCGAACGCGCGACGCGCCGGCCGCACTCCGAGCACGCGGCGGTCGCCATCGCGAAGCTCGCCCGACAGCATCCGGGCACCCTGCGGATCATCGCTCTCGGTCCGCTCACGAACCTCGCCCTGGCCCTCGCGCTCGAGCCCGGGCTTCCCGACCTGGTCGCCGACCTCACGATCATGGGCGGCAGTCCCGCGCAGCACGGGAACGCCTCGCTCAACGCGGAGTTCAACATCTTCGCCGATCCGGTCGCCGCCGAGGTCGTGTTCGCCCGGATGCGTCACATCACCCTGCTGACCTGGGATGCGTCGCTGGCGCACCGCTTCTCACGGGCCGAGCTCGAGGGATTCTGGGCGGGCGACAGTGCGCCCGCGCGCACCCTGCGCGCGCTGCACGAGCACCGCATCTCGAACGATCCCGGGTACGCGGCGAACACGGACTTCGGCCGCCCCGACCCCCTCGCGATGGCCGCCGCCCTGGCGCCCGGGTGCATCGCATCCGCGCGCGAACACCGTGTGCGCGTCGTCCACGACGGCGGGCTCGCCCACGGCGTCACGGTGGTCGACGAGCGCGATGCCACCTCGGACCGCGCACCGGTGCGACTGATCGACGCGTTCCACGCCGACGCGCTCCGAGCGGCGCTCACCGTGTGACCGCTCCGGCCTCCGGATCCCCCGAGGCCGGCCACAGACCCCCATCCGCTCCACCCGAGACCGCACCCACACCATCGGAGGAACCATGCCTGTCCCCTTCATCCGCCCCGCCCATCGCACGGCTCTCGCCGCCGGCGCCCTGCTCGCCGTGGCCGGCGTCGCCCTCGCCGGTTGCGCCGGCGGGACCACCACCGACGACGGCTCCGCGCAGACCCTCACGCCCGTCTCGATCCAGCTGGGCTGGACGCCGAACGTCGAGAACATGGCCACCATCGTCGCCGCCGAGAAGGGCTACTTCGCCGACGAGGGCATCGACATCACCCTGTTGCCCGGCGGCCCTGACGTGACGGCCGATGCGCAGGTCGCGGGCGGCAACGCCCTCATGGGCGTGCTGTCGGCGGAGGCTCTCGCACGGTCCGCGGCCGCGGGATCGGGCCTGGTCGGTCTCGCAGCGACCTACCAGACGACCTCCTCGGCGATCGTCACACTCGCGGACTCCGGGATCACCGAGCCGAGCGACCTCGTGGGCCACACGCTCGGCATGTCGCAGACCGACCAGCCGGTGTACGACCCCTTCTTCCGGCTCGTGGGCGTCGACCCGGACCAGATCGAGCGGGTGATGGTCGGCTCCGACCCGGCAGCTCTCGCCTCGGGTGAGGTCGACGCGATCACCGGCACCCTCGCCAACCAGCCCGTCGCGCTCGAGCAGCAGGGTCTCGACGTGGTCAGCATCCCGCTGGCCGACTACGGCTACGACCGCTGGAGCGGCGTCTTCGTGTCGCGCGCGTCGTCGCTGCAGGACGATGAGGAGCGCTCGCTGATCACCTCGATGCTGCGGGCCGTGCGTCACGGCGCCGAAGACGCGGCCGCCGACCCCGAGGCCGCCGGCCAGATCGTGTACGACACGTACGGCGCCGACCTCGGTCTGGACCTCGACGCGCAGATCGCGGGAGCGAAGATCTGGGCGGAGCTCTCGCAGGAGAACATCGGCGAGAACGGCCTGCTGTATGTCGACGAGGCGGGACTCGCGCGGCTCCAGACGTTCTTCGACACCGTCGGCATCGACTCGGACACGTCCGAGCTGTTCGACCTGTCGGTCGAGGACGAGGCGTTCGAGTGACCACCGGCCTGAACGCCGCGCACGTCGGAAAGCAGTTCCGCACGCGCACGGGCACGGTCGAGGCGCTCAGTGACGTCTCGCTCAGCACGGCGGCCGGCTCCTTCACGGCGCTGATCGGGCCGTCCGGATGCGGCAAGTCGACGCTGCTGCGCATGTTCGCCGGACTCGAGTCCCCGACCGGCGGCTCGCTGAGCGTGCTCGGCATCTCACCCGAGCGCGTGCAGGCGCAGCACGAGATCGGCGTCGCCTTCCAGGACTCCGCTCTCCTGCCCTGGCGGTCGGTGGAGGCGAACATCGCCCTGCCGCTGCAGGTGGCCGGGCGGCGCACGGACAAGAAGGCGATCGCCGACCTCATCGCGCTGACGGGACTGGGTGGCTTCGAGCACGCTCGACCCTCGCAGCTGTCGGGCGGGATGCGGCAGCGGGTGGCGATCGCGCGATCGCTCGTGCTCGAACCCAAGGTGCTCCTGCTCGACGAACCGTTCGGCGCGCTCGACGACATGACACGGCAGAGCATGAACCTGGAACTGCAGCGCATCTGGACCGAGCGCCCGACCACCACACTGCTGGTCACCCACTCGCTGGACGAGGCGGTCATGCTCTCGGACCGCGTGTTCGTGATGGCCGCCCGGCCCGGTCGCATCGTCGAAGAGGTGCCGATCGACCTGGACCGGCCGCGATCGGCGGCGCAGCAGCGGAGCCCGGAGTTCCACTCCCTGCGCGACCGCCTGTCGGATCTCCTGTTCGCCGCGCGGTCGGGAGCGGCCGCGTGAGCGTCGCCCTCCCCCGCGGCCGGCGCGGCGGGGGCGCGACCGGCGGCACGCTGCGCAGCCTCGCGCTCGGCACCGCGGTGGTGCTCGTCATCCTGGCCGTGTGGTGCGCCGTGGCGTTCGCGTTCTCCTCGTCGGGGATCGTGCCGTACCCGACGACGCTCGTCGCCCAGCTGATCGCCGATGCCGACCTCCTCCTGCGGGGAGCGTCGGTCACGCTGCAGGTGGCCGGCAGCGGTCTGCTCGCCGCGGTCGCGGTCATGGTGCCGCTCGCCGCGCTGTGTCTGCTGCTTCCGGTGAGCGAACCGGTCGTGATGCGGGTCGCGATCGTGATCCACGCCATCCCCTTCGTCGCGATCGCGCCGATCCTGATCGTCGCGCTCGCGCCCGACACCTCCCGCATCGTGATCACGGCCCTGCAGGTGTACTTCCCGCTGCTGGTCGGCCTGCTGCTGGGACTGCGGTCCACGGATTCCGCGGCGCTGGATGTGGTGACCGCCAGCGGCGGACGCAACCTCGCCCGGCTTCGCTTCGTTCGCGCGGCGAGCGCCGTCCCCCAGCTCGTCGCCGGACTGCAGATCGCCGTGCCGGCGGCGGTGCTCGGAGCGGTGATCAGCGAGTTCTTCGGGGCCGACAAGGGGCTCGGCGCGATCATCGTGAACTCGCAGCAGGCGTTCCTCACCGACCGCACCTGGGCGGTCGCGGTGTTCATCGGCGCGATCGCGGCGCTCGGCTACGGCGTCATCGCACTCCTGGCGCGCGTCCTGCTGCCGTGGGCCGGCCGCGGCGCCGGGGTCGGCACGGGCGTGGCCGGTTCCGAGACGTCCCGCCTGCCGCGCTGGCAGGCCCTCATCGCGGCGGCAGTGTCGCTCGTGCTTCTCGTCGGGTTCTGGCAGGCGCTGCGGTCGGTGTTCGATCTGCCGGCGTTCTTCACCAAGACGCCGGGCGAGATCGTGGAATTCCTCGTCGCAGGCAATCCGCTCACCGGTGAGCCGGCGTCGGCGTTCTGGGGCGCGTTCGGCGGCGGACTGGGACAGACGCTCCTCGATGCCGTCGTCGGGTTCGCCGTGGGCACCGTCCTGGCGGTCGCTGCGGCCGTGCTGTTCGCCGCCCTCCCGGCGCTCGGGCGCACGCTCATGCCCTTCGCCATCGTGCTTCGCTCCATTCCGCTGCTCGCCCTCACGCCGCTGCTCATGGTGGTGTTCGGGCGGGGCCTGCTGGGCGTGACGGTGCTGGTCACCCTCGTGACGTTCTTCCCGACGCTCGTCACGGTGTCGGCCGGACTGCGCTCGGCGCCCGACGGTGCGCTGGATGTCATCCGCGCGTCGGGTGGCTCGTCGTCACGGGCCGCCGTGCTGGTGCGCATCCCGTACGCACTCCCCTCGATCACCGCCTCGGCGCGCATCGCCGTGCCCGCGGCGATCAGCGGCGCGACGCTGGCTGAGTGGCTGGCCACCGGCAAGGGCCTCGGCCAGTTGCTGACCCAGTCATCCATCAGCGCGGACTATTTCGCGCTGTGGGCGGCGGGCGTGCTGCTGGTCGTCGTCGCCCTGGTCGCCTACGCCGCCATCGGCTGGCTCGATCGGGTCGTGACCGCCCGGCTCGGCATCGCCGCCTGATCCTCCCCCGTCCTCCCGAACCTCAGGAGTCCCATGTCCACGCCCCGTTCCATCGATCTGCTCCTCGAGCACGCGTTCGTCGTGACCTTCGACGACGACCGCACCGTCCACCGCGACGGAGCGCTCGCCGTGCATGACGGAGCCATCGTCGCGATCGGCGACACCGCCGACCTGCGCGCCCGGTTCTCACCCGCCGCACGCCGCGATCTGCAGGGGCGCATCGTCATGCCGGGCCTGGTCGACGCGCACCTGCACACGGCGCAGACCATGATGCGGGGACTCATCTCGACCCTGCGCCGATCGCGGGCGCTGCGGGTGCCGACCTGGCGGGAGTACCTGGTGCCGTTCGAGGCGGCTCTCAGCGAAGACGACGTCGAGCTGTCGGGGCTGCTGGCGTACTCCGCGATGCTCGCAACCGGGACGACGACGTTCTTCGAGGCCGGTGGCCCGCATCCGGAGGCGATGGCGCGCGCCGCCTGGCGCACCGGCATCCGTGGATCCGTGTCGGTGAGCACGATGGACGGCGGCGGGCGCATCCCGGGTTCGATGCAACAGACGACCGAGCGGGCGCTGCAGCAGAACATCGATGTCGTCGAGGCGCTGCCGTCGGCGGCGGACGGATCGATCCGGGTGACGGGCGGGATGTCGCTGCGGCAGATCATCGCGTGCTCGACGCCGCTCGTCGTCGACGTGCATCGCGAGGCACGCGAGCGGGGCGTCAAGGTGCACACGCACCTCGTCGAGGGCACGTACGAGATCGACTACGCGCTGGAGAATTTCGGCCACCGACCGGTGGAGTACCTGGAATCCATCGGGGTCTTCACGCCCGCGCTCCACGGTGCCCACTCGGTCCTCGTCGGCGACGACGACATCACGGCGTTCGCGCGCGCGGGCGTCTCGGCGGCGCACTGCGCGAAGGGCAACTTTGGCATCGGCCCGGCTCCGGCGGTACGGATGTGGCGGCGCGGCGTCGACATCGGCCTGGGCACCGACGGCGTGGCGTCGCTCGGTACCCTCGACCTGTTCCGCGTCGCGATGATCGCGCGGGTCGGTCAGCAGCTCGTCGAGGGCGTGCACCGGCACAACCGCAACGAGATCGATCCCGCGGAGCCGCTCGAGATGGCGGTGCGCGGCGGGGCGCAGGCCATGGGCCTCGGCGCGGTGATCGGGTCGCTCGAGACCGGCAAGCGCGCGGACCTCGTCGTGATCTCGATGGACAGCCCGGATGCTGCCGGCTACGACTCGGAGGAGTCGTTCCTGTACGAGTGCGCCAGCGGGCGTGACGTCGTGGAGGTCTATGTCGAGGGCGCGCAGGTCGTCTCCGATGGCCGCGTGACGACGGTGGATGCTGCCGACATCAGTGCACGGGCCCGTCGCCGTCAGCGCGAGCTCGCCGACGTGATCGCCTGACCCGCGCGCTTCCCTTCCGCGGGGCTGCCACGCGCCTGCGCTACGTCAACCCGATCGCGCGATCCGGTCCGGCCTTCCCGCGCCGTCATCGGTGTATCTGCTGATCCGCGACGGCTACGCGGCGACATCGATGAAGGCGATCGCCGCGGGGGCGGGCGTCTCGGCGCAGACCGTGCAGCTGCACGGACCCAAGCATGCGCTGCTCATCGCGGCGTTCGAGACGTCGTTCGCGGGCGACGAGGGGGCGCACTCGCTCACCGAGCGTCCCCTTGTCGCCGAGACCATGGCTGAGCCGGAGTTCGAGACCGCGCGCGCACGCTACGTCGCGTTCCTCACCGAGGCGAACCGGCGTTCGGCGGCGATCGTGCAGGCGATTGATGGCGGCGGCGGATGCGGATGCGGCGGCCCGCGCGGCCTACCTCGAGCTCGAGGAGCGGCGCCAGCGCGACATGCGGCTGAGCGCGGGATGGTTCGCGTCTCGCGGCCGCATCCCCGAAGGGTCGGTCGAGGTGGCGGCGGACGTGCTGGGGCACTGACGGGACCGGGCACCTATCTGCACTTCACGCACGCGCGCGGATGGTCCGACGAGCAGTACGGCGCCTGGGTCGCAACCCAGCTCACGCACCTCGCCGACGCCCTCCCACCCACCGGTCGTTGAGCGAGCGCAGCGAGACGAAACGCCCCGCAGAGCGCCCCGCAACGCAGAACTACTCATCCGGCGCGGATCGCAACACATCCCCATTCCGCGCAGGATCAGGACAGTATGTGCTTGTCCCCCATTCGGTGGACTGTGTCCACCAAACGGGGGCAGTAGCATCGCACGCAGAGACGCGCCCCATGAATCCAGATGAATCACCTGACACATCACCGTCACATTCACCTGGTAACGTGCGGCCCGTCAGCAATGCACGACTGGCGAAGGGGGAGAGTGTGTCGACCGATTTTGAGGTCGATGCGACGACGGAGTCGCGGAAAGCGAAGAACGCGTCACCGTCTCTTCCCGACCATTTCCTGCGCCCCAAGACTCCGGCGACCTCGCCGCAGCCCATCATTTCGGATGCGGCCCGTCAGGCCCTGACGACCGGCCCCGTCCAAACGACCGACCGGATGCCGAAGAACTGGCGCCGTGGTTATCAGCGCCGCCTGTGGATCAGCGACCTGCTCGCAGTCATCTGGGTTGTCTACGGCACTCAGATCGCGTGGTTCGGCCTCGGCAACGCCCAGCTCACCATCGCGCACGACGCCCGGTGGACCGATCTCTCTTACTGGGTGTTCTCCGCCATCCTCGTGATCACCTGGATGGGCGCTCTATCGTGGAGCGACTCCCGCAGCCCGCGCGTGTTCGGCACGGGCTCGGCCGAGTACGTGCGCGTCGCGGATTCGAGTCTGCGCCTGTTCGGCGCGGTCGCGATCGTGGCCTTCCTCTTCCAGATCGACCTGGCGCGCGGGTTCCTGCTCATCAGCCTGCCGCTCGGCGTCCTCGTGCTGCTCACTGTTCGCTGGCTCTGGCGGCAGTGGCTGATCGCACAGCGGTCTGTGGGCGAGTACGCGGCCCGGGTGCTGCTGGTCGGCTCTGTCGAGTCGGTGGCGAACATCGCTCGCGAGCTCGCCCGCACGCCGAGCGCCGGCTACAAGGTGGTCGGTGCGTGCACCCCCACAGGCAAGGTCGGCGCTCTCGTCCCGGGAACCGAGATCCCGATGATGGGCAGCGTCAACGCGGTCGATCGTGCAATGGAGCGCGCCGGCGCCGACACGGTCGCCGTCACGAGCACTGACGAACTCCCGCCCACGAAAGTCAAAGAGATCTCCTGGGGGCTGCAAGCCGGCCGCCAGCACCTGGTGCTCGCGCCGAGCATCGTCGATATCGCAGGCCCGCGCCTGCACACCCGCCCCGTCGCCGGACTCCCCCTGATCCACGTCGAGACGCCGCGCTTCAGCAAGGGGCAACTCTTCCTGAAGCGCACGGTCGACATCTTCGCGAGCACGATCGGCGTGGTCCTGCTCAGTCCTGTTCTCGTGTTCCTCGCCATGAGCATCCGTCTGTCCTCGGAGGGCCCTGTGCTCTTCCGTCAGACGCGCATCGGACGCGGCGGTCGCGAGTTCACGATGCTCAAGTTCCGTTCGATGGTCACCAACGCCGAGGAGCTGCTCGAGAACCTGCAGCGCCAGCGGCGCGAGGAGGGCATCGATTCGGGCAACGAGGTGCTGTTCAAGATGAAGAACGACCCGCGTGTCACGCCCATCGGGCGCATCATGCGCAAGTTCAGCCTCGATGAACTGCCGCAGCTGTTCAACGTGATCGGCGGCTCGATGTCGCTGGTCGGCCCGCGCCCGCCGCTGCCGAACGAGGTCGAGCAGTACTCCACGCACGTGCACCGCCGCTTCCTCGTGAAGCCCGGCATCACCGGCCTCTGGCAGGTGAGCGGCCGCTCCAGCCTCTCGTGGGAAGAGACGGTGCGTCTCGACCTCTCCTACGTCGAGAACTGGTCGCTGCTCGGCGACTTCGTCATCCTCACCAAGACCGCCAAAGCCGCACTCGCCCCTGGCGAGACGGCGCACTGATCCCTGCGAGAGAGCGAATCCACTATGTCCCTCAAAATTGTGATGATCGGCTCGGGATACGTCGGCCTGGTCAGCGGCGCCTGTTTCGCCGATTTCGGCCACTCCGTGATCTGTGTCGACGTAGACGAAAACAAAGTCGCGCGACTCAATGATGGCGAGATTCCGATCTTCGAGCCCGGACTCGAAGATCTCGTTCGGACGAACCACCTGGCGGGCCGGATCGAGTTCACCACCGATCTCACTGCAGCTGTCGCGCAGGCTGATGTCGTGTTCATCGCGGTCGGAACCCCGTCCCGCCGCGGTGACGGTCACGCCGACCTCTCCTACGTCTACGCGGCCACGAAGTCGATCGCAGCGGCACTGACCGGCTACACGGTCATCATCACCAAGTCGACGGTGCCCGTCGGGACGGGCGACGAGGTCGAGCGCATCGTGCGCGAGACCAACCCGGGCGCCGACTTCTCCGTCGTCTCCAACCCTGAGTTCCTGCGCGAGGGCGCAGCCATCGACGACTTCCGGCGTCCCGACCGCGTGGTGATCGGCACGGAAGACGACCGTGCGATCGCTGTGATGGAAGAGGTTTATCGCCCGCTCTCGCTCAACACGGCACCGCTGATGTTCACCGGCCGGCGCACGGCCGAGCTCATCAAGTACGCGGGCAACGCGTTCCTCGCGATGAAGATCACCTTCATCAACGAGGTGGCAGACCTCTGCGAGAAGGTCGGCGCCGACGTTCAGGCCGTCGCCCGAGGGATCGGCCTCGACAACCGGATCGGCAAGAAGTTCCTGAACGCTGGGCCTGGCTACGGGGGTTCTTGCTTCCCGAAAGACACCCTTGCCCTCGTCAAGACAGGCCAGGACAACGACGCTCCGCTTCGCCTGATCGAGACGACAGTCGCGGTGAACGATCAGCGCAAGCGGGCAATGGCGCGCCGAGTCATCGCCGCGTGCGGGGGCAATGTCCGCGGACGGACAATCGGCCTTCTGGGTCTGACCTTCAAGCCGAACACCGACGACATGCGCGATGCGCCGGCCATCGCGATCGCGCAGGGCCTCCTGGATGGTGGAGCACACGTTCGCGCCTACGACCCTGAGGGGATGGCCCAGGCGAGCAAGGTGATCGAGGGGATTGAGTTCGCCTCCGATGCCTATGACGTCGCGGAGGGCGCGGACTGCGTCGTTCTCGTGACGGAGTGGAACGAGTTCCGCACGCTGGACCTCGACCGCCTGAAGTCGGCGATGACCGGACACGGATTTGTCGACCTGCGCAACGTCTATCGACGCGAGGAACTCGAGGCTGCTGGCTTCACCTACAGCAGCATCGGCCGCGGCGATGAGAACCGCGGCGTCCTCACGGCGCCGGAGGTCACGGCTTGACGGTCCTGGTCACGGGCTCCGCCGGGTTCATCGGCTTCCATGTCGCATCTCGATTGCTCGAGCGCGGAGAGACGGTTGTCGGATTCGATGGGTTCACTCCGTACTACGACGTCCAGTTGAAACGTGACCGAGCCGCACTGCTCGCTTCCGACGACCGCTTCGTCTCCGTGGAGGCGATGCTCGAAGACGAGGGGGCATTGCTCGAGGTCATGGAGGAGCACCGCCCCACGACGGTCATTCATCTCGCAGCACAGGCCGGGGTGCGATACAGCCTGGAGAACCCCGGCGCGTACATCCAGTCCAACCTCGCCGGCACTTTCAACGTCCTCGAAGCAGTTCGGGCCCACCGCCCGCAGCACTTTATGTTCGCGTCCACTTCTTCGATCTACGGCGGGAACGAGAAGCAGCCTTTCACTGAGACGGACCGGACCGACTACCCGGTGTCGCTCTACGCCGCGACGAAGCGTGGCTGCGAGTCGATGACGCACTCCTATGCGCACCTGCACGGGATCCCGACAACGTGCTTCCGCTTCTTCACCGTGTACGGCCCCTGGGGAAGACCCGACATGGCACTGTTCAGATTCGTCGAGCGGATCCAGCGCGACGAGCCCATTCAGGTCTACGGCTTCGGCGAGATGGAACGGGACTTCACGTACATCGACGATCTCGTCGAGGCGATCATTCGACTCCGCGATGTCCCTCCTCGTATCGGCGAGCCCGTCTCTCAGCACGACTCGCTTTCACCGATCGCCCCCTGGCGCACGGTGAACCTGGCCGGAGGCAATCCGATTGCCCTTGAAACGTTCATCGAAACGGTGGAAACGGCGATGGGCACGAAAGCCGCACGTGAGATGCTCCCGATGCAACAGGGCGACGTGAGGTCTACTCACGCGGATCCGACACTCCTGAGCGAGTTGACCGGCTACGTCCCGACGACCTCGGTCGAGCGCGGCGTGCACGAGTTCGTCGACTGGTACAAGGAGTACTTCGCACATGTCTGAGATATCCCCCGTCTCCGAGCTCCCCACCATCCGCATCGGCGGATTCGACACCGTCAGCGTGAGCCGAGCCGCTCTGGCAGAACGCATGGTCGAGGACTGTCGCACCGCCCGGGCGGCCGGGTCAAGCTGGACACCCAAGCTCGTCTTCTCGTCCAATGGCCAGGGGATCGCACTAGCGGGCCAGGACGCTGCGTTCATGGAGACGATGGAGAACGCTGACGTCATCCATGCCGACGGCATGCCCGTCGTGCTTGCTTCTCGCCTGACCCGGCGCAGACTTCCGGACCGAATCGCGACGACCGACTTCTTCCACGATGCGGCGCTGGCAGCCTCGCGGGAGGGCTTGAGGTTTTTCTTCCTCGGCGCTTCGGAAGAACAGAACGCTGCGGCCGTCGCCCGTGTACGAGAGATGTACCCGGACTTGGATATCGTCGGTCGCCACCACGGGTACTTCGGTCCTGACGAGTCAGACAGTGTGCTCGCAGAGATCCTCGAGGCGAAGGCTGATGTGGTCTGGGTCGCTCTGGGCAAGCCTCGGCAGGAGCATTGGTGCGTCGAGGTCCGCGATCGGCTCCCCGGCGTCGGCTGGCTGAAGACCTGCGGGGGGCTGTATGCCTTCTTGGCCGGCGATGCGCCCCGCGCCCCCCGATGGATGCAGGCTGTCGGCCTCGAGTGGCTCTACCGCACGCTCGACGATCCGAAGCGTCTGATCTGGCGCTATGCCACGACCAACCCGTACGCGTTCTACCGGATCGCGCGGCACACCGACTGGCGACGCCCGCGTCGAGCCCGACACGACGAGCTCTAGGAGACATTTCATGTATGCACTGATCAACGGCGGCATCCCCCCGGTCGGCCGCGTGCGAGTGAGCGGGGCGAAGAACTCCGCCACTCGCCTGCTGGCCGCTAGCCTCCTTTCGGATGACCCGGTGGAACTCGCGAACTTCCCGACGAAGCTGGTCGACGTAGGCCACAAGATCCGATTCTGCGAGTACCTGGGCGCTCGAATCGATGTCGACCCCGTCGCCGAGACGCTCCGCATCGATGCCTCAGGCCTTTCAGCCCCCCTGCTCACGCGCGACCAATATGACCTGCCGATTCGGACGACGTACCTCCTCGCCGCAGGTCAGATCCTGCGTGCGGGCGTCGCACGCATCCCTTATCCCGGCGGATGCCCGATAGGCCCCGGCGACGCCGGGAGCAGAGGTTACGACCTGCACATCTTGGTGTGGGAGGCGCTCGGCTGCAAGGTCACCGAACTCGCCGATCACATCCTGATCGAGGGTCCGACCGGCCTACAGGGCGGCTCCATCGACTTCCCCATCACCACGGTCGGCGGAACCGAGAACGCTCTGATCAGCGCCAGTGTCGCCACCGGTCAGACGATCATCCAGAACGCCTACATCACCCCCGAGGTCCATGACCTGATCGAGCTTCTGCGACGCATGGGGGCTCGAATCACCGTCACCGGGACCAGCCACGTCGTGATCGACGGTGCCGGGGGGCCGCTGTCGGGTGCCCACATGGCTGTCATGAGCGACCGCATCGAAGCGCTCACCTGGATCGTCTATGCGGCGATCTCCGGCGGGGCCCTCACAATCGACGACGTACCGTTCGACGCGATGGAGGTTCCTCTGATCCATCTCGAACAGTCCGGCATCGACCTCTTCCGTAACTCGCGGTCGGTGCACGTCACGACCGAATGCTTGCGGTCCGGGGCGATCCAGCCGTTCGAGCTCGCCTGCGGGTCGCACCCGGGAGTGATCTCGGACATGCAAGCGTTCTACGTCATGCTCGGGCTCCGGGCCGAGGGCACTTCTCGAATCTTCGACTACCGGTACCCCGAGCGAATCGCTTTCGCGGCGGAGCTCGCCAAGTTGATCCCCGCAGATCATATCGATGCCGAGCGGGGAAAGATCACGACACGAGGCCCGGTCTCCTTCCGCGCCGGAATAGCGAACTCTACCGACCTTCGCGGGTCGATGGCCGTCGTCCTGGCCGGCCTGTGCGCGGAGGGCCCGACGCGCATAAACAACGTCCAGATGGCGCTGCGCGGCTACAACAACCTCGAGAACAAGCTGAGGGCTCTTGGTGCGGACATTTCGATCCACGAGGGATGACGATGCCTGAACTTCGGCAGAGCGCCTTGCGGCCAGAGCTGAGACTCGCCCTGGCGGAGATCACCGCCGGGAGCGTTCGATTTGACGAGCCGCTCGACGCTCTCACGCGTTGGCGGATCGGCGGCCCCGCTGCTGCGTACGTCGTCGCGCACACGAGCGGAGAAGTTGCCGCAGTGCTGTCGCTGATGCGAGACCGCACTGAACCGCTCATCATCATCGGCGAGACCTCCAACCTCCTCTTCGACAGCGCGGGATTCTCGGGCGTCGTCCTCCGCCTCGGCGGGGAGATGCGCGATTTCACAATCAGCGGCACGACGATCACCGCCGGCGCAGCAACAAGCGTTCCTGACCTCGCTTCAGCGGCGGGAGCCGCCGGGCTCACCGGCGTTGAACATGTCGTCGGGATTCCGGGAACCCTCGGTGGACTCATCGCGATGAATGGCGGCACACAGCGCCGCGGAATCGGAGAGAACGTCACCACGGTGTCGATCGTCGATTCCGCTGGGCGCGAGCGCACCATCGAAGGGCGTGATGCGGGGTTTGCTTATCGCCGCTCGATCTTTCAGGACGACGACAGCGTCATCGTCGGCGCCACGCTTCAACTCGAACGCGGGGACCGCGAGCTCATCGAGAATGAAATGGCTTCGATCCGCGCCGAGCGCGCACGCAAGTTCCCATCGGACGAGCCCAACTGCGGCTCGACCTTCCTGTCTGACCCGAAGATGTACGCCGTCGTCGGCCCACCCGGCCGCGCGATCGAAGAGGCTGGCCTGAAGGGTCTGCGTCACGGCGGCGCCGTCGTTTCGACGCAGCACGCCAACTTCATCAACAACATTGGCGGTGCGACCTCAGACGACGTCCTCTGGCTGATCGAGACTGTTCGCACGACGGTCGAACGCAAGACAGGATTCGACATGCCATGCGAGGTTCGACACGTCGGGGTCGACGGACGAGTGCGTCCCGCTCACATCAGCGCGGCCGAGCGATGGGCCGAAGACAAACGCGAGGAATCCAATTGATGCGCTCCCCCTCCCTCAGCTCCGCCCGGCCAGTCCGGGTGTTCGAGTCCGTCAAGGGTCCGGGCCCGGTAATCAAGTACGTTGATCAGTTCGTCAGATATGCACCCGATGACGTGGCTTACTCGTACTTCTCGTGGCGCCACGCGCTCGTCGGCTCGTTCGATATCTTCCACGTGCACTTTCCTGAGGGCCTGATCCGCGGTGGCACTCCAACGAAAGCCCGCATCAAGAGAATCCTCTTTCGCTTCTTCCTCCTGCGGCTGCGGCTGACGAGGCGCCCGGTCGTACGGACTGTGCACAATGCAGCCCCTCACGACTCCGGCGATGGCCGGGAAGTGAAGCTCCTCGATGCGCTTGACCGACTCGTCTCGATGCGCGTCGTACTCAACGACTGCACGCAGCAGAGCTGGCAGGGACCGACCGTCCTCATTCCGCACGGTGACTACCGCGAGCAGTTGGAGTCCCTGCCCCGGGGCGAGATGGAACCGGCCCGCATCTTGCTGTTCGGCCGCATCCGCCCGTATAAGGGCGCCCTCGAGCTGATCCGAGCGGGGCTCCAAGAGGACGCTGCTGGCCTCCACATTCGAGTAGTGGGAAGTCCGACACCGGAGCTGCGACGCGAGATCGAGCAGACGTTGGAAAGCCGCCAGCCGGGCGGCGCACGAATCACCACCGAACTGAGGACGGTCTCAGACGAGGAAATGGTGCAGGAGTTCTCTGAGGCCGAGATCGCGGTGGTGCCCAATGCCGATCTCGCGCAATCGAACTCCGGTGTCGCTCTGATGTCACTTTCATTGGACCGTCCCGTCGCGATCCGGAGAGTTTGCCTGACCGAGTCACTCGCCACAGAGGCTGGCCGCGGGTGGGTTACGTTCCTTGATGACGGTCTCACGGGAGAGAGTCTGTGGAGATCGATCCGGGAGATCCGTCAGGAGCGTCAGTCGACGTCACCCAACCTGCAGGGTAGGGACTGGCCGTCGATCGCGAGCGCTTACGCCGGCATCTTCCGCGACCTTCTCCGACCAGCGTCCGCCGAACCCTCACTCACGCAACCGACCTCGAAGGACAGCCCCCAGTGAACTCCGACTCTCCTTTCCAAAAGAGCAGCCGCATCTCTCCCCGCAGGCTGATGCGCACGCTGCGCCGCAACGTCGTCGTGCGCATCGAGGAGCTGGGTGAGCGCGTGGTCATCGCCCGGCACGAGCGCACACCGCGGCATGTCGCTGTGCACGAGCGCGCTGGCGCCATCGTGATCACGGCGGCGGGAGGTGGCAGCGTCGGCGACGAAGCGATGTATCAGGCATTCACGCGACACGCCCCGAAACCAGTACGGGTTCTTCACCGGGGAGACGACGATTTGCTCGTCCCCGCCAAGGACCTTGGCGCTGAAGGCGTCGTCCTCAAGGACTTGGTGTACGGTCGCGGCATCCGGTCGCATCTGCGGGCGGTGAGCGAGTTTGCGCGGCTCGTTGATGTGGTCGCTGCCTGCGGAATCGTGGGCGCCGACATGATGGACGGCATCTACAACGATCGGGCCGCGGCACGACGGTTCCGGCTCGCGGAGATCGCCGCGCGTCTCGGTGCAGACAGTCGCGTGTTGGGCTTCAGCTGGGTCGACAAGCCGAGCCCTATCGCCAAACGCGCGTTGCGCCGTACGAGTGCGCAGGTCTCACTACTCGCCCGCGATCCTGTCTCTGCTTCACGCCTGCGCCGCGACGGGGGAAAAAACGTTCACGAGGTTGCGGATCTCGCCTTCTTGACTGAAGTGAATGAGGAACCAGCCGATTCGTCGGCGCAACAGTGGATCGAGGCACAGCATGGGGCGGGCAGAGAGGTGGTCCTCGTGAACGCCAACCCCCGTATCGCCGTCAAGTATCCCGGCCAGGACGAGGCCTACAAGAAGCTGGTGAGCACTCTGGTCTCGGCCGGTTACTCCTGTCTTGCTCTCCCGCACGATTCGCGCCACGGCGCGAACAGCGAGACGGCCTACTTGCAGAAGCTGCTCGAGGATTGGAGCGATAGCGAGCACGTGTTCATCGCCGGCGACGTCGTGCTGCCCGGAGAGGTGTCACGGCTGGCAGCGCAGTGTGCGCTCGCCGTCTCCGGTCGCATGCACCTGGTGATTCTCGCTGCGGTTGGCGGTACACCGTCAGTCGGACTGGAGTACCAAGACAAGTTCGAGGGCCTCTACGAGTACCTGGGTTTCGATCTGCGGGTCAAGGCGGGCGATGTGCGGACGGAGCTGTTGGAAGCAACACTCTCAGCGCTCAGCACGAGGGAAGAGCTCCGCGCCCAGCTGCAGTCAGCGCTGCCGCGCGTAAAACAGTTCGCGGGCAGGAACATCCCGGAATGAGTCAGGAACCTTCCCACAACTCCTTGGGCCGTTCCGCGGCTCGTGGAGTATTGGTGACGAGTTCGGGGCAAGCTGCTCGGCTGCTGTTGCAGCTCCTCGGCGTGATCATCCTGTCGAGGATGCTGAGCCCCGGGGATTTCGGCCTCCTCGCCATGATCACCGCGATCGTGACCGTGGGCCAGTCGATCCGCGACTTCGGATTATCGAACGCGTCTATTCAGACCAAAGACCTGTCGAGCCAGCAACGGACGAACTTGTTCTGGCTCAACACCCTCCTGGGCGTAGCGACGGGGGTGATCCTGTTCGCTTGCGCTCCGCTCATCTCCAGCTTCTACTCGTCACCCGAGTTGATTCCGGTCACACAGGCCATGGCGCTGACGTTCCTCCTCAATGGAGTCATGACTCAATCTCGTGCACACCTGGCGCGCAAGCTCCAGTTCACGAGCCTCATGCTCACCGACGTCGTTCCCGCGGCTATCGGACTCGGGGCGGCGATCGGCTTTGCGGCGGCCGGAGCAGGGGCGTGGGCTCTCGTCGCGCAGCAGATTGCCATAGCCTTCTTCGGTCTCGTCCTGTCAGTTGCGTTCGACCGCTGGATTCCAGGGCTTCCCCGCCGCGCACCGGGAATGACGTACTTCCTCAAGTACGGCGCCTTCTTGACCCTGTCCCAGATCGTCGCCACATTGAGCAGGAACGCTGACTACGTCATCCTCGGATACCGATTCGGCCCGACACCCACAGGCTTCTACAACCGAGCATTCGAGTTGGTCATCAATCCCTTGAATCAGGTGAACGCTCCTTCGAGCAAGGTGGCGGTTCCCGTTCTTTCGCGGCTACAGGACCAGACGGACAAGTTCAATGAGTTCCTGCTCGCCGGGCAGAAGGCGATGCTCGTCGTCCTATTGCCCGTCCTCTCCGCCGTCGCGGCGGTAGCCTCGCCGCTCGTCCTCCTCGTGCTCGGTGAAAGGTGGGCGCCGAGCATCGTTCTCCTGCAGATCCTGATCATTGCGGGCATCTGCCGGGTTGCGAGCTATGCCTCGTACTGGATCGCTCTTTCGCGCGGAGCGACCGCGGTCAGTCTTTGGGTCAATCTGGTATCTGCACCTGTCCTGATTGCATGTATCGCGCTGGGGTCGATCTGGGGCGTCGTGGGCGTCGCGGCTGGATTCGCCGTCGGAACAGCGCTCTCATGGTTCATCGGCTTGGCCTGGTACGGCCGCGCCGCACAGGCCCCAGCGTGGCGGATGTTCACAAGCGCCCTCGTTGTCATCGCCGCGAATGTCCTCCCCACGATCTGCGCGGCCGGCGTGGTCCTCCTGCTCGCATCCACCCATGAAATTGTCCAGATCGCAGGCGGTATCGCGAGCTATGTGATCGTCTGGGCGGCGCAGACCTGGGCGGTCCCAGCGTTCCGTCGAGACCTCGGCACGGTCGTTCGCATGGCGAAACTTGTTCGATCAGCTCGTCCCAGGTCTTCCTGAAGGAGTGAACGTGGCGAAAGTAACTGTCATCACCGGGTTCTACAACCGGGGAGAGCTTCTTCGACGCACAGTCGAGTCCATACTGAACCAGACCTATGCCGACTTTGAGCTCGTGGTCTTCGACGACGCCTCCCGCGACGACACAGCTGCACGCCTTGCTGAGCTCGCCGCCGAATACAACGACCCCCGGTTCCGCTACACCGTCAACGAGATCAACCGCGGATTCGTCGGAAGCCTGATCGAGACGATCGGGCACACCACGAGCGAGTACGTCGCGATTCAGGGCTCCGGTGACGCCTCTCTCCCTCGGCGCCTGGGGCAGCAGGTAGCACTCCTCGATGGAGATAGCAGCATCGGCGCCGTCGGCGGTTGGTACTACAACGTTCTGCCCGATGACCAAGGTCGTCGATTGCGTACGCCGGACGCATCGTCTACGACATTCAGCTCGCTACTCACCGGCAACGTCTTCTCGCACGGAGAAGTGATGTTCCGGAGAGAAACGTATGAGCGGGCTGGCGGCTACCGGCAGCAGTTCAAGTTCGCCCAGGACTACGACCTCTGGTTGCGAATGTCAAAGATCTCGCGTTTCGCGAGCGTGCTCGAGCCGATCTACGAGCGCTACGTGCAGTTCGACGGTGTCTCTTATCACCCTGAGAAGGTCATCGTCCAAAGCCGCTACTCGATCGCCGCACGCAAACTCGCACAGCTGAGTCCTGACGAAGAAGCGAAAGCGCTCGCAGCCGTCACGGCCGGGGGCCCTGAGGCTATTGTCCCGTTGAGCGATCCAGGTGTTCAGAAGAAGGTACGATCGGCCGTTCTTCGTTCAGCGCTTTTCGGTGCGAGCGACAACGCACGTCAGGTGGCCCGCACCAGTGTCACCAACCCGTTCAGTCGCTCGCTGCTCACCACCGCGGCCGCCCTCGCCGGAACCCCCGCATTAGGACCGCTCGTGGGAGTGGCTCGTCGTGCGCTTAAAATCGACCGGACCGGGACATGACCGCCGCCAGCACAAGCCTTCCAGCACCGCTGGGGCCATGACCAGCGATCTACGCGAAGGCGACCTCATGACTCACAGCCTCGTCAGCGCCACAAGCCGTCGCACAGTGCGCGACGCGACGCCCACGCGCCTTCTTTACACAATCGGCATCTTGCTCGGGCTTGCGGCCGCGGTCGTCGGTGTGCGCTCACCAGTGCCCGCGATCCCCCTTCGGCCTTGGCATCTTCTGGTCCTTCTCGCGCTCTTACTCGCTGTCCATGTGCGGCTCCGACGAAGGGCAGCGGGAGCCTCGGGCAGCCCTCGCGTCCTCATCGTTGACATTGCTCTCATCCTGTACATCTTGGGAACGGCAGCGGTCGAGGTCTACGACGGCTATCTGCTGAAGTACAGCGCGATTCTCAACGGGCTCATCGAACCCACCTTCTGGTTTCTCGCGTATATGGCAGCCCGCACGACGATCGGCAACCAGCGCGATGCCCAGCTCGTCCTTCGCGGCCTCATCATTCCTATCTTCCTTGCCGCCCCGTTGAGCTTCGCGCAAGCACTGAATTTCGGCCCCGCTATCCAGTTCACCACCAGCGTCGTCAGCGGAGATGGCTTCGCCAGCGCGGTTGAAGACGGCAATCTCCTTCGCGCAGCGGGACTCGTGGGCGGCTGGACGTCGTTCGGAGCCTACGTCACGGGCGTGTTTACGGCGGCTATAGCGCTTCTGATCATCGCGCGCGAACGAAACCAGCGTTCGGGCATCTTTCCCTTCGCTGTCATCGGCCTCTGCATTCTTGCTCTGCTCACAACCCTCACCTTCAGTACAACCATCGCATTCGTGGTCATTCTCCTAGGTACATTCCGTCGGCTCGGCGTGAGACCTGGCTTCCTCTTTGCCATTGTCGGCGCAGCGATCGGGGCCGCACTGCTGTTCGGACCGCTGATTGCAGCGCGCATCGGGGAGCAGTATGACGGGCGCGAGCGATTCGTCAGCTGGCTCCCCGAATGGGTGCCCAACACCATCGGATATCGCGTCCACGTGTGGATCGATCAGACCATCCCCACGATCATGCAGCGCCCGATCACCGGTTGGGGATACAAGGTCTACGATGCGACGTTCGGCCGGACGGATGTCACCGACCCGGACCGCGTCGTCCCAAAGACGCTGCAATGGACATCCCCCGAGTCCCAGTGGTTCGCTGCGCTCACCACTGGCGGCGTATTGGGCCTCGGATTCCTTCTGCTCCTGATAGTCGCCCTCGGGGTCGTGCTGTGGAGAGGGCTTCACCGAGCGGAATCCTCATCCGTCGCAGCTCCTGTCTGGTGGCTGTTTGTCGCCAATGTTGGAATCGGGTTCACAGCGATCAGCATCACGAACAAGGGGCTACCTGGCATGTTCTGGCCTTTGGTAGGGATCGTCGCGGCGCTGACCCTCAGTGAGAAGAATCTGAGGAAGCCCGATCTTCTCCGCGCCGCTCCACGTCACCTTGGGAGTGGGCGGGAGTGATCCCGGAGCAGGACCCTTTCGTCAAAGCCTGTAACACACCTGTCCTAGGCTCGCCAGGACATCCAGCACGGACGACGCAAGACGGAGGACAGAGATGATGTCGGCCACCACGGTAAAGCGTCGCGTCCGCACGGACATCCAAGCTCTCAGAGCAATCGCCGTCGTTCTCGTGATCCTCGATCATCTGGTACTCATCCAACGCCTACCGGGATCACCCCAAGGCGGCTTTATCGGTGTCGATGTCTTCTTCGTGATATCGGGCTTCTTGATTACGCAGCATCTCGTTTCAGAGGTCAGCGCCACGGGCCGAGTCTCATTCAAGGAGTTCTACATACGTCGCGCCCGTCGGATTCTCCCGATGGCACTTCTCGTGATAGCCGTGACAGCCCTCGCATCATTCGCCGTCTTCTGGCCCTGGCAAGCCAGTAACTTCGCGCTGGATGGGCTGTGGTCGGCTCTCTTCGTCTCGAACATCGCATTCGCGTTGCGCGGGGTGGATTACTTCTCGGCAGATCAGACGTCGATCTTCCAGCATTACTGGTCACTGTCGGTCGAGGAACAGTTTTACCTCGTATGGCCTGTCCTCATCGCCATTGTCGCGGGCGCGACCTTCGCCAAGGGGCGCGTGCGTATCGCACTCATCAGCGCAGCCAGTCTGGTTGCGCTGGCCTCGTTCCTCTGGTCATGCTTCGACACCTCGCAGTCTCCGGCCGCTGCTTACTTCTCCACGTTCGCGAGGGGGTTCGAGTTTGCTCTCGGTGGCCTGCTGGCTATGGTCGCCCCCCGCCTTGCTGCGCTCCCATCTGCTCTCCGGCCGATACTGAGCGCGGCAGGCCTGATCATCATCGGAGTATCGGTCTACGTGATCGACCCGGCGGTCGGGTTCCCCGGGCCGATGGCGCTCCTACCCACTGCCGGAGCTCTCCTGTTCATCGCGGCGGGGACCGCAACCGATCGAGCCGTTGAGATCTGGCCGCTCCGAACGCGCCCAGTGACGTACATCGGGAACATCTCGTACTCGCTCTATCTCTGGCATTGGCCCATCATCATGGTCCTCTCGGCGCTAGTTCCGAGAGACGTGATTGTCATTCCCGCTGCGCTCTTCCTGACTTTTGCGCTGGCCGCAATCTCATACCGCTTCGTTGAGCAGCCCATTCTCAGATCGTCCTGGCTCCGTGGCACAAGCCCCAAACTCGGAAGGCCGACGATCGTCCGGAATGTGGCTGTCATGTCGATCGGGGTCGTGACGGCCGCCGCACTCGTTGCGGGCGGTGACACCGCAGTGCGCGCGCTCACGTCCGGACACGCCTCCACGTCGGAGACTGCGGTGCACCTCACCCTCCAGGAGCCCCAGCCGGCTGAAGCGCAGGCACTCGTCGGCCAGCTCCAAGCCGACATTCAAGAGGGAGAGACTCGGCAGAGCTGGGCAGGTCTGACTCCTGCCGTGTCAGACATCGGCACCTACGCGGGTGCGCTCGCCTCTGAGTGCTGGACCAATGCGGAGGACGAGCCTCGGTCATGTCTTCGTGGAGACCCGAATGCCGCGCACACCATCGTGGTGTTCGGCGATTCAATTGCGATGAATGCCGCCTTCGCCGTCGATGCCTTTGTCGAACAGCATCCCGATTGGAACCTGCGAGTCTTCGCGAAGCTCGGATGCGCCGCGCAGGATGTGCCCGCTGTGGCACCGAACGGAGCACCCTACGACAGTTGCGTCGAGTTTCGATCTTGGGCGCTCGATCAGATCAACTCGATCAAGCCCGATGCAGTTTGGTTGACATCGGCGTTGCCGCGTGAGCTGCCGGGGATCGAACCCTCGCGAGTCGTGTCGGCGTGGCAAGCCGGGCTGGAATCCACTCTCGACCAGATCGCTGATCCAGGCAAGGTCTTCGTGGTGATGCCTCCGCCCGCCGGGGAGGATCTCGCGTTCTGTTCCCGTCCGTACAACACACCGCAGGATTGCGGCTCCACCATCACCGGCCGCTGGATCAGCGTGCGTGACACGTCGAGTGACGTCTCGTCTCAGCTCGGCGCAGTTTTCGTCGATACTGCTCTGTGGTACTGCGACGAAGATGGACGCTGCCCCGCAGTGATAGGTGATTACATCGTCCGCCGCGATGAGCGCCATCTCACGTACGACTTCGGCTCTTCGCTGGCGCCATTGGTCAGCGCGTGGGTGACGAGCCGCAAGGCGGGCTGATCCCAGCGCCGGCGCTCCCGGTGCAGGGATCAGCAGGACTGCGCAGCGTTCTTCACGAAGGAAGCGGACTGGTAGGCGTACTGGTAGAGCCAATCGCCAGGCCCCAGCGGGTCCTGCGCTGCCACCAGCGAAACGTCGGGCCCGTAGCACTCCTGGAAGATGTACCTCGCCCTGACCACGTGAGGCGCAAAGGTCACGACGACTGGTCGCTCAAAACCGAACTCCGAAGCGAGCTCCTTCAAGAGGCTCGCCTCGCCTTTCGTCGTGGCTGGTGACGGCTCGAAGCACTCAAGATCAGGCTGCGAGCACCAGTACCTGTTCAGACCGGGTGATGACACGAAGATGGGGGCGGAGCCGTTCTCGAGAGAGATCTCTCTTGCGCGCTCGATGCGTGCGCGCGTCGGCAACCCGAGAACGAAGACCGCATCGGCACCGTCGGTGGGGTCTTCCGGAGGAAAGACAAACACCGGAATGCCAGCCAGAACAACGAGCGCGACGGCGCCCACGACCGCGTAAGCGGCAATCACCAGGGGCCGCAATCTGCGTAATCTGCGGGTCGTCACCGTCGGCGGCCGCTCGTGGAGCCGTCGGCGCATGCTCACATCATACGGACCACCGGAGCGCACGCGACTACCTTTCGGATCCCCGCCCGCTCAAAGAAGCCCCTGGCGATATACACAACTCCGACGCGTTGCCTTCCCGTGTGTGGATTCGCAGGATCGCCATCGGCCTCGTCGTCGGAGCGCTTGCTGCGGCATTGCTGCTGCCGCCGCTCGGCGCGTTGCCCACGGCTTCGGGCATTGAACCAACGACGGGTAGCGGGAGCTACCTGAATGGCAATGTCGCGCTGCGAGGCGTCAACGTGTACACCCTGGAGCAACAGAGGAGCCTGCCGAACAGTCAGACGAAGCTCGATTCGCAACAGTCGTTCGACTTCCTCGCGAGCCGAGGCTTCACTCTCGTCCGGCTCGCGGTGCCTTGGCAGCGAATCATCCCGATCCAAGGAGGAGAGTCCCCAGCGAGTTCCATCATGGGCACGCCCAGCAACGCGTACCTGCGGCTCCTCAAGGACGAGGTTGCCGAAGCCGCACACTCGGGTATGCGGACAGTTATCGACCTCCACGACGGATGCGTATACCCGTGGGCGGGTCGAAGCATCCAACCCGGGCGCGATCTCCTGCGGCGCAGGCATAGACCCATCAGCGATCACTCATGTCTGGGATGTGATCTCCAGTCAGTTCAGGGACGATGAGGGCGTCGCGGCCTACGACATCTTCAACGAGCCGCATCTCGATCTCGGGATCGACGCCTACAAGAGCGCAACCCAGGCCGCGGTTGACGCGATTCGCAGCAACGGTGACACCCATCGCATCTGGGTCGAAGGCATGACCGGCGGACCACGAGGCACACTGCCATCGCTCGCGAAATCAGGGCCCTGGCTGAACGACCCGCTTGACAACCTGGAGTACTCACAGCACTTCTACCTTCAGGGCGGCTCTCTGCATAGTCTTACTGCCCGCCTTGGTCGGTTCGGAGCCTGGTGCGAGCAGTGGCATGTCCCTTGCAGCGTCGGGGAAGTGGGCTGGAAGACGACCGCCACACCGGATGCGCAGCAGGCGTTCGACAACTTCTACTCAGAGGCCGACCGTCTTCGCATGGATGTGACGTACTTCGGCGCTTCCTCCATCTCTCATGTGAGTGGCTACTACGCGTACGCCGCCTCGGGCGCCACTCCGATGACGATCGACTCCACGGGTCCACAAGCGGACGTCGTGGAACGTCACCTCGGGCGCGTCGAATCGTGAGGACCCTGTTACATCGCCGTGACTCAGAGTGGTGATCACCCGACACGTTACCCCCCTACGATGACCCTGAACCTAGGGGGGCGCTATGCCGAGCGACACTGCGATCGCAGACAGAGCCGCGGGTAGAAGGCAAGCGGGCGCCGGTCGTGTCCGCGCCGACATTCAGGGGCTACGGGCATTTGCCGTCTTGGCTGTCATCGCCGACCATCTCCTGCATTGGCCCAGCGGAGGGTTCGTCGGTGTTGACGTGTTCTTCGTCATCTCCGGCTTCCTGATCACCGGGCTCCTCCTGCGCGAGTACGACCGCACAGAACGGATCTCATTCCGAGACTTCTACGCCCGGCGCGTCCGACGGATCATCCCCGCCGCCACGCTGGTCTTGCTCGTGACCGTCGTGGCATCGTGGATTCTGCTGCCCCAGTCCCGATTCTGGGAAACCGTGGGAGACGCAACGTGGGCGTTCTTCTTCCTCGGCAACTGGCACATGGCCGTTGCGGGCACGGACTACTTCCAGATCGGCCTGCCCCCTTCGCCGGTCCAGCATTACTGGTCGCTCTCCGTGGAGGAACAGTTCTACTTCGTCTGGCCCTGGATGATGCTGGGGCTGCTCCTTATCGCCGCGAGAATCGGCTGGAGCCGCGCTTCACGACGACGCCTCATCGAAGTCGTGTTCATCCTGGCGACCCTGGCCTCCTTCGTTTGGTCGCTGCACGAGTCGACGACCAACCCGACATTCGCCTACTTCTCGACCTTCTCACGCGCGTGGGAGTTAGGAGTGGGCGCACTCATCGCAGTCGCGGCACCGATACTTGCGAAGCTTCCGGGCGTCGCTCGGCTCCCGCTGGGATGGGTCGGACTAGTCGGGATCGCAGCAAGCGTCTTCTTCATCGACTCGACCATGCCCTTCCCCGGCCCTTGGGCGGCGCTGCCTGTCCTTTCCACTGCAGCCGTCATCGCCGCCGGAACAGGCGAACCAAGGGCCTCGTACGGATGGGGAATGCTGCCGCTGACGAACTCGGTCAGCCGATATGTGGGGAACATCTCGTACTCCCTCTACCTTTGGCACTTCCCGATCATCGTGCTAATGCTCGCGGTCCTGCCTGCGAGCTCTCCGTGGTACCTGATCATCTGCATAGTGGGCATGGCATGCTTGTCGATCTTGTCGTATCACTTCGTGGAGAACGCGTTCAGAGCGCACTCCGAGCCGCGACCTAAGCGGGCGCGGGCCCCGCGTCGAGGGGCCTACGGTCAGCGCCCGTCGACGCTCCAGATCTTCGCCTCGTGCTCGATCGGCGTCGCTTCCATGGTCCTTGCCGTCCTCGCGTTGATACCGCCCTCCCATGACCTCTCAGCCCGGGCAGAGACTGCGTCTCCCAACCAACAAGTGTCATCAACAGTGGACTGCCTTGGCGCCGACTTCATGGATGCGGAACGCGGGTCGAGTTGCGATCCGAGCGCCATGGGAGACATCCTTCGTCCTTCGCTTGATGGCCTGGAGGACGACACCGGCGGCGCATACGAGTGCTACACAGGAGCGGGGAAAGAACTGAAGAGCTGCAGTTACGGGTCATCGTCACCGGATGCCGTACGTGTGGCCCTGGTCGGAGACAGCCACAGCGCGATGCTGATCCCGGCAATGGAGCCCCGACTCCTCGAGCTGAACTGGAAGCTCGACACGTTCATGGGCAATGGCTGTCAGCTCAAGACACCGCTCGGCGGCAACTGCCAAGCGTCGATGGACGAGATCAAGGCGAAGCTCGCTGCCGAACCCTACGACCTCGTCATCTCAACGGGAGCCCGGTGGCTCGGCTCCGATACTTCCTCCGCCGCAGCGGCATACGCAGCGGCATGGCGCGATGTGGTGGCGCAGGGCACAGAACTCATCGTTGTCGCCGACGCGCCAGCCGCCACCGAGGAGGCACTGGCGTGTATCGCCCGTATCGGCTTCAACCCCGCAGACAACGACTGCGGCACGCCGAGAGACGTCGCTCTCGCGCAACCAGATCCCCTCCTTGCGGCGGCAGAGCAGGTGGGCGCTCCTGTGGTCGACATGACGGACTACTACTGCGACGCGAACTTCTGCCCCTCCGTCATCGGGCATACGCAGGTCTACCGCGACACGGCGTCGCACATCTCTGCCACCTTCATGTCCACCCTCTCGCCATACCTCATGAAGAGACTCCAAGACGCTTACGCAGCGGGGAGCACGTAGGGGGCGCGCTCGAGGCGGTTGCGCCCCATCGACTCGGTTCACAATCAGCTCGATAGCCATGCGCGAGCGACGACGAGTGACGGCCCTCTACGGCACGACGAGGTCGACTCGCGACTCGGGGTCACCATCCACCACGACCCACGCGTGGGTCGTTCCCTCGGGCAGTGCTGCGGTGACGGAGCGGGCGACCGCATCCAGGTAACGCTGCGACGTCACCGCGATCTGTAGCCGAGAGCCCGACTCCCACACGTAGGCGATGCACTCCAACTCGGGGTCATCGAGCCGCTCGACGAGGTCACGGGTAAGGGCGCCGTCTGTTTCGCCGAGCCGGATGAGGTCGCTCGCGAACGCGAGCCGAGGCTCGCCGTCGCTGGTGAGAGTGGCGGCGCGGTCTGCGGCGCGCGCGTAGTCCTCCTCCTTCGCCAGCGTCATCACGAGCGCATCGTCGCGCAGCCTCATCCCCGCCAACGGCATGTCTGCGAGCAGCGACACCAGCCCTCGCATCCGCTCGCCGTTCTCCCGCGTGTACGAACTCAGCCGGTCGGCGAGCGCCGACACCTCATGATCGGCGACCCCCTCGCGCGCCACGACCTGCCCACTCACGCCACCGGTGAACGGCTGATTGTCGTGACTCGTGAGCTCCACCGAGGCCACCGCCGGATCGCCGGCGAACTCCGCCGCAAACGCTCCCGCCTCGCCGTCGCCCGTGCAACCCGACACCAGCATCGCCGTGAGCGCGAGGGTCGAGGCGACGGCGAACGCCCGCTCGCTCACTGCCCCGCGCATGGTGCAGTCAGCCTCTCGCCTCGCCCAGGCGCCAGTAACCCGAGAAGGTGATGCGCTCCTTCGATACGCCGCGATCGATGAGGTGACGGCGCAGCTCCTGCACGGCCAACCGCTCCCCGCAGACCCACGCGTCGTCGATCGTCGCGGGCAGCTCGGCACCGCGCACGGCATGCTGCAGCCGATCCCCCGGCCGCTCGCCCGCACGCTCGATCCAGGTGACCGGCCCCGCGAGCTCCTGCTTCTCTGCGGCGTCGGCCACCTCGACGAACACCTGCGTCTCGGGCGCATCGGTCTGCTCGAGGATGCGGGCGATCGCCGGAATGGCCGTCTCGTCGCCGATGAGCACCCGCGCGCGCACCCGCGGCAGCGGCCCGTAAAGAGCAGAGCCCTCGCGGATTCCGAGCACCGACCCCGGCCGCGCGCGTCTCGCGAAGCGCGTGCCGGGCCCCTCGTCTCCATGCACGACGACATCCACATCGATCTCGCGCGCCTCTGCACGGTGTGCGCGCAGCGTGTACCAGCGCAGATCGGGCCGTTCGGTCGAGGGAATGGCGGCGACCGCTGCACGGATGTTCTGCGCCTCGTCGCTCGCCGGCAGCACGAGCGGAGCGCCATCGCCGCAAGGCAGGAGGAGCCCGAGATACTCATCAGGGCCGGTGGGCTCGTAGTCGGCGAACTCCGGCGCGGCGATCGTCAACCGTCGCATCCGCGGAGTCAGCTTCTGCGCCCCGACCACCTCGGCCGCGAATACGCGGGCTCTCTCACGCCGCGGACGCGTCCCCCCGCGCACCGCCCGTTCAGCCACGCCGTGCCCCCTCTCGCCACAGCAGCCAGAGGAAGAACGCGCCGCCCACGGTGATCGTGACGATGCCCACCGGAATGGGCGCCGAGAAGAGGTTCTGCGCCAGCAGATCACTCGCGAGAAGCAACAGCGCACCCACGAGACCCGCGGCGACGAAGCTGGTCGCGCCCGCCAGCCGCCGCGCAATGTGCGGAGCGAGGAGAGCGATGAACGAGATCGGCCCGGCCGTCGCGACGGCGACGGCCACCAGCAGCGTCGCAGCGGCGAGCAGAATCCATCGCACCCGCGCCGTCCGCACCCCGAGCGACGTCGAGACGCTGTCGCCGAGAGCCATCATCCGCGCTCCGGGCGCCGCCCACACGAGCAGCGGAACGATCAGGGTGAGGGCGACGAGAGCCGGCACGAGATCGGCCCATCCGCGCCCCTGGAGCGAACCGACCAACCACGTCTGGGCGGTCGTCGCACTGGCGACGAACACCTGCGTGAGAACGTAGTCGACCACGGCCATCGCGGTCGCAGAGAGCGCGACTCCCGTGAGGATCAACTGCACGCCGTGCAGACCCGACCGCGCAGTGAACAGCGCGATCACCCCCGCGACGAGCAGGGCCCCCACAACCGCGCCCAGCGCCGCCTGCGCGAGCGAGCCATGCGCCACGACCATCACCACCACCGCGCCCACCGATGCGCCACTACTGATACCGATCACGTCGGGGCTCGCAAGCGGGTTGCGGGTGAGGCTCTGGAACACGGCCCCCGCGACCGCCAGACTCGCGCCCACGACGATCGCCACGAGACTGCGAGGCAGCCGCCGTCCGAGCACGAAGAACTCATCGAGACGCGCGGGCGGATGCCCACGCAGCGTGTCGATCAATGCCGCCGGCGTGACCGGGTACTCACCGATCATCAGCGCCGCCACCAGCAGCACCAGCAGCACGGCCGCCAGGATGCTGCTCACCACCAGCGCACGGCGGCTGAACCGCAGCGACCATCGCGCGCCGCGCACGACGCGGTCGTCGGCCGTGAGGGCAGTGGCACCACTCACGAGAGCTTCCCCCCACGGCGCCCGACGACGAATGCGACCAGCAGCGGCCCACCGATCAGCGCGGTGACGATACCCACCTGCACCTCGCCCCCTCCTCCGATGACCCGCCCCAGCGTGTCGGCCAACAGCAGCATCACGGGTGCGGCGCACAGAGACAGCGGCAGCACGAGTCGCAGATCCGGTCCGACCATGCGACGCACCAGGTGCGGGATCACGAGCCCCACGAACGAGATCGGACCAGCGATCGCGGTCGCGGTGCCGCACAGCAGCGTGACCGCGACGAGCACGAGCGCCCGCACGATGCCCGGACGCACCCCCAGCGCGGTCGCGCTGTCGTCACCGAGCGCCAACAGGTTCAACGCGGGTCCGAGCGCGAGGGCGAGAAGCACCCCGACCACGATGAACGCCACCAGCGGCAACACCTCGTCGACCGGCCGGGCCGTCAGCGACCCGACCCTCCAGAAGCGGAACGCATCGAGCACGGTCTCGTCCGTCAGCACGACGGCCTGCGAGCCGCCCGCAAGGATCGCCGAGAAGGCGACACCGGCGAGCACGAGCCGCACGGGCGAGCCGGCTGCGAAACGGGTACCCGAGAACCAGAAGATCACGGATGCGGCCAGCGCCGCTCCGACCAGCGCGAGCCACACCGTTGCGCCGACGCCGAGCGCCCCGAACACCGCCATTCCGCCGACGACGCCGAAGGATGCGCCCGCGCTGACCCCGAGCAAGCCCGGATCGGCGATCGGGTTCCGCGTGAGAGCCTGCATCAGCACGCCGGCAGCTCCCAGCGCGACACCGCAGATCACCGCGTTCACGGTGCGGGTGACCCGCAGCTCCCCGACGATGTTGAGCACGTTCTGGTCGCCCTGCCCGAAGAGCGAGAGCACGACCTCGTCGAGAGGCACGAAGCGTGCCCCGACGGCGAGGCTCAGAGCCAGCGCGACCAGCAGGATGACGGGAGCCAGCACCATGCCGAGCGTGCCCGTCAGACGTGACGCGGCGCCTCGCTCGCGTCGACGCACGGCGCGCACAGCCTCAGACCTCATGTTTGGATAGCCTAACCAACTGTGGCTAGGGTGTTGAGCCGTGAACGTCATTCCCCGCACCCGCCTTCGTCCTCTCGCGGCCCTCGCAGCCCTCGCAGCGATCGCTGTCGTCGCCTCCGGCTGCGCCAGCACCCCCTCCACCGATGAGTCCGCTTCCACCGCTACGGATACGAGCTACACCGTCGAGCATGCGATGGGCGAGACCGAGTTCGAATCGGTTCCCGAACGCATCGTGGTGCTCGATTCCCCCCAGCTCGACGCGCTGGTGGCGCTGGGCATCACGCCCGTCGGCGCACCGGAGATCGGTGCCGGGCGCGGGTTCCCCGCCTATCTCGCCGACGAGCTCGACGGCACCGAGCCGATCGGTTTCATCGCCGAGCCCGACATCGACGCGATCGCCAACCTCGCCCCCGACCTCATCATCGGGTCGAAGGTGCGTCACGAGGCCCTCTACGAGGAGCTGTCCGCGATCGCGCCCACCGTCTTCTCCGAAGACACCGGCACCAATTGGACCGAGCAGGCCGAGCTGACTGCCGCCGCCGTGAACCAGAGCGCGGAGATGGATGAACTCATCCAGGGCGTCGAAGACCGCGCCGCCGAGGTGGGCGAGAAGGTCGGCGCGTCCGGCACGACCGCTTCGATCGCGCGTTTCCGCACCGACAACTTCCGCCTCTACGGACCCGGCACGTTCTCGGGCTCACTGCTGACCGACATGGGCTTCGACCTCGGCGCGGATCGCGACTGGAACGAGTACTCCATGATGGAGCTCAGCCCCGAGCTCTACGAGCAGATCGACGGCGACGTGGTGTTCTACACGAGCCCGGGCGGTGACCCGTCCGCCACCACCGAGGCGCGGATCACCGGCCTCTGGGGCGCGCTGCCGGCACCCGCCGCCGACAAGGCGTTCTCGGTTGACGACGACACCTGGATGGTGGGCATCGGCGTGATCGGCGCGAACCTGGTGATCGACCAGGTCGAGAAGCTGCTCGGCTGAGACGGAGAGGTACGCCATGTCCACGCCGCCCCCGGCGCTTGAAGCGCGCGATCTCGTCGTCGCCTATGACGGCAAGGTCGCGGTGGACGGCGTGGACCTGGCCCTCGTTCAGGGATCCTTCACCGTCGTTCTCGGCCCCAACGCCTCCGGCAAGTCCACGGTGCTGCGCACGCTCGCACGCGTTCTCACACCGGAATCCGGACAGGTGCTGTTCGACGGCCGGGCACTCCGCGAGTACGGCTCGAAGGAGCTGGCTCGAAAGATGGGCCTGCTCCCCCAGGACGCGATCGCTCCGGAGGGCATGCGCGTCGCCGATCTGGTGTCGCGAGGCCGTTACCCCCACCACTCGGCGCTGCAGCGCTGGACGTCCGCCGACGACGAAGCCACGCGTCACGCTCTCACCGCGACGAACACGGCCGATCTGGCCGAGCGCTATGTCGATCAGCTCTCCGGGGGGCAGCGCCAGCGGGTGTGGGTCGCGTTGCTGCTCGCGCAGCAGACGCCCGTGCTCCTGCTCGACGAGCCGACGACGTTCCTCGACATCGCCCACCAGTACGAGCTTCTCGACCTCCTCAAAGAACTCAACCGGCAGGGGAAGACGGTGGTGGCCGTCCTGCACGACCTCAACCAGGCCGCGCGCTACGCAGACACACTCGTCCTCATGAGAGACGGCCGCGTGATCGCCACCGGCTCTCCCTCCGAGATCATCACCGCGGACCGCGTGAGCGAGGTCTTCGGCATCGACGCCGTCGTGATACCGGACCCGGTCACGCAGACACCGATGGTCGTGCGCCGATAGCCCCACCCGCGCACGGGCGATGTCGGAGGCGCATGCGAGGCTCATCTCACGTCGGAAGCCGCAGCGTCCGGCCAGAGAAGACGCCACCCGGCTCGATGTCTGAGGTCGGTGGCAGACTCTCTACAGGTCGAAGATCACCTGGTCTTTGGCTGTTGTTCCCGCCGAGTGCCCCGGCATCACAGGTCGCTTCACCCGACCCCGCTCGCGACGCTGACCGCTCCGCACCCGACAACGACGATGCGCCTCCCTGGGAGAGCTCCGCCTGACGGGCGGACGCGTACACGCGCACCGGGCACCGTCCCTGCGCGGCACGCGCGCGTTCTCGACCCGGCGCACCCGCGTTCATAGCTGGTTCACCGAGTGCACACCGTCGACGACCCTCGCCCGGATAGACCTTTTCTCGGCCCGTCCCGAGGCCGCCGAAAGGATCTTCACAGCTCATGAAGCACCCGACCCGACGCGCGTGGAGCGTGGCCGCCGTGGCCGCCGCACTCGCGCTGATCTCCGCCGCCGCGGCCGCGCCGTCCGTCGCCGAGACACCCTCCCACGCGGTGGTCATCGACCCCGCCGCCGCCTCCGTCGCGGCGCCCGCGTGGCCCTCGATCGATCCCGCAGCGATCGCCCCGACGGCGACCGACTCCAGCCGGGCCAGCGAGCTGGCCGCATCCGTCATCGCCACCGCCCGCACCGGCGCTCAGGCCCTCGCGGGCGACACGCTCCCCGCCACAGCGAAGACCGTCCGTGCACACTTCGCCGACTTCATCGCAACGGGAACCCCGCTACTCGCGTCCTCCGACGACACGACGCTCATCGCCCTCGCCGGAGACACCGCGACCGTCATCTTCGCCAACACCTCCACCGCCGACACCGCCCTCGAGATCGACGTGCGCTCCTTCGCCGATCACGCCGCCGCGGCCACCACCGTGCACACCACCGGTACGGCGGGCGACCTCGTCGCCGCACCGGCGACACCCGTGCCCTCCTCCGGCACGATCACCGTCACCGCCCCCGCGCACTCGATCGTCACCGCCGTCACCACCGGCCTCGTCGTCGCCCAGGCCCCAGTGACGACCACCGCCCGCGTCGCGCCCGCATCCGCCCTCGTCGGCGAAGGCCAGCTGCGGCTCATCGAGTCGTCGTACGCGCCCGGCAAGGTCATCGAACTCGGCAACCCCGGCGCCCAGCCCACCGGACCGACGGATGCGACCTACCCCGCCCCCGCGGCCGTGTTCACGATCTCCGGCGTCGCCGCCCTCACGCAGAAGCAGGCCGTCGTGTTCTCCCCCGTCACCGCCCGGGCCGACACCTACGTCATCTCCACACAGGACGGCCGCGTGCTCTCGCGCCGCGACAACACCGCGAGCGACTTCCGCTACCTGCAGCTCACCGAGCGCACCATCGACGACGCCGCCACCGACCCCTACGCACAGTGGACCGCCGTCGACGCCGGAAACGGCGAAGTCTCGCTGCAGAACGTGCAACGGGATGCGGGCGGCGCCATCGCGGCCCTCGACCTCTACAACTGGAAGACCGCCGACGCCTCCGAGGTGCAGACCTACACCGCCAGCGGCGCCGCCGTGCAGAAGTGGAAGATCCACCCCCTCACCGCCACCGTCTCGACCGACACCGTCATCGTCCAGCCCGGCGCCGCACCCCAGCTGCCGACGCTGCTGCGCGCCGGCTACGGCTGGGGCACGCGGTTCGAGATGACGACCCTCACCTGGAACCTGCCCGATGACGCCGTGTGGAACGCCGACGGCACCGTCACGGTGACCGGCACCGGCATCGGCTACTTCGGCGAGCAGGTGCCCGTCGAAGCGCGCTACCTCGTCGGCTCGCTCTCCGACGGCGCCGACGCGGCGTACACGACCTTCGCCGGCGTGCTCGTCAAGGAACTCCAGATGCGCGCACCCCGCACCGTCGTCCGCGGCGTATCCGGCTCCGAGGCCACCGTCGACGCACCCGTCACCTGGGACTGGTCGCGCGTCACCGACGCCGACTTCGCGGTGGCCGGCACCGTCACCGTGCCCGCCAGCGCGAAGAGCGGGTTCGCGGCGAACCTCGTCATCACCGTCGCCCCCGCCGCAGCCACCAACATCCTGCGCGGCGCCGGCGTGCACCACACCGTCACCCACATGGACGGCTCGAACTTCCAGCTCACCAACGGGGTGCGTAACGTCTCGGGCTTCTCCGACTGGCGATCGGGGGGCGCATCCAACCGCGTCAACCCGAACACCATCACGTTCTACCTCGACGAGCCCCGGCAGGTCACCGGCGCCGCGGTGTTCGACATCGCCGGAAAGCAGAACATCGGCACCGTCACGGTGCAGTACCGCACCCTCACCGGCGGGTGGGCGAACCTGCCCGGCACCGACTGGCCGGTCACCAACCCCACCCCCGATCTCAGCCTCGAGGTCACGAACGAACCGGTCATCGCCACCGGCGTGCGCGTGATCATCACCAACAAGTCCGCGAACACGTGGATGACCCTCTCCGAGATCGAGGTCTCGGGACTCACGGCGGGAGACGCACGATGATCCGCTCCGCTGCGCCTCTCACTGCCACATCCACCGAGGAGACCTCGTTCATGTCACGAACGACCCGCCGCGCCGTGACGGTCGCGACCATCACCGCCATCGCCGGCTCCGTGCTGCTGGGCGGCACGGCCGCATCCGCCGCGACACCGAACACGGCCACCCCGCCGAGCCCTGTCGGATCCGAGGCCGGCGGCGACCGCTCCAGCTTCGTTCTGCCGGTGCTGCCCGACACGCAGTTCTACTCCCGCTACAGCGCGTCGCAGTTCGTGCCCCAGTACGGCACGAACCCGTTCGAAGTGCAGACCCAGTGGATCGTCGACAACCAGCGCGAGCTCAACATGCCCTTCGCCGTGCACGTGGGCGACGTCGTCGACCAGCAGGGGCAGAGCGGCGAGTGGGATGCGGCCGCCAAGGCCATGAAGATCCTCAGCGACGGCGGCGTGGACTACTCGGTCCTCCCCGGCAACCACGACGTGAGCGACATGAACGCCCGCTCCTCGGTGGGCATCTCGGGCAACTACCTCGCCCGCTTCGGCGAGTCCCAGCTGCGCGCTCAAGCGGGCGACGGCCTGATCGGCACCTTCCAGAACGGACTCTCGTCCGCCTACCTGTTCGAGGCCGAAGGCCACACCTGGATGTCGCTCGCGATCGCCTGGAACGCCTCCGACGACACCTTCGCGTGGGCGCAGGGCGTGCTCGACGCGCACCCCGGCATCCCCGTCATCCTCTCCTCCCACGCGATCATCGGCATCGCCGAAGACCAGGTGTCACCCGCATCCTGGTGGTGGGGCGAAGAGCTCTGGAACCGGCTCATCAAGAGCAACGACGAGATCATCCTCACCGTCAACGGCCACTTCCACGGCTCCACGTCGCAGACCCGCACGAACGACGCCGGTCACCCGGTGTACCAGGTGCTCACCGACTACCAGATGGCCGCCGACGGCGGAAACGGCATCATGAGCCTGTTCGAGTTCAACCTCTCGGGCGGCGACATCACGCTGTCGACCATCTCGCCGTGGGTACCCAAGAAGCACGCCAACTCCGTCACCTCCACCGACACACCGGTGCTGACCGGCTCCGGGCAGAGCCTGACCATGCCGCTCGACTTCCGCTCCCGCTTCGGGTGGACGATCGACGCGTCCGAAGAAGACAACGTCGACCTCTCGGCGCGCGCGAAGGCGATCGTGTCGCAGGGATGGAGCGGCTCGAACGGCGGCGCCGAGCGCGCCGTCGCCGGTGCCTCCAACGACTACATCCAGGTCGACGGCACCATCGCGCACTGGCGGTTCGGCGGCGTGCCCGAAGGCGTCGTCGACGAGAACTCGGTGATCCCCGACGTCGCGGGCGACAGCCCGATGTACCGCAACGCGATCGACCAGACCGACGCCAACGAGGCACTCGACGACGTGAAGGTCTCGCATGAGAACCACGCCTACTACTCGTCCGACTTCGGCGCGGTCTGCTTCAGCAACGTCTACCGCAACGCGTCCGGCCCCGACAACCTGTCGTTCCTGTCGACCGAGTACGGGGCACCGGCCACCTTCGCCGAGCTGACCGCCTCGACCGGCTACACGCTGGAGAGCTTCCTGCAGCTCGACGAAGGCTGGACCGAAACGGCCAACCGGTGGGGTGCGGCGATCACCCGCGGCGGCTCGCGCGAATGGACCGGCATCCACGACTCGGCGGACCCGGGCGCGGGCGCCGCATGGCTCGGCATCTCGAGCCTGCGCGAGTACCAGTACTCCGCCGGAGACACCACGACGGGCAATTCGTACACCAACTGGTCGGGCGAGATCATGCCCGGCTCGTGGCACCACGTCGCGATCGTCAACGACCCGGGCGCTCGCACCGTGATCATGTACGTCGACGGCGTGCCGGTGCTGCGCAACGCGTCGAACGTCGGCGGGATGATGGCCGCCGACTTCATGCCGTGGATCATCGGCACCTCGACGTGGGACACCGAGCCCGACCACGGCTGGAATGGATGCGTCGGCGAGACGCGCATCGTCGACCATGCCCTGTCGCAGAGCGAGTTCCTCACCCAGCGCGTCGACATCGACGGCACGGGCGCGAACTTCGCGCTCACGACCGACACCGGCACGGTGCTCGCATACGACGCCAAGATCACCGAGTTCGCCGGCACCGGCTTCCCGGGCGCGAAGATCACCGTCACGGCGGGAGAGGCGCGCCTCGGCGAGGCCGTCGTCGCGCAGGACGGCAGCTGGAAGGCGACTCTCGACGCGCCCGTCGCGGGCTCCGGCGCACACGCCTTCGCCTTCACCCAGGCGATCGGCACCCGCTCCGGCACGCCCTTCGAAGCGACCGTCACGATCGGTCGGAACACCGCCTGGAGCCCCGTCGAGAGCGACCTGTCCGACACCCTTGAGGGCCTCATCACGGTGACGCCCGAGAACTTCGTGGCCGGGCAGGCGATCAGCGTGCGCGTGCCGGAGGGACACGAGGGCGAGGAGCTGTCGGCGTTCCTCTTCTCGCAGCCGACGGGCCTCGGGGTGGCGACGGTCGCCGACGGATCCATGCGACTCGTGACACCCGCATCCCTCCCGCTGGGCGTGCACCGCCTCGCGGTCTACACCGCGGACGGCACGATCCTCGGCTGGAGCAACGTGCTGATCAGCGCACCCGCCACCGGCACCGACCCGACGACTCCGGTCGCTGCGGGTCCGGGAGCGTCTGGGGCACTGCCGACCACCGGAATCGAGGCCGCATCCCTGGTGCTGCTGTTCGCGGCGGGGCTGGGCGCGCTCGCCATCGGCGTGGGCGCAGTACGTCGAGCTCGGCGCCGCTGAGCCGGCACTGATCGGGGCCCCTTCCGCACCACGCGGGAGGGGCCCTGAGCCTCGAGGGCGACTTCGACCGCACCTTCACCCTCTACTGCCCGCACGGCTACGAGACCGACGCGCTCTACATCTTCACCCCCGACCTCGCGGCTTCGGCGCACCTGACGAAGGCCCATTCGCTCAGGCGCAGAAAATGAGAGGCTTCATACTCGAATGGTGCAGACCCAGCTCCCAAGTACCCACCTGACCATCACGCCGAAAGTGCTCTACTTCGGCACCCCCGTCGTCGTCATCTCATCGTTGAACCCTGACGGCACGACGAACCTCGCCCCTGTTTCGTCGTACTGGGCGCTTGGGGACTTGCTCGTGATCGGGCTCGGGTCGACGGGCCAGACAGTGGGCAACATCAGGCGCAACGGCGAGCTCGTCGTCAATCTCTGTGACGAAACCCAGTGGCGCGCGGTCGAATCCCTCGCGCTGCTCACCGGAGCCTCGCCTGTTCCCGCCGACAAGCCTGCGGGCTGCCGGTTCGAACCGGACAAGTTCGCTGTCGCTGGCTGGTCACGCCTCGCTTCGACAACCATCACTCCTGAACGCATCCTCGAGGCCGGCGCCCACATCGAAGCTCGTGCGACCGCACTCCATGAGGAAGAGGGCGGCTACGTCGTCGTCCACGCTCGCGCGACGACGGTCCACGCTGCCCCAGAGATGGTGGTGGCCGGCACTTCGCACATCAACCCATCGATCTGGCGCCCCCTCATCTATAGTTTCCGGCACTACTTCGGTCTCGGTCCTCGTCGCGGAATCGCTGCTCGCGCAGACCTTCAAGACTGACGGCTAGCAGTCAAGACCACCCGTTGGAGTCGGGATCGAGCAGGTCCTCGAGCGGGTGCGGGTCGGTGTGCACGGCCTGTTGGAGGAGTCGGTAGAACAGCAGGCCGCGGCTGGTCGCGTTGCGCCGGTTGAAGCGGAACGTGAACTCGCGAGATAGTACGGCCGCTGGTATTCGGCGACGCCGGAGTGCAGGGTGCCGGTCAGCCACCGCTTGAGCAGTGACGCGGTCAGATGCACGCCGGGCAGCACGGCGGCCCGGTCGGCGGCGGTGCACCCGGTGGCGTACTCGTGCGTGTACCCGAGCTCGGACAGCCAGCGCATCATACGGGCGCCGTCGGTATGGATCGTCGAGCCTGGCACGACGCTTTTGGTTGCGAACGCGACCAGGCCCAGCGTGTTCGGCCGGTCCGCCAGGCCGAGGCGGATCCGGCCGAGCTTGCGTCCCGGGCCGGGCTTTTCGACTGCGACCATCACGGTCGCTTTCGTCGTCGACGCGCCGAAGCGGCCGATGCTGACGCCGCCGACGAAGGTCTCGTCGACCTCGACGACGCCGTCACCGACCTCGCCGCCCACACGCCCGACACATCCACAAACCGGCGCCCGCAGCCGAGAACTCCCGGCCCTCGCAGCCGGGACAGACAAACCCGTCCGGCCAGCGCAACTGCGCCAGGTACTCGAGACACGCGGCATCCTCGAGGAACCACTCGAGCAGCTCCTTGAACATCCCCGGATAATCGACCCCGCCGACCTAGCATCTTTGTTCTATACATTGCGCCTGCGATGCGATAGAATACGAACATGTCTTCGAATGAGTATCGCCCCGTCGGGTTCTCCGACGCGGATGCGGCGACCCTCGCGGAGATCGCCGCGGCGGTCGAGAAGACTCAGGCCGATCTCGCCGCCCTCCAGGCGCGCATGACCCGTGAGCTCGCACGGGCAGAAGAGCTGGCCTGCCGCCAGTCCTCCGGCGCGACGCGCAGCGCCGCCGCCAGCGACATGGCGCACCGCGCCATCGCCTCCGAACTCGCCACCCCGCTTCGCATCGCCGACCGCACCATGCAGCGGCGCATGACGCAGGCCGCCGAGATCGCGCACGAGTATCCCGCCACGCTCGACTCGCTCGCCGCCGGCCGCATCACCATGGGCCACGTCTACGCCATCACCGACGCGGGCGCACACCTCCCTCACGAGGCGCGCGCCGAGTTCGAGGCGGCTGCGCTCCGCAAGAGCGAGAACGACACGGTCGGTCGCGTGCGCCCCGCCCTGCGCATGCTCGCCGAGCGCCTCCACCCGCGCACGCTTACCGAGCGCCACATCGACGCGCGCGAAACGCGAAGCGTCACGCTCAACCCGCTCGACGACGGCATGTGCGAGCTCACGGCGACTCTCCCCCTCATCCTCGGCGAGGGCATCCACAACCGACTCACCCAGCAGGGCGTGGCCCTTCAAGACGAACGGATGCGAGCGACCGACCGCCTGCGCGAGGCCCGCGCGGCGAGCCTGCCCGCATCCGAGGCCGACGAGATCCTCGCTTCCGACCGTCGCACGATCGACCAGCTGCGCGCCGACATATTCGCCGACATGCTCCTCACGGCCCAGCCGAGCGCCGATCCCACGCGCACCGACGACCGCCCCGGCGCGCTCGGCGCCATCCGCGCTCACGTGCAGGTCGTCGTGCCGGTGCTCGCGATCGCGGGCACGCACGAGTACCCCGTCGATCTCGCCGGTCGCAGCCCCATCGACGCCGAGACCGCCCGACAGCTGGCCGGCGCCGAGTCCGGCTGGGATCGCATCCTGACCCACCCCGTCAGTGGCGAGATCCTCGCGACAGACCGCTACCAGCCCACCCCAGACCTCCGGCGCCGGCTGCGCGCCCGCGACGCGCACTGCCGTTTTCCCGGATGCCGGGTGCCGGCCCTCCGGTGCGAGCACGACCACACCGTCGACTTCGCCCTCGGCGGCAAGACCCGGATCGACAACCTCGCGGGGCTGTGCCAGCGGCACCATTCGATGAAGCAGTTCACCGCGTGGAAGGTCACGCAGATCGGTGACGGCATCCTCGCCTGGACCTCACCGCTCGGGCGCCCCTACCTCGACCATCCGCCCGCGCCGACGGTGCACTTCGTGCCCGATGAGATTCCGCTCGGCGTGCCATCGCGCTACGACGATGACGACGACCCGCCTCCCTGGGAGAACTGCGCCTGACGGCCGGCGGCCGGCATCCATCACCCATCTCGATCGCGGAGAACTGCTCAGTTTCCCGCGCCATTCGCCGGCATGCTCCCCCGCAGACCCGCCTCATCCTTCCCGGCCAAGCTTCGCCAGCACCTCCCCGGAACCTTCCACCCAGCTTCCCCGGCCGACCTTCGCCCCACACCTCACACAACCTTCAGCAAGGCGTAAGGTTGCGCGCATGGAGACCTTCTTGCTTCGCCTCGATCGCCTCGCCGGCGGCCGCATGGCCGGCTACCGCGTCGACCCCTCCGACGACCCCCGCGTGAGCCGGGCGTTCCGGGCGATCACGATCCTGCTCGTCGCCTGCTTCCTGCTCGGCATCGCGACCGTGGTCACGTCGGCCTGGCTCACCGCATCCGGCGAGGACGTCGGCTTCGCCGTCTGGATGCGGTGCCTCGTCGTCCTCGGCATCACCACGACACTCTTCTACTTCCTCTGGCGAGCGCGCGCCGGCTGGTACTGGGCGATCCGTCGGCTGCAGCTGTTCAGCCGCATCTTCCCGATCGTCGCGCTCGTCCTCGCGGCGATCCCGGGGCTGTACCCCTGGTGGGTCATCAGCGAGCAGATCGTGTTCGCCATCCTGCTGATCGGCGTCTCCGACTACCTGCAGTCCGACTACCTCCGCGCCGCCTACCCGAAGCCGCAGCGCCCCTAGCGCAGGAACAGGCAAGATGCTCGATTGTGGCGCTCAGGCTTCGGCGATGGCATGGTCATCTCATAGCGCCTGACCCGAGGAGCAGCAATGCCGTTGTTCGAGATGGAGGCGAGCCGCCGGGGCCGCATGCGGGTCTTCCTGCGCGCGCAGCTCCCCTTCACCCTCGGCGTCATCTACATCGCCGCGCTGACCACGCTCGTCGAGCCCGAGCGGTGGGGTGCGTGGCCGATGATCGTCGGCGTCGTGCTCACCGTCGTCGCCACGGCCGGAGCCATCGCCGTGCCGTGGGAGCAGCTGCACCGCTCCTGGATGATCCTCATCGCGGCGGTCGACATCATCGCCGTCGCCTTTTTCCGCGCGGAGATCGGGGCCAGCGTCGCCGCCGTGACGATCCTGTCACTGTTCCCGATCCTCTGGCTCGCCTACGACTTCCCCTGGTACGGCATGATCGTCGGCGTCGTCGGCGGCGCGTTTATCACCTCGTTCCGCTTCTTCTACACCTCGGATTGGCCCGACACCGCGGTCGAGTGGGCCAACGTCGTCTCGTTCCCGATCCTCATCATCGGCGTCGCGATCATCGTGTTCGTCGCCGCGGGCAACCTGCGCCGCAACGGCGTGCGCCTCGCCGCCGCATCCCGCGCGCAGGCCGAAGCGCTGCGCGACGCGAGGGATGCCGAGGCGATCGCCCTCGGCATCCTCAACACCGTCACCGCGGGCGTCGCCTTCTTCGACGCCGAAGGCCGACTCGACGTCGCGAACACCACCGCACGGCAGATGGCCGTCGCCGCCGGCTTCCGCCTCGACATCCCGCCCTACAGCGGCGAGAATGCCTTCGCCGCCGACCGCGTCACCCGCATCCCGGACGACGAGCAGATCATCCCCAGAGCCCTGCGCGGGGAGGCGATCGACGATCACCTCGAGTGGATCGGCCCGCCCGACTCGCAGATCGCCATCATCGCCTCGTCCGGCCAGGTGCGCCGCGAAGACGGGGAGCTGCTGGGCACCGTCGTCGTCGCCTACGACGTCACCGAGCTCGCCGACGCGATCGAGGTGCGCGAGCAGTTCCTCCGCACGGTCTCGCACGAGCTGCGCACCCCGATCACGAGCATCACGGGATTCCTCGACCTGATCGACGAGGCCGTCGACCCCGCCGACACGAAGGTGCACGGCTACATCGACATCGTCACCCGCAAGACCAACGACCTACTCGACCGCGTCCGCGACCTGCTCGCCGCGAACGACAGCAACAAGATCCTCGACTGGACCGAGACCGACGCCGCACGCATCTCCCGCGCAGCCGCCGCACGCGTCGCCGCCCTCGCGGAGGCACAGGGCGTGCACATCGAGCTCACCGGACCCGAAGCCCTCCCCGTGCACGCCGACGAAGAGCAGCTCACGATCGCCGTCGCGGAGCTGCTGACGAACGCGATCAAGTTCGGTGATGCGGATGCGGCCGTCATCCTCCGCTACGGCGTCGTGAAGGGTCGCGTGATGCTCGCCGTCACCAACACCGGCCAGGGCCTCACCCTGTCCGAACAGCGCCGCGCCTTCGACCGCTTCTACCGCGCACCCTACGCCCGCGCGCAGGCGATCCAAGGCTTCGGCCTCGGCCTCACCAACGCGCGCGCCATCGCCGCGGCGCACGGCGGTCACATCCACATCGAGAGCGAGCCCGGCGTGCGCACGACGTTCACCCTCGACATCCCGCAGCACCCGTACCCCGTCAGCCACCCCTGAGCCGGGCCCCGCCGCGCCGTCGCCTGCAGACTGCCGTAGCCCGCGCCGCTCCTTGACCTCGCGGACGGCCGCTGCACGTGGCCTGGATCCTGTCGGCGCCCGAACTCCTGCAATCCGCCGCGTCCTGCCGCCGAACCGGCCGGCACCCCGCGTTCTGCAGGAGTACGGGCACGGCTCAGCCGCATCCGGCCCCACCGACCACACCCGCATCCGCACCGGACGTGCTGGCTGAGTTGTGCACCCCACCCGAAGCACACCTCAGCGCGTACGGACGACGACCCCTGCGCCGCTCACGCGCCTGCGGCGCCGCTGTCCTTCGCCGCCCGACGGCGCCGGATCTCCGCCTCCAGGGCCGCCGCACGCTCCTCGCGCTCGAGGTCGGCGAGCTGCTGCTCCGTCGTGCGCGTGTCGCGCGGACGCGGCGCGGGAGCGGGCGCTGCTTCTTCCTTCGACCAGCGGCGCGGGTCGCCGAAGCTCATGGCCTCACGCCCGGCGCTCCACTCGCGACCGAGCGTGAACCACAGGATGGAGCCGACGAGCGGCAGCAGCACGATGAAGAAGATCCACGCGACCTTCGGCAGGAACCGGATCTGATCGTCTCGGCGCGTGATGGCGTCGATCAGCGCGAACACCATGACGGCGAAGATGAGCAGCGCGAGGAACGGCATGTATCCAACGTGCCGCAGTGGGCCGCCGAGCGCAACGGTCGGGCGGCCGCATCCCGCCGTTCGTCGGAGAAAGCGCATCCCGTCGGAGAAAGCGCGCATTGTCGGAGGAATCAGCACGGATCCTCCGACAAACGTGCGAATCTCCGACCGGCGGATGCGGGCAGCCCGCGCTCAGCTCGCGACGAGCCAGAGGATGACGGTCGCCACCAGCAGAACCGGCGAGATTCACGCCATCCAGCGGGTCGTCGGCAACGGCTCCCACCAGACCCGCAGCAGACTCACGACGAGGAGGAAGGCGGCCATGAACACGACCGCGAGGGGCACACGCATCACCGTGCCCACCACGATCAGGACGACGCCCCACACCTGCATCGCGAGCAGACGCCACAGCACGACGCGCGGCGGCCGGAAGCGGCGGCGTGGCGGTTCGGCGGTCACGTTCGAAGGGTGAGGGCGCGCGTGACACCGACCTCGTGGAAGAAGCGCCTGCTCACTTCGCGTCGAACGCGTCGACGAACACCTGCGGGAGCACGACGTTCGCGGGAGCCGCCTGGAAGGACGGCGCGATGTTCTCCGCCTTGTGCCCGGCGATGCCCGTACCGATCGGCGTGACGAGGAAGGTCGTTTCGGGATGCGCGTGCGCATAGTCGAGGAATTCGACGATCTGCTCGAGCATCGTGTCGAAGCCGCTCATCGTGTCGATCGCGTAGGAGCGGCCGGTCGGGCCCGCGCCCACACCCCACTCGGCACCGAAGTTCTCGAAGGCGGCGCGCGCGGCACCCGCACCGTGGTGGCCGGCGGCGTTGCTGCCGAACACGAACACCTCGTCGTCGGCGAGCTGCGTCACGACCTCCGGCGTCCGCCGGGCGCGAAGCGCGGCCACGCGCTGCTCGTCCTTCTTCCCGCGTCGTGGTTCACGTGACGGGCCGAGCACATCGTTGAACGCAGACATGCCCCCAGTATCCCCGCGCGCGGCGGGAGGACACCGACTGACGCCACTCGCAGTCCGTCTCGACACAGGAGTAGGTGACGGCGCTCATACCGACCGAGGCTATCGGGCCGAGCGGCGGGTACGGAGGCCTTGCACGAGCAGCACGATGGTCATCAGAAACGCGAACAGTGGCAGCCCCACCGCGCCGAGCGCGAGCAGCGTGCCGGCGGGATAATCCACGTTGCCCATCCGCCCGAGGCCCACGCCGCCACCGCCGGCGGTCACGTCGCCGGCCAGCAGGAACTGCCCGTCGTACGCGTCGAGCTGCGACGAACAGGTGACGGATGCGGCGACACCGCCCGCATCCGCGATGCTCTGCACAGGCGAGAATCCGACGCGGTGGGTCATCCACCACAGAGTGTCGTCCCACCCCGGCGACGGCGCCGACCAGGTGCCGAGCGGGCTGCCGTCGGCCGTCTCTGCCCGGCACTCGACGAGTCCCAGCAGTGGCGCGGTTCCCGACGCCCACACTCCCGTGACGCCATCCGCTGGCAGCTCGACCGTTTCCCCCAGGGGCACCGGCTGCGCCTCCGCGACCGACTGCGACACCGGCACGACCCACAGTCCCCAGATGAGTGCGGTCGCCACGACGCACACCACGACCAGCGCCCACAGCAACTGCACCCTGTGCCGCATCCGCATCCGCGACTCCTGCGCGTGAAACGCTGCGTCGACGGGCGGAGGGGTCACGCGTCGAGTGTACGGATCGCGCGGTGGCGGCCACACTCCGATAGCGCTGACGAATCGCGCACTCGGCCTCACCTAGGCTGGGGCGCATGAGCGAGCAGCCCTCCCCCACCGCCGCCGCGATCGGCCGGGCCGTACGTGAGGAGCGCACGCGCCGCCAGCTCTCGACGCGCACACTGGCGGCGGCGGCGGGGGTCTCGCAGCCGTTCCTGACGAACGTCGAGAACGGCAGGGCCATGCCCAGCATCGCCTCGCTGTACAGTCTCGCCGGAGCGCTCGGCGTCTCGGCCGCGGCGCTGCTGCCCGAGCAGCCCATCCGACTCGAGGTCGTCCGCGCCGGCGGCGGCTCCCGCATCCCGATGCGCGACAGCGGCGGGAGCGCGGAGACCTACACACAACTGATCGCCGGCGCGCGCGGGCGCCAGCTCGGGGCATACCGGTTCGAGCTCGCGGCGGGTTACGAGGACGTGACCTACGCGCACGACGGCGAGGACATCGTGCACGTGCTCTCCGGCTCCCTGATCTACCGCTACGCCGACCACGACGACGTCGAGCTGCACCCCGGCGACACTCTCTGGGTCGACGCGCGCAGCGCGCACTCCTGGATGGTGCCCGCCGCGCAGACCGGCACGACCGAGCTTCTGCTCATCACGGCCGCGGGCGCGACGCATCGCCACGGTTCAGACAACGGCACCGGCACCGGCACCGGCAACGGCACCGGCACCGGCAACGGCACCGAGCGATAACTCACACGAATCGTTACATCGACGGCGGACGGCGGTCACACCCGCGAAACACGCGGTTCCTAGCGTGGCCGCATGCCCACCAAACAGCTCGTCCTCGGCGCGTTCGAGGAGTTCACCCCCAACTTCATCGGCAACAGCTGGCACCACGAGCGCGGCGACACGGCCGCCTTCGCCACGCTCGAGTTCTGGACCGACATGGTCACCAAGCTGGATGCGGCGGGCTTCGATTTCTTCTTCATGGCCGAGGCCATCGGCTACCCCATGAACGACGCCGGCGAGGTGCCCGAGGCCGTCATCCGCGAGGCCGTGCAGTTCCCCGTGCACGACCGGCTCACGATCATGTCGGCGCTGGCGGCGGCGACGCCTCGCATCGGCTTCGTCGCCACCGCATCCACCACCGCGCAGCAGCCCCTGCTGAACGCGCGCACCTTCACGACGCTCGACCACCTCACGGGCGGTCGCATCGGCTGGAACATCGTCACGAGCGACAACCAGCAGGCGCTCGTACGGCTGCTGGGGCGCACGCAGGTCACCCCGCACGACGAGCGCTACGCCGCCGCGACCGAGTTCGTCGACCTCGACCTGGAGCTCTGGGAGGGCGCCTGGGAGGACGACGCCGTCCGCGCCGACAAGAAGAACAAGGTGTTCGCCGATCCGAGCAAGGTGCACCGCATCCGCCGCGACGGCACGTACTTCACCTTCGACGGCTACTTCCCCGCGACGCCGTCGCCGCAACGCACGCCCACCCTGTTCCAGGCGGGCACCTCCGAGGCGGGCACGACCTTCGCCGCGCAGTACGCCGAGTGCGTGTTCACGCAGGACCGTAACGCCGCACGCCTCGCGGCGGGCATCGCGCGCCTGCGTCAGAAGGCCGTGGATGCGGGGCGCCCCGCCTCATCCATCAAGGTCGTCAACGGTGCGTCGTTCATCATCGCCGACACCGAGGAAGAGGCCCAGCGCCTGCGCGCCGAGCTCAACTCGACCGCGACCCGCGAGGCCACGGCGGCTCTCTTCCTGGGGTGGTCGGGGGTGGACCTCGCCCAGCTCGACCCCGACGCGACCCTCGACGACGTCTCGACGGAGGTCGGCCACACCATGCTCGCGATGTGGCGCAACCCCGACGGCACGAGCCCCACGATCGGCGAGATCCTCGACTCGCTGCCGTCGACCTTCGGCGGCATGAAGTTCACGGGCACCGTCACCTCGGTCGCCGATCAGGTCGAGGCGTTCGTGGCCGAGACTGACGTCGACGGCTTCCTCGTCGAGAACTGGTACGGCGGCATCGAGGGCTACTCGGAGTTCACCGACCAGCTCATGCCGGAGCTGCGCCGCCGGGGCCTGCTGCCCGAGACGCCCCGCACCGGAACGCTCCGCGAGATGCTCACCGACGCCGACGGCCCGCGCCTTCCCGACTGGCACCCCGCCGCCCGCTACCGCCGCTGATACTCGCTCCGGCGGGCTCCCACATCCGCTCGCTTCGTCGGAGGATGCGCCGGATGTCGGAGGATTCGGCGCGCATCCTCCGACATCCGCGTGAATCTCCGACCTTCGCGCCGATCTGCGACCCGACGGATGCCAGGCCGGGACGCCAGGCGGCGCTTCCCGCTCAGGCGGGGCGGACGACGAGGGTGTGCTCGAGCGAGGCGGCGCTGACCACCGGCGGCACGTGCTCGGGGAAGTCGGCGGCGTACTTCGCCTCGTAGGCGGCGGAGACCGCATCCTGCACCCGGTCGTCGGCGGCCACGCGCTCGAACGCCACCGCGACCCGCGGGTCGTCGAGGGCCGCCACCGGATCCTGCTCGGCACGCGCGCCGTCGGCGAGCGTGAACGCCGCCGGACGCCCCGACACCGCACGGCGGAACCACGCCGTCTTCTCGCCATACGCGGCGCGCACGTAGGCGGCATCGCCGACGACGACAGCCCAGATGGGAGTGGCGACGGCGGTGCCGTCGCGGCGGGTCGTGACGACGGTCACGGTCGAGGTGGCAGCGAGGTGGGCGAGCAGCGCATCCGTCATGCCCCCAAGCCTAGGCGCGCCCGCAGGCCCCGGACGGATGCGGCGGTACCCGTTCACGAACGTCGGAGATGAGGCCCGATGTCGGAGGTTTCGGCCCGAATCCTCCGACATTCGCGCATTTCTCCGACCGGCGGATGCAGGAGGGCGGCCGGACACGTGCCCGACCGGCGGATACGGCCCAGCCGAACCACGGATGCAGCCCGCGACGCGTGCGGCTGCCGGCTGGCGGGAAGCCCACGAGCGCAAGGGGTCAGCGGAGGCCTGGAACGGACTTATGCTGAGCGCGATGTCCACAGCTCTCGTTCCCCCCGTCGAGGTCGTGATCCCCTGGCGGGACGCGCCGACTCGCCGCGCACCGTTCGCTCTCGTCCGCCGCTGGTACGAGACCCATCTGCCCGAGGCGTCGGTGCGCACGATCGACACCGACGACGACGTCTTCGTCCTCGCCGCCTGCCGCAACCTGGCGATGCGCACCGCGCATCCGGATGCGGTCGTCGTGATCGGCGACGCCGACACCCTCCCCGAGGAGGAGCCGCTGCGCGCTGCGATCGCCGCTGCCCGCACGAGCGGACGAGTGCACCTGCCCTACGACGAGTACCGCTGGCTCGGCGCGAGCGGCTCTGCCGAGTACGCGGCCGGCACACCGCTCGTCGAGTGCACCGTCGAGCAGTACGTCGAGGGGGCCTGCTCCGGCGTCTACGTGGCGACCCCGCAGACCTGGTTCGCGCACGGAGGGCAGGACGAGGCGTTTCGCGGATGGGGCTTCGAGGACGCCGCCTGGTACCTCACCCACCAGGCCGTGCTGGGCGAGCCGCCGCGCCGCCACGTCGGGCGCGTCTACGCACTGCACCACGCGGCCGAGCAGCGCGTCGGCGCCGGTTACGAAGCCAACGAGGCCCGCATGGGTCTCTACCGCGCCGCGGCCGGCGACCCCGGCGCCATCGCGCGTCTCGTCGGCATCTCCTGACCCGCGCGGAGCCGTCCCTGATCCGGGCGGGCAGCCTGATCCGCTCCGGGTCACCTCGCGAGCGAGCATCCGTTCATCGAACGAGCACTCGATCGGATGCTCGCTCGGCGATCGGATGCTCACTCGCGACCGGGTCGCGCCGCAGACTCCGCCAGCGGATCCGGACCGGCCTCAGGCCAGCGCGTCGAAGGCCCGGAGCGGTCCGGGGCGTTCGCGGCCGTCGCGGCGCATCCGGTCCCGCAGCGCCGGGGCCGCCGCATCCGGGCGCAGCTGGCGGGCGACCGCGTCCGCCAGCTCACCGGCGCTCGCGCGATTGGGATCGCACGCGATGCCCACCCCCGTGCGCTCAAGGGCCGCCGCCCCGGCGAACTGATCCGTCGAGAACGGCAGCACCACCAGCGGCACGCCCTGCGCGCACGCCTCGGTGACGGAGTTGTTGCCGCCGTGGGTGATCGCGGCGGCTGCCGAGCCCAGCAGGCGCACCTGCGGCAGGTACTCGCGCACAAGCCACCCGGCCGGGATGTCGCCCCACATCGAGGTATCGGCGGCGCCGGTCGCGATCGCGGCGCGCACGCCGAGCGCACGTAGCGCCTCGACCACCCGCGCCAGCACATCGTCGCGCACCGAGAGGAAGCTGCCGAAGCTCACGTACACGTAGGGTTCGCCCTCGTCGATCCAGCGCGAGATCGACGGATCGACGCTCTCCTCACGCAGCGTCGAGCCGAGGAAGGCCCCGGCCGCCATGGCACGTCCGTCGCCGTCGGCGAGCTGCTCGGGGTAGTTGTAGAGCACCGTGTCGCCGTGCGACGCGAAGGCGTCGGCCACGACGGGGGCCGCGGGATCGATCTCGGATGCGGCGTCGTTCCACTGCGCGGTGAATCGCTCCGACACCTCCGCCGCCAGCGTGCGCAGTGCCGTGAGGCTCGCCGCATCCGGACCGAACGCGCGAGGCCAGAACGGCGGCACGCCGTAGAGCTCCCCCGCCACCGGCAGGGCGGTCGGGTGGCCCAGCACGACATCCCCGTACGCGACGCCCGCGGCCTGCATCGCCATGCGCGCACTGAACGCGAGGTGGTCGACGAGGATGCGGTCGGGCCGCACCCGGTCGATGATCTCGAGCGTCTGCCGGCCGCGGCCCACCGGATCCCACATCAGGTCGGTCAGCCGCTCGCGCGCCTGGTAGGTGAGCGTCTCGACCATACCCAGGCGCGTCGCGGAGAAGAATCCCTCGAGCGACGAGGCCTCGTCCGCCTGCTGCTGGGCGGTGCGCATGACGCCGGCGTTCGCACCGCGTCCGAGCGAGAGCTCGACGTGCGCGAACCCGGCATCCGCCACGATGGGCTTCGTCGCGGGCCCCGTCGCCACGGTGACCTCGTGCCCGCGGTCCTGCCAGGCGGTGGCGAGGGTCGCGAGCGGCAGCAGGTGCGAGGCGTAGTCCGGACTGATGACGAGCAGTCTCACGAGGGGAGCACCGCCAGCCGGGCGAGGTCCGCATCCTGCGAGGCGACGGCCTGGTACAGCGGAGCGAGCGTCGCCGCCATCGCCTGGATCGTGAACCGCCCGGCGACCATCGCGTGCGACCGCTCGGCAACGCCGTCCGGGTCGATCCTCGCGTGGACGAGCGCATCGGTGATCGCGGCGACGAAGCGCTCGCGGTCCCACGTCGGCGCCAGAAAGCCGGTGCGACCGGGCTCGACGTAGGTCGCCGGCCCGCCCGCGTCCGGTGCGACCACGACGAGTCCCGTCGCCATCGCTTCCAGCAGCGCGATGCCGAACTCCTCCTTGATGCTCGCGCAGACGTAGACGCCGTGGGGCGCAGCCAGTCCCGGGACTCCCGCACGGGCAGCCGCCAGCCACAGTGCCGTGACGCCGTTCGGGCGGTGTCCGGGAAGGAGGAGACCGTGCGCGGCACGCTCGTCCGCCGGAACGATCGCGTCGATGCGATCGAGCTGCTCCCGCTCGTCGACCGACGGATGCGCGAGGTCTCCCCCGATGATCAGCAGGTTCGTGTGCGCAGCGAGTTCGGAGGTGCTCCACGCCTCGACGAGGGAGGCCATGCCCTTCACCCGGTGGAGGCGCCCGACGCTGACCAGCAGCGGCAGACCCCGGCGCTCTTCCGGCAGCTCGGCGAGCAGCCGCTCGAGTTCGGCGAGGCCCTCCGGAGCGTCCCCGCCCGCACCGCGGGCCGTGACGCGGGACACCGCGTCGTCGACGACGGCGAGGTCGACACCCTCGGCGACGACCGTGTGCCGCTCGGCGTGCGCGGTGATGTCCACCCCGACGAGCCGCTTCATGTCGTCGGCGAGCGTCGGACGGGGAAAGAGCACCGTGTGCTCGGCGCCCGCCGCGAGCGACTGCACGAGTCGGGCACGGAACCAGTAGTGCTCGCGCAGGTCGGCTTCGCCGAAGCCTTCGCGCGTGAGCTGACCGGATTCCTCGAGCGAGGTGATCACGGAATGCGGGTCGGGCGCCAGCGTGAAGACGGTGGGGATGCCGAGTTCGCGGGCGACGTCGGCTGCGGCGAGGCTTCCGACATCCGCCATGCGCAGGTGCAGTACGTCGACGCGGCCCGCGGCGCGCAGCACACGGCGGATGCCGCGACGCGCCTGGACGCGCAATCCCCACGCTGCGGCGGAGGGAACCGGCGAGGCCGCCATGGGCACGCGTCCGAAGCGGTGCCCGCCGCGGGTGCCCGCGACGTCCAGGAGATCGCTCGCGGCCTGGTCGATGCTGCCGCGGCCGAGGGTGATGACGCGCTCCACGAGTCCGGAGTCGTCGGCGACCAGCGCGTCGCCGAGGCGCACGAGCAGCGTCGCGATGCCGCCGTTGTCACCGGCGCCCGCCGTCGCCAATTGCGCATCCATGTCGGCGTGCAGGAACAGCTGCGCGATCGTGCGGGGCGCATCGGCGGCATCCGGCTGCGGGGGTACGAGGTCCAGCAGCGCCAGCCGCGCCACCGACGCCAGCCGGCCCGTGGTCGACATGAGCTCGTCGAGCGCGCTCTCGACGCCGGGTTGGCCCGGCCGCTGGCCCAGGGCGGCGATCGCGGCTTCGCGCACCGCGGGGTCTTCCCGCTCGTCGCGGGCGATCGCGATCAGGGGCCTCGTCGCCAAGGGCGCGCGCACGAGACCGAGAGTCTCCACCAGGCGCGCTCGGGCGGAGGGGTCGTCGGTCGACACCAGCGCGGCCTCGAGCGCGACGGCCAGCACCTCGCCCGAGGGGACCGACCAGCCTTCGAGCGTGCGCTGGGCGAGCATGGCGGAGAACCCGCCGGCGGCGACCATCGCGATGAGGCGCCCGACCGCGTCGAGCCGGGGCAGCCCCTGCGACAGCGCCCATGCCGCGTGCTCGCGCACGTACGCACGGCGATCCGATAGCAGCGCCGCCAGCATCCGTCCGGCTTCCTCGTCGGTCATCGCTCCCAGCGCGTGCACCGCTGCCAGCGCGCGCACGTCATCCTCGCTCGCGAGCGCCGCGGCCAGATGGCGCAGCGAGCGCACACCCGGCTCTCGACCCGCCTCGAACGCCAGCTCGTCGGCGCGGCGCAGCGCGTCGACGATCGTCGGCGCGCTCTGCACCGCATCCATGGACGTCTGAATCCCCACGTCCCACTTCCCTTCACCGTCGCCGGACGGCCACGAGCGGATCGATCGTAGAGAACACGTCTGAACAGCAGGCTAGCGTTGAGCCGCACCCTTTCCCCCGCTACGATCCCGGAGCCCGCGTGAGCGTTCTTGCCATCGGCGATGTCGGCGTCGTCGACGACCTGTTCCATGTCGGCGACGAGGCGATGTTCGACGCCGCCGTCGTCGAACTCCGCCGCCGCGGCATCGAGACGGTCGGCGTCTCCTCCGCCCCCGCCGAGACGCGCGAACGGTACGGGATCGACGCCGTCGACCGGCTCGGTTTCGCGGGGCTCGATCCAGGCGCCGCGGCCCGCAGGGCCGAGCAGTTGGTGGATGCGGCGACCGGGGGAACCGAGCTCGCCGCCGATGACGTGGCCCGGGGCGTCCTCGACGCGCTCGGCACGGTCACCGGCGTGCTGCACACCGGCGGCGGCAACCTCGCCTCGCGGTGGCCGGTGCACATCTACGAGCGCACGACGCTCACCCGGATGGCGGCCGCGCGCGGACTACCTGTCGTCTTCAGCGGCCAGACCTTCGGACCCGACCTGACCGCAGCCGACGAGGCCCGGCTGCGTGCGGCGCTCGCGGACGCCGCGCTCGTCGGCGTGCGCGAGGGCAGCACCGAGGCCCTGGTGCGCTCCTGGGGGCTCCGCCCCCGCAGGCAGGTCGACGATGCCTCCTTCCTCGATGCCCCCACCGTCGCGCCCGCATCCGGACCGCTGCTCGTGAGCCTGTCCGGCTGGTACGCGCATCGCCCGACGGATGCGGTCGATTCCGCCCTTGCCCACACGATCGACACGGCCGCCGAGCACACCGGCGCCCCCGTCGTCTTCCACGCGCACTTCGGTCCGCTCACCGAGGGCGACGTGCGCGGCGACGTCGTCGTGCACGAACGCGTCCGCGCTCGTCTGCAGAGCCCCAGCAGACTGGAGACCACGGCGGACACGGCCCATGCGGTCGCCCTCGCCCGCTCGGCGCGTCTGCTCATCAGCTCCCGCTATCACCCCGTCGTGTTCGCTGCACCGGCCGGGGTGCCCGTGCTGGCCCTTGCCGCAGACGAGTACACGCGGATCAAGCTCACCGGCGCGCTGGAGCCCTGGGGCCAGGACGGTGTGATCGACATCGACGACGCCGCGGCCGCATCCGCTCTGTTGCCCACCCTCGTCTCCCGCGCCACGTCCCTGCGCGAAGCGGCGACGGAGCGATTCGACGCCCACCGCGCGCGGGCGTCCGAGTGGTGGGACCACGTGGCGGCGACCCTCGGCTGAGCCCTGGGGAAACTCCAGCTGCGCCCTCTACCCTGACCGCGATGTCCCGACGTCCCTCCGCCGCCCGGCGCCGACCGCCCGCCCGGCGACGCCCCGCACATCGGCGCGCCCGGTCCGCGCGGCGCCGGGGTGCACGCGGCCCACTCATCGCCGCCGTCGTCGCCCTGACCGCCGCTCCCCTCATCCTGATCGTGGCGCTCCTCGCTGCCGGCAGCGCCGCGATCAGCGCCTTCGATGGCGGCGGCCCGATCGACGTCGGTATCGGCGACGCACCCCGCCCGCCCGGCATCGCGGAGCCGGGCATCGCGGGCTACGGTTCCGGTCAGCTCGCCAACGCGTGCACGATCCTCGCGGCGGGGCGCGATCTCGGCTTCGACGAGCGCGACCAGACCATCGCGATCATGACGGCGATGGGCGAATCATCGCTGCGAAACCTCGACTACGGGGACTGGGAGACGAGCGGGGTGACCAATCCCGACGGATCGCCCACGACCTCGATCGGGTTGTTCCAGCAACAGGATTCCTGGGGCTCCCGCGAGGAGCGTCTCGATCCGTACACCGCGGCGACGATCTTCTATCGCGCAATGGCCGAACGCGTCCCGAACAGGGGAACGCTCGATCCCACGCAGGTCGCGCACGAGACCCAGGTCAACGCCGACCCGCTGCATTACGCGCGGTTCTGGGACCGCGCGGTGCGCGTCGTCGCGGCTCTGAACGGCACACCCCGCGAGGGAGACCGCACCGACGGCATCGCCCTCTGCCCCGCGGGGTGAGGAATCCCGACGAGCTATGCCTGTCGTCGGATGAAACGCATGAGGGCGGCGATGATCCCGATGATGAGGATGACCAGACCGATCCAGAGCAGGAACTTCACCGCTTCCACGAACACGCCGAGCAGCAGCAGAACGATTCCGATGATGACCAAGAGAACAGCGATTCCGACCATGTCTTCATGGTGCATTGCGGCTCGTGCTCACGTGGGGCCCTTGACGAACGCCGCGGCACCGGGCATGGCCGCCCGGATCCGGTGATCGCGGTCGGCGGCTCGGGCTGACCTGACCGCCCGCGAGGCGCGTCAGCGACCCATGACCTGTGCCAGCACCCATCCGCCCGCCAGGACGAAGGGAGCTGACGCGGCGACCGCCACCAGACCGATCACACCGATCCAGCCGAGCACGACGAGCACCATTGCCCGGCCGCCGCCGCTCCGGCGCAGCGGCGGGTGGAAGGACAGCGTGCGGAGGTTCTCGGTGGTCATGGCTCAAGCCTGGCGACCCCCGGCGCCCGTCACATCCACCGCGAGGATGTTTCACATCATCCCTGCGGACTATTCACCCGAAGCGCGTCACACCGCGCGCGGCATCGTGCCGCGCCACGGGCGGCGGGTGGGGGCGGGGGCAGCATGGAACGCCGCTTCCACCCAACTCTCGAGTTTCCAGGTCGGCACACGGAAGATGCGCGCGACCAGTACCACCGGATACCCCGCCTCGACGACCGCGGCGACGGCGAACTGCTGCAGCGACTCGAACGTGCGACCCGCCAACGCGCCGCGGCGGAGGTCATCGAAGCACCGCGGCGTGCGGCTCGGCGCGGACGGCGCGAGCGGAGCGGAAGGGGGCGCCTGGACTCGCGGAGCAGGCTGGACGAACGGAGCGCTACGCGCGAGATATCTGGCCGGATTTCGTGGCGGAGCCGTCGGGTCGGGGGCGGCGCGGTGCACGGGCCCCGCCGGCGCGAACGACGCCACACCGGAATCGCCGAGGTACCCGATCGGGGGCTCCCAGAGTTCGGGGACCTCGAGCGGCACGTAGCCGGTGGGCGCCGTACGGGCGACAGGCGATGCCACGGTCGCGACCGTCGCGGGCCTCGTCGGCGCGAACGACGGGCGCGTGGGCATCGTCCGCTCGACGGCGGGACGTTCCGTGGCCGCCGGATGCGGCTCCTCGACGCTGTCGGGCACGCGCGCCATCCGCATCGCCACCACGATCAGGGCAGCGATCGCGAGGGCCGTGACGACGAGAACGGGGTTCTCGCGTGCCCAGACGATCAGGTCCATGACGCTTCCTCTTCCGCTGCGGCATCCGGGCACGACTGGCCCGGATCGTGCCGCGTTCAGAGGGGGTCGGGGTAGCCCGTCAGACGTGACACATGAGGTGTACAGGCGAAGACTACTCCCCCGCGCGGCCCGCGCATAGATCTTCCTGATGCGATCAATGTCGAACCGAGATGAGCGGCGGGCCCCGGATGTTCGGGACCGGGGCCGCCGCGCAAGAGCCTTCGCGGGGACCTTGCAGCGCCCATCATGACGGCGCCGCCGGGGCGCACGCTCTGCGGATCGTGTGATTTCGCCCGACGATTCACCCCCTTCGTGGACGCGGAGAACTGCTCAACCGGAAACACCCTGTTCATCAACCATCTCTAGTGTTCGGCGCATGGCACACGCACCGATCAAGGCCGTCATCCCCGCAGCAGGGCTCGGGACCCGCTTCCTCCCCGCGACGAAGGCGATGCCGAAGGAGATGCTGCCGGTCGTCGACAAGCCCGCGATCCAGTACGTGGTCGAAGAGGCGGTAGCCGCCGGCAGCGACGACGTGTTGGTCATCGTCGGGCGCAACAAGAACGCCCTCGCGAACCACTTCGACCGCGTCGCGGAGCTCGAGCACACGCTCGAGAGGAAGGGCGACGCCGCCAAGCTGGAGAAGGTCATGGAGGCCAGCAGGTTGGCCGACGTGCATTTCGTGCGGCAAGGCGACCCGCTCGGACTCGGCCATGCCGTGCTGCGCGCCCGCAAGCACGTGGGTCATGAGACGTTCGCCGTTCTCCTCGGCGACGACCTGATCGATGCCCGCGATGTGCTGCTCGCGCGCATGATCGAGGTGTCCCAGGCCCGTTCTGCGACCGTCGTCGCCCTGATGGAGGTCGATCCGACGCAGATCCACCTCTACGGCTGCGCAGCCGTCGTCCCCACCGCCGAGGACGACGTGGTGGCCATCACCGGCCTCGTCGAGAAGCCGTCGGCCGCCGACGCACCGAGCAATCTCGCCGTCATCGGACGCTACGTGCTCAAGCCCGAGATCTTCGACGTGCTCGAGAAGACCGCGCCGGGCAAGGGCGGCGAGATCCAGCTCACCGATGCGCTGGAAGCGCTGGCCGAGGACGAGAGCATCGGCGGCCCTGTCCTGGGCGTCGTCTTCCGCGGCCGCCGTTACGACACGGGCGACCGACTCGACTACATCAAGTCCAACGTGCAGTTGGCCCTCGACCGCCCCGACCTCGGACCCGATCTCGCGGACTGGATCAAGAAGCTCGCCACCACTCTCTGAGAGCGACGAGGGCGCGCAGACGAGAATCACATCGCCCATCGATAGCCGAGAACGGGCAAAGTAGGAGAACACACCCGAATCCCCCGGAAGGCACGGCATGAGCGACGCGCGCCCAGACTCCCCCGACGACTCGCAGGCTGGCTCCAGCCCGTTCGATGAACTGATGCGCCCATCCTCGGGCGACGACGGCAGCACGTTCTCGGTGGGATTCCGGGGATATGACCGCCACGAGGTCGATGCGGCCATCTCCGAGTTGACGAACCGACTGCAGCGCACCACGGCGGAGCTCGGGACAGCCGAGGCGCGCCAGCGAGAGACCCTCGATCGGCTGCGCGAGGAGCAGCGGGCCGAGATCGAGCGCCTGGTCGCCGAGACCGAGGAGTCGGTGAACCGGGTGCGCGAGGAGCAGCACGAGCAGGCGGCACGACGGGAGGCTGATCTGCAGACGGCGACGGCGCAGATCGCCGAAGCCGAAGCGCGCATCGCGGCCCTGACCGCGCAGCTCGTCGAGCGTCCGGAGGGCGCAGACGGGGCGGAGAGCGCGGCGTCGGACTCCGCCGACCCGTCCACGCGCGACCAGTTCGAGGCCGTTCTGCGCGTCGCCGAGGAGCAGGCCGGCCTCATCGTTCAGAATGCCGCCGCCCAGGCGGAGCGCCTGCTCGAGGCAGCGCGCGAGGAAGTGGCGACCCAACGCGCCCAGGCGCAGGCGGACGTCTCCCGCATCCAGGCGCAGGCGCAGCACGATGCCGATCAGGTGCGTCTGCGCATCGAGACCGAGTACACGGCGCACGAGGCGACGATCCAGCGCGAGGCGGCGCACGCCGCCGAGAAGCTCGCGCAGGCCGAGCGAGAAGCGGAGACGATCCGTTCCGAGGCGGAGAAGGGGGCCGCGGCGCTGCGAGCGATGGTGACGCGTGAGACGGCGCAGTTGCGCAGCGACACCGAGCGCGATGTCCGCGAGATGAACGCACGCCTGCTCGAGTTCGAGGAGACACTGACCCGTCGTCAGGATGACGCGCAGCAGGAGTTCCTGGTGCTGCACAACCAGGCGGTCGCGCACGCCGAACGCATCACCTCCGATGCCAACGATCAGGTCGCCGCCTCCCTCGAGCACGCCCAGCGCATCTCGGCGAAGGCCGACGACTACGAGAAGCTCATGAGGGCTCAAGCCGCGCAGATCGAAGCGGACGCGCATGTGCGGGCGCAGGAGAACCTCGACCGCGCGCGCACGAAGGCGCACAAGATCGTGTCCACCGTCATCGACCATTCCACCGCCGTTTTGCGCGACGCGGAGGACCGGACCCGCGCACTGCGGTGGCAGCAGCAGCAGCTCACGAGCTTCATGTCGGAGGTGCGCGAACTGATCCGCCCGGAGGGCGTGCTCGCTGCGACGGTCGGCGCGGACGAAGCGGCAGCCGACGCGGGAGACGGCGACCGCGACGACGACGGCGAACACGCCTGAGCGGAAATGCTCGGATCCATGAATCTCCTGTGATCCATGTGATTGAATTCACCTGAGTGGTCGCTCCCCGCGAAGGCCCGGCCACTCGCACCCGAGCTGGGGCCCTGGCCAAATGCTCATACCCCCTCCCCGGCATCGCCGAGGAGGGGGTTCTGCGTTTCGCGATCAGCGCGTGAGGACCGCGGCGGCGACGAGAGCGACGACGCCGGCGGCGAGCAGGAGCACGCCGATGTAGAGGGACCAATGCGGACGCTGCGAGAGCTGGCGGTGGAGGCGACGCCGACGACGGGCGCGCGCTTTCGCCTCGCGATCGCTGACGGCCGCCTCACGGCTTCCGACGCTCGAGCGATACTCTGAGCGCGAGTACGGTGCCTGCATGCGTCCTCCCAAGGACTCGACGGTTGGAGCCGGACGACCGTCGAGACGCCGGAGCATCAGAGTCGGGAGCCCCCTCATCCGCCGGCCTCCCCCGAAGATACCCACGCATGTTTTCCAGCAGGTTGCGGGTGAGTACTTTCCCGTCGCCGATCACGACCCACCCGCTGCGGCGGGCAGAAGGCGACTCGAACGCGTCGGCGCGGCTCGAGGTGCTGCGGCGCAATGTCGACCGGATCATCCACCGTCTCGACGAGCTCCTGCTCCTGGAACATCTCGCGCCACGGCTCACCCTCGCGGAATGCGATGCCGCTCAGATCGTCGAGGATGCGGTTGCGGCACGCGGCGAGGACGCGTCCGCGCACGAGATCCGCATCCTCGTCGACGTCACCCCGGTCACGGTCCTCGCTTCCGCCGGTGCTGCCACTCGTGGTTTACTCCTTCCGAGCGCCCGCTCCCCGCGAAGGCCCGAGCGCTCGCACTCCGTAACGGCCCCTCGCCATCGTCGGCGAGGGGCCGTTCTCTCGGATTTCAGCTGTGGGCGACGACGCTGTCCAGCACGACGGCGGACTCGATCGTCGTGGCAGCCACCTCGAGGTCGGGCACATAGGTCTCCCGCAGTCGGGTCGAGCTCTGCGCGAACCGCTGGCGGAGCTCGTCCGGCGCGACGTCCGGCGTGGTGACGGCGCACACCATGGCGACCCGACCGGCGCCGATGAGCCCGACCTCGGCGTCGTCCGCGAGCGTCGCCGTGCAGGCGGCGACCAGTGCCGCGTTGACCTCGTCGATGTACTCCTGACCGAACGATTCGCGGATCAGCTCCAGCTCGTCGACGGTCGCCACCCGCCAGGAGACGGCGCCGCGCTCGTCGAGGATCGTCCGGGCACGAGCCGCGAGCCGGTCGCGCGTGCTCACCTGCTGCACCCGGCGACTGGCTCGCTCGTCGCGGGCGGCGGCGAGCACGCCGAAGGCCAGGAGGATCACCGCGATCACGCCCGCGATGGTGGTCGGGCCGGTCGAGAAGTACTGCGCGTAGACCCCGTCGTACAGACCGTCGATCGCGAGGAAAACGGCGCGGCCGAGGGAGAAGATCGCGTACCCGACCATCGTCGCGGCGATCGCCAACGTACCGCTCGTGGCACGCGCGCGGCCGACGCGGGCCTCGATCGCCGTCAGCGCGCATCCTGCGATCAGCAGCAGGATCTTGATCCCGGACGACACGGTCTCGGACAGCAGGATGCTGCACACGAACATCACGACGCCGCCCGCGATCACGGCCCACAGTCGCCACGGCCGCCGGTCGTTGAGCGCGCCGACCGCCACCCACAGCAGAGCCGGCGCGAGCACCATCGCCGCGTCGCCCGCCGCGAGCGTCCATACCTCGTGCGGGAACGAGAAGTAGATGACGTAGAGCAGGCTCGAGAAGACCGCGAACACCGCCGAGGCGGTGGCGATGCCGAGGAAGGACCCGGAGCGGTACGAGGGACCGCGCACCCAGAGAAAGGCCGCGAGAACGACGAACGTCGCCACGATGCTGACGGCCACCAGCGGCAGACCGGTCATCGCGTTCATGGCCATTCCCTCCGCCGCAGAATGAGAACGCCATGCTACGCGCGGGAGGATGTCGCCCGTCACCCCGAGACGGAGAAATCCGTTCGGCTACCGCCGGCGCAGCGGCCGGAAGCTCGGGATGGGAATGGGCTTGCTGATCGGGCTTACCGGCTCCGGCGCGGCGGTGCCGAAGCGCTCCTCGAACTCCCGCCGCACGTCATCCTCGAAATAGTCCGCGTCATCGCGGAGATCGTCGTGCTCCTTGATACTCATGACCGCCTCCTGCTGCGATCACGGTAGGTCGGCGGATGCGGCAGGCCACGGGGGTTGCGTATCCGCGGCGACCCGTCTACTCGCGCGCGCTCGCGCCCATGGCCGCGACCGCTTCTGCGAGCAGCGGCCGCGGCATCGCGAGCACGAGCCGGAGGAATCCGGGAGCAGCACACAGTGCCCCGTCGGTCAGTACGACACCGGCGCGCTCGCGGAAGAAGTCGGCGGGCGCGCCCGGCAGCTCGAGGCGGCGCGCGTCGAGCCAGGCGAGGTAGGTGCCCTCCGGCGGCGTGTACCGCACCTCCGGAAGGTGCTGCGAGAGCAGATCCACCAGCAGCATCCGATTGCCGTCGAGGTAGTCGAGCGTCTCGGCGAGCCAGGGCTCTCCTTCCTCGTATGCGGCAATGGATGCCACAACGCCGAGCGTCGAGGCACCGTGCACGTGCGCGAAACCCACTCGTCGATAGATGTCGTCGTCGTTCTGGTTCGAGGTGATGAGCTGGGCGGCCTTGACCCCAGGAATGTTCCACGCCTTCGACGCGCTCGTGCCCGTGACGGTGTGCGCGGCGGTGGCTTCGGAGAGGGAGGCGTACGGCACGTGCGCGAGGCCGCCGTAGCGCAGCGGCGCGTGGATCTCGTCGGCGAAGACCCGGCCGCCGTGGCGTTCGACCACGTCAGCGATCCGGGTCAGCTCTTCCCGGGTGAGGACGGAGCCGGTCGGATTGTGCGGGTTGCACAGCACGAGCGTGCGCGCGCCGGCCGAGAACGCCGCATCGATTCCGTCGATGTCGTGCTCCCACCGCCCCGACACCACGCGCCCCGGCACCGGGATCACCGGGTGCCCGATGGCCGGGAGATAGGTGAGGAACGGCATGTACGCGGGTGTGGGAACGATCACCGGCGACCCGGCGGGGGCGAACGTCCGCACCGCGACCCCCAGCGCCGCCATCACGTCGGCGACGGGGTGCACATGCTCGGGTTCGATGCTCCAGCCGTAGGCGCGCCGCATCCACCCTGCCGTCGCGACCGACATCCGCTGGGCGAGCGCGGGAGACAGATAGCCGAGCGTCTCCTCCTCCACCGCGCGGTGCAGCGCCGCGGTCACCACCGGCGCCGTGCCGAAGTCCATCTCGGCCACCCACGCGCCGATCTTTCCCGGATGCAGGCTCCACTTGCGACTCTCCGGGCGATCGAGCGTCTCGCGGCCGCGTTCGTCGTAGGGCTGCGTCACAGATCCGACGCTACCGGTGACGTGCTCTCCGAGTGCCCGGGATGCCGTATTCTGTCATTCAAGCAAGGGGAGTACTCCCGCTCGCGGTCGGCTCGTCAGTACGGATCCAACGTCGGATCCCGGGCCGCCGGTCCCGACCAGCATCGGGGCGGAGGAGACCTTGGCGTCATGACCGTACGCCCACCCTTGGAGTTCTCCGTGAACGTCACCCCCGCCATCTGGCTCATCACGATCGCGATCACGATCGCCTTCTTCGTCTTCGAGTTCTTCGTGCACGTGCGCAAGCCGCACGCCCCCACCATCCGCGAGTCCGCCGTCTGGTCGGTCTTCTACATCGGCCTGGCGCTGCTGTTCGGCGTCGGGATCGGCATGGTCTCGGGCTGGACGTTCGGCGGCGAGTACTTCGCCGGATACCTGACGGAGAAGGCCCTGTCGATCGACAACCTCTTCGTCTTCCTCATCATCATGACGGGCTTCGCGGTGCCGAAGGAGTACCAGCAGAAGGTGCTCATGATCGGCATCGTGATCGCGCTCATCATGCGCGGCGCCTTCATCGCGCTGGGCGCGACCCTGATCGAGAACTTCTCGTGGGTGTTCTACATCTTCGGCGCGTTCCTGCTCTACCTGGCCTGGCAGCAGGCGTTCTCGAGCCACGAGTCCGACCCCTCGAACGGGCGGATCGTGCGGTTCATGCGCCGCATCCTTCCGGTGCGCGACGAGTACCACGGCGACCGGCTGACCGTGAAGATCGACGGCAAGCGCTTCGTGACACCGATGCTCCTGACGATCGTCGCCGTCGGCTTCATCGATCTGGTCTTCGCCCTCGACTCGATCCCCGCGATCTACGGGCTCACGCAGGAGGCGTACATCGTCTTCACCGCGAACGCCTTCGCCCTGATGGGTCTGCGCCAGCTCTTCTTCCTCATCGGCGGACTGCTGGAGCGCCTGGTGTACCTTGCACAGGGCCTCGCCGTCATCCTGGCCTTCATCGGCGTGAAGCTCGTCTTCCACGCGCTGCACGTGAACGAGCTGCCCTTCATCAACGGCGGCCAGCACATCGACTGGGTCCCCGAGATCCCGATCTGGTTCTCGCTGCTGTTCATCGGCGCGACGATCGCGGTGGCCACCGTCGCGAGCCTGCTCAAGACCCGGAACGACCGTCTGAAGGCCGACCGCGCTCAGGTGCAGGGGCACCCCGTCGCCGCCGCCGAGGTCGACGAGCACTGACCGCCGCCTCCCGTCCCCGGGGCCGGCGCCGCGTCAGAGCGGGCAGATCTCGAAGGCGTAGTCCGCATCCCTCGGCATCGTGAGGTCGCGATCGCGAAGCACGAGGGATGCGGGCACGGCGGGATCGGCGCAGAGCTCGTCGAACGGCCGGTCGATCGCGTCGGTGTACTCGATCGCGACCACGGCGTCGCCGTAGACATCGGTGTAGGCCGTGCACTCGTCGTAGTACGCGCACTCCTCCACCACCGCGAAGTCGAAGCCGGCCTCGGCCCGCAGGCGCTCGGCATCCTCCGCCGCGTTCTTCTGGCCCGCCGCGAGCCCCGCGCGATGCGCCCGTTCCACCAGCAGCGTCGCGAGGGCGAGGTTGTCGTCGGCGCTGAGGAGACCGTCGGAACGGGTGTACGTGTCGAGGTTGTCGAACTCCACCGCCGCGTAGCCTGCCGCAGCACAGCCGTCGATCCACTCGCCGACGCGCGCCGCAATGGCCTCGCGAGCGTCATCCGAACGGGTGTCGAGGAGCGCTTCGTCGGGCCAGTCCGGGTCCATCAGGTCGGCACCGTTCTGGCGCAGGACCAGGTCGTCGGCCCACTCGTCGCGCTCGCTCGGCTGCGTCTGGAACGCGTTGAGGTAGCAGATCGAGTACACCCCGTCGGCGGGCGCCGCAGTGCGGTCGCGCGCGACGATCCCCACCCGCGGATCAGGCGGGTACGCGCCGCCGAGCTGATAGTCGACGGGCGTTCCCGCGGGCAGCCGCCCCATCACCGAGCCGGAATCCGGAACCGAGGCCGGCCCGCTCGCGCACGCCACCACGCCGACCGATGCGACCGCGAGCACGCCGGCGGCGAGCACCCGCACCGGCGCGAACGCGGCGCGGCAGCGCGTCATGAGGCCAGCAGGGCCCCCACCCGCGCGACGAGCTCGCGCGGCGAGAAGGGCTTCGTCATGAAGTCGTCGGCGCCGGCGGAGAGCGCGCGGGCGATGTCCTCGTCCTGCGCCCTGGCGGTGAGCATCATGATGCGGGTGTCGGCGAACGAGGCGTCACCACGGAGCTCGGCGCACACCTCCAGGCCGGTGCGGTGCGGCATCATCCAGTCGAGGATCACGAGGGAGGGATGCGCGTCGCGCGCGGCGACGAGGCCCTGCTCGCCGTCGGGTGCGACGGCGACTTCGTGCCCCGACGCTGCCAGGCGGTGCTGGATCAGCTGCGCCACATCGGCGTCGTCTTCGACGACCAGAATGCTCGCCACGGCCGCCACCTCCTTGCAACCCTTGCCTCGTGTACGGGGCGGGCGCCGCCGAGAGGGTACGTTCACAGTATGAAGGCTGCGGCCCCGTTCGCGACACTCGGCGCCCCGTCGAGGCCCGAATGGATCCCCCCGTGGTGGAGTTGGCCGATCGCCGCGATCACCGTCGCCGCCCTGGGCCTCACCGGGACGATCTTCACCCCTCCCGGAGGCAGCGCCGCCGCATGGTGGCCGGCCGCGGGCGCGTCAGCCCTGTTCGCGCTCCTCAATCCGCCGCGTCGCCGCGGCGGGGTCGTGCTCCTCGTCCTGGCCGCGACGGTGATCCCCAACCTCATCCACGGGCGTTCGCTCGCGGTCGCGGTGGGCTACGCGTTGGGCAACGCGGCGGAGATCGCCGCACTGTTGGCCGTGCTGGCGATCTGGGGATACCGCGGCTCCAACCCCTTCGTCCTGCGCCGTACGCGCGAGGCGCTTGTGCTCGTGGTGGCCAGCCTCACAGGCGCGGTCGTGGCCGCCGTGATCGCCGCCGCGACGGCCGCACTGCTGGGCGGCGGCGACTTCTCCGCGACGGCGCTCAGCGTCTTCCCCTCTCACGCAGCGGCCGTGCTTCTGATCGCCCCGTTCGCCTGCGTCCCGCCCTCTTCCGGACCGCTGACCCTGCCGCGCTGGGAGGCGGTGCTGCAGCCCGCGCTGCTGCTCGGCGTGCTCGCGTTCGTCGCCCTCCCGCGCGTGGAGATCCCCCTCACCTTCCTGCCGTTCATGATCATCGCCTGGGGATGCCTGCGCCTGCCGTTCGTCGCGGCCCTCATCGAAGTGCTGGTCGCCGGCGTCGCGATTCTCCTGGTCACCCTGGCGGGGCGGGGGCCCTTCGCTCTCGGACTCACCCCGACCGAGCGCGCGGTCACCGTCGAGATCTTCCTCATCGCGCTGGCGACCGTGTCGCTGCTGCTGCTGACGGCGCGCGCCGAACAACGCGAGGCGGCACGGGTGGCAGCGCGCACCACGCACCTGCTCTCGGGCGGCCTGGTCGAGACCGAGGTGGGGCTCGCCGTCGCGCGCCGCGACGGGGAGAGCACACAGCTGCTGTGGGCGAATCCCGCCGCCCGCTCGATGATCGCGGCGGAACTCGACGGCGACGGCTGGAAGGGTCCCCTCGAGCACGTCGCCCGCCACGCGAGCCGCGACGGCGTCGAGCGCGTGCACGTCGACGGAGACACCTCGCTGCGCCTCGTGGCCAACCCGATCGAGAACGATCCCGGACTGTTCGCCGTGCAGCTGCTCGACGTGTCGAACACCGTACGCATGATCCAGGCGCGGGCGGATGCGGAGCGTGAGCGCGCCGCGGCCAGCGAACTGCGGGCGGATCTCAGTCGGCAGCGCGACGACTTCGTCTCGACCACGAGTCATGAGCTCCGGACGCCCTTGACCAATGTGCTGGGCTACGCAGAGCTTCTCGAGGAGTCGCCCGCGCTGACGCCGCTCGAACGCGACTGGGTCGCCCGCATCCGACGAAACGGCCTGCGCCTGTCGGACCTCGTGGAGGACCTGCTGATGGTCGGCGGTGCCCACGCGACGCCCGTGAGCCCCGGCGAGCGGCGCACGGTCTCCACCCGTTCCGTGGTGGCGGCGATCGTCGCCACGCACGGTGCCGCGGCCGACGAGAAGCGGCTGCGCCTCGAGATCGACATCGACGCCGGAACCAACGTGCACGGCGTTCCCGCCGACATCCATCGCTCCCTGGCGGCGCTCCTGTCGAACGCGATCCTGTTCACACCTGCCGACGGCGACGTCCTCGTGCGCGTGCGCGACGACGGCGAGACCACCGAGTTCTCGATCAGCGACAGCGGGCCGGGCATGAGCGACGGTGACCGGGAGCGGGCGTTCGACCGGTTCTTCCGCGCTCCGGAGGCGGAGCAGTCCGGTACGCCCGGCGTCGGCCTCGGCCTGTCGATCGCGCAGCGACTCGCGCGGCGCAACGGCGGGACACTGGAGCTCTTCTCGCCCGCATCCGGCGGACTGCGCGCGGTGCTCCGGCTGCCGGCGGCGCCCCCACCCACCTGAGCGTCGCACCCCCGCATCCGGTCGACCGGCACCACCGCGCGCACCCGACTGGGCCGGCTGCGCGCATCCGGCTGGGCCCGCTCGCCGCGCATCCGGCTGGGCTCGCTGACCGCATCCGCTCCGTGTCTCACAAATGCACGCAAACCCACACCCCAACGTGCACAACTGAGACACGCAGGCTGAGACACGCCGCCACCACCACTCCGTGTCTCACAAATGCACGCGAACCCGCGCCCCAACGTGCACAACTGAGACACGCAGGCCTGGACACGCCGCCACATCCACTCCGTGTCTCACAAATGCACGCAAACCCGCGCCCCAACGTGCACAAGTGAGACACGCAGGGGAGGGCTCGCGCGGGCAGGGCTCATCGCGCGCGGGGCTGCTCACACCGGGGCTCGCCATGCGCGGGGCACCACGCGCGAGGGCACACCGACAGACCACGGCCTGCCACACACCGCGGGGCACCACGCGCGACGGTACACCGGGCTCGCCCCGGGGACACCACGCGCGGGGACCCCACGCGGGGTGCGGCCCCGGGGCTCACGCGGACGCGGCCGATGCGCGCGGACACGCGCGGCGGGTCACACGGCGGGCAACGGCACGCGCGCCTCGAGCACGACATCGCGGCCCCGCTGGAACAGATGCGCGCCGCTCAGGTTGGCGATTCCTCGACCCGCGGTGAGCGGCAACGCCGAGCCGAGCCGTCCCGGCGATGACACCTCCACGCGCAACTCCGGGGCCGCATCCGGGTCGCCGTGGGTCACCTCGAGCGTCGCGCGCTTCGCACCCGAGTGCTTGACCGCATTGAGGAAGCCCTCGCTCGCGATGTCGACGACGCGGCGGGTCACGTCCTCCCGCTCCAACGCGATCCGTGCGTCGGCATCGATGTTGCTCGAGATCTCGAGTACGTGCGACCACGTCTCGATCATCTGGGCGAGGGCATCCGACGGCGCGACCGGCGCCGGCGCGGCGGATGTCGGCGCCGTGCCTTCGATCTCCGCGAGGGCCTGCGCGATCGTCGCCGCGAAGGCGTCGAGTTCCTCCGTGGTCGCCGCGCGCTCATCGACCGTCGCCGCGAACAGCACGCACCGCCCCTGCACCCGCCCGTGCAGCTGCTCGGCCGCGCTGCGCAGCTCGAGGCGCGCGCGTGTCGTGCGCGTGGCCACGGCATCCGTCTGCGCGGCCAGAGCACGCGACAGGCGACGCGTCTGCACGATGGAGCTGTGGATGGCGTCGGAGGAGACGCCGACGATGGCCGCGAGCAGGGGGAAGGCGAGGATCGGGACGAGCGCCGTCGGCAGGGTGTGGGGCGCCAGCAAGATCGCGACGGCGGAGAAGAGCACCCCGGCCGCGAACCAGGCGAACAGGATGGCGCCGCCGCGCGCCGTGGCCGACCGGCGGCGCGAGGACCGACGGGCGACCGCGTTCGCAACGAATCCGCAGACGAACACCAGCACGACGGCGATGAGGGCGAGCCCCGTCGACACGGTCGCCAGAGTGTACGGAAGGCTGCCGACCACGTAGGCGATGCTGACCACGACCGGGCTCGGCGGGCGCAGCCGTGCCAGAAGCGGGCGCCGGGGAGCCGTGGGCACCTCCACCGGACCCGTCCCCGCAGCGATCTCGGACAGCGGCAGCGACGCCTCGTCCTCGAGATCGTGGCTGACCGCGCGGACCGACTGCGAGAACGCGCTGACGCCGTCGAAGCCGGGGTTCTTCGCCACCAGCTCGGCGAGCTGGGTACGCAGCGTCGCGATCTGCTCGTGCAGCAGGATGCGGGTACGGCGCGCGTAGGCGTCGGCGCGACGGTCGGCCTCGTTCAGATCCGACAGCGCGACCCGCAGACGCGCGCTCGCGTCGCGGGTCGCGTCGTAGGCCACCGTCGCCGTCGCGACGAGGGAGAGCACGATGAGCCAGATGATCACGTTCGTCGTGATGCGCTCGGCCCACGACCCCGTGCTCGGCTCGCGCAGGAGCCACAGGCCTGCGGCGTCGTTGAGCAGCGGCCGTGCGGCGCCGACGGTCACGACCGCGGCGAGCACGAGAAGGGCGCGCCAGCGACGGCGTCGTATCCGCCGCTCGGCCCACGCCACGGGCAGCACGAGCACGACCAGCACAGCCCACACGAGAGCCGACACGCCGATGGCGGGCAGGTACTCCACCGTCGAGTTCACGGACCGGTAGGCGCCGAGCACGGTCACCGCGATCAGGAGGGAGACGGCGGCGCTCCATCCGCTGAAGAAGCGGCCGCTGGCCAGGGTCCCCCACCAGATCCGTGCCACGCGCCGCGCACCGCCCACGGCGCCGCCTCCGGGCATCTCGGCGTACGCGCGGGCAGGCGTCATCGCCGGTTCCGTCCGGTCACGGCGTCACTCGACGCATTCGACGACGCGGAGTTCGCGCGCACCATCGATCTCATAGATCCCCTCAGGCCGTCGGGTCGACCTGCTTTGCGCGACTACTGTACCCAGCGCGACGCCGAATGGGGCGTCATGCAGCGTATTGCGTGCGCGCCGTCAGGGGATGTGCGCGCTCAGATCGCGGCGAGCGCCGCATCCAGATCGGCGAGAAGGTCCGCCGCGTCCTCGATGCCCACCGAGAGCCGCACGACCTCCACGGGCACCGCGAGCTCGGTTCCGCGCACCGACGCGTGGGTCATCGCGTCGGGGTAGTTCACGAGGGACTCGACGCCCCCGAGCGACTCGGCGAGGGTGAACAGGCGCGTCGACTCGGCGAAGCGGCGGGCCGCGGCCTGGTCGGCGAGCGCCAGCGACACGATGCCACCGAACCCGCTCATCTGCCCGCGTGCGATGTCGTGGCCGGGATGCGTCAAGAGCCCCGGATAGTAGACGGCGGCCACACGCTCATGATCGGCGAGGAACCGCGCGACGGCCTCGCCGTTCTCGCTGTGGCGCTGCATCCGCACCCCGAGGGTCTTGATCCCGCGCGTGGTCAGCCAGGCATCGAACGGGCTCGAGACCGCGCCGACGGCGAACTGCAGGAAGCGCGCCGCCTCGGCGAGCGCGGCATCGTTGGTCACGAGGGCGCCGCCGACGACGTCGGAGTGACCGCCGAGGTACTTGGTCGTGGAATGGACGACCACATCCGCGCCGAGAGCGAGCGGCTGCTGCAGGGCGGGCGTCGCGAACGTGTTGTCGACCACGACGAGCGCGCCCGCGGCGTGTCCGAGACGTGCGAGCCCCGCGATGTCACTGACCTTCAGTAGGGGGTTGGAGGGTGTCTCGACCCAGAGGATGCGGGCCGGCCGCTCCTCGAGGGCGGCGGCGACCGCATCCAGATCGCTCATGTCGACCACGCGGAGGGTGACGCCCCACGGCCCGAGCACCCGAGCGAGCAGTCGGTAGGTGCCGCCGTAGACATCGCTGCCGAGGAGGACCTCGTCGCCCGGCTTCAGCACGGCGCGCAGCAGCGCGTCCTCGGCGGCGAGTCCCGACGAGAAGGACAGCGCGTGCTCGCCGTGCTCGATGGCGGCGAGCTGCGTCTCCAGGGCGGTGCGGGTGGGGTTGCCGCTGCGGCCGTACTCGTAGCCGCCGCGAAGGCCGCCGATGCCGTCCTGGGCGAACGTGGTGCTCATGTGGATCGGCGGGATGACCGCACCGGTGGTGGGGTCGAAATCCTGCCCGGCGTGGACCGCGAGACTGGCGAAGGCGCGGGCTGCGGGGTTGGTCATCGTTGTGCTCCTTCGTCGGTGCCGGCTTCGGCGAGCCGGCTCGTGGTGGGCTCGACGGCGAATCCGTGGTCGGTCATCCAGGTGTCGTCGAAGATCTTGCTGAGGTAGCCGCGGCCGTGATCGGGCAGCACCACGACGACCACGGCGTCGGCGGGCAGCTCGCGCGCGGCCCGGAGGGCGGCGACCACCGCCATCCCCCCCGATCCGCCCACGAGCAAGCCCTCCTCGCGAGCGAGGCGGCGCGTCATCGCGAAGGCCTCGGCGTCGTCCACGCGCTCGTACCGGTCGACGACGGCGGGATCGAAGGTGGTCGGCCAGAAGTCCTCGCCGACGCCCTCCACGAGGTAGCCGTGCAGGGGGCCGCCGGAGTAGATCGACCCCTCGGGATCGGCGCCGATGACCCTGACACGCCCTTCGGAGGCCTGCTTGAGAAAGCGGCCCGTGCCGCTGATCGTGCCGCCTGTGCCGATGCCGGCGACGAAGTGGGTGATGGCACCGTCGGTGTCGGCCCAGATCTCCGGACCCGTGGTCTCGAAGTGGCCGCGCGGGCCGTTCTGGTTGGCGAACTGATTCGGCTTGAACGCCCCGGGGATCTCGCGCGCGAGCCTGTCGGACACGCTGTAGTACGAGTCCGGATGCTCGGGCGGAACCGAGGTGGGAGTCATCACGACCTCGGCGCCGTAGGCGCGCAGCACCGCGACCTTCTCGCCGGCGAACTTGTCGGGCACGACGAAGATCATCCGGTACCCGCGTTCGAGGGCGACGAGCGCGAGGCCCACGCCGGTGTTGCCGCTGGTGGGCTCGACGATGGTGCCGCCGGGCTGCAGCAGGCCGTCGCGCTCCGCGGCGTCGATGATGTTCTTCGCGATGCGGTCCTTGGCGGAACCGCCGGGATTGAAGTACTCGACCTTGGCGAGCACCGTGGCGGCGATGCCGTCGGTGACGCGGTTGAGCTTGACGAGCGGAGTGTTGCCGACGAGCGCGGCGACGCTGGATGCGTAACGCATGGAGGTGTCCCTGGGTGCGGCGGGGCCCGGATGCGGGAGCCCGCGGGTTGTCGGAGGTTATCGGTGAGGGTGCGCGAGAGGGCGCACGGGATCACTCAGCGACAACAACGACAGGTAAGCACGCTGCGACCCTACCAGACGTCCGCGTCGGTCCTTTGCCTCCCCGGAGTGAGCACCCGTTCACCGCATCCGCCGGCGTGCGTGACGGGATGTGACGACGCGCGACGAGGTGTGACGGCTCGGATCGGATGCCGCCGACCCGGTGTGGCGCAATGGGGCATCGCGATCCACGGGTCGCCCGACACAGCACACCGAGCCCCGCGCACCTACGGCGCAACGGGCCAGAGCAAGGAGACATCCCATGTCCGAGAAGCCGTCAGAATCCCCCGACCTCCGAACCGCGCTCGACGCATCGCGTCAGCGTCGACGCACCGTCTGGCTGAGCATCGCAGCCGTCGCCGTCGTCGCCGTGATCGTCGGCGTGGTCGCCATCGTGGCAAACCTCACCCGCTCCGAGGAGCCAGCGGCCGCCGCAGCCGAGGAGCGTCTCTCGCTGCGCATCGCGGTCAGTGAGGACTCCGACTTCCAGAGCGCGATCGCCGACATCGCGGCGGAGAAGGGACTCGACGTGACCTGGGTCAACGTCGACGACTGGGTGCTGCCGAACACCGAGCTCGCCGCCGGAACGGTCGACGGCAACGCGTTCCAGCACATCCTCTACCTCTCGAACTTCAACGCCCAGAACGACGAAGACCTCACACCGGTCTTCTCGACGCTCATCACGCAGTGGGGCATCTTCTCGGCGACCCTCGGCGACACCGACGAGATCCCGGACGGCGGTCGCATCGCGATCCCCGACGACCCCTCCAACGGCGGCCGCGCACTCGGGATCCTGGCCTCGGCGGGGCTCGTCGAGCTGAGCAAGGATGCGGGCGACTTCCCCTCGGTCGACGACGTGACCGCCAACCCGAAGAACCTCCAGTTCGTGCCGATCGCGGCGACGACCATTCCGCAGCAGTTCGACGACCCCAGCCTGTCCGCCGTCGTCGTCGGTCTGTCTTACTTCGACCCGTCGCAGGGCATCACGGCGGACAAGGCGCTGTACCTGGACGACTCGCTGGATGAGAAGAACCTTCCGTACATCAACGTCGTCGCCAGCCGCGCCGACAACGCGGACGACCCGGCCTGGAAGATCCTCGAGGAGGCGTACGCCGACCCGCGGGCGGCCGCCGCTCTCGAGAAGGAGGACAAGGGTGCCACGGTGCTCGTGCAGGTGCCCGTCGAGACGCTGCGTACGAAGCTGGCCGATCTGGAGAAGTCCGCAGCCGCCAACGGCTGATCGGTACCACCTCGCCCGCTCGACGACCGACAGGAGCCTCGGTCGTCGAGCGGGCGGATCGACACCCCGCATCCACTGCCTGGAGGAGCATGAGCACCGCCGTCCGCTTCGAGCACGTCTCGAAGACCTTCACCACGACCCGCGGGCGCACCCTCACCGCGCTCGACGATGTGAACCTCGCCATCGACGCCGGCGACATCTACGGGATCGTCGGGTACTCCGGCGCCGGCAAGTCCACGCTCCTTCGCACCGTCAACGCACTCGAGCGTCCGACGAGCGGACGGGTGTTCGTGGGCGACCGGGAGATCACGGCGCTCGACGCGGCCCGGCTGCGTCGAGCGCGTCAGCGGATCGGCATGATCTTCCAGCAGTTCAACCTGCTGCACTCTCGCACGGTCTACAAGAACATCGCCTACCCGCTGCGGCTCGCGGGCATCTCGGAGAGCGACACGATCGACCGGGTGGCCGAGCTGCTCGAGTTCGTGGGACTGTCCGACAAGGCACTCCAGTACCCCTCGCAGCTCTCCGGCGGGCAGAAGCAGCGTGTGGGCATCGCCCGCGCGCTCGCGAACCGCCCCGACGTGCTCATCAGCGACGAGGCCACGAGCGCGCTCGATCCGCAGACCACGGGCGAGGTCCTGGATCTGCTGCGCCGTGTGCACGCGGAGTACGGCATCACCATCCTCGTGGTCACGCACGAGATGGAGGTGATCCGCGACGTCTGCAATCGCGTCGCGGTCATGCAGGAGGGCCGCGTCGTCGAGCAGGGCAGCGTGTACGACGTGTTCGCGCACCCGCAGCACCCGACCTCGCGGCGCTTCGTGGCCTCCGTGCTCCACCATCTGCCCTCGACGGAGACCGTGCGCCGCATCCGCACAGTGCACACCGGACGCCTCGTGCAGCTGCACATCGAGAACCGCGAGTCGAACGATCCCTTCCTCTCCCGCATCTCCCGCGCGCACGACGTGGACGTGAACGTCGTCTACGGCGGCGTCGACGAGTTGCAGGCGCGTCTGTTCGGAAGCCTCACGGTCGAGTTGCTCGGCACCGAGGAGAACGTGGATCGCGCGCTCGCAGATCTGCGGGATGCGGCACTGGTCACCGAACTGGAAGGAGCACGCTGATGGATGCGGCCTACCTCGACGCCCTGCTCCCGCGCATCGGCCGAGCGCTGTTCGAAACGCTGCTGATGGTGACGATCTCCTTCACCCTCGCCACGATCCTCGGACTCGGCCTGGGCCTGCTCCTGTACGCGACCAGGCCGGGCAACCTGCTCGCCAACCGCGTAGTCTTCGGCGGTCTGAACCTCGTCATCAACATCGTGCGGCCGGTGCCGTTCATCATCCTGGCGGTCTCGATCATCCCGCTCACCCGGTTGCTGATCGGCACGAGCATCGGGCCGCTCGCGGCGACCGTGCCGATCACGATCGTCGCGTCCATGGCCATCGCCCGCATCGTCGAGTCGAACCTCGTCGCGGTCGATCCGGGGGCCATAGAGGCCGCCGTGGCAATGGGGGCGAGTCCTGTGCGCGTGCTGTTCACCGTCGTGCTCCCCGAATCCATGGGACCGCTGACGCTGGGGCTGACCTACATCGTCGTCGCCCTCGTCGACACCACGGCCGTCGCCGGTGCGATCGGCGGCGGCGGGCTCGGCGACCTCGCGCTCAAGTACGGCTACCAACGCTTCGACTGGTTCGTGGTGCTCGTGATCGTCGTCGTCCTGATCGTCCTCGTCCAGGCCGCCCAGCTGCTCGGCAACTGGGTCTCGCGAAAGGTGATGCACTGATGACCGACACATGGAACGACCTGCTGGCGAGATGGCGCGTGGGTGCGGCGGAGCGGGAGCGCGAGCGAGTCCTTCCGTTCGCGGCCGTCGACGAGCTGCGCACGCAGCGCTTCGGTGCGCTGCGACTGCCGCGCACCACCGGCGGCGCCGACGCCTCGCTCGCCCAGGTGCTGGGGCGCATCGTGGAGCTCGCCGAGGTGGACTCGAACCTCGCCCACATCTGGCGCGGGCACATCGCGTTCGTCGAGCAGCTGCGCTGGGACGGCTGGGACACCGACGCCGCTGCGCGCTGGCTTCCGCGCCTCGCGGCCGGTGAGGTGATGGGCAACGCGTTCAGCGAGCGCGCCGAGACGGCGGAGCTCACCACCCGCCTGGTCGACACGGGGCACGACGGCCTGCGCGTGACGGGCACCAAGCACTACACGACCGGTTCGCTCTACGCCGATTGGGTGCACGTCGCCGCGATCGATGCGTCCGGCGAGCGCGTCGCGCTGGCCGTGCGCTCGGATGCTGCAGGCGTGCGCATCATCGACGACTGGGACGGCTTCGGTCAGCCGCTGACCGCATCCGGCACGACGATCCTCGACGCCGTCGCGGTGGATCCCGCTGACGTCTTCCGCGTGACGCCGGAGGATGAGGATCGCCACCGCTATCTCCGCGGCGTGTACCAGTTGAGCCTGCTGGCGGTCGTCGCCGGAATCGCGCAGCGAGCGGTCGCCGACACCGTCGCGTTCGTCCGTCCGCGTCGCCGCACGTTCGGCCATGCCGGTGAGACGCGTCCGATCGACGACCCGCTCGCGCATCTCGTGGTCGGCGAGATCAGCGCGGCCGCATCCGCTGCCCGGCGCGTCGTGCTCGGCGTCGCCGCCGACCTGGAGGCGGCCGCATCCCGTCGCGACGCGGAGCTGCTGGCCGAGGCCGAGCTGGACGTCTATCGCGCGCAGCACACGGTCACCGAGAGCGTACTGGCTACGACCAGCCGCCTGTTCGAGGTGGGCGGCGCGAGCGCCACCTCGCGGGAACTGGGTCTGGATCGGCACTGGCGCAACGTTCGCACCATCGCCTCGCACAACCCTGTGCTGCAACGCGTGGCGGCGGTGGGACGCTTCGAGCTGGAAGGGACGCGTCCGAGCTGGGCCGCCCCGGGCGCCGGGACGCGTGCCGCCGCATCCGTTCCCGCCTCCTGAGCCCCTCCCGACCGTAAGAGAGATCCATGCCCGAACCGAAGAAGCTCATCCTCAATCTGTTCGAGATGAACACGGTGAGCCACATCACCCACGGGCTCTGGCGCCTGCCCGGCAACAACCGCCACCGCCACGGCGAGATCGCGTACTGGCAGGAGCTCGCCCAGCTCGCCGAGGACGGCAGCTTCGACGCCGTGTTCCTCGCCGACGTCGTCGGCGCCTACGACGTGTTCCGCGGCGGGCCCGAGACGGCGGTGCGCGAGGGGCTGCAGATCCCCTCCCACGACCCGCTGCTGGTCGTGCCGCTCATGGCCGCCGTGACCCGCCGCCTGGGGTTCGGTGTCACCTTCTCCACCAGCTACGAACCGCCGTTCGCCTTCGCCCGACGGATGTCGACGCTCGACGCGCTGACGCGGGGGCGGGTGGGGTGGAACATCGTCACCTCCTACCTGCCCAACGCCGCGCGCAACTTCGGCCTGGACGAGCAGATCCCGCACGATGAGCGGTACCGGATCGCCGATGAGTTCCTCGCGGTCGTCTACGCCCTGTGGGAGCGCTCATGGGACGAGGACGCCGTGCAGTTCGACACGGACGGCGGCCTCGTATCGGACCCGACGAGGGTGCACTACATCGACCACGTCGGCGAGAACTTCCGCGTCGCCGGGCCGCACCTGGTCGAGCCGACGCCGCAGCGCACCCCCGTGCTGTTCCAGGCCACGGGATCCCCCGCCGGGATCGCCCTCGCAGGCCGCCACGCCGAGGTGGTCTTCACCGGCGGCAAGAGCGCGGCGGACTTCCGACGCAACAGGGCTCGGATGCGGGACGCCGCCATCGCCGCGGGCCGCTCCGCGGACGACCTCCGCTTCCTCGTGCAGGCGGGCATCGTGGTGGGGCGGACCGAGGCGGAGGCGGCGCGCAAGTGGGACACCTACCGCCAGTTCACGAGCCTCGACGGCATCCTCGCGCACGCCAGCGTGCCCTTGGACCTGACGGCGTTCGACGGGTCCTTGACCGTCGCGGAGGCGGCAGCGCTGGCGGGTGTGGATGTCGGCGGCCTCGGTCTCGCGCCGGAGCGGACGGTCGCGGAGACTCTCGACGGTTTCCGGCGCAGCCGCGAGGACCGGTACTTCGTGGTGGGCACCCCCGGAGTCGTGGCCGACGAGATCGAACGGTGGCTCGACGAGGACGGCATCGACGGGATCAACTTGCGCCAGTACCACTCCTTCGACACGCTCCGCGATGTCGCTGAGCTCGTCGTGCCGGAGCTGCGCCGGCGCGGGCGACTCCGCGAGGACGGCGCGCCCACCACCCTGCGCGATCGCCTGTTCGGCACCGGCGATCGCCTCCCCGCAACGCACCCCGCCCGCCGTTAGCGCCACCGCGCCCGCATCCGTGCTCACGCGCATCCCGTCGCCCGTGCTCGCGCGCGGCCCGTCGCCCGGCCGCCCCGGCCTGCGTGTCCCAACCGTGCACGCGAAAGCGCCCGTCCGCGTGCACACCTGAGACACGCGTCCATCCGCCCGACCAACGCACACCTCCGTGTCTCAACCCTTCACGGAAAAGGGCCCGTTCGCGTGCATAAGTGAGACACGCATCCGTCTGCCCGACCGACGCGGACTTCCGTGTCTCAGGCGTTCACGGAAAAGGGTCCGTTCGCGTGCACAACTGAGACACGCATCCGTCCCCCCGACCAACGCAGACTTCCGTGTCTCAACCCTTCACGCAAAAGCCCCCTCAAGCGTGCACAACTGAGACACGCATCCGTCTGCCCGACCAACGCAGACCTCCGTGTCTCAGGCGTTCACGGAAAAGGGCCCGTTCGCATGCACAACTGAGACACGCAGACAGCGGAACACGCACGCGGCGGGGCACACGCACGCGGCGGGGCACACACACACGACGGGGCACACACACGGCGGCACACTCACGCAACGGGACACACGCACACGACGGGGCACACACACGGCGGGACACACGCACACGATGGGGCACACGCACGCGACGGGGCACGCACGCGACGGGGCACGCACGCTCAGCGGGCGAAGACCTCGCCCCAGGGCGTGGGGCCGACGGCGATCGGACGCCCCGGGGTACGCGACCAGCGGCTCCAGCCACCGGGAAACACCCGCGCATCGATGCCCGCTGCGGCGAGCGCGAGCGCGCTGTGGGCCGAGGCGATGCCGGAGCTGCACGTCAGGACGAGCTCGGCGGATGCGTCGACACCCGCATCCGCGAGCGTCCGCTGCACCTCGGCGGCTGGTCGCAGCCGCCCGTCGGCCTGCATGTGGGCGAGGGTCGGCACGTTGATCGCGCCCGGGATGTGACCGGCGGCGGGATCGGCGGTGGGAGCGAGACCCCGGTAGTGCTGCGGTGCACGCGCGTCGATCAGCGCGCCGTGCTGCGGAGCACCCGCGGCGGCCTCGATCGAGGCGATCCCGGGATCGGCGTCGGCGAGCCGGACGTTCCCCGGCTCCGGACGCACATCGCCGCCCTCCAGCAGCCCGCCGGCTCCGATCCAGGCTCGCAATCCGCCGTTCAGCACACGCACATCGACGCCTCGGCGGCGCAGCAGCCACCAGGCACGCGCCGCGGCAACGCCGTCGTTGTCGTCATACGCCACGACGAGATCCCCCGCATCCGCTCCCCACGCCCGCGCGGAACGTTCCAGGTCGGCGAGCGTCGGCAGCGGATGCCGGCCTTCCTCCGGATGTCCGGGACGCGCGAGCTCGCGCTCGAGGTCGACGTAGACGGCACCGGGCAGGTGCCCGGTGAGGTAGGCCGGGCGCCCCTCGGGCAGGTCGAGTCGCCAGCGCACGTCGAGCAGCCGCACGGGGCGCCGAGCGGCGGCGAGGGCGTCGCGCAGGTCGTGGGGGTCGATGACGGGTGGGGACGTCATACCGCGAGCCTGCACGCCCGGCATCCGGCGTTCACGGCCCGCCGCAACAGCACGTCACCCGACGTCACACCCCGTCACAGATCGTCGCCATCGTCACATCCTCGCCACGGGATTGAATTGCGCACAACTCAATTGCGTGCAATGCTTCTTCCATGACGGAGACGGCCGGACCGGCACTGGATCGGATGCTGTGCTTCTCGCTGTACTCGGCGAGCAGGGCGACGACCCAGGTGTACCGCCGTCTGCTCGAGCCGTGGCAGCTCACCTACCCGCAGTACCTCGTGCTCGTCGAGCTCTGGGACCGCGGGCCGCGCACCGTCAGCCAGCTCGGCGAGGGCCTCGGCCTGGACTCGGGCACGCTGTCGCCGCTTCTCAAGCGCCTCGAGAAGGCGGGACTCGTCAGCCGCACCCGCGACGACGGTGACGGGCGCGTCGTGACGGTCGCACCGACCGAGCGCGGCACGGCCCTGCGTGCGGAGATGTCCGACCTGCCCTCCCAGATGTGGAACTGCTACGGACTCGAGCCGGATGCCGCCCGCGCACTGCTGACGGCGCTCCACTCGCTCACGGACACGCTGCACGCCGACGCCGACTGAGCCCGAAAACCCCCCGAAGAACCAACGAAAGGTATCCCCCATGGACATCCTCTACACCGCAGAAGCCCTCGCCACCGGAGACGGCCGCAACGGCCACGTCACCACGAGCGACGGACTGCTCGACGCCGACGTGCGTGTTCCGAAGGAGATGGGCGGCGCGGGCGGCGCGCTGAACCCCGAGCTGCTGTTCGCCGCCGGCTACTCGGCCTGCTTCCACAGCGCTCTGCTGTCGGTCGCCCGGATGCAGAAGGTCGCGATCCACGACACGAGTGTCGGCGCGCGCGTCGGCATCGGCTCCAACGGCCAGGGCGGCTTCCAGCTGGCCGTCGAGCTCGAGGTCGTCATCCCCGACCTCCCCGCCGACCAGGCGCAGGCTCTCGCCGACGCCGCCCACCAGGTCTGCCCCTACTCCAACGCCACCCGCGGCAACATCGAGGTCACGGTCCGCGTCGTCGAGGACTGATCCCCCTCAGAGCTGGAGGCGGTATCCCATTCCGGTCTCGGTGAGCAGATGCACCGGACTGGCGGGGTCCGCCTCCAGCTTCTTGCGCAGCTGCGACATGTAGAGGCGCAGATACCCCGAGTCGTTGACGTTCTCGCTCGCCCAGATCTCCTTCAGCAGACTCTGGCGCGTCACGAGGGCGCCCGGATGCCGCGCGAGGAACTCCAGCATCCGCCACTCCGTGGGGGTCAGGTGCACCCGGGCACCCGCGCGGGTGACGGTCTTCGTCGCCAGATCCAGCTCGACGTCGCCGAAGCGCACGACAGGATCGTCGACGGATGCGGCGGCTCGCCGCCCGAGCGCCCGCAGCCGTGCCAGCAGCTCGTCGATCTGGAACGGCTTGGTCACGTAATCGTCGGCACCCGCATCCAGCGCGTCCACCTTGTCGGCGGACCCCGTGCGTCCGGAGACGACGATGATGGGCGCCGTCGTCCACCCGCGCAGCGCCTCGATCACCTGCACGCCGTCGAGATGCGGCATCCCGAGATCGAGCAGCACGATGTCGGGATGCGACTGCGCCGCCAGCGTGATCGCCGCCGCGCCGTCCGCGGCTGCCACCACGTCGTAGCCGTGCGCGGCGAGGGTGATCCGCAGGGCTCGCACGAGCTGCGGATCGTCGTCCGCGACCAGGATCTTCACGAGCCCATCCTCCCCTCGGGTGCCGCATCCGCGGGCCACAGCGGCAGCGAGACGACCATGGTGAGCCCGCCGCCGGGGGTGTCCTCCGCGGTGAGCGTGCCGCCCATGCCCTCCGTGAAGCCGCGGGACAGCGCGAGACCGAGGCCGAGTCCGACCGTGTTGTCGGTGTCGCCGAGGCGCTGGAAGGGCGCGAACATGTCGTCTCGCCGATCCGCCGGCACCCCGACTCCGCGGTCGACGATGCGGATCTCGGCCCGCTCGCCGAGACTGCTCGTCGCCACCCGCACCCGGGCGTCCGGCGGCGAGTGGCGCGCGGCGTTCGCGAGCACGTTCACGATGACCCGCTGCAGCAGCACGGGATCGGCGGCGAGCGCGGGCAGCGCCGGGTCGAGCGCGAGCTCGACCCGGTCGGGACCGAGCCCCAGTTCATCGAGGGCGGCCAGGACGGAGCCGGCGGCATCCACCGGGGCGAGCGCGACGGCGAGCACGCCGGCCTCGACACGACTCACGTCCAGCAGATCGGTCACGAGCGCCGACAGGGTCGCAAGACTCTCCTCGGCGGTCTCGAGCAGCTCGCGCCGATCGGCGGGGCTCATGTGTGCTCCCGCGGCACGGAGGCCGCCGATGGCCGCGACCGCCGCGGCCAGAGGCCGGCGGAGGTCGTGGCTGACCGCGGACAGCAGAGCGGTGCGCACCTGGTCGGTGGCGGCGAGCGCATCGACCTCTCGTGCCGCCGCCGACAGGTCGGTGTGCTCGAGGGCTGCGGCGAGCTGCGCGACGATCACGTCGAGCAGGCGCCGGGCCGACGCATCCGGGTCGGGTCCGTGCAGTTCGAGCACTGCCTCACCGACGGGGAGCGTCGTGAAGTCACCGCCGCGCACCGGCTCGCCGTCGGTGGCGATCACCTCTCCGTCGGCGGCGACGAGGCGGACCCCCGCGAGGCCGAACGCCTCGCGGGTGCGGGTGATGAGGGCGGGCACGGCGCTCTCGCCACGCAGCACGGACCCGGCCACAGTGGCCAGCAGCTCTGATTCGGCCGCGGCGCGTTCCGCGCGGCGGGTGCGGCGAGCGGCCTGGTCGACGATGTAGCTCACCAAGATGGCGATCACGACGTAGAGCCCGAGGGCGAGCGCGTGCAACGGATGCGCGATCGACACGGTGAAGGTCGGTGCGACGAAGAGGAAGTCCAGCGTCAACCCCGACAGGACCGCGGCGAACAGCGCCGGCCAGATGCCGCCCACGAGCGCGACCACCACCACGAGCAGCTGGAACGCGAGCACGTCCGAGGTGATCGACTCGTCGCTGCGGAACGTGAACAACAGCGCCGACAGCAGCGGGCCGACCGTCAGGGCGATCACGAAGCCGAGGATGCGGCGCTTCACGCTCAACGCCCCGCGCTGCACCGAGGGCAGCCGCATCCGTCCACCGGCGGCGGCGTGGCTCACGATGTGCACATCGATGTCGCCCGAGAGCCGGATGACGGTGGCGCCGATGCCGGGGCCGGTGACCGCGGCGGTCCACCGGGAGCGGCGGCTGACACCGATGACCAGCTGGCTCGCGTTGACCGAGCGCGCGAAGTCGACGAGGGCGCGCGGGACGTCGTCGCCGACGAGCTGGTGGTACGTGCCGCCGAGGGATTCGACCAGCGCGCGCTGCTGCGCGAGCGCGCCCGGCGTCGCACGGCGCAGCCCCTCGGCGCTGGACACGTGCACCGCCAGCAGTTCGCCGCCGGCCGAGCGCGCCGCGATCCGCGCGCCGCGACGCAGCAGCGTCTCGCCCTCCGGACCGCCCGTGAGCGCGACGACCACCCGCTCGCGCGTCTGCCAGGTGCCGCGGATGCCGTTCGCGCTGCGGTAGTCGTTGAGAGCGCTGTCGACCTCGTCGGCGAGCCACAGCAGCGCGAGCTCGCGCAGCGCCGTGAGGTTGCCGAGCCGGAAGTAGTTGGACAGCGCCGCATCCACGCGTTCGGCGGGATACACGAGTCCGGCCGACAGGCGGTCCCGCAGCGACTGCGGCGCGAGGTCCACCACCTCGACCTGGTCGGCACCGCGCACCACCGTGTCGGGCACGGTCTCGCGTTGCGCCACGCCCGTAATCTGCTCCACGACGTCACCGAGCGAGGCGATGTGCTGCACGTTCACCGTGGTGATCACGTCGATGCCGGCCGCGAGCACCTCCTCGACGTCCTGCCAGCGCTTCTCGTTCCGCGATCCCGGGGCGTTCGTGTGCGCGAGCTCGTCGATGAGGGCGACGTCGGGATGCCGCGCGATGACCGCATCCACGTCCATCTCGTCGAGCTCGACGCCGCGGTGCGCCCACCGCCGCCCCGGGATCTGCGCGAGCGCCTCGGCCTGCTGGGCCGTGGCTGCCCGACCGTGGGTCTCGACGACGGCGATGACGACGTCGTGGCCCTCCTGGGCGAGCCTCGCGCCCTCGCGCAGCATCTGGAACGTCTTGCCGACGCCCGGCGCCGCGCCCAGCAGCACGCGCAGCTTCCCGCGCTTCATGCCCTCACCCTAATCTCCGCCACGAATCTCCCCCACGCTGCCCGTTCCCCTGTCACAGATCGATCCGCGAGCGTCGATCTGTGACAGGGGAACAACACCACCACCCGCTCGCCTGTCGTAGATCGAGCCGGGAGCGTCGATCTGTGACAGGCGAGCAGAGCCGACGGGCGAGCAGGGCCGGCGGGCGAGCAGAGCCGGCGGGCGAGCGGGGCGACGCACCTCGTCACCGGCTCAGGGCGTCGAGGGCGAGGTTCAGCTCGAGCACGTTGACCCGCGGCTCGCCCAGGTACCCGAGGTCGGGACCGGTGGTGTGCGCGGCCACGAGCCGGCGCACCTCGGCCTCGTCCAGCCCGCGCGTGCGGGCGACGCGCGCCACCTGCAGGTCCGCGTAGGCGGGGCTGATGTGCGGGTCGAGTCCGGACCCGGATGCGGTGAGCGCATCGACCGGCACGGATGCGGGGTCCACGCCCTCGAGCTCGGCGACCGCCTGCCGGCGCTGGGCGATCGCGTCGATCAGGTCGGGGTTCTCGGGACCGAGGTTGGACCCGGACGACGCCGCCCCGTCGTAGCCGTCACCCGCGGCGGAGGGCCGCGACTGGAAGTACTGCGGGAGGGCTGCGCCGTCGGCATCCGTGAACGACTGGCCGATCAGGGCACTGCCGACCACCGTGCCGGCGGCGTCCGTCACGAGTGAGCCGTTGGCCTGCGCGGGCAGCGCGAGCTGGCTGACGCCCGTGATGAGCGCGGTGTAGCCGACACCGAGGACGAGGGTCGCGGCGAGCAGGGTGCGCACGGCGACGCCGGACTGGCGGAGGGCGGAACGAAGGGACATGGTGTCGTCTCCAGAGGGGGCTCAGAAGCCCGGGATGAGGCTCACGACGACGTCGATGAGCTTGATGCCGATGAACGGGGCGATCACGCCGCCGAGTCCGTAGATGAGGAGGTTGCGCGTCAGCACCTGCGACGCGGAGGCCGGGCGGTACCTCACGCCGCGCAGGGCCAGCGGGATGAGGAACACGATCACGATCGCGTTGAAGATGATCGCGCTCGTGACGGCGGATGCCGGCGAGCTGAGCTGCATGATGTTCAGCGCCGCCAGCCCGGGGAAGACGCCCATGAACATGGCCGGGATGATCGCGAAGTACTTCGCGACGTCGTTCGCGAGCGAGAACGTCGTGAGGGCGCCGCGGGTGATGAGCAGCTGCTTCCCGATGCGGACGATGTCGATCAGCTTGGTGGGGTCGCTGTCGAGGTCGACCATGTTGCCGGCCTCCTTCGCGGCCGACGTGCCCGTGTTCATCGCGACGCCCACATCCGCCTGCGCGAGGGCGGGCGCGTCGTTCGTGCCGTCACCGGTCATCGCCACGAGGTTGCCGCCGGCCTGCTCCTTGCGGATGAGCGCCAGCTTGTCCTCGGGGGTGGCCTCGGCGAGGTAGTCGTCGACGCCGGCCTCGGCGGCGATCGCCCGGGCGGTCAGCGGGTTGTCGCCCGTGATCATCACGGTGCGGATGCCCATGGCCCGCAGCTCGTCGAAGCGTTCGCGCAAGCCCTCCTTGACGATGTCCTTGAGGTGGATGACGCCCAGGATGCGGGTGCCCGCCGCATCCGCCACCGCGACGACGAGCGGGGTGCCGCCGGCGGACGAGACCGCCTCGACCTCGCTGGTCAGCTGAGCCCTGGTCGCCGTGGCGATCGCGCTCGATTCCGACTCGACCCACGCGATGATCGCGGAGCCGGCGCCCTTGCGGATGCGGGTGCCGTCGGGAAGGTCGAGCCCGCTCATCCGGGTCTGCGCGGTGAAGGGCACGACCACCGCACCCTCCGGTTCGACGGCGTCGATGCCCTGCGTGCGGGCGAGGTCGACGACGGAGGTTCCCTCGGGGGTCGGGTCGGCGAGCGAGGAGAGCGCGGCGGTGCGGGCCAGCTCCTGCGCATCGATATGCGGCAGCGCGACGAACGCGGTGGCGCGGCGGTTGCCGTAGGTGATCGTGCCGGTCTTGTCCAGCAGCAGCGTCGTGACGTCGCCCGCCGCCTCGACGGCACGGCCCGACATCGCGAGCACGTTGCGCTGCACGAGACGGTCCATGCCGGCGATGCCGATCGCGGAGAGGAGGGCTCCGATCGTGGTGGGGATCAGACAGACGAGCAGCGCCACGAGAACCGGCACCGAGACGGGGGCGGCGGCGTAGGACGCGATCGGGTTCAGCGTCAGCACGACGACCACGAACACGATCGACAGGCTCGCCAGCAGGATGTTGAGGGCGATCTCGTTGGGCGTCTTCTGGCGCGAGGCGCCCTCGACGAGCGCGATCATGCGGTCGACGAAGGTCTCGCCGGGGCGGGAGGTGATGCGCACGACGATGCGGTCGCTGAGCACCCGCGTGCCGCCGGTCACGGCACTGCGGTCGCCGCCGGATTCGCGCACGACGGGCGCCGATTCGCCCGTGATGGCGGACTCGTCCACGGTCGCGATGCCCCACACGATGTCGCCGTCGCCCGGGATGAGCTCACCCGCCGACACCACGACGACGTCGCCGAGGGTCAGCTCGCTCGAGGCGACCTCGGTCGTCGCCGTCTTCTCGGCCGCGCGGTCGCGCTCGGGGTCGTAGGCGAGCAGGCGCCGCGCCATCGTGCTCGTGCGTGTCGAGCGCAGCGCCTGCGCCTGCGCCTTGCCGCGCCCCTCGGCGACGGCCTCGGCGAGGTTCGCGAAGATCACGGTGAGCCACAGCCAGAGGGCGATGCCCCACGTGAAGCCGAACGGCACGGGCGAGCCGCCCGTGCTCTCGGGGCCGCCGAGGAAGGGCTCCGCGATCGCGATGACGGTCGTGAGGGCGGCGCCGACCCACACGAGGAACATGACGGGGTTGCGCCACAGCGCTGTGGGGTTGAGCCCCGCGAGCGCGCCGGGCAATGCCTCGGCGATCTGGGCCGCGCCGAACGCGCGACGGGCGCCGTGCGCGGCATCGGAGGGCGACGGCTCGTCGGGACGGACGAGGTCGGGGGATGCGGGAAGTCGGGACATGGTCACAGAAGCCCTTCCGCCAGGGGACCCAGCGTGAGAACGGGGAAATAGGTGAGGGCGGTGATGAGCACGCTCACGACCGCGAGGAGGCCGACGAACTGCGGCCGGTGAGTCGGGAGGGTGCCGGAGGTGCCGGGGATGCGCTCCTGCGCGGCGAGCGAGCCCGCGAGCGCCAGCACCAGCACGATCGGGATGAAGCGCCCGAGCAGCATCACGACGCCGAGAGCGGTGTTGAGCCACGGGGTGTTCGCGGTGAGCCCGGCGAACGCGGAGCCGTTGTTGTTGGCCGCCGAGGTGAACGCGTAGAGCACCTCACTGAAGCCGTGCAGCCCCGGGTTGAGGATCGAGGTGGACTCGACGTCGTCGCGCACGCCGGGCAGCGCGAAGCTCAGCGCGGTGCCGGAGAGCACGAGCACGGGGGTCACGAGGATGTACAGGCTCGCGAGCTTGATCTCACTGGGACCGATCTTCTTGCCGAGGTACTCGGGCGTACGGCCTACGAGCAGGCCGCCGATGAACACCGCGATGACGGCGAGGATCAGCATCCCGTACAGACCCGATCCGACACCGCCCGGCGCGACCTCGCCGAGCATCATGTTGATCATGGTCATGGCTCCGCCGCCCGCGGTGAAGGAGTCGTGCATCGAGTTGACCGCACCCGTGGAGGTGACGGTCGTCGAGGTGGCGAACAGGGTGGACGCCCAGATGCCGAACCTCGTCTCCTTGCCCTCCATCGCCCCGCCCGCCAGCTGCGGCGCGCTGCCGAAGCCCTGCACCTCGAACCAGGTCATCAATGACAGCGACACCGCGAACAGCGTCCCCATCACCGCGAGGATCGCGTAGCCCTGACGGTTGTCGCCCACCATCCGACCGAAGGCGCGAGGCAGCGACACGGGGATCACGAGCATGAGGAAGATCTCGAAGAGATTGGTCCACGGGGTCGGGTTCTCGAACGGATGCGCGGAGTTGGCGTTGAAGAAGCCGCCGCCATTCGTGCCGAGCTCCTTGATGGCCTCCTGCGAGGCGACGGGGCCGCCGGGCAGGTTCTGCACCGCACCGCCGATGGTGTCGACGGGCGTGAAGCCCGCGACGTTCTGCACGACACCGCCGATGACGAGCACGATCGCTGCGACGATCGCGAGGGGTAGCAGGATGCGGCCGACACCGCGCACGAGGTCGACCCAGAAGTTGCCGATCGTTGCGGAGCCGCGCCGCGCGAAGCCGCGCACGAGGGCGACGGCGACGGCGAGCCCGACGGCCGCCGAGAGGAAGTTCTGCACGGCCAGCCCCGCGAACTGCACGGTGTAGCCGAGCGTGGCCTCGGGCGAGTACGACTGCCAGTTCGTGTTGGTCACGAAGGAGACGGCGGTGTTGAACGCGAGTCCCTCCGGCACCGCGGGAAGGCCCAGCGCGTACGGGAGGAACTGCTGCGTGCGCTGCAGGAGGTAGACCAGCAGCACACCGGCGGCGGAGAAGATCAGCACGCCGCGCGCGTAGGCCTGCCAGCTCTGCTCCGCGTCCGCGTCGACACCGATCACACGGTAGACGCCGCGTTCGATGCGCGCGTGCCGGGGCGAGGTGAAGACGAGGGCGATGAGGTCGCCGAGGGGTCGGTAGGCGAGCCCGAGCGCCAGCAGCAGGGTCGCGATCTGGAGGATGCCGAAGGTGATCGATTCCGCATCCATCAGAACTTCTCCGGACGCACGAGCGCGATCACGAGGTAGACGACGGCAGCGACGGCCAGCGCCGCGGCCACGAGGGAGATGACGATCATGCGCGCTCGCTCCGGGTGGCGGCGGCGTGACGGGTCGACGCGCGGTCGCCCGCCTGCAGAGCGTCGACCCCCTTCAGCACGAGGGCGACGAGCGCGAACAGCGCGAGCGTCGCGAGAACGTAGACGAGATCGAGCACGGGACTCTCCAGGGAACAAGGCCGCGCAGTCGGCGCGGGCGCCCCACTCGGGGCACTCGTCGATCGAACGCCTGGGGCGGGGCACATCCCGTCGTCCTTACGGAATCCGAACGCCCGCCGGGCGGATCCTCATGTCCTCCTCATCCGGCCGCGTCACGGACGACACACTCAGCATGAAATTGCACTATTAGATTAATGGTGCAAAAATGCACATCATGTCCGAAAGTGCAGAATCGGGACGCGATCGCAAACGCCGCCAGACGGAGGGCGCGCTCGTCTCCTTGGCACGCCGACTGACGGCAGAACACGGACTGGCAGGGTTCACCCTCGAGCAGCTGTGCGAGCAGGCGGGCGTCTCGCGCCGCACGTTCTTCAACTACTTCGCCTCGAAGGAGGACGCCGTCCTGGGTTTCGGCCTGCACCGCGACGACAGCGCCGCCGAGCGCGCCTTCCTCGATGGGCGAACCGGCGCGGGGAGGCTCTCGCCCACCCTGCTCGACGACCTTGCCGAACTCGTCTCCGCACGGTGGACGAGCATGGACGTCGCGCCCGAGAGCATCGCGGAACTGATCACCGCCGTGGACCGCGAACCCCGCCTTCTGCCGCGCCTGCTGGCGCACGCCGTGGAGATGGAGCGCTCAGACGCCCGGTTGATCGAGAAGCGCGAAGGACTCGACCCCGGAGATCTGCGCGCGCGGCTCGCTGCCCAGATCATCGGCACCATCGCGCGGGACACCGCGGAGGCGTTCCTCGGCTCCGGCCCCGGCGAGCCTCCGCCCACGCGGCGTGAGCCATCAGCCAGCTACGCCGACCTCTACGCCGAACGCCTCACCGCGGCGCGCGAGCTCTTCCTCACTCAGGACCTCCTCCCGAAAGGCCCCTCCGCATGACCTCGACCACCGCTCGGGCCGACGCCCCGCTGCTGCTGACCAAGCGCCGGATCTGGGTGATCTTCTCCGCCCTGATCGCCGGGATGCTGCTGTCCAGCCTCGATCAGACGATCGTGTCGACGGCCATGCCAACGATCGTCGGTCAGCTGGGCGGCGTCGAACATCAGGTGTGGATCACGACGGCCTACATCCTCGCAACGACGATCGTGATGCCGGTCTACGGCAAGTTCGGCGATGTCCTGGGCCGACGGCGACTCTTCCTCCTCGCGATCGCGATCTTCACGCTGGCCTCCGTCGGCTGCGCGTTCGCGAGCGACTTCTGGATGTTCGTGGCCTTCCGCGCGGTCCAGGGCCTCGGGGGCGGCGGGCTCATGATCCTGTCGCAGGCGATCATCGCCGACATCGTGCCGGCGAAGGAACGCGGCAAGTACCTGGGACCGCTCGGAGCCGTCTTCGGCCTCTCGGCCGTCGCGGGCCCCCTCCTCGGCGGATTCTTCGTGGACCACCTCACCTGGCAGTGGGCGTTCTACATCAACATCCCCGTGGGCATCGCCGCGTTCGTCATCGGGCTCTTCGCGCTCCAGCTCCCCAACAAGCGCGCGACCAAGCCGATCGACTGGCTCGGCGTGCTGTTCCTGTCGGCGGCGACCACGTGCCTCATCATGTTCACCGACTTCGGCGGCGATCGCGAGGTGGGCTGGACTTCGCCCATCACGTGGGCTTGGGGTGCGGGCATGGCCGTGGCCGTCGCGATGTTCGTGTTCGCCGAGTCGCGCGCGGCCGATCCGATCATGCCGCTGAGCCTGTTCCGCAATCCCATCTTCGTGAACGCCACCGCGATCGGCCTCGTGCTGGGCATCGGGATGTTCGCGGCCATCGGCTTCGTCCCGACGTTCCTCCAGATGTCCACGGGCACCTCGGCCGCGACCTCCGGGCTGCTCATGCTGCCGATGATGGTGGGACTGATGGGCACCTCGATCTTCTCCGGGATCGCGATCACCCGCACGGGCCGCTACCGACTGTTCCCCATCGTGGGGACGATCGTGACCGGCATCGCGATGACAGCCATGACGACCTTGACGGCCTCGACGCCCGTGTGGCTGATCTGCGTCTTCCTCTTCGTCTTCGGCGCCGGGCTCGGGCTGATCATGCAGGTCGTCGTGCTCGTGGTCCAGAACGCGGTACCGGCGGCGGAGCTGGGCACGGCGACCAGCTCGAACAACTACTTCCGCGAGGTCGGCGCGGCGCTGGGGACGGCCGTGTTCGGAGCGTTGTTCACGAGCCGACTGACGGAGAACCTCAACGGTGTTTTCACCGGCGCGGGAGCATCGGCATCGGATGCGGCCGCAGCGACCGCCACGATCGACCCGAGTGTGCTCGGCTCACTGCCGGAGTTGGTGCGGACGGGTGTCGTCGACGCCTATGCAGACGCGCTGGCGCCGGTGTTCTGGTACCTGCTGCCGTTCGTGGCCGTCGCCTTCGTCCTCTCGCTCTTCCTCAAGCAGATCCCGCTCTCCGACGTCTCGGGACTCGTGGCGCGCGGAGAGGCGATCGGCGGGGACGAGGCCGAACGTCTCGAAGCGGAGCGCCAATCGACCATCACCCGCGACGCGGGGCGCACCCTGCCCTAGGGTGTGGCGCATGATCATCGTCACAACGAACGACGTCCCCGGTCGCACGATCACCGAGGTGCACGGCGAGGTCTTCGGCCTCACCGTGCGCTCGCGCCATATCGGCTCGAACATCGGCGCGTCGTTCAAGGCTCTCGCCGGTGGCGAGTTGAAGGGCATCACCGAGCTGTTGCAGGAGACCCGCACCGAGGCGCTGTCGCGCCTTGCTGCGGAGGCCCAGCAGAAGGGTGCCAACGCCGTCGTCGCGTTCCGGTTCGAGACGAACGACTACGGCGACACCGGGGGCGTGGAGGTCTGCGCCTACGGCACCGCGGTGACGATCGCCTGACGCGTCAGAGGATCGCGTCGGCGTAAGCGGCCGCCTCGAGCACGGCCTTGGCGTCGTCGAGACTTGCGAAGACGCCCCGGCAGGTGCCGAGCCCGTCCACGGCCTCGAAGCCGTTCGCCGTCTCGGTGACGGTGCCGACGAACGCGGACACGGTGCTGGCGACGTGGAGTCCGTCTTCGACCTGCACCCACAGCGCCCGCGGCGCCGCGGCGGGCACCTGCCGAATCATCGTGTGAGCTTCCACATCCGAGATTCTGCGTCGCACCTCCGACATCCGGGGGCCCCTGGCAGCCGAACGAACGATCTGCTAGTCACGTCCAGGAGGGAGGCGACATGTCGGAGCGAGTGCAGGATGCCGTACCGGGAGACGGTCGCGACGAGAGCGCGAACGAACGGGCGGATCGCAACTGGGACGAGCTCATGCAGGAGCTTCGCGTGATGCAGACGGGCACCCAGATCCTCACCGGATTCCTGCTCGCCGTCGCATTCCAGCCCCGCTTCACAGACCTCGACGGCGTGCAGGTCGCTCTCTACATCGCACTCGTCGTGCTCGCGGGCCTCTCGACGCTTCTCGCACTGGCTCCCGTCACGCTGCACCGCACCGTCTTCGCCCGCCGGATGAAACCCGCCCTCGTACGCGTCGCCGCACGGATCATCGCGGTGGACCTCGCTGTCATCGCCCTGCTCAGCGTCGGCGTCACGGCCCTCATCGTGGACGTCGTGCTCGGGCGGACGGCCGGCGCGATCGCACTCGTCGTGGGCGCCGTGCTCGTGATGGGGCTCTGGGTCGTGCTCCCCCGCCGGTTCCGGCATGATACCCAAAGTAGTTAACCTAGTTAAACGGAATTAGTTAAGCACCTGCCCGGGGTTACCTTAGGTCAATGGGCCAATTGCTTTATGACGGCGGCAGCCAGTCTTTCGACATCGACGACCGGGCCCTCGCCCATCTGCGCCTCGTCTTCATGAACAAGCTGCGCCGCGGCGAGCCGTTCCTGCTGCACCTGGCCGACACCAGCGGCATCGGTACCCGCAGCCTCTGGGTGCATCCGGGCATCTCCCTGGTGTTCGCCTTCTACGGCAGCCGCAACCCCGCCCTCAACCGGGAGTGGGTGGACGCCATGATGGCCGAGGCCAATGGACCTCACGGCTTGACCCTGTCGCCCGAGCCGGCGGTCAGCGACACTCCGCATCGACAGCCTGCGTGATCTTCTCCATCAGCTGAACCACCGCCGCCGACGTTTCCGGGTCGAGCTCTCCGACGGCCTCGCGGATGCGGGCGCCGACCGGGTCGAGATCGTCGATGTCGGTGTCGCGGTCGAAGGGAACGACGAGCTTGCTGCGTCGATCGTCGGGATTGGTTCGGAAGGCAACGAGCCCGCCGGCGTGGAGCTTGTCGAGGATGCCGCTGATCGCCGCGGGCGAGACACCCAGGTACTCGGCGATGTCGCCGGGGGTGAGATCCTCGCCCGCATCCGCACGTTCGAGGATAAGGCGCATCGCGGCGCGCGCGTTCTCGCTCGGGCCGCACGCGGTCTGGCGACGCCGGCTGAGACTGGCCTCGGCGAGCCTCAGCCGTTCGATGGCCGAGACCGCCGGATCCATGGTGCGTTCCTCTGCCGTCTTGCCCGCCATGTCACTCCGCTCCTGGATTAACTACTAGTCTATCTAGCGAACATCCTTGCCGACACACGGGACGGCCACAACCCGGACCCGAGAACGAGGACGCGGTTTTGCGCAACCCCTCGGCCCCCGATATCGCCGCGCGCTATCCTGCCGGGATGTACATGCTGGACGGCGGACCCCGAGCCGGGCAGCTGGTGGACGACCTCCCCGAAGGCTACGCGCTGGGAGACACGCGCTCCCCGGCTGCGGTCGTGCTGGTCGGCGACATCCCCGCTGCACGTGCGTCGTGGCGTGAGAGCTTCCCGCGCTTGCGCGCGCTGCGCCGCCAGGACGGCTGAGAACCGCCGAGTCATTCGCGACCTGCGCCCTTCGCGTCGACCAGGGAGAGCGGATCGGCGATGTCCTCGAGCGACTTGCCGGCGGCGCTGACGCCGAAGATGCCGCACACCACGCCGCCGAGGATCATCACCGCGGAGCCGAGCACGTATCCCCAGAAGAGCGGCCCGCGATCCGATCCGGTCCCGATCAGGGCCCCGTAGAGCGCGGGCGCCGCGGCCCCGACGAGCTGGCCGATCGAGAAGACGTAGGAGATCACCTGGCTGCGCAGCTCCAACGGGAAGATCTCGCTCACCGTCAGATACGCCGCCGACGCCCCGGCGGAGGCGAAGAAGAACGATGCGCACCAGAAGATCGTGTGCGTCACCGCATCCAAAGCGCCGACGTGGAACAGGAAGGCGCTGACCAGCAGGATGAGCCCGGCGAGCACGTAGGTGCCGAACAGCATCCGTCGCCGGCCCCACGTGTCGAAGAAGTGCCCCAGCACGAGCGCGCCGGCCAGGTTACCGAGCGCGAAGACGATGAAGTACTGCGATGCGGACGCGGGTGGGACGTCGTAGAAGTTCTCGAGTACGAGCGCATAAGTGAAGAAGATCGCGTTGTACAGGAACGACTGCGTCACCATCATCGTCACCCCGACCAGAGTGCGCCGGGGGTACTGACGGAACAGCACCTTGGCGATCACGAGGAACGGCACGCGACCGTACTCCTTGACGACGATCGCCTTGCTCTCGTCGACCGGCGGGATCTCCTTGCCTTCCTTACGGATGCGTTCCTCGATCTCGTCGACGCCGCGCTCGGCCTCCTCCTCGCGTCCGTGCGTCATCTGCCACCGCGGGCTCTCCGGGATGTGGCGACGCAGCCAGATGATGAGGATGCCCAGCACGGGTCCCACGAAGAAGCTCAGCCGCCAGCCGAGGTCCTCCGCGAAGATGTCCTGGTTCAGGAAGAAGGAGCTGGCCACAGCGCCGAGCGCCGCGCCGCCCCAGTAGGTGCCGTTGATCGCGATGTCGACGCGTCCGCGGTACTTGGCGGGGATGATCTCGTCGATGGCCGAGTTGATCGCGGCGTATTCGCCGCCGATGCCCGCCCCGGCGACGAAGCGCCAGATGTAGAAGAACCACGGGGCGAAGGCGAGGCCGGCGACGGCGCTGCCGACGAGGTAGATCGCGAGGGAGATGAGGAAGAGGTTCTTGCGCCCGAGCTTGTCGGTCAATCGTCCGAACACGACGGCGCCGGTGACCTGCCCCAGCAGGTAGAAGGTGCCGGCGAGCCCCACCTCCAACGGGCCCATCCCGAGGGTTGCCGCGTATCCGGTCGCCGCGACGATCTGCACCTCGAGTCCGTCGAGGATCCATGAGAAGCCCAAGCCCACCACGATCATCCAGTGGAATCTCGACCACGGCAGGCGGTCTATGCGGGCGGGGACGAGGGATCGGATCTCGGTGGGCTGCAGCGACATGGCTCACTCCTTCCGCAGGCGGCACCGCTGCCCCTGCCGCCGATATTCCTACTCCCGCCAAGCGCACCCCGATGGAACCTTGACCTCGGCGGCGCCGAGGAGTACGCGCATCGCCTACCGTCGAGGGATGAGCGCCCTCCTCGCATCCGTCACCGCCGCCGTCGACGCCTGGCGCACGCGCGACGAGGCGGAGGCCGCGACGCGTGCGGACTTCGTCGCCGCGCTGCGCGATCACGGCCAGGCGACCCTGGAGCGCTCGGGCCCGCCGACGCACGTCACGGCGAGCGCCTTCGTGTTCGACGAGGACGCCGCGCACGTGCTGCTGTGCTTCCACGGCAAGGGCAGGTTCTGGGTGCAGCCCGGCGGGCATCTGGAGGCGGGCGACACCTCCGTGGAAGGTGCCGCACTGCGCGAGCTGCACGAGGAGACCGGGGTGCCCGCAGCGCGGCTGGACGGCATCGTGGTGGCCGATCTGGACCATCACGCCCTCGGCGGCGGGTTCGGCCGGTGCGCGTCGCACCTCGACATCGGCGTCACGGCCCGCGTTTCGGACATCGCCGTTCCTCTCGTCGTCAGCGACGAATCGGATGCGGTGGCGTGGTGGCCGGTGGCGGCGCTGCCGTCGGACTCGGCACCGGGCCTCGCCGATCGGCTGGCACGGGTGCTCGCTGCCCGCTGAGCGGCGCTACTGCGCGGGCTGCGCGATGACCTCGGCGTCGACGGCCGTGCCGTTCAGCTCGAGATAGAGGCGGGACTCCACGACGGAGACCGTCGCGGTGTTGCGGCGCTCGAGAGCGGGACGAGCCTCGTCGATGAACCCCGGCGTGAAGCTGACCAGGCGGATCGCATCGCCCCGGTGGATCTTCTTGCCGTCCCACGCGGCGGCGACCTTCGCCGGATCGCGGTGGGTGTAGACCACCACGCGGCCGGCGAGCTTGCTGCCGAAGTGCAGCCGCGCCGCATCCGGGGCACCGACCTCGATCCATGCCGTGATCGCGCCCGTCGCGTCCCGCACGAGCACCGCGGGCTCCTCGGCCTGCGAGATCCCCTCGCTGAAGGCGATGCCTTCCTCGTACTCCAGGCAGAACGCGAGCACGCGGGTCAGCATGAACGCATCCGTCTCGGAGGGATGGCGCGCAGCCCGCACCGTGAACTGCTCGTAGACCCCGCGGTCCACATCCGACAGCGTCACATCGAACGTGTACATCGTCGCGCCGGCAGCCATAGCCCTCGAGCCTACGCGGTGGTCAGGCCGCCGCCGGTTCAGCGCCGGCCGCGCCAGCGCACGGCGATCATGGCGGCGATCACGCCCGCCAGTGCGCAGGTCGCCACCGGGGCCGCAGGAAGGAGCACGATCGCCGCTCCGGACGCCGCGGCCAGTACGGCCGCATCCAGCGCCCACACGAGCCGCACGCCGGCCATCGGATCCCCCATCGGCGTCGAGATCCGCGTCGCCTGACGCGGATCGACACCGGGCCCATCGTCGTCGACTGCCACGACGAGCGGATCGCCGCGCTCGCGCACGGTGCACCGGATGCGGGTGCCCCCGCCTCCGCGGCGTCCCGGCGCGGCCTCGGCCGGCCAGATCGCCGTGAACCCCGCCGGCACGCTGGCCGCGGTGACCGCCCCGAGTGCGCAGCGGGTGTTCCTCATCGACATCGACGCCTCATCCGCTGCCTACGGCACGATCGTGCGCACGGCGACCGTGCCGCACGATGCGGCGGCGGCCGCTTTCTCGCCCGACGGAACGAATCTGCTCGTGGTGGGCGCCAACAACCTGTCGACGCTCGAGGTCGCGACCGGCGGTGTGACCGAGACGACGGCGATCGATACGACGGATGCGGCCGCCGTGCTCGTCTCCCCCAGCGGCAACCGCGTCTGGGTCGGCAACCGCGCCTCGGGCGCAGTCGGCCTGCTCTCCCGTGCCACGCTCACCGCGGCGACCGGCGGCGCGGGGACCGTCGGCGCGCCGTTCACGGCGACCGTGACCGCATCCGCGTTCGACATCGCGCCCACGTTCGCCGTGTCACCCGCGCTCCCTGCGGGCCTCGCACTCGACGCCGCGACCGGCACGATCTCGGGAACGCCGCTCGCCGCGCAGCCGTCGCAGACGTACACGATCACCGCGTCCGCCTCTGACGGCACGGTCCTGGCGACGACGATCACTCTGCCGATCGACGCGGCGACCGAGCCCACCTTCCCGACGGCGCCGGCCGCGGGCGCTGCGGCCGGCCCGGAGCGACTGGCTGCGAGCGGCGCAACGGATGCGTCAGGTGCGGCGATCGGCGCGCTCGGCGCTCTCCTCGGGGGCGCGGCGCTGGTGGTCGGTGCCGGGATCCGGCGCCGGGGCAACCGCGGTTGAGGCCATCGGCTCGAACGAGACCGTGGCGAGGCCCGCTCGCGAGGGAAGCCCGAGCCGATGCAGGGCCTCGGCGAGGTGGTGCTCGACGGTCTTCACGCTGAGCCCGACGGATGCGGCGATCTCGGCGTTGCGGCTTCCCGCCGCGGCGAGCTGGGCGACCTGACGCTGACGCGGGCTCAGCTGCGCCAGATCGAGCCCGCGCCGCGGACCGAGGAGGGCCGCCGCGCGACCACGCGTCGGCGCTCCCGTGATCCGCAGGATGTCCTCGACGTGGCTCTGGACGGTGCGCGGCGAGAGGTAGAGCACCTGCGCGATGGCGGCGTTCGTGTTTCCCTCGGCGAGCAGCACCGCCACCTCGCGCTGCTTCTCGGTCATCACGGCGAGATCGCCCCGCGCTCCGCCGACCCGCGCGGCCAACTCCCGCCAGCGACGAGCCGCGAGCAGGCGGTGGCGTTCGTAGCCGACCGCATCAGCCTGCCGTGCGAGGCGCAGCAGGAGCTCGAGCGCCGCCGCGGGTTCGGCGGCAGCGAGGGCGTCCGCACGCACGAGCTCCCCGCGCAGCACCTCGGTCGCCGCTCCCGCGGCTTCATCGATGCGCACGGATGCCGCGGCCAGCGCCTCCGCATCCGCCGCCTGCCCCTGCGACAGAGCGATCGCACCACGAGCGCGAGTGAGTGACGAGGCCGCCACGCGATGGCGGGCCAGAGCGCCGCCGCGACGCAGCAGGACGCCGGCGCGATAGGTGTCCCCCCGCGACAGCGCCGCCTCGACGAGCACCTCCGTGGCGAAGGCGCGGTCCCACACCTTGCAACGTGACAGGTCGGCGCCCGCCGCCGAGACGAGCAGCGCCGCCGCGCGCTGCAACTGCCCCACGGCGCGGAAGCCCCAGGCCACGTAGAGCGACGAGCCCACGGAGAGATAGTTCTCGTCGCGGCGCGTGCGTGCGATCACCGCATCGGCGATGGTGAAGAACCGGTCCCGGTCGCCGGCGACAGCGGCGCCGTAGCTTCCGATGGCCTGCAGCACCACGAGCGCCCGCGGCGGCACGATCGCCGCGCTGCGGAAGAGTCCCTCCGCGATGGAGCGCACCTCGTCGCGGCGCCCGTGGAAGGCACCGCTGCGCGCGGCGAGCAACTGCAGGGCCACGGCGGCCGGGTCGGCGCGCTCGGCATCGTACGTCGCCACCTGTCCGGGGGCGAGCTCGGCACCGCGGATGAGCGCGTCGGCGACATCGAAGCCCCCCGAACTGAGCGCGGCCTCGGCCAGCAGATATCTCGTCAGCAGCGACCCCTCACCTGCCTCGGAGAGGGCCCCGGCCACGGCGTTCGCGTCTACGCCGAGACGGTGCGCGTGCTCGGTGCCCGCCATGGCATCCGCGGTCAGCATCGCGGATGCCGCCAGGCGCACGACGGGAACCGCGCACCCGTCGCTCTCGTCCAGCGCGCGTCGGGCGTGCGCGGCCGCATCCGGGAAGCGGCAGGCGATCACCGCGGCGATCGTCGCGGCGACCCGGAAGAGCGCGCGGTCGGCGCGGTGCATAGCCGCTTCCGAGCGCACCGAGGCGCCCGCCAGCTCGGCGGCCGCATCCCCGCCGAAGACGCGCAGCAGGATGCCCGTGACGAACCGCCACGCTTCGGCGCTGCCGTCGACGTCGTCCCCCACGCGGTCCGCCCCTCTGCCCGTTTCGGGGGAATCGTGCCACGCAGGATGCCCGCCGCGATACGAACCGGATGCGGATTCCGCCGAAACCCGCAGCGGGCGGGGTCAGAAGCGGTTCGCGATCGTCTCCCCGAGGCTCGCCCACAGCGCCGGGTCCGCGCCCGATCCACCCGGATCGATGTCGACGAGCAGCAGACCCTCGTTGCCCTTGACGACGAGGATCGTGCCGATGGAGGCATCGGCCCAGCCGCGCGTGACGCCCGGGATCGGCTGCGCGTTCGCGCCTTGGGGATAGAGCTCGGCCGGCAGAAACGCGTCGGCGTCGCCGGTGTACTGGGCGATCGCGGTGTGCGTGTCGGCAAAGGCCCACGTGCACTGCTGCAGTCCCTGCTGCCCCTCGGCAGCCACGCCCTCGATCGTGTCGACACCGAGAGCTGCCGCGATGTCGGCGGAGGGCACGAGCGCGCATGCGTCGCCCGTGCCCGACCCCGCCTCCGGCGCGGGCGCCGAACCCGAATCGGCGTCCGTCGTAGCCGAGCTCCCCGCGGACTCGGCGGTATTCGTCGCAGCCTGCGAGCAGCCGGTGAGCACCAGGGCTGCCGCGACCAAGACGAGCGGCTTGAGAAATTTCACGCCGCGATCATGACAGTCGGCGAGGCGCGCCGATACGACCTGCGACGCAATCCCGCCGGATCCCGCAGTGCGCGCGTCAGGTCTCAGTGGGCCGCATCCGCGCGGGCGCCGCGCTTCGTGAGACGTGAGATTCCGGTGACGACAGCGACGATGACGAGGCCGAGGGCCAGACCGAAGACGGCGGACAGGATCGTCTCGACGATCCACACCACTACGGGACCGGCCGCCTCCACGAGGTGCGTGATGGCGTGAACCAGGTGTTCGGGTCCGTCCCAGAGCGTCTCGGCCAGGTTGCCCACGACGAGATGACCGCCGACCCAGAGCATCGCGACGGTGCCGACGACGCTGATGACCCGGAAGACGGCGGGCATCGACACGACGACGCGTACGCCGAAACGGCGGATGCGGCGCGCGTCGCTCTTCATGAGACGCAGGCCGATGTCGTCGATCTTCACGAGCAGCGCGACCGCGCCGTAGACCAACGCGGTCATGGCGAGACCGATGATCAGCAGCGCGCCGAGGGTCATCCAGATGCCGAAGTCGGGATCGAGGCTCGACAGGGCGATCAGCATGATCTCGGTGCTGAGGATGAGGTCGGTGCGGACCGCGCCGAACACGAGCTTCTTCTCGTCGCGGGGACCGTCCTCGTCGGCATCCTCGTGGTGCGCACCGAACCACTCGAGCACCTTCTCGGCCCCCTCGAAGCAGAGGAACCCACCGCCCAGGATCAGCAGGAACGGCAGGACCCACGGCGCGAACGCGGTCAGCAGCAGCGCGATCGGGATGATGATCACGAACTTGTTGACGAGGCTGCCGAGCGCGATCTTCCACACCACCGGCAGCTCCCGCGCCGGCGTGATGCCCTGCACGTACTGCGGGGTCACGGCGGCGTCGTCGATCACGACGCCCGCGGTCTTCGCGCTCGCCTTGATGGCGGCGGTCAGGATGTCATCGACGACGGCGAGCAGGCCGACCGACATACGCACTCTCCCGGATGCGAGGGCCGCAGCCGAACGGCTGCGGGGGCGGATGCCCTCAGCGAGGATATCGGCCCCGACGGTGCTCACGCCCCCTTGCGCGCCTGATGGCGCGCGACTCGGTTGCGATTGCCGCACCCCGCAGCGGTGCACCAGATCCCTCGGTCGCTCGCACGCGGGTTCGCCGAGCCGAAGTCACCCGCGGTGCGTTGACTCAGCGAAGAGGGTGAGTCACCAGATCGTGCCGCCCCCGACGGAGATGCCGCCCCAGGTGAGGAGGATGAAGATGATCGCGAACACGACGGGCGCGATCCCCTGACCGCTGCGCGCGAGACCCTTCAGCAGGCCGATCACCGTGAACACGGCAGCGACGAGGGAGAGCCCACCGCCGAGGATGAGCCCGATGAACAGCGGGATGGGCATGAGCACGAGCCCCGCGAGACCGAACCAGAATCCAGCCCAGGCGCTCGGGTTGCGGCGACGTTCGACGGTGTAGGACACGTGCCCATTATGCGGTGCGCGGCCTGCAACCCGAGGAGCACTGGAGCGGTAGCAACACAGCCCATGGCCCGAGGGCGCCTGTGGATACGCCCGGCGACGGTCGCCCTAATGACCACCCACGGACCGCCCAGGTTGACCGCCCGTGCAACTTGGAGCAACCGCTGCGTCTTGGTTTGCATCCAGGCAACAACTTGCCTAATATGGCGTCTGAGAAATCGAAGCCTTAGTCGTACCCACGATTAGGGCCGCAGTACTGACCGCACCATAGTAACGCCGACCACCTCGTCAACAGGGCTGGACGGCTATGGCTTGGACCGCAAGGTACCCCGCGAGGGGAAGGCGCTCAGTGAGGTGTTGGCGTTTCTCGCGTAGCTCAGTAGATCCTTTCTGCTGAGAGATCAGTCGAATGCGCGAGGAGCTTGGCAATGACCAACCAACCTGCAGGACATCGAGACAGCGGTTCTCCATTTGAGTTCGCTGGCGACCAACAAGGTAGCGATGTCGAGAATGCGGTAGGTATTGGGGCCAAGTCTCCCGCGACCCATTTACCTCGCGACTCTGCCGGGGGCGCAAGCTCCCGGCAGAGTACGCCCTTGGAGAGTCTTGCCCTGTTGCGCGCTGCGCTGCGAGGGATGCAGAGCTCCCAATCAATTCCGACTGCCGCAGGCGTCTATTCGCGAATGCTCAAGCTAGACAGCGCATTCACCTACCGCTCCGCAGGCTTCACATCATTCCGTCATTTACTTGCCGACGCCGAGTCCCGCGGCGTCGTCGCAACAAGACCGATGGCATCAGGAAGCGACGTCTACGTCATTCTCCTCGGGGACACAGAACCCGCTGCGCCGGAGCCCCCTGCCTCCAGGCTCGAAGGTTCCGTGTCCATTCATAGCGATCTATGGAGAGCAATCCTCGACTGGGGTGACGGCGCGGCCTACGTCTTCGAACGTGATACTTCGCGCACCTTGCCCTTGGCCCCCGAGGAGCATTCCGACGCGAAGAAGTTCGTTCGCGTCCCGACAGTGAGTCGCGCCGAGCAGATCCAATGGATGGCGGAGTTCGCGAACGAGACCAGTCTTGATGCTGGGGGAGCTGAGCTACTGAGCGCCCTGAACGCCGATAACCCAGCGAGAGGGTTCTCTCTCGTACTGAAGTCGCGCGCCTCTGCTGGCCGCCGTTGGAAGAAGTACCTCCGAGAGCGCGTACTCGAACGCGCGAATGATTGGGCCACCAAGAACGGGATCCCGGCGGCTGCGCTTGAAGCGCAATCTCGGGACGTCGTCGACCGCTCCGCACAGAGCGCGAGGTCGATGAGCGCCGAGGAGGACGCGCGAAAGCGCATCCTCGGGCTGCTCTCCAGGCTTCCCCTCCAGGAGCTCTTGCGCTTGAGAATTCCGATCGAGTACGCGCTCGACCAATGACTGCGCCAGCCGACGGATACATCCGTCGGCTGGCTATTGCTGCTCAGTCTCTCGAAGCATCGATCGCGAAGCTGGGCTCAGCTCGCCCTCACCCCGTAGGACCGGGCATCAAGCGGGATCGGACCTACAGCACCGAGCGAATGAGGTTCCGTCTGCCCGCATCGCAGGTCGCTTTGGATGTTCTGCAGCCGTTGGCTTCGAGCAACGTTCTGAGCCTTGATGAGGCGAACTCGAAAGCCGCATGGCGTGCTCTTCTGGACTCTCCCACGCTTACTCTGAGCCTCCCGGCCCCCACCTCACTTGAGACTGGTGCAGATCCGCTCTTGAGCGAGGAGCAACTTCGGCGCATCCGGAGAGTGGCGCTAGCTACGGTCGTTCATCCTGACCCCGAGTGGGACGCAGCCCGGCAACTCACCGGTCCACGAGTGGGCGGCTTGATCGTAATGTCAGCGCTGCCCACAGCTGACGGCTCAGGCCACTCGCACTTCTGGGCGGAGGCAGAATGGAGTTCCTCCGCTCGTGCGTTCTCGGTCCTCATTGAACCTTGGGTTGCGTTAGCCGGAGAGGCAATCCCGAGCAAGGCGCGCCGCATCGCCGTCGTGGCTGAGCCGAGTGCCTACCTAGACACAGCCCAGTTCGCGGAGGACTCACAGCGCATGGCTGCAGTCGTCGGAATGCAGCTCACGAATCACGAGCTCACGCCGTCAACTCACCAGAACGTTCGCAGCGCGTTAGCGTCATCCCGCCCATCCCATCTTGTCGTTGTCGGAACGAGCGCGGCCATGAGGAACATCGCTGATGATTTCGCTCGCGTGAACTCAGGCTCCTCGGTCACACGTCTCGCGTCCGATCACTCGAGTCGCGAGCTTCTTCGTGAGCAGCTACTCGATCTGGCGGGCGTCTCACTCAGCTTCCATGCGTTTCCTGTTAGCGCGACCGTCGACAGGATAAGGATGCCCATAACCGTCGGAGCTTGCTATCACAACGGCAGTTACGTCTATGTTGAAGACCAATCAACCGGGCTTTACTGGACAAAGGACCTCGATAATCACGGGGGCAGCATCTTCAAGACATACATCAAGACTGCGACCGAGCTCGTTTGGGAGAGTGATCGAAACGGACTGGGCGACTCGATCAACAAGCACAAGAGCGAAAACGGAAAGAGCATCCCACTAGGATCGCTCGCGCCCTGCAACCACCAGGGAACACCAAGCCATGCCATCGTCGCTGTCGAGACCCCCGAGACTCAACGCTGAGCGGCCGTTCGCAGCCAAGTCGCTGGCACCCCGGAATTAAGCCACCCGAAGAAACACCCCGGTCACGCGAACTCTGAAGGTAGCGAAGAACGCCCCCGATCTCGCGTGATTCCGCAGGTTCGAGGGCGTTCAGTCTGACGGAGACGGAGGGATTTGAACCCTGCCAGTGCCCGCGGAGTTGCGTGATGACTACCTTAGAGTCGCGTGATTATGCGGTTCTGTGGTCACCAGTGCCATGGTGAATCACCACGCTCAGCGGCCGAGTGTTGCCTCGGCGTTGTCACGCAGCGGGGCGCCCGGGCGCGCGGATCACTCCTTATCGTTGCGATCCGCGCATAGCCACGCGACGACGTCGTCGCGTGTGTAGCGGATGAGACTGGACCCCGGCGGCTGGACGAACCGAGGCCCCATATTCGGTAGCCTGCGCCACCGCTCGAGCGTCTTCGTCGACACCTCGAGCAGCTCCGCCAGGACCTTCGGGGACATGAGCGCCGGCCACGCGTCGAACTGCGACTGATCGTAAGTCATGGCCGCCATTGTGCCGCCAGCCGCGCGAGGATGCCCGTGTGCAAGAGATCGTCTGACTGAACTACCGCGACGAGGCTGCCCGTCGTGTTCGCCGCGACGTGCGCACCGTGCAGCGCTGGCGAGCCGCGGGCATGCCCATGTGGCTGCGCGACGGCGAGCGCGTCGTCGACGAGGAAGTGCTACTCGCCTGGTGGCGCGATCGTCTCGACAACTGGCCCGCTCACCAATACCGAATGCGGCGCAGCACAGCCAACGAAATGTAGTTCGACAACTCCCACTACTACGCGTCGAAGCATGTGCATAAGTGGCGCGACTCCTGCAACCTTCAAGCAGCACTTTAACCATGCGACATTCTTCGCCTGTGGGAGACGGAAAAAGGCAGATCGTGGGCGTATTCACGATCGGCGGCTCGCTGCACTAGTTCACCTATCCCCAGCGCCTGTCCACAGGGAGGGCGGCGTTTTGCACACTTTGGCCACATAGTTATCCACAGGCTCGGTTGGCGAATGACGGAGGCGGGTGATGAGCTTCCTGTACCAACTGAAGAGCGGCTCCACCGGGACTGGAATCACGAGAAGCCGCTCTTCACCCAACATGAGCACTGGAGGTCACATGGGTTCCGACGAGCCTAACCACATCACCGAAGCAGTCCAACTCCATCTCGGCTACATCGCCGCAGGCGCAGCGCAACAGCGCGCCAACGAACAGCGGATGGCACGCCTCCTTGCGGACCGATACCGCATGGATCGCGTCATCCTGGCGGAGCGCCTGGACGTTCCTCTCGAGATCCTCGATCGGATGCTCGGGAACGACGGCCGTGATCGTGATCCGAGCTGCGCGCAGCTCCACCATCGCGCCTGTATCGGGGCTTGGACGCCGCCCGCCGGCGCAGACATCGCGGTCTGCGAATGCGAGTGCCACGAGAGGTAGCTTCTGCCACACTCGCTGGCATGGAGAACGGATTCATCTGGCGCGACGCCGCGGTCACCTACGCCGATTGGGAAGGCACCGCGCAACTCGATCAGCGACTCACCGGACCGGGCATTGAGGAAACGGTCGGCCTAAACAGGGACGAGTGGATGGTCATCGGAATCGACATCGGCGGCGGCGAGCTCGAACACGATCTGCGCGTGATCGCCGTCCACCGCGACCGGATTCCCGATGGCGGCGGCGTCCTCCCAAGGATCGCGGAAGCCAACGAAGGGGAGATCCCCGCGACCGAGTTCCTGATCCACGACGTTGACCCCTATGCCGTCCTGCAGGCGATCACGCACGTCTTCGAGTTGCGCATGCGCCTCAGCGGTGCCAGTGGGCTGCCGATCAGGGTCATCGAGCAATCTGACGTCCCCGAACAGGCGTAGAGAGCGCCGTGAGCTATGGATACACGGGCCCAACCCGTGAACAGTTCGACGCGATGCAGCGCAGCTCGATTGAAGCCAGCACGAGGAGCACCGCCACCGCCGCAGCTGCGACCGCCGAGCGGATGAGCTCGCTCATCGACGCGATGGGGACGCAGCTCGAGCTCGCGAAGCAAGCCCGGGCAGACGCGGCGCGTTCCGAACGATTCACGCGAATCATGGCCTGGTGCTCGCTCTTCGTGGCCGTCGCCTCACTCGGCGCCGCGGTAGCCGCGATCGTCGTTGCGGGCTAGGGCAGCGCTCCCAGGAGCCTGACTGAGCTACGGCACGGGGCTACAGGTGCTATGTGTAACACCATATGGCGCGCGCACCGGATCCGCGGGGAGAGAGGCCGCCCCGCGCGCGGGAGGTGGGCCGCTTCCGGGGTGGTGGAGATGTGGCCGCCCCCCGGTGTCGGTAGTGAACCATATGCTCTGCGGTGCGCCTGGAGTGGTTCCGGGCGGGGGACGGAGTCGACATGACCAAGTTCAAGATCAACGCAGACGTCAGTGGGGTGCCGTACCGCAAGACTGTGGAAGCAGTGAAGTTTCGCCACGAGGGCGACTACTTCTTCTTCTACGGGCCGGGCGACTCGAAGGTCTACGCCGTCGCTTCGTCGCAGGTTCTCACGGTGGAGAAGGAGCTCGACTCGAAGTAGTCCGCGCGGGCTGCTGAACGACCACATGAGAAAAGGCCCCCGCACGACTCACGTGCCGGGGCCTTTGGGGTGCTTGGTGTCTGACTTCTGCGCCTACTCAGCGATGTTGACTCTGGTCGGCGACGCTGGCTGCAGGAACTGGAACACGGCGCGAGTCTCGCCGCGGGCTCGGAGGAGGTTCCGCTCGTACAGGTCGAGGAGCGTGGGCTCACCGTCGGGCTCGGCGGCGGGCTGCTCGTACACGCCCTTGTCGGTCATGGTCATCTCGACAGGGCCGCGTCGTCGGCCGAGGATGGACTTCCAGTCGCCGACCCACGCGGTGCTCTCGATCTGCGGCGAGACGACGATGGGCACGTTCCAGAGGAAGCGGCCGCGGGCGTCGCCGAGCAGAGACGTGGTGAGCGGGCAGTCGTTCGTGTCTTCGGCGAGCTCGACCTCGGTCCGGTCGTCGGAGTGCAGAGCGATGCCGTTCGCGAGGACGCCGGCGATTTCGAGGTCACCGAGCGCGAGACGGATCGACCGGAACATGTTGCCAACGAACGGCTGCATGTTCGTGCCCGGCACGGCGTCGAGGCCACGCGCGGTGGCGCCGCTCTCCGTCTCGCCGCCGTTGATCATGAGGTCCTGCAGCGCTTCGGTGAGGCCGTAGGCGAGCTCGACGGACAGCCACGGCTCGAGCTGACCGAAGTCCTGCAGCCACTGTTCGCGGATCGGCTCGGTCAGGTGCGCGATCGTCGACAGCTCCCACGGCACCGACTCGAGCTCGTATCGGCTGGTGGGCTTCTTCGCGCCGCCGGCGACGGTGGCCGCGTTGTTCTCGCGCGTCGTTTGCCGCAGGTATGAGGCCATCGGGCCGCGAGTTGTTGTCGCCTCGTTGCCATGCGAGGTCTGAGGGGAACGAGAAACGCCCCCGGTCTCGCGTGATTCCGCAGGTTCGAGGGCGCTCAGTCTGGCGGAGACGGAGGGATTTGAACTTCAGCCACTGCTGAGGCGTCCGAGGCTCAACACCGAGCGAGGAAAGATCAACCGCGGATTCCCGCGGCTAACGCGCTCGCGGACCTTTCGTCGAGCGTTGCCGACTGCAGTGCACTTTCGCCCGTCCGTGGGCAAAATGTGGGCACTACACCCAATCGCTCCGCGACGCGGGTGGCGGTCGGGAGCCTTCCGCGAGCAACAAGAGCCGCGCCGCTCAGACAGGGCCTCGCCCGAGGAACCTGACCGGAACTGAACGCTCCATCTGCTCCGACGCTACCTCGGCAAGCTACACCCCGCACGAAGCAGTCACCCGCCTCCTAGCGATTGATCGCCGAATGGGCCCGCCGGTCCACTCGGAAACGTACCCGGCGAGCAGGGTTACGCCCGCGATGGCGGATGGCAGCAGGGCGGTGTCCCGCCACCATGGCGGTCGCACTTCGAGCCCGTCCCCGTGGTCATGCTCGTCGTCATCATCGTGGTCGTCGTGACCGTGCGCGTGCGTAGCGGGTTTCTCGTCGCGCCCGCAGCAGGCGTCACCGTCGACTTGGTGCACGCGAGGTGCCCTGTCCGCCGAGGCGGGCTCGTCGATCGGGCCGCAGCACGCGTCTCCGGTGGTCAGCGGCTTGCTCAGGTGAAGCCGCTTCACGGTCGTGGTGACCTTGCGGTGCTCGTCCGGCCCACAGCACTCCTCGCTCACCGCGCTCCCTCCGCGTTCATGTCGGCCATCGCACCGGGCCCGCAGCACAGCGGCACGTCGCAGTTCTCGTCAGCGCACGTGACGCCGTCATCGAATGCGAGGACGGTATCGACTAGCAAGGTGATCGCCTTGGTCAAGTGGCGGTCGGCGATCTCATAGCGGGTCTGCCTCCCCTCCGGAGTCGCCACGACAATCCCGCATCCCCTGAGACACGTCAGGTGGTTGGAGACGTTGGTTCGGCTGAGTCCGAGAGATTCGGAGAGCCGTGCAGGGTATCCCGGCCCGGCGAGGAGTTCCAGCAGGATCCGAGACCTGGTGGGATCGGCCATCGCGCGACCGAGACGGTTCATCACATCTACCCGTGACGCAAGAGTCAGCATGCGGTGACTATACATCGAATGCTGTATTATTAGGCGCGGATTCTGGGAGCCACCTGAACGGTCGGTGGGCTCCAGGCGATCGTGGCGACTATTGGAGTACAGGCGTCCATGTCAGCACCAGCCTCACCGATCTCGGCGCCCCGCCATAGAGGTGGAATGATGCAAGCGCACGGGCGTCTCAAGAAGATCAGTACGCCCCGCCCTCCACGAACTCACATCCCACCGCTTCTCAAGAACGGGAGCGGGTCGAAGGGTTGGTCGCGCGCGTCCATGATCTCCAGATGCAGGTGCGCCCCGAATGAGCGCCCCGTGTTCCCGACCGCTCCGACCGTCTCGCCCGCCGCGATCGTCTGGCCGGATTGCACACGGAGAGATCCGGATTGCATGTGTGCGTAGCGGCTGGCCACTTTCCTCCCGTCGATGACGTGGTCGATGATGACCATCACTCCGTAGCCCCCGCCTGCTTCCGTGGCGATGCGAACGGTGCCGTCGGCGATGCTCTGGATCTGCGCTCCTTCGCCGGGAGTGAGGTCGAGGCCCTGGTGCATGGTTCCCGAACGCATCCCGTATCCGTAGGTCATGGGGACTCCGACCGCGAACGGCCATTGGACGAGCGCCGACGGGTCGTTCCGAAATAGATCTGATGTGTGCCTGATTCCAGCCGACGCCGCGATGCCCGCCGTGTCGGTAGCAATGTAGTCGCCGCGATTCAGCGGCGCTGCCGCATCGCGTTCCGGCGTGACAAAGGCCTGGATCTCCTCCGCGCGGGGCGCCGCACTCCCCCTACCGACTGACTCAGCGGTATCGGACGAGGATCGCACCGAGGCGGTGAGAGGCACGGTCATCGCCAGCATGACAGCCGCGATGGCCGCTGTGATCGAGCGAGTCACAGCGAAGGATCTGCGCCGTGTCGGCCGACGCGCATCGCTTTCGAGCGCCGAGACGACAGTCGCGCGCGGAACGGATGATCGGTGCGAGGTCGTCGTGCGCGAAAGCTCGACCCACGCCAGGTCGAAGGCATCGACGATTCCTTCCGCATCTCTTGCTGCAATCGGACGACGCGCCTCTCGCAATTCGCGCCGGGTGCGTGGATGTGCATCATTCACCGACCCATCACCTCCCTTCCGCCATGATGTACTCCTCTTTCTCGGTCAGATTGAGATTCCCCGAGCGGCAGGAGCAGCTCTACCGTGGCGGCATCGCCACCGTCGCGGTACAACTGCGCAGCGAGCCATCCCGCACGGTTGGAGGCCTCAGCGGCGGCTTCGGCTTCGGTGTCTGCCTGGGATTGGAGCGCGTCGGCTCGTTGGCTGGCGGCGAAGAAGTCCTGCTGCGCGGCGTAGAACGCATCCGCCGCTTGTTCGGCCGTCGCGCGAGTACGTTGCACCTCATTGGTCAGGCTCTGTATGAGACCCCGGATGCGGGTGATCTCGGCCGTCTTCAGCGTCCCGTTCACCTTCGCGGCCTGCACGTCATCCCAGGACGGGTAGTCGGCGGCGAAAGCGGGCAGCGGCGACACGGAGCCGCCGATCGAACTCGCAGCGATGAGCCCGAGAAGCCCCGCCCCGAGTACCGCGCGGCGGGGCGCACGTAGCCCGAGGATCCGCTGCTCCGCGAGTGAAAGAGCGCAGCGCATGTCGACGCTGGTCGGCCCTCCATCCGGCGTGTGGGGTTCGGCCTGGACGATGGGTTTTGTCGGTCTCATGCTCGTTTCGCCCTTCGTGAATGGGGGTGTGCGCGCGGGCTGGCAGGCCGGGCGCTGTGGTGGATGCCGAGCCCACTGAAGGCGATGACCGCGAGGACGGGGACCAGCCAGGTCAGCCACGGACCGAGAAGCACAGCTGCAGTGAGCCCGGTGCGCAACGGGATGGTGCTGATCTGCGCGGCCGCGGTGTCGACGTCGACGCTGTCGGTCGTGGCCCCTTCGGGGGCGATGACCTGACTTGTACCGACGGTGGAGACATTCACGACGGCCCGGCCGGTCTCAATGGCGCGCATTCTCGCGAATGCGAGCTGTTGTAGGTTCTCGTCGGTGCCACGGAAGTCGGCGTTGTTGGTCTGGAAGACGTATAGTTCCGCGCCGGCGCGAGCGGCGTCCCAGATCACCTGGTCGTAGATGACGTCGAAGCAGATCGCCAACCCAACACCGATGTCGCTCACGGTGACGATCGGCGGATTGCTGCCGGGAGTGTACTCTCGCTGAATCCGCCCGACGAGGTCGGGGACGATGCGTTCGTACAGCCACCGGTCGGGCACGTATTCGCCGAATGGGACCGGGTTGACCTTGTCGTACTGCTGCCGCGCGTTGGTGTCGGCCGTCCACAGCAGGGACGTGTTGAACACGGCTTCACCGCGGGAGGTGACCGCGTTTATCAGCAGCGGCGCACCCGCCGCCTCGACGACACGATCTAGCTGAGTCGCGACCACGGAAGTTCGCAACGGGTCGGCGTCGATGCTGCCTTCCGGCCACACCAGCAGGTCCATCTTCTCGCCCAGTAGCGGCTGCGAGGCGGCGGTCTGCGCGGCGAGCATGTCGCCGGGCGCCTTGGGGTCGAAGTAGGCGGCGGGTCCGTTGCCCTGCACCCACCCGACCCGCAGCGTTCCGGCGGTGGTGGTCGGGAACTGCGGCGTCACGACGAGCAGGAATGCGAGGACGGCGGCGGGGATGATGCCGAGCAGGAACCGGAGGCCGCCCGCGCGGGCCCACTCCAGGATGCCCGCGCACAGCGCTACGACCAGCAGGCTCAGCCCGGTGACGCCGGTCCAGGATGCGGCATACGCCAACGGGCCCTCGACCTGTGTCATCCCGATCCGCGCCCAAGGGAACCCGCCGTAGGGCCACGCCCCCATCGCGATCTCCCGCGTAGCCCAGAGGCTACCGATCAGCAGCGGCACGAGGATCAGTTGCACGGGTCCGCGCGGCCGGTACCACCCCGTCCATCGGTAGGCAAGTGTGAGCGGGACGCCGCCAGCGCCGAACAGAAGCGCCTGCAGGCTGGCGAGAGCGACCCAGGGTATCGGGCCGAGGAACTGTCCGACCCAGGCGAGGTGTGTGAAGAAGAACACGACGCCGAAGACCGTGCCGACGAGGAATGAAGTGAGGATGCTACGTCCGATCAGGCTGATCAACGACATCGTGACCGCCACCAACGCCAGCGGCCACCATCCGATCGCCGGGGTGGCAAGATCCAGCGCGAGCCCGCCGGCGGCCGCCACCACCATCGCAGCCCACAGTGGCAGCCGCGCCGTGCGGTCTAAGGCCATCGCTGTGTTCATGATCGGCTGAGCTGAGGTGGCGAAGTTGGTCGTGATCATCAGCGGGTGTCCTCATGGCGGAGCCTGTCGAGGTACGCGTTGTAGGCGTCGAGCTCGGGATCTCCGTGGGTGTCGGCGTAGCGAGCGGCGGCGGCGTCGCGGACAGTGTCCTCGCGGAACCAGCGGTGCATCACGAACAGCAGCATCAACAAAGTGGGCGCTTCGCCGTACGACCAGGCCAAGCCCCCGGCGAGACCCTGGTCCGCGATCGGATCTACGCCCATAGCCAGCGTGGGCGCCGTGAACGCATCGACCAACAGGGTGGTCGACATCATCAGGAATACCCCGAAGAATGCGTGCAGGGCGGCTTCAGCGAACACGTCCACCGCGCGGCCGCCGTGGCTTAGTCGCACCGGCAGCGGATCGGCGGAGAGCACCGGGATGGTGAAGAGGATGCCCGCGGCCAAGAATCCAATCTCGAGGCCGATGTGCCCGCCGGGCGTTTCCAGAATGCGGTCGGCGGTGTCGGCGAGGTACAGACCGTAGAACGCGAACAGGTAAAGCGGGAGCGCCACCCAGGGGCTCAGAACCCACCGGGCGCCCCGGGTGCGCAGGCCCCAATGAGCTGCGAGGAGCACGAACCGACCGACTCCCTGGTGGGGAGTGGCCCGCAGCAGGAGCGTGCCAGGTGACCCCAGCACCAGCAGCGGGGGAATAGCCATCATGAGGGTGAGCTGCTGGAACATGAACACCGAGAACAATGCATACCCGTACGCCTCGACGCCGAGACCGGTGACCGCGGCCAGGGTGAGGCAGCCGAGCAGGAAGCTAACCGTGCGCCACACTGGCCAGCGCCGTCGGCCGGTCCACAGCCGGATCGCGCCGGCCAGGTAGGCAGCCGCAAGCGCAGAGGCGATCACCGGCAGCAGTGGGAACGGTAGCGGCACGGGGCTGAGAAAGCCGAGCAGGGTCGGCGGTGTCCCAGGGATCCAGTCGTTCACGATGTCATCCCGGTCAGGACGATCGAAGGTCGAGCAGGTCGACCAAGTTGGCCGTCGTCGATCTCGAGATTGAGAGTGTTGTCAGCCGGGCCTCTCATCGGGCGTTCCCTTCCGGGTTCGCATCGCGCGCACGGTTCAGGGCGACAGCGTGGACGTTCGCGATGTCGCGGACGGCCTTATGGAGCGTGGGATCCTCCCCGCGGGCGAGTCCCGCGTATTCGACGTGGACGCCCTCGGCGGTGGTGCGGGCCTTGACCCAGATGCGTCGACGAGGCACGAACAGACCGGCGAACAGTCCCACCGTGGCGAGGATCGCGAAGGCGAGCACCCATCCGCTGGTGGGGTCGTTCTGGATCTGCAGCGACGCGAACCGCTTCACCGGCTCCTGCTCGGACACCGCCTCCCAGGTGATCGTTCCCCAGCCGTTGGGCAGGTCCACCGTGGCGCCGGGGGTGAGTTCGAGGGAGTCCAGGCCGGTGTCGCCGCCGGTGTGCTGAGTGAGTCGGTCGGCCTCGAGGGTGTACACGGATCGGGGCGTGCCGTCGTCGATGCCGAGGTCGCCGCTGAACACGTTGAGGGTGAGCACCGGGTTGACCACGTCCGGGTAGACCGACGTGAACGCGCCGGAAGGCAGCACCCCCTGGGTGGGATAGAAGAAGCCGACCAGGCCGAGCTGCTCGGGCAGCCCGTCCGGAATCTTGATGATCCCCAGCGAGGTCATGTTCGAGTCCTGCGGCAGGAACGGCTGCGATTCGCTCCACACGATCTCGCCGGCGGCGTCACGGACGGTGAGGGTCGGGGCGTACCCGTTGCCGAGCAGGTAGATGCGGTCGCCGGCGACGGCGATCGGATAGTTCACGATCACGCTCTCCGCCCGATCGTCTTGACCGGCGCTGCGGATGGTGACGTCGGCGGAGAAGTCGCCCGCCTGCCCGGCGCCGGGGCTGCCGGGCAGCCGGTAGGAGACGCGGAAGTCGTCGAGGGTGAGCGAGTACGGGGCCAAGCCGGCGCCGTCGACGAACCGGCCGGGGTTGAACGAGGAGTAGTCGCTGAGGGCGTTGACGAACGTGGTGCCCTCCACCACGACCCGTTGCCCGGTGTAGGCGAACCCGCCGCCGATCGCGACCGAGGCGAGCACCCCGACCAGGGCGACGTGGAAGACCAGGTTGCCGGTCTCTCGCAGATACCCGCGCTCGGCCGAGACCGATGCCCATCCCGGCCCGTCGTAGCGGTGCACCCGGTAGCCGGCCCGGCGCAGCTGATGCTCCGCAAGCCGCACCGCCTCCCCCGCCGGATCGGGGACGGCTTCATCGGCCGCGATCGTCGTCTCCTGGTAGGCGGCTAGGCGGGACAGTCGTGCGGGGGTACGGGGCGGCAGGGACCGGAGCGCCTTGTAGTGGTGCTTGGCGCGGGGGATGACGCAGCCGATGAGGGACGCGAACAGCAACAGGTAGATCGCGGAGAACCAGGGCGAGGAGTACACGTCGAACAAGCCGACCGCATCGGCCAAGGGGAACAGGTCAGGGTTGTCGCGTTGCCACTGGGTGACCCCGTTGGGGTCGGCGGTGCGTTGCGGGAACAACGATCCGGGGACGGCGGCGATCGCGAGGAACAGCAACAGCACCAAGGCGGTGCGCATGCTGGTCAGTTGCCGCCACGCCCATCGTGCCCAACCGACCACCCCGAGGGAAGGACCGGTGATCTCGGACGAGGAGTCGGAGTCGAGGTGGTCGGCGGGGCGCAGCGGGTCGACGACCGTGTCGGTCTCAGAGCGGGGCGGGGACATTGATCACCACCTGTTGCAGAGCAGACATCAGCATCGTCCACAGCCCGGTCACCATCAGCATCCCGAGCAGCACCAGCAGGGCGCCGCCGACGATGTTCAGGACACGGATGTGGCGGCGCAGGAACGACGCCGAGCGGGACGCCCATCCCCACCCCAGTGCCAGCAGCAGGAACGGGATGCCCAACCCGAGCGAGTAGGCGAGACCGAGCAGGCCTGCGCGGGCGGGGTCGCCGAGGTTCCACGACATCGACAGGATCGCCGCGAGCGTCGGACCGATACAGGGGGTCCATCCCACTCCGAGCGCGAACCCGAGCAGCGGGGCGCCGATCAGGCCGGCGCGGCTCTGCACTCGGGGACGCAGAGTGCGTTGGGCGATACCGAAGAACCCGATGAACACCAGGCCGAGGGCGATCACGACCGCCCCGAGGATCCGGGTGAGGATGTTGGCGTACTGCAGCAGCAGGAACCCGAACGTGCCACCCAAGATCGTCACCGTGACGAACACCACCGTGAACCCGGCGATGAACAGGCCCACCCCCAGCAGCAGGCGGATGCGCTCCGCTGTGACCGTCGACCCGGTGGCACCGGCACCTGGGTTGCTGCCGGCGGCGCCGCCGAGGTAGCCGAGGTAACCGGGCACCAGAGGCAGCACGCAGGGGGAGATGAACGAGACCAGGCCGGCGAGGGCCGCGATCGGGATCGCGATCCAGAGGGCGCCGTCGACGACCAGCTGACCGGGGTTCATGACGGGTTCTCCTCTGCGAGGGTGTCGGCGACCAGGGTGGACAGGATGGAGGCGCTGGCCAGCTGTCCAATGATCCGGGCGGCGACTCTTCCGTCCCGATCGAGCACGAGGGTGGTGGGGGTGGCCTGGATCGGGGTGACCTGAGCGAACGCGAGCTTGACCTTGCCGTCGTTGACGTCGATCACGCTCGGGTAGGTGACGTTGTTGTCCCGGGCGAACGACAGTGCGGTAGCGGGCTGGTCGTAGGTGTTCACGCCGAGGAACGCGACGTCCTGGTCCTGGTACTCCTGCCAGACCTCTTCCAGCAGCGGCGCCTCGACGATGCACGGTCCGCATGCGGCGTACCAGAAGTTCACCACCAGCACCCCGCCGCGGTAGTCGTCGCTGGTCACGCTGTCGCCGGTCTCGGTGACCCCCTCGAACGCGACCGGTTCGCCGCGGTCAGGCTCCGGGATCTCCACCACTTGGAACTCGCCCGCGATGTAGCCCTTCTCATTCCCATCCCGGTACTGCTGTGCGAGCGAATCGCTGCTCGCGCACCCAGCAAGTACGAGGACAGCCAGCATCACTACGGCTGTGGTGACCACGCGGCCGCGAGTCATGAGCGGCGCACCTTGATCATCGCGCCGGCGACTCGTGCGGTGGCATCTCGTCGCCGCGCCCACAGCACGCCCACGAGGACGATGGCGCCCGCGCCGAGAGCGATGTCGGCGAGGTTGCCGATGAACCAGGTGCCGTAGGCGAGGAAGTCGGTGACGTGCCCGACCCCGAATCCGGGTGGAGAGAAGAGACGGTCGATGAGGTTCCCGATCGCGCCGCCCAGGATCAATCCGAGCCCCACGGCCCACCCCACGGTGCGAGCTCGGACGACGGCGATCACCAGCAGAATCACGATTGCCGCGCCGAGGAGGGTCAGCAGCCCGGTGAAGCTGGCGCCAAGGGAGAGAGTCGCGCCCGGGTTGAAGGCGAGCTGCAGCCCGAGCAGATCTCCCAGCAGCGGCACACGGCGCTCTGTGCTGAGCCCGGACAACGCGGCCGCCTTGGTGGCCTGGTCGATCAGCACCACCGCCGCGGTGATCGCGCAGGCGATCGCGAGTCGTGTCCGTCGGTTACGAGCCATCTGCCTTGCCATCCGTTGAGGACTCTGGCTGGGCCGCTGCCGCGGCGGCGCGGTCACGGCGGCGGCGTTCCCGCGCCACCATGAAGACCACGATCAACGCCCCGCCGACGATGGTCACGCCGCTGATGACGGCCAGCACGGGGAAGGCCTCTCCCCCGCCGGACGCCTGACCGCCGTAGCCGTCATCCCCGGATTCGGCGGCGGAGGATGTGGGAGATGGTTCGGGCGTCTGCTCTGTGGCGGTAGGCGCGGGAGTGGGGGTGTTATCAGGAATCGCGGCGGATTCGAGGGTGTACGTGTACTCGTCACTGATGGGATGACCGTCGCTGGAGACGACCCGCCACCGCACCGTGTAAAGACCGGGCTCCTGATCGCCGGTGAGCGCCTGAGTGACCGTCGTGCCGTCGATCTGCGGCTGTTCGGTCGCGAGGTTCTGACCGCCCGGGGTGATCACTTCGATGACCACAGCGCTGCCCACGGTGAGGATCTCGCCGCTGAACGTCAACGAGATCTCCTGCGGCACCACGCCGATGGTCGCGTCAGCCTCGGGAGTGGCCGAGACGATGCTGTCGTGCGCGGCCGCGGACGATGCGGTTGCGAGCACCATGCCAGTTGCCAGCAGCAGGCTCGCCAACAGGGCGAGGAACGTGGCAGAGCGAAGCCTTCGCGGCATCCGCGCGATGCCAGGGGTGATGTCGGTGTGTGAAGAGGGTGTCATGGCGTGGCTTTCAGGGACGGTCGATGATGTGGTGGGCGATGGTGGTGGCATCTCGCCAGACCCCGGCGATCGTGTCTGCGCCGCGGCCGCTGTACTGCGGCATGCCGGCCACGAACAGTCCCGGGATCCCCGTCTGGGTGCGGGCTCCCCGATCGGTTCGCGCGGCATCGGGCAGCCAGTCGTCGCCCGGTTCGAAGCCGGTGGCGAAGATCACGGAGTCCGGTGCGAGCTCGCTGCCATCAGCGAATGTCACCACGCCGGCGTCTGCGGCTGTCGCGGCGGGGACGATCGTGACGCCGGCGCGTCGCAGCTGGTCGTAACTGTCGCCGAAGACCGGTTCGGGGTGCCGCCTGCGGGTAAGCCACGAAACGGCCGGTCCAGCAGCTGCCGGGTAGCTGCCACTCGGCCGGTGTCGGCGCGGGGTACGCACGGACAAGGTGACCGTGTGAGACGCGGTCAGCTCACGGGCCAGCTGCACCCCGCTGTTGCCGCCGCCGACGACGAGCACCTTTCCCGAAGGGAGCTGGTTCGGGTACAGGTAGTCGCTGCTGTGCAGCACGACGCCAGGAACACTCACGCGTGCGGCCCACTCCGGCACGCGCGGATACGCCGCGGCGGCGGTGGCGCACACGACGTTGCGGGTCTGCACCTCCCCTGCCGTGGTGGACAGCAGCAGCGTGGTTCCGGTGCCGGGACGCTCAACCCCGGTGGCGCGGACCCCCCAGACCGTCTCGACGCGAAGACCGGCCTCGACGAAGGTGAGATAGTCGACGATCTCGTCGACGCGGGGACGCCTGCGTTGATCTCCGGGGAGTCCTCGAGGCGGGAGCGTGCTATGTCGGGCGTCGCTGAGCAGCTCCATCGAATGCCATCGGGATGCCCAGCTGCGCTGCCCCTTGCCGGCCGCGTCGATCATGACGAAGTCCTGCTGCGGACGCAGCCCCTCGGCGTTCAACGCCGCAGCAACGGCCAGTCCCGACTGCCCGGCTCCGACGATGATCACTCGTCGGTGTGACAGGCCCGTGTGCATCACTGACCACCGGAGACGGCAGCCGCGATGGCGTCTTCGAGGTCGTTCAGCGTCTGCAGTTCGAGCTTCTCCCCATCGAGGAAGAACGTCGGGGTGCTGTCGACTCCCAGAGCGCGTCCCTCGTTGAAGTCGAGCTCCACCCGTTCGGTGGTGGCGGGATCGGCCACGGCCGCGTCGTAGGCAGCCATGTCCAGTCCGAGCTCTTCGGCGAAGCCGCGGAACAGGTCGGCTCGGGATTCCTGCGCTTCGCCCCACTCCGCCTGTGTCTCGAACAGCCGGTGGTACATGTCCTCGAATCGGTCCTGCTGTGCGGCCGCTTCCGCGGCGATCGCCGCGTTCTTCGAGTTGAAGTGACCGGGCAGGGGAAAGTACCGCACCACGTAGGTGATCTGACCGGCGTACTTCTCGCGGAGATCTTCAACGATCGGGTAGAACGCGCCACACGCCTCACACTCGAAGTCCAGGAACTCCACCACTGTCACCGCATCCGGCCCACCCTCGTCCAGCACATGCGAGCCTTCCCGCACCACAGATGAGCCGCCGGCGCCGCTCCCTTCCTCCGGGGGTGGGGTGGGCCTCTGATTGACGAGGGCGTACACCACCGCGACCAACACCAGCACGACGACAACAGCGACGGAGATCAACGTCGCCTTCACAGGGGTTTTCATCCGAGTACTCCAAACCGAGCCATGGCACACGACAGAACCCGGGCGTGAGCCCGGGGCGAAGCGCCACCCAGCGAGGGGCGGCATGCCGAATGTCAGGTTCGGGAGATACTCAAATGCGTCAGCGAGAGAATACTCACCCGCGAGTAGGTCAACGGGTGGGGAAACAGCGACAGTACCCGAGGCGAAGTCCCGCGATCAGGGAGAACCCGTCGATTCCAAAGCCGGTGAACCAGCGCCACGAATACGAGCCCGCACAGCACGCCAAGAACACACAGTGCTGCACCCATCAGAGCGCTGGCTCCCGAAGACTCACCAGCCACCGTCTGAAGCTCGCCAACCGCACTCGCATCTACAGCGCTGTCACTCAACGGCTCGGGGAGCGGGGCCACGAGTGCGGACATTCCCAGCGGCGCAGGTGTGGCACCGTCGGCTTCAAGGTGTCCTGCGGCGGCGACGCCCAGCATGAGCAAGAGCGCCAGGCCGAGCCCAGCAATGATCCTCGTTATCAGAAGACGCTCGCTCAACACGGTAACGTGCGGGGTTCGAGCCGACGGGACCATCGCCGATGAGCATACCGTAGGCCTCGTCCAGACCGATGAACGGGCTCCGAGGCGAACCATCCGAACCTCCTCATGGATGAGGATGCCCGAGCACTCCCCATCGAGCAGCACGTAGGGCTTGAATGACGACGATCACCGTGGCAGCTTCACGATGCACCAGCGCCGCGCCTGCGTGTCAGATCCCACCCAAGCGCGCAAGAGGTCGAGCCCAACGGCTCACGTCAAGCTCAAGATCGACGTGCAGGCCCTCGACGGATCACGCACACGTGCGAGCAAGGGCTCGAAGTCGTGGTTCCGCACCGCCGCTGCTGCTGCCGGGGCACCGAACCTGACGCCTCATGAGCTCCGCCACACCGCGGCGTCTCTCGCCGTGCAAGCAGGAGCAAACGTCAAGGTTGTCCAACGAATGCTCGGTCATGCTTCCGCAGCGATGACGCTCGACATCTACGCCGACCTGTTCGACCGCGACCTCGAGGCGCTTTCAGACGCCATGGACCGCGCACGCCACAATGAAGTTGTGGGCAAAATGTGGGCAAACAGCCCAGATGGCGGGGACTTGAGTCGCTGACATCCGCGGAATTCCGGGGGAAACAGCGAGGAAGATTTGGCGGAGACGGAGGGATTTGAACCCTCGGTCCCCTTACGGGGACTCCACCTTAGCAGGGTGGTGCACTAGGCCTGACTATGCGACGTCTCCAGTGGCGGCTTGCGCCGAACACACCCGACCATCATAACCGGTCGGTTCGCCCCCACCGAACAGGTCCCGGATACTCGATAGCGGATGCGGTGGGCACCACATCCGGAAGGGCATGCGGTGGACCCGAAACACCTCGCGAGTTCGGCGGCGCTCGCGCTGCTGGCCGGCTTCGTCGACGGCTTCGCGTTCGTGATGCTCGGCGGCTTCTTCGTGTCGTTCATGAGCGGCAACACGACGCAGGCCTCCGCCGAGCTGACGGGCGGCGCGTGGGGCGCCGCGGGGTACGCGGGACTACTCGTCGCGGCCTTCGTCGCCGGGGGCGTGACGGGCACGGCCGTGTCGATCCGCGCACGGTCGCGCGGCGTCATGACCCTCGTGGCGCTCACGCTCCTCGTGGCCGCGGCACTGGCCGGGATTGGTGACGTGCTGGCGGCGGGACCGGTGCTCGCGGCCGCGATGGGCGCGACGAACGCCGTGCACTCCCGCGACGGCGCCGCGCCCTTCGGCATCACGTACATGACGGGTCAGCTCATGAAGCTCGCGGAGAACATCGTCGCCGCCTTCCGCGGCGGCGATCGGCGCGCGTGGATGCGGCACCTCGCACTGTGGGTCGCGATCGCGATCGGAGCGATCGCCGGCGCGGCGGCGGCGCGCCTGGTCGGCCCCGTGGCGCTCTGGCTTCCCGCCGTCGCCGCGGCGGCGACAGCGGGCGTGCTCGTTCTCCGCCGGAGAACACGGCCAGCGACGTCGTCAGAAGGATGACGCGGACAATCAGCCCCTGATCGGGGCTCACGCCCTATCGGGAGGGACCCGACGTCACGCCGCGTCGCCTCGACCTCTGAGGTCTACTTCTGCGGAACCGTGCAGGTCACCTGGCTGGCGTTCTGGCCGGGAATCGACGACGGCAGCTCGACGGCCGTGTCGGACGGCAGCGCCTCGCTGCCCTCCGTGGCCGTAGGTGCGGGAGCAGTCGCGGCCGGGTCGGGGGCAGCTGTGTCGGGCACCTCACCGGTCACCTCGACGCCGAAGCCGCCGCTCGCGTCACCGGTGAGCTGCAGCGGCCGGTTCTCACGCAGTGCCGCGAACAAGGCGTCCGCGGCACTCGAGATCGGTACGAGCCCGCTACCGGAGTAAGCGGCCGGGTACTGCACGAAGACGATGTCTTCGAACGGTACGTCCTTCAACGCCATCGCGATCTGCGCCATGCGCGTCGGATTGGCGAGCTGCTTGTCGAGCACGAGCTGCTTCTCGCGCACCTGCGTCATGGCGACGTTCGCGAAGTTCAGCAGCTTGCCCGCATCCCCGAACACGGCGTCACCCTTCAGCTTGCGCACGAGCGACGACATGAACTGCTGCTGGTTCGAGATCCGGCCGAGGTCCGAGCCGTCGCCGATCCCGTGACGGATGCGCAGAAACTGCAGCGCCTGCTGACCCTGCAACGTGTGCGTCCCGGCGGAAAGCGCCAAGCCCGTGTGCCGGTCCGAGATGTCGCCCTGCACACAGACGTCGACGCCGCCGACGGCGTCGGAGAGGTTGATCACGCCGGTCCATCGGATGGCGGCCGCGAACTGGATGTCTTCGCCGGTGAGCTCCTCGACGGTGCGGACCGTACACGGGAGCCCGCCGTACATGTACGACGAGTTGATCCGGTCCGTTCCCCCGCCCGCCGTGTTGCCGTCGGCATCCTGGCACTCGGCGATCGGCACGAAGGTGTCGCGCGGGATGGACACGACCGTCACCCGCCGCGGCGCATCGCTGATGTGGACAAGCATCGTGACGTCGTTGCGCTCACCGCCGTCATCGTCGATCCCGCAGCGCGGGAACAGGGCGAGGTCCTGCCCCTCGCACGAGTCGGTGCCCACGAGCAGCACGTTCACCCCGCCCTCGATCTCGCCGAGGCCGGGAGGCAGAGCGGGGTCGCCGTCATTACCGATGTCGACGGCGTTGTCCTGGATGGTGGCAGCGGCATCCCAGAGGTGGAAACCGACGACGCCGGCGGCCGAGGCGATGCCGACGACCACGGCGACCGCCGCGATCGACAGCGCTTGCATCAGCGGATGCGGAGACTGCAACCGCCCATGCCGGGCCACCGGAGCGCTGCGGCCGCGCCGTCTCGGCATCAGCGCAGGTTCCCGTTCGAGCACGTCTCCTCAGCGGCGGTCTGCCCCGCGATGGAGGACGGCAGCGCGACGCTGTCGGTCGGGGTGGTCGGCTGCGCCACGTCGGCGGACTGCGTCGGCGTGGGCGTCGTCGGATCGGTGGGCGCCTCAGAGGGTTCGGCGACGATCGTGCCGTCTCCCTGACTCGTCGAGCCCGTCAGCACGAGCTGCTGGTTCGCGTCGATCGCATCGAACAGAGCCTGGGCGGCGCTCTTGTTGGGCACGACCCGGTTGGCGTCGTCCGGGTCGGTGAGCGTCGGGTACTGCACGAAGACGATCTCGTTGAACGGCACTTCCTTGACGGCGAGCGCGATCTGCACGAGCGTCATCGGATTCGTGAGGCTCTGGCTCGGCGTCACGTTCTCGACGCCGACGGTAGCGAGCTTGTAGAGCGTGGCGGGATCGCTGAGCACACCCTCGCCGACGAGCTTGCGCGCGAGACGCGACATGTACTGCTGCTGGTTGGAGATGCGACCGAGGTCGCCACCGTTCCCGACGCCGTGCCGCGTCCGGAGGAACTGCAAAGCGTCCCAGCCCTGCACGTTGCGCGTGCCGGCGGGCCAGTCGATGCCCGTGTACGGGTCGCGGATGCCGTTCGCGATGCAGACGTCGACGCCACCGATGGCGTCGGTGATCTGGATGACGCCGCCGAAGGTGACGGATGCGGCGAACGGAATGTTCTGCCCGGTCAGCTCGGAGATCGTCTTCACCGCGCAGCTGAGGCCTCCGTAGGAGAAGGTCGAGTTCAGCTGCTGCTTGCTCATGGCCGATGTGGTCGAGCCGTCCGCCCGCGTGCAGGAGGGGATCGGGATCATGAGGTCGCGGGGGAAGGAGATCACCGTCACGCGACGCGGGTTGTCGGAGATGTGCAGCAGCAGGTTGACGTCGTTGAGGTCGCCCTCGGCGTCGGCGCCCGAGCATCGGTCACCGAAGAGCGCGGCGTACTCCGGCTCACAGGCATCGGTACCGGCGAGGAAGAGGTTCACTCCTCCCTCGATCGCCCCGATGTCGGGCGGCACGGCGCTCTGGCCCTCGAGCGCGACCGCGTCCTGCGTGAGGTTGGTCGTCAGGCTCCAGACGTTGTAGCCGACCACACCGATGCCGGCGACGAGCACCACGGCGAGCGAGACGGCGACGAGCTTGAAGAACTGTGCGACGGGATGCGGCGAGCGCAATCGGCCGTGGCGCGCCACCGTCTGGCGACGCCCGCTTCGGGTCGGGCTCACACGGGTCCTCTCGTATGCACAAGCTGCAGGCGCGGCGCGATCCACACGCCCTGCCCCCATAGATCAGAGCCCATCCTAGGAGTGGCGACCTGAGAACGACGTGCGGATCGCCCGGGCGCGCTCAGCGCGGTGCCCGCGGAAGCGCGAGCCGCACACTCGTTCCGCGTCCGAACTGCGACCGGAGGGAGACCTCCCCGCCGTGCCGGTGCACCACCACGCGCACGAGCGAGAGACCGAGACCCGTTCCTTCGACGCCCCGGGCGTCCTGGGCCCGCCACAGCTCCTCCCACACAAAGGGGAGGTCTTCGCCTCGGATGCCCCACCCCGTGTCGGCGACCTCGATCACGACGGCATCCGTCTCCTCCGTGCCGCGCACCTCGATGCGTGCGCCCTCGTCCGAGTACTTCACCGCGTTCAGCAGGAGGTTGCGCACGGCGACGGCCAGCAGATCCGGGTCGCCGGTGACCGGCGGCAAGGGCCACGGGACGGTGGGCAGCGAGGTCTCGACGCTGCGGTGCGCGCCGCGCGCGGCGAGTTCGTCACGCAGCGCGGCCACCTCTTCCTCCACGATGACCGTCAGATCCACGCGGGATGCCTCGATCGGCCGTGTCTCCAGGGAGGAAAGGGCGCGCAGCTGCGTGACGACGCCGCTCAGCCGCGCGGCCTGGGCCGACGCGATCACCAGGTTCTCCGACGGCGTCTGCTCCCCCGCCGCCAGCGCCGAGCGGATGGCGGTCACCGGGTTCTTGAGCTCATGGTCGAGCCGGCGCAGGAACCGCCGGTGCGCATCGCGTTCGGCGACCGAACCCTCGGCGCGGGCGGCGACGAGAGCGGCATCGCGCCGCCGCATCCGCATCGGTCGCACGACGAGCGCAAGCACCAGAACAACGGACAGGAGCGCGCCGGACACGACGAGCACGGTGGCCAGCGGCATCCGCAGCACGAGAGAGCCGTTGCCGCCGGCGAGTGCGAGCACGACGGCGAGGAGTGCGGCCACCGCGAGCGGGGCGGCGACGAGCACCAGGCGCACGGGTTTCACGACGCGCTCACCGGCGCGCAGAAGCGGTAGCCCGCGCCCGGCAGCGTCTCGATCCAGCGCGGCTGCTGGGCGTCATCACCCAGCGCGCGACGCAGTTCCGCGATGCGGTGATCGACGGCGCGCGTGGTGACGGCGAACTCGAAGCCCCAGAGAGTCTCGAGCAGGTGCTCCCTCGTGTGCACCTCGTCGGGGTGCGACATCAGGTACTCCAGCAGGGTGAGCGCCTTGGGCGTCAGCTCGAGCGTCGCGCCGTCGCGGTGCACGCGACGGGCCACACGGTCGAGCCGGAGCCCCGCGCTGACCAGCTGCGACGATGCGGTCAGCGGCTTGCCGCCGCCCGCCGTGCGGCGCAGCACCGCACGGATGCGGGCCACGAGTTCCGGCGGGTCGAACGGCTTGCCGAGATAGTCGTCGGCGACTTCCTCCAGCGCCGCGGTGCGCTCGAACGAGGCGTCCACCTTGGTCAGCATGATGACCGGGGTCCACGCATCCGCACGGCGCAGGCGTCGCACGAGCTCGCGGCCGTCCATGCGGGGCATGAGCACGTCGGAGACGACGATGTGGGGCGCGAAGGCGGCATGTGCGTCGAGGGCGCTCTGCCCGTCGGCTTCCACGCGCACATCGAATCCGCTGCGTTCGAGGAACGGCGCGAGGGTGGAGGTGATCGCCTCCTCGTCGTCCACGAGCAGCACACGGGTGCGCGCCTGGTCGCTCACGAGGCATTCACCACCCAGATCCCGATCCCCAACGCGGCGAGGATCACGACGGCGATCGCCGCGATCGTGAGGTAGCCGATCACGAGCCCCGCGATCGCGAAGCCCGCTCCGCCGGCATGGGTACGGCGGATGCGGGCGAGCGCGACGTGGCCGAAGATCACCGCGAGCAGGTTGAACCCCAGGAGCGCGAGCACGAATGAGGTGATGGCTAGCCCGTCGGTGGGGCGGGTGACGTAGACGTACTGCTGCTGCGACTGGGACATGGTGGTCATCCTCCGGTCGTGGCGCGCGCGGTGTTCGCTGCGCCGGTATCGGTCACGGCTGGGGTTCCGCTCTCCCACCGCACGTCGTTGCCGCTGCCACCGAGTCGGGCGATATCGACCGACGCAGCCTGTACCTGATTGGCGGCTCCGGTGATCTCGAGCGTGCCGATGCGATCGGCGAGCACGACGGCGCCGCTCGCCGTGACCGTCACGAGGGCGCACTCCCCCGTGATCGACACCGTCGCACCCGCCTGCGCGACGACGACCTCGCCCGAGGCGCACGACGTCTGCTGCGCCACGTCGGCATAGCGCTCGCGCAGCTCGTCGGATGCCGCGGACGGACGCACCGATGCGTCCAGGTCCTGCTCCTTCGAAGCCGACGTCGCGGGCGCCGGCGTCGACGAGGGAGCGGGGTCGGCCGCGGGATCCCCGGGCGCCTCGTAGGCGACGGAGCACCCGGTCAGGAGCACGGCGAGGGCGGCGAGCGTGAGCGGCAGCGTCTTCTTCATCGTCTCGTCCGCTCAGAAGGCCGGGATGAAGATCTCGACACGGCGGTTGAGCTGGCGTCCGGCGGGGTTGTCGACGCCGTCGATCTCGTTCGCGGCGACCGGAGCGCTCTCGCCGTATCCGACCGCGCTGAGCGACGCGCTCACACCGCGATCTTTCAGCGCGGCGACGACGGATGCGGCGCGCCGCTCGGACAGCTCCTGGTTATAGCTGTCCGAGCCGATCGTGTCGGTGTGCCCGCCGATCTCAGCCGTCGGGACGTCGAGCTCCGTCATCGCGGCCGCCAACTCGTCGAGCACGCCCGCCGAATCCGCCCGGATCTCGGAGCGGTCGAAGTCGAAGAGCACGCCGTCGCTGAGGGTGATCGTGGTGCCGCAGGAGGTGATGGGTGCGAGTGTGCCGAGCGGCGGGAAGACACCGACCGGCGCGACGGCGGGCAGCGGATCCACCTCGACGGGCTCGCCGTTGACGGCACCGGTGCCGTCGCCGTCGTTGCGGATGTCGAGTCCCTTCGCGACGTAGGAACCGGAGCCGTCGCCGTAGTTGTGGATCTCGACGTCGGCGTCGCGGTACATCGCGGAGCCGTCGCCGTAGTTCCAATGCTCGACGCCGTCGCCGGTGCGCGAGGCGGAGCCGTCGCCGTAGACCCAAGTGGCACCGTCGGCCGTGGTCACCGAGCCGGACCCGTCACCGTAGTTGTGGATCTCGATACCGTCGGCGATGTAGGAGCCCGAACCGTCGCCGTAGACGTTCGCGGTCACCCCGTTGAGGGTGAAGCTGCCCGAGCCGCCGCCGTAGTTGTGCACCGTGCCGTCGGGTCCGGTGAAGGTTCCCGACCCGTCGCCGTAGAGGAGCACCGACCCCTGCGCACTCGCCCGCTCGGTCACGTCGCCGCAGGCAGCGGGGCGCACCTCGATGCCGGGTCGCGGCGCGATCTGGCGGTCCAGCTGGATCGCGAAGCCGCCGAGGGCGCTGTCGAGCAGTGCCAGGTCGGGCATCGTGAACAGCGGGACCGGCGGCACTTCACCGGGCGCGTACCCCGCGACGACGGGAACGGTCGGCGTCGACGACGTCGACGGCGTGCTCGCGGCGACGGGCGCGGACGCGGCCGGGCGGGCCTCGGCGGCGCATCCGGCGACCAGGACGCCGACGGCCGCGACGAGGGCCAGGATGCGGGGGGCGGTGCTGCTCATGCAACGACCGTATCGAGCGGGCGCGGACCGTCGGTCGCAGGACGGTCGCACCTGTGTATCAATCCCGCGACACGGGGGTCGCGCTGCTGCTGGCGCTCTTTGCCGGGTCCCTCGGCCTGCTGAATCTCATCGGCACCCCGATCGTCGCCGCACGCGGTCGCGCGATGGCTCGCCGTGCCGGGGATGCGGCGCACCTGATCGCCGGACGCGAGCTCGCCGCCCACGCATCCGTCGCCTGGCGACGCGTCTCAGCGATCGCGATGGTCTCGTTCATCGCGGTCGTCGGCGGGGCAGGCATAAGCCTGGTCGCGCTGGCCGGCGACGACGTGGCCGACAGCGGCACGGTGTTGGCCGACATCCGCACGGGCGTGCTCGTCACGCTCGCGTCGGCCTTCCTGCTCCTGGCGTGTTCCGTCGGGGTGACGCAGGCCGCATCCGTGCTCGAGGACCGGGAGCCGATCGTGGGCCTCGACCGTCTCGGCGTTCCCGCGTCCGATCTCGCCCGCGCCCGGCGCATCACCGTGCTGCTCCCCCTGCGCTGGGCCGCGCTCGGCGGCGCGCTCGCGGGCATCGCGCTGAGCCTGCCGATCATCGGCATCACCCTGGTGCTGGCGCCGACGTCGCTGCTGATCATCGCCGGGACGTTCGCCGTCGGCGTCGCGCTCGTGCTGGGCTCACTCGCCTCGACCGAACCCCTCGTGCGATCGATCCGGCGGGAGGCCGCCTGATCCACACGGCCAACCCGTGGGACGTCCTCGTGGGGCAGAGCGACCTGCCGCTGACGGCGGGCGTCGACTACATCACCGCGGACGTGCGCGCGAGCGATCCCGCTACGCTCGTGACCCAGGCGGCCCCGAAGGTCGCGGATGCGTCATTTAGCACCTACACGAGCCAGACCGCCTCGCTCACGGACGCGTCCCAGAGACTCAGCGATACCTTCATCGTCCGCGACTTCGGCCAGGGCGCGGTCTCTGGCCTGCAGTTCCGCCTCGGCGCGAACAGCATCCCCACCACGTTCTGTCTCGATAACGTCTCTCTCATCGAGGAGGACTCCGTGCCGCCCGGCGCGGCCGCCAACCTCTGGGACGTGCTGGTCGGACACAACGACATCCCCCTGCCCGGGCGCGACGGCCTTCCGGCTCGACTTCACCGCATCCGCCGCGCGGCCTGAGCACACGATGAGGCCCCGGCGGGTGATTCCCGCCGGGGCCTCGTCGTGCAGCCCTTGCCGCCGGGCGGGCCGGGCTCGCCGTATGGATCCGACACCTGCACCTGCCCGAAATCCTGCAGAATGCGCGTTCCACATCCATTCGCTCTCCTGTCGAGCAGGAATTGCAGGAGTTCGGGCGAAAGGACTTCTGCGAACGCGCGGATTAGTGTGCGGCGTCGTAGGCCTCGAGGACGGCGGCGGGAACTCGTCCGCGCGCGCTCACCTCGTGACCATTCGCCGCGGCCCATTCGCGCACGGCACCGAGGTCACGCGTGTCCTTCTTCGTGCTGCGACCACGCGTCGTGGTGCGCGATGCACTACCGATGGAGCGCCCCGCCTTGATGAACGGCTTGAATGCCTCACGGAGCTTTTCGGCGTTCTTCTCGGAAAGGTCGATTTCGTACGAGCGCCCCTCGAGAGAGAAATGGATCGTCTTTCCCTCTTCAAGAACTTCGCCGTCGAGGTCGTCGATGAGTCGGGTGAAATGCTGTTTGGCCATAGCTCGGGAGTATGACACATCAACCTTTTGCATTTCGGCATCTTGCGCGCCGAAAGAAAACTCATGCGCGGAAACAATGCATTCTTGGTCGGCATGCCTCGGGCAGCGTGGGCCCAACTCCGTTCGAACCCGCTCAGCTCGTCATAACGACGAAAGCGAGCCCCTGCGGGGCCCGCTTTCGTCGTTGCGGAGGGTGTGGGATTCTCCCCACCGCCCCTCCACGCGCCGCTGCGCGACACGCGGAGCCTCCGGCGGCGTGGGCCCAACTCCGTTCGAACCCGCTCAGCTCGTCATAACGACGAAAGCGAGCCCCTGCGGGGCCCGCTTTCGTCGTTGCGGAGGGTGTGGGATTCGAACCCACGGGACATTGCTGCCCACCGGTTTTCAAGACCGGGTCCTTCGGCCGCTCGGACAACCCTCCCGACGCGCAGAATGCACGCGCCGAACGGGCCGAGTCTAGTCGACCCGCCGACGGCTCAGAGGCGGCGCAGCACCTCGGCGACGCCGCCGTCGAGCACGGATGCGGTGACTTCACCCGCCGCATCCTGCACTTCCTGCGGACCCTGTCCCATCGCGACAGCGCGGCCGCCGTGCTGCTTCGCCCACGCGAACATGCCGACGTCGTTGCGGCCGTCGCCCATGACGAGGACGTTCTCGGGCGCCACCTCGAGCCACTCGCGCACGAGCGCGAGCGCCGTGCCCTTGTCGACGCCCTTCGGGGCGATGTCGAGCCAGGCCGTCCATCCCACGGCGTACGAGACCTGGTTGAGCCCCACGCGATCGACCAGCTCGACGAAGTCGCCCTCGTTGTGCTCGGGCGAGACCACGACGACACGGGTCACCGGCTGGCGCGCGAGCTCCTCGAAGGCGACCTTCGACGCGCGGTCGAGGTTCCAGTCGTCCATGTAGTCGGTGTACTCCCGGCGCCCGTCGGGCAGCTCGACGAGGTAATGCGCGTCGGGCAGGTGCTCGCGAAGCAGCGTCAGCACCTCGGCCGCATCGAACGTCTCGACGTGTCTGCGCTCGTAGACGAGGGATGCGGGATCCGCCGCGCCCACTCGCGCCATGATCACCGCGCCGTTCGAGCACACGGCGTAGTCGGGCGCGATCTGCAGGAGTTCCTGGATGCCGCGGGTCGCCTCCCAGCTGCGCCCGGTGGCGAGCATCACCTCGTGACCGGCGCGTCGCGCATCCGCCACGGCCTCGACGATCCCGGGGCTCGGCGACTCGTCCTCGAGCAGCACCGTGCCGTCGATGTCGAGCACGATCAGCATCCGCTCCGCATCCGCGGCCGCGATCTCCTCGACGAGAGCGGCAGCTTCGGCCGGCGTCTCGATCTCGATCTCTCCGGTCGCCGGCAGCCGCGCCTCACTCACGCGATCGGCTCCAGAACCTCGAGGCCGCCGAGGAAGGGCCGCAGCACCTCCGGCACGGTGACCGAGCCGTCGGCGCGCTGGTGCGTCTCGAGCAGCGCCACGATCCAGCGCGTGGTCGCGAGGGTTCCGTTCAGCGTCGCGACCGGCTGCGTCTTGCCCTCCTCGGGGCGGTACCGGATCGACAGGCGCCGAGCCTGGTACGTCGTGCAGTTGCTCGTGCTGGTGAGCTCGCGGTACGCGTCCTGCGTCGGGACCCATGCCTCGATGTCGTACTTGCGCGCTGCGGAGGAACCGAGGTCTCCCGCGGCGACGTCGATGACGCGATACGACAGACCGAGATCCTGCATCATCCGCTCCTGCATCTCGACGAGGCGCAGGTGCTCGGCCTCGGCTTCGGCCGGGTCGACGTAGACGAACATTTCGAGCTTGTTGAACTGGTGCACCCGGATGATGCCGCGGGTGTCCTTTCCGTACGAGCCCGCCTCGCTGCGGTAACAGGTGGACCAGCCCGCGTAGCGCTTGGGCCCGCGGCCCAGGTCGAGGATCTCGTCCATGTGATACCCGGCCAGGGGCACCTCGCTCGTTCCGACGAGGTACAGGTCTTCGTCGTCGAGGTGGTACACCTCGGCGGCGTGCTTACCGAGGAATCCGGTGCCGCGCATGACCTCGGGGCGCACGAGCGTCGGCGGGATGATGGGGGTGAACCCGGCCTGCAGGGCGCGATCGAGCGCGAGGTTCATCAGCGCGATCTCGAGGCGCGCGCCGACACCCGTGAGGAAGTAGAAGCGACTGCCGGAGACCTTGGTTCCCCGCTCCATGTCGATCGCGCCGAGCAGCTCGCCGATCTCGAGGTGGTCGCGCGGGGTGAAGTCGAACGACGGGATCTCGCCGTGCGTGCGCAGGGTCACGAAGTCGTCCTCACCACCGACGGGCACGCCCTCGATGACGATGTTCTCGATCTTCGCGAGCGCCTCCGCGGCAGCCTCCTCCGCCTCGGTCACGGCGGCCTGTGCGGCCTTGACCTGAGCGCTCAGTTCCTTCGCCTCGGCGACGAGCGCAGCCTTCTCCTCCTTGGGGGCGGCGGCCACCCTCTTGCCGTGCGCGTTCTGCGCGGCACGGAGCTCTTCGAACGCCGTGATGGCCGATCGCCGTTCGCGATCGGCGGCGAGCGCCGCATCCACCGTCTCCGCGGACTCGCCGCGGGCTTCCTGGGAGCGCTTGACGAGCTCGGGGTTATCGCGAAGGAGGGCCAGATCGATCACCCGTGAAGTCTAGACGCGGCGGGTGCGCCGCGGATTCCGCCCGCCATGTCCCACTTCCCGCAACGCACGTCCCACTTCCCGCAGAGCATGTCCCAGTTTCTGCAGAAATCGACCCCGGAAACTGCAGCAAGTGGGACACGGATGCGGAGACAACCGCGAAACCTGCGGCAAGTGGGACATGCGGAGGAGACAGTCCCGAGCAGCACCACCGCCCGAGACGCCACAGTGCGCCCGCGGCCCTACTCTGTGAGCATGACCTCGGATGCCGCCGCCGTCCGGCGCGCGGCGCTGGTCTACAACCCCGTGAAGGTCGACGCCCGTCGCCTGCGTACGCAGGTCGTGCACGCCGCCGAGCAGGCGGGATGGGCCCCGCCCCTCTTCTTCGAGACGACCCCCGAGGATCTGGGCCAGGGTCAGACGCGCAGCGCACTCTCGCAGGGAGCGGATGCGGTGCTGGTCGCCGGCGGCGACGGCACGGTGCGTGCGGTCGCCGAAGCCCTCGCCCACACGGGGGTGCCGCTGACGATCGTGCCCAGCGGCACGGGAAACCTCCTCGCCCGCAACCTGCGCCTCCCCCTCGACGACCCCGACCGCGTGATCGCCACCGCGTTCGCCGGCGACACGGTGATGATCGACGTCGGCTTCGCCGAGTTGCACCGCGTCAATGGGGCTCGCGAGACCCACGCGTACGTGGTGATGGGCGGTATCGGACTGGATGCGGCGATGATCGCCAACACCCGTCCGTCGCTGAAGAAGAGCGTCGGCTGGGTCGCCTACGTCGACGGAGCGGCACGCTCGCTCGTCGGGGCCGCGCCGTTCCGCATCGTCTACCAGGTGGGCGACCAGCGCCTGCACTCCGCCCGCGTGCAGAGCGTGCTGTACGCGAACTGCGGGTCGCTGCCCGCGGGGCTCTCCCTCATTCCCGAGGCGTCGGTGATCGACGGGACCATGGACGTCGTGCTGTTCCAGCCCAAGGCATGGTGGGGGTGGCTGTTCGTCTGGCGCCGCGTCGCGTGGGACAACAGCGTGCTGCGCAGGTTCCGCGCCGGCCGCCGGGTGCTGCAGTTGCGCACCCGCGACAACGCCGTGCGCTACATGCGCGGGCGGACGATGGAAGTCGCCGCGGCCGAACCGCATCCGGTGCAGCTCGACGGCGACGAGTTCGGGGAGGCCGTGCGGATCGTGAGCCGCATCGACGCCGGCGCGCTGCGCGTGACCGTGCCGGCCGGGCACGACCTCAGCCGGCTCTGACTGTCAACCCTTCGACTCCGATTCCGGCCCGTTCGCGAGGATGAGCGGGTGAGCAGCCCCACCCTCGTCTGGTTCCGCGACGATCTTCGCCTCGCCGACAACCCGGCCCTGCGCGCAGCGATCGACCGCGGCGAACCGGTCGTCGGGGTGTATGTGCTCGACGAGGAGTCGCCCGGTGTCCGCGCCCTCGGCGGCGCCGCTCGCTGGTGGCTGCACCACTCGCTCGCCTCGCTCGGCGAGCGCCTGCGCGAGCGCGGCGGCAGTCTGGTGCTGCGCCGAGGCGCCGCCGCATCCGTGCTCCCGGAGCTGGTGTCGGATGCGGGTGCCGGTGCCGTCTTCTGGAACCGCCGCTACGGCGGACCGGAACGCGAAATCGATGCCGGCCTCAAGCAGAGCCTGCGCGATGACGGCCTCGAGGTGCGCTCGTTCCAGGCGTCGCTCCTGTTCGAGCCGTGGACCGTGCGCACCGGCTCCGATACCCACTTCTCCGTGTTCACGCCCTTCTGGCGCGCCTGTCTGCATCTGCCGGCACCGCGGGCCCCGTTGCCGGAACCGCGGGAGATCGACGGGGTGGGCAGGACGCCCGCATCCGACGCGCTGGACGATTGGCAGCTGCTTCCGGCACAGCCCGACTGGGCAGGGGGCCTGAGGGAGACGTGGGAGCCGGGCGAGCCCGCCGCGCGATTCCGGCTCCGAGAGTTTCTGAAGGACGATCTCGCGGGCTACGACACCGCACGCGACGAGCCCGCCGCGGGGGTCACCTCCCAGCTGTCGCCGCGCCTGCGCTGGGGCGAGCTGAGCCCCTTCACCGTCTGGCACGACACCCTCGCGACCGGCGCGGATGCGGGACGCTTCCTCTCCGAGGTCGGCTGGCGCGAGTTCGCCTGGCACACCCTGTTCCACTTCCCCGATCTCGCCCGGGAGAATCTGCGTCCGGCCTTCGACGCGTTCCCCTGGCCGCGGCTCCAGCGCTCGCACCTCGAGGCGTGGCAACGGGGGCGCACGGGGGTGCCGCTCGTGGACGCCGGGATGCGGGAGCTGTGGCACTCCGGGATCATGCACAACCGCGTGCGCATGGTGACGGCCTCGTACCTGATCAAGAACCTGATGATCGACTGGCGCCACGGCGAGCAGTGGTTCTGGGACACCCTGGTCGACGCGGATGCGGCCTCCAACCCGTTCAACTGGCAGTGGGTGGCGGGATCAGGCGCGGATGCAGCACCGTACTTCCGGATTTTCAACCCCCAGACCCAAGCGGAGAAGTTCGACAAAGATGGTCTCTACGTCTCGCAGTGGGCCCCGGATTCCGCATCCTTGGACCCGCTCGTCGACTTGGGGGCATCGCGCAAACGCGCGCTGGACGCGTACGAGCACGTGAAAGCCGCCGCGCGCTGAGCGCCCTGGAAGGACCCGAGATGCCCCGTACCGCCGGCAGGCTCCTGCTGCCAGGTGCCGCCGCTGCCGCGCTGGCCCTCGCGGGGTGCACGGCTGCGGGTCCCGACGTCTCTCCGGTAGACGTCCCAGACGCACCCGTGGAAGCTACCCACCCCGGCACGACGCTCTCGGTCGGCGACACGGCATGGGTGAAGGTCCCCGCCGCGAGCGGCGACACGGAGCTCGTGGGCGCAACGGTCCTCTCGATGGATCCCCTGGCTCCCGAGAAGATCGACGGATACACCGAGAAGGCGGAACTGAGCAGCCGGCATCCGTTCGCGATCGTCGTGCAGTACACGTGGACGCCGGTCAGCGAGTACGACAGCACGACCCGCACCGTGCCGCTCATCCCGATCGAAGCGGACGGTTCGTTCGCCGGATGGCTCGCGAACGACGTCGGCAACGTCGCGATGGGCGATGCGGATGCGTGCGGACTGTCGCTTCCCGAGCCGGAGGACGGGACCGCCCTGGAGTGCTGGGTCGCCCTGACGACAGGGCCCGATCTGGGCGGGGTCGAGTTCAACGGCACCAGCCGAGCCGCGACGTTCCCCGACGAGGAACACCCCTACGCCCAGCAGCCCGTCACCTGGAAGCCGTAACCGACGGCTCGATCCGGCGCGCCGCGGAATGCGGGGGCCCGCATCGGCCGTGAACGCCCCTACTCTCGCGTGCGACGGCGCGGAGCGAGCACCAGCGCAAGCGCGCTGCCGACGACGGCGGCGAGCAGCATCCACGTCGAGCGCTGCTGCTGAGCGTCGGCGCACACGTCATGCACGTTCGATACGACGGAGCTCATCTGGTCGGCCGTGGGCGACTGGCCCTCGTCCAGGTAGCCGACGGCGACGAGCCACTCCTCAGCGATCTCGTTCTGCTGCGGGGTGAGGTTCGATACCAGGCTCACGCCCTCGATCGGAGCGAGCACCGCTCGGCACTCGATCGAGCCCACCCAGTTGGACAGCGCGGCGGATGTCGGAGCGAACCCCAGCCACGCCACGCCCGCCACCGTCACCACTGCCACGGCCGCGCTCAACCAACGCATCGCTCCCCCTCGCATGCGGCCCACCATATTCAGCATCGCCGGGTCGCCGGGGAATGCTTCCACAGCCGCTTCGGTTGCCCTCTGCGATGAGCATCACCGTTTCCGTCCTCGACCTCGTTCCCGTGCGCACCGGCCAGACCAGCGCGCAGGCCGTCGCCGCATCCCTCGACCTCGCCGAGCGCGCGGACGAGCTGGGCATCGGCCGCTACTGGTTCGCCGAGCACCACAACATGCCCGCGGTGGCCTCGACGAGCCCGCCGGTGCTGATCGCGGCGGCTGCCGCACGGACGAAGCGGATGCGGGTCGGGTCGGGCGGCGTGATGCTCCCCAACCACTCGCCCCTCATCGTCGCCGAGCAGTTCGCCGCGCTCGAGGCGCTGGCGCCGGGCCGCATCGACCTCGGCATCGGGCGTGCGCCGGGCAGCGATCCGGTCATCACCCAGCTGCTGCGCCGCAGCGGCACCACGAGCGATGTGGAGCAGTTCCCGCAGCACATCGCCGACATCCTCTCGCTCACGAGCGACGCGGGCGCCACGGTGCGCTTCACCTCCGGCGACACCTACAGCGTGCACGCGACGCCCGCCGCGACGACCCTTCCCGAGGTGTGGCTGCTGGGGTCGAGCGACTACTCCGCGCAGCTCGCCGCCGCATCCGGCCTGCCCTACGTCTTCGCGAACCACTTCGCCGGCGACGGCCTCGAACGCGCGCTGACGCTGTACCGCGACCAGTACCAGCCCTCCGAAGCGCACCCGAGCCCGCGCACCTTCGTCACGGCGAACGCGGTCGTGGCGCCGACGGAGGCCGAGGCATGGGAGCGTGCGCTGCCGCAGCTGCGCATGATGTCCCGCATCCGCTCCGGCCGTCCGCTCGTGCCGATGGAGACGGTCGAGCAGGCGCGGGATGCGGAGGCACACGACAACCTCGCCGCGCACATCATCGACAACGCCCGCCGCACCTGGTTCGTCGGGGCGCCCGAGCAGACCGCCGATGCCCTCCGCGCGTTCTCGGCCCGATACGGCGTGGACGAGATCATGGTCTCCCCCGTCGCCGGCGCCTACGACGCGGAGCCGTTGGACACCGCGGGCGGGCGGGCCCAGACGCTCGAGCTGCTCACCCCGCTGCTCGCCGCCTGACGCGGGCGGGTCAAACCTCGGGCTCGCCTCTCCCGTCCGGAGAGCCCGCGCTCAGCCCCCTCTGTTCCCCTGTCACAGATCGACGCTTTCGGCGCGGTCTGTGACAGGGGAACAGTCCACCACCCCGCTCGACTGTCACAGACGGACGGCGGCGGCTCGATCTGTGACAGGTGAGCGCCCGAGGCGGGCGGGTCAGGCCTCGGGTTCTCCGCTGACGAGCGCGCGCAGCCAGTCGCGGGCCTCGACGAACACGTCGTCGGAGTACCGCTCGGGGTAGCGGTTGATCGCACGATCGGCCCGCGGGTACGAGCCGAGGAAGATCACCTTCGGACTGAAACGACGCAGCCCCATGAGGGCGTCGGCCACACGCTCGTCGAGGACGTGCCCGTCGGCGTCGATGACGAATCGGTACCGGCCGAGCGCGTCGCCGATCGGACGGGATGCGAGCAACGACAGGTTGATCCCGCGCGTCGCGAACTGCTCCAGCATCTCCATGAGCGCGCCGGGGTACTCCTCCGGCAGCTCCACGATCAGCGAGGTCTTGTCCGCTCCGGTGGGTGCCGGCGGCGCCACCGTGCGGGCCACCAGCACGAAGCGGGTGACGGCGTCCTTCTTGTCGCCGAGGCCCTCCGCGAGCAGGTCGAGTTCGTGGTGCTCGAGGATGCCGGGAGGGGCGATGGCCGCATCCGCATCGCTGGTTCCGTCGAGCAGACCGAGGGCGGCGGCGACGTTGCTGGATGCGGGCAGGTGCGCGTGGGCCGGGAGCTCACGGCTGAGCCACTGCAGGCACTGCGCATACGCGACGGGGTGCGCGGCGACGAGCGAGACGTCCTCGAGACGCTGCCCGGGCCGGCCCACGAGGACGAAGTTCACCGGCACGAGGTACTCGCCGATGATGCGCAGCCCCGGCATCGTGGCCAGCGCGTCCTGCGCCGTGGAGACGCCGCCGTCGACCGAGTTCTCGATCGCGATCATCGCCGCATCCGACCGACCCTCGACGACATCGGCGAGCGCCTCGCCCACGTTGCGCACCGAACGCCAGATCTGACCGCGCGCCTCAGGCACCTGCGCGAGTGCCGCCTCCGTGAAGGTGCCGGCCGGACCCAGGTAGCTGTAGGTACGACGGGCGACGGATGCGGTGCTCACGGGCACTCAGCCTAGACCGCCCCCGAGCGCCTCCGGTGAACACCGGAAATGAGGCCGCCGAGCGCCAGGAGAGTGACGACGCCCTGCCGGCACGGCAGACTAGTGACATGAGCCGTGCCGGACAGCCTGCTGAGCCTTCTGATCTGATCGACATCGACGAGCTGATCGCCGCCTACTACGACCTGAAGCCCGACGCCTCGGTACCCGCCCAGCGGGTCGTGTTCGGCACGAGCGGTCACCGCGGGTCGAGCCTGTCGACCAGCTTCAACGAGAACCACATCCTCGCCACCACCCAGGCGATCGTCGACTACCGGGCGGGTCAGGGCATCACCGGCCCGCTCTTCCTCGGCCGCGACACCCACGGCCTGTCGCTGCCGGCCGAGCGCACGGCCATCGAGGTGCTCGTCGCCAACGGTGTGGACGTGCGCGTCGACGCCCGCGACTCATGGGTTCCCACCCCCGCCCTGAGCCACGCGATCCTCACCTACAACCGCGATCGCACCGCCGACGACGCGGGACGCGCGGACGGCATCGTCGTGACGCCCTCCCACAACCCGCCGCGCGACGGCGGCTTCAAGTACAACCCGCCCCACGGCGGACCCGCCGACACCGACGCCACCTCGTGGATCGCGGATCGCGCCAACGAGCTCATCGCCGCGGGGCTGGCAGGCGTCAAGCGCACTCCCTACGCCGATATCGACAGCGACACCCTCGCGCAGTACGACTTCCGCGAGGCGTACGTGCGCGATCTCGACGCGATCATCGACATCGAAGCGATCAAGAAGGCCGGCATCCGCATCGGCGCCGACCCGCTCGGCGGCGCGTCCGTGGACTATTGGGCGCTGATCGCCGAGCACTACGGCCTCGACCTCACGGTCGTGAACCCCGACGTCGACCCGACGTGGAGGTTCATGACCCTCGACTGGGACGAGAAGATCCGCATGGATCCGTCCTCGCCCAATGCGATGGCCGCGCTCGTCGCCCGACGCGACGAGTACGACATCCTCACCGGAAACGACGCGGATGCGGACCGCCACGGCATCGTCACCCCCGACGCGGGCCTCATGAACCCGAACCACTACCTGGCGGTCGCGATCGACTACCTCTTCTCGCACCGGCCCGGATGGCCCGCCGAGGCCGCCGTCGGCAAGACGCTCGTGTCGTCGATGATCATCGACCGCGTCGTCGAGGCGCTCGGCCGCACCCTCTACGAGGTCCCGGTCGGCTTCAAGTGGTTCGTGCCGGGCCTGCTCGACGGGTCGGTCGCGTTCGGCGGCGAGGAGTCCGCCGGCGCATCCTTCCTCCGTCAGGACGGCACCGTGTGGACCACCGACAAGGACGGCATCCTGCTGTGCCTGCTCGCCGCGGAGATCCTCGCGGTGACGGGCAAGACCCCCTCGCAGCGCTACGCGGAGCTCGAAGACACCTACGGCGCATCCGTGTACCAGCGCGTCGACGCCCCGGCGACCCCCGAGCAGAAGGCGGCGCTGGCGAAGCTCTCGCCGGATGCGGTCACCGCCACCGAGCTGGCCGGCGAGCCCATCACCGCGAAGCTCTCCCACGCCCCCGGCAACGGCGCGGCGATCGGGGGGCTCAAGGTCGTGACGGCGGACGCGTGGTTCGCCGCGCGCCCGTCCGGCACCGAGGACGTCTACAAGCTCTACGCGGAGTCGCTGCGCGGCGAGGCCCACCTGCACGACGTGCAGGACGAGGCCCGTGCCGTGGTGTCCGAGGCCCTCTCCGGCGCCTGATCCTCGGCGGAGCCCCGGCATCCGGGGCCGCCCGCATCCGGGGCTGCCCGCATCCGGGGCCGCCCGCATCCGGGGCCGCCCGCATCCGGCGGTCCCCGCTGCGGGCTCATGCCCCCCCCACTTTTCCGCGAGACTGCATTCTCATCACGAGATCACGGGTAAACACAGTGATCTCGTGACAAAGATGCAGTCTCGCGGTCTTGGGGTGGGCGCGAAGAAGGGGGCGGAGCCGGCGTTCGGCTCCGCCCCCTTCTTCCGGGTTACTCCGCGGGTGAGCGGCGGCGTGTGGAGACGCCGACCAGCAGCGAGCCCAGCAGCAGCGCCCCGAGGGCGAACGGCAGGGTCGGGCCGAGGTCGAGGCCGGTCACGGCCAGCGGACCGGATGCGGCACGCACCTCGAGCGGCACCCAGCCGATCACCGCGCCGGAGGCATCCGTGACGACCAGCCGGTGCTGGCCCGCGGGTGCATCCGCCGGGACCGTGACCGTGATCGTGCCCGCCGTCGAGACGACCTTGGTCCCGAGATGCATCGGCGTGGAGAACAGCCAGGCGTCGACCGACGAACCGGCGCGGGACGCACCGACGCCGATCGTGATCGACGATCCGGCCGTCACCGCGTCTGGTGCCGTGATGCCGCCGCGCGTCGCGTCGGTCAGAGCCGACTCCGCGGGCGCCCCGGCGCCACCGGTGCCCGGCAGACCTGGGTTGCCGGGCTCGCCCGGCGTGCCGGGTCCGTCCGGGCCCCCGGGGTTGCCGGGTGCCGCGGCCACCACGACCGCGGCCGAGGTGGCCGTGCCCGCGACGAAGCCGTCGGCGGATGCGGTGACGACCGCGCGCAGTTCGTGACCGAGGTCGGCCGCGGTCGCGGTGTACGTGGCAGCGGTCGCCGACGCGATCGGCTGGTCGTCACGGGTCCAGGCGTAGGCGAGGGTGGCGTCGGCGGGGTCGCTCGCGCCGACCTGTGCGGTCAGGGTCGCACCCACCTCGGCGGCGCCCGAGAGCGACACCGCGCCCACGACGACGTGACGCGTCACCGCGATCTTCACCGTGCGGGAGGTGCCGTCGACGGCGGTGACCGTGATGGATCCCGCACCACCCGCATCCGCGGGCTGCACGATCTCCACCGATGCCTCGTCATCGACAGGCACAGCCCCGATCCTCGGCCAGGCCGCCCCGTCCGTGTCGATCGTGTACTCGTCGCGGGCCGGGTCGAACCCGTCGAGCAACGCATTATCGACCGTGACGCGGGCGAGGTCGGCGACGCTGGAGGCGGACGCCGCGAGCGCGTTGATCTCGACTTCGGACACGATCATGTGCGTGTTCTCACGGGCCTGCATCACGATGCGCACCTCGTCGGCGACGACGCCGCCCAGCGGAACCTCCACGATCGGCGCGCCAGATTCCGGAACCGGAACCGCGATGTCCTCGCCGGCGATCCAGCTGCCGCCCGCGGTTCGGTGCTCCACGCGGAGGGACTGGGCCCAGCTGGCCGTGCCGTCGCGATAGAAGTACACCTTCACGTTGGACACCTGCTGCCTCGAGCTCAGCACGTACGTCAGGGTGTCCTGCGTGTTCTTCGCGCCGGAGCGCCAGTTGGACCAGCCCTTGTCGGTCGTGATGCCGTTCTTCGTGCGGTCGACGCTGTAGCTCGGGCTCTCGGTGAACGTCGCCGCTGCCCGGCTGTCGCCGGCGACGTTGCGCGTGCCCGGCGCCGTCACGATGACGCTGAGCCACGCCTCGATCATGGCGCCGCCGGGCAGGGTGATCGACCCGGGAACCGTGACCGTACCCGGCTGCGCGAAGTCGGCGTCTCCGACTCCGCTGAAGTCCCAGGTCACCGGCGCGTCATAGGCGGTTCCGCCCAGGCGCACCTCGGCAGGCACCGTTGCGGGCGCCGCCGCCGTGACGCTGTCGACGGTCGCGCCGGCATACGTCGTGATCGAGACGGGACGCGTCGCCGTGTAGGCACCGACCTCGACCGTGGCCGCGACCTCGAAGCCCGCACCGAAGACATCCGTCCCCGCCCCGGGCACCTGCACGGTTCCCGGGGCGGAGAAGTCCGCGCCGGCCAGGTCCCACGTGACGGCGGCCGTGCGCTGCACGCCACCTCGGTAGTTCAGTGTCACCGTGGTCGGAAGCTCGGGCTGCTCACCGACGGCGGTCGCTGCCGTGACGGGCGCGACGCTCGTCACCCGCGTGGAGGCGGGCGTCCATCGCTGGTTGCCGCCGTTGTTCGAGGTCCACGTGCCCACCGTCGTGCCGTCGGCCGTGCCCTGCCCGTTCACATCGAGCACGCGCTCCGCAGATGCGCTCAGCAGCGAGTAGGTGCGCCCGTCGGTCGTGGACGGGATCCACTGCAGCGCCGGATCGGATGCGGCAGCCGCCGCATCCGCCGACACGAGCGTCGTGCTCGTGCCGTTCACCGCGAGGAAGCGCCCGTCGCCGGCCTCGAGGGCGATGCGGTGTCGGTTCGTTCCCTCGCCGGAGATCGAGTGCACGGTCCACGCTTGCGCAGGTGCCGCATCCGCTGTCGTCGCACCCGTGCGGATCGCGAGGCCGTTGGGGTCGGCCGCGAGGGCCTTGCCGCTCTGGACGCCGAAGAGCTGGTACGTCTCGCCGTCTTCGAAGACGGCCGCATCCGTCGCGACGCCCGAGACGCCCGACACGACGAGCGTCGTGACCGACTTCGCCGGCAGCGTCACCGTCGCGGACTTGGAGGCCGCGTCGACCGGAATGGCCGTGCCCGTCACGAGCGCGTGGTCGGTGACGTCACCGGCCGACGACTCGGTCGTCACGATGGGAGTGACCGTGGCACCGGGAGCGATGGTCGCGAAGCGGGACAGGTCGACCTGCACCGTGCGCTCGGACGCCTCGGAGTTGATGTGCACCAGGGTCACGCCGTCGCCTTCGGCCGTGAGCGCCGCGGTGGTCTGCGTGTCGTCGGTGGGGATGAGACGGTCGCCCGGCTCGATGTAGTGCGTGAAGTTGCGCACCGTGTTGAACTTCGAGTTCGTCAGCACCTTGCACGAGGGGTCTGCGTCGCCGTCGGCGAGACGCCGCTCCGAGTTGCCGTCGGCGTCGCAGTCGAAGTCGATGAAGACGCTGCCCCAGTTGAGCTTTTCGACCTTCTCCATGTTGTAGAGGTCCTCGACCGGCTGCCAGAACACCCAGGCGGTGGGCTCGAGTTCGCGCAGATCGTCGACGATCCGCGTCGCCATGCCGATGCCGTTCTCGATGTTGGTCTGATTGAAGCCGCTGCCCCCGTTCCAGTCACCCTCGACCTCGCTCATCCAGAGCGGCTTGTCGGACGCCTTGGCGATGTCGCGGGCGATCAGTCGATCCCCCGTGCCGTAGGTGTGCACGTTCAGCTGGTCGACGAGCCCCTTGGATTCGGTGCTCCAGCCGTTCCAGTTCTGCACGAACTTCGACGGGTTGGTCTCGTCCATCGCCGAGATGCTCACATCGGTCGTCGTGCCGGGCTCTGCCAGGCGCGCGGCGAGCGCCTTGATCATCTGGTCCTGCCGCGTCGGCCCGATGTGAGCACCCTCCTGGCGGCTGGCGCTGGTGGGCCAGGTCTGACCGTTCGGGATGCGGGTCTGCCAGTAGTCGGTGTTGGGCTCGTTGAACGGGTCCAGCGTGTCGAACGTGATGCCGTGAGTCTTCTCGAGCTCCTCGACCACGTTCACGAGGTAGCTCGAGAACGCCGCCATGTCCTCGGGGGCGAGCTGCTCACTCGTGGCGTTGTTGATGCCGCCCGAGACGTACCCGCTCTGCGTGAGGAAGTACGGCGGGGAGTTGCTGAAGGCCTCCCAGTGGGTGATCTTGTCCTTGAGGGCGTCGAGCCACCACCGCTGTCCCTGATCCGCATCCCAGTTGTAGTGATCGGGGTTCTCGCCATCCCAGGCGGCGGCATAGCGGTCGCGGTCGGCGTAGGTCGAGGTGATCTCGCCCTCGTCGTCGCTCTCGGCGAGGTCCGGGTTCCACCAACCCGGCACCGCGCCGCCGGGGCGCAGGTAGGACGGAACGTCCGTCGCGTTGCCGCCGCCGATGTTGTAACGCGCGATGTTGAGGTTCAGACCGTCTTCGCCGAACACGGCGTCGAACAGCTTCTGGCGCACCTCGGTCGGGTAGCCACCGGTCGCGTTCGCGAACCAGACGAGACTCGTGCCCCATCCTTCGAACGGGTCGGATGCGATCGCGGGATTCGGGGTGATGCGCACGCTGCTCGCGGCGTGGGCCAGCGGAGGTGACACCGCGGCTCCCGCGACGAGAGCGCTGGCGCTGAGGGTTCCGACGCACAACAGCGACAGGAATCTGAGGGACTTCATCGTCGATCCTTCCGGCCGCGTCGTCGCAGCCCTGGGGGATGGTGTTTCGTGTTGACGTAAACATGTTGACGTCAACACGAAACATAGCGGATTCCCAGTCGTCCGCACAACGCCCTCCGCGCGCCGCATCCGCATCCGCGAACGCGCGCCGCACTCCCGCATCCACGCGCCGCGCTCCCGGGGCACCACCTCCCGCGAGACAGCATCTCCATCACGAGATCACGGGTAATGACAGTGATCTCGTGCTGGAAATGCAGTTTCGGCGGATGGATGGGGCCCCGGCCCAGGGCGGCGCGGGCAGGGCGGGTGGGACGGGTGCCCTAGAGAGGCGCGACGAGGTCAGCGGATGCGGGGGCCCGAGCTCTGGCGCACGACGAGCTCGGTCGGCACGAGCGTGCGGTCGTCCACCCGCTCGCCCTCGATCTCGGCGAGGAGGGCACGGATGGCGCCCGAGCCGACGCGGTCGAAGTGCTGGCGCACGGTGGTCAGCGGCGGCCAGTAGTTGGCCGAGTCGGGCATGTCGTCGAAGCCCACGACGCTGACGTCGTCGGGCACCGCGCGACCCGCCTCGTGCAGGGCGCGCACGACCCCGAGCGCCATCTGGTCGTTGGAGACGAACACCGCGGTGACCGAGGTGTCGCGGGCGAGCCTCGTGCCGATCTCGTACCCCGAGTCGGCCGTCCAATCGCCGACCTCGACCTCGGGCACGGGTGCGCCCCGGCGCTCGAGGGTCTCGCGCCAGGCGTCACGCCGGCGCTCGGCCGCGTACGACTCGAGCGGACCGGACACGTGCCACACGGTCTCATGCCCGAGATCCAGCAGATGCTCGGTTGCCAGGCGAGCCCCCTGCGCCTGATCGTTGTCGACCACGGGGTAGGCGTAGGCGGCGTGCGAGTCGACGACCACGACGGGGAGCCCGCTGGGCAGCGCGATCTCTGACTCGTCGAGGCGGTGCGACTCGATGAGGATGACGACGCCGTCGACGGCGTGCTCGCGCAACCGCACGAAGGCACCGGAGACATCGGTCTGCGACGCCGTCTCGACGGTAATGAGCGTCAACGAGTACCCGGCGGATGCGGCGACGGAGGCGACCGCATCCAGGGTGCGGGTGTTGCCGTAGCTCGAGAGCGAGAACATGATCACGCCGATCGAACGGAACTTGCCCGAGCGCAGGGCCCTCGCGGCGCTGTTGGGCCGGTAGCCCAGCTCGTCCATGGCGGCGAGAACGCGGGCGCGGGTGTCGGGGTCGACGTTCGCGCGCCCGTTCGCGACCCGCGACACGGTCTGCCCGGAGACCCCGGCGAGAGCCGCCACATCCGCCATCGACGTTTCGCGGCGGCGCGCACGAGGTTCGCCCGGTGTTGCTGCCGTGACGTGGCTCATGCCCGGATCCTCCTCGATGTTGACGTTGACATGTTAGCGAGAGCGGAGTTATGTTTACGTCAACATACCGCGGAACCCGAATTCTGCGGAGGATTGCGTTCACAGAAGAGGCATCGGACGATGACGACCACAGCGGCTCCCCCACCCGCGCTGCGCGCCCCCAAGCGGCGGCGCTTCGCGGTCGACCAGAAGGGCTGGCTGTTCGTCGCCCCCTTCGCGATCGTGTTCGCACTCGTGTTCCTGGCGCCGCTCGCCTACTCCCTGTATCTCAGCTTCTTCCGCGAGCAGATCGTGGGCGGCAACGCGTTCGTCGGCATCGACAACTACATCACCGCGTTCACCGACACCAAGCTGTGGGACGGCTTCCTGCGCGTGCTGCTGTTCCTGATCATCCAGGTGCCGATCATGCTCGTGCTGGCCCTCGCCGCGGCGCTCGCGATCGACAGCGCACGCCTGCACGCCTCCGGTTTCTACCGGATCGTGATCTTCCTGCCCTACGCGGTACCGGCCGTCGTCGCGGTCCTCATGTGGGGCTACATCTACGGCGACCAGTTCGGCCTCGCCGGCAACATCAACGACCTGTTCGGCGCTCAGGTGCTCACACCGTTCGTGCCCGAGTGGATGATGGTCTCGATCGGCAACATCGTGACCTGGCAGTTCGTCGGCTACAACATGCTGATCTTCTACTCGTCGCTCAAGACCATCCCCGGCGAGCTGTACGAGGCCGCATCCCTCGACGGCGCCGGCACCTGGCGCACGATCTTCTCGATCAAGCTGCCGGCTCTGCGCGGCTCGATCGTCATCGCCACGATCTTCTCGATCATCGGCAGCTTCCAGCTCTTCAACGAGCCGAACATCCTCAAGCCGCTGGCCCCCAACACGATCACGACGTTCTACACGCCCAACATGTACGCGTACAACCTGTCGTTCGCCGGCCAGCAGTACAACTACGCCGCCACCGTCGCGATCATCATGGGCCTCATCACCGCGATCGTCGCCTACGTCGTGCAGCTGCGCGGATCCCGTCAGGAGATGCGATGACCGCCCCCGCCTTCGCCCGCACGTCGCCGTTCATGCGGCGGAAGTCGCTCATCCTCACCATCGTGATGAGCCTGTTCATCCTCTACACGCTGCTGCCGCTGTTCTGGCTGCTGATCAACGCCACGAAGGAGCAGGGCGACCTGTTCACGACGTTCGGTCTGTGGTTCGGCAACGGTTTCCACCTGTGGGACAACATCGTGGAGACCTTCACCTACCGTGACGGGATCTTCCTGCGGTGGCTCGGCAACACCCTGCTCTATGTCGTCGTCGGCGCCGGCGGCGCCACGCTGCTCGCGACCCTCGCCGGATACGGCCTGGCCAAGTACAACTTCCGCGGCCGCAAGGCGGTCTTCGCGGTCGTCATCGGCGCGGTGGCCGTGCCCGGCACCGCCCTCGCCGTTCCCACCTTCCTCATGTTCAGCCAGATGGGTCTGACAAACACCCCGTGGTCGATCATCATCCCCTCGCTCATCAGCCCCTTCGGCCTCTACCTCATGTGGGTGTTCGCCAGCGACGCCGTGCCGACCGAGCTGCTGGAGGCTGCGCGCATGGACGGGGCGGGCGAGTTCCGCACGTTCTTCACGATCTCGGTGAAGCTGCTGACCCCCGGCATCGTCACGGTCGTGCTCTTCACGGTCGTCGCCACCTGGAACAACTACTTCCTGCCGTTGATCATGCTGAGCGACCCCGCCTGGTATCCGCTCACGGTCGGTCTGAACCAGTGGAACGCGCAGGCGACCGGTGCCGCCGCCGAGCCGATCTACAACCTCGTGATCACGGGCTCGCTCCTGTCGATCATCCCCATCGTCGTCGCCTTCCTCATGCTGCAGCGGTTCTGGCAGTCGGGGCTGAGCGCCGGAAGCGTCAAGCAGTGACGAGGGGCACTGTCTGACACCCGATTCCCCCTCACCACCGGCGCGTCCTGCTCCGGCATCCACAACAACGAAGTGAAGGAAAGTCCCATGTCACACATGCGCAAGGGTTCGGTGCTGCGTCGCGCCGCGTCCGTCGTGGCCATGACCACTATCGCGGGCATCGCGCTGGCTGCCTGCGCCGGCGGCGGCGGTGCAGCCTCCGGCGGCGGAAGCGCCGACGACCTCGACAAGGCTCTCGAAGCCGGTGGCGAGATCACGTACTGGTCGTGGACGCCCTCCGCCGAGGACCAGGCGGCCGCGTTCATGAAGAAGTACCCGAACGTCAAGGTGAACGTCGTCAACGCGGGCACCAACACCGAGGAGTACACGAAGCTGCAGAACGCGATCAAGGCGGGCTCCGGCGCCCCCGACGTCGTGCAGATCGAGTACTACGCGATGCCGCAGTTCGCTCTCACCGACGGCCTGCTCGACCTCTCGTCGTACGGCTTCGGCGACCTCGAGAAGGACTACACCGCCTCGACGTGGGGCTCCGTCGACTTCGACGGCAAGATCTACGGCCTGCCGCAGGACTCCGGCCCCATGGCCATGTTCTACAACAAGGCCGTGTTCGACCAGTACGGTCTGACGGTTCCCACCACCTGGGACGAGTACATCGAGACCGCGAAGAAGCTCACCGCGGCCGACCCCACCAAGAAGATCACGAACGACACCGGCGACCCCGGCTTCGCGACCTCGATGATCTGGCAGGCCGGCGGCCAGCCGTTCAAGGTCGATGGCACCACCGTGAACATCGACTTCTCCGACAAGGGCTCGAAGCTGTGGGCCGACACCTGGAACCAGCTCGTCGACCAGAACCTCCTCTCGGACGCCTCCAGCTGGAGCGACGAGTGGTTCAAGGGCCTCGGTGACGGCTCCATCGCCACGCTGATCATCGGCGCCTGGATGCCCGGCAACCTGGAGTCGTCGGTTCCCAGCGCCGCGGGCAACTGGCGCGTCGCGCCCATGCCGACCTACGACGGCACCCCCGTGTCGGCCGAGAACGGCGGCGGCGGCCAGGCGGTCACCAAGCAGAGCAAGAACCCGGCGCTGGCCGCGGCCTTCCTCAAGTGGCTGAACAACGACCAGGAGAGCATCGACATCTTCGCGAAGTCGGGCGGCTTCCCCTCCACCACGGCCGACCTGCAGTCCGACGCCTTCCTGAACGCCACGAGCGACTACTTCGGCGGACAGCAGATCAACCAGGTGCTCGTGCAGGCCGCATCCGACGTGCGTAAGGGATGGCAGTACCTGCCCTTCCAGGTGTACGCGAACAGCATCTTCAGCGACACCGTCGGCCAGTCCTACGCCAACAAGGGCGACCTCAACGAGGGCCTCATGACCTGGCAGGACCAGCTCGTCAGCTACGGCAACGAGCAGGGCTTCAGCGTCAACAAGTAATCACCGACGAGGGGTGGGTCGCATCGCTTGCCGATCCGACCCACCCCTTGCCGCATCCCACCCGAAAGCGATCATGACCTCCGCCACCCGCATCGCCGTCGCGACGAACGTCGACGGCCCCGCCGTCCCCCGCCGCGTCTTCGGCACCTTCGTCGAGCACATGGGCCGCTGCGTGTACGACGGCATCCACGAGAGCGCACACCCCAGCGCCGACGCGAACGGCTTCCGCGCCGATGTGCTCGAGCTCGTGCGCGAGCTCGGCGCGACCGTCGTGCGCTACCCGGGCGGCAACTTCGTCTCCGGCTACCGCTGGGAGGACGGTGTCGGGCCCCGCGACCAGCGTCCCGTGCGCCTGGATGCGGCATGGCATTCCACCGAGACCAATCAGGTCGGCCTGCACGAGTTCGCCGACTGGGCGGAGTCCGCGGGCCTCGAGCTGATGGAGGCGGTGAACCTCGGCACGCGCGGCGTCGCCGAGGCGGCCGACCTGCTCGAGTACACGAACCACCCCGGCGGCACCGCGCTCAGCGAGCGCCGCCGCCAGAACGGCCGCGCCGAGCCGTTCGACATCCGCCTGTGGTGCCTCGGCAATGAGATGGACGGGCCGTGGCAGATCGGCCACAAGACGGCCGACGAGTACGGCCGCCTCGCCGCCGAGTCGGCGCGCCTCATGCGCTTCATCGACCCCGACATCGAACTGGTCGCCGCCGGCAGCTCCAACCACGAGATGCCGACGTTCGGCGAGTGGGAGCGCACCGTGCTGCGCCACACCGCGGAGCTCGTCGACCACATCTCCGTGCACGCCTACTACGAGGAGACGCCGGGCGACCCCGCCAGCTTCCTCGCCTCGGGCGTCGCCCTCAGCCGCTACCTCGACGATGTCGCCGCGATCATCGACGAGGTGCGCGCCGAGACCGGCTCCACCCGCGAGATCGGCATCAGCGTCGACGAGTGGAACGTCTGGAACCAGACGCGCTGGAACGAGGTCGACAAGCCCCGCGTGTTCACCGGCGACTGGCCCATCGCCCCACGTCTCATCGAAGACGACTACACCGTCACGGATGCGGTCGTCGTGGGCTCCCTGCTCATCACCCTGCTACGTCACGCCGACCGGGTCTCGATGGCGAACCTCGCGCAACTCGTGAACGTCATCGCGCCCATCCGCACCGAGCCGGGGGGCCCCGCCTGGCGGCAGACGACCTTCTTCCCGTTCCAGCTGACGGCTGCCGCCGCCCACGGCACCGTCGTCGTCCCGACCGTCGAGAGCGCGTCGATCGAGACCGCCAAGCACGGCGTCGTCGCCGCCGTGGATGCGGTGGCCACCGTGAACGGCGACGAGATCGTCGTCTTCGCCGCGCACCGCGACCTCGACGCGGCCACCGAGGTCGTGATCGATCTCGACCGCGAGATCGCCGCAGCCGATGCGCTCGTGGTCACCGTGCCCGAGGGCGGCGATCGCCACACCGTCAACTCCGCCCAGGCGCAGCCCGTCGCACCCGCATCCCTCGCGGCGGTCGTCGACGGCACCCGCGTACGCGTCACCCTCCCCCCGCTGTCCTGGGCGCGCATCACGCTGCGCGCGACCCGCTGAACGAAACGAAAGACACCGTGAGCACCTTCACCGTCGGCGAGACCGACTTCCTGCTGGACGGCGAGCCGCACCGCATCCTCTCCGGCGCGCTGCACTACTTCCGCATCCACCCCGATCACTGGGCCGACCGCATCCGCAAGGCCCGCCTCATGGGCCTGAACACGATCGAGACCTACGTCGCGTGGAACGCCCACGAGCCCGTGCGCGGGCAGTGGGACGCGACCGGCTGGAACGACCTCGGACGCTTCCTCGACCTCGTCGCCGCCGAGGGCATGCACGCCATCGTGCGCCCCGGCCCCTACATCTGCGCCGAGTGGCACAACGGCGGACTCCCCGTCTGGCTCACCCGGACGCCGGGCATCGGCCTGCGCCGCTCGGAGCCGCAGTACATCGAGGCCGTCAGCGAGTACCTGCGCCGCGTGTACGAGATCGTCGTGCCGCGTCAGATCGACCGCGGCGGCAACGTCGTGCTCGTGCAGATCGAGAACGAGTACGGCGCCTACGGCTCCGACAAGGAGTACCTGAAGATCCTCACCGACCTCACGCGCGAGGCCGGCATCACGGTGCCGCTGACGACCGTCGACCAGCCAGAACCGTGGATGCTGGACAACGGCAGCCTTCCCGAGCTCCACCTCACCGGCTCGTTCGGCTCGCGCGCCACCGAGCGCCTCGCGACCCTGCGCGAGCACCAGCCGACCGGCCCCCTCATGTGCTCCGAGTTCTGGGACGGCTGGTTCGACTGGTGGGGCGGGGTGCACCACACCACCAGCGCCGCCGCATCCGCCGCCGAGCTCGACGCGCTGCTGGCCGCGGGCGCGTCCGTAAACATCTACATGCTGCACGGCGGCACCAACTTCGGCACCACGAACGGCGCCAACGACAAGGGTCGCTACGCACCCATCGTCACCTCGTACGACTACGACGCCCCTCTGGACGAGTCCGGCTACGCGACCGAGAAGTTCCACGCGTTCCGCGAGGTGCTCGCCAAGTACACCGACGTCCCGGCCGAGACTGTGCCCTCGCGTCCGGCGGCGCCCGAGCTGTCCGTTGCGCTCACGGCGACCGGCGACTGGCTCCCCGCGTCCGCCGGGCCCACCAGCGCCGAGCCCTGCACGTTCGAGGACCTCGGACAGCTCGGACCGCTCGTCCGCTACGACGTGGAGCTTCCCGCGGCGGCCTTCGGAGACGACGACGCCGCCGTGCTCGCCTTCGCCGAGGTGCGCGACCTCGCCTGGGTGTCGGTGGACGGCGTCACCGTCGGACGGCTCTCGCGGGCACTGCACGAGCGCACGCTGACGATCCCTCGCGGCGAGCATCTCACCGTGCTCGTGGAGGACCAGGGCCGCGTCAACTACGACCACCGCCTCGGCGAGACCAAGGGACTCATCGCTCCGGCGACCCTCGGTGGCAGCGCACTGACCGGGTGGACCGGAACACTCGTCGACGTGGAGCGCATCGCCGCGAGCATCGGCGCCGCCGCATCCGGATCCATCGCCGGGCGCACGGCGCTACGCGGCGCGTTCACTCTCGAGGCCCCCGCCGACCTGTACCTGGACACCGCGTCCTGGGGCAAGGGCTTCGCGCTCGTGAACGGCTTCTTCCTGGGTCGCTACTGGGTCAACGGCCCGCAGCGCACGCTCTACGTGCCGGCGCCGGCGACCCGCGAGGGCGAGAACGAGATCGTTGTGCTCGAGCTCGAGCAGGTGGCGAAGGCCGTGGCGGCGTTCGTGTCCGAACCCGATCTCGGCCACCGTGAAGAGTGAGCGCCCGACTCGGGCAGGATGGATGACATGACCTGGCTTGTGACCGGCGGCGCCGGATACATCGGCGCGCACGTGGTGCGCGCACTCACCGCGGCGGGCCTCGCCCCCGTCGTGCTCGACGACCTCTCCAGCGGTCACGCCGCGTTCGTGCCCGAGGGCGTCCCCTTCGTCCGCGGCTCGATCCTGCAGCGCGACCTCGTGGAGCAGACCCTGCGCCAGTACGAGGTGACCGGCGTCATCCACGTCGCCGGGTACAAGTACGCCGGCGTCTCGGTGAAGCGGCCGCTGCACACCTACGAGCAGAACGTCGAGGGCACGCGCGTGGTGCTCGCCGCGATGGCGGCAGCAGGCGTCGACAAGCTCGTGTTCTCCTCCAGTGCCGCCGTCTACGGCACCCCCGACGTGCCGCTGGTCGTCGAGGACCTGCCGAAGCGCCCGGCCTCGCCGTACGGCGAATCGAAGCTGATCGGCGAGTGGCTCATCCGCGACCAGGCCGTCGCGACGGCCGACGAGGATGCACCGCTGCGACACACCTCGCTGCGGTACTTCAACGTCGTCGGCTCGGGCGACCCCGAGGTCTACGACACGAGCCCGCACAACCTGTTCCCGATCGTGTTCGAGAAGCTGCTCGCGGGCGAGACCCCGCAGATCAACGGCGACGACTACGACACGGAGGACGGCACGAACGTGCGCGACTACGTGCACGTCGCCGACATCGCCGCAGCCCACGCCGTGGCGGCCCGCCGCCTCGCCGCGGGCGAGCCGCTCGAGGCCGCGTACAACCTCGGGTCGCAGAACGGCCTGTCGGTGCGCCAGATCATGGACGCGATGGCCCGCGTGACGGGCATCGACTTCACGCCCGTCGTCGGCCCGCGCCGCGCCGGCGACCCCGACCGCATCGTCGCCACGGGCGAGCTCGCCGCACGCGACCTCGAGTGGGCGAACCGTTACTCGGTCGACGAGATGGTGCGTTCGGGCTGGGAGGCCCGCCGCCGGGCCTGACCACCGCACGTCGAGCGGGCGTTCGCCACCGCATCCCTCCGGATCGCGGCCGCGGACGCCCGCTTCCGGTTTCGGGGGGCGGTGCGGGTGCCGGGGCGGATGCCGGCCTCTCGGCCGGCATCCGCCCCGGCACCCCAGCTGGCACAACTCAGCCAGTCCCGGCCGGACAGGGCTATGCGGTCCCGGCACCGGCCGGTTCCGGCTGAACTGTGCGCCCCAACTCCGGCACAACCGGCGTGCAGCCCCCGCATCCACCCCAGACGGACGGTTCTGCAGGAGTTAGGGCCCGGATACGGCCAGCACACCCGACCCGCGCCACGATCAACTCCGACCGCGCGGCCCCCGGCACCTCAGCCAGCACAACTCAGCCAGAACCCGCCTGCCCGGGCGGGGCGGCCCCGGCACCGGCACCTTCCCGCTGAACTGTGCGCCCCAACTCCGGCACAACCGGCGTGCAGTCCCCGCACCCGCCCCCGACGGCCGGTTCTGCAGGAGTTCGGGCGCGGATGCAGCCAACACCTACCCAAGCCAGCACGAGTGCTGCGGCTGCGGCACAACTCAGCCAGATCCCACACGGCGGGCGCAGGGCACCCCGCACCGGCACCTTCCGGCTGAACTGTGCGCCCCAACTCCGGCACACCCGGCGTGCAGCCCCCGCAGCCACCCCCCCCCGACGGCCGGTTCCGCAGGAGTTCGGGCGCGGCCAGCCCGCAGTCCCGCGCGTCAGGCGGAGTCGCGCCAGACCACGGGCGCGTCGAGCAGGATGCCGGTGCGCACGCTCTGGTCGCCGTCGAGCTGCGCGAGCACGGCGGCGGCCGCCGCGGCGCCGAGCCCCTCGGCGGGCTGGTGCACGGTGGACAGCTGCGGCGAGGTGCGCGTCGCCCAGGCGCTGTCGTCGAAGCCGACGACCCCGACGTCCTCGGGGACTCTCCGCCCCGCCGCGCGCAACGCCTGCATCGCGCCGGCCGCGACGGCATCGGATGCGGCGAACACGCCGTCGAGGTCGGGGGCACGCTCGAGCAGCCGCGTCATGCCGGCCGCACCGTCGGCGAAGGCGTACAGGTCGACCGGTTCCACCAGCGCGGGGTCGAACGCATCGCCCAACGCCGCACGGAACCCGGCGAGACGGTCGCTGCCCGAGTCCCGGTCGAGGGCGGCGGCGATCATGCCGATCCGACGACGGCCCGTCTCGCGGAGTCGGCTGACGACGGCCTCGGCCGCGCCGCGGTTGTCGATGCCGACCCAGGCGCCACTGATCCCGGGAGGGTGTCCGACGAAGGCGACGGGGAGCCGCAGCCGCTCGACCACGTCGGAGATGGGGTCCTGATGCCGCGCCGAGACGATCACGGCACCGTCGACGAAACCGCCCGAGAGGTACCGGGCGACCCGGTCGGTGTCACGCGCGGTGTCCACGACGACGCACACCATCTGGTAGTCCGCCTGCGAGAGCGTCGTGTTGGCGCCCAACATGATGCCGCCGATGTTGGGGTCTTCCAGGAACAGCGAGTGGGGCTCGTGCACGATGAATCCGACCGCCTGCGTGCGCTGTCGCACGAGGTTGCGCGCCGCCGTGTTGGGCACGTAGCCGACCTCGCTCCGACGACGACGAGGTCGGCGCGGACCGTCCCGCGGAGCGCCGGGCGGTCGGGGCGGAGCGCCGCGGGCAGATCCTCGATCCAAAGGACCCCGTCGCGGGTCCGGTCGAGGCTGTGGTCGACGACGGATGCCGGGGGCGCGCTTCTTTCGAAGACGGTGATTCCCACGGGGATCACTTCCTGTCTGAAGCTCAAGAAGGCGGGCGCACGGCGACGGGGGTCGCGGCGAGCGGCTGTCGTCGCCATTCAATACGCCGCATCGAGCCGGAGCAAGGGAAGCCGCCGGCCTCGGACGATCATCCGCCCTGCCGGCTCTCGCCAGACGGACCGTCCGCCCCCGCGCGGCGACCCGGGGGGTCGGGTGATCAGGGTGGAGTCGGTCCGCATTCGTGTTGACCGTGGACTGTGCCGACGCTATCTTCACAGTACCGAAGCGTTTCGGTAAATACCGGTCGATCGAAGGGGATTGATGAACGCGTGGCCCTCACCGTGGAGCGCAGCTGCGCCGGCGCCGTCTCCGCGTGCTTCCTACGAAACGTTTCGTGTCGTGGCGCACCACACTCTGCGGGCCGTTCGACTCGGCGAGGGGTTCGTTCCGTTGCGCGCATCGACGCGTCCAGCATCCTCACGTGGGATCGACCGGGTCAACACCCTCCATCGCGGAGATCCCCAGCCGTGACGATGCCCATGAAGAGAACAGGACAGACGATCATGAGACGACAGCATCTCCTTGCAGGGGCGCGCGGTCAGCGCCCGCAGCGACCACGGAGCCTGGCGATCGCCGCCGCCCTCGCGGCGTTCGGGCTGACGGCGGCCACCGTCTCGCCGGCATCTGCGGACACGGCGGGCGGCGCCGACGAGGTCCTCCCGCCGGCCCGTGCCTCCGTTGCCGTCATCGATGACTTCCCGCGCGATCCGGGCCCGTGGAAGGACTTCGATTGGGCTCAGCGCTCCCGCGACTACGACGCGTTCCTCTATGACTGGACCGATCGCGGGCCCTTCACGACGATCACCGAAGACCCCGCACCGTTGAACATGCCGGCGGGATCGAAGAGCTTCCGCATCCCCGCCTACTACGGCGACACGCGGGTCAGCCGCGCCGAAGGCCAGCAGGAGTCGGTGGCGCAGATCTCCTCCGTGGTCGGGGCGACCCTCGTCGGCATCGATAAGTCCGACCAGGACGGACACGACTACGTCGACATGCTCCGCACCTTCTTCCACCCCGACCTCGGGGTCGCGCTCAACACCCCCGACGGCAGCGACAGCGCACCGGGCAGCCAGTCGATGTGGTACACGACGACGGCGAACGTCCTCTACGCGATGCTCGGCGCGCAGTACCCGGACGCCACCGACATGGAGAGTATCCAGCGTTCGATCGCCGACAAGTATTACGCGATGCTGGTGCAGCTCGGCGGGCCCGCGGCCGACCTCACGATGCAGGACTACGATTTCGCGCAGATGGTGCCGAAGGCGGGCATCCGCAATGAGGGCGGCGACGTCGCCGCGGGAACCGCGGCCATCCTGCTCTGGGCACACGAGAGGTTCGACGATCAGAAGTACCTCGATGGCGCCGTCTGGGCGATGGACTACCTCGAGCGCAGCAAGAACAGCCTCTACTACGAGCTGCTCGCGATGCTCGCTCCCTACGTCGCCGCGAGACTGAACGCCGAAGCGGGCACCGAGTACGACGTGGTGCAGATGTTCTCGCAGATCCGGTTGGGAATGGAGCGCAATGTGCGTCCCAACTGGGGGATCATGGGCGCGCAGTGGGACGGCCACGACGTGCAGGGACTCTCCGGCAGCCGGACTGACCTGCAGGGGTACGCCTTCGCCATGAACTCGTTCGCGACTCCGTGGCTGGCGGCGACGGCGAAGTACGACACCCGCTTCGCCGACACGGTCGGGCTGTGGATGCTGAACCTGTACAACGCGGGGCGCTTCTTCTACGCCGACCAGATGCCGGCGAGCCAGCTGGAGGACGGTGACCGGTTCATCGGCGACCCCGCGCACGTCATCGCGTACGAGGGACTGCGTCATCGCGGCCCCGGACACGACACCCTCGTGGCCTCCTCGGACGTGTTCGACCGCTCCGGCGGATGGGGACTGAACCCCGAGACCACGAACCTCGGGATCTACGGGGCGTCGTGGGTCGGCTGGATGGGCGGCACCGTGCGCCAGACGAACGTCGAGAAGGTGCTGCGCACCGACCTGAACGCGCTCGACATGTACGCCGACAGCTACCCGACGTCGCTCTATTACAACCCGGGCACCGAGGACGCCCTCGTCGATGTCGCCGTGGACGGTACGCGCGACCTGTACGACTCGGCTCGCGACCGTCTCCTCGCGAGCGGCGCGAGCGGGACGGCGCAGGTGTCGATCCCGGCGGGCTCGTCCGTCGTGCTCGTCCAGCTGCCGGCGGGAGCCGACCGCGACTCCATCGGTCACGAGGTCGTCGCGGACGGCGTCGGCGTGCGTTGGGACACCGACCCCCAGCGCGACCTCGCCCTGGGCGCGTCGGCCTCGGCGAGCACGGGGGATGCGGGCGCCGCGACCGACGGCGACGCCGAGACGACATGGGCGAGCTCGCGCGCCGACGCCCAGAGCCTGACCGTCGATCTCGGCTCGGTGCGCCGAGTAAGTGAGGCGACCCTGACGTGGGCGGCCCATCCCACCGGCACCGTGCTCGTGGAGAGCTCGGCCGACCGGCAGTCCTGGAGTGCGCTCGGCACCGCGTCCGCTCCCGCGGACGGCGCCTTCGCCGACGCGGCTCGTGACGCCCGCTGGGTGCGCGTGAGCATCACCGGGGGCGGGGCCGGCACCCAGCGGCTCCAGAGCGTCGAGGTCCGCCAGCGCGATCTCGCGCTGGGCGCCGCGGCCACTGTCAGCTCGACGGCCAACGCGCTCAACGTGGCGGCGCACGTCACCGACGGCTCGGACTTCACCCGCTGGGAGTCCGCCACGAGCGACCCGCAGTGGGTGCAGCTCGACCTCGGACGAGTGACCGCTCTCGGAAGCGCGCGCATCGAGTGGGAGGCGGCGGCCGCGAAGGCGTATCGCATCGAGGTGTCCGACGATGGTGCGACCTGGCGCACGGCGTATCAGACGACCACCGCCGACGGCGGTGTCGACGAGATCGCACTCACGGAGGGCACGGAGGGACGTTACCTGCGACTGACGGGAACTCAGCGGCTCACTCAGTGGTCGTATTCGTTGTACTCCCTGGAGGCGTACGCCCCGGCATCCGTGCCGACGACGCGGACGACGGAGCCGGCGCTGCACGTCGACGCGACCGAGGTGCGCGCCGGCGGAACCGTCACCGTCAGCGGGACAGGCTTCGACGGTGAGGACCGCGTCAGGATCGAGTTGCACTCGACGCCGGTCGAGATCGGCGCCGCAGACGTCGACGCCTCCGGACGGTTCGAGACGCAGGTCGTGGTGCCGAAGGATGCTGCGACCGGCTCCCACGAGCTCGTCGCCGTCGGTGTGGCCACGGGGCAGGAGGCGCGGGTGGCGCTGCGGGTGACCGCTGCGGATCCCGAGCCGGGCGGCTCGGGTGGCACCGACGGCACGGGCAACGGCGGTGCGGAGTCGTCCGCGGCGGCGAACGGCGGTCCGGGATCGCTCGCCTCGACGGGCGGCGACGGTGTGGCCGGCGGCATCGTCGCGGGCGTGCTGGCCCTCCTCGCAGGCGCAGTGCTCATCGCCGCCCGCCGGCTGCGGCCGAGCGCGGAGAACGAGCCGCGCTGATCTCGCCGATGGCCGGGGTCCCGATCTCATCGCGGACCCCGGCCATCGACGCGCCGGAGACCCGTCGTCGAGGCGTGGGCGTCTCACGCCCTCAGCGCTCAGCGGGCGACAAGCAGTTCGAGCTGTCGGATCTCCAGGGGCGACTGGGCGAGCACGCGCCAGGTGCGGGAGCGCTGCCCCGACAGCCCGAAGGGCCGCAGCTGCCAGGCCCAGCGGAAGGTCGCGTCGGCGCTGAGCGCCGCCTCCCATCCGCCGTCGACGAGGCACTCCACGCGGAACCGGTGCTGCCCGGGCGACGCGAGCGTCAGCGTCAGGAACTCCGGCGTCGCCTCGGCGGCCAAGGAGATCTCGACCCACTCTCCGGCGTCGATGAGCACTCCCGGGGCGGACGCGTCGTCGTCGATCACACCGCTCGCCTCGCCGACAGCCCGCGACGACGCGCGCACTGCGGCGCCCGACGTCAGGTCGTGCAGCACCTTCGGCGTCTGGCCGGGCGCGGTGAGCGACGGCGGTTCGTCCTCGACGCCGGTTCCCCATCGCTGGGGCTCGTCGGAGAGGTCGAACTCGATCGCCGCACCAGAGGCCAGCAGCTCATGCGGCACGAACGTCCGGTGCCATGGCTCACCGTTCAGTCGTACCGATCGAATGAAGCGGTGTGCGCGATCGGCGGCGGGTGCCGAGATCGTGAGGAGCGCACCCACTCCCAGACGTATGCGCGCCTCGGTCACCGACGGGGCGACGAGGACGTAGCCCGCCGTCCCGGGGACGAGCGGATACAGGCCGAGGGCGGCGAAGACCCACCACGCCGCCATCTCGCCGTTGTCCTCATCTCCGGGCCACCCCTGGCCGATCTCACCGCCGGTGAACATCCGCTCGACGGCGGTGCGCACGGCATCCTGTGCGATATCGGGCCGCCCCGCGAACAGCGCCATGAACGGGATGTGGTGGGCAGGCTGATTGGAGGGCGCCCATTGGCCGGCCCGGAGGTTGCGAGCCTCGACCATTTCGTGAATGACGCCGGGATAGGACCCGCTGACCGCGGCGACGCCCGACTCGGGCGTGGCGAAGAACTGCTCCAGCTTGCGATCGAGTGCCGCGCGCCCGCCGTGCACGGCGGCGAGACCGGCGCCGTCGTGCGGCACGGTGAACGCCGTCCCCCAGCCGTTGGTCTCCGTGTAGTCGTATCCCCAGATGCGCGGGTCGTATCGATCGGGGTCGAGGCGGAACCGGCCCTGCAGGTCGCGGCCGACGAAGAAGCCCGAGCGTGCGTCGAACACGTTCGCGTAGGCGGTCGCGCGGGCGGTGAAGTAGGCGACGGCCGCGTCGAGCTCATCGCTGCGGGGATCGTCCTGTCCGACGCGAGTCTGCAGCGCCTCGGCCAGACGAGCGACGGCCAGGTCGTTGATCGCGCCGTCGAGGGTCCATGACAGCCCCTCGGGGACCGACGTGTCCACCCATCCGCGGTACGGCGACGTCGCCAGCCCCTTGCGGCCCACCAGGCTGCGGGGCGGGACGACGGTGGCGTTGCGCAGGGCGGAATCGAACGCCGACCACAGATCGAGGCGGTGGTCGTCGGGGCCGGACCGCTCCTCGACACGCACGGGGACGCCGGCGGCGACGGCGTGCGCGAGCACGATGTCGTTCGAGGTTCCCGTCATCGAGTCGATCGGACCGGGTGCTGCCCAACGGCTCGTCCACCCGCCGGCGCGATAGTGCTCGACGAAACCGTCGAGCAGACGTGCGGCGAGGGCGGGGTCGAGGAGGGCATAGAGCGGCCACGCGGTGCGGTAGACGTCCCAGAACCCGTGGTTGACGCTGAGCTCACCCGCCACGATGTGCGCGCCGCTGCGATCGGCGTCCGAGCCGGCCACGGGATGGAAGGGACTGGCGTAGTGGGGCTGGGGCTGTTCCGCCGTCCCGAGGTTCTCGTGCATGCGGGAAGGGAAGAGTCCCACCCGGTACAGCGCCGTCGCCATCATCGCGCGTTGCTCGGCGTTCGCGTGGGGAAGCTCGACGCGGCCGATCCAGCTGTCCCAGAGTCCGGCGGCGCGTTCGCGAACGGTGTCGAAGTCGGCATCCGCGCCGTCGAGCACGAGGTTCCGCGCCGCTTGAGCCGTGCCGATGAAGCTCGTCGCAAGGCGCACCGTCACCGTGCGGCTCGTGTCGAGTGCGACGCGCACCCAGCCCCTCGGGGATGGTGCGGCCCTGCGCAGGAGGCTCCCGCGCAGGTGGCCTGCCGCCACGACCGGACGGTCGAGGTGGGCGTGAAGGTACGCGCGCGGCGCGCCATCTCGGTCGGCTTGAGCTGCGGCGCCGTCGTCGGTGAAGGCGCTCAGCGCGGCATCCGAGGACGACGGGTCGGGCTCGGGCAGGCGCAGTTCACCGTGGCCGTCGACCTGATCGAAGATGAGGACGGCCTCGCGTGCTCCCGGTGGGTAGGTGAAGCGGAGGAGCACAGTGTGATCCGTCGCGGTCATCTCGCCGAAAATGCCGCCCTCAAGACGCACCCGGTAGTCGTGGGGACGCCCGATCTCGTCGTCGTGCGAGAAGGCGAGCGCTCTTGCCTCCCGGCTGGCCGGCACGGCGGCGCCGGCTCCGTCCGCGAGGCCGGGCATGACCTGGAAGACTCCGCGGTCACCCATCCACGGGCTCGGAAGGTGCGAGGTCGCGAACGCCTGCAACGCCGGCCGGTTGTCCTCCCGATTGTCGGCATGCCAGGAGTACGGCCAGCGGGCCGAATCGGCGCGGGTGACGGGGATGCCGCCGACGAAGCCGCCGGGGACGGCGACGGTCGGTGCGGTGTTGCCCCGCGACAGTCCAGGGCTCGACATCGAGCCCTGCCGGATCCGCGCGCGTTCGGAGGGACGCTCCGCCTCGGTTGGGATCGGATGGATGCCGAGCACGTCGATCCAGCCGTGGAGTGCCGGGGATCGGTCCCCGGTGCGCGTATCGGCGACGCGGAACTCCACGCGTGCGACGATCTCTCCGGCCACGGCGTCGAGGTCGACGCGCACGAGGTTCCACTGGTCGGGATGCAGGGTGCGCCCCTCGTGCTGCGCGCGAGCCTCCACGGGCACCCCGTACTGGTCGACCGGGGCGTGGTCGCTCAGTCGCGCGCCGCTCACGAAGACGAGGTCGACGGCGACGGCATCTGCGGCGAAACCGTCGAGGGGATCGGTCGTGTCGTGCCACTCCGGCAGCACGGCGTATCGCAGTTCGCTGCCCCGATCGATCCGCTGGCCGAGGAGGTCGGCGCCGACGCTGCCGCGGACGTCGAGCACGCCTCCGCCGAACGAGTAGCGGGTCGCGGCAAGGGAGGTGAAGCCCGCTCCCGGGCGGGAAGTGGCCGCGTGGGCGGCGGACGGGCCGTTCCCGGGGTCTTTACGGGGTCGTGACGACATGGTTCCCCGAGCGTACGTCGGCCGACTGGTCGAGGCGTGCCCGCAGATGATCCGCCGTGTCGCGCCACTGCGTCACCGCGATGCAGGCCACACCCAGCTGGAGTACGGGGTTGTCGTTCCCTCCGGGCTGCAGCTGATCGCCGAAGAACAGGATGTCGTCGCGATCGAGCCCTGTCTGAGCGCAGAGCCGTCCGATGCCGTATGCCTTGTCTCGCCCTCGGCGGGTCACGTCGAGTGAGGTCGTTCCTCCGGTGCGCACTTCGAGCCCGGGCAGGAGGGCCGCGACGGCTTCCCGGAGGGCGTGCTTGCGGGTGCCGTCCGGATCCCACGCCTCCTTCTCGGCGATCGGTGCCTGCTGTCCGAGGGCGGAGAACGTCACTTGCGATTCGCGGTCCTCGATGATCGGCCCCCAGGCGCGCTCGTCGCTCCAGAGACCGAGGGTGCGTGCCGCCTGCTCCAGTGCGGCGAACGCGCGACTGCGCTCGTCGGGCGAGAGCGCCTCGACGTAGACACGTTCCCATCCGTCGTCCGTGAACCGGTAATACTGCGTCCCACACGCCGGCAGCACGTGCAAGCGGGTCGGGCGGACGGCACCGGCTTGTGCGAGCGGCGCAAGCAGCTGGGACTCGAACTGGGAGAACTGCCCTCCCGAGATGACGGCGACGTCGGTGACAGCGACGAGCTCGGCGAGGATCGCCGCCATCTCGGGATCGAGCGCCGACTTCGACGGCGCGAGGGTGTCGTCGAGGTCGAAGGCGACGATCGGGGCGAGAGCGCTCATGCTCCGGCGCGCGCGAGCCTGGCGACGCCGATGGCCGAGTCGGCCATGCCGTAGAAGACGTAATACGTGTCGTCGATCTTCTCGATCGCCGTCGGGAAGACGACGTTCGCGACGGTGCCCTCCATCTCCTCCTCCGTCTCAGGAACCAGCAGCGGGACGCTCGTGCGCGCGATCACACGCGAGGGGTCGTCGGCGTCGAGCAGCAGCGCGCCCGCGACGTACTCGACGTCGTTCTGCGGCACGAATGCTCCGCCGACGACGTTGCCGGTGACGCCGTGGTGAATCACGAGCCAGCCCTCGTCCACGCGGAGGGGGGCGGGGCCCGCACCGATCTTGAGCTCTTCCCACGCGAACTCGGGGCCCGCGACGAAGCGGTGCCCCGAGGGGCGGGCCAGTGCGGTGATGTCGCGCTCGACGTCGGATGCCGGGATGTAGGAGATCCACACGCTCGCCCGAGCGTCCGTGGTCCCGGCGGGCAGCGGAGGCTGCTCATCGGGACGGACGAAGCTGAAGTCCCACATCGGGCGGTGCAGCAGCGCGTAGCTGGGCACCCCGTCGGGCCCGGGGACGACCTCGGGGAAGTAGACGACGTCCTTGTTCGGGAACAGGTTGAGGTCGGTGTCGAGCGCGTCCTCGTAGCCGAACTGCAGCGGCCCCAGACGCTCCCACTCCTGTCCATCCTTCGAGATCGCCAGAGCAGGCTTCGGGCCGAGGGGGCCGAAGGCGACATAGGTCATGACGTGCAGCCCGAGCGAGGGAATCCAGGTGATGCGCGGGTCCTCCACGCCGCCGTGTCCCGTGCCGCGCTCCCACGCGCGGTCGGCCTCGAGCACGACACCACGCCGGGTGACGCCGACCGGGACGCCGCCCTCGATCTCGACGTCGGCGATGCCGACCCGCGACACGTTTCCGGCGGAGACAAGGCGGGGGTAGAGGTGGAGCCGTCCGTCTGGGCTCCAGGCCGTCGCGGGGTTCAGCACACCCTCGGCCTCCCGCGGGTCGGCGGGATCGGGGCGCATCAGCACGCCGAGACGCTCCAGCGAGAAGGGGAAGGTCGTGGTGCCATCGAAGATGTCGGTCACTCTGGGGTTTCTTTCGTTGTGGGTGAGGTGGAGATGGTGACGGTCAACCCTTGACGGCGCCGAGCACGCCGCTGACGAGGTAACGCTGGATGAAGATGTAGCCGATGATGAGCGGTGCGGCCACGATGAAGGTCGCCGCCGCCAGGAGCGGCCACTGGTTGGAATAGGTGCCCTTGAAGGCGTAGAGCCCGACGGTTACGGGGAACTTCGCCGGATCGGCGAGCAGAACCGTGGCGAGGATGATCTCGTTCCAGATCCACACGGCCTGGAGGATCAGGATCGTCGAAAGAGCGGGCTTGGACAGCGGGACGACGAAGGAGATGAGATACCGCCAGTACCCCACGCCGTCGATGGCCGCCGCCTCGTCGAGCTCACGCGGGATCGACTTCACGAACCCGCTGTACAGCAGGGGACCGACCCCCACGCCCACCCCCACCATGAGGATGTAGCCGAGCTGGTTGTCGTACAGCCCGAGACGCAGCAGCAGCTGGAACTGGGTGATCAGCGCGTTCGGCAGGAACAGCACGAGCACGAACAGCACCGACCAGAACTTGCCGCCCTTGATGTAGCCGCGCGAGACGGGGAAGGCCAGCACGACGGAGATGACCGTGCCGATCAGCGACCCGGCGACGGTGTACAGGATGCTGTTGAAGATGTACGAGCCGAAGTTGCCCTGGGTCCACGCCTGAAGGAAGTTGCCCCACTGCGGGTCCGTGACGATGCCCACGGGGTCCGAGACGAATTCGGCCTGGCTCTTCAGCGCAGTGTTCAGGAGGTAGAGGATCGGGAACACGAACACGATCATCAGCAGCGCTACGCAGATGTATGCGCCGATCGGATAGCGCCGCCGCCGCCGCCGAGGAGGACATGGCGCTGCAGAGCGGGATGTCGGGGCCGGGACTGTGCCCGGCCGTGTCGTCGTGGTCACAGCTTGGCCTCTCTCTTGCGCAAGTACCACAGGGCCAGCAGGCTCACGATGCCGACGATGGCGAACTGCACCATCGAGATCGCGGCGGCATAGCCTTGCGACTGGGACAGCGTGGTCCCCGACGCTCCGCCGAAGCCCTGCACGAAGACGAGGAGCGAGAGCACCTGCGTGGACTTGTTGCTGGGGCCGGTGAGGACGTAGGTGAGCTGGTAGCTCTGCAGCGCATTGACGATGCCGAGCAGGACGTTCGCGGTGATCGACGGTGCGAGCATGGGGATCGTGATGAACCGGAACCGTTGCCAGCCGGAGGCCCCGTCGATCGATCCGGCCTCGTAGAGCTCTTCGGGGATGGCTTGCAGGCCGGAGAGGAAGATGATGACGGAGATGCCGACGATCATCCAGATCTGGACGACGATGACGAGGGCCAGCGCGATCCTCGGGTCTCCGAAGAAGGCGGACTGTTTGCCGAACAGCGAGAGGAAGCTGGCCGCGGGGCCGCCCGTGACGTTGAACATCAGAGACCACACCAGGCCGGTCACGGTGACGCCGAGGACGGTGGGCATGAAGACGACCGCGCGGTACAGGTTGCGGCCGCGCAGCGGGCGGTTGAGCAGGATCGCGATGCCCAACGCGAGGACGATTTGGATCACCGTGCTGACGATCGCGAACACGAGGGTGTTGCGGAGCGCGTTCGCACTGTCGGCCCACTTGGCAGGCGAGAAGAAGCTGATGTAGTTCTCCACGCCCACCCAGTTGACCGGCAGGTAGGGCAGCCCACGCAGATCGGTGAACGAGACGACCAGCATGCCGACAGCCGGGACGAGACCGAACACGGTGAGCACGATCAGCCCTACCGTGAACGTGATCCGGACCGGCCCGCGACGTGGGAACGGGAAAGATTGAGACACGATGACCTCGAGGAAAGAGAGCGTGGCGCCGCCCCGGCGCTCGTGGTGAGCGCCGGGGCGGCGCGTGGGCGGTTTAGAAGGCGGCCTTCCACGCGGTCTGGGCGGCGGCGGCGGCCTGAGCCGCGTCGTCGGAGCCGAGCGGCGCGAGTGCCGGGTAGTTGAACGGGTAGACGGCGTCCTGGCCGGCCTTGTTGTTCGCAACCCACTTCTGGTCCCAGGCGGGCTGGAACGTGCTGGTGTACTGCGCGATCGAGTTCAGGAAGTCGCTCAGGGCGATGTCCGGCTCGGCGGGGGAGAAGCCGGCGCGGTCGACGAACTGCTTGTAGTTGTCGGGGTCGGAGAAGTAGTCCATCCACGCGAGCGCGGCGGCCTTGTTCTTGGTTCCCGAGGCGATCGCGAGCTGAAGCTCGATCTTGCCGTTGAGGAAGGCGTTGTCGGCGGCGTCGTCCGAGGCCGGCAGCGGGAAGTAGCCGTAGTCGAAGGCTCCCGCGACAGCCGCCTGGATCGTGGGCTCGTTCCAGGTGCCGTCGATCGTCATCGCGTAGTCGCCCTTCGCGAAGCCGGCCGGGATCTCGTCATAGCCCGTGCCGGCGAAGTTCGCCTGCGCGTTCTGGAAGATCGTCTCGGTCTTCTCCAGCACCGACACCGGCTCCGGGTCGGTCAGGCTGACCGTGTTCTTCCAGAAGCCCTCGACGAGCTTCTCCTTGTCGCTCACGTCCGGGTACGTGGAGCCGACGACACCGAGCATCGCGAGGCCCGCGGGCCAGGTGTCCTTGCCGCCGATACCGAAGGGTGCGACGCCGCTGCCCTTGAGGGTCGTCATGACGTTCTCGAGCTCGCTCCAGGTCGTGGGCACGGAAAGCCCATTCGCCTCGAAGATCGCCTTGTTGTAGTAGACGCCCGTCGAGTAGCTGAGGCCCGTCGGAACGACGTACTGCTTGCCGTCGATCGCCTGCGAGTCCAGGACGCTCGGAGTGAAGCGCTTCATGAAGGGCTCGTCGGTCAGGTCCAGCAGTCCGCCGGACCGGGCGAGGAGCACGTCGTCAGAGGTGGATTCGGCAGCGAACTCAGGGACCTCGACGACGTTCTTCGCGACGAGGATGTCCACGTTCCCCGCGGTGAGGCGCGAGGACTTCGTTGCCGGGTAGTTGTCGTTGGACACCGACGAGAAGGTCACCTTCACGTCGGGGTACTTCTTCTCGAAGCCCTCGTTGATCAGCTTGAACGCGGCATCCGACGCGTCGGCGCTGGAGACCAGGATCTGCAGGTCGCCGGATACGGCACCGTCGCCCGACGGCGTCCCGCTGTTGTCGGATGAGCATGCTGCCAGGGCGCTGACGGCAACCAGTGCGGTTGCCAGGATTGCTCCGTGACGGATCAGGCGCCTCGTGCGCAACTTCTTCGTTGCCATGTGTGGATCTTCTCCTCAGTAATTGCGACCTTGGGGGTCCGACTTGCCGAAACGTTTCGGTTACGTCAGCATGCCACGCTCACCTCCTGGCCGCAACCCTGCGGTGGCAGATCGTGGCCAGATGCTCAGTGCACGCGAGGCGCGGGACCCGTCGACGAGCGCACGACGAGCACCGCGGGTTCGATATCCGCATCCGCCGCCGGAGTGCCGTCGATCAGCTCGAGCAGGATGCGTGCCGCCTCATAACCCGTCCGGCGCGGCTGGGTCTGCACCGTCGTGAGGGACGGGCGCACGTACTCTGCGAGTTGGATGCCGTCATAGCCGGCGACGGACAGGTCACCCGGGATCTCGAAGCCCAGATGCTGAGCCTGTGCCATGAACCCCATCGCAGACAGGTCGTTGGCGCAGATCACTGCGGTGGGACGCAGCCGCACCGACAGCATGGAACTCGCGGCCTCGATGCCGCTCTCGTAGGTGAAGGATGCCGGCACCAAGGGTCCGGGGCGCAGTCCCCTGGCCTCGAGGGCGAGCCGCCAGGCCATTTCACGCTGGCGAGAGTGGATGAAGCGCGGGGGACCGCTGACGAAACCAATCGAGGTGTGGCCGAGCCCCACGAGATGGTCGACCAGCTGCTCGATCGCCGCCCGATGGTCCTGGCGCACGCTCGGCAAGGGGAATCCGGGCTCGGGGTTGATGCCGACCGCGGGGAGGCCGAGCTCCTGCACGAGAGCGACGCGCGGATCGTCGATCTCGATCTCGTTGAGGAACACGCCGTCGACGCGCTTCCCCGCAGCGAGGCGACGGTAGCGTTCGAGCGTCCCCGCGGCGTCGGAGCTCGTCTGGAGAACGAGCGCGAAGTCGCGTTCGTCGATCCACGACTCGATGCCGTTGATGAAGGCGCCGAAGAAGGGGTCGAGCTCGAGCACGTCGGGATTGCGGTGCACGACAAGGCCGACGGCGAACGTCTTCTTGCCGGCGAGGCTCTTCCCCCGCACCGATGGCACGAAGCCAAGTTCATCTGCGGCGAGCAGGATCTTCTGGCGCGTCTGCTCCGACACGCCGGGGCGGCCGTTCAGCGCGCTCGACACTGAGCTGATCGCGACGCCGGCGCGTGCCGCGACGTCGGTGATCGTCACGCGACCGGGCATGCGTCCTCCGCTCCTCGGTTCATTCCTCCGACACTAGATCACCGCGTGCGGTTCTCGAGAGGAGTTCGTAGCCGAGGGTCTGTTCGGCTCTCACGTCCACCGTTTCTTGACACCGCTTCCGGTCGCCAATAGGGTTGCCGCGAACCGAAACGTTTCGGTTTCCGTCGTGCCCTCTCGTTCTGGGTGACGAAACGATCAGACAAGGAAGACTGATGACGCACAGATCCCTCTTTCGGCGCACCTCCAGAACGGCGGTGACGATCCTCGCAGCGGGCGCGCTGATGCTCCCCGCTGCGACTGCCTTCGCCGAATCGCCGTCCGCCCCCGCTCCGAACCCCGGCCCCGTCACCGTCGCCGACCTCGCCGACTCGAGCGCCGCACAGCAACGGTGGCTCTCCGAGCCCGACTCGCGCGTCGCGCTCAACCCGAGCCACAGCCAGACCGACGACACCCGTCCGAAGGCCGACAACAGCCTGGACACCATGTTCTACGGCGATCAGCGAAAGCGCACGGCCGACGGTGTCGTCCGCAACTCCTTCACCGCGACCGATGCCCCGACCTCGCTCGCCGCCCTCTACGACGAAGGCGACACCACTCCCACGCTCAGCGAAGGCTTCAACGCCGACAGCGCGACGCACTGGCGCAGCACCAACAACGGCGGGGCACTCACAGTCGGCGCCGGCGGCGGAACGGTCGCCCCCGGCGGCGGGAAGGACTGGGGCGCGGTCGGGCGCGACGTCGTCCTGGATGTCGACGCAGATCCCGTCCTCCTCGTCTCAGTCGCTGCCACGACAGGCAAATGGGCACTGAAGATCGCCCCCGACGGCCAGCCCGACATCGTGGTCCAGACCGACACCGCCGCCACCGGAACCTTCGCCTATGACCTGAAGGCTCTGAACGTGCACAGCGGCAAAGTGACCGTAAAGCTCTTCGCGTCGAACAACGGCACGGCCACCTTCCGGGGCCTGTCTGTCCACGCCCGCCCCGGATTGGTCGAGGACTTCTCCGATCTGGGCGCCTGGAGCACGAACGTCCAGTCCAACAACGGCGCGACCATCGCGCGAGCCGCCTCGGGCGTCGGCGCGACCGTGACGAGCGCATCCAGCTCGGGATTCGGCGCGGTCGCCCGGGCCGTCACCGTGAACCTGACCGACAATCCCGTGCTGACCGTCGCCGTCGGGCCCCTCAGCACGGGGTCGAAGTGGGCCTTGAAGCTCACCGGCGCAGACGGCAACGGCGACTTCGCCGTCATCCAGGACGACACCGACGCGACCGGCGTCTTCAGCTACAACCTCGCTGCTCTCACCGGGCGATCCGGCACGCAGACGTTCGGTATCAAGCTGTTCTCGACGAAGACCCCGGTCCCGACGTCTGCCACCTTCACACGACTCTCCCTGCACGGGTCGAACGACTGGCTGCAGAGTCCCAGCGATTACACGAACACCTGGAATCCCCAGTCCCTCGACTGGACGGGAACGTACGGCGGCTCCGGCTCGTACTCGACCAGCGACGTCTTCGTCGATGCCACCACCGTGTCGCGCCTAGTGTCGCCAGCGAACCTCACCGCCGGCAGCCCGACCCTCGCGGGTCGCTTCTCCGGCGTCGCGGGCTGGGACACGGGCGTACGCGTGTTGACGGTCGCCGCCGACAACTACACGCGCGCGGTGGGCTTCCCCGCCGGCGCAGAGGTGCTCTTCTACGACTCGCCCGGTTCTGCGTCTCAGGGCGCCGGGGGGACGTCGTCGCCGACGTCGACCAGCACGGCATGGGTCGCCGTCCTTCCGAACGACGCCAACAGCGCCATCGGCCTGGGATACGCGTACGGAACAGGTGCGGACGCGACGAGCGCAGCCGCGGCCAGCGCCTCCCGGGGTGCGGACGCCTCCGTGGTCGCGGCTGCGCTGCAGATTCGCACGGATGAGTGGAACGCGTACCTGGCTGCTGTGCCGGCCGTAGAGCAGTACACGCTTCGCGCTGTCTCGGCGGAGGGCACGACGGGAGAGGACATCCGTGCGATGTACTACCGCTCCTTCGTGAACCTGAAGCAGACCGTCGTGCCTCCGCAGCCCGAGAGCGGCATCAGCCACGCGCAGGTCGCCACGGGCAAGGCCGCGACCTACAACGGCGGGTCGGAGCGCAACCGCGCCTCGGCGAGCTGGGACTCGCTGCTCGGCATCCAGTACCTCGGCTACACGGAGCCCGCCCTCGCCTGGGACTCGCTCGTGGGAATGATGGCCGACGTCGAGGCAGACGGCGGCTTGAACGGCGAGTCGCTTCCCAGCCGCAAGGCTCAGACGGCGTGGATGCTGTACTCGATCACCGGTGACAAGGACAAGCTCGCCGAGGTCTATCCCGCCATCAAGGCGCACATGGGCTGGTCGAGCGAACACCTCGCCTGGAACATCGACTCGCACTACCCGGGGGGCGGCGTCCCGGCTTCAGAGGAGCGCGATGCCGAGTTCGTGAACTCGCTCGCCATCGACCTGGACTACGCCGCCGAGAGCGCTCGGGTCCTCGGCCTCGACGCCGACGCGGCGTCGTTCCTCGCGCTGCAGAAGACACTCCTCGCGCAGTACCAGGAGTGGTTCTTCATGACCGACGGCAGGGCGGTGCAGTACTACTGGACCAGCAAGCCCGACGCTACATACGACCAGCGCAAGGGCACCGTCAACTACGTCGGCACCGGTCTGCACCTTCCCGGCCTCACCGACGCGGAGACGACGGCCATCATGGCCCGGTTCGACGCGGAGTACGACCCGGTCGCGCAGTTCGCCGGCACGGCATCCGACTCGATCAAAACGCCGGACGCGCAGTTCGTCGCGTACGGCCTGATCGAGCACGGTCAGGCGCAGAAGGTTCAGGTCTATCTCGAGTCGACGCTGCGCGACATCACCCGCACCAACCGGTTCAGCGAGGTGTATCAGCAGGGCAAGAACCCCGGTGACGCACCGATCTCGCGGGGTGAGAGCCCGACGACCTTCGGCATGGCCCACGTCATCGACAATCTGTGGATGCTGAACGGGTACCGTTCCGACGAGGGCACGCCGACCTTCGTGCGGCTGCCGGGGGCGACCGGCGGAGTATCGGGACTGCACCATCTCGGGCGATCCTTCAGCATCGACCTCGACGGCACCCAGGTCGTGCTCGGCGGCGACGCCGCAGCTCAGCCGGGTGTGTGCGATCGGGTCGATGCGCCCGAGGGGCAGCCGATCGAGCTGACCACGACCTGCGGGTCGCTAACGCTGTCGGCGGACACCGTGCAGGCGGGGCAGAAGGTCACCGTGCGAGCGGGAAAGCTGCCGGCGACGACATCCGCCCGGATCGAGCTGCACTCCGACCCCGTGCTGCTGGACGAGGCCACGACTCGCGACGACGGCACGTTGGAGCGGACGGTCCTGATTCCGGCGGACGTCCCCGTGGGCCGTCACACGATCGTCGTGACCTCGGGTGTCGTGGTGGCGCAGGCCGACATCACAGTGCGTGCCCCGCAGGTGTCCGGCGGTGGTGACGGCGGGACGACGCCGAACACCGGCGGCGGCTCGGGCGTCTCCAGCGGCGGGGCGGGCGGCTCCGGGTCGCTCGCCTCCACCGGCGGCGACGTCGTGCTGTGGGCCATGTCGGGCGGCCTCGGCCTCCTCGTTCTCACGGTCGGGATCGTGATGGTCGCACGCGCGAGGAACCGGTCGAGAGCGATCGCACACGACGAGAACGTCTGAGCCCGAACCAGCGCGGGGCGGGTCGCACTCTTCGTGCGGCTCGCCCCGCGCCGCTTCGACGTAACAAGCACTACCGTAGGCGCGGAGCGAGCCCCAACGGAGCGCTTCCGCAATGCGCTGCCCCCGGCAGGCCCCGATGTTGATCGTTGCTTTCGCGTTGGTCTTGCAGATCACCCGGCGGATCTCGACGTCGTAGAGCCTGTCGCAGAATGCCGTATTCGAGCGTCACCAGTGATGGAGGATCTGGTGATCGGGACCGCGGGGGCAAACTCGACGATTCTCCTGGCAAGCGCTCAGGCTTTGGCGGTGTGGGTCTTCCGAATGTTGTAGGCGGCTGCTGCGGGGTTCAGCTCACCTCGGACTGCATCGAGTCCTCTGCGAGAGAGTCGGCTGAGGATTGTTTGAGGGTTCCGATGATGGGCTCGACGGTCGCGCCGCGACGCTTGCAGGTGGCTGGTCCCTGGGCCATCCGGAGCCAGTGAGCCATCGCTTCGCGTGGAGTCGCCCTGGCAGGCGAACGCGTCTACCTCCAGGGCGACGTCACCAACGGCGCGATCCGTGGTAACCGGTTCGTTCGGACGGCGGAATGGCTCGCCTCGGACCGGGCCTACGATCGCAACTGGGCGATCCGCAGCGACGCCGCGGCCCTCCAGCTCTGCGGCCGTCGCCGAGCGCCGGTCGGCGCTTGCGGCCAACGGTCTGAGTGGCCGTGTCGCGCATCAGAGTATGTGGCAGGGGTAGTTAGTTGCTGATGCAGCGCCCCTAGGTCTGATCATCATGAGTCGTCCCCCCGACGATCCCTGCGGAGAAGAAGCTCCGCATTGTGTTGTCTGTGTTGCAGGGTGAGATCTCGATCGCTGAGGCGGCCCGCCGCGAGAAGGTGTCTGAGCAGGCGATCGGGAGCTGGAAGCGGCAGTTCCTCGAGGGTGGGAAGGCCGGGATCGACGCGGGCAAGTCGAAGCCGTCCACCCGGGAGCAGCAGCTCGAGGACGAGGTCGCCGAGCTGACCCAGGCCCTCAGTGAGGCAGCGGTCGAGATCCGAGTGTGGAAGAAGTCCGCCGAGGGCCGGCTGGGCCCTTCGAGGACCTCGAGGTGATCCGCACCCATGCGGGCATGTCGACCGCGAGGTTCTGCCGCCTGATCGACATGCCCGAACGGACCTGGCGGCGGGGGCAGGCCAAAGCCCGCACCGATCGGCCGCCGAAGGGCCCCTGGCCGCAGCCGTCTCGCAGCGCCGTCCGGGACGTCGTGGTCCGGCACGCGGCCGCGCATCCTGCGTGGGGTCACCGGAAGGTCTGGGCGATGACCCGCCATCACGGGTACCGGGTCTCGCAGGCGACCGTGCTGCGGCTGCTGCGCGACGAGGGCCTGCTCCTGGAGGCGAACCACCAGCGGGAGCGTCGCAAGCTCGCCGAGCGCCGCAAGGCCGCGTTCGCGACGGAACCGACGGGCCCGAACCAGGTGTGGCAGCTGGACTTCTCCAAGCACGAGACCACGACCGGCGGAACCTGGCGGATCGCATCCTGCCGGGACTACCGGGCCAAGTACGAGTTCGACGCGCACGTGTCCCCGACAGCGAACAAGCACGACGCCGTCGCCGCGGTCGAACTCGCCCTCGCTGAGGCCGAGGCACTGATGGGACACCCACTGATCGACGACTGCGAGGTCAACGAAGCGACCGGCGAGCTGCTACCGGTCGTGACGATCGTCACTGACAACGGTGGCCCGTTCCGCTCGTTCACGTTCGAAGCGTTCATCGCCGCGCACCCCGAGATCCGGCACGTCCGCACGAGAGTCCGAACGCCGGGTCAGAACGGGTCACGTGAACGTGGCTTCGAGACGATGAAGTACGAGTGGAGGCCGCGAAGAAGATCCGCGCTCTCGGCGGCTACATCACCAACTTCTCGCAGTCCGACATCAACCAGTTCGCGGGCTTCGTCTGGCAGGCCGGCGGGCAGTGGTTCGACAACGGCTCCGACGGCTGGAAGGTCTCGCTCACCGACGACGCCTCCACCAAGGTGGCCGACTACTGGCAGGACCTCATCTCCGAGGACCTCGTCAGCACCTACCCGGCATGGACCGACGAGTGGAACAACGCCTACAACTCGAGCCAGGTCTGGACGTGGAACTCGGCCGTCTGGGGCGCCAACTCGATCTCCAGCGGCGCACCCGACACGTCCGGCAAGTGGTCGGTCGCGCAGATGCCGCAGTGGAAGGCCGGCGACGCCGTCTCCGGCAACTGGGGCGGCTCCTCGATCGCCGTGCTCAAGGGCAGCAAGCACCCGTACGAGGCGTCGAAGTTCGCTCTGTGGCTGAACACCTCGGATGAGGCGCTGACGGCGCTGAACAAGGCCGCCAACATCTACCCCGCGACCACCGAGGGCATGAAGCTCCCGTCGCTGGCCGAGGGCGTCGACTTCTACGGCGGACAGAAGATCTACGACGTGTTCGCGCAGGCGGCCACCGAGGTCACCCCCGACTTCGCGTGGGGCCCGACGATGACGCAGACCTACGCCGACGTCTCGGACGGCTTCAAGGCCGCCGTGTCCGGTTCGGGGACGCTCGCCGACGCGCTGCAGAAGGGTCAGGACTCGACCATCAAGACGCTCGAGTCGCAGTCGATCCCGGTCCAGAAGTAACACCGACCGTGATGCCCCGGGATGCCGCCGCATCCCGGGGCATCACGCGTTCCGGATCGCGTCAGGCACTGTCGCGGACAACGAGCGTCGCGCCGATCTCCTGCGCGGATGCGGCCTCGTCCGTCTCGATCATGCGCACGAGCACCTCGACGGCTCGAGAGCCCAGTGCGTCGAAGTCCTGCCGCACGGTCGTCAACGGCGGACGGTACTCGGCCGCATCCACGATGTCGTCGAAGCCGACGACCGCGATGTCCTCGGGCACGCGGCGGCCCGCGTCGGCGAGGGCGCGCAGCAGCCCGAGGGCCATCTGGTCGTTCGCGACGAAGACGGCGGATGCGGCGGCGAACGCCACCCCGCGCTCGTAGCCCGAGCGGGAGGTCCAGTCGCCGCGCTGCGGCTCGGGGGCCTTGATGCCCGCCTCGGCGAGCTCCTCGCGCCAGCCGCGCTCGCGCTCGGACGCCGCGAAGGAGGTCACCGGGCCGGCCAGGTGATGCACCGTGCGATGACCGGCATCCAGCAGGTGCCGCGTCGCGAGACGCGCGCCGCCCGCGTGATCGGTCTGCACGATCGTGAAGCGGTCGTCGGGCGGCGAGTCGACCACGACGAGACGAAGCCCCGCGGGCGGCTCAGCACCGCGGGCGAGTCGCGTCGCCTCGTTCAGGACGACGGCTCCGTCGACACCCTGATCGCGCAGCTGCGAGAACGCCTCCGCGATGTCGCGGGTGCCGGCGACCGTGACGATCGCGAGCGCGTAGTCGCGTACGGCTGCGGCCTCCGCGATCGCCTGCAGCATGCGCGAGTTACCGACCGAGGCGAGCGTGGACACGACGAGGCCGATCGTGCGGGTCTGCCCGGTACGCAGCGCCCTCGCCGCGCGGTGCATCCGATAGCCCAGCGCGCTCATGGCCGCCTCGACCCTGGCGCGGGTGGCCGGGTCGACGCGCGGACTCTGGTTGACGACGCGCGAGACGGTCTGCGCGGAGACGCCCGCGTGTGCGGCGACATCCGCCATCGATACCCGAGCCATCGCACCCCCGTCGTCATGTTGACGATATCACGCCCGAAATGTAGCGTGTTATCGTGAACACACCTCAGCAGGATGTCGCACTCCTCGGTGCGGGCGTCGTGAAGCGACCCACGCGCCTCGCCGACGGCCGCGAGCTCATCTACTACGACGATCCCGACACCACCCTTCCGCCCGAGCGCAGCATCGATGCCCGCGAGCTGGCGCCGCGTCCGGAGACCGCGACGATGCGCCTCGACGTGCTGACCGGCGACTGGATCTCCATCGCCGCCAACCGTCAGAACCGCGCGTTCCTGCCGCCGGCGGAGCTCGACCCCCTCGCCCCGCAGACACCCACGAACCCTTCGGAGATCCCGTCGCGCTACGACGTGGCGGTCTTCGAGAACAAGTCGCCTTCGTTCGGTCCGGCCCTCGCCACAGCGACCGACGACGTCCCGGCGGCGGTCGACCCGCCGCGGAGTCTCGCGGACCTGGCCGAGTACGGACTCGGCCGTACCCGCACCTCCGTCGGACGCACCGAGGTCGTGTGCTTCAGCCCCGAGCACGCGGGCTCCTTCGGCACCCAGACCGTCACGCGCGCACGCACCGTGATCGAGGCCTGGGCGGATCGCACCGCAGCACTCTCGGCACTGCCCGGCATCCAGCAGGTCTTCCCGTTCGAGAACCGCGGGCAGGAGATCGGTGTGACCCTGCCGCATCCGCACGGGCAGATCTACGCCTACCCGTACGTCACCCCGCGCACGCAGCGACTGCTGGCCGCGCTCGAGCGCACCGGCGACGACCTGTTTGACCGCATCCTCGAGATGGAGTCGCAGAGCGAGCGCGTGATCCTCACCGGCGAGCACTGGACCGCCTTCGTGCCGTTCGCCGCGCGATGGCCCCTGGAGGTGCACCTCGTGCCGCACCGCCACGTCGCCGACTTCGCCGAGACGAACGACGCCGAGCGCGACGAGCTGGCGCCGCTGTATCTGCGGCTGCTGCGCGGCGTCGATGCGCTCTACGACACCCCGACGCCCTACATCGCGGCCTGGCATCAGGCCCCCGTGCACACCGGACGCTCCGGCGCTCGCCTGCACCTCGAACTGACCTCGCCGCGCCGCGCGGCCGACAAGCTGAAGTACCTCGCCGGAAGCGAGGCGGCCATGGGCGCCTGGATCGGCGACGTTCCGCCCGAGACCGCCGCCGCACGCCTGCGCGAGGCCGTAGAAGGAGTATCACTGTGACCCAGACGGACGCGGCCGCCGCCGCCCGCGACCTGTTCGTCGAGCTCACCGGGAGCGCGCCGGTCGGCCACTGGTCGGCGCCCGGCCGGGTGAATCTCATCGGCGAGCACACCGACTACAACGACGGCTTCGTGCTGCCGTTCGCGATCGAGCACCGCACCCACGTCCAATTGGGTCTGCGCGAGGACGGCCGCATCCGCGTCGTGTCGACGTTCGACCCGGTGCCTGTCGAGGTCGCACTCGACCAGCTCGACGCGCTCTTCCCCGAGAGCCGCGACGACGTACCCGAGTGGTCCACGTACCCGCTCGGCGTCGCATGGGCGCTGCTGGCGGCGTCGGGGCGGGATGCGGCGAGCGTCACCGGCGTCGACATCGCGATCGCCTCCGACGTGCCGGTGGGGGCAGGACTCTCCTCCTCCGCAGCGATCGAGGGCGCCACCGCATCCGCTCTCAACGATGTGTGGGAGCTGGGCCTGGACCGCGTAGCGCTCGCGAAGGTCGGCCGCGTCGCCGAGAACGAGGCGGTGGGCGCGCCCACCGGCATCATGGACCAGATGGCCTCGATGCTCGGCGAGCGGGATGCAGCGATCTTCCTCGACTGCCGCACGCTGGACACCACGGTCGTCGACCTTGGCTTCGCGGCCGCGGGTCTCGAGCTGCTGGTGATGGACACGAACGTGAAGCACTCGCACTCGACCGGCGGCTACCGCGAGCGCCGCGCGTCGTGCGAGCTCGGGGCATCGGTCATGGGCGTTCCGGCGCTTCGCGACGTGCGCGTCGAGGACCTCGAAGAGGCACGGACGAAGACCGACGATGTCACCTTCCGGCGGATGCGGCACGTCGTGACCGAGGACCAGCGCGTGCTCGACACCGTCCGGACGCTCGGCGAACAGGGCCCGCGTGCCATCGGTGAGCTGCTGCTCGCCTCCCACGCCTCCATGCGCGACGACTTCGAGATCTCGGTTCCCGAGCTCGACACCGCGGTCGAGGCAGCCATGGCAGCCGGGGCGATCGGCGCGCGTATGACCGGCGGCGGCTTCGGCGGCGCGGCCATCGCGCTCGTCGACGCGGACCGGATCGATGCGGTGTCGGATGCGGTGCGCCGCGCCTTCGCCGACGCCGGGTTCGCCGCCCCCACGATCTTCACCGTGACCCCGTCGGCCGGCGCACACCGCGACGCCTGATCGGCCGCGACGACCTCCACCCGCGCGAAGGAGCACCGATGCACCGCGACGACGACACGACTGCGCACCTGCGCGCCGCAGGTGTGAGCCTGCTGATCGAGCTGACCGACCCGGTTCCCCGCATCCTGCACTGGGGAGCGGATCTCGGCGACGCCACCGATCTCGGCGCGGGCATGCGTCTCACGGGTGCTCCCGCCGTCCTGAACAACGCGCCGGATGCGGCGCGCGCGTTCACGATCTGGCCGACCGAGCGCGACGGCTGGTCGGGGAGCCCTGCCCAGTCCGGTCACGCGGGCGGTGCGGCCACGACACCTCGTCCCCGCCTCGTCGATGCGCGGGTGTCGCACGAGGAGGCGGGGGGCGGCCTGATCCGCATCCTGCTGCACGACGAGGTCACCGGTCTGGACGGTGAGGCGACTTACGCCCTCGACCGCTTCGGTGTGCTGAGCGTCGGGCTCTCCCTCACGCGTCCGGCCGAGAGCGGCACGGACGCACCCTACGATCTGGAGGCGCTGCGCGCCCTCATGCCGGTTCCCGCCCGCGCGAGCGAGGTGCTCGACTTCTCCGGCAAGTGGGTGCGCGAACGCTCGCCGCAACGCGGTGCCTTGCGCGACGGCAGCCACGTGCGGCGCGCGCGGCGCGGCAAGCCCGGGCACGACTCACCGTTCCTGCTCGCGCTGGGAACACCGGGGTTCGGCTTCGGGCACGGTGAGCTCTGGAGCGCGCATCTCGCGTTCTCGGGCGATGCCGAATACCTCGCCGAGAGGCTGCCCGAGAGTGCGGGGGCGCTGCGCTCGGTGATCGGCGTCGGCGAGCTCCTCCGCGCCGGCGAGATCCGTCTCGCGCCCGGCGACCGCTACAACGCCCCGCTCGCGATCTTCACCTGGTCGGATGCGGGCCTCGACGGTCTCTCCGACCGCCTGCACCGGCGCCTGCGCGCGCGTGCCACGCATCCCTCCTCACTCCGACCGCTGACGCTCAACACCTGGGAGGCGGTCTACTTCGACCACGACCTGACGCGTCTGTCCGCGCTCGTCGCGCGCGCCGCCGAGGTCGGCGTCGAACGCCTCGTGCTCGACGACGGCTGGTTCCGCCACCGCCGATCCGACCGCGCCGGCCTCGGCGACTGGTACGTCGACGAGGGCGTCTGGCCCGACGGACTGGGCCCTCTGGTGGAACAGGTACGCGCCGCCCGCATGCAGTTCGGCCTCTGGTTCGAGCCGGAGATGATCAGCCCGGACTCGGACCTCGCGCGCGAGCATCCGGAGTGGATCCTCGCCCCCGCCGAGGGCCTGGGCGGCACATCGCGCCACCAGCAGGTTCTCGACATCGCCCGCCCCGAGGCGTGGGAGTACCTGCTGGAGCGCATCAGCTCACTGGTCACGGCGTACGACATCGACTACCTCAAGTGGGATCACAACCGCGACCTGCTCGAGGCCGTCGCGCACCGCGCCGACGGCGACCGCCCCGCGGTCCACGCGCAGACCCTCGCGCTGTACCGGCTGCTCGACGAGCTGCGGCGCCGGCATCCCGCGCTCGAGATCGAGACGTGCTCTGCGGGCGGCGGGCGAGTGGATCTCGGCATCCTGGAACGCACTGACAGAGTCTGGGCATCGGACTGCAACGATCCCGTCGAGCGGTCGCAGATCGAACGCTGGACGCGCCTGATCGTGCCACCGGAGCTGATCGGCTCGCACCTGGGCGACGCCGAGGCGCACACGACCTCGCGCGTCACCGATCTGTCGTTCCGGTTCCTCACGGCGCTCACCGCGCACGCCGGGATCGAGGCGGACCTGACCCGCCAGGACGACGCACAGCGGGCGGCGACCCGCGCCTGGGCAGATCTCTACCGGGAGCTGCGCCCCCTCGTACACACCGGCCGCATCGTCAACGCGGACCTCATCGACGACGCGACACAGCTCACCGGGATCGTCGCGCAGGACGGATCGCGCGCGCTCTTCACCTGGGCTCGACTGTCGAGCTCCGCCGACGGTCAAGTCGGCCGCATCCCGTTCCCCGGGCTCGATGCGTCAGCGCGGTACGGCATCCGCATCCGCACCGAGGTCGGGCTGGCGAAGCGTCGCGACGTCGCGCCGCCGGAGTGGATCAGCCGCGCCCTCGAGGAAGAGATCGTGCTGGCGGGCGCTGTCCTGGCGACCGCAGGCGTTCCGCTGCCGACGCTGGATCCGCAGCAGGCGATGCTCTTCGACGTGCGACGCCTCGACTGACCCGGGCAGCGGTGGGGATGCGGTGAGCGGAGGACGCCTCGAGGGATGCACGCCCTCCGCTCACCGGATCCTCTCCGCTCACCGCATCCTGAGCCTCAGGCGTTGCCGGCCGCGATCAGCTCGTCGACCTGCTGCTCGCTCACGGGCGCGTTCGGGAAGGCGGCCAGGCGGCCGATCGGGAACGACGCCATCATCTTGACCATCCCCGCGTCATCGCCGAACATCGCCGTGATGGCCGGGCCGATGATCGAGGCCGTCGCGGGGTTCTCCAGCAACTCGCCGATCGACGACTCGCGCGACAGCGGCGGACGCACCTCGTCGCCTGCCAGCTCGAGCGCGACGGACGAGCGGATGTCGCGGCTCGATGAGGCCACGTCGAACACGTACTCGCCGGGCTCCACGACCCAGCCGTCGACCCGGATGTCCCAGTAGGCGAGGTCGCTCCGACGCACGATCAGCTCGGCCGTGCGCGTCTCGCCCGGCTCCAGTGCGACCGACAGGAACGACTTCAGCTCCCGCGGCGCCCGCTGCACCGCCGAGCCCGGCAGCGAGGAGTAGACCTGCACGATCTCGCGGCCGGCGACGTCCCCCGTGTTGGTGACGTCGACCCGAACCCGCACGTCGCCGGTCTCGGTGACCTCGGCGACCGCATCCCCGTAGGAGAAGCTCGTGTAGGAGAGGCCGTGGCCGAACGGGAAGGCGACATCCTTCCCGCTCGCGTCGAACCCGCGGTAGCCGACGAGGAGACCCTCGCCGTAGCGCACGTGGCCGAACTCGCCCGGGAAGCTGCCAAAGGAGGGGGTGTCCTCCAGCCGCAGCGGGATCGTCTCGGTGAGCTTGGCCGACGGGTTGACGTCGCCGAAGAGCACGTCGGCCGTGGCCGAGCCGCCGGCCTGTCCGAGCAGCCATCCCTCCAGGATCGCCGGCACGCGCTCGGCGAAGGGCAGGGCGACGACGCCGCCGTTGGAGAGCACGACCACCACGTTCGGGTTCGCCTTCACGACCTCGTCGACGAGCGCGAGCTGCGCAGCCGGCAGATCGATGTGCGTGCGGTCGAAGCCCTCCGACTCCTCCGCGGCGGGAAGGCCCAGGAACAGCACGACACGTTCTGCGGATGCGGCCGCGGCGACCGCCTCGGCGCGCAGCGCGTCCGCATCCCCGCTGCCGTCGAAGGTGAAGCCCGCGGCGTAGGCGACCTCGCCGTCGGCAGCCTCGCGGATCGCGTCGAGGGCCGCATCCACCCGCGTCGGGTTGATCAGGGAGGAACCCGCACCCTGGAAGCGCGGCTCCGCGGCGAACGCGCCGATCACGGCGATGCGCTGCGAGCGAACGAGCGGGAGGATGTCGCCGTCGTTCTTCAGCAGCACGATCGAGCGGCCCGCGGCCTCGCGGGCGAGAGCGTGGTGGGCCTCGACGTCGAGCACACCGGATGCGGCGGGCCGAGCTCCGGCCTTGCGCACGAGATCGAGCACCCGACCGGCGGCGAGATCCAGGACGGCCTCGTCCAGCGAGCCGTCCTTCACGGCGGCGACGAGCTGTGCGTCGGTGCGGCCGCCGCTCGAGGGCATCTCGAGATCGAGCCCGGCCACGACACCGGCGACCCGGTCGTTGACCGCGCCCCAGTCGGAGACGACGAGCCCCTCGAAGCCCCACTCGCCGCGGAGCACGGAGGTGAGCAGCCACGGGTCCTCGGACGCGTAGACGCCGTTGATGCGGTTGTACGAGCACATGACCGTCCACGGCTGCGCATCCTCGACGACGCGCTGGAAGCCGCGCAGGTAGATCTCGCGCAGCGGCCGGGGGTCGACGTCGCTCGAGACGCGCAGCCGATCGGTCTCCTGGTTGTTCGCGGCGAAGTGCTTGAGCGAGGCCCCCACACCTCGCGACTGGATGCCGCGCACGAGGCCGGCACCCATGACGCCCGAGACGATCGGGTCCTCGGAGAAGTACTCGAAGTTGCGGCCGCACAGCGGGGAGCGCTTGATGTTGACGCCCGGGCCGAGGATCACGGCGACGTCCTCCAGCGCGGACTCCGCGCCCAGGGCGACCCCCACCCGCTCGGCGAGCTCGGGGTCGAACGACGAGCCCAGTCCGACGGCCGGCGGGAAGCAGGTGGCGGGAACGCTCTGCGCGAGACCGAGGTGGTCGCTCGCGGCCGACTGCTTGCGCAGTCCGTGGGGACCGTCGGTCATCATGATCGAGGGCACCCCGACCCGCCCGATCGGCTTGGTGGTCCAGAAATCGCGCCCGCTGGTGAGCGAGGCCTTCTCCTCGAGCGTCAGCTCGGCGGGGGACACATCCGTCATGGTGCTCCTTCGTGATCGCGGCGCTGCTCCGCGCCGACGCGAAAAGCTTATGTCGCTCGGTTTTCGTCGCACAAGCGGTTTCGGGCATATCCTCGGGAACATGACGCAGCGGGGGTCCTACGCGAAGGGCGTCGCCCGGCGCGAGCAGATCCTCGAGGTAGCCCTCGCGGTCATCGCCCGCGAGGGCTACCGCGCCGCATCCGTGCGCGAGATCGCCGACGCCGTGGGGCTCAGCCAGGCGGGGTTGCTGCACTACTTCGACAGCAAGGAGCACCTGTTCGTCGAGATCCTCCGCAAGCGCGACGAGTTGGACCTGCGCACCTACCACCCCGAGGGCGCCGAGGACCTGCCCGCGGCGTACGAGCGGATGATCGCGCACAACGCCCAGGTTCCCGGGCTCGTGCATCTGTTCGCGCGGATGTCGGTGGAGGCGGGCGATCCCGCGCATCCGGCGCACGCGTACTTCGCCGAGCGCACCTCGGGATTCCTCGACGGCCTCCGCGACTGGTTCCAGGAGGCAGCCGAGACGGGGCGGATGACGCCCGACATGTCGCCGGCCACCGCCAGCAGGCTCGTGCAGGCCTCGTGGGACGGCGCGCAGCTGCAGTGGCTGCTGGATCCGTCGGTCGACATGGCCGCGATCGTCCGCGCCGCGTTCCGGAGCGCCTTGACCGGACACCAGGCGCAGCTGCGATGACCGATCCTCTCGTCACCGTCTCGACCGGCACCCTTCGCGGCGTCCGCCGCCCGGGCTCGCTCGCCTTCCTCGGCATCCCGTTCGCGGCCCCACCCGTCGGTGAGAACCGCTTCGCGGCGCCCCAGCCCGTGGCGCCGTGGGAGGGGGTGCGCGACGCGACCGCCTACGGCCCCACCCCGCAGCGCGGCGACACCGGCATCACCCTCATCCCCGAGCCTTCCGTACCGGGCGACGCGACCCTCAACGTGAACGTCTTCACGCCCGACACGGATGCGGCAACCCCCTTCCCCGTCCTCGTGTGGATCCACGGCGGCGGGTACATCTCCGGCTCGCCCGCGAGCCCCTGGTATGACGGTGACACGTTCGCCCGCGAGGGGATCGTCGTCGTGACCCTCTCGTACCGGCTCGGTTTCGACGGGTTCGGGGCGATCGATGGCGCGGCGAGCAATCGCGGCGTGCGGGACTGGATCGCAGCCCTCGAGTGGGTACAGCAGAACATCGCGGCATTCGGCGGCGACCCCGCACGGGTGACGATCGGCGGACAGTCCGCCGGCGGCGGGGCGGTGCTGACGCTGCTCGGGATGCCGGCGGCGCAGCACCTCTTCTCGGCGGCCTGGTCGATCTCCGGCGCTCTGGGAGATGTTCCGCTCGACGAGGCGCGCGCCCGCGCCTCCCGCCTGGCGGTCGCCGCGGGGGTGAGCGCGGACCGCGACGGTTTCGCGTCCGTGCCGGAGGAGACACTGCACGCACTGCAGAGCACGATCGAGCTCGCCCCGCACCGCGGCCGGCTGGCCCCGCTGCGGGAAATGATCGCCGAACGCGCGTGGGGCCCCGCCGTCGACGGCGATCTGCTGCGCACCGACACCCCGACCTCGATCGCGGCGGGCGTCGGTACCGACAAGCCCCTGCTCCTCGGCTCCACGGCCGACGAGTTCACCATGGTCACCGACTCGTTCGCCCCGAAGCTCCGCCTCATCCCGGCCTGGCTGGCATTGGCGGCCCTCGGACTTGACGGCCGCCGGCGCCGGAGGTACCTGCGGGACAACCCGGGCCCGCGCGCGAAGGGCACCGCAGCCGTGCTCGGCCGCTACGTGACCGACCGCGTCTTCGGCGCCCTCGTACCGCGCGTCGCGGACGCCCGCGGCTCGGCCGCCGCGACGTGGACGTACCGGTTCACCTGGAGCTCGCCCACGATCGGCTGGGCCTGCCACTGCCTCGACGTGCCGTTCTGGTTCGGCCGACTGGACGCCGACGGCGTCGCGCGGATCGCGGGCCCGCATCCGCCCGCATCCCTCGCCGAACGGATGCACGCGACGGCGGTGGGGTTCATCCGCGACCACAGGGCGTCCTGGACCCCGTGGGGAGAGGCGCCCGGCACCACACAGGTCTTCGACGTCGACTCCCCCGTCGTCGAAGACGGCTACGCCGGCACCGCCGCCCTGCTCTGACGCTCCCGCTCTTTTTGCGCGCCTTTCCCGCGAGACTGCATTTCCCGCACGAGATCACTGGGTTTACCCGTGATCTCGTGACGCGAATGCAGTCTCGCGGTCCTGCCGGTCCGGCCGGCTCAGGCCTCGCGGGGCAGGGGCGGGATGAGCACGGCACGCGGCATCCGCTGACGCATCACGGCGACCGCATCAGCGTTGTCGTCGACGAGCACCGCATGGCGGCCGAGGGGAGCCGCGACCGCGCCGGTCGTGCCGCTGCCGGCGAAGAGGTCCAGCACCGCGTCGCCGGGGCGGCTCGACGCCTGCACGATGCGGCGCAGCACGCCCTCGGGCTTCTGCGTCGGGTAGCCCGTCTTCTCGCCGCCGGAGGTCGGCACGATCGTGTGCCACCACACGTCTGTCGGCAGCTTGCCGCGCGCGGCCTTCTCCGCCGTGACGAGCCCCGGCGCCATGTACGGCTCGCGATCCACCGCATCCGCATCGAAGAAGTACCGCGCTGGATCCTTCACGTACACGAGGATCGTCTCGTGCTTCGTCGGCCATCGGCGGCGAGTCTTGGCGCCGTAGTCATAGGCCCACACGATCTCGTTCAGAAACCGCTCGCGACCGAACAGGGCGTCGAGCATCACCTTCGCGTAGTGCACCTCGCGGTAGTCGAGATGCAGGTACAACGTGCCGTCATCGGCGAGCAGCCGCCACGCCTCGAGCAGCCGCGGCTCGAGGAAGCCCCAGTAGTCGTCGAACCGGTCGTCGTACGCGCGCAGGTCGCCCCGCAGACGCGCATACTCCTGGCCACGGAAGCCGGGACGTGAGACCGCATCCGGAGCGGGGGTGGTCACCGTCTCGATCGCGCGGATGCGGGAGCGCCCCGTGTTGAACGGCGGATCGAGGTAGACGAGCGTGAAGGCTCCGGAGGGGAGCTCCTTCGCGATCGCCAGGTTGTCGCCGTGGTGGATGGCGACGGTTCCGGGGGTGGGCCCGCTCACGGCACGCGCTGCAACCACGCATCCGTGGCGAACTTGCTCTGCACGAGCGCCTCCGCCTCGGCGTATTCCTCGTCGGTGATATGTCCGGTCGTCGCGCCGTACATCGTGCTGAACGTGCTGATGAAGCGCTCGATGATCTGCTCGCGCGGCAGCCCAGTCTGGCGCCGCAGCGGGTCGACGCGCTTCGCGGCCGACACTGTGCCCTTGTCGCTCAGCTTCTCGCGGCCGATGCGCAGCACCTCGGTCATGACCTCGCCGTCGAGGTCGTAGCTGAGGGTCGCGTGGTGCAGGACGCCGCCGTTGGCGAGGCGCTTCTGCGCGGCACCGCCGATCTTGCCCTGCGGAGAGGAGATGTCGTTGAGAGGCTGGTACGTCGCCTCGACCCCAAGCGAGCGCAGCGCCTGCAGCGCCCAGTCGTCGAGGAACGCGTAGGAGTCCGCGAACGTCATGCCCGCCACGAGGGATGCCGGCACGTAAAGCGAGTACGTGATGATCGCGTTGGCGCCCATCATCATCGCGCCGCCACCCGAGATGCGCCGCACGACGTCGTAGCCGTGGCGAGCCGCACCCTCCGGGTCGACCTCGTTGCGCAGCGACTGGAATGAGCCGATCACCACCGCGGACTCGTTCCATTCCCAGAGCCGGAGCGTGGGGTTGCGGCGTCCGTCGCCGACGCGGGCGGTGAGCACCTCGTCGAGGGCGAGGTTCATCCGCGGCGAGACGGGCGCGTCGTGCACGACCTCCCAGGAGAAGTCCTTCCATCCGGGAGCGGCGACCAGCGCCCGTCGCACAACCGTGCCGACCGCCTCGGGCGAGAAGCCCAGCAGCTGCGCGCCGTCGGGAAGCGCCTGGCGCACGGCGGCGGCGATCGCGGCCGCATCCGTCTCGACCGACAGCCCCTCGACCGCGCGGTTGATGTCGAGCAGAGCCTCGTCCGGCTCGAGGAAGAAGTCGCCGGCGAGGTGCACGTCGGCGATGCGCCCCTCCCGCACCTCGAGATCGACGACAACGAGCTTGCCCCCGGGGACCTTGTACTCACCGTGCATGCTCTCAGCCTAGGTCGCCCGCTCCCCCGCCGGCCTTGATCCTCGGCCCACACCCGGGCAATCGCCGCATCAGCCGCGTCTCGGGCTCAGCCTCTTCGCCCTGTCTCTCGCCCCTCGTCCCTACTTGCCGCCGAGACTGCATTTCCGGCACGAGATCACGGTTAATACCCGTGATCTCGTGTTCGAAATGCAGTCTCGCGGAAGAAAGAGGTCGTGGGTGGCGAGAGCGCGGGAGAAAGAGCGCTCAGACGCGGGAGGGGATGCGGGCGTCGAGCCAGGCCAGGAGGTCGGCGCGCACGTCGGCCTGCATCACCTCGTTGAAGATCTCGTGGCGCGCGCCCGGGTAGACGAGGGTCGTGACGTCGGTAAGCCCGGATCGCTCGCGGTACTCGGCGGCGAGCTTGTGGACGCTGCGCGGGCCGCCCACGGTGTCGTCGCGCCCGACCATGAGCAGGATCGGGATGTCGCGACCCAGGTTCCGGCGCGGACGGCCGAACAAGCGCGCGGCATCGACGGGGCCGAAGAGCTTCAGCAGGGGCGTGCCCGTGGTCAGCGGGTCATCGACGAACGCGCGTCCCACCGAGAGGTCGCTCGAGAGCCACGCGGTGCCCGTGGCATCCTCTCGCCGCCACGGCGCGTTGAGGTTGCCGGCGTTGAGGGTTCCCGGCAGACGCAGCGCCGACCCCGACAGCACGACGGCGTCGTAGGCCTCCGGATGCCGGTTCACCAGGATCTGCGCGAGGAAGGACCCCCACGAGTGGCCGAGCAGCACGAGCGGCAGGTCGGGGTTCTCGTCGCGGATGCGGCGGGTCAGCTGCCAGACCGCATCCACCGCCGCCCGGTGCCCGCCTCGGCCGAGCCGGCCGAGCCGCGCGGGATCGCCCCACTGCTTCATACCGGTGCGCCCGTGCCCGCGATGGTCGTCCGCGTACACCGTGAAGCCCGCGGCAGTGAGGGCGGCGATGAGCACGGGATAACGACCGGCGTGCTCACCCACGCCATGAAGCAGTTGGATGACACCACGCGCGGTGCCCTGGGCGGGATGGACGTCGTAGACGATGGCGACGCCGAGCGCGTCGGTGAACTCCGGCATGCTCTCGATGTTATGGGTCGCGCGCGGCTCGGACGGGTGTAATCTCTCGTCGAGAAAGCTAGAAAAGCGAGACATATTATGAACGCTCCGTCATCACGTCGCTGGGCGGGCCTGGTGTTCATCAGCGTCGCCGTGTCGCTGATCATCGTGGACTCGACGATCGTGAACGTCGCCGTGCCCTCGATCGTCGACGAGCTCGGCGTCTCCTCGACCGAGGTGCAGTGGATCCAGGAGGCGTACACCCTCGTCTTCGCCGCGTTCCTCCTGCTGTTCGGGTCGATCGCCGATCGGATCGGCCGGCGACGGCTCATGCTCATCGGCGTCGCACTCTTCGCGCTCGCCTCCATCGGCGCGGCGCTCGCGCCGGACGGGCGCCTGCTGATCCTCGCCCGACTCGTGCAGGGCGTGGGCGGCGCGATGATCCTGCCGACGACCCTCTCCCTCATCAACGCGACCTTCCGCGGCAAGGAGCGTGGCGTCGCGTTCGCCGTGTGGGGCTCGACGATCGGCGGCATGGCGGCCGTCGGACCTCTGCTGGGCGGCTGGCTCACCACGGCGTTCTCGTGGCGCTGGGCGTTCGGCATCAACCTGCCGCTCGCCGTCGTCATCGTGATCGGCGTCCTGCTGACCGTTCCGGAGTCCCGCGAATCGGCCCGACGCGGCATCGACGGGGTGGGCGCCTTCCTGTCCGTCGTCCTGTTCGGTTCGCTCGTGTTCGGTCTCATCGAGGGGCGCACCTACGGCTGGTGGCAGAACAGCGACACCACGTTTTCGCTCGGCTCGTTCAGCTGGCCGTTCTCGATCTCGCCCGTCCCCGTGGCCTTCGCGATCGCCGCCGTCGCGCTCATCGCCTTCATCTCCTGGAGCGTGCACCGGGTGCACCGCGGACGCGCCGCTCTCCTCGATCTGTCCCTGTTCCGCATCGGCACCTTCCGCGACGGCAACCTCGTCGCGCTCACGGTCGCGCTCGGCGAGTTCGGCATCATCCTGTCGTTGCCCCTCTGGCTGCAGTTCGTGCTCGGATTCGACGCACTGCAGACGGGCCTGGTGCTTCTGGCCCTCGCGATCGGCTCCTTCGTCGCGAGCGGATTCGCCGGCGCCGCATCCGGTCGCGTGACGCCGGTCACGATCGTGCGGGTCGGACTTCTCGCGGAGATCATCGGCATCGTCTGGGTCGGTCTCGTCGTCGCCCCGGATGCGGCGTGGGGCTGGCTGCTGCCGGCGCTGTTCGTCTACGGATTCGGCGTGGGGCTCGCGACCGCACAGCTCACGGGCGTCATCCTGCAGGACGTCCCGGTCGAGCTGTCCGGGCAAGGCTCGGGCACGCAGTCCACGTCTCGCCAGGTCGGCGCGGCACTCGGCGTCGCGATCCTCGGCACGGTGCTGTTCACCTCGACCGGCGGCCTGCTGGCGAGCTCGCTCGACGATGCGGGGGTGCCCGCATCCCAGCGCGACCAGATCGTCTCGAGCGTCGTCGACTCCGCGGGCGGCGCCATCGCAGGTCTCGCCGCGAACCCGCAGACCGCCGAGATCGCGACCGCCGCCGAGACGGCCTTCTCCGACGGCACCCGCTACGCCGCGTTCACCGCGGCGGGATTCATCGCCGTGGGCCTGGTGGCGACCCTCACCCTCGGCGGGCGTCGCCGCGAGCAGGTCGAGTCCGGATAGTCGCTCGATCCTTAGCAAGACTAATGAGCTATGCTAAGGATCGAGATGACCGACGAATCCCCCCGCGCCGCAGAAGCGGCAGAGCTGCGCATGTCCGTCTTCCGTCTCGCCCGGCGCCTGCGCGCCCAGCGCGCGGTCGACTCGATGAGCGACGGGCAGTTCTCGGTGCTCATGGCACTGAAGGTCAACGGCACGCGCACGCTCGGCGAGCTCGCCGCGCGCGAGCGGGTGACGGCTCCGTCCATGAACCGCACGGTCAACTGCCTCGAGGAGTCGGGCTACCTCGAACGCCGCAGCGACGACACCGACCGTCGCAAGGTCAACATCGTGCTCACGGATGCGGGCCGCGCCGTCGTCGAAGAGACGGTGCGCCGCCGCAACGCCTGGCTGGAAGAGGCGCTCGACGAGCTCGACGCCGATGAGCGCGCGACGCTGCACGCCGCATCCGAGATCCTGCGCAAGGTGGCCGAGCGATGAGTGCCATGTTCCGCTCGATGCGGCTGTTCAACTACCGCGTCTGGTTCCTGGGCGCGCTGGTCTCGAACATCGGCGGGTGGATGCAGGCGACCGCCCAGGACTGGGTGGTGCTGACGCAGCTCACCGACAACGACGCCACGGCCATGGGCGTCACGATGGCGCTGCAGTTCGGCCCGCCCCTCGTGCTCGTGAGCGTCACCGGCTGGGCAGCCGACCGCTTCGATCGCCGGCGGATGCTGCTGGTCACCCAGTCGACGCTGATGCTGCTGGCCGTCACCGTCGGCGTCCTCCTGCTGACGAACGTCATGACGCTGCCGCTCATGTGGTGCTTCGCGGCGGCGTTCGGCGTCGCGAACGCGTTCGACGCACCCGCGCGTCAGGCGTTCGTGACCGACATCGTGTCGCGCGACGACGCCTCCAATGCCGTCGCCCTCAACTCCGCATCCTTCAATGCCGCGCGCCTGCTCGGACCGGCGATCGGCGGCGTGCTGATCGTGCTCGTGGGCACCGGGTGGGTCTTCATGGTCAACGCGGGCACCTTCCTCGCGATGCTCGTCGCACTCATGCTCGTGCGCGTACGCGAGCTGGTCCCGCGCACGAGGGCGCCGGGCGGTGCGCGCCTGGCCGACGGCTTCCGCTACGTCGCGGGACGACCGGATCTCAAGGTCATCTTCGCGATGGTGTTCCTGATCGCCGCGTTCGGCATGAACTTCCCGATCTTCGCCTCGACCATGGCGGTGCAGTTCGGGCAGCAGGCCGACGGGTACGGGCTGCTGAGTTCCGTGCTCGCCATCGGCTCACTCGCGGGCGCACTGCTCGCCGCGCGGCGCGATCGCGCCCGGATGCGGGTCGTGATCGCAGCTCTCGGCGCCTTCGGCGTCTTCTCGCTCATCTCCGCGGCGATGCCCACATACCCGCTCTACGCGGTGAGCCTCGTGTTCGTCGGCTTCAGCACCGTCACGATCCTCACGACCGCGAACGGCTACGTGCAGACCACGACCGACCCCGCCCTGCGCGGTCGCGTGCTCGCGCTATACATGGCGGTCATCATGGGCGCCACCCCCATCGGGGCCCCGATCGCCGGGTGGGTCGCCGACGCGTGGGGCCCCCGCACCGCGATCGACGTCGGCGCGGTCGCGGGTCTCATCGGCTGCGCGATCGGCGTCACCTGGCTCCTCGCATCCGGTCGGGTGCACCGCGATCCCGAGGCGCGTCTGCGCTTCGAGATCGACGAGACCCGACCCGTGCGCGTCGTCGCCCCCGAGGAGTTCAGCGACGAGGTGGCCGCGGCGACCGCCCCGGTCACCCTCCCGGATGCGGCCGCCCGCCGCCGCATCCGCCGCCGCTCGCCGCGCACCGCCCGCGCCCCGCGTCCCTGACCCGCCGCGGCAGGCCTGGCGCGCCCGCCCCGCCGCGCGCGAACGTCGGAGATTGGGCCCGATGTCGGAGGTTTCTGGTCGCATCCTCCGACATTCGGCCGATTCTCCGACCGGGCCGAGGCGCGGCGCGGGGGTCAGGCCTCGCGGGTGATCGTCACCTTCACGTGCAGGTTGCTCTTGAACGGGCCCGCGTACACGCCACGCAGCGGCGGCACGTCGTTGTAGTCGCGGCCGCGACCCACGAGCACGTGGCGGTCGCCGATCTCGATGTTGTTCGTCGGGTCGAAGCCGGTCCACTCGCCGGCGAACCATTCGACCCAGGCGTGGGACTCCCCCGTCACCGCGACGCCGACCTCGGCCTGCGGACGCGGGTGCAGATAGCCCGACACGTAGCGCGCGGGGATGCCCACCGAGCGCAGCGCCCCGATCGCGATGTGCGCCATGTCCTGACACACACCCTTGCGCGCCTCCCACGCGTCGATGGCCGTGGAGTGCACGCCCGTGACGCCGTGCATGTACTCCACCGCATCCCCGATCGCGACGCAGATCTCGTGCGCCGCGCGGCCCGGGTCGTCGTGACGTGACGCGTAGGATGCCGCGAGTTCCGCGACCTCGGGATGCGGGCGTGTGCGGTGCGTCTGCGTCAGCTGCTCAACCGTCTCGAGCGACCGCGCCGCCTCGACGGCGAGCCGGTCCCAGGTGATGCCGGTGTGCTCGATGGGCCGCGGACGCACCTCGACGAGGGAGCGGGCGGTGATCGTCAGCGCCTGGTGCGGCGAGAGCACGTCGAACGCGCTCACCCGCGTGCCGAAGTAGTCGACGTAGGTGTTGACGGCGGTCGACGGCTCGATCTCGAGCGCCGCGCTGAGCACGAACTGGCTCTCGGTGGTGCCGGGCAGCATCCGCGCCTCGTTGTAGGAGGCGGAGACGTCGCCGCCGTATCGGAAGCCCGTCTCGTGCTCGATCCGCAGCCGCTTCATGAGGTCTCTCCGATCCAGCTGGGCTCGGCCTGCGTCGGGAAGAAGCGCTGGCGGATGGCGTCGGACGCTTCGCGCGTCACGGTCTGCACCCGGAGCATATGGGCGGGCAGCTCGCTCAGGATGTCACCGATCGGCAGATACTCGAGGTCGTTGCGGATGCGGCCGAGCGCCCGCAGCACCTGATTGGACTGCCCCACGCGGTCCTCGCGCGGGTCGATGGCCGAGATGCACTCCTCGGCCCGCGAGATCGAGTAGATGATCGAGCGCGGGAAGAGGCGGTCCAGCAGCAGGAACTCCGCGGCGTTTCGCGCACTCGGCATCCCGCGATAGGTGCGCAGGTACGCCTCGTACGCACCGCAGGAGCGCAGGATGGTGGTCCACGACGGCCCGGATGCCTCGGTCAGCGATCGGGTCGCGAGGAGCCTCGCCGTCATGTCGGCCCGCTCGATCGAGCGACCGAGGGTGAAGAACTGCCAGGCCTCGTCCCGACTCGTCGAGGAGTCGACGACGCCGACGGCGAGGGCGGCGCGCTCGCGCACCCACTGGAAGAACTCGTGCACCTTGTCGGTCTGCAGTCGGCGCGGCATCCGCGCGTTGGTCGTGTTGAGACACTCCCACAGCTCGGTCGAGACGATCTCGCGCGCGCGGCGGGCGTTCTCGCGGGCCGAGGTCAGCGAGTAGAGGATGCTCGAGGGGTTCATGCGGTCGACGGCGAGGCGCGCGAGCACGTGCTCGCGGGTGACCGTCTCGACGCCGTCGGGCGGCAAGGATCCCATGACCGCGAGCAGCGAGCGGCAGGCGGTGTCCTCGTCGATCCAGGGGTCCTCGAGCAGCAGCTGCAGATGCACGTCGAGGATGCGGGCGGTGCCGTCGCTGCGCTCGATGTAGCGCCCGATCCAGAACAGGCTCTCGGCGATCCGGCTCAGCAGCATTCCGCACCCCCATCCATGTCCCGATTGCTGCAAGGCATGTCCCGGTTGCCGCAGTTTTCGGGGTCGACTCCTGCGGAAAGTGGGACATGCCGTGGGGCGGATGCGGCCTGTTGTTGCTGCTCCTGCTGCTCGACGTGGGAGCGCGGGCGGTCATGCGGCGAGTGATCGACCTCGTCGGGGGTGACCTCGAGTGCCGCATCCGTGATGATCGGGATGGCCTGCGTGATCGTCGAGGCCTGGTCGGCCACGAGCCCCGCCAAGCCCTGGCCCTGGCCGTACTCGACGTGGCCGGGCGCTGCGCCGCCGACCACCCACGTGTCCTTGGAGCCGCCACCCTGGCTCGAGTTGACGACGAGCTGACCCTCCGGAAGCGCCACCCGGGTGAGCCCGCCGGGCAGTACCCAGATGTCGTCGCCGTCGTTCACGGCGAACGGTCGCAGGTCCGCGTGACGCGGCCGCATCCCGTCTTCGACGAGGGTGGGGATGGTGGAGAGCATGACCACGGGCTGCGCGATCCACCCGCGCGGGTCGGCCAGCAGGGTCTTGCGGAGCGTGTCGAGCTCGGCGCGGGATGCGTCGGGGCCGACGACGAGTCCCTTGCCGCCGGAGCCGTCGACGGGCTTCACGACGAGCTCGTCGAGCCGGTCGAGCACCTCTTCCAGCGCCGCCGGATCCTCCAGCCGCCAGGTGTCGACGATCGGCAGGATGGGCTCCTCCGACAGGTAGTAGCGGATGAGGTCGGGCGTGTACGTGTAGAGCAGCTTGTCGTCGGCGACGCCGTTGCCCACCGCGTTCGCGATCGTGACGTTGCCCATGCGCGCGGCGAGCATGAGCCCGGGCGCGCCCAGCATCGAGTCGGCGCGGAACTGGAGCGGGTCGAGGAAGTCGTCGTCGACACGGCGGTAGATGACGTCGACGCGCTTGGGCCCGCGGGTGGTGCGCATGAAGACGCGCCCGCCCATGCACAGCAGGTCGCGTCCCTCGACGAGCTCCACGCCCATGAGTCGCGCGAGCAGTGTGTGCTCGAAGTACGCCGAGTTGTAGACGCCGGGAGTCAGCACGACGACGTTGGGGTCGTCGATTCCGGGCGGAGCCGAGGCGCGCAGGGCCGCGAGCAGCTTGTTGGGGTAGTCGCCCACGGGGCGCACCCGCATCGAGAGGAACAGCTCCGGCAGGGTCTGCGCCATGACCCGCCGGTTGGAGATGACGTAGCTGACGCCCGAGGGCACCCGAACGTTGTCCTCGAGCACCCGCATCTTGCCGTGCTCGTCGCGGATGAGATCGATGCCGGACACCTGGATGCGGACGCCGTTCGCCGAGTGGATGCCGGCTGCCTGGCGGTAGAAATACTGGCTCGACGCGATGAGCCGTGCGGGGATCACGCCGTCGCGCACGCAGTTCTGGCGGCCGTAGGCGTCGTCGAGGAAGGCCTCGAGGGCGCGGACGCGCTGCTTGACGCCCGCCTCGATCTCGCTCCACTCCGCGTAGTCGATGATGCGAGGCACCGCATCCAGCGGGAACGGCCGCTCCTCGCCCGCGAAGTCGAAGGTCACACCCTGCGCGAGGTAGCTGGAGGCGAGCGACTCGGTGCGTCCGCGCAGCTCCTCCTGCGTCATGCGCGCCAGCGCCTGGTAGAGCTCCCGATAGGCTCTGCGTGACTCCGCCGCGGCCCCGGGGTGCGCGGGATGACCGAACATCTCGTCGAAAGCGGGCAGCCCCTGCGGGGTCTTGCGCGGCGCGAGAGTGGAGCCGTAGCCGTCGAACAAGTCGCCCATGCGATGAGCCTAATCGCGAGCGTATTGCCAGGATGTTTCTCCGCCGTTCGCGGCGCGGATTCGGGCCCCCGCCCGCGCGGATTCGGGTGACCGCCCGGCGGGGCGCGCCACCCCGCCCCGCGCGGTGCGCACCGCCCCGCGCGCCCTGCCCCGTGCCGCGCGCCCCGCCCCGCATCCGTGTCGCGCGCACCCTCCCCTGTCGCGCGCCCTGCCCCGCATCGGTGTCTCACTTGTGCACGCTCAGCACCTCCGAAACCTGCACGAGTGAGACACGCACCGCCCTGCATCCGTCGCGCGCGCGTCACTCGGCATCCGTGTCCCACTTATGCACGCCTGGCACCCCCGAAACGTGTACAAGTGAGACACGCACCGCCCTGCATCCGTCGCGCGCGCGTCACTCGGCATCCGTGTCCCACTTGTGCACGCCCAACGCCCCCGAAACGTGCACAACTGAGACACGCAGGGTCCCGCACCACGCCGGGGTCCGCCGCGCCCCGGGGGCCCGCACCACGCAGGGTCCCGCCCCCCCGGGGGCCCGCCGCACCACGCAGGGTCCCGCACCGCGCAGCGGCGCCCGAACCGCCCCGGCGTGCGCGTCAGGCGGTGAGGACGAGCTTCAGCTGCTCGATCGCCCAGTCCAACTCGGTCGCGCGCACGACGAGCGGCGGCGCGATGCGGATGGTCTGTCCGTGGGTGTCCTTCACGAGCACGCCGCGCCCGAGCAGCCGCTCGGCGATCTCGCGCGCGGTGCCCTGCGCGGGGTCGATGTCCACGCCCGCCCAAAGCCCCGCCACACGCACCGCCGTCACGCCATGACCGACGAGGTCGTTCAGACGTGCCTCGAGGTGCTCGCCGAGGGCCTTCGCGCGCTGCTGGAACTCGCCCGTCGCGAGCATCTCGACCACGCGGTGACCGACGGCCGCGGCCAGCGGGTTGCCGCCGAACGTCGAGCCGTGCTCGCCGGGACGGATGACGCCCAGCGCCGCCGCGTCGGCGGCGACGGCGGACACGGGAAGGATGCCGCCGCCGAGCGCCTTGCCGAGCACGTACATGTCGGGCACCACGCCCTCGCGCTCGCACGCGAACGTGTATCCCGTGCGGCCGAGGCCCGACTGGATCTCGTCGGCGATGAACAGCACGCCGCGGCGGGTGCAGATCTCGCGCACGGCGGCGAGGTACCCCGCGGGAGGCACGATGACACCGGCCTCGCCCTGGATCGGCTCGATCAGCACGGCCGCGGTGTGGTCGGTGATGGCCGCTTCGAGGGCGTCCGCATCGCCGAAGGGCACGGTGACGAAACCGGGCGTGAACGGCCCGAAGTCTCCGCGCGCTTCGGAGTCGTCGCTGAAGCCGACGATGGTCGTCGTTCGCCCGTGGAAGTTGCCGCCCGCCACAACGATCTCGGCCGCGCCGGCCGGCACACCCTTCACGCGGTACGCCCACGCGCGGGCGACCTTGATGGCCGTCTCGACCGCCTCGGCGCCCGTGTTCATGGGGAGCACGAGGTCCTTGCCGCAGAGCTCCGCGAGCGCTGACGCGAACACGCCCAACTGGTCGTTGTGGTACGCCCGGCTGGTGAGGGTGAGACGCGTGAGCTGCTCCTGCGCGACCGCCACGATCGCCGGATGCAGGTGCCCGAAGTTGAGGGCGGAGTACGCCGACAGCAGGTCGAGGTAGCGCTTGCCCTCCACGTCGGTGACCCACGACCCCTCGGCGCGGGAGATGACGACCGGCAACGGGTGATAGTTGTGGGCGAGGTGCTCCTCCTCGGCCGTGATGATGTCGCTCGTGGTGGTGTCGAGCACGGACATGTCGGTCTCCTTCATCGCCGTCATCGGCGCAGTTCGAGCGTGCAGCACTTGATGCCGCCGCCGCCGAGCAGCAGCTCGGACAGATCGATCAGCACGGGGTTGTAGCCGCGCTCACGCAGCTGCGCCTCGAATCCCTTGGCGCGGGGCGAGATGAACACGTTGTAGCCGTCGCTGGCCGAATTGAGCCCGAAGACGTCGCCGTCCGCATCCGAGACGCGGATGGCGTCGGGGTAGCGCTCGGCGAGGATCTTCTGGCTCTCCTCGTCGAACGCGCCGGGAAGGTAGGCGATGTTCGCCTTCTCGACGCCGCCGGGGCCCTCGACAGGGTCGAGCACGGCGATCGCGGTGTCGAGGTGGTAGAACCGCGGGTCCACGAGCGTGAGCGAGACGACCTCGCGGTCGAACACCTCCCCGACCTCGCGGTGGCTGTCGCCGGTGGAACGGAAGCCGGTGCCGGCGAGGATCGTGTTCCCGACCAGCAGGAAGTCGCCCTCGCCCTCGTTGACCTCCTCGGGGCGGGCGACGCGGAACCCGTTGGCGGCGAACCAGTCCATGAACGGCTCCGCCTCGTCGGCGCGCTCGGCGAAGCGGAACTTCGGGCCGTACGCGACACCGTCGATGATGAAGCCGCCGTTCGCGGTGTAGACCATGTCGGGAAGCCCGGGCACGCCGTCGATGAGGCGCACCTCGTGGCCGAGCGCGACGTAGGCGTCGTACAGCGTCTGCCACTGCGCGACGGCCTTGGCCGTGTCGGTCGGGTCGGCAGGCCGCATCCACGGATTGATGGAGTAGCTGACCGTGAAGTGCTCGGGACGGCACATCAGGTAGCTGCGGCGCTGGGCGATACGGGATGAGGGCACAGATGCGGTGGACATTCAGCTCCTTCGACACACGGCGGACGCTGTCCTCGGGCCCGGCGGAGCTGTCAGAGAGCCGGCGACACGGGCACGCCGGATGACATTCTCGCACGACGAGACGCATCACGACCGGAAGCGCGTACCCGGATGCTGTCGTGCCAGTCTGGTGACCACACCACCTGTCGAAGGAGACCCATGAAGCAGCGCACCCTCGGCCCGTTCTCCGTCTCGGCCATCGGCCTCGGAGCCATGCCTCTCTCGATGAACAACGACAACGAGCTCCCCGACCGGCAGAGCGCGATCGCGACCGTGCACGCGGCTCTCGACGCCGGCGTGACGCTCATCGACACGGCCGACATCTACGCCCCGAGCTGGGACGCGATGGGGCACAACGAGGAGCTCGTCGCCGAGGCCCTCGCATCCTGGGGAGGCGACAGGTCCTCGATCGTGGTGACGACGAAGGGCGGCATCACCCGCACCGAGGAGAAGGACTTCGGCCGCGACGGCTCGCTCCCCTACTTGCGCGGCGCCGTCGAGTCGTCGCTGCGCCGCCTCGGCACCGATGTCATCGACCTCTACCAGTACCACCGCCCCGACCGGTGGATCGTTTACGGCGAGATCATGCAGAACCTCAAGACGCTGCACGACGAGGGCAAGGTGCGGGCCCTGGGCATCTCGAACGCGAGCATCGAGGAGATCCAGATCGCCCAGGAGGTGCTCGGCGACGCGCTCGTCAGCGTGCAGAACGAGTTCTCGCCGCGCCACCCCGGCAGCTACAAGGAGCTGACCTACTGCGCGGATGCGGGACTCGCGTTCCTCCCCTGGAGCCCGCTCGGCGGCACCGGCGGCGGCGGACGCTCGGTCGGCGAGCGCTTCCGCGTGTTCTCCGAGGTCGGCGAGGCGCACGGCGTCAGCCCGCAGCAGGTCGTGCTCGCGTGGGAGCTCGCTCTCGCCGACACCGTGATCCCGATCCCGGGCGCGCGGCGTGCCGCATCCATCACCGACAGCGCGAAGGCGGCCGATCTGCAGCTGAACGCGGACGAGGTCGAGCGCCTGTCGTACTCGGTGGGCATCGACGCCTGATCACCCGGCGGCGAGCGCGGAGGGGATGCGGCGGGCGAACGCCCCGACCGCATCCCCTCCTGGTCGATAGCCCCGTGGCGTCCGGTGGTCACGGAGCGGGTCTAGGATCAGACGTCCGATAGTTGCGGATAGTCAACTTTTTCCGCCTCATCCCGCCGGAGGCTCCATGTCCGAGACTGCGCGCACCGACCAGCCCGTGATGACGCACCGCGCCATCCTGCTGGTGATCTTCGGCCTCATGGCCGGCATGTTCCTCTCCGCCCTCGACCAGACGATCGTCGGCACGGCGATCCGCACGATCGGCGACGACCTGCACGGGCTGAGCCTGCAGGCGTGGGTGACGACGGCTTACCTGATCGTTTCGACGATCGCCACGCCCATCTACGGCAAGCTCTCCGACATCTTCGGCCGTCGCCCCCTGTTCCTCTTCGCGATCATCGTGTTCATCGTCGGCTCCGTGCTCGCGAGCTTCTCGACCGACATGGTGCAGCTCGCCGCGTTCCGCGCCGTGCAGGGTCTCGGCGCGGGCGGGCTCATGTCGATGCCGCTGGCGATCATGGGCGACATCCTCGCGCCGCGCGAGCGCGCCAAGTACCAGGGGTACTTCCTCGCCGTCTTCGGAATCTCGAGCGTCATCGGACCCCTCGTCGGCGGCCTCTTCTCCGGTGCGAACGAGATCCTGTGGATCGCGGGATGGCGCTGGGTCTTCCTCATCAACGTGCCGATCGGCATCATCGCGCTGTTCATCGTCGTGCGCTTCCTGCACATCCCGCACCACCCCCGCGAGTCCGTCCGCATCGACTGGTGGGGTGCAGCCCTCGTCGTGGTCGCCCTCGTGCCGCTGCTGCTGGTGGCCGAACAGGGCCGCGAGTGGGGCTGGGACTCCCCCATCGCGATCGCCTGCTACGTCGTGGGCGCCCTGGGCGCGGTGGCGTTCGTCTTCGTCGAGCGCGCCATGAAGACGGATGCGCTCATCCCGCTGAGCCTGTTCCACTCGTCGACGTTCTCGATGGCGACCGTCATCGGCGTCCTCGTCGGCTTCGGCATGTTCGGCGCGATGCTGACGCTGCCGCTGTACCTGCAGCTCGTGCTGGGAGCCACGCCCACGGAGAGCGGCTTCCAGATGCTGCCGATGATCCTCGGACTCATGATCGCCTCGATCGCGAGCGGTCAGATCATCGCGCGCACCGGCCGGTACCGCATGTTCCCGATCCTGGGCACGCTGTTCCTCTCGGGCGGCTACGTGCTGCTCACGTTCCTCCGCGTCGACAGCTCGTACTGGTTCCTCGCGGGGGCGATGCTGCTGCTCGGCCTCGGCCTCGGCCAGCTCATGCAGACGCTGACGATCGCCAGCCAGAACTCCGTCGGCCTGCGCGACATGGGTGTGGCCACGAGCGCATCAACCTTCTTCCGCCAGATCGGTGGCACGCTCGGCACGGCCGTGCTGCTCTCGCTCCTGTTCACGCTGGTGCCCTCCAACATCCAGAACTCGTTCGCCGACGAGGGGACGGTGACGAACGCGCTGGAGGCCGCGCTCGACCCCGCCGTCGCCGAGGCTCCCGAGAACGCGGCGATCATGAAGACGATCTACGACCCGATCGTGGCGAACCTGCAGCAGGCGGCGACTGCCGCATCCGTCGACCTGTCGAACGAGGCGGCTCGCGAGGCGTTCGTCGCTCAGGCCGTGCCGCAGGTGCAGGAGGCCCTCGCCACGAAGAGCGACGACCAGAGCTTCGACGGCTCGGTCATGAACGACACGTCGTTCCTCAACGGCGCAGATCCCCGTCTGACCGCGCCGATTCTCGTCGGGTTCAACGACTCGGCGACGGTGGTCTACCGCGTGGCGCTGGGCGTCGTGCTGCTCGCCTTCGTGCTGACGCTCTTCTTCCGCACACCTCCGCTTCGGGCGAAGTCCGCGCTGCAGGAGGCGGCGGATGAGGCGGCCGCCGCATCCGAGTCCGACGACCCGTCCGTGCTCGCGCAGGCCGCGGCGGCGGATGCGGGTGCGCTGGTCGCGCCCGACACCGGCCCCGTGCCCACCGCGGACCGACCGCTCACCCGACGCGACCTTCGCGACTGAGTTCCGTCGGCCCCGCGCGGCATGTCCCACGTGCTGCACCGCATGTCCCACGTGCTGCAGGAATCGGGCCTGATTTCTGCAGCAAGTGGGACACGGATGCCGGCGGCGGGACACGGATGCGGAAGCCGACCGGCCCGGGCGACCCTCAGATGACGGCTTCGCTCCACGCGTCGGGGTTGCCGAAGCGATGCGCGGTGATCGCGATGGCCTGCTCGTGCAGGAACGGCAGCAGCTCGAGGCGCCCGGCCGTGGTGACCGGGTTCGCGTAGACGGCCAGATCCGGGTCTCCCGCGATCGCCTCGGCGAGGGTGCGGTGCAGGATCTCGGTCTCGGATGCGGGGCCCACCAGGCGTGCCCGTGCGACGCGCGGCTTCACGCTGACACCGGCCTCATCCGCCTCGGCGCGAGTGAGGCGCTCGATCCACTGCGCATCCGTCTCGACGTGCACCGTGAGCCCAGCCTCGCCCAGCGCGCGGCGCACGGCAGGCGGAAGGCCCGTCGCCGTGCTGAGGGATGCGGCGGAGCCCGCGCGCAGGGCGGCGAGCGCGACGCGCAGCACCTCTTGCACCTCGGCGCCCGCGGTCGCCCGCACGGCCGCATCGACCGAGCGGTACCGGAACAGGTTGCGCTCGACGCCGAGGCCCGTCACATCCTTGATGCGGCCGAACTCCCGATCCCACTCCACGGCATCCGACAGCGCGGCGCGGCGCAGCCATTCGAACCGTTCGTAGTCCAGCGACGGCTGGGCGGCTTCGATGATCGCCGTCATGCGCGAGTCGAGCCCGCGTAGGTGCAGCGTGGTCGAGCCGCTGACAGCGGTGGGTCGCCAGCTCCCGAGACCGATCAGGTAGTTCGGGCCGCCGGCCTTCGTGCCCGCGCCCACCGATGAGCGTTTCCAGCCGCCGAACGGCTGGCGCTGCACGATCGCACCCGTGATGCCCCGGTTCACGTACAGGTTGCCCGCTTCGACGCGGTCGAGCCACAGCGCGAGGTCATCGGGGTTCTGCGTGTGCAGGCCCGCCGTCAGGCCGTAGGCGACCGCGTTCTGCAACTCGATGGCCTCGGCCAACGACGACGCGTGCATGATGCCCAGCACCGGCCCGAAGAACTCCTCGAGGTGGAAGCGCGACCCCGGCGCGACGCCGGTGCGGATGCCGGGACGCCACAGTCGCCCCGCCAGCTCCGGCGCCCCGTCGATCCGCTCGGGCTCCACGAGCCACTTCTCGCCGTCGTCGAGCGTGGTCAGCGCCCACGCCAGCTTGCCCTGCGGCGGCTCGATCACCGGGCCGACCTCGGCGGCGGCGTCGGCGGGCGATGCGACCACGAGGGAGCGCGTGGCATCGACGAGCTGGCGCGCGAAGCGGGCCGAGCGTCCCACCGATCCGACGAGGATCGCGAGGGATGCGGCGGAGCATTTCTGTCCGGCGTGCCCGAACGCGCTCTTGACGAGATCGGATGCGGCGAGGTCGAGATCAGCCGACGGCATGACGATGATGGCGTTCTTACCGCTGGTCTCGGCCAGCAGCGGAAGGTCGGGCCGCCAGGAGCGGAACAACTGCGCGGTCTCCCAGGACCCGGTGAGGATCACACGGTCCACGGCGGGGTGGGAGATGAGCTGCTCCCCCAGCGCACCCTCGTCGATGTCGACGAGAGCGAGCAGGTCGCGGGGGATGCCCGCATCCCACAGCGCTTCGGCGACGACGGCCGCCGAGCGGCGCGCCTGCGGGGCGGGCTTGAACACCACACCGGATCCGGCCGCGAGGGCCGCGAGCACACCTCCCGCGGGGATCGCGAGCGGGAAGTTCCACGGCGGCGCGACGACCGTCAGCCGCGCCGGGACGAAGACGGCGCCGGCGACCCGGTCCAGCTCGCGCGCGGTCGCCGCGTAGTAGTTGGCGAAGTCCACCGCCTCGCTCACCTCGACGTCGGCCTCGGCGAGCACCTTGCCGGTCTCGGATGCGGCGACTTCGATGAGCAGGTCGCGGCGCGCCTCGAGCGAGCGCGCCGCCGCCTGCAGCACCACGGCGCGGTCGGCCGCGGGCAGCGTGCCCCAGCCGGCGGCCGCATCGCGCACCCGCGCGATCGTGCGCTCGAGCGTGTCGGCGTCGCCGACGCGGGCGCCGCCGATGGTCGCGTCACCGGCGGTCGAGGTCTCGATCCGCTCGATGATGCGCTGCGCCCACTCGCGGTTGGCCGGGAGCGCCGGATCGGTGTCGGCCGCGGGGCGGAAACCGGGAGCGCCGTGCACGCCGGCGTTCGATTCGCGCGGGGAGAAGACTGCCGTCTCGACGAACTCCGCGCCGCCGAACAGGACGGAGTGCGCGTCGGGTTCGGTGCGGTCGGCGGCGATGCCGAGCACGGCCTGGGTGAGGCCGGCGACCTCCTGCGTGGGTGCGGGGTCTCGCAGGATGGCGGGCCCGGCCGCGTCCGGCGCGCTCTGCTGGCGGTTCTGCCCACGGCGGGGGCCGGTGCGCAGCGCCGCATCCGTCGACCGCTCGATCGAAGCGAGGAAGCGGTCGCGCTCCCGCGCGAACAGCTCCGGATCGGTGTCGAGATCGAACGCGGCGGAGAGGAAGTTCTCGCTCGAGGCGTTCTCCTCGAGTCGGCGCACGAGGTAGCTGATCGCCACGTCGAACTCGTCGGGACGCACGACCGGCACGTACAGGAGCACGGCGCCCACCTCGCGCGAGACCGCGGCGACTTGACCTGCGGCCATGCCCAGGAGCATCTCGAACTCGATGCGCTCGCGCACGCCGCGCTCTCCGGCGAGGAGCCACGCGTAGGCGACGTCGAAGAGGTTGTGACCGGCGACACCCACCCTCACGGCGGCGGCGTGTTCGGCATCCAGCGCCCAGTCGAGGCAGCGCAGATAGTTGGCGTCGGTGTCGAGCTTCGTCTCATACGGCGCCTGCGGCCACCCGTGCATGATGGCATCGACGCGCTCCATCGCGAGGTTCGCGCCCTTCACCAGACGCACCTTGATGCCGGAGCCGCCGCCCGCGACGCGCTGCTGGGCCCACGCGGTCAGCTCCTGCAGAGCCGGAAGCGCATCGGGCAGGTACGCCTGCAGCACGATGCCCGCCTCGAGATGCGAGAGCCGCTCGTCCTCGAGGATGCGGGTGAACACCGCGATCGTGAGGTCGAGGTCGCGGTACTCCTCCATGTCGAGGTTGATGAACGTGCCGTCGGCGGCTGCGCTCAGATAGAGGGGTAGCAGCCGCTCGACGACGCGCTCGATGACCTCGTCGAAGGCCCAGAGCGAGATGTGCCCGGCGATGGCCGAGACCTTGACCGAGACGTAGTCGACGTCGGGTCGGCGGATGAGCTCGTGGATGCCGTCGAGGCGACGCCGCGCCTCGTTCTCACCGAGCACGGCCTCGCCCAGCAGGTTGAGGTTCAGTTTCGCGCCGCCTTCGCGCAGCGTGGCGATCGCGGCACCGAGCTTCTCGGGGCGCGCATCGACGATGAGGTGGCCGACCATGTCGCGGAGGGCACGGCGGGCGATCGGCACGACGGGTGCCGGCACCGCGGGGGCGACGGCCCCTCCGACCCGCACCGCGGAGCGAAGGTACCAGGGCAGGAAGTCGGGCACGAGCGGGGCGATGCGGCTGAGGTTCGCCGCCGCGGCCGACAGGCTCTCGGGGCGCATGACGCCGTCGACGAACCCGATCGTGAACGGGAGCCCGTTGGGGTCGCGCAGCACTCCCGCGAGGCGTTCCGCGGCAGGGTCGGCGTGAGCGTCGGCGGCTTCGGTGACCCAACGGCGCGCGAGGGTGACCGCGTCGTCGGCGAGGGATGCGGGACGCGGCGCTCGTGGCGCCCCCGCCTCGGTGCTGGAGGACATGCGCTCAGCCTACGTCGGGGCCCTGCGGCGCCACGGGCGTGACACGAGCCCGCCGGCGGCGCCGGTTCAGCGCCAGATGCTGGGCGCGGGGCGGCGCGTCGAGGGGAGCGCCACGTCCTCCGCCCAGCGCAGCATCCACTCCTCGGGAGCGGGCACGGTGGCGGGGTCCTGGCCGAGCGCTTCGAACAGCTCCGCGAGGCCGACCGTGCCGCCCGAGCGGCGCACGAAACGTCCGCGCGCGATGAGCTGCGCGTAGATCTCACCGTCGACGACGGCACGGTGTTCGAGGTAGACGGCACGGTCGTCGGCAGCGATGACGCGCGACTCGACATCGAAGCGCTGCCACAGATGCAGCGACTTGCGATAGCTGATGGTCGCGTTGGCGACGACCGGATACCAGCCGCGCTCGCGCATGAGGTCCCAGAGGCCGGTGCGCATGAGCAGGTCGAAGCGTCCGAGGTCGAACAGCGACAGGTACCGTCCGTTGTTCATGTGTCCCACGACGTCGAGGTCGGTGGGAAGCGTCGTCAGCCGGATACGGCCGACGCCGAGCGAGTCCATCGCGCCTTCGCGACGGTAACGGCGGCGAGAGGAGGCGAGCAGAAGCAGGGTGCGCCAGATCACGTTCACGACGTCAGATCGTAGGAGAGGGCAGGCGGATGCGGGATTCGATTGTGTGATCCCGACAGCGGCGGCGGCCGCATCCGGCTCGTCGCTGGTGGCCCGCAATGACCCGGCGCAGCCGATTTCCGCCGGTCGTGCCGCCCGCGTAGAGTCTGGCCATGGAAGCCGACCTCACCACCGATGTGATCGTCCGCCCGGTACGCGATGTGGACGCCGAAGCCCTCGGTCGCGTGCACGCGACGTGCTGGCACGAGACCTACGACCACCTGATCAGCAAGGCCGCACTGGAGCGCGTCTCGCCCCGCAGGCTCGCCGAGCTCTGGACCCACTGGGCCGAGCAGGGCCCCGACTACCGCATGTCAGCCGCGCTCGTGGAGGGCGAGATCGTGGGTTTCGTGGGCTCCGGCCCCGCGCGCGACGAAGACGCCCCGCGCGAGCGCGAGCTGTACTTCATCTACCTGCTGGACGCGTGGCACGGCACCGGAATCGGCCAGAAGCTCTTCGACGCCGCGGTCGAGGAGGGCGAAGGGCTGTACCTGTGGGTCGCCGAGGACAACCCCCGCGCCCACCGCTTCTACACGCGCAACGGTTTCGCCCTCGACGGCGCGACGCACACCGAGCCGTTCCTGGGCGAGACGCTGACCGAGGTCCGCTTCACCCGCTGACCCGGCCCCGCTCTTCCGCGAGACTGCATCTTCGTCACGAGATCACGGGTAAACACCGTGATCTCGTGCGGGAAATGCAGTCTCGCGGTCGTTGGAAGGGGTACGCGCGGCAACCGGATGCGGGTCAGCGGGCGCTGACGGTGCCGAAGAGTCGCGCGATGGGCGCGAGCACGAGGGGACGCGCGGCGATCCACCCGCCGGCCATCACGAGCACGGATGCGGCGAAGATCCAGAACCCGACCCAGTTGTCCGCGTAGGCGGTGGGATCCGTCGACCCCTGCGCGGCGTACATGTGGTTGAGGTTGCGCAGCGCACCGGTCGCGAAGACGAGGGCGACGTGCACGATGATGAACGCGACGAAGAAGAGCATCACGGGGAAGTGCACCCTGCGCGCCCATTCGATCGGATAGGCCCGGTTCAGGGTCTCCGCCTTGCGCGGCCACAGCCCGCTCATCCGCACCCCCGTGAGGATCGCGAGCGGCGCGGCAACGAACACCGTGGTGAAGTAAGCGAGCTGCTGGAGGCTGTTGTAGTTCACCCAGCCGTTCTCGCTCGGCCAGTCCAGCGACGCGTACTGCAGCATCGCCGACAGCGCGTTGGGCAGCACCTCCCAACTAGTCGGGACGATCCGCATCCACTGCCCCGTCACGAACAGGAGCACGAGGAACACGAGCCCGTTCACGAGCCACAAGAGGTCGAGCGACTGGTGGAACCAGATCGTCAGGCTGGTCTTGCGCTTGCTGTTCCACCGCGGCGTCCAGAACGCCGACGGCCGCTTCTCGCGCCGCACCTGCAGACCCGACCGGATGATCAGCAGCATGAAGAACGCATTGAGGAAGTGCTGCCACCCCAGCCACGCGGGAAGCCCCACGGGGGCGCTCTCGGGGAGGTGGTACTCGCCCGGGTAGGTCGCGAGGAAGTCGCGCAGCGGCTCGAGCGAGACGAGCCACCGCGTCGCGAACACGACCATCGCGAGGGCGAACAACGCGCCCACGCCAGCCACGATGGAGGCGCCCACCCACTGCAGTGCGGTGAACGGACCGTAGCGGCGAGGCTCGGGCCGAGGCGCGGGGCGCTCGAATGCGGCACGTCCGGGAAAGACGGTCGGCGTGAACGGCAGCGGATCCCGCATCCGTTCGACGTCCGCACTCCCCGGTTCGAGGGACTCCGGATGCGGCTCCGCGCCCGATTTCCGCGCAGGTGGGGTCTCTTGAACTCTCGACGTGGGCGCAGATCCGGCGGCGGATGCCGCGAGCCGCCCCGCCGCGGCGGACTCGGACCCCGGGACGGCGCCGGCGTTCGCGGCGGACCCGGGCTTCGTGACGGCGCCCGGCTCCGGGCCGGGGCCCGCGTTCGCGGCGGGTGCCACAGCGGCCGCCGGCCGCATCCGTCCCGCCGGAGGCCACGGCTCGCCGCCCGCAACGCGCGGCAGCCCACGCCGGAGGGGCCGCGCATCCGCGTCGAGGGACTCCTGCTGCGGCCCGGAGCCCGTGAACGCAGCATCGCGCGTCCCGTCAACGGGAGGGACGGGGGCCTCAGGAGCCGCATCGGGCACGGTCGGCGGCACCGGCGCGGGCACCGGCGCCGGTATGGTTCGCACGGCGGCGCCCGTGGACACCGCAGCGACGAATGCGGGAGGCCAAGGCTCGCCGCCGGGCACCCTCGGCAGGCCGCGGCGGCGCTTCACCCCCGCGACACCGGACTGCGTCGCGTCCCCACCGACACCGGTCCCCATGTCCTGTTCGACGGACTCTTGATGCGCCTCCCGGGCCGAGAACGCCGCATCGCGCGTCCCTTGAACACCGACAGGGACACCCACACTCGGTTTGAGGGACTCGTGATGCGCCTCCAAGCCGGAAAACACCGCATCGCGCGTCCCTTGAACACGGAGACCGACGGAACCGGCGGGAGAAGCACCGGCACCCGCGGCACCCACGGCACCCGAGGCACCAGCGGCACCAGCAGAAGCCTCGGCACCACCGCCGGCGCCAGCGGCCGGGACGAAGGATGCGGGGGGCCACGGCTCCCCGCCGGCGACGCGCGGGAGTCCCCGGCGCACGCGACGCGGGAGGTCGGCCACGCTCAGCCTCGCTTCGCCGCGAGGGCGTCGATGAGCTGCGGCACCACCTGGAACACGTCGCCCACGACGCCGAAGTCCGCGATCTGGAAGATCGGCGCGTCGGCGTCCTTGTTCACGGCGACGATGGTCTTCGCGGTCTGCATTCCGGCCTTGTGCTGGATGGCACCGGAGATCCCGAGCGCGACGTACAGCTGCGGCGACACCGAGACCCCGGTCTGGCCGACCTGGTGCTCGTAGGGGATGTACCCCGCATCCACCGCCGCGCGAGAGGCGCCGACAGCGGCGCCGAGCGCGTCGGCGAGCTGCTCCACGAGCGCGAACTTCTCGGCCGAGCCCAGTCCGCGCCCGCCCGACACGACCCGCGCGGCTCCTCGCAGCTCCGGCCGCGACGAGGCCTTCTCGACCACCTCGGTCGACACGACGGATGCGGCCGGCGCACCCGACGCGGTCACCGACAGCTCCGTCACGACCGGCTCAACGGCCGCCGCACGGTCCTCGACCGCGCCCTGCCGCACCGTCGCCACGAGCGGCCCGAAGGTCGCCGCCGCGTCGACGGAGTACGCGCCGCCGTACACGGAGTGGTGCGCGATCACGCCCTCCTCATCGCGATCGAGGCCGACGATGTCGACGGCAAGGGCCGCGCCCAGGCGCGCGGCGAGCCTGCCCGCGACGTCGCGCCCGTCGAGCGAGTGCGACACGAGCACGGCCTCGGGGCTCACGTGCGCCACCGCAGCGGCGAGCGCGTCGACCTCGGCTACGCCGAGCCCCTCGCCGGCCGGTGCGACGAGCACACGAGTCGCGCCCCATTGACCGGCGGTCTCGGCGAGCTCCGCGTCCCCCACGACGAGGGCGACGGGTGTTCCCACGCGGGACGCGGCCCCGATGAGTGCGGCCCCGGATGCGGCGAGTCCCCCGCCCGCCGAGGTCTCGAGCAGCACCAGGATGGCGTCGTCGGCGAAGTCGGTCATCGTCGTCACCTCTCAGACCAGACGGTTCTGGATCAGGAACTCGGCGAGGCGGTTGCCGCCGTCTCCGTCGTCGACGATCACCTGCCCCGCCGCCCGCGCGGGGCGGGGAGCGATGGCGATCATGATCGAACGTGCGACGGTCGGATCGTCGGCGTCGATCGCGAGATCGGCGAGCGACAGCGTCTCGATGGGCTTCTTCTTCGCCGCCATGACGCCCTTGAAGCCCGCCATCCGCGCCTCGGGCATCGCCTCGGTGATCGAGATGACGGCGGGCAGTTCGGCACGGATGCGGCGCACGGCGCCCTCTCCGGGACGGTCGCCCTCGACGGCGTCCTCGGCGAGCTCGACGCGGGCGAGCCCCGTCGCCGAGGCCACCCCCAGTCGCTCGGCGATCATGGCGGGGATGACGCCGCCCACACCGTCGGTGGACTGGTTGCCCGCGATGACGAGGTCGAATCCGGTTCGCGCGATGGCAGCGGCGAGCACCTGCGCGGTGAGCCCCAGGTCGGCACCGCGGAGCGCGTCGTCGACGATCTGCACGGCGGAGCCCGCACCGAGCGCGAGCGCCTTGCGCAGCGTGGGCGTCGCCTCGTCTGCGGCCATCATCATCGCCACGACCTCGGTGCCCGGGTGCGCGTCGGCGTAGGAGAGTGCGGCCTCGAGGGCGCGCTCGCCGATCTCGTCGATGACGCGATCGCTGGCGGCGCGGTCGGCGAGGCCGGTCTCGAGATCCAGAACGCGGTCACCGTAGGTGTCGGGGACTTCTTTGACCAGCACGACGATTCTCATGGGGCGGTGCTCCTTCGACGGGACGAGTCTAGACGACACTGGGTGTCAGCGATGGCGGAACTCAGGCGCACGCTTCTCGCGGAACGCAGCCATCCCCTCCTTCTGGTCGTCGAGCGCGAAGAGGGTCGCGAAGCTCTGCTTCTCGAACCGCAGGCCCTCCGCCAGCGTCGTCTCCTGCGCGGCACGCAGAGCCTCCTTCGCGGCGTAGACCACGGGCAGCGACTTCGCGGCGATGGCCTCGGCGACCTCCATCGCCGCATCCCGCAGCTCGGCCGCGGGAACGACGCGCGAGACGAGGCCCGCACGCTCGGCCTCCTCGGCCCCCATGCGGCGGCCGGTCAGCACGAGCTCGGCGGCCTTGTACGCCCCGACAGCACGGGTGAGCCGCTGCGTTCCACCGAGGCCCGGGATCACTCCGAGCGCGATCTCAGGCTGACCGAACTGCGCGGTGTCGGCGGCGAGGATGATGTCGCAGATCATGGCGAGCTCACACCCGCCGCCGAGGGCGAAGCCGGCGACCGCCGCGATGAGTGGCGTCCGGGCCCGCGCCACGTCTTCGAGGGCCGCGAACGGGTTGTCCACGAGCATGTCGCGTGTCGACTTGTCGGCCATCTGCTTGATGTCGGCGCCTGCGGCGAAGGCGCGCTCGCTCCCCGTGAGCACGATCGCCCCGATGCCCTCGTCGGCGTCGAACGCCGCGACCGCCGCCGCGAGCTCACCGACCAGCGTCGAGTTGAGGGCGTTCAGGGCGTCGGGACGATTCAGGGTGATCCAACCGACGCGGCCGTGCTGTTCGACGAGGATCGTCTCGTAGGTGCTCATCTGCCCATCGTGGCATGAGCGCTCGAGGGTGCGGCAGGGTCGATCCCGGAGGAATCCCTCTCAGACCCGTTCGATGATCAGGGCGTTCGCCATCCCGCCGCCCTCGCACATGACCTGCAGCCCCCGGCGACCGCCGGTGTGCTCCAGGTGGGCGACGAGGGTTCCCAGCAGGCGCGTCCCGGATGATCCGAGCGCGTGGCCGAGTGCGATCGCACCGCCCCAGGGGTTGAGACGCGCGGGGTCGGCGTCGAGCTCCTCCTGCCACGCGAGCGGCACCGAGGCGAACGCCTCGTTCACCTCGTACGTGTCGATGTCATCGATCGTGAGCCCCGCCCGGTCCAGGATGCGGCGCGTCGCCGGGATCGGCGCGGTGAGCATCATGAGCGGGTCGTCGCCCACGACGGCGAAGGAACGCAGCACGGCACGGGGCCGCATCCCGAACTCGGCCGCGCGCTGGGCGCTCATGAGCAGCACCGCGGACGCGCCGTCGGTCAGCGGTGACGAGGACCCGGCGGTGACGCGCCACTCCAGCTGCGGGAACCGGGCCGCGGCGGCATCGGTGCGAAACACCGTCGGCAACCCCGCGAGCGCGTCCGCGGTCGTGGCCGCACGGACCGTCTCGTCGACCTCGACGAGCCCTGCGGGCGTCTCGACGGGCACGATCTGCGAGGCGAACAGTCCCGCCGCAGCGGCTGACGCGGCGCGGCGATGCGACTCGGCGGCGTACGCGTCCAATGCCTCGCGCGACAGACCCCACTTCGCAGCGATCAGCTCGGCGGCGATGCCCTGCGACACGAGCCCGTCGGGGTAGCGCCCAACGAGCAGCGGCGAGACCGGGGATCCGGATGCGGCCGCCGACCCCAGCGGCACTCGGCTCATCGACTCGACGCCGCCGGCGATCACGATGTCGGCCGCCCCCGCCATGATCGCCTGCGCCGCCGAGTGGACGGCCTGCTGCCCCGAGCCGCACTGGCGATCGAAGGTCGCTGCGGGCACCGTCTCGGCGAAGCCGGCCGCGAGCACGGCCTGGCGCGCGATGTTCGTCGACTGCTCGCCGACCTGACTGACGCAACCGAGCAGCACGTCGTCGACGAGGGCGTCGTCGAGAGAGTTGCGATCGGCGAGGGCGCGCAGCACACCGGCCGCGAGATCGACGGGGTGCACACCGCTGAGCGCACCGCCCGGCTTTCCCCGACCGGAGGGCGTGCGCACCGCGTCGACCAGCACCGCCTCGCGCACGGTCTCAGCCCTTCTCTTCGGGCCGCTCGCTGACCTGCTCTGCCGCGTCGTCGGGGACGTAGCCTGCGACGTGCCGTTCCTCGTGGCCGGTGTAGACCGAGAGCGGCCGGATGAGGGCGTTGCGGCTGTACTGCTCAATGATGTGCGCCGTCCACCCGACCACACGGGCGGCGACGAACAGCGGGGTGAAGGTCACCGTGTCGAACCCGATGAGGTTGTAGGCGGGCCCCGACGGGTAGTCGAGGTTGGGGTAGATGCCCTTGCGCGCCACGAACTCGCTCTCGAGCGCGTCGTAGAGGCGGGCCACATCCGGGCGGCCGTAGTGGGCGACCAGGTCGTCGAGCGCGGCCTTCATGGTGGGCACGCGGGAGTCGCCCCGCTTGTAGACGCGGTGGCCGAAGCCCATGATCTTGCGCTTGTTCGCGAGCGCATCATCGAGCCAGGCGGAGACGTTCTCCGCCTCGCCGATCTCGTCGAAGATGTGCAGCACCGCCTCGTTCGCGCCGCCGTGCAGCGGGCCCTTCAGCGCGCCGACCGCGCCGACGACCGCGGAGTGCAGGTCGCTGAGCGTCGAGGCGATGACCCGCGCGGTGAAGGTGGACGCGTTGAACGAGTGCTCGGCGTACAGGATCATCGATCGGTTGAAGGCGTCGGCGACGACCGCATCCGCCTCTTCACCGAAGGCCATCCAGAGGAAGTTCGCCGCGTAATCCAGATCGTCGCGCGGCGGGATCGGAAGCTGTCCGCGGCGGCGGCGCTGGCCGTAGGCGACGATCGCTGGCAGCGCAGCGAACAGCCGAAGACTGCGCGCGAGGTTCTCCTCGGGGGTGCCGACCGCATCCAACACCGAACCGACACCCGCGAGATCCGCCGCCCCCAGCACGCTGAGCGCGGTGCGCACCTCGTCCATCGGATGCGCGTCCAGCGGCACGAGCTCGATCGCCGCCTGCACGGCCGCCGTCAGCGGCCGGTGCTCCCGCTCGGCACGTCGGAGCTCCGCGAGCTGCTCGTCGCTCGGCAGCTCGCCGTGCCACAGCAGGTAGGCGACCGCCTCCACGGGCTGCGTGGCGGCGAGCTCCTGCACCGGGTAGCCGCGGTACAGCAACGAGTTCGTCTCGGGGTTGACCTTGGAGATGGCGGTCTCGTCCGCGACGACCCCCGCCAGTCCCTTCCGGATCTGCTCCTGCTCGGTCATGTCACTCCTTCGTGCTCGGCCGCGCGTCACGGACGCGTGTAGGTGAAGATGCTGTCGTCGAAGCTGTTGTACTGCTCGTAGTCGATCAGGTCGTAGAGCTCGGCGCGATGCTGCATCTCGCCGACCTTGTCGCGCAGGTGTCCCTTGTCGACGAGGTCCTCCAGCGCGCGCTCGGTGGCTCCCATCGCGATGCGCAACAGCGAGACCGGCCAGATCACGATGTTCACGCCCACGTCGCGCAGCTGATCGACGGAGAAGAGATCGCTCTTGCCGAACTCGGTCATGTTGGCGAGGATCGGCACGTCGACGGCACGGCGCATCGCCTCGAACTCGTCGAGGGTCGCCAAGGCCTCCGGGAAGATCGCGTCCGCCCCCGCATCCACGAGCGCCTTGGCGCGGTCGATCGCCGCGTCCAGTCCCTCGATCGCGCGGATGTCGGTGCGTGCCATCACGAGGAAGTCGGGATCGCGGCGCGCGTCCACGGCGGCACGGATGCGGCGCAGCGCCGTCTGCTCGTCGACCACGGCCTTGCCGTCGAGGTGCCCGCAGCGCTTCGGGTTGATCTGGTCCTCGATGTGCGCCCCGGCGACGCCCGCGTCCTCGAGCATCTGGATGGTGCGGGCGACGTTCATGGGCTCGCCGAATCCGGTGTCGGCGTCGATGAGCGCAGGGAGCTCCGTCGTGCGGGCGATCTGAGCCCCGCGCCCGGCGACCTCGCTCAAGGTGGTCAGGCCGATGTCGGGAAGCCCGAGATCGGCCGACAGCACCGCGCCGGAGATGTAGACGCCCTCGAATCCCTTGCGTTCGATCACGCGCGCCGACAGGGGATTGAAGGCGCCGGGCAGCCGCATCAGCTCGCCCGAGGCGAGTCCGGCGCGGAAGGCGCGGCGCTTGTCGGATGCGGAGGCCGTCGACCCGAGCATCAGAACAGCCCCTTCGGTGCCGGCTGCGAGAGCAGCAGTCCCGGCTTCGCGACGATCGAGAGCTGGCGCACCTCGTCGGCGGTCAGCTCCGGCAGGCGCTGCACGAGCTCGAGGAACCGTTCGATCTCCGCCTCCTCCAGCACGGGCTCCGCCAGCAGCCGGAACTTGCGGACGTAGTCCTCGCGCACGAAGGGGCGGGCGCCGAGCGGATGCGCGTCGGCGACGGCGATCTCATCCTCCACGACCGATCCGTCGGCGAGCGTGATGATCACGCGCCCGCCGAACGCCTTCTCGTTCGGGTCCTCGGAGTGGTAGCGGCGGGTCCACTCGGCGTCCTCGGCCGTGGTCACCTTGTTCCACAGCTCGACGGTGTCTTCGCGCGCCGCGCGCTCGGGCGCGTAGGAGTCGACGTGGTGCCACGCGCCGTCCTGCAGCGCCACCGCGAAGATGTACGGGATCGAGTGATCCAGCGTCTCGCGGGATGCGGTCGGGTCGTACTTCTGCGGGTCATTCGCCCCGGAGCCGATCACGTAGTGCGTGTGGTGGCTGGTGTGCAGCACGATCGACGCCACGTTCGCGGGGTCGCGCAGCTCGGGTCGCTCGGTGCCGAGCTTGCGGGCCAGGTCGATCCACGCCTGCGCCTGATACTCGGCCGAGTGCTCCTTCGTGTACGAGTCGAGGATCGCCCGTTTGGGCTCACCCGCGGCCGGAAGCGGCACGTCGTACGAGGCGTCCTTGCCGTCGAGCATCCAGGCGACGACGCCGTCTTCACCCTCGTAGATGGGCGACGGGGAGGTCTCGCCGCGCATCGCGCGGTCGACGGCCTCGACCGCCATCTTGCCGGCGAACGCGGGGGCGTGTGCCTTCCATGTGGAGATCTCGCCCTTGCGGGACTGACGGGTCGCGGTCGTCGTGTGCAATGCCTGCGCGACGGCCTGAGAGATCGTCTCGGTGTCCAGGCCCAGCAGCGTGCCGATACCGGCCGCCGCCGACGGGCCGAGGTGTGCGACGTGGTCGATCTTGTGCTTGTGCAGGCTGATCGCGCGCACGAGGTCGATCTGGATCTCGTAACCGGTCGCGATGCCCCGCACGAGCGCCTCCCCGTCGGCGCCCACGTGTTGCGCGACGGCGAGGATCGGCGGGATGTTGTCGCCGGGGTGCGAGTAGTCCGCGGCGAGGAAGGTGTCGTGATAGTCGAGCTCGCGCACGGCGACGCCGTTCGCCCACGCCGCCCACTCGGGCGAGGTGCGGCGCTCGAGCGCGCATCCGAACACCGTCGCACCGGCGCCGCCGATGGAGACGGCGTGGTCGAGTGCCTGCTGGCGTGCGGCGACGACAGGACGGCGGGTGAGGGATGCGGCGGCGACGGCGGCGTTGTCGATGAGCCGGTTGACGATCATGTCGACGACCTCCGGCTCTACCGCCACGGGGTCGGTGGCGACCTCGGCGATGTGCCAGGCCAGCTGGCCCTCGCGGGCGAGCTTCTCCTCGCTCGTGTGGACACGGAGGTGGTGCGTGATCATGCTGCTCCCGGGGTGGATCGTGCGACGCGGGGGGCGTCGGATGCGTCGGCGAGCGACGCGAGGATGGCGGTCAGGGCGTGGTGCAGGTGCACGTGGGTGGCGTGGGCTGCGAGCTCAGGGTCGCCGTCGGCGATCGCGCACGCGATGAGGCGATGCTCGGCGGCGGAGGCGGCGAGGCGTGCGGGGTTGTCGCGCGCGAGGCGACGCACCCGCACGAGATGGGTGCGCACGGTTCGCAGTGCTGCGATGAGATAGTCGTTGCCGACGGCGGCGTCCAACGCCTGATCGAACTCTGCGATCGTGGCGTAGTAGGCGTCCGCATCCGCCTGCGGGTCTTCGGCCGACCAGCGCTCGGCGAGCGCCGCGAAGGGCTCGCCCGCAGCTCCGTCGGCCACCCGTTCCGCCGCGATGCGGGCCGCGGACTCCTCGAGCGCGCGGCGCACGGCGAAGAGGGCGCGGATGTCGTCGGCATCGATGTCGGTCACGACGGTGACCCGCGGCGAGGCCTGAGCGACGAGTCCGTCGGCGGCGAGCCGACCGATGGCCTCTCGCAGCGGAGTACGGCTCACGCCGAGCCGGCGCGCCTGCTCCACCTCGGCGAGCACCGTTCCCGGCGCCAGCTCGCCGGACTGGATCTGCTCGAGAAGAGTGCGGTACGCACGGTCGCTGGCCCGCATCCCGCCTCCTCTGGCACCGTCCGACGAACTCGCACAGTGTATGCACAATCGGCACCGCGATGCCACCCGCTGACTCGATGAGCGCTTTGGGTATACACAATGTGTTCGCGGCGTTCAGCCCACCAGGTGCGGGGCGAGGGCGTCGAGCACGGGGCGCTGCGCGGCGACCAACAGGTCTCGCGCATCGTCGACCCGCACCCATTCGGCACGGTCGACCTCGGGGAACGACTCCATGCGCCCCGAGTGCGGCGGCCACTCCAGCGCGAACTCCCCGAACCGCATGCCGACGAGAGCGAAGCCGTCGGCGTCCAGCGCGAAGACACGCAGGCGCTTGCCCGACGAGTAGCGGAACTCGCCGAGCTCCACCCGTTCGCCGGCGGGCGGAGTGAGCCCCAACTCCTCGCGGAACTCCCGCTCGGCGGCGGCGAGCGGGTCCTCGGATGCGGGGTCGTACTCCCCCTTCGGGATCGACCACGCCCCCGCCTGCTTGCGCTGCCAGAACGGGCCACCCATGTGCGCGATCAGCACCTCAGCGGTGTCGGGCCGGAAGAGGAGGAGTCCTGCGCTGTACGCGGTCATCGCCGCATCCCGTCGCTTCTTCGCCGCACCCGTCCACGCTAGCGGGGTCTGAGACGGCGAGGGTCGGCAGGCCCCTATCGCCGCCGCTCGAAGGCCGCGCGAAGGCTCCGCAGCAGCAGGAGCAACCCGCCGAGTCCCACCACGGCGCCGAGGAACGGGAACAGCGGCACCTGCGCGGTGAGGTGCGGCCCCGCATCCGAGACACCGAGCAGCACCGCCGAGATCACGAGGGCGATGCCCACCAGCGTGGTCGTGAAGCGCGAGAACAGCTGCTCGACGAAGCCTCGACCGGTCGCGTCGTCGAAACTGCGCAGACGCACCGAGAACGTGCCGTCCTCGAGCTGCTGGCTGAGAGTCGAGATCGTCCGCGGCAGTCGCCGCAGCTGCTCGCCCACGATCGCCGCCTGCGTCTGCGCCGTGAGCGCGAAGCTCTTCGGCGAGGTCAACGCGCGCGTGAAGGCGGGTGCCTGCGACAGCGCTCTGCCCACCATGTCGTAGTCGTGACGCAGGCGCCGCAGCGACCCCTCCAACGAGGCCAGCGTGCGAAAGACCAGCAGGAGCGAGGGCGGCAGCGCGAGCCTATGGTGGCGCATGACGTCCACGAGGGCGGCGAAGACGTTCTGGTCCACTCCCGCGTTGTGCATGCGGGTCAGGATCACGCCGATGTCGTGCTGCAGCGCGACCTGGTCGAACGTGTCGGTGTCGGGAGGGGTCACGAGCATGAGCACGATGTCGGTCGCGGCGACGTCGTCCTCGTTCGCGATGGCCACCAGCAGCGGCAGCAGCAGGCGGCGCATGCTCTTCTCGAGCACCCCGACGGAACCGAAGTCGATGAGGGTCACGGTGCCGTCGTCCGCGAGCATGAGATTGCCGGGATGCAGGTCGGCGTGGAAGACGCCCCGCACCGCGATCTGCTCGAAGACGGCGTCGACGACCCCGTCGGCGATCCTCGTCGCCGCATCCGGGTCCAGCGTCGACGCATCGACGTGTCCGAAGGGGATGCCCTCGGCGCGCTCCTGCACGAGCATCTGCGCGGTCGTGTACTGCGCGAAGACTTTCGGCACGGCGAGCGGGGTGAGCGTCGAGCGGGCCGCGGCCCCGCGCAGCATCTCGGTGTTCGCCGCCTCGATGCGGTAGTCCAGCTCCTCCCGCAGCGACCTCGCGAACTCCGCCGCCAGCGCCGTCACGCCGTAGTCGCGTGCCCACGTCGTGTGGCGCTCCGCATCCGCCGCCAGACGCTCGACGATGTCGAGGTCGGTCGCGACCTGGGCGCGTGCGCTCGGGCGCTGGATCTTGATGACGACCTCCTGGCCGTCCTGCAGCGTCGCCGCGTGCACCTGCGCGACGGATGCGGCCGCCAACGGCGTCTCGTCGACGCGCGCGAAGACCTCTTCAAGCGGCCTGCCGAGCTGCGTCTCGATCGCGTGGCGTGCCTCGACCCACGGGATCGGCACGGTCTCCATCTGCAGCGTCGACAGGGCGGTCGTGAACTCCGGCGGCAGCACATCGTCGCGGGCGGAGAGCACCTGGCCGATCTTGATGAACGTGACGCCGGCGTCGTTCAGCGCGGCGACGATCGCCGCCGGCAGCTCCTCGCGATCGGGCCGATGCCGGCCTCGGTACACGCCGAGCCCGTGCCGCGAGGCGATCGCGATGATCTCGGCGTAGCGGCGCGCGCGGTCGCGGCGGCGGAACATGTCCCGCACCACGACGATCGGATTGCGCAGCGGCCGGGTCGGCCAGAGGAACTCGAGCGCGACGATCGCGATGACGTCGATCGCGAACAGCCACCCGATGGTCAGCAGCAGGAACAGCGCACCGATCGCGTCGTCGACCGTGAGGACGTCGCCGTCGACGACGTCGGCCTGCTGGAGGGCCCACAGCGCCAGCGGAGCGCCAGCGATGACCACCAGCACGCCCGTCACGAAGGGCCGGATCCACCCGATTGGCATCCCCAGCAGCCTGCGGGCGACCCAGGCTGCCACGCTCGCGAACACGAGGATGAACAGAATCACCCACACGATCTGCGGCATCGCACCCTCCCCTGTGCGACGACGCTATCGCGTCGGGGGTGCCACCGGGAGGCTATCGGCGGCGGATCAATCGACCGGGGTCGCCGCCGCGACCGCCTGGTCCTCCTCGGTCGCCACCAGCTGACCGCACGCGCCGTCGATCTCCTTGCCACGGGTGTCGCGGAGCGTCGTCGGGATGCCCGCATCGTTCAACCGCCGCACGAACTCGTTCTGCACCGGGCGCTCGGACGAGGTCCAGACGGAGCCGGGGGTGGGGTTCAGGGGAATCGGATTGACGTGCACCCAGCCGCGACCGCGCGCATTGAGCTTCTCGGCCAGCAGATCCGCTCGCCACGCGTGGTCGTTCATGTCCTTGATCAGCGCGTACTCGATCGACACGCGCCGGCCGGTCTTCTCGAAGTAGCCGCGCGCGGCGTCCAGCACCTCGTCGACCTTCCACCGCGAGTTCACGGGGATGAGCTCATCGCGCAGCTGATCGTCGGGCGCGTGCAGCGACAGGGCGAAGGTCACCGGGATGTCCTCGTCCGCGAGCTTACGGATGGCGGGAGCGAGTCCCACGGTGGAGACCGTGATGCCGCGCGCGCTCATGCCCAGACCGTGTTTCTTGTCGGTCATCACGCGCACGGCGTGCATGACGCGGGCGTAGTTCGCCAGCGGCTCCCCCATGCCCATGAACACGATGTTGGTGACGCGCTCGTCCGGGTGCTCGGCGGGTCCGAGGCCGCCGTCGCGGATCAGCCGGTTCGCGCGGACGATCTGCTCGATGATCTCCGCCGCGCTCATGTTGCGGGTCAGGCCCGCCTGACCGGTCGCGCAGAACGGGCAGTTCATGCCGCATCCGGCCTGCGACGAGACGCACAGCGTGATGCGGCCCGGGTAGCGCATGAGCACGGACTCGACGAGGGCCCCGTCGTGCAGCTTCCAGAGGAACTTGATCGTGTCGCCGCGGTCGGTCTCGAGCCGGCGAACCTCGGTCAGCAGCGGAGGCAGCAGGCCCGCGACGAGCTCCTCGCGGCCGGACGCGGGCAGGTCCGTCATGAGCGCGGGATCGCTCGTGTAGTGCGTGAAGTAGTGCTTCTCGAGCTGCGCGGCGCGGAACTTCGGGAACCCGAGCTCGACGAGCTTCTCGGCGCGCTGATCGTGCGTGAGGTCGGCGAGGTGCACCGGCGGCTTGCCGCGCTTGGGGCTGGCGAACTGCAGGAGGGGCCTACCGCTCTCGTCCTTCTGCTGCGACCAGCCCTCGGTGCGGGGGCGCACCTGCCGCACGGCGGATGCGGCATCGCGCGGCACAGTCGTGCGGATGGGAGGCTGGTCGGTCATACCCTCCAGGCTACCGGTGCGCGGCTGCCAGGGCCCTGGGCGCGACAGCCCTGACAGACCGCGCCGAACGAGCACCCGATCATCCAACGAGCATCCGATGGAGTGCTCACTCGGCGAACGGATGCTCCCTCGGCGAACGGCGCGAGGCCGGGCCTGGAGTCCCCAACCCGATTAGGATGCACGCATGCCCTCACCCGAAGGGCGCGACGGCGCGCGCGAGAATCACGTCGTCGCGCACAAGGTCCTCAACAACAACGTCGTCATCTCGATCGACGAGCACGGCCGCGAGCGCGTGCTCATGGGGCGCGGCCTCGGGTTCCAGCTGAAGCCCGAGGACCGACTGGATCCCACGAAGGTCGAGAAGACGTTCGTCCTCGACTCCGGCGCCGAGGGCGATCGGGAGCGGCAGCTGCTCACAGACGTGCCCTATCCGGTGATCGAAGCTGTTACCGGCGCGGTCGACCTGGCCGAACGCGAACTCGGCCACCACCTCGGTCGGCGCCTCGTGATTCCGGTCATCGACCACATCCAGTACGTGTTGGAACGCCTCGACCAGGGCGTGCGCATCCCGGCGACCCACATGCCCGAGCTGCGGGTGCTGCATCCGCACGAGTTCCGCGCGGCCGAGCACATGGCCGACCACATCGCCACCGCGCTGGATCGGGAGCTGCCGCCCGAGGAGGCCGTCTTCCTCACGATGCACCTGCTGAACGCGACACGCGACGAGCCCAACGGCACGGCGGCCCTGCTGTTCCGACGCGTGCAGCACGTGGCGACCACGGTCGAGACGGGGCTCGGGGTCACCCTCGACGTCGAGAGCCCCGACTACGCGCGGTTCATCCTGCACGTGCAGTTCCTGCTGCAGCGGCTGGTCTCCAAGACCATGCTGCGATCGAACGACACCTCGTTCTTCGAGTTCGCCAAGCACAGCTACCCGCGTTCCTACGCGATCGCCGAGCAGGTGAAGGCCTATGTGCGCGCCGCCACGGGGTCGGACCTGACCGACGAGGAGCTGCTGTATCTCATCGTGCACGTCGAGCGACTCGCGTCCCAGGTGGGTGCCGAGACCGATCCGGGAGACGCTGGCGGCGGCATCGAAGAGGTGCTACGGTAACTCGCGCAGGGCGTCGTCGCTCTGCGGACGCGACGGATTGTTACTGCGGCAGCAGGCAAAACCTGAACTCACATCGTCTTGACCGACGGTGAACGAGTTCAGGTTTTTTTGTTGCCCGGAAACGACCCGACCCGGCGCGTCCCCCACTCGAGTGCCGCACCGATGCGGCGGAAAGAGGGAGTCCGAGATGGACTACTCGAAGACAGCAGCGGGCGTCCTGAAGGGCGTCGGCGGCGAGGAGAACGTCACCTCGCTGGTCCACTGCATGACGCGCCTACGGTTCGTCCTCAAGGACGAGAGCAAGGCGGATGCGGCTGCCATCAAGGCCGTCCCCGGCGTCGTGACCACCGCGCAGGCGGGAGGCCAGTACCAGGTCGTCATCGGCAACGAGGTGCCCGAGGTCTTCGCCGCGATGGGCAAGATCTCGAAGTTCGGCGGCTCCGGTGATTCCTCCGCACCCGCCGAGGACGCCCCCAAGGGCAACCTGTTCAACCGCTTCATCTCGATGATCTCCGCGATCTTCACCCCCGCACTCTGGGCCCTCGCCGGCACGGGGCTGCTGAAGGCGTTCCTCGCCGCCGCCGTGACGTTCGGCTGGATCGACACGACCACGTCGACCTACATCGTGCTGAACGCCCTGTCGGATGCGTTCATCAACTTCCTGCCCCTCGCGCTCGCGATCACCGCCGCCCGCTACTTCAAGGCGTCCGAGTTCACGTCGCTCGCCATCGCCGGCGCGCTCGTCTATCCGAGCATCACGGCACTCGTCGGGGCTCCCGATCTGACCTTCTTCGGGATCCCGTTCACGATGGTCAGCTACGTCTCGAGCGTGATCCCGATCATCATCGTGGTCTGGCTGCAGAGCCATGCCGAGCGCTTCCTCTACGCGAAGCTGCCCGCGGCCGTCCGCCGCTTCGTCACCCCGATGATCGTCGTGCTCATCGCCGTGCCGCTCGTCTTCGTCGTCATCGGCCCGATCTCCGCCATCGTCAGCGGCTGGGTCGGATCGGGCATCGGCTGGGTCTTCGAGACCGTGCCGTGGCTGGGCGGCGCGATCATGGGCGGCCTGTGGCAGGTCTTCGTGATCTTCGGTCTGCACTGGGGCCTCGTGCCGCTGTTCCAGCTCGAACTGCAGACCACCGGCCAGATGCTGCTGATCGCTCCCGTCTTCGCCGCAGTGCTCGCGCAGGCCGCGGCCGTCGCCGGCGTCTGGGCGCGCACGAAGGACAAGAACCGTCGATCGCTCGCCGCTCCCGCGACGCTCTCGGGCTTCCTGGCCGGCGTCACCGAGCCCGCCATCTACGGTGTGAACCTGCCCCTCAAGCGCCCGTTCGCCTTCGGAATCGTCGGCGGTGCCGTGGGTGGCGCGATCATCTCGCTCGGCGGCGTGTTCTCGACCGCGTTCGTGGTGCCGTCCGGCCTCGCGATCCCCGCGCTGCTCGGCAACGGCAACATGGTGTTCCTCGTGCTCGGCCTGGGCGCCGCGATCATCATCCCGTTCCTGCTCACGGTGATCGTGGGCTTCAACGAGCCCACCACGGATGCGGCGACTGCCGCTGACAGCACCGATCTGGAGGTCTTCAGCCCGGTCGACGGCACCGTCGTGCCGCTGTCCGAGACCCCGGATGCGGCCTTTGCCGACGGTTCGCTCGGTCAGGGCGTTGCGATCATCCCCCGCAGCGGGGCGCTGTACGCACCGTTTGATGCGACCGTCGCCGCCGCGTTCCCGACCGGTCACGCGATCGGCCTGCGTCATGCGGATGGCGCCGAGGTGCTGATCCACATCGGCATCGACACCGTCAAGCTCGCGGGTGAGCACTTCAGCCTCAAGGTCACCGGCGGTCAGCAGGTGAGCAAGGGCGACCTGCTGGTCGAGTTCGACATCGAGGCGATCGCCGCCGCCGGTTACGACCTGACGACCCCCGTCATCGTGACCAACTCCGACCTGTACCCGACCGTCGCCTCGCCCGCATCCGGGCCGATCGCGCACGGCGAGCCGCTGTTCTTCGCGGTCGCCGTCGAGCAGGCCGTCGCGGCCAAGTGACACCCCGTGCGGGCGGGGGCGCATGCTCCCGCCCGCACGCCGCATCCCCAGATACGAAACGGAAGAGAACCATGAGCACCACCACCCCGTTCCCCCAGGGCTTCCTCTGGGGCGGCGCCACCGCCGCCAACCAGGTCGAGGGCGCCTACGATCAGGGCGGCAAGGGTCTGTCGGTCCAGGACGTGATGCCCCGCGGCATCGTCGGCCCGCGCACGGCTGAGCCCACGGCCGACAACCTCAAGCTCGAGGCCATCGACTTCTACCACCGCTACGCGGAGGACATCGCCCTGTTCGCGAAGATGGGCTTCGGCGTCTACCGCTTCTCGATCGCATGGAGCCGCATCTTCCCGAAGGGCGACGAGGCCGAGCCCAACGAGGAGGGCCTCGCGTTCTACGACCGCGTGCTCGACGAACTCGAAAAGCACGGTATCGAACCGCTCGTGACGATCTCGCACTACGAGACGCCGCTGCACCTGGCCGAGACCTACGACGGCTGGACCGACCGCCGCCTGATCGGCTTCTACGAGAACTACGCCCGCACGCTGTTCGAGCGCTACGGCTCGCGCGTGAAGTACTGGCTGACCTTCAACGAGATCAACTCGCTGCTGCACGCGCCGTTCATGTCCGGCGGCATCAACACCCCGAAGGAGCAGCTGAGCGACGCTCAGCTGTACCAGGCCATGCACCACGAGCTGGTCGCATCGGCCCGCGCGACGCGCATCGCCCGCGAGGTCGCGCCGAACGCGCAGATCGGCTGCATGGTGCTGTCGATGCCCGTGTACCCGCTGACGCCGTCACCCGCCGATGCGCTCGCCGTCATGGACTTCGACCACTCCAACCTCGTCTACGGCGACGTGCACACCCGCGGTGCGTATCCCGGCTACTTCCTGCGCACTCTCCGCGAGAAGGGCATCGAGCTCGAGATCACAGACCAGGACCGCGAGGACCTGACCAACACGGTCGACTTCGTCTCGTTCAGCTACTACATGTCGGTCGCTCAGACCGCCGACCCCGCCAAGAAGGTCACGGGCGAGGGCAACATCATGGGCGGTGTCCCGAACCCGACCCTCGAGGCCAGCGAGTGGGGCTGGCAGATCGATCCCGTGGGTCTTCGCCTCGTGCTCAACCAGTTCTGGGACCGTTGGCAGAAGCCGCTGTTCATCGTCGAGAACGGCCTGGGCGCCAGGGACGAACTGGTCGAGGTCGACGGCGTCAAGACCGTCATCGACGACTACCGCATCGCCTACCTCAACGACCACCTCGTGCAGGTCGGCGAGGCCATCACCGACGGCGTGAACGTGCTCGGTTACACCTCGTGGGGCTGCATCGACATCGTCAGCGCCTCCACCGCGCAGCTGAGCAAGCGGTACGGCTTCATCTACGTCGACCGCAACGACGACGGCAGCGGCACGCTCGAGCGCTTCGAGAAGAAGTCATTCGGCTGGTACGCCGAGGTCATCCGCACGAACGGCGCCAGCCTCACGCGCTGACGCCACCTGCGCACGTGTGCCCACCGGCGTCCCTCGCGGACGTCTCGTGGGCACACGCGTCTGGCGTCCCCCTCCCGAGCCCACCCCGACATGCCTCCCAGGCGGAAGCGGGGAGAATGGATCATCGTGACCCCTCCCCGCATCGCATTCCTCGACGTCGACGGCACGATCCTCGATCACGGCACCACGATCGCCCCGTCCACCGTGACCGCGATCCGCACCGCCCGCGAGCGCGGCGCGCTCGTGTACCTCAGCACCGGACGCTCGGCCGGCGACATCCACCCGGCGGTGCGGGAGATCGGCTTCGACGGCGCGATCACCAACGGCGGCGCGTACGCCGTTGCAGGAAACGAGGAGATCGTCGCCGAGCCCATGCCGGCGGATGCGGTCGACCGGCTCGAGCGGTTCTTCCGCTCGCACGACATCCACTACTTCCTCCAGACCGACGAGGCCGTATACGCCTCGGCCGAGGTGCAGGCGGCCGTCGTCGCAATGCTCTCGTCGTTGCGCGCCCAGCTCGCCGGCGACGAGCCGCAGACGGCCCCGCAGGGTCGACCCCGCTTCCGCGATCTGGCCACGGTGGACCGCACCCGCGTCGCCAAGGCGGTCTTCCTCAGCGACTCGACGGATGCGGTCTCGCGCGCGCAGTCCGAACTCGGCGACCGCTTCCACGTCGTGCCTGGCAGCATCCCGCTTCCGGGTGGGACCAACGGCGAGATCGGCATGCAGGGCGTCACGAAGGGCTCGGCGATCACTGCCGTGCTCGACCACCTCGGGATCGACGCCGCCGACGCGATCGGCATCGGCGACAGCTGGAACGACGTCGAGATGTTCCAGGTGTGCGGCACCGGGATCGCGATGGGCAACGCCGCGCAGGAGCTGAAGGACCTCGCCGACGAGGTCACGACCGCGGTGCTCGACGACGGCGTGCACAACGCCTTCGCCCGCCACGGCCTCATCTGACCCCCGCGGCTCTCCCCTTCCCCCTGCCCGAGTTGCGTCTCCCCCTGCCCGAGTTGCGTCGCAGTTGCGCACCCGCGCCACTTCTGTGCAGATGCGCCTGTTATTGACTGGCGCATCTGCACAGAAGTGTGGCGCCACGTGGCTGTCCGAGGGCGGATGCGGCGCGTGCCCGCATCCTGGTTCGGCCCGCAGCCGCGGCGCGGCGTGACGGATGCGGGGCAGGTTGCGAGGATGGGGGGATGCAACGCGGGCGGGTGCACATCCTCGGAGCGAGCGGCAGCGGCACCACGACGCTCGGCGCCGCCCTCGCCTGCGCGTGGAGCGTGCCGCACGCGGACGCCGACGACTACTACTGGCTGCCCACCGACCCGCCGTTCACCGAGAAGCGCGCGGATGCCGATCGGGTGGCGCTCATGCGGGCGATCTTCGCGCCGCGCGCGGCATGGGTGCTCTCCGGCTCGATGATGGGCTGGGGCGACAGCATCGCCGCGGAGTGCGACGCGATCGTCTTCGTCACGCTGGACCCAGCCGAGCGGATGCGGCGGCTCGAGGCGCGGGAGCGGCGCCGGCGAGAGGGACGCCCCCTCGATGACCAGGCGTGGGAAGCGTTCCGCGACTGGGCGCGGAACTACGACGATCCGGGATTCGGCGGACGGAGCCTCGCGACCCACGAAGCGTGGCTCGCAGCGCTCGGCAGACCGGTCCTCCGGCTCGACGGCGCCCACCCGACGGCGGACCTGCTCGACGCCGTCCTCCGTTGGCATCCCGCGTAGCCCTCACCCAGCGTCCCCACCTCCCGCGAGACTGCATTTCGAGCACGAGTTCACGGGTAATGACAGTGATCTCGTGATGAAGATGCAGTCTCGCGGGCGAAGCGGAGGAGAAGCCGAGCCCGCTAAGAGACGGCGGCGGGAGGGCCGGATGCGGGCGGTGCGGGTGCGGTGACGATCGCCGCACGCTCGTGCCACGTCTTCGCGGTCACCCGGTCGAGCGAGACCTGCCGACGGAGGGCATCGGCCTTCTCGTAAATAGACGGGTCACCGAAGCTCGTCAGCACCTTCACCAGCACGGGCAGCAGCTCGATCATGAAGAACAGCGCCGCGATGAGCCAGTGCGCCCACGCCAGGGTCGGCTCGCGCTCGGACAGTCGTTCGAGCGCGCTGATCTGACTGAGCAGCCCGACCGCCTGCGCGTTGCCGCCCGCGATGGATGCGGCGCGCTCGTTGTAGGCGGCGAGAGCAGCGTCGTACTGCGCCTGCGCCGCCGGCAGCTGGTCCTCGGCCTGCTTCTTGTTCTGCTCGGCGGATGCGGCGGCCGCATCCGTTCCGGCGGCGTTGGCCGCGGTGAGGGCGGCCTGCGCCTGGCTGAGCTGGGTGGCGAGGGCGTCGTAAGCGGACTGCGCCTGCGTGAGCTGCGCCTGCGCAGCGTCCGAGCTCGTGCCCGATCCCTGCACGCCGGTGCATCCCGGGACGGTGCCCGATCCCTCGCCGGTCAGCTCGCACTGGTAGAGCGCACGGGCCTGATCGATGACCTTCTGCTGGTCGGCGAGCTGCTGGGTGAGCTGGTCAACGTTCGCCTGGGCCGCCACCGACTCCGCCGAGGTCGACGAGGTTCCCGTGACGATGCCGGTCGCCGCCTGGTTCTGCAGGGCGGCGAGCGAGGCGGATGCGGCATCCAGCGCCTGCTTCTCGGGTCCGTTCGTGACCGCGTCCTGGTCGGACTGCGCCTGCACCACGTTGGTCGAGTTGACCTCCCGGGCGATGTCGTTGTGGAACACCTGCAGCACGAGCGGCTCGGCGACGACGATCCCGATCAGCGCGGCCATGATGACACGCGGGAACGCGAGACCGAGCAGCCGCCACACGTTCCGGGTCGAGCGCATCGTCGAGGTGAGGAAGCGGTCGAGGTTGAAGATGATGAGCGCCCAGATGATCGCGAGCGGCACGGCGGCCCACACGGCGATTTGCACACCTGTGACGAGCGCGAATCCCATCGAGAGGGCGGAGACGAGCGCCGTGCCGACCAGCACGAAGAACATCTGCACGAAGCGCGGCGTCTCGCCGGGCACGTCGTCGAGCACCTCTCCGTCGGCGCCGCCGAGCACTGCGAGGGTGCGCGAGAGCGGTTGCCGGGGACGGCGGCGCGGGCTCCGGCGCTCGCGCACCACGGGCGGTGCGGGATCGGGAACCGACGCTTCGGGCTGCGGCTCGGCCTCGGGTTCGTCGATCGGGTCGATCACCTCGGTCGGGCCGGTCGCGACGTCACCGGAGGGACGGACGTCGCTCAGATACAACGCCTCCTCTTCGGCCTGCGATTCGAGGTCGATGCGGCCGTCGGAGCCGAAGCGACCGGGTCGATGCGCGGAGAATGACACTGCGCAAGGGTAGGAGGCCCTGCCTGTGTGACAGGTGCGAGCCGCCCGAGCGCGCTCAGTCGAGGAAGATGTCGGGGAACATCGCCGAGTCGGGGGTGCCGGGCACGGCGGCGTATCCCGAGAGGTCGGTGACGCCCGCCTCGGCCAGCACGTCCTCGACGATCAGCGTCTGGCCCGTGTACTCGCGCGCGGGCCGCGTGATCACCTCGTACGCCGCGTCCGCGTAGATCTCGGGGGTGCGGCTGACGGCCATCATCCGCTCGCCGCCCAGCGAGAACTGCACGGCGGCGGTCGCGATCGTCGTCCGCGGCCACAGTGTGTTGGCGGCGATACCCGCATCTGCGAACTCCGCGGCCATGCCGAGGGTCGCCATCGTCATCCCGTACTTCGCGAGGGTGTAGCCCGTGTGCGCGCCGAGCCACCGCGGCGACAGGTTCAGCGGCGGCGACAGCGACAGGATGTGCGGGTTCGGCGCATCCTTCAGCATCGGCACCGCGGCGCGGGAGAGCAGAAAGGTGCCGCGCACGTTGACGTCCTGCATGAGGTCGTACTTCTTCGTCGCGAGCTCGAGAGAGCCGGACAGGTCGATGACCGACGCGTTGTTGACGACGACGTCGATGCCGCCGAACTCCCCGTGGGCGGTCAGCACGGCCTGCGTGATGTCGTCCTCGTTGCGCACGTCGCCCACGAGGGGCAACGCGTGCCCGCCCGCTTCCTCAATCGCTGCCGCCGCGGTGTGCACGGTGCCCTCGAGCTTCGGATGCGGGGTGTCGGTCTTGGCCAGCAGGGCGATGTTCGCGCCGTCGCGCGCCGCGCGCAGCGCGATCGCGAGGCCGATGCCGCGGCTACCGCCGGACATCAGGATGGTCTTGCCGGCGAGCGGCTTCTGCTCGGTCATGGGATCTCCTTGGTACGTCTGAGACGTCGGCGTCACCCGCGGCGGGCGGATGCGGCGGCGAACGCCTGGATGCGGGCTTTCGCCTCGGGGGTGTCGAAGGCGGCGCCGATCGTGCGCGCCTCGTCGTCGAGGTTCTCGGCGAACGACCGGTCGGCGCCCGAGCGGACGAGCCGCTTGGCCTGGCCGAACGCGCCCGTCGCGCCCTCGAGCCAGAAGCGGGCGATGTCGAGAGCACGGGATGCGGGATCGGCGACCACCTCCGCGACGAGCCCCCATTCGAGCGCCTCCGGAGCCGACAGCGTGCGGTCCTGGAGGAGCAGCTGCAGCGCGCGGCGCGAGCCGACGGCGGCGGCCAGCAGGGTCGAGACGCCGAGGTCGGGCGTGAGGCCGATGTTCGCGTAGCGGCTGACGAACTTCGCACCCTCCGCCGCGACGATGTAGTCCGCCGTGAGCATCAGGCCGAGCCCTCCCCCGGCGACCGCGCCTTGGACCGCCGCGACCACGGGTACGTGGGACTCGGTGAAGGCACGGATGCCCTCGTGGATCACGTGCGCCGCCGCGGTGACGTCGCTGCCGCCGGCGCCGGAGGTCGCCATGGAGATCACGTCGCCGCCGGCGCAGAAGGCGGGGCCCGCCGCATCCAGGAGCACGGCGCCGACTGCGGGGTCGGCGGTGACCTGGCGGGCGACGTCGCGCCAGCGCTCGCCCATGGCGAAGTCCATCGCGTTCAGTCGATCGGGACGATTCAGCGTCACGCGGGCGAGACCGTCGGCAATCTCCACCAGGATCGAGTCGGCGCTCATCGCGGAGCCATCCGAATCGCGCCGTCGAGACGGATCGTCTCGCCGTTGAGGTAGCCGTTGCGCACGATCTCGGCCACGAGGCCCGCATACTCGTCGGGCCGTCCGAGGCGGGCGGGGTACGGCACCTGCTGACCGAGCGAGTCCTGCGCGGGCTGCGGCAGACCCGCGAGCATCGGCGTCTCCATGATGCCCGGCGCGATCGTGACGACCCGGATCGCATGGCGGGCGAGTTCGCGGGCGATCGGCAGGGTCATCGCGTGCACGCCGCCCTTGGACGCGGAGTACGCCGGCTGCCCGATCTGCCCGTCGAACGCGGCGACCGACGCCGTGTTCACGATGACGCCTCGGTCACCGCCCGCGGCCGGCTCGGTGCGGGCGATGGCGGCTGCTGACTGGGCGATGACGTTGTAGGTGCCGACGAGGTTCACGCGCACGAGCTTCTCGAAGTCGGCGAGCGGTGTCGGGGCGCCCTCACGATCCAGCACCTTGGCCGGCGGGGCGATGCCGGCGCAGTTGACGACCACGCGAAGGGGCGCGACGGCGGATGCGGCGGCGACCGCATCCGCAATCGGCTCCGGACTCGTGACGTCTGCCGCGGCGAACGTGCCGCCCAGCTCGGCCGCGCGTTCCTCACCCGCCGAGGACGGCAGATCGACGAGCACGACGTGCGCCCCGTCGGCGGCGAGTCGCTGCGCCGTGGCCCAGCCGAGTCCGCTCGCGCCGCCCGTGACCAGCGCGGATGCACCCGCGACATCCATACGTTCTCCTTCGTACGTCGGTATCGGGTTCCACCCTACGCGGCACCGGGTCCCACCGTCACGCGCCACCCCCGCTTCGGCTCCGCGGACCCGCTCACCCTGCCCCCCGCCCGCCCGCCCCCGGCCCGTTCGCCCGGCCACACTCTCGCTCCCCTGTCACAGATCGACGCGCAGCGCTCGATCTGTGACAGGGGAGCAGGCGGGGTGACTGTTCGCCTGTCTGAGATCGAGGCCGGCGGCTCGATCTCAGGCAGGCGAACAGCGGGCGGAGCCCGGAAGCGTCAGAGGGCGAAGACGAGGGTCCAGGTGCCGGCGAGCACCGCGGCGGTCACGGATGCGGCGGCGATCACCGCCGCGAGGGCGAGCAGCACCGCGTCGCGCCAGCCCAGCCGCGACGGCCGAGCCCACGTACGCGGTGCGTCCGACCCGAAGCCGCGGGCCTCCATCGCCGTCGCGAGCTTCGTGCCGCGGCGGATGGAGAGCACGAAGAGGGCGAACGCCTGACCGAGGAAGCGGCGGATGCGGCCGCGGTCGGCCACCCCGCGCGCCCGCCGCGCCAGCGCGAGCTCGCGCCAGTCGTCGACGAGCAGCCCCACCAGGCGCAGGCCCGCGAGCGCACCGAGCACGAAGCGGGCGGGCAGGCGCAGCAGTTGGGCGAGACCGTCGGCGAGGTCGGTCGGATCGGTCGTGATGAAGAGGACGACCGACGGCAGCGCGATCGCCAGCACCCTCAGCACGATGGCGGCTGCGAGCGAGAGGGATCCCTCGCTGACACGCACGAGCCCCCACTCGAAGAACACCGCGCCGGAGGGCCGGCCGTACAGCACGGTGGCGGCACCGCCGATGAGTGCCGCGACTCCGATCGGCCACACGCGCAGCCAGAGCTCGCGCGCCCGCAGCCGCGAGAAGGCGAGGAGCACGAGCGTGGCGGCGAGAGTGACGGCTGCCGAGACCGGGTCGATCGAGAGCAGCAGGGTGACCGAGACGACGAGGGTCGCGACGAGTTTGGCGACCGGGTTGATCCGGCCCAACGGACTGGCCGAGGCGTCGATCGCGAACAGGCTCATGAGGCCCGACCCAGCCGCAGCTCGTCGTCGGCGAGCGCCTCGACGAGGGCGGGATCGTGCGAGACGAAGCCGATCGCGGTGCCGTCGGCGCGGAGCTCGTCGATCAGGTCCGCGAGCTCCCGCCAGGTGCGCGCGTCCTGCCCGTAGGTCGGTTCGTCGAGCAGGATGACGCGGGGCGCGGTCGCGAGAACCGCCGCGACCGTCAACCGGCGCTTCTCCCCGCCGGAGAGCGTGAAGGGGTTCACCTCGGCGAGGCGTCCCAGGCGCAGGCGCTCGAGCAGCGGATCGATCCGCGCGGCGACCTCCGCCTCGGAGAGCCCCAGCGCGCGAGGACCGACGGCGAGCTCGTCGCGCACCCGCGCGGTGAGCAGCTGATGCTCGGGCACCTGGAAGACGGTGCCGATGCGGGTGAGCAACTGCGCGGCGCGCCAGCGCGAGGGGTCGGATCCGACGCCGGCGGCCAACGCATCCGCCGCGCGTACCTCGCCGCCGATCGGCGGCAGCAACCCCGCCAGGGTGAGGGCGAGCGTGGACTTGCCGGCGCCGTTGGCTCCCGTGATCGCGAGCGCCCGCCCCGCGCTCAGCTGCACGTCGATCCCGGATGCGGCGGCGAGCGCCTCGCGGCGTCCGATCCGCCGCCGCCCGACCGCGAGGCCGGCGCCGATCACGAGCGGTGACGCCTCGGCGGTGCGCGGGCGCCGGGTGGTCTGCACCGGCACTCCCGGCACCCAGACCCCGGCCTGCGTGAGGGCGTCTGAGGCCGCGGCGAAGACGTCGGCGGGAACGCCGTCCGCCAGCACCCCGCCCTCGGGCGCGAGCACGACGACGCGGTCGACGAGATCGGCCCACAGGTCGACGCGGTGCTCGACGACGACGAGCGTCGCCCCGGTGCGGGCGGCGACCGCGGCGACCGCATCCCGCACCTGTCGAGCGCCGTCGGGATCGAGGTTGGCCGTCGGCTCGTCGAGCAGCAGGAGCTTCGGGCGCATGGCCAGCGCACCGGCGAGCGCGAGCCGCTGCTTCTGTCCGCCCGACAGGGCGGACGTGGGGTGGTCGAGCGGCACCGACAGCCCCACCGCATCCAGCGCTTCACCGACTCGCGGCCAGATGTCGCCGGCGGGTACCCCGAGGTTCTCGCAGCCGAACGCGACGTCGTCGCCGACGCGGGCGAGGATCACCTGCGCGTCGGGGTCCTGCAGCACCATGCCCGCGACGCCGCGGACGGATGCGGGGGGCTGGCCGTCGACGGTCAGCTCTCCCGTGGCCTCGCCGTCCTCGTCGCCGCCCAGCACGCCGGCGAAGGCGCGCAGCAGCGTCGACTTTCCCGCACCGCTCGCTCCCAGCAGCAGCACCCGCTCACCGGGCTCAATCGTCAGATCGATGTCGGCGACGGCCCAGCGCCTGCGGCCGGCGTGCCGCCACCCCCACCCGCGGGCGACGACCCGCGCGCCGAGCGTCACGCCGCGTCGGCGGCTTCGACGATGCGCGCCTGACGTCCGGAGGCGAACCGGTCGAGCGCTCCCGTCGCGGCGAGCGCACGAGCGATCAGCCACGAGACGAGCCCCGCGATGAGGATGCCCGAGACGATCGCCGAGACGAAGTAGATCGCGCGGGGGCCGGCGTCGTACGCCGCGATGGAGGAGAAGTTGGTGTCGAGCAGCGCCACGGCCAGTCCCGTGAGCGCACCCGAGACGAGGGCGACCCAGAGCCGGTAGTTCGCGTAGGCGAACAGCGCGAAGCCGAGTTCGGCACCCACCCCCTGCACGACGCCCCAGATGAAGGTCGTGAAGCCCCACTGCGTGCCGAGCGCCATGGAGACGACCGCGGCGACGATCTCGCCGTACAGCGCCGCGCCGGGCTTGCGGATGATGAGCCCCGTGAGCACACCCGCGAACAGCCAGCCCCCGGCGAGCAGGCCCTCGAGCCCCGGCAGGAACGCGAGCGCCGTGCTCAGCGGCGTCCAGGCCTGGCCCCAGACCCAGAAGATGACGCCGGCGGCGACACCGATCACGCTGGCGACGACGATGTCGACGACCCGCCAGCGCCACCGGGAGGTGAGAGAAGGACGAGCGGATGTGGACGTGGACGTGTGCATTGATGCTCCTTCCTGCGCCGGCATGATCCGGATCAGGTTCGACGGTCGAAGCGTGGATCCGCTTCCTCTCAGCCCGGCTCACCGGACTCCCGTGGTTGACGTGCCGAGTATAGACCCGCAGCTCGCGCTACCGTAGGCGAGTGACCGTGACAGGCCCGACCCCGCCCACTCGGCGTTCGCTGCGCCGCGGCGGACGCGCCGAGCCGACCGTCGACGAGGCGCCGCTGCCGCCCGACGACCTCCAGATCGACGTGCCGCGCGTGCCGGCGGATGCGGCATCCACTCCGGCGATGATCGCGGCCGCGAGCTTCGACGACACATCGGAGCACACCTTCTCTCCCGCGCAGGATGCGACCGCGTCGGTGCCGGTGGTCGTGCCTCCCGTGACCACGGCGCTGAGCTGGGTCGATGAGACCTCCGTTACCCACGCGTCCCGGGCGGTTCCGCAGATCGAGGCCGCGGGCGCCGCATCGTTCACCCCCGTCGCCGCAGACCTGCTCGCCCGCGCCCCGCGCCGCACCCCGTGGCGCCCCGGGGTGCTCGTTCCGATCGGGCTGATCGTCGCCGTGATCGCGGCGTACTGCGGCACCACGCTCCTCTGGCCGCTGCATGCGATCGCCCCCACCGTGCAGGCGTCCGTCGTCGAGCCCACCCCCGCGGCAGCGGCCGTCGGCGCCTGGCCGGGCGAGGGCAGCGCCGCCGTTGTGGTCGACGGCGTGGGCTCGGCCATCGCGTCCAGCGCCGATGCCCGGTCGATCGCGAGCATCACCAAGGTCGTGACGGCGATGGTCGTCCTCGACCAGATGCCCCTGGCCGCGGGCGAGCAAGGCAGGGAGTTCGCCTTCAGCGCCGCCGACGAGCGCGAATACTGGTCGTACCGCCGCAACGGCGAATCGGCGCTGGACGTTCCTGTGGGAGGAACGCTCAGCGAGTACCAGATGCTGCAGGGCATGCTCATGGGCTCCGCGAACAACTACGCCGACCGCCTCGCCGACACCATCTGGCCCAACAACGCCGTCTACGCGCGGGCGGCCAACGACTGGCTCGCCGCCCACGGCCTGGCGGGCATCACGATCGCCGGCCCCGCCGGCATCGAGGCCGAGAACACGGCGACCCCCGAGGCGCTCCTGGAGGTCGCCAAGCGCGCGTTGGCAGACCCGGTCATCGCCGAGATCGTGCGCACGCCCTCCGTCGAGCTTCCGGGCGCGGGTCTCGTCGAGAACACGAACAACCTGCTCGCGGACCCCGGCGTCGTCGGCCTCAAGACCGGCACTCTCGACTCCTACAACCTGCTCGCCGCGAAGGACGTCACGATCGGCGACACCACCGTGCGCATCTACGCCGCGACGCTCGGACAGCCCGACGTCGAGACGCGGGATGCGGTCACGCGCGCCCTGTTCGCCCAGGTCGAGCAGGAGCTGCAGCTGGGGCCCTCGGTTGCGGCCGGCACGACGGTCGGACGGGTGGAGACGCGGTGGGGCACGACCGTTCCGATCGTGACCGCGTCCGACGCCGATGTGGTGCTCTGGAACGGCTCCGCCGCGTCGGTGGCGACCTCGTTCGACCTCGGCGACGCACGTGAGCAGGGCGAGGTCGTCGGCTCTCTCATCGCGACCGGCCCGAAGAACGCGTCGACCGTGGACGTCGTGCTCGACGGCGAGGTGGACGGCCCCAGCCCCTGGTGGCGTCTGACCCACCCGCTCGAGCTGTTCGGCCTGGTCTGAGCGATCCCGTCGACGGCGCTCAGGCGCGGAAGTCGGGAGAGCCGAGCACGCGCTCGACCGTGATCTCCAGCACGACCCGGTCCGGGTTCGGACGCGGCTCGCGGTAGCGCCGGGTGTAGAGCTCGACGGCGTGGGCGACCGCATCCGCATCCTCGACGACGCGCGCCGCGCCCTCGAAGCTGAGCCAGCGCGGACCGTCGACGGTGTTGACGGCCGCACGGCCCGCGCGCTCGGCGTTGAGGAACTTCTGGCTGCCACGGGAGCCGATCACCCGCACGACGCCGTCCTCGTACGTGATGCCGACCGGCACCGAGTGGATGCGGTTGTGCCGGCCCAGCGTCGACAGCGTGGCGAGGTGGTACTCGGACAGGAACGCGCGCGCGGCATCGGTGATCACCGCCTCAGCCTGCCAGAGCCCGATAGGCGAGCGCTCACCGTGGGCCGACTCTCCCTCAGAAACGCCAGACGAGCGGCACGTAGAACACGGCCGCGGCGAGGAAGAGAAGGGCGAGCGGGAGTCCGAGGCGCCAGTAGTCACCGAAGCGGTATCCGCCCGGGCTCAGCACCATGAGGTTCGCCGGGGTCGCGACGGGCGTCAGGAAGGAGGCTGCGCCGGCGACGGTCAGCGCCATGAGAAAGGTGATGGGGCTGACCCCGAGGTTCACCGCGATCGCCGTGGCGACGGGCGCGACGATCAGCACCGTCGCGACGTTCGAGATGAACTGACCGAGCACAACCGTCACGACGCAGACGGCGAGCAGCGCGAGGTGCGGATCGGCCGAGCCCACGACGCGGAGAACACCGTCGGCCACGACCTCCGCCGCGCCCGTCTGCAGAAAGGCGGCCGAGAGCGGGATCATGCCGGCGATGAGCACCAGCGTCGTCCACGAGATGTCCTGATACAGGGCAGGCAGCGTCACGACGCGGGTGAGGACGAGGGCACCGGCCGCCACCAGGCCCGCCACCGCCGGCGGCGCGATCCCCGTCGCGAGCAGCACGACCATGATGCCGGTGATGACGAGCGTGCGCCGGGCTCCGCGCCGCATCCCCGTGCGCACGGTCCGCACGGCGCCCGTACGCACGGTCTCGGGAACAAGCGACAGTGTCTCCGCCTCACGCGGCCCGGGTGCGGGATCCGGGAGGACATCGGTTCGGGAGGGCAGCAGACGGTCCCCGAACAGGATGATGACGGCGAGGGCGCCGCCCAGCAGGGGGAGCCCGACGAGCGCGAACTCCGCGAAGCCGAACCCTCGGCCGGTCTCGGCCTCGGCGAGCTCGGAGACGACGACGTTCACCGGTGTGCCCGTGAGCGTGAGCAACGAGGCCGCCGACGCCAGGAACGCGAGCGGGATCATCACCTTCGACGCGGGGATGCGGGCGCGCCGGGCGATCACTGCGGCCACAGGCACCAGGGCGGCCACGGCGCCGTTGATGCTGAGAAAGGCGGTCAGCACCGCCACGAGCGCACCGAGCGCGGCGATGACCGGGCCACGGCGATGGCCGGCGCGCGCGACGATCAGGCCTCCGAGCCAGCGGGTGATGCCGCTGCGTTCGAGCGCGCTGGCTACGACGAACAGACTGGCGATGAACAGCACCGTGGGATCGCCGAAGCCGGCAAGCGCTTCGGGGAGCGTGAGCACACCTGTCGCCCACAGGGCGAGCGCGACGCCGATCGCCACGACCTCCAGGGGCACGCGGCCGGAGAGGAACGCGAGCACCGCCAGCCCCAGGATGAGGAAGGTCGCGGCGATCGGATCCATGCCTCCACGCTAGCGGCGGGCTGTTCGCCGCGCCGGTGCGAGGCCGTGCGATCAGACGAAGCGCACGGTGGCGTCGAGGCGCGTGCGCACGTCGAAGACCTCGTTGCCGCCGATGTCGCGCGCCCCGCTCACGCCGCGACGCAGCACGGTGGCCAGCGCCGAGCGACCTGCGACGACGACGGGCGTGCCGCGCACGGTGCCGAGCTCGGTGATCTGCTGGGCGAGGTCGTTGTCGGGCAGCACGACGATGGCGCCGCTGAAACGCACCCGCGCTGCGCGGGCCACGACCCGCATCCGCGAGATCAGGTCGCTGACGGGAGCGCCGACGACGGCGGGGCCGATGATCTCGCCGCGGCGGAAGCCGACCGGGCCGCCGAAGTCCTCCGAGAGCACCCCGTACAGGCCGCTCGGGCCGAGCACGATGTGGTCGAGCTTCTCGTCGAGGTCGCCGCTGCGGCCGGATGCGGCCACGTCGTGCCAGACGCTGTAGCCCATGCCGAGATCGGCGACGATGCGCGCGGTCGCCTCCTCGGCGAGCGCGTCGGCCAGAAGGCGCCGGATCTCGCGCGGCGCCGAACGCACCAGCTGCGCGTCGTAGGGATCGGGCACCTCCGCACCGCGCCCCACCCACTCGCGGATGAGGGTGAGGTAGCGCTCGCGTCGCCATCCGCCGGGCTGGCCGGCCGATCGGGCGCGCGGACGCGTGTCCTGCCGCGCACGCGGCGGCGTCCACGCGCCCTCCGCCTCGGGTGCGGCACTCACCGCGCCCCGGCCGCGGTCGTACGCCGCTCGCGCCTCGGGCGTGCCCACGAGCTCCCACGCGCGCTGCACCTCGACGAAGCGCACGGCGTCGCCGCCGGTGTCGGGGTGCGTCTCTCGCAGGCGCACCCGGAACGCACGCCGCAGAGTCTCGTCGTCGGCGTCGGCGGCGACCTGGAGGACGTCGTACGCGGATGCGGAGAGGGGACTGTCGAACACGCCGCCTCGCTTTCACCTGCCGCACGGCAGCGTCCAGGCTACCGGCCCGCGCCTGTTCGGGCGCCGTGAGCTCAGCGGCGTTCGTTGCGTCGCGCGTACGCCGCGGCCTTGCGGCTGGACAGCGCGAGCAGCACCAGGATGTCCAAGCCGAGGTTCAGCAGGGTGCCGCTGATGCGGATGTCCTGACCCTGCACCCACCAGGTCGAGAACGCGAAACTGATCGACAGCACCGAGAAGACGAGCACGGTGACCCGCGAGCGGTTGCCGCCGCGCAGGACGAAGATCGCCATGAGGGCGTCGAACAGCAGGACGGCGCCGCCCACGGCCCACACGAAACCGAGCCCGAGGGCCCGCTCCTCTTCGCTCAGGGGCACGCCGTCGATCACGAGCGACGCGTCGTGCACGATGTGACGCCACTCGAGGCTGATCGACAGCAGCCAGAACACGCCCGCGAGCACACGCAGCAGCACGAGGAGCCCGCCGGCGACGGTCGCAGCGGGCCGGGGCATGTGCGGGTCGTAGGCCAGCGGGCGCGCGAGACGCACCGGCGACTCGAACGCCGCGCGTTTGCGCGGGACTCTCTCGCTCATGCCCTCACCCCCCGCACATCCACGATCGGCAGATCGCCGTCGGTGCGGATGCTGTCGCCGCCGCCGTTGCGGGCGTGATAGCCGGTGGAGAAGTCCGCGATGACGTCCACGCTCACCCGCGGCTCGGCCGCGGTCACCGTCTGCACGATGTGGTCGCGCTCGACATCGGTGTCGGCGTCGATGCGGTGGGTCACCTGGAGGGTGAACAGCGACAGTCCGACGGCCGTGTCGAAGGTGCCGGCGGCCAGCCAGTCGACCCGACGCCCGCCCGGCAGCAGCCAGTCGTCGGGGCAGCGCCAGAAGCGCACATGATGCCGCTGCGCGGGATTGCCGTCCACCTCCTGCTGGTAGGCGAAGTCCTGCTGCCTGGAGAACAGGAACAGCGGACTGACGGGGGCCTCGTCGTAGCTGCGTCTGGTCAGCGTCGACGTGATGATGCGCCAGGACGAGGCGAGGGTCACCGGATCGGCCTTCGTCCAGCCGGCGCGGCGCAACACCTCCTCGATCTGCTCCGCACTGCCCATGAACGCGAGGTTCACCGGGTCGCCGAGCAGTCCGTCGCTCGTGCGCGTGCGGCCGATGAAGTAGTCGGGCACGTAGATCATCGTCAGGATCCGGTGCAGCCGCGGCAGCACCAGGTAGGCCAGCAGCACCCAGAACGCGATGGCGAGCGGGATGCCCCACCATCCGACACGGAACGTCTCGGTGAAACTGAGATACGCGAGCCAGACGGAGGCGAGGCCGGCGAAGACGAAGAAGAAGCCGTCGAGCGCGACGCCGATCGAGTAGGCCCGACGCTTTCGCTTCTCCCCCGCAACCATGATCAACCCCAGAGCGCCCGCGGAGGTCGGAAAGCGAAGGCCTGGTCGATGAGACCGGGATCGAGCTCATCGAGGGAGGCGGGTTGCCAGCGCGGGGACCGGTCCTTGTCCACCAGCTGCGCGCGGATGCCCTCGACGAGATCGGGCTGGGTGAGGGCGAACCACATCACGAGGCCGTACTCCTGCTCCAGCACCTCGCGCAGCGACCGCTTGCGCCGTGCGCGACGCACCGCCTCCAGCGTCACGGTCAGCGCGGTGGGCGAGAGCGAGGCGATCAGCTCGGCGGCGGCGGCCGCATCCGGCTCGGGGTGCGCGCGCAGCCGCGCGAGGATCTCGCTCACCGAATCGGCGGAGAACACGTCGTCGATCCAGGGCCTCGCCTTCTCGAGGCGGGAGGTCTCCGGGGTCTCGTCGAACAGGAGCACCAGCTCGGCCGGGCCCTGCGGGTCTGCGCGGGTCTCGAGCGCGTCGCGGAACGCATCGATACGGTCGGCGGGAACGAGGTGGTCGGCGAAGCCCGCGTAGATCGCATCGGCCGCATCCATCGTGCCGCCGGTCAACGCGAGGTACTCGCCGATGCGCCCGGGCGCGTGGGCGAGCAGCCACGTGCCGCCGACGTCGGGGGTGAAGCCGATGCGGGTCTCGGGCATCGCCAGCTGCGAGCGCTCGGTGACCACGCGGTGCCCGGCGTGGGAGGCGAGCCCCACGCCGCCGCCCATCGTGATCCCGTCGGCGATCGTCACGACCGGCTTCGGGTACTCGGCCAGGCGGGCGTTCAGCGCATACTCCGCGAGGAAGAACTCGGCGGTGCGCTCCGCGTCGGAGCTCATCGCCTGCTCGCGGAGCGCCCGCACATCCCCGCCCGCGCAGAAGCCGCGATCGCCCGCGCCGTCGAGCAGCACGACCTCGACATCGGCGTCTCGCTCCCAGGCATCCAGCGCGGCGGCGAGACTGCTCACCATGTCGATGTCGACCGCGTTGAGCGCGCGCGGGCGGTTGAGCGTCAGCCGCCCCACCCCCTGATCCGACCGCACCAGCACCGTCGCATCCGCACCGCTCATGCCCGCCACGTTAGCGCCGCCCGAGCGTCCGGACGGGATCCGCGAGAGTCGATCCCCGTTTTTCCGCGGATTTCCGCCAGAATGGAGAAACGTTCTGACCTTGACGGAGGTTCCCATGCCCGACGGCCAGATCCTGGAGTTCTCCGAGGTCACCAAGAGATTCGGCGCGATCGACGCCGTCTCCCGGTTGAGCGCGCGTATCGAGCCCGGCCTCGTGACCGGCTTCCTCGGCCCGAACGGCGCCGGCAAGACCACCTCGCTGCGCATGCTGCTGGGGCTCGTTCGACCCACCTCCGGCACCACGACGATCGGCGGATCGCACTACAGCGAACTGCGCCATCCGCTGCGCACCGTCGGCGCGGCGCTCGAAGCGTCGAGCTTCCACCCCGGCCGCAGCGGCGCCAACCACCTGAAGGTGTACGCGCAGGCGGCGGGGCTGCCGACCGGCCGCATCGACGAGACGCTGGCCCTCGTCGGTCTCTCCGACGCCGCCGGGCGCAAGGTCGGCGGCTACTCGCTCGGCATGCGGCAGCGGCTGGGCCTGGCGACGGCTCTGCTCGGCGACCCGGGCGTGCTCGTGCTCGACGAGCCCTCCAACGGACTCGATCCCGAGGGCATCAAGTGGATGCGGATGCTGCTGCGCACCTTCGCCGACGAGGGCCGGACGGTGCTCGTCTCCTCGCACCTACTCATGGAGATCCAGCAGACCGCGGATCGCCTGCTCATCCTCGCCCGGGGAAACCTCGTCTTCGACGGCGGCATCGAAGACCTCGCCGACCCCGACGAGTACGCGACGGTCGTCGATGCCCCCGATCGCGCCGCCCTCGAGGCCGCGCTCACCGCAGCGGGCCACTCGTTCGAGGTGCTGCGCTCGGGTCTCACCGTGCGCGGAGCGGAGCCGGTCGAGGTCGGCGCGCTCGCCGCCGCATCCGGCATCGCCCTGTCGAGTCTGCAGCGCCGTGGCCCCGAACTCGAGGAGATCTTCCTCGCCCTGGTCGACGGCACGCGGGTGCATCCAACGGTGAGCGAGGTCTCGGCCATCCCCGCGGTCGACGAAGAGGCCCCGCTCGCGCCGGAGAACGACCCCGCCCCGGAGACGTCGGAGATCACCGAGGCGCCGGATGTGGAGGTGCCGCTGGACACGCCCGTCCCCGAGGGCGCCGCCGAGGCCGCCCGCGAGGATGCCGCCGCCGCCGAGACCGTCCCCGCGGATCAGACCGCGCCGGTCGTCGAACCCGCGGCGCTGAGCGAGCAGAAGGGTACTGCCGCCGATGACCTCCCGCCCGCCGTCGAGAGCGCACAAGCTCCCGCATCCGACGTCGCACCGGCGGAAGGCGAGGCCTCGGACGCGGATCCGGCCCCAACCGAGGCCATCCAGATCAGCGAGCCGATGGATGAGGCCGAGCCGCATCCCGAAGCCGACGACCACGCGGAAGGGGGCCGGGCATGAGCCTCGTGAACGTCACCCGCTCCGAGCTGACCAAGCAGTTCACCACCTCGATCTGGTGGATCCTCGGGATCGTCCTCGCCGGTTACGTCGGGTTCACCGCGGCCGGGCTGACCGTGGTGTTCGCGCTGGCCGCGAGCGGCGCCCTGCCCTCGAGCGGCGGCGGCCTCACGGCGACGGGCGTACCCGGTGATGTCAGCGCCCTGATCTACAGCCTCGCCGCATCCGTCGGTTACGTGTTCCCGTTGCTGATCGGCACACTGCTCGTCACCGGCGAGTTCCGCCACAACACGCTCACCCCGACGTTCCTCACCACTCCGAAGCGCGGGCGGGTGCTCACGGCGAAGGTCCTGGCCGGGGCCGTGATGGGCCTGGTCTACGCCGCCCTCGCGCTGATCGTCACCGTCGGTCCCGCCGCCGGCATCCTGGCCGGATTCGGGCAGCACACGGGCCTCGACTCCTCCGACACGTGGGCGATGTTGGGACGCATCGTGATCGCGTTCGTGCTGTGGGTCGTGGTCGGCATCGGCGTGGGTCTCGTGGTGCGCAACCAGGTCGCGGCCGTCGTGATCGTGCTCGCCTTCACGCAGTTCGTCGAGCCCCTGTTGCGCTTCGGCGGCGCCTTCGTCTCCGGCTTGAGCGACGCTGCCCGGTTCCTTCCGGGCGCCGCGAGTGACACCCTCGTCGGCGCGAGCCTGTTCTCGGCCAGCGCGGGAGGGGATGCGGGCCAGCCGTTGGAGTGGTGGGTCGGCGGCCTCGTGCTGCTCGCCTACGGCCTGCTGTTCACCGTGCTCGGCTACCTCTCGAGCTGGCGCCGCGACGTCGGCTGACCCGCGCCCGCGGGCGCTCCCGCACCCTCCCTCTCGCCGACTCGCCCTCTCGCCGAGTGAGTATTCATTCATCGAGCGAGCACCCCATTGAGTGCTCATTCGGCGAACGGATACTCACTCGGCGGATGCGCGGATGCGCGGATGGGGGGATGCGGGGACGTGGGGATGCGGGGATGCGGGGGGCCGGGCGCGGCGACCCGACGCAGTTCCCGCAGGAACCGGCTTAGGCGCGCGTCTCGGCGCCGCGTCCCACCCACCCGTCCCAGCCTCGACCTCGCCGAGTGAGTATTCATTCATCGAGCGAGCACCCCATTGAGTGCTCATTCGGCGAACGGGTGCTCACTCGGCGGATGCGGCGGCTGCGGGGGGATGCGGGGGCTCCCGCCGGGGGTCCCGGGGATGCGGGCTCAGCTGGAGGCGAGCTCGACGATGTCGGTCGGGTCGTCGCCCGCGTCGACGCGAAGCGCCCGCACGAGGGCCTCGCCGTGACGAGTGCCGAGCACGAGTCGCTGGAACTCGGTGTCGCCCTCGAGGTCGATCACCACGCCGGGACGCTTCTTGCGGATGACGGCGAAGTCCTTGCCGCCCGCGTACCGCCAGGTTCCGATGGCGAGGGTCGCGGGGATGAACGTGCCCGGGGAACGGACCCCGCGCAGCCACGTCCAGGGGTCGTCCGTCAGCTGCACCCGCGAGATCGCGGCACGATCGAGCGTCACATTCCGCTTGCGGAATGCCAGCGCCTTCTCGGCGCCCGACAGCACGATCTCGAGGTGCCCCGAGTCGAGCATGAGCGTCACCATGGTCCAAGTCTGCCAGCGACCCCTCGACCGCGGCAGCGAATTTGCTCACAGACGGACAACGATCCGCCAGCTTCGTGCGACCCCGACCCCGCACGGCGGTGGAAGACTGTAGCGGTGCCCACGCCTCGTACCGACCTCCGGTCAGATGTGGGGCCCGAGACGGCTCCCGTGCTCGTCGCCCACGTGATCGACCGCGCCCGAGCCGGCGCACGGCTGAGCGTGGACGAGGTGCTCGCCCTCGTGACCGCGGACGACACCGACCGGGATCTGCTGTTCGCCGCCGCATCCACGCTGCGCGACGAGGGCCTCGCTCTCGCGGGACGCCCCGGCGTCATCACCTACTCGCGCAAGGTGTTCGTGCCGCTGACGACCCTGTGCCGCGACCGGTGCCACTACTGCATCTTCGTCGACACTCCGGGCCAGCTGCTGAAGAAGAACAAGCCCGCCTACATGTCGCCGGAGCAGGTGCTGCAGGTCGTGCGCCAGGGTGCGGCACTCGGTTGCAAAGAGGTGCTGTTGACCCTCGGCGACCGGCCCGAGGATCGCTGGCCCGAGGCGCGCGACTGGCTCGACGAGCACGGATACGCATCGACCCTCGACTACGTCGCCGCGATCGCCCGCCTCGTCACCGCGGAGACGGGCCTGCTCGCGCACCTGAACCCGGGCGTCATGCACGCCCACGAGCTCGCAGAGCTCCGCCCGGTCGCCCCGTCGATGGGCATGATGCTCGAGACCACCTCTCGCGCTCTCTTCGAGACGCCGGGGCAGCCCCACTTCGGCTCTCCCGACAAGGATCCCGCGCTCCGGCTGCAGGTGATCGAGGATGCGGGGGCTGCCCGCATCCCGTTCACGACCGGCATCCTCGTCGGCATCGGCGAGACCCCGGTGGATCGCGCGGAATCGCTCATCGCGCTGCGCGATGCCGAGGAGCGGCACGGCCACATCCAGGAAGTGATCGTGCAGAACTTCCGCGCGAAGCCGCGCACGGCGATGCAGGACGCCCCGGACGCGGACCTCCTCGAGTACGCGACGGTCGTCGCTGCGGCGCGGGTCGTGATGGGCGCACGGATGCGGATCCAGGTACCGCCGAACCTGTCCGACCCGACCGAGTTCGCCCTGCTCGTCGGTGCCGGGATCGACGACTGGGGCGGGGTGTCGCCGCTGACCGCGGACCACGTGAACCCCGAGCGCCCCTGGCCGCACGTCGACGATCTGGCGGCGGCGACCGCATCCCTCGGCTACGAGCTGCGCGAGCGCCTGACCGCCCACCCCGAATACCTCGCCGATCCGGAGACCTGGCTCGACGCGGCGATGCACGCACCGGCCGCCGCCCTCGCCGACCCCGCGACTCACCTCGCCCGCACCGCACCCCCTGTTCAAGGGACCCGAAATGCGGCCCCGGCGGGCTCCGGGGCGCAAGAAGAGTCCCTCGAACAGGAAATCGGCGCCGTCGATCATGTTCGAGGGACCCGAAACGCGATGCCGAGCGCTCCCACGCCGCAGACCGGGTCCCTCGAACACGGGACGACGCGCGGCACGAGCACGGGCGGCACCGTGCGGGGGCTGGCGGAGCGGGCGGCGGCCGATCCGCTCGCGCTCGACGATGCCGCATGGCAGCGACTGCTCGAGGCGACGGGCACCGACCTCGACGACCTCGCGCGCATCGCCGACGACGTGCGTCGCTACACGGTCGGCGAGGCGATCACGATCGCGGTCAACCGCAATCTCACCTCCACCGGATTCCGCGCCGCGGGCGCGCAGACGCCCGACCAGTTCGACCTCGCGGATGCGGCAGCGATCGCCGCGGACGCCTGGGACCTCGGCGCGACGGAGCTCTGCATCCAGGGCCTCATCGCCCCGGAGGAGGCGCCGACGGCCTACCTCGACATCGTCCGCGCCGCGCGCGCCGCGGCGCCCGGTATCCACCTGCACGCCTACCGTCCGCAGGATGTGCAGGACCTCGCCGCCCGCAACGGCCTCACGCTCGACGAGGCGTTCGCCGCGATGCGGGATGCGGGCGTCGGCACCGTTCCCGGCACCGGGGTGAAGGTGCTCTCGGAGCGGGTCCGCGGTCTCGTCGCCCCGGGCGACCTTGAGATCGACCGCTGGGTCGAGACCGTCACGGCCGCCCACCGCGCCGGATTCCGCTCGACGAGCGTGCTGTTCTACGGCCACGTCGAGACCGCGGCGGAGCGCATCGCACACCTCGGCGCCCTCCGCCGCATCCAGTCCGAGACGCGCGGGTTCACGGAGTTCGTGCCGATCCCCCTCCCCGGCCCAGCGGGCGGCGTCGGCCTGGTCCCCGGCCGCTCCGCGCTCGACGAGCACCGCGCGATGGCGGCGGTCGCACGCCTGTTCCTGTCGGGCAGCATCCCTCACATCCAGATCCCGTGGACGCGGCACGGCCTCGAGACGAGCACCGTGCTGCTGCAGGCGGGCGGCGACGACCTCGGCGGCACGCTGCTCGACGGTCGCGTGCGCCCCGAGGCGGGGATCGAGTCGGGCAACGAGCTTCCGCTGACGGATGCGGCGCGCATCGCCCGGCGACTGTTCCGCCCCCTGCGCCAGCGCACCACGGTCTACGGCGAGCCGTCGGACGAGCGCAAGGCGGCGGTGCGATGACGCGCGAGGTCGACGTCGCGATCGTCGGCGCGGGCTTCGGCGGGCTCGCGATGGCGTCGGCGCTGCGGCGGGCGGGGCGGGAGTCGTTCGCCGTGCTCGACCGGGGATCCTCGGTCGGCGGCACCTGGCGCGACAACACGTATCCGGGCGTCGCGTGCGACGTCCCCTCTCACCTCTACGGGCTCGAGAACCACCCGTGGCCGGACTGGTCGGGACTCTTCGCCCGCGGCGACGAGATCCACCGCTACCTGCAGCACATCGCGGAGGCGGAACAGCTCGGCGAGCGCCTGCTGCTGGACACGCCGCTGCAGTCGGCGGCGTGGGACGGCGAGCGCTGGCTCGTCGAGACCGGGCGCGGCGAGGATGTGCGTGCCCGCCGCCTCGTACTCGCGTGCGGACGGCTGACGGAGCCGTCGATCCCCGACATCCCGGGACTCGAGACCTTCGAGGGCCCGCTGTTCCACTCCGCGCGGTGGGACCACACCGTGCCGCTCGCCGGCCGGCGCATCGCCGTGGTCGGCACGGGCGCGTCCGCCGTGCAGCTCGTGCCGGCGCTCGTCGCACAGGGCGCCGAGGTCGTGCTGTTCCAGCGCACGCCCGCCTGGATCGTGCCGCGCGGCGACGTGGACTACACAGCCGCCGACCGGCGCCGGTTCGCCCAGCATCCGGACGAGCTGGCGCAGCTGCGCGACGAGCTGTACCGCGAGGGCGAGGAACGCTTCGCCTCGCGCTCGGGCGATGCGGATGCGGCGCGGGCCGCCCGCGCGGTCGCGCTCGCCCATCTGGAAACCCAGGTGGCGGACCCGGTGCTCCGCCGGGCACTGACCCCGGATTACGCGTTCGGTTGCAAGCGCGTGCTGCTGTCGGACGAGTTCTACCCCGCCGTCGCCTCGGATGCGGTCGCGTTCGAGCCGTCGGCGCTCGCGCGCGTGGACGGCGGCGAGCTGGTCGCCGCATCCGGCGCCCGCTACCTCGCCGACATGCTCGTGCTGGCGACCGGCTTCGCCGCATCCGAGCAGCCGTATGCCGAGCTCGTGACGGGCGAGGACGGCACCACGCTCGCCGAGCACTGGAGCCAGGGGATGACCTCCTACGCCTCCACGGTCGTCGCGGGCTTTCCGAACCTGTTCGTGCTCAACGGACCCAACGCGTCGCTCGGGCACAACTCGTCGCTGCTGATGCTGGAGGCGCAGGCGGAGTACGTGGCACGCTGCCTCGACCGCGCGGGCGACGACGTTCTGCGTCTCCGTCCGGATGCGGAGATGGCCTACACCGCCCGCATCGATGCGGCGGCCGCATCCCGCCCCTGGCTCACCGGGGGCTGCGACAACTGGTACGTCGACGCGCGGTCGGGCAGGCTCACTCTGCTGTGGCCCGACACCGTCGACGCGTTCCGCGCCATGCTGGATTCCACCGACGGGTCGGAGTTCCTGCCGGCCCCACTGCACCGCGACGCGTCGCGGGCGAGAGGAGAGTCATGACCGTTCCCCTGCGTCTGGGCTACAAGGCCTCGGCCGAGCAGTTCTCCCCCGATCGACTCGCCGACTTCGCCGTACTGGCGGAGGAGGTCGGGTTCGACTCGGTCTTCATCTCCGACCACTTCCAGCCGTGGATGCACGAGGGCGGCCATGCCCCCGCGGCGCTGCCCTGGCTCGGCGCCGTGGGCGCGCGCACCTCGCGGGTGCTGCTGGGCACGAGCGTGCTCACGCCCACCTTCCGCTACCACCCGGCCGTCGTCGCGCAGGCGTTCGCAACGCTCGGGGTGATGTTCCCCGGTCGTGTGATCCTGGGCGTCGGCACGGGTGAGGCTCTCAACGAGGTGACCCTGGGTCTCGACTGGCCCGAGCCACCCGAGCGCTTCCAGCGTCTCAAGGAGGCCATCACGCTCATCGAGAAGCTGTGGGCGGGTGAGCGCGTGACCTTCGAGGGCACCTTCTGGAGCGTGAGCGACGCGACTGTGTACGACCGCCCGACGACGCCCGTGCCGATCTACATCGGCGCGGCGGGGCCTGCGGCCACGCGTCTGGCCGGGCGCATCGCCGACGGCTTCATCACGACCAGCGGCAAGGATCCGAAGCTCTACACCGACACGCTCCTGCCCGCCCTCGCCGAGGGCATCGAGAAGGCGGGACGCTCCAGCGACGACGTCGACACCCTCATCGAGGTCAAGGTCTCGTACGCCGCCGACCGCGAGACGGCGCTCGAGAAGACGCGCTTCTGGGCTCCGCTCGCGCTGAGCGCCGAGGAGAAGATGGGCATCCACGACCCGATCGAGATGCAGCGGCGGGCGGCCGAGCTGCCGATCGAGCGCGCCGCATCCCGCTTCATCGTCTCGACCGATCCCGACGAGCACGTCGAACAGATCGCCCGTTACGTCGACCTCGGCTTCCGACACCTGGTGTTCCACGACCCGGGCGAGGATCAGGAGCAGTTCCTGCGCACCTACGGCGAGGAGATCCTTCCGCGTCTGCGCGCACGTTTCGCGTGAGCCTCGACTGGACGGTGGTCGTCCCCCTGAAGGCGGCGGCATCCGGCAAGTCGCGGCTGGGGGCGAGCGCCGAACTCGTGCGGGCGATCGGGCTCGACACGGTGGCTGCGGCCGCCGCGGTCGCGCGCGTCGTCGTCGTGACGGCCGACCCGCAGACGACAGCGGATGCGGCAGCAATACCCGGCGTGACGGTGGTGACCGAGCAGGAGCCGCGCGGCTTGAACGCGGCGATAGCTCTGGGCATGCCAGCGGTCGAGACGCCTCGCGCGGCGCTCCTCGGCGACCTGCCGGCGCTGCGTCCCGATGACCTGCACGGAACGCTGGATGCGGCCGCATCCGTCGACCGCGCCGTGGTCGCCGACGCCGAGGGAACCGGCTCGACCCTCGTCACCGCACGGGCGGGGGTGGCGTGGGAAAGCGCGTTCGGCGCGGATTCCCTGGCCCGCCATCTGGCGCTCGGATGCGTGCGGCTGCACGTGCCGGAGCACTCGTCGCTGCGCCGCGATGTCGACACGATGGCGCAGCTCGCCGAGGCCGCCGCGCTGGGGCTCGGACCCCGCTCCGTTCGGTTCTCCACAGGTAGCGCCCTTTCGCAGGGAGGCCCTCGCCGAGAGGCGTAACGTGCCAAAGGTGAGCGACGATTTCATGCGGGATGCGGACGCGTCGATCGCCCGTGTCGAGCAGCAGATCGCGGCCGCCCAGGAGCAGGCGAAGCGCGGTCAGCAGTTCCAGCGCGACGTCGCAGATGTGCGCGCCACGGCCAGCTCGCCCCGGCGTGAGCTTCGCGTGACGGTCGACGCCTCGGGCCGCTTGCTCGATGCGGACCTGTCGGATGCGGCCATGGACCTCTCTCCGCAGGCCCTGTCGCAGTTGCTCGTCGACACTGCCCGCGCCGCACAGCGCCAGGCGGGTGAGCAGGCGGTGCGCATTGCCGCGGAGCTGTTCGGCGAGCAGGCCGGCGCCACCGAACGGCTGCGTGCCGAGATCGCAGACGCCCTGCCGCAGGGCGGCGGCACGGATGTGCGGTGGTCGTGATGGCCGACCACATCGCGCTCGACGGCGACCTGATCGCCGCGCAGGCGTCGCGGGTCGAGCTCGTGGCGTCCGACGTCTCGGTCGCACGGGATGCGGCGGGCTCCACGAACATGGGCGGCGGCGCCTTCGGGGTGCTGTGCTCGTTCCTCGTTCCGCCTGCCCAGATCGCGGCGGCGATGGCGCAGCAGGCGATCGGTTCGGCCGAGCAGATGCTGCGCCGGTCGGCGACGGAGTTGCGCGGTGTCGGCAGCGACATGGCCTCGTTCGAGGATGACGTGGTGCAGGGCATCCACACGCTCGGTCAGGGACTCGGATGAGTACCGCGAACGTGCTGGTGGCGGCGCCCATCGACACGGCGACGCCGTTCAGCGGCGCGGGGCTGCTCGATTCGGGCAGCCAGCTGGTCGCCGCGGTGGACTCCGGCTCCTGGGTCGAGGGGGGACTCGCGGGCGTCGGCTTCGCGATCGATGTCGCCGCGACAGCGATCGATCCACTGGGGTCGCTGATCGGGGCGGGTCTTGGCTGGATCATCGACCACCTCGAACCGTTGAAGGGTTGGCTCAACGACTTCGCGGGCAACGCGGGCGAGGTCGCCGCGTTCGCGCAGACCTGGTCGAACATCCAGACCCAGCTCGAGACGTCGGCACAGGAGCTCGCCCACGTGGTCGGCCAGGTCGACGAGATGGCGGGCGAGGCGATGGAGGCCTACCGCCGGTTCCAGCAGGATGCGGCGAAGCATCTGTCTGGCGCCGCATCCTGGGCCGGCGCGATGTCGACGGGTCTGCAGATGGCGTCGACGATCGTGCAGGTCGTGCACGACCTGGTGCGCGACGTCTTGTCGCAGCTGGCCGGGGCGATCATCTCGTGGGTCGCCGAGCTGGTGGTGACGGTGGGCCTGGCGACACCCGTCGTGATCGGCCAGGTGACGACGCGGGTCAGCCAGCTCGCGACCACGGTCGGCGAGACGGTCACGAAGGTGCTGCGCTCGTGCAAGAACCTCGGCAAGCTCCTCGACGACCTCAAGGGTCTGTTGCAGCGGGCGGGCGATCTGTTCAGCAGCGTGCTGAAGGGCGGCGCTTCGGGTCCGTCGGTGCGCGTGCCGGACGGGGCCACCATCCATGCCCGCGTCGGCGAGCCGCTCTCGCCCGCCGACCTGAAGAGCATGATCGACGAGGGATATCACACGTCGATTTTCAGCGACAAGGTCGTGCAGCATTACGACCACTCGGCGGCGACGCTCGGCCGGTCGGGCTCGGATGTGTGGGCGATGCCGACGGAGGATGCGGCCAAGATCCACACGCCCGCGCAGGCGGCGCGCGAGACCGGCATGGCGCCGATGGCGCAGGACGCGTACCTCAACGGCGGCGACATCTACGCCGTGCACTTCCCGGTCGACCCCAGCGAGCTGCGCCGTCCGACGGTTGCGGATTCGGGCGGGTGGGAGCACTTCTATCCCGACCCCACGAACACGAGCACCACCTACGGCCACACCGCCGTCAACACCGGTACCGGGGCGTACCTGGTGAACTCCACGCGTGAGACGCTCATCGCCGGCGGCGACGCGATGCGCAGCAATGCGGTGCTGACGAAGCTGGAGAATGGAGCGTGGGTGCTCGTGAGACGGTATTGAGCGCCGCGACGGAGCTCGGGTGCCCGGTGTGCCGCGAGGGCGCGTACAGCGGCGGGCAGCCGCGCTTCGTGACGTCGACCTCTCCGGTCGACCTGCTCTATCGTTGCGAGGTGTGCCGCACGTGGTGGTTCGACAACAGTCGAGCACTGCGTCCGATGACAGACGAGGAGGCGCGCGAGCGCTTCCCGAACGAGGTGGGCAATGACTGAACCGACCGTCGTCGATCTGGCGATTCTCCAGGCGCGCGAGCAGCGCCTCACGATGCAGACCGTGCTGTGGACCTTCGCAGCATCCACCGTCTACGTGCCCAGCGGCGGCGACCCCGGCGAGGACTTCCGGGGCTTCCAGCCGGTGTACTACCCGGGCGCCTCCGAGCGCGTCCTGGCCGTGTTCACCGACCCCGACCTCGCGAGCGAGCTCGACGCCCTCGCCCCGTGGATGGTGACGTTCACGGGTGCCGACCTCATCCGTCGGATGCCCGCAGGCGAGGGACTCGTCGTGAACGCGGGCTCGAGCGTCGGCTTCGAACTCCCCGCGGCTGGCCTGGCCGCCTTCCGCCAGGAGCTGGACGCCGCACGGAGTCTCGCCCAGTCCTGATCCGGATGCGGCCCGCGTCGACCGGCAGCCGCTAAGGGTTTGTCTGCCGCGACCGGTTGCTCCGCCGCACGAGCACCACCGTCACGACCACACCCACCACGATCAGTGCGAGCACGCCGACCGCGATCCCGATGGTCACGGGCAGGAACGCCGCGATGCCATCGGCGTCAGTGCCGCCAGACTGGCCATCGGATTCCGCAGATGCAAGGGTTTGCTCGGCGGCCGCCACCTGCTCGGGGGAAGGCCGCGGGCTCGTCTTGTTCAGGAGGGGATTCACATCCTCATACCCGAGCGGGTCCTTGCTGAGCACGTGACGCAACGACGCGGTCCCGTACCCGAAACCATCGCTGTCGTTGTACTGGAGTTCGTGGTCTTCGTTGCCCGTGTTGCGCGTGAGCGACTGGAGGAGCTGGTTCCCCGTGGCTTCCGGGTACTTCTGCTTCGCCGCCGCCAGAATGCCGGCGACCTGCGGTGTCGCCAGCGAGGTACCAGTCGCTCGGCCCGCTACGTCCCAGGATCCCGAACCATCGCCTATCGTCGAGATGTCGACGCCCGGTGCGACGACCGTCGTCTCACCGATCTGGTTCTCCACCCCGAGCGCTCCGAGCGGGAGTTTTCCTTCTTGATCGACGGCGCTGACGGCGACGACGCCCGCAAAGCCCGCCGGAAACGCGCCCTCCTTGAAGGCGTCGTTCGGATTTCCCGCCACGAAGGGGATCTTCTTCGCGACGAGTTCGGCGATCGTCTCCACGTCCGCAACAGTGCTGACTCCGACGACCGTTGACGTGGTGATGATGTCAGCTCCATCGTCGATGGCCCGTTGGATCATCCAACCCATCGGTTCGTGACCAGAATCCTTGACGTCGGCCGTCGGCACACAGTCCGATGTCGCACCCAGCCCGTAGAACGTCACCGACGCATCCGGAACGATCCCCTTCGTCCCCGCCACCCCCGTTCCATTGCCGATCAGCATCGCCGTCACCGTCGACCCATGCTCCGACGTCGCCGTCGCCTCAGTCGTCGCAGGATCCTTCCCCACACACGCCGAACCCTCAGCCACCGTCAGATCCGCACCCTGAAAGTCCGGCAGATCCGGATTGATCTGACTATCAATCACCGCGATCTTCACGCCCTTACCGGTCCACCCCTCCGCATTAACGTCCGCGACACCGTAGATGTCGTACCACCACTGCCCGCCATCCGCAGCGGATGCAGGAGCCGCACCAAGTGCCAGCACACCCGCAAGCCCCACCGCGGCCACCGCACCAGCACGCACCCAACGCGTCCGCGACACCACCATCACGCCCCCACCCGCCGACGACTCCGCCGCACCAGCACCACCGTCACAACCACACCCACCACGATCAGTGCGAGCACGCCCACGCCGACACCGATGAACACGGGCAGGAGCGCCGCGATGCCACCAGGATCGGTGCTGGCGGGCTGACCGACGGAGTCCGGAGATATGAGGGCCTCCTCGGCCGCGGCGATCTGCTCTGCCGAAGGCAGTTGCAGCACCTTGTCCAGGAGCGGATTCGTGTCGGCGTACTGCGATGGGTCGGCAGCGAGAACCCCCGTCAGCGATGCGGCCCCGTATCCATATCCGTCGGTCGCGTCGTAGCTCGCCGGCTGATCGCCGCTCCCCGCGTTGTTCACGAGCGCCTGAATGAGCTGGTTTCCTGTCGCATCCGGATACTTCTGCATCGCGACGGCCAGCATTCCGGCGACCTGAGGAGTTGCGAGCGACGTGCCTGTTCCGAGCCCTGGATCATCCCACGAGTTGTTGTCACCAAGAGTGGAGATCCCGACTCCCGGCGCGACGACCGTCGTGTCCAGGATGGCGTTTTCCACACCGAGTGCGGCGATAGGAAGATTGCCGTCACGGTCGACGGCACTGACGCCGACCACCCCGCTCAGACCGGCGGGAAGACCGCCCTGTTTGAAGCCATCATTAGGATTTCCTGCGACGAACGGGGTCTTACTCGCCACGGCCTCTGCCACGGTCATCAGATCCGGTATCGTGGCCTGGCCCTGAACGATCGCCGTCATGACGATGTCCGCGCCGTCATCCAGGGCACGCTGCAGCATCCACCCCAGCGGAGTGTGACCCGAACCCTCCACCTCAGACGTAGGAGTGCAGTCTTCCAGCGCTCCCACGCCGTAGAACGTCACGGATGCGTCCGGGACGATCCCCTTCGTTCCCGCCACGCCAGTGCCGTTACCGATCAGCATCGCGGTCACCGTCGACCCATGCTCCGACTCTGCATTCGCTTCGGTCGTCGACGGCTCCACGCCCTCACACGCCGCACCAGGAGCGACAGTCAGATCAGCGCCCGCGAAATCCGGCAACTCCGGATTGATCTGGCTATCGACGACGGCAATCTTCACACCCTCGCCCGTCCACCCCTCCGCGTGCACATCCGCGACCTTGTACGCGTCGTACCACCACTGCCCGTCATCCGAAGCAGACGCAGGAACCGCACCAAGTGCCAGCACACCCACAAGCCCCACCGCGGCCACCGCACCAGCACGCACCCAACGCATCCGCGACACCACCATCACGCCCCCACCCGCCGACGACTCCGCCGCACCAGCACCACCGTCACAACCACACCCACCACGATCAAAACCAGGAGCCCCACGCCAACCCCGAGGACGACCGGGGGTAACAGCGATCCGTCGGTTGATCCCGCGGGCGGGGCCGCAGCAAGCTCCTGTTCGGCGGCGGCGATCTGCTGGGCCGACGGCTGTTGAAGACGCTTGTCCAGCAAAAGATTCTCGTCCGGGTACTGCAACGGGTCCGCCGCGAGGACGCGGGTGAGAGAAGCGGTCCCGTAGCCGAAGCCATCGTCTGCGTCGAACTCGAGCGGGTGATCTTCGGACCCGGTGTTGTGCACGAGCGACTGGATCAGCTGGTTGCCCGTCGCGTCGGGGTACTTCTGCATCCCGACGGCCAAGATGCCCGCGACCAGCGGAGTCGCCAGCGAGGTCCCAGTGCCGCGCCCGGCGACATCCCATGAACCAGTGGTGTCACCGATCGTGGATATGTCTACGCCCGGCGCAACAACAGTCGTTCCAGAGATTCGGTTCTCTACTCCGAGGCCCCCCGCGGGAAGCGTGGAGTTGCGGTCGATGGCGCTCACCGCGATCACGCCGTTCAACGCTGCGGGAAGAATGCCCTGGTTGAATCCATCGTTGGGATTACCCGCCACGAGCGGAACCTTGCGAGCCACTGCCTCGGCGACGGTCTCGTTATCCGCACTCGTAGTCTCGCCAACGACGACCGCCGTCATGATGATGTCGGCGCCGTCGTCGAGGGCGCGCTGGATCATCCACATCAACGGCGAGTGCCCAGAAGCCTCAACCTCGGGCGTCGGCGTGCAATCCGCCAGAGCACCCACCCCATAAAAAGTCACAGAAGACTCAGGCGCAATACCCTTCGTTCCCGCCACACCAGTGCCGTTACGGATCAACATCGCCGTCACCGTCGACCCATGCTCCGACTCAGCATTCGCCTCAGTCGTCGACGGCTCCACGCCCTCACACGCCGCACCAGGAGCGACAGTCAGGTCAGCGCCATCGAAATCCGGCAACTCCGGATTGATCTGGCTGTCCACCACCGCGATCCTCACGCCCTTACCGGTCCAACCAGCATCATGCGCATCCTGAACGTGGTAACCCTCATACCACCACTGCCCGTCATCCGCAGCAGACGCGGGAGCCGCACCAAGTGCCAGCACACCCACAAGCCCCACCGCGACCACCGCACCAGCACGCACCCAACGCATCCGCGACACCACCATCACGCCCCCACCCGCCGACGACTCCGCCGCACCAGCACCACCGTCACAACCACACCCACCACAATCAGTACGAGCACGCCCACCCCGACACCGATGAACACGGGCAGGAAAGCACCGATCCCCTCCTGCGACGGCTGATCCGTCGGCGCCGACGACGCCAATGCCGCAGCCGCCTCATCGATCTGCTGCTGCGTCGGCCCCACACCCTTGTCGAGAAGCGGGTTGACGTCTTCGTACTGCGTGGGGTCTTTGCTCAGGGTGTGGCGCAGCGATGCCACACCGTATCCATACCCGCCCGTGTCGCTGTACTGCACCTCGTGATCCTCGGTACCTGTGTTGCGCGTCAACGACTGGATCAACTGATTGCCCGTAGCGTCCGGGTACTTCTGCTTGGCCGCCGCGAGAATCCCCGCCACCAACGGCGTCGCCAACGACGTTCCCGTCGCACGGCCCGACACATCCCACGAGCCCGGGTCGGAGCCATCGCCGATCGTTGCGATGTTCACGCCCGGCGCCACCACCGTCGTGTTCGTCACGGCGTTCTCGACACCTAGGGCCGCAATCGGAAGCTTCTGATCGGAACCGACTGCGCTCACACCGACGACGGTGTTCAAATTGGCCGGATAGCCACCCTCTTTGAACACATCGTTCGGGTTCCCCGCGACCACGGGCACCTTCCTGGCTGCGGCCTCGGCGAGAACGAGATCGTCCGGAATACCGCCATCGTCGGTCACCATGGACACCGAAACGATGTCGGCGCCATCCTCTACAGCACGCTTCACCATCCACATGATCGGCGTGATCTTCGATTGCGCGATCTCCGGAAGAGGCTCGCAACCCGCCGTCGCGCCAACTCCGTAGAACGTGACGGACGCATCCGGGACGATTCCCTTCGTCCTTGCGACGCCTGTGCCGTTTCCGATCAGCATGGCTGCCACAGTGGAGCCGTGCTGAGCTCCCGCACTCGCCTCCGTCGATGAGGGCTCGGTACCCGCACACGCCGATCCCTCGGCCACCGTGAGGTTCGCTCCTTGAAAGTCGGGGAGATCCGGGTTGATCTGAGTGTCGACCACAGCGATCTTGACGCCCTTACCCGTCCATCCCTCGGCGTGCACGTCGGCAACGCCGTAGGCCTGATACCACCACTGCCCGTCATCCGCAGCCGAGGCGGGCGACGCACCCACCAGCACACCCGCAAGCCCCACCGCGGCCACCGCAACAGCACGCAACCAACGCGTCCGCGACACCACCATCACGCCCCCACCCGCCGACGACTCCGCCGCACCAGAACCACCGTCACAACCACACCCACCACGATCAGTACGAGCACGCCCACCCCGACACCGATGATCACGGGCAGGAAAACACCGATCCCCTCCTGCGAGGGCTGATCCGTTGCCGGCGGCGACGCCAATGCCGCAGCCGCCTCATCGATGTCCTCCTGCGTTGGTCCGACGTCCTTGTTCAGGAGCGGGTTGACGTCTTCGTACTGCGTCGGATCCTTGCTCAACACGTGACCCAGCGACGCCACACCGTACCCGAAACCGTCGGTGTCGCTGTACTGGAGCTCGTGATCCTCGGCACCCGTGTTACGCGTCAAGGACTGGATCAACTGGTTGCCGGTCGCATGCGGGTACTTCTGCTTCGCCGCAGCGAGAATCCCCGCCACCAACGGTGTCGCCAACGACGTTCCCGTCGCACGCCCCGACACATCCCCTGACCCCGGATCCGAACCATCGCCGATCGTCGCAATGTTCACACCAGGAGCCACCACCGTCGTATTCGTGACAACGTTCTCTACTCCCAGCGCGGCAATCGGGAGCTTCTGATCGGAGTCAACCGCACTCACCCCAACGACAGAGTTCAGTCCTGCGGGGAGGCCGCCCTCCTTAAACACATCGTTCGGGTTGCCCGCGACCACAGGGACCTTCTTCGCCGCAGCCTCCGCAAGAACTCGGTCGTCCGGAGTCGTGCCTTCACCTGTGACCATCGAGACTGAAACGATGTCCGTGCCGTCGTCTACCGCTCGTTTGACCATCCACATGATCGGCGTGAGCTTCGACTCCGCTACCTCAGGCAGCGGGTCGCAGTCCGCGGTCGCTCCGACCCCGTAGAACGTGACCGACGCATCCGGAACGATGCCCTTCGTCCCGGCCACACCGGTTCCGTTGCCGATCAGCATCGCCGTCACGGTCGACCCGTGCTGAGCCCCGGGGCTCGCAACCGACGTCGACGGCTCCGCGCCCACACACGCCGACCCTTCAGCCACCGTCAGATCCGCGCCCTGGAAGTCGGGAAGATCCGGATTGATCTGCGTGTCGACGACCGCGATCTTCGCACCCTTGCCGGTCCAGCCCTCAGCGTGCACATCCGCGACACCGTACGCGTCGTACCACCACTGGCCATCGTCCGCAGCGGATGCAGCCGCAGCTGCGGGCGACGCGGTGCCCAAGACGGCCGCGATCGCCATGAACGCGGTCACAAGATAAGCGCGAGACGCTCGAGTTCGCATCTCTTCTCCCCCCGGAAGCGGCATCGGGGAGCGAACGCTCTCGTTCGCTCCCCGATGCCGACATCAGGCCGCGTCGACCCGCGGCTTCAGCATGTCTTTCAGCGCTGGAACAGCTTTGCCGAGTTGCGGTCGGTGGTCACGTAGTCCTCAGCGATCGACTCGGTCGCCGACGCGATGCGGGCGAGCACCGTCTTCATGTGCTCGAACTCCATCGACCACGCGCGCTGCGCGTTGTCATAGGCCACGCGGGCCGCACCGTCCCAGTTACCGCGAAGGCGGTTCGCCTCCTGCTCGAGAGCACGCAGGGCGCCCTCGATGCGCTGCGATTCGCGGCGCAACTCACCTGCAGATGCGGTCAGCGCCGCTGGAGTGATGCTCAGATCGCCCATCTCACGCTCCTCCCATCATCGCACCCAGACCACCGATGGTGGACTGGTGCTGCTCCTCCAGAGCGTTCTGCGAACGCTCCGTGGAGCGCAACGCCTCCTCCAGGTGGACCAGCGTCTGGTTGATCTTCTGCGCGCCCGCCGTCCACGTCTGCATCATCTGCGCGTAGGACTGCGAAGCCTCGCCCTGCCAGATCGACTGGATCTGGTCGAGCTCAGCGATCACGCGTCGGGTGCTGTCGGCAATGTCGAGGTAGGTCGCTGAGACCGCCTCGGCGCCGCGCAGCAGCGCTCCCTCTTCTGCGGAGATCTTCTCGCTCATGTGTCAGTCCCTTCCCCCTGCGCCCGCGCCCTCGGAGCGAGGGCCGAACTCTGCATCGTCTTCGATCGACGGCGCGATCGGCCCGCCAAGTCCGCGGCCCTTCTTGTCGCTGCGACCGCCGCCACCGGCGCCCGCACCGGCACCACCACCGCCCATCATGCCGGTAGCACCACGCGAGCCGCCCGCTTCAGCGGCGGCACCAGCGGCACCGCCGCCACCGACGCCGCCCTTGCCGAGGAGTCCACCGCCTGCGCCGCCGCCGGCGTTAGCCGTGAGACCGCCACCGAGGCCACCGGCACCACCACGCCCGGCGATACCAGCACCGCCGCCACCGCCCACCCCGGCGATACCAGCACCGCCGCCACCGCCCACGCCGCCGATGCCACCAAGGCGCCCGAGTCCTCCAGCGGCCGCAGCCTTGCCGAGACCGCCGAGAGCCGCGGCACCTCCGGCGCCCGCCATGAAGCCGCTGGAGAGACCGCCCGACCCGGAACCGCCCGAGCCGACTCCGCCGAGTCCGCCGGAGCCGCCGGGCCCGCCCGACCCTCCAGGGCCAACAGGCGCCCACGGTGATTGACCGCCGCCGGGGTACGTCCCGATGCCATCCGTGGGGCCGTCGGGGTGAACGATGACGCCCGGCCCGGGCAGAGGCAACCCGTTATAGATCGGAGGGCGCCCGGTACCACCTGGGCCGCCGTTGTCGCCGCCGTCGGGATCGTTCGGCACGAAGCGCGGGCCACCGCCGTCCGGGTCAGGCATGATCACGCCGCCCTGCCCAGGGGGCACTCCGACCGGAACGTTGTAGTCGGGGTACTTCTGGAAGCTCGGGGTCTGAGGCCCGCCCGGATCGATGTTCGTGTCCTGCAAGTGCGGCGGGATGTTCGGGATACTCCCGTAGACATTCGCCATCGGCGGGAGGTCCGGGAACGCCCGCTGGTCTTCGTTGAGGGCGTTGCTCACCGCCTCGACCGCCGTCTTCGCCTGTGCTTCGCGCTGAGACCCGAGGTACCAGTTCGCTGCGGCGATGGCGCCTTCACCCGCGATGATGGAGAAGCCGGGGAAGAAGATCGTTGTGCCCGCAGCGACATTACGGATCGTTTGCTGATCCTCTGCGCTCAACGACCCCGAGCCGAGCGCTGCCAGATGACGCTGTGCCTCTTCGCGGCGCGTGTTCGCGATGCTGATTGCGGCGGGGAGCGTCGTCTTGACGACGTCAATGAGGTCACCGATGTCCTGCTTCGCCGCCTCCATCTGCGCGATGGCCTCGCGGTCAGTGTCACCCGTCAGACCGGTGTCGCTGGCAACGCGGTTGAGCAACGTCGTGAGCGCGTCCAGAGCTTCGCCGACCTGTGGAAGATTCGGAAGCGTCCAGTCTGGCGCGTTGGCGAGATTCTGGAGGCGCGTCTCCCATTCGCTCATGATTGCCCCTTTCGCTGGGTGCGGTTGTTTCGACGGATGATGATGACGGTCACCACGACGGCGACCAAGACGAGAACGATCACGCCGATACCGACGCCGATCAGAATTGGGACAACCGAGGCCCCGCTCCCCTGCGAGCTGTCGCCAGGAGCCGTAGGCGCCGCCGACGCGAGCGCCTTCTCGGCATCGGCGATGTCGGTGGCCGATGGCTGGTCGAGTCGCTTATCCAAAAGGGGGTTCTCATCGGGATACTGAGTCGGGTCCACGGCGAGCACACGCGTGAGCGAGGCCGCTCCGTAGCCAAACCCGTCAGTCTCGTTGTACCTGAGTGGATGCTCTTGTCCGCCTGTGTTGTGAACGAGCGACTGAAGCAGTTGATTACCGGTCGCGTCGGGGTATTTCTGCATCGCTGCGGCCAAAATGCCAGCCACTTGAGGGGTTGCGAAGGATGTCCCCGTACCCAATCCCGCAACATCCCACGAGCTGCCGTCACCGAGAGTCGAGATCGCTACTCCAGGCGCAACCACGGTCGTCTCAGGGATCGCATTGGCGACCCCGAGCGCGCCGGTGGGCAGCGTGAGATTCTGATCGACGGCACTGACTGCGACGACACCGTCAAGGCTCGCGGGGAGGAACCCTTGAGAGAAGCCATTGTTGGGGTTGCCTGCGACGACCGGCACCTTGCGCGCGATAGATTGCGCGATCGTGCTCACATCCGCAGATGACACCTGGCCGACGACGATGGTTGTAAAGACGATGTCCGCGCCATCATCGAGCGCCCGTTGAAGCATCCACCCGAGGGGTGTGTGCCCCGACTGCTCGACCTCGGTCGTCGGCGTGCAGTCCTCCAGCGTGCCCACCCCGTAGAAGGTTACGGATGCGTCCGGGACGATACCCTTCGTTCCGGCCACGCCAGTGCCGTTCCCGATCAGCATCGCCGTCACCGTCGAGCCGTGTTCTGACAGCGCGGTGGCCTCCGTGGACGCCGGCTCCGCGCCCTCACAAGCTGCGCCAGCAGCCACAGTCAGGTCCGCGCCGCCGAAGTCGGGCAAGTCCGGATTGATCTGGCTGTCGACGACGGCGATCTTGATGCCCGCGCCGGTCCAACCGGCCGCGTGCGCGTCCGCAACCTTGTAGGTGTCGTACCACCACTGACCGTCGTCGGCAGTCGCGGATGACGGCACAGACACAGCGACCGTCAAAGCTGCTACCGGAAGCAGGACAGTGATGGCCCGCCAACCGCGGCGCGAGGTCGAGGGACTTTTCACCAGGTGCGTTCCGTCATCGGACCACCGACCTGCTTGCCCGGCGCGTCTTGGGGCGCGGCAGTGGCGGCCTCGATGAAGGCAGCAGCCTGGCGAGCTTCCAACGACGTGTTTCCGTCCGTCGTCAGGAGCGCCTCCGACGCCTTCTGCAGGGCTTCGGCGTTGGTCTGTACGTACAACTTGACGAGCTCGGTCTTCTTCGCGACGCGGTCCGCGTACCGCTTCAGAGCATCGACGTAGTCCGCTTGCGCCTTCTCCTTAGTGGAGCCCTCCGTCGTGCTGATCTCATCTGGAGTCGGCAACGTCGCTGCCTGCTCTTGAAGACGAGTGATGTTCTGCATGAGTACATCGAGGCTGAGCGAGATCTGGTTCGCGATGCTCATGGTGTTCCCCCGGAAAGTCTGTGTGTGAAAGTCGGATGCGGGCCGGCGCGGTTGATCACCGGCCGACCCGCAACACGAGGTGTGTCAGAGCGCGAAGCGCCCGGCGGCCGAACGGTCGGTCGAGACATAGCCCTGCGAGATCTCTTCGGTCTTCGCCGCGATCTGCTCGAGGAGCGTGTTGAGGGCGATCAGCGACTGGTTCCACTTGCGCTGAGCGTCGTCGTAGGCGTTCTGCGCCTCACCGTTCCAGGAGGCGCGGAGCTTGCCGACCTCGGACTCGAGGGTCTCGAGCTGCGACTTGATCCCGTTGGCGCCGCCGCGGATCTGCTGCGAGAGCGCGATGACCTGCTCGGGACGGACGGACATGGACTGCATTGACGTTTCCTTTCCGAAAGCCTGCGCCGAAGCGTCAGGCGCCCATCATCGAGTTGAGACCGGAGATCGTCTGCTGGTGCGACTCTTCCGAGGCGGCCTGGTCGCGCTCCGTGCCCGACAGGGCCTCCTCGAGCGTCACCAGCACCTCGTTGAGCTTGGTGGTCTCCTGGTTCCACCGCGCCATGAGCTGCGTGTAAGCGCCGGCTGCGGCGCCCGTCCAGAATCCGGAGACCTGCTCGATCTCGGAACGGACCTTCTTGACCTGCTGGTCAACACCGGCCTTGGCCGTGTTGACTGCCTGGGCGCCGCGCTTGAGAGCACCCTCTTCAGCGGAGATCACATCTGCCACGACTTCCCCCTCATCCCTCATCATCGGCGTTCCCGCCAGCCGGCCGCTCTTCCTGAAATGAAGGGCGTAGGAAACCGACCGATCTAAAGCTAGGGAGGTTTTCGAGGGGTGGGCAAGCTCTCCACAGGGCATTGCCATGAGACTTCTCTCACGTTATAACCCACCCGCACTGCGGCGTCCAGCAGCCATGCCCGTCGTGCGGGGGACCATAGAATGGCGGCGCGCGAGGACAGCGCATCTTGTCGCCCGAGCCGGAGGGGGAGCCCGCACCGTGGCCCAGACGATCAGCGCGCCGCGCGCGCTACTTCGGATCTCCGTACAGAGCGAAGGCCGCCGACTCGACATCGGCGTTCCTGCGCACGTGCCGCTCATCGAGTTCATGCCCGGCTTCGCCCGGAGCCTCGGTGTACTCGACCCCACGATGACCTATGCGGGCTATGCCCTGCAGAAGGCCGACGGCACGGTGCTGGATGCGGCGCAGGGTGCCGCGCCGCAGGGCGTCTCGGACGGCGACGTGCTGACCCTCGCCCGCGGCGGCCTCATCGCCCAGCCGCGGGTCTACGACGACATCGTCGAAGCGGTGATCGATGCCACCGGCCAGCAGAACCGCCCCTGGACGGCACGCGACAACGCACGCACCGCCCTGGCCGTCAGCCTCACTCTCCTCGGCCTCTGCGCACTTCTCCTTCTGGCGGCAGGCCCCTCGCTCGGACTCGGCGCGCTCATCGCTGGCGGCGGAGCCGTCATCCTCGCCACCGTCGCCGCCGTCGTCGCCCGGCTCGGGCAACTCGAAGCGGGCCAGGGACTCGGCATCGCCGCATCCGTCTTCGCGGCCCTCTCGGGATACCTCGCCGTGCCCGCGTCGCTGGATCTGTGGGGCTGGCCGCTCGCCGCGGCAGGGCTCGGAATGCTCGTCGTGGGAGGGGCCACGCTCGCACTCATGCCCGACCGCGCCGAGGTGCAACTCGTTCCCGTGGCGCTGGGTGGAGTCGTCGGCATCGCGGCCGCGATCACGGCGCTGCTCCCGGAGGGGACGGTCGCGCCCTACGCACTCATGATCGGCATCGTCGGCACACTCTCCGGCACCCTGCCGTGGCTCGTGCTCAGCTCGACGCGTCTGCGCGTCATCTCACCGCAGAGCGACGCGGACATGTTCGCCGACCCGCAGCCGATCGACGCCGCCGACGTGCGGGCGCGCACAGCGCGTGGACAGCGCACCCTCGTCGCCCTACGCGTCGCGCTCGGCATCGCCGTGCTCGCCGCGACACCGCTCGTGGCCTCCGACGGCGTTGTGGGCGCGATCCTCTGCACACTCGCGTTCCTCGGAATGATGTTCCCGTCGCGCCAGACCTACGCCCGCTCGGGCGTGCTCGCCATCATGGCCGTCGGCACGGCAGGACTCGCCGCATCCGGCCTGACGATCTCGCTCACCCAACCCGAGCTGCGCACGGCGCTGCTCATCGCGCTGGGGGTGGCCGCTGCCATCGTGGTGACCGTCACGCTGCTCTCCCCCAAGGCCCGCACGCGCCTCGCGCGGCTGTCCGACACCGTCGAGCTCGTGCTGCTCGCGCTGCTGCTGCCCCTGGGCGTCATCGCGGCGGGGCTGGCCTGAGCCATGGCGACCAAGAACGACCTCATCGAGGCGCAGACCTTCTCGCGCCGCCGCCTGCTCACGGCCTTTGTCAGCGGCGCCCCCGGCGGCAAGGAGCTCGAGCCCACCGCACCGCTTCGCGCGGTGATCGCCGCCATCGCGCTGACCGTCGGCGTCATCCTGGTCGGGGTGTTCTACGGGCTCATCCGGCCGGGACTGCCGAACGGATGGGACAACGGCAAGCTCATCATCGTCAAAGACACCGGGTCCCGCTTCATCACGCAGGAGGGGGTGCTGTACCCCGTCATCAACACGGCCAGCGCCCGCCTTCTGCTGCCCTCCAGCGACTTCCAGGTGATCGACACCGACCAGCAGAACCTCGAGGGCGTCCGCCTCGGCCCCACGCTGGGCATCGTCGGCGCACCCGACGAGATTCCCACACCGGCGGGGCTGACGAACAGCGGCTGGGGCGCCTGCGTCACCGACGACGCCGCACTGGACGTGCGCATCGGTGGCACTGCCCCACAGGAGGCGAGCGGGCGGGCCGTCGTCGTCGATGCCGCCGGTTCGCGTTACGTGATCTCCGACGGGCTGCGCTTCGCGGTCTCGCAGAACGACGGCGATGCGGTGCTGCGCGCCGCCGGCATCGCCACGCTCAACCCGGTGAAGGTTCCGGTCGACTGGCTGAACCTGTTCACGCCGGGCGCGGATCTCGCCCCCCTGCGCGTCTCGAACGCGGGTGCCGCGGTGCAAGGCACATCGTTGCGGGTCGGAGACGTCGTGCACGCTGCGGGTGAGCCCGAAGACAAGCGCTCTCTCGTGCAATCCGACGGAACCCTCGCCGAGCTGACACCGCTTGCTTGGCAGCTGTACCAGCTCGGCGGCCAGACTTCGCAGGTGCGCGAGGTCACGCAGGCCGAGACGGGCAGCCTTCCCTCCGCGGACAAGCGCGCCGGCGGAGCGGACTGGCCGACGCAGAGCTTCACCGCCATCGACACCGACGACCGCCCCTGTGCCGCGCTCATCGGCGATAACACCGAAACTCGCACCGTGCTGGCCACTCAGCCGCGTTCCGACAGCGTCACCGTTCAGGTGCGTGTCACCGCTGGTGCGGGAGCCCTGGTGCGATCCGGGGGCCGCGGCGATCAGAACACCGCGCTGGTGACGCTGGTCGACGCCACGGGAACCTCTTACGCGCTGCCCGGCGCCACGGAGGAGACCATCGCACGACTCGGCTTCACCCCCGACGACATCGGCACCGCCGCAGACGTGTGGATCGACCTGCTGCGCACCGGTCCGGCATTGACCGAGGATGCGGCCGGCCTATCCACCGACGGCTCGCGCCCGCTGCCCACCCCCACGGCGGGAGGCTGATCGCTTGACCTCCGCACACGCGACGAGTCCGCGACCGCTCCGACGCGTTGCCGCGGCGGTGTCCGCAGCGGCCCTGGCGGGTGTGCTGCTGGGCGCCGTGCCCGTGGATGCGCCCGCCGCATCCGCGCAGTCGTCGCAGGGCTGCAACGCCGCGACGCGTATCGGCGCAGCGCCCCCGGCGCTGTCGATGCTGCAGAGCGATCTGGCGTGGACGATCACCCGGGGGGCGGGCGTGACCGTCGCGGTCGTGGATTCGGGCGTGCTTGCGATCAACCCGCATCTCGTCGACGCGTTCGCGGGCGGAGTGAATCTCGTCGGCGATGGCCAGGCACCCGACGGCTCGACCGACGTGTACGGGCACGGTACGGCGATCGCCGGGCAGATCGCGGCCCGCAAGCTCGACGCGTCGGGCGTCGAAGGTCTCGCCCCTGAAGCGAAGATCCTCTCGGTGCGCGTCTTCGCCAGCGACGACAAGCAGACGGCGGAGGCGGGCTTCGGCCCGCAGATCGGCAAGCTCGCGGCCGGCATCCGTTGGGCGGCCGACGCCGGGGCTCAGATCATCAACGTGTCGATGAGCACGACCGACGACGTGCCCGAGGTGGCGGATGCGGTCGCGTACGCGACCTCTCGCGGTAGCCTCGTGATCGGCAGCTCGGGCAATCGCAACAGCGTCCTCTCGCTCGTGCAAACCGAGGCCGACGTGCCGCGCTACCCGGCGAACTATCCAGGAGTGCTGGGGGTGTCCGCCACGAATCTGCAGGGCGTCGTGACCGACGACAGCATCCACGGCTCGCACGTGGCCGTCGCCGCTCCGGGGCAGAGCATCATCACGACCTCGCAGTTCGGCGGCGACTGCGTGTACTCCGACGACGCCCCGGCCACAAGCTACTCCGCGGGATACGTCTCGGCGGCGGCTGCCCTCGTGGCGGCCGCGCACCCCGACGAGACCCCCGCCGAGTGGGCCTATCGTCTCACCGCGACGGCCGTGCGCAGCGACCCAGACACCCGTGACGACCGGGCGGGTTGGGGAGTCGTGCAGCCCTACGACGCCATCGTGATGCAGCCGGGTCCCGGGCTGCGCGGTCCCGCGAGCCCGTTCCCCGGCAGCGAAGCCGCCGCGCCGGAGCAACCTGCCGCCGACCCCGTCGTCGTGGTGCACAAGCCCGCGCCCGACGAGGAGGCCATCCTGTTCGGAACGACGGCAGCCGTCGGCGCGCTCATCGCGATCGGCGGGGCCGGGGCACTCGGCGTCTTCGTGGCGCGGCGCCGACAGGCCGCGACGGCCACGCCTCCTGCGCGCCGCGGCGGCGGGCTCTACCGCGACGACGAGCCCCGCGACTGAGAGAACCGGTCAGTTCGCTCGGCGAAGCTGCACCACGGCGTCGCCGAGCACGAAGCGGTCCGTCACCGGGGCGGATCCACCCGCCGCGACGGCCTGCTCGGCGCCGGTGGCGTCCAGCAGGCTCACGCCGTTCGTGGAACCGAGGTCGGTGATCGTCCACGCTGTGCCGTCCCAGACGAGACGCGCGTGCTCCTTCGAGACCGTGCGGGCCTCATCCGTGACCGCGACGTACTGCACGCCGCTCGCGGTCGCCCGCGGATTGCGACCGAGCACGAGCGCGACTGCGGCGACAGGGACGACCTCGCCCGTCGGCAGGGTGAGCGACCATCCGCCGGGCACACTTGCGTCCTCCGCGCCGCGCCGGGCGCGCCGGGTGAGGGGCGCAGGCTCTGGCTCGACCGCTCCCGAGCGCAGAACCGGTGCGGGCTGCGCGGGCGTCGGGGGCTGTGCCGGGGCGGCGGAAGTGGGCGGCACCGCTGCGGCGGAAGTGGGCGGAACGGCGGGTGCGGATGCGGGAGCAACAGCCGGCGCGGGGGCCGACGGCACGCCCACGGGCGGCGGCACAGCCGCAGCGGGAGCCACGGGCACGCCCGGAGTCACTCCCCGGCGCATGGGGCCGATCCCACCCGCGACGGGTGCCGGAGGGGCGGCCACGGGTGCAGCGCCCGGAGCGGGAGCTGCCGCAGCGGGAGCGACCGGCGGCACGGGCGGCGCGACGACCGCATCCGGGATGCCGGGCGGACGCTGAGCCGGCGGAGCGACAGCGAACACGGGCGCGGGGCGTCCGGGCGCGACCGCGGGCTGCTGCGGCGCGGCCGGAGCATGACCGCCGGAGAGCACCGCAGCCCACACGGGCGGCAGCAGCACCCCCAGCACGGTCGTTCCCGCGCCGCGGCCCGCCTCGCTGTTGATGCGGTGCACGGCCATGATCTTGAGGATGAGGGCGTAGACGTTCACGAACGGCACGAGCAGCAGCGCCGCCTTCACCGGATCGACGTTGCCGAGCCGGAAGAGCTCCGCCTCGTTCATGATCGGGACCCACGCCCGCCAGGGCTCGGTCTCTCGCTGCTCGAGCACGCGCGAGAGTCCGATGGCGTACCAGACGTGCCAGCCGGCGGCGAAGATGCCGCCGAGCACGGCGACGACGATCACGACGGTCAGCACGACCGAGCTGTCATCCACGGAATCTCCGTCTCCCCTCGGGCCGCCCGCTCGAGGGCCCTCGTCCCACGCTACCGGCCCGCATCCGAGGGACGCAGCCCCTTGCCTTCCGTCAGCGAAGCGACCTTGTATTCATAGCCGGCCGCAAGGAGCGCAGCCGCCCCGCGAGCGAGAGCGTCGGCCGTGTAGGGCAAAGCGGTGATGCTTCCGTGTGCGAGCCCGTCGAGCATGATCACGAGACGAGTGCGGCCCGCATCCGTCTCCGCAGACAACGTCGCCCGCGCCTCGAAGCCCCACGTCCGCATGCCACGGACGAGTTCGACGGGGACGACGTTCGAGGCGATGAACCGCAGCGCCGATCCGGCCTTCAGCCGGCGCATCGACGGCGCAGAGTCGATCATGCGGTACTTCGCATCGACCAGACCGCGAGCGAACGCGTCGAGCGCAACGGATGCGGGCGCCGTCGTTCGCACGATCCAGGTCGGCTTGATGAAGGGGCCGCCCTCGATCGGGAAGCGACCCGCCGCATCCGTCTCCATGCGCCCTCCGACGCTGATCGACCTCAGGCGCCGCGCAGGCGCTCCGCCAGATAGGCGTGCAGCTTCTCGAGCGGCACGCGCTCCTGCGTCATGGTGTCGCGATCGCGCACCGTGACGGCGTCGTCTTCGAGCGAATCGAAGTCGACCGTGACGCAGAACGGTGTACCGATCTCGTCCTGACGGCGGTAGCGCCGGCCGATGGCGCCGGCGTCGTCGAAGTCGACGTTCCAGCGGCCGCGCAGCTCGTCCGCCACACGCCGAGCCAGCGGCGAGAGGTTCTCGTTGCGGCTCAGCGGCAGCACCGCGACCTTGACAGGCGCGAGACGCGGGTCGAGCTTGAGCACCGTGCGGGTGTCGACGCCACCCTTCGCGTTCGGCACCTCTTCCTCGCGGTAGGCGTCGACGAGGAACGCCATCATCGCGCGCGTGAGGCCGAACGAGGGCTCGATGACGTACGGCGTGTACGTGGCGTTCGAGGCCTGGTCGAAGTAGGCGAGCTTGGTGCCCGACGCCTCGGCGTGGCTCGACAGGTCGTAGTCGGTGCGGTTGGCGACGCCCATGAGCTCGCCCCACTCCTTGCCCTGGAACCCGAAGCGGTACTCGACGTCGATCGTGCCGGCGGAGTAGTGCGCGCGGTCCTCTTCGGGCACATCGAGCCGACGCATGTTGTCGGCGTCGATGCCGAGATCGATGAACCAGTTCCAGCAGGCCTCGACCCAGTGCTCGAACCACTCGTTCGCCTCGGCGGGCGGCGTGAAGTACTCGATCTCCATCTGTTCGAACTCGCGCGTGCGGAAGATGAAGTTTCCGGGAGTGATCTCGTTGCGGAACGCCTTGCCGACCTGGCCCACGCCGAACGGCGGCTTCTTGCGGCTCGCGGTGAGCACGTTCGAGAAGTTGATGAAGATGCCCTGCGCGGTCTCGGGACGCAGGAAGTACAGGCCCGACTCGTCGTCGACGACGCCGAGGTAGGTCTTCACGAGGCCGGAGAAGGCCTTGGGCTCGGTGTACTGCCCCTTCGTGCCGCAGTTCGGGCACGGGATGTCGGCCAGCCCGTTCTCCGCGGGGCGCCCCTTGCGCGCCTCGAAGTCCTCGATGAGGTTGTCGGCGCGGAACCGCTTGTGACAGTGCAAGCACTCCACCAGCGGGTCGGTGAAGGTCGCGACGTGGCCGGATGCCTCCCACACACGCTTGGGCAGGATGATCGACGAGTCGAGCCCCACCATGTCGCCACGACCGCGGACGAAGGTCTGCCACCACTCGCGGCGGATGTTCTCCTTGAGCTCCGTGCCGAGGGGGCCGTAGTCCCAGGCGGAACGCGATCCGCCGTAGATCTCGCCCGCCTGGAAGACGAACCCGCGATGGCGGGCGAGGGCGATGACTTTGTCGAGACGGGACTGCTCGGCCACGGTGGCTCCAATGGTCGCTGTGCGAAGGGCGCGCGGGCGCATCGGGGATGCGGCGCGGGATCATCCGATTCTATCCGCGCCGGTCACGCTCTCCGCCGCGCGCTCTGCGCGGGTCAGCCGGTGGGGGCGGCGGCGCACGCGGCAGCGATCCGCGCCGCCACGACACCTTCGGGATCGGCCAGTGGCGTCACCGCGACACCGATGGCCGCGCCCAGCGCGAATCCGATCGTCGCCGTGGGGTCCTCGCTCGCGCCGCTCACCGACGGAGAGGGAGTGGGCACCGGGGCCGCATCCGCTCCCGCGGGCGCACTCGCGTCCGCCTCGCAACGGATCTGCGGCAGAGACACCACGATCTCGGCGCTCTGGCCCGCCTCGACCTCGATGCTTCCCGAGCCGACCTTGCGACCGATGCCGGCGAATCCCGGAGCGTCGATGCGGATGCGGGTGAGCGCGAGGTTCTCGTCGGTCGTGTTCTCGACCCACAGTCGGACCTCGTCGGCACCCTGGGCGGGCGTCGCGGGCAGAAGGGTGGCCGTGATGCCGGACGGGAGCGCCGTCGCGCTCGGCGCCGGGCGCGGCTGCGCGCCGCATCCTGCCAATGCGAGAGCCGCGATCAGCAGTGCTGCCGTCGCCACCCCGGTGCGCGCCGCCCCACGGCGCGCGGGCCTCGCAGACGCGGCATCTCCCCCATTCGGCATACCTGCACTGTAACCGGGGGGCGCCTATGGCTTCCCTGAGGGCTCAGCTCCTCGCGGCCGCTTTCGCGGCCCGCTTCGTCTCGCGGACCTTCGCGAGGGACTCGGGACTCGTGATGTCGGCGACCGAGCGGAACGAGCCTTCCTCGCCGTACGGAGCGGATGCCTCGCGCCATCCGGCGCCGGTGAACCCGCGCTGCTTGCCCAACAGCGCGAGGAAGATCTTCGCCTTCTGTTCACCGAAGCCCGGCAGGGCCTTGAGCCGCTTCAGCACCTCGCGGCCGTCGGGGTCGCCCTCGCTCCAGATCGCCGCCGCATCCCCGTGCCACCGGTCGGCGATCTCGGCGCTGAGCTTCTGGACGCGCTCCGCCATCGATCCGGGGAAGCGGTGCACGGCGGGGGTCTGGCCGAACGCCGCGGCGAAAGCCTCGGGGTCGTACGCCGCGAGCGCCGCCGGCTCCAGCGTGCCGACCCGGTCGAGGATCTTGAGAGGCCCGGCGAACGCGGTCTCCATCGCGACCTGCTGGTCCAGCAGCATCCCGATCAGCAGGGCGAACGGGTCGCGCGTCAGCAGTGCGTCGGCGTTCTCGTCGGCGGTGATATGCAGGTCGGCGCTCATGCGTCTCCTTCGTGATGCGGGGCAGGTACGGGCGTGCGAAACCGATCCGGGCGGTTCTTCTGCGGCCGGCGTCGGTTCTGCGCGAGGGGCCGTAACGCGCCCTCGAAGTAGGCGATCGCCGCCAGAGCATCCACGTGCCCGTGCGTGATGCTCCGCCCCACCACGGGAAGCGGGTATCGGGGGTTCTCGTAGACCGCGGCGATCCGAAGGATGGCGGCGTGATCGTCGGCGCTCATCGCCAGGGCGCGTTCGGCGAGCTCGTCCTCGCCGAAGTCCCAGAGACACCCCGCGATCAGGGTGACCGGTGCGCTCACCCGGAAGTTCGTCCGACCCTTCATGGCCTCCAGGACGTCAGGCGCCCAATGAGAGGCGGCGGGTGCTTCGGCGCGCATGTCTCCATGGTGCCAGTCCCCGGACCGCGGCGGCAGGGATGGGCGGGGCGGCAGGGATGGGCGGAGGCTGTGGGGCGGGTGGGGGCGAGTGCCGGGGGCGCCGCCAGCGCGCCGCCAGCCCGTTCCCCTGTCAGAGATCGACGCCAACGCGTCGATCTCTGACAGGGGAACACCACCCCCGCGCGCTCGCCTGTCACAGATCGACGGCGGAGCGTCGATCTGTGACAGGCGAGCTGATCGGGCAGGCCGGCGGGGGGGTGAGCTAGCCCGGCCGGGCGACAAGGCGACGGCGGGATCAGGCAGGCGTCCGGAGGGACGACGAGGCGGTGGGCGGAGCGTCGATCTCAGACGGGGAAACGGCCGGCGGGCGACGACGCACGGCGCGAGTTGGGCAGGCGCTGCGGGCGGCCCGGCGACGCGCGGGCGGGTCAGCCGGCGAGCTCGGATGCGGCGTCGCCGTCGTCCTCGGATGCGGCATCCTCCGGCGCAAGCCCGTAGAGCACCTCGAGCGCGGCGAAGACCTCGTCGGCACGGCCCTGCTCGGCGAGGGCGTGCGCGCGGGTCGTGGGGGTGTGCAGCAGCCGGCCCACGAGATGACGCAGCGCCTGCTCGGTGCGCTCGTCGTCGCCGCGACGGCGCCCGCGGGCGATCTCCGCCTCGAGCAACTCGAACATGTGGGTGCGCAGCGCCACCACGGCGGGCGCGACCGCGCGGCGTTCGCCGACGACCACGAAGCGCTGGGCGGCGTCGGCTACGAGCGCGCGGGCCGCATCCGTCGCCTGCAGCTCTTCGAGCGGGGCATGCACGCGGATGGTCTCGAGATCGAGCAGGTCGGTGCCGCTGACGGTCGCGACGTCGGGGTCGACGTTGCGGGGCAGGCCGAGGTCGATCACGAGACGGCGGTGCCGGTCGTGCCCGGGAGCCGTCCGTGCAGGGGACGGCTCGTCGCCGAAGGCCGCGGCGTTGAGCACGGGGTGCTCGACGCTCGTGCACGTGATGATGAGATCCGACAGTTTGGCGGCCGTGGCGAAGCCCGCCGCATCCGCGACCGCGAGGCCGTGCTTGCGGGCGAAGCGCTCACCTCGACCCGACGGCGAGTGCACGGTGACGTCGGTGACGCCGCGCTCGCGGAGGGCCGCGAGGGTCGCGGCCGCGTAGGAGCCGGTGCCCACGAGCAGGACGCGCAGCGTCGCCCAGTCGGCGAACCGCGCCGACGCGAGATCCAGAGAAAGGCGCACGAGCGAGCGGCCGGCGCGACCCAGCGCGGTGCTGTTCTTGACGCCGCGCTGCGTCTCGGATGCGCGCTGGAACAGTCGCTCGAGTTCGGGCGAGGTCGTGCCGTCACCGCGCGCCTCGGTGAGCGCCCGGCGCACCTGACCCGCGATCTCGCCCTCGCCGACGACGACCGATTCGAGACCCGACGCGACCGCGAACAGGTGCTGCGCGACGCGGGGGCCGGAGATGACCTCGTACGAGCCGGAGAACTCCTCGGCCGAGACGCCCGTAGCGGACTCGATCGCCGACAGCGCCGCTTCGAGCCCGACGGCCTCGGCCGCAGTGACCGGCTCGTCCATGTCGACGTACGCCTCGAAGCGGTTGCAGGTCGCCACGACGACAGCACCCTGCACGCACTCGTCGTGCTCGGCGATCAAGGGGGCGACGCGGGTGGTGTGGATGCTGAGTCGCTCGAGGAGCTCGAAGGACGCGGTCTTGTGACTCGCGCTGACACACAACAGCACGCATTGATTGTACGCCGCGTCGAAATCACCGGCCGCGGGAGGTTGCGCACGAACGTGCACCTGCTCGACATGTGGCCCTCACCCACCGGATGCGAGGATGTCGGGGTGAGCTCCACCGGACCCGCTTCCTCCTCCCTCATCCGCGCCCTGAAGGGCGAGCGCACCGACCGCCTCCCGGTCTGGTTCATGCGTCAGGCGGGGCGGTCACTGCCGGAGTATCGCGATCTGCGCGTGGGAACCCGCATGCTCGACGCCTGCCTGACCCCCGACCTCGCGGCCGAGATCACCCTGCAGCCCGTGCGCCGTCACGGCGTGGACGCGGGCATCTTCTTCAGCGACATCGTGGTGCCGCTGCGCCTCGCGGGCATCGCCGTGGAGATCGAGCCCGGACGCGGGCCCGTCTTCCCCGACCCGGTGCGCACCGCATCCGATGTCGCCCGCATCGTGGACATCGATCCGCAGGCGGTCGCCGCCGCGGCGGAACCGGTGCGCGAAGCCGTGCGCATCGTCGTGGACGAGCTCGGCGACACCCCGCTCATCGGGTTCGCGGGTGCGCCCTTCACGCTCGCCGCGTACCTCGTCGAAGGTGGGCCGTCGAAGGAGCACCTGCGCGCCCGGGCGCTGATGCACGCCGACCCGGAGTCGTGGCACGCGCTGGCCGGTTGGCTCGCAGAGGTCTCGCGCACCTTCCTCGCCGCGCAGACGGATGCGGGAGCCTCCGCCGTGCAGCTGTTCGACTCGTGGGCGGGCTCCCTGTCGGTGGCCGACTACCGCACCTACGTCGCCCCCCACTCGCGGGCGGCGCTGGCCGGAACGGACGCCCCCCGCATCCACTTCGGCGTCGGCACCGGACACCTGCTGACCGACATGCGGCTGGACGGCACGACGGATGCGGTGGGCGTGGACTGGCGCACACCGCTCGACGAGGCGGCCGCAACCCTCGGCCAGGACGTCACCCTGCAGGGCAACATCGACCCCGCACTGCTGCAGGCGCCGTGGCAGATCGTCGAGGAACACGTGCGCGACGTCATCACGCGCGGGCGTGCCGCGCGTGCCCACATCCTCAACCTCGGACACGGCGTGCCGCCCGAGACCGACCCCGACGTGCTGACGCGCATCGTCGAGCTGGCGCACGAGGAGCAGGCGTGAGCGCGGCCGATCTCGACGATCTCGCCGCGCGGGCGGAGGCAACACGCGCCGTCGTGGTCGGCGGCGGCGTGGCCGGTCTCGTCGCAGCCCTCGACTTCGCCAAACTGGGCTTCCGCGTCACGGTACTCGAAGCATCCGCGCAGCCCGGCGGCGTGCTGCGCGGCGCAGAGGTCGCGGGACTCTCGGTGGATGTGGGAGCGGAGAGCTACGCGACGCGCGGCGGCACGGTACGAGCTCTGATCGACGAGCTCGGCATCGGCGACGAGGTGGTGACCCCTGCCGCCGGCGGCGCCTGGGTCGCGGGCCTTCCCGGCGGACGGGCCGCGCCCCTGCCGCGCGGCGGGGTGCTCGGCATCCCGGAGAATCCGTTCGAGCCGAACGTGCGGCACGTCATCGGGTGGTCGGGCGCCTGGCGCGCCTACCTGGATCGTCTGCGCCCGCCGCTGACGATCGGGCACGACCGCAGCCTCGGCCACCTCGTGCGCAGCCGCATGGGCCAGGCCGTGCTCGACCGCCTCGTCGCCCCCGTCACGAGCGGCGTCTACTCGGCGCGCCCCGACGACATCGACGTGGACCTCGCGGCCCCCGGCCTGAACGCCGCACTGACCCGCGCGGGTTCACTCAGCGGCGCTGTGGGCGAGCTTCGCGGACGCAGCACCGGCACCCCCGGAAGCGCGGTCGCCGGGCTCCGCGGCGGCATGACGCGCCTCGTGCGAGCGCTCGTCGCCCGTCTCGAGGAGCTGGGGGCAGAGGTGCGCACGGATGCCGCCGTGACCGCGCTCGAGCGTGTCGGCGACCTGTGGTCGCTCACCGTCGCTGAGGAACAGATCGAGGCCGACCTCGTGGTCGTCGCGACCACCGAGGACGAGGCGCGCCGTCTGCTCGTGCCGGTCGTGCCGACGCTGGAGCCGATGACGAGCGCGCCGCCGGTGGTCGAGATCGTCACCCTGGTCGTGCACGAGCCGCGCCTGAACACCCCGCCGCGCGGAACCGGCGTGCTCACGGTGCCGGGCTCGCACCGTGCGAAGGCACTCACCCACGCGAGCGCGAAATGGGAGTGGATCGCGGATGCGGCCGGCCCCGGCGTGCACGTCATCCGTGTCTCGTTCGGCGCCCAGGGCGAAGACCCGGCCACCGCCCCGCTCGGCGACGATGCCGCCACGGCGCTCGCGCTCGACGAGGCATCCGCCCTGCTCGGCGTCCGCCTCGACCCGGCCTCGGTGCGGGGTTCGCATCGCGCCCGCTGGGTGCAGTCGCAACCCGCATCCGTCATCGGGCGCACGGAGCACACCGCCGCAGCACGCGGTGCCATCCGGGCCGTTCCGGGCCTCGGCGCGGTCGGCGCATGGCTGTCGGGAACCGGGCTCGCCCAAGTCGTCCCGGATGCTCGCGAAGAGACCGATCGACTGCGCCGTTCGGCACTGTGGGGGTCGCCGCGTTCTCAGGATTGAGCGCGCATGTCAACCGGATAACCCGAACGGCATACAGCGCTACGCTGGGCGCACACTCGCTTGATCCACCCCGAACGTGAGGAGACCCCATGAGGGGCAAAGCTGGACTCGTCATCGGACTGGCAGCGGGCTACGTGCTCGGAACGCGCGCAGGCCGTGAGCGCTACGAACAGATCAAGACGCAGGCGCAGAAGGTGTGGAACCTGGCGCCCGTGCAGAAGCAGGTCGGCAAGCTGCAGGAGGTGGGAAAGTCCGCGCTGCTCGCGGTGCCGACCGCGCTGTTCAGCGGCGCGGTGAAGATCACCAAGGCCGTCACGACCGACGGGACCCCCGGTCAGCGTCTGGATGCGGCGCTCGACGCCGGCGCCGACGCGGCGGAGGATGTCGCGGACGCCGCCGAGACCACGGCATCGGCCGCGAAGAAGTCCACGCCCTCCACGACCGCGAAGCGTCCCGCCGCCAAGCGCAGCACGGGCGACTCCTCCTCGGGCGGGAAGTGACATGACCACCCCCCGCGGCTTCCGTGACAAGTCGGAGAAGAGCCTGCTGACCCTGGTCGGCGAGGTCCCCGAGCTCGTCCGCAACCTCGTGACGGCGGAGATCGACTCCGCGAAGAAGTGGCTCGGCAAGGCGGCCAAGAACGCCGGTATCGGCGGCGGCCTCATGCTGGGCGCTCTATTCATCCTGTTCTGGTCGATCCCGGCGCTCGGTGCGTTCATCATCATCGGGCTCTCGTCATGGTGGCAGCCCTGGGTCGCCGCCCTCGTGCTGTTCGGCGCGATGCTGCTCATCGCCGTCGTCCTGGCGCTGCTCGGTTATCTGCGCTTCCGCAGGATCGGCAAGGACAACCCCGCATCCCACATCGCCGAAGACGTGCGCGTCGTGAAGGAGGCAGGCGAATGACCGCTCCGGTTCCCGTTCCCCGCACCGGTGTCCCCCTGGGCATCACCGACCCCGTCGAGAAGGCACGTGCGGAGCTCAAGGCGACGTTGGCCGCGATCGAGGAGAAGGCCAACGTCCCGCGCCGCGTGGGGACGGCGGCCGAGCGCCGCATCGCCCAGTTCCGCCGCTTCGCTCGCGAGGAGCCGGCGGCGGCGACGCTGGCCGTCCTCGGCGCCGCGGCGGCCGCGGGCGTCGTCGTGTGGGGCGCCATCCGCGCCTACGTGCGCTGATCGCCTCGCCCGCGTCGACGCATCGCGGATAGCACCGGCGGTCGCCGTTTGGCGTCTGACGACGACGGGGTGAGACTGGAGGTCATGAGCTCCGCACCCGAGTCGACGTCCACGCAGTTCACCCTCTGGGCGGTTTTTCGCCGCGACCCCGCCAAACCGGTCACTGCGACGGATGACACGGAGCTCGCGGCTCTCGTCGAGCTGATCGAGGCGGGCGGCGTCACCATCCGCGGGTTCTACGACGTCAGCGGACTGCGCGCCGACGCCGATCTGATGGTCTGGATGCACGGCCCCGTCGCCGAAGACCTGCAGCGCGATCTGCGTCGCCTGCGTCGCACCGACCTGCTGCAGGATCTGCTTCCGGTGTGGAACGCGATGGGCGTGCACCGCGACGCGGAGTTCAACCGCTCGCACGTGCCCGGCTTCCTCCGCGGCGAGCACGCCCGCGAGTGGCTCACGGTCTACCCCTTCGTGCGCAGCTACGAGTGGTACCTGCTGCCGGAGGAGGAGCGTCGCGCGATGCTCGCCGACCACGGCCGAAAGGGCGCCGCGTACACGAACGTGGTCGCGAACACCGTGGCCTCCTTCGCCCTGGGCGACTACGAGTGGCTGCTGCCCATGGAGGCGGATGAGCTGAGCGATCTGGTCGACATGATGCGGGCGCTGCGTTACACCGAGGCGCGTCGCCACGTGCGCGAGGAGGTCCCCTTCTTCACGGGCCGCCTCATCCCCACCTCGGCCGTCGCCGAGGTTCTGTCGTGACCCACGAATGCCATCGCCGGAGCGGAGCGTGAGCGCACCGCTGCGCCTGGGTACTCGGCGCAGCGCCCTTGCCACCGCCCAGTCGCAGCAGATCGCCGATCTGCTCGCGACGGTGTCCGGACGCGAGGTCGTGCTCGTTCCCATCACCTCTGAGGGCGACGTCTCGCGCGCCTCGCTGTCTCAGCTGGGCGGACGCGGCGTGTTCGCGACGCGTCTGCGTGAGGCCCTGCTGGCCGACGAGTGCGACCTTCTCGTGCACTCGCTCAAGGACCTGCCCACCGCCGACGCTCCGGGCCTCGTGATCGCCGCCACCCCTCGGCGCGAAGACGCCCGCGACGTCGTGATCACGCGCGACGGCACCCCGATCGCCGAGATGGACGCGGGCAGTGTCATCGGTACCGGCTCGCCCCGCCGCATCGCCCAGTTGCGCCGCCGCAACCCCGGACTCGTGGCGCATGACCTGCGCGGCAACGTGGACTCGCGACTGTCGCGTGTGCGCGACGGAGAGCTGGATGCCGTCATCCTCGCGGCGGCGGGACTCGCGCGCCTCGGCGGCGCCGCCGGTGGCCTGTTCACCGAGCCGCTCGAGCTCGCGCAGTGGCCGACTGCTCCGGGTCAGGGATCGCTCGCCGTCGAAGCGCGCCAAGACGCGCCGGACGACCTGCTCGCGGCGATCGGACGACTCGACGACGCCGCGACCCGCATCGCGGTGGCCCTCGAGCGAGCGGTGCTCGCAGGGCTGGATGCGGGCTGCTCGGCGCCGGTAGGCGTGCACGCCGTGCTCGAAGGCGATCAGCTGCAGGTGCGCGCCGCGGTCTACGCGGCGGACGGTAGTCGCGCGATCGAAGCTGAGAGAAACCTGTGCGTGAGGGACGGGTATGCTGGGCCGACAGGCAGCGGCGATGGTGCAAGAGCTGCCGGCGATGACGACCCGATCGCAGGTGCACGCGAAACGGGGCGTGACGTCGCACGCGAGCTGCTCGAGCGTGGAGCAGCCGAGGTCTCACCATGAAAGCCGAAGCCATGCACGAAGAGCCCCGACGGCACGAAGCCGCCAAGCCCCTGACGGGCTGGCGCGTGCTCGTGCCTCGCGGCGGCCCCTGGGGCGACGGGGTGGCAGCGACGTTGCGCTCGCAGGGCGCGGTGCCGGTCGTCGCTCCCCTCATCAACTTCGCTCCGACCAATGACGAGAAGACGCTCGAGGCCGCTCTCGCCGACCTCGCCGCGGGCCGCTTCGACTGGGTCACCATGACCAGCGCCACCACGGTCGATGTGCTCTTCGCCTACCGCGCGGTCATTCCCCCCTCCACCAAGGTCGCCGCCGTCGGCGAGACGACCGCCGCCGCACTGCAGGCCGCCGGCTACCGCGTCGATCTGGTTCCCGACCGCGACAACTCCGCTGCCGGCATGGCCGAGCAGATGATCGCGCTCGAGCCGGAACCCCGCCGCATCCTCACACTGCGCAGCGAGATCGCCAAGCCCGTGCTGACCCGCAAGCTCACCGAGGCCGGGCACGATGTGCGCAGCGTCGTCGCCTACCGCACGGTCGGCGTGCCCGTCACCGAACGCATCGCCCACGACGTGGCATCGGGCCGCATCAACGCGATCCTCGTCACGAGCGGCTCGGTCGCCGAGCAGGTGCAGTTGCAGTTCCCCGACATCCCCGAATCGACCGTCATCGCCGCGATCGGTCCGCAGACCGCGAACGATGCACGCCGTGCGGGACTCGGTGTCTCCGTCGTGGCCGACCGGCAGACCGTCGACGCGCTGATCGAAGCCGTGTCGCACTTCGCGCTTCCGCACGCGGCCGACGAGTTCCAGCCGTGAGCTTTCCCACCCATCGCCTGCGCAGGCTCCGCCAGTCACCCGCCGTTCGACGGCTGGTGCGCGAGACGCATCTGGCGCCCTCGCAGCTCGTGCTGCCGATGTTCGTGCGAGAAGGCCTGAGCGAACCCCAGCCGATCGGCTCCATGCCGGGTGTCGTGCAGCACTCGCTCGACTCGCTGCGTCGCGCGGCGGCGGATGCGGCGGCGGCCGGTGTCGGCGGAGTGATGCTGTTCGGCGTGCCGACGATTCGCGACGCCGTGGGCTCGGGGGCGGACGACCCGGACGGCATCCTCAATGTGGCCACCGCGGCGCTGGTCGCGGAGGTCGGCGACGCTCTCGTCGTGCAGAGCGATCTGTGCCTCGACGAGTTCACCGATCACGGCCACTGCGGCGTACTCACCCCGGATGGCGCCGTCGACAACGACGCGACCCTCGAACGCTACGCAGCCATGGCCATCGCGCAGGCCTCGGCCGGCAGCCACCTGCTGGGGCTCTCGGGCATGATGGACGGCCAGGTCGCCCATGTCCGCGCCGCGCTCGACGCCGAAGGCTTCACCGACACCATCCTCCTCGCCTACGCGGCGAAGTACGCGGGGGCCTTCTACGGCCCGTTCCGCGAGGCCGTCGACTCGCAGCTGAAGGGCGACCGCCGCACCTACCAGCTCGACCCCGGCAACGGCCGCGAGGGCGTGCGCGAGGCCGTCGTGGACGTCGCCGAAGGCGCCGACATCGTCATGGTCAAGCCCGCCTTGCCCTACCTCGACGTGCTCGCCGACGTGCGCGCATCCGTCGAGGTCCCGGTGTGGGCGTATCAGGTGTCGGGCGAGTACGCGATGATCGAGGCCGCTGCCGCGCACGGCTGGATCGACCGTCGCGGCGCGATCACCGAGTCCCTTCTCGGCATCCGCCGCGCCGGCGCCGACGCCATCCTCACCTACTGGGCCCTCGAGGCGGCCGCGTGGCTGCGCGAGAGCCGCTGAGACCGCATCCGATCCGCACGCACCGGATGCGGACCGGACCGCATCGGATGCGGCGAGATCCTCGGAAGGACGAGTCATGACCGACCGCAACGACGAACTGTTCGCGCACGCCCGCGAGGTCATCCCCGGCGGCGTGAACTCCCCCGTGCGCGCCTACGGCTCAGTGGGAGGCGCGCCGCGCTTCCTCGCGTCCGCCTCGGGTCCGTACGTGACGGATGCGGCGGGTCGCCGCTACGTCGACCTCGTCGCGTCGTGGGGGCCGGCGCTGCTCGGCCATGCGCACCCCGAGGTCGTGGCGGCCGTGCAGGATGCTGCCGCGCGCGGGCTCTCCTTCGGCGCGCCGACCGAGGCCGAGGTCGATCTGGCCGCCCTGATCGCCGAGCGCGTGCGCGTGGGCGACGCCGCGCCGATCGACCGTGTGCGCCTCGTCTCCACCGGCACCGAGGCGACGATGACCGCCATCCGGCTGGCTCGCGGCTACACCGGCCGCGACCTGCTGGTGAAGTTCTCCGGCCACTACCACGGCCACTCCGACGGCCTGCTCGCGGCGGCCGGGTCCGGCGTCGCCACCCTCGCGCTCCCCGGATCCGCCGGTGTGCCCGCGCCGATCGCGGCGCAGACGCTCGTGATCGACTACAACGACCTGACGCAGGTGCGCGAGGTCTTCGCGGTGCATGGTGACCGGATCGCGGCCGTCATCGTGGAGGCCGCCGCGGCGAACATGGGCGTGGTCCCTCCCGCGCCGGGCTTCAACGCCGCGCTCGCCGACATCGCTCATCGGCACGGCGCCCTGCTCATCCTCGACGAGGTGCTGACCGGCTTCCGCGTACACCCGGCGGGATTCTGGGGGCTGCAGCAGGAGGCGGGCGAGCACTACGTCCCCGACATCTTCACCTTCGGGAAGGTCGTCGGCGGCGGGATGCCGTTGGCCGCCCTCGGCGGGCGCGCCGACGTGATGGACACCCTCGCTCCGGTGGGGCCGGTGTACCAGGCGGGCACCCTGTCGGGGAACCCGCTGTCGGTCGCCGCCGGTCTCGCGACGCTGCGGCTCGCCACGCCCGAGGTGTACGCGCGGGTCGACGCCGCCGCATCCACGATCGTCGCGGCCCTGTCGGGTGCGCTCGAGCAGGCCGGCGTGACGCACGCCGTCCCGCGGGCGGGTTCGCTGTTCGGCGTGGCCTTCCTTCCGGAAGCGCCGCTGTCGTACGCGGCCGCGCAGACGCAGGAGGCGTGGCGGTACCCGGCGTTCTTCCACGCGATGCTGGATGCGGGCGTCTCGCTGCCGCCGAGCGTGTACGAGGCCTGGTTCCTGACCGCCGCGCACGACGACGACGCTCTCGCCGCCGTGGTGGCGGCCCTTCCCGGTGCCGCGCGCGCGGCCGCCGAGGCGCGACCTCAGGGCTGATCCAGCGTCGACGCGACCGTCGGAATACCCCGATCGGTGGGGGTTCCGAGCAGGCGCATCTTGCCGATGCGGATGCCGATCGTGCCGTCGGCCGGCGGCGTGTTCTCCCACACGTCGTGCGCTTCGCCGAGCTTTAGCGTCACCGTGCCTTCCGCGGTGGGGGTGTCGCGCCAATCCACCTTGTTCAGGCCGTAGCCCTTCCAGTCGCGCGCCACCAGGCGCTGCTCCAGACGCAGACCGGAGCCGTCCGCGAGCTCCTGAGGGAAGACGCCGGTACCTGCCACGAGCGCGTCGGCTCGGCCCCAGCACGACGAGGGAACCTGTTCGACGAGGGAGGCGAGCAGCGCGAGTCGTGCGTCGACGGTGGCGACGTCGAGCGTCTCGGAGCCGTAGGTCAGGATGAATCCGGCACGGATGACGATCGGGCAGCGAGTGGGTGCGACCTCGAGGGCGCTGCGGAATCCGGGGGTGAGCAGGTCGATCGCGAACGCGGGGATGAACCCCTCGACGCTCCAGCGCGAGCTCGGCCAGTTCGGGCTCATCGGCGGGATCCACGGCAGCCGGATGCCGTAGTCCTTGCCCCGCCCGAGCGTGGTATCGCCGAAGCGGATCTCGGGAAGAGCCGCGGGTAGCCGCATCCAGACGAGGTTCACCTCGCGGCGCTCACCCCAGGAGTTGCCGCCGCTGCCGGTGTTGTGCTCGTACCCGACCAGTCGTGCGGCAGTCGCCTGATGGCCGTGCGCCTCGCCGGTGACGACCTCGCTCATCCCCGTCGGCCAGATGTCCTGCGAGCGGCGCGCCCGCATCGCCGCCTCGGCGATCTCGAGCGCCGGCGGTGGGGTCGCGTCCTCCCACTTCCACCCACGGGCCTCGAACACAGGGCGCGTGGCGCGTCGAGCGGCCGCATCCGCCTCGCGACGCTTCTTCCCGAACGGCAGCATGCGCGTAGCGTAACGGCCCGGCGCATCCGACGCGCTCTGGGAGAATCACGGGATGGGACAGAACGAGCAGCCCCGGGTCGTCGTCATCGCGGGAGGCGTGGGCGGGTCCACGTTCAGCGAAGGGATGCGGGCGGAGCTGTCGCGCCGCGGCGCGGGCCCCGCGACGATCATCGTCAACACCGGCGACGACCTGTGGCTGTCGGGCGTGCGTCTGCAGCCGGACATCGACTCGGTGCTCTACCGCCTCGCGGGGCAGAACGACATGGTGCGCGGCTGGGGACGCGCGGGCGACACCGAGCGGGTCAACGAAGAGCTCCAGGCGTGGGGAGCGGGCTGGCCCTGGTTCACCCTCGGCGACCTGGACCTCGGCACGCACCTCGCGCGGACCGGGTGGCTGCGCGAGGGCGCGACGGTGTCCGAAGTCGTCGCGCGCCTGTCCGAGCGATGGCCGCTCGGGGTCCGTCTGCTGCCCATGACCGACGCCGAGGTCGACACCCACGTGCTTCTCGAGGACGGCCGCCGACTGCACTTCCAGGAATGGTGGACGCGTCATCGGGCCACGCTCGCCCCTCGCGCCTTCGAGAACCCCGGGATGGATGCGGCCGCACCCGCGCCGGGTGTGGTCGAGGCCATCGCGCAGGCTGACGTCGTGGTGCTCGCGCCGTCGAACCCGGTGGTGTCGATCGGCCCCGTGCTCGCCGTGCCCGGCATCCGGGAGGCACTCACGCAGACCTCGGGCCGTGTCGTGGGAGTCTCACCGATCATCGGCGGCCGTGTCGTGCGGGGCATGGCGGATGTCTGCCTCACCGCGATCGGCGTGGAGACCTCCGCCGCCGCCGTCGCCGCCCACTACGGCGGCCGCGCCGCGGGCGGAGTGCTGGATGCGTGGCTGCTCGCGGAGGAGGATGCGGACGCCGCCGCATCCGTCGAATCCGCGGGGATCCGCGCCGTGGTCGCGCCGCTGTGGATGCGGGATGTGGAGGCGACGCGCGCGATCGCCGCGACGGCGCTGGAGGCCTGATCGACGCGGGCGCAGAATCGTAGCGGTTCTGTGGACAATCCGCGCGCGGGCGTCGGAGGGCGACGCCGGACGTTACGCTGTCGAGACGTGAGAAGTGGGGGCGGCACGACGATGGCAGGCGCACACCGGGCGCTGCGGCGAGGCACCGCGGCTGGAGGGCAGCAGTGACGACGCCCGCCGACACCGAGGAACGCCGACGGATCGCGATCGTCGACGGAGCCGCGCGCCACGATCTGCTCATTCCGCCGGCGGCCAGCATCGCCGATGCGCTCGCCAGCCTCGGCATCCGGCAGGAGGTCGGCCGCGACGTGCTGCTCGAGGTCGACGGACGCGAGGTGAGCCCGCTGCTCCGGGTCGATGACCTCAGCGACGGTACGGTGCTCGCGCTCGTGGACCTTTCCCAGAAGGTGAAGCAGGACCGCCGCCGCCGTCGCGACCGCTCTCGCGGCGAAGCGCCCGGCGCCTGGTGGGTGCTCGGCGGCATCGCACTCGTGCTCGCGGTGTTCTCGCTCATCGCCCCCGATGCCGTCCGCGAATCACTGCGTCTGCCGCTCGCGGGCGCCATGGGGGCCTTCGCCATCACTGCCGGAATGGCGCTCGCGGTGCGCGCGACGGGCGTTGCGAACGGCACGGACGCCGCTCTCGTGGCGGTGCTCACGCTGGCATTCGCCGCGGGCGCGGGCGTCGTGCCCGCGTTCCCCGCCGCGACCTCGACGCTGCAGGTGTTCGTCGGCCTGCTCTCGGCGGCGGTGCTCGCGGGGATGCTCGCGCTCGTCGGGCGCCCCGCGGGGCTGCACGCACGCCTCTCGGCCGCCACGACCCTGCTGCTCGTGCTGGCCGGGGTCTGGGGCTTCTCACTCATCCTCTCGCTGCCGCTTTCCGCACCCACCGCCGTCACGCTCGGCCTCGCGCCCGTGGCGCTGCGCATCCTGCTCGCGACCCTCGTCGATGTGCCGCCCGGCATCTTCATCGACTACGAGCGCTACCAGACCACACGCTGGAGCGTGCGTCAGCAGCTGCCCGAGGAGATCCACTCCATCGGCGCCGCCGACGCCCAAGACCTCGTCGCACGTTCCACCGGCCGGCTCGTGGCCGGCACGTTCGTGCTCACGGTCGCGGTCGCCCTGAGCGCTCCCTTCGCGCTGCCCGACATGGACGATTTCGACCCGCTCGTGCTCTCCGGCCGCATCGCCCTGGCCATCACGGTCGTGCTGGCGCTGCTGCTCGGCGCACGGCGCTTCTCGATCCCCCTGCTGCGGTGGCTGCCGCGCCTCGCCGCGGGCGCCGTCGCCGTCGTCATGGTGCTGACGGCGACCCGAGAGGCGAACCCCGTGCTGTTGACGGTGCTGGCAGGGATCCTCCTCGCCGTCGGTGCGATCGCCGCGCTGGTCATCATCCCCACGAGCCGCGGCGCGCAGTCCCTGCGCTGGTCGCGCTTCGGAGACGTCATCGAGTGGATCGCGATCGCGTTGTCGCTGCCGGCCGGCCTGCTGGCCGCCGACACCATCGATATCCTGCGTGGAATGATGGGCGCATGAGTCTGCCGCCGCAGTTCACGGGCGAACCCGCCGGAGTCGGAGCACGACTCGCCGCCTTCACGATCGACGTCGCGCTCGTCGTCGCCCTGAGCGTCAGCGTCGCCCTCGTCAGCGGGTCCGCCGTGTTCGGGCTACTGGTGGGCGCAGAGGCTGTGCTTGCGCTGTGGGTCCTGCAGGCCCGCACCGGCTCCGGGCCCGGAAAGGCCCTGCTCGGACTGCGCGTCGCGCGCCTGGACGCCCCGTACTCCCCGGGCGCCGGCCGCAGCTTCGTGCGCGGTCTGCTCGTCGCCATCGGCTCCCTCGTGTTCGGCGCGGGAGCGTGGGTCGTCGAGGGATCCGCAACCGCCGACCGTTCGGGGCTGCGCCGCTCCTGGGCCGACCGCGCCGCGCAGACCGTCGTGGTCGCGGTACCCCGCCGCCCCGCAGCGGAGCGTCGCAGCAGACGGCGCTCCGGTGACGAGATCGTCGCCGTGCCGTCCCCGACCGTGATCGCACGCCCCTGGTCGCCGGCACCCGTCGAGTCCGGCAAGGCCCGTGGACCGATCGCCGCGCCCGCACCCGTCGAGCCGCCAGCAGCGCCCGTCGCCGCCGGCGTCGCCCCCGATGCCCCGGCTCCCGCCGCTGCGGTTGCAGGATGGGCGGGACCCACTGCCGCGGCACCCGTCCTCGACCAGCCCGAGTCGGGCGAGCGCCCCACCGGAGAGCTGCTGCTCATCTTCGACACCGGTCAGCGCGCGCGCCTGCCCCTGCCCGTGGCCGTCAACCTCGGCCGCAGCCCCGAGCAGACCGAGCCGACCGACCTGCTGGTGACGGTGAGCGATCCGGACTCCAGCGTCTCCAAGACCCACCTGCGCCTCGAGTTCGACCACGCGGGCCTCTGGGTCACCGACACGGGTTCGACCAACGGAACCGAGCTCCTCGACGACGACGGCACGGTGTCACCTCTCACCCCGCACGCACGCACCTTCGTCGACGACGACACCCGCATCCGGATCGGGAACCGCATCTTCACCGTCAGCCGACTGATCGGAGCCGCTTCGTGAGCAAGGGACCACGCCTGGCCCCGCCGTCCGTGCCGAGTGGTCGCATCGTCGTGCAGCCGCCGCCGGAGCTGGTTCCGAACGAGGGCGGCAGCAGCATGCTCACGTCCCTGCTGCCGATGCTGGGCAGCGTGGGCGCGATCGTCATGGTGACGATCTCCAACGCGGGCCCGACCGGCTTCATCACCGGCGGCATGTTCCTGCTGTCCTCCCTCGGCTTCGTCGCGGTCAACGGATGGCGCCAGCGCGCGCAGCGCAACGCCCAGGTGCTGGGCAACCGCCGCGAGTACCTCGCCTACCTCAGCGATCTCCGCGAGACCGTCCGCACCGCCGCCCGCAAGCAGCGCCGCCACGGCGCGTGGGTCACTCCCTCGCCCTCGGCGCTGCCGTTCATCGCCGAGGAGCGCACCCGTGTCTGGGAGCGCCAGCCCGGCGACGAGAACTTCCTGCTGACCCGCATCGGCGCGTGCGATCAGCCGCTGTGCATCTCGCTCGAGGCGCCCGAGCTTCCGCCGCTCGCCCAGCTCGACCCGGTCGCCGCGTCCGCCGCCCACCGGTTCATGCTCACCCACGAGATCCAGCCGGACCTGCCCTTGGGCGTGACCCTGACCGACTACGCGCGGATCGAGATCGTCGGCCCCGACGAGGACTCCGTCCGCGCTCTCGCCCGCGCCATGGTCGTGGGTGCGGCGACGCTGCAGGATCCCGAGGATGTCGTCGTCGCGATCCTGGCCGGGCCGGACCAGTTGCCCGCCTGGGAGTGGGCCAAGTGGCTGCCGCACGCGCTCTCGTCGCGCTCCAGCGACAAGCTGGGCCCCGCCCGCATGATCGCCTCCTCGCTGGACGACCTCGAAGACCTGCTGCCCGCCGGGCTCCGCGAACGCGCGCGCTTCGCCCGTGGCGGCGGCGCGACGCCGCACGTGATCCTCGTCGTCGACGGAGTACAGCTGCCGATGGGCGACCCCGTCGTCGGCGGCGACGGGATGCTGGGCGTCACCGTGGTGGAGCTGCCCGGCCGTTGGGGAGAGCTCGAGAACCCCGACGTCCTGCGCATCGTCATGCCGGAGGCCACCGCATCCGATCGCCACGCGGAGCTCATCGACGTGGTGTCAGGCTCGCGCACTTTCACCCCCGACACGACCTCGATCGCCGTCGCCGAGGCCACCGCACGCCGCCTGATGCCGCTGTACTCCAATCCGGCGGCCCTCGCCGAGACGCCCGGCGCCCAGCAGGGCCAGCGCGAGCTCGTCGAGCTGCTCGGCATGCCCGACGTGCGCGAGATCGACTTCGACCGCACCTGGTCGGGGCGCCTCGAACGCGACCGCCTGCGCGTGCCGATCGGTCAGGACACGACGGGCGCCCCGCTCGTGCTCGACCTCAAGGAAGCCGCCCAGCAGGGTATGGGCCCGCACGGCGTGATGATCGGCGCCACGGGTTCGGGTAAGTCCGAGGTGCTGCGCACGCTCGTGCTCGCACTCGCACTGACCCACTCCCCCGAGCAGCTGAACTTCGTGCTCGTCGACTTCAAGGGTGGCGCGACCTTCGCCGGCATGGCGGGGATGCCCCACGTCTCGGCGATCATCACCAACCTCGGCAGCGAGCTCGCCCTCGTCGACCGCTTCCAGGACGCCCTGCAGGGTGAGATCGTGCGCCGCCAGGAGCTGCTGCGCGCCGCCGGCAACTTCGCCAACGTCTCGGATTACGAGAAGGCCCGCCGCGGCGGCCGCACCGACCTCGCGCCGCTTCCGGCCCTGCTGATCGTGGCCGACGAGTTCAGCGAGCTGCTGGCCGCGAAGCCGGAGTTCGTGGAGAGCTTCATCAACATCGGCCGCGTCGGCCGTTCCCTCCAGGTGCACCTGCTGCTGGCCTCGCAGCGCCTGGAGGAGGGAAAGCTGCGCGGCCTCGACACCTATCTGTCGTACCGCATCGGTCTGCGCACGTTCTCCGCCGCCGAGTCCCGCACCATCATCGGCACCCCCGACGCCTACACGCTGCCGCAGGAGCCCGGCGTGGGTTACCTCAAGGCCGACACCGACAACCTCGTGCAGTTCCGCGCCGCCTACGTCTCGGGAACCCCGAAGACGAAGCTCACCGGCGGCCGCTCGAGCGAATCGACCGACACCTCCGGCGAGGCCGCGCGCATCGAGGTCTTCACCGCCGCCCCCCAGCCGCTCGAGCTGGTCGAGGAGCCCGTCGACGATTCGCGCGACATCGTGGCGCGGCCGGTCGAGGAACGTTCGACCTTCCAGATCGCCGTCGAGCGGATGAAGGGTCGCGGCCCCGCCGCCCACCAGGTGTGGCTGCCGCCGCTGGAAGAGCCCTCCTCGCTCGACGAGCTCATGCCCGACCTCGTCGTCGACCCGCGGATGGGGCTGCACTCCCCCGCCTGGCGCGCGGCCGGAGCCCTCACGGTTCCGCTCGGAATCGTCGATGTGCCTCTCGAGCAGCGCCGCGAGAACCTCGTGGTCTCGCTCGGCGGTGCGGCCGGACACGTGGCGATCGTCGGAAGCCCGCTGAGCGGCAAGTCGACGCTGGCTCGCACGCTGGTCTCGGCCCTCGCGCTGACGGCGACACCGCTCGAGCTGCAGTTCTACGTGCTCGATTTCGGCGGCGGTACCTTCACGGGTCTGCAGCGCCACCCGCACGTCGCCGGCGTCGCCACGCGCACCGAGGCGGAGGCCATCCGCCGCACGGTCGCCGAGGTGGAGTCGATCATCGACGACCGCGAGCGGTACTTCCGTCAGAACGGCATCGACTCGATCGACACCTACCGGCTGCGACGCAGCCAGGGCGTCGTCGACGACGGCTACGGCGACGTGTTCCTCGTCGTCGACGGATGGGCGACGCTTCGCGCCGACTACGAGGCGCTCGAGACGCGCGTGCAGACCATCGCCGCGCGCGGCCTCAGCTTCGGCGTGCACGTGATCGTGACGGCCAACCGGTGGCTCGAGATCCGCGCCAGCCTCAAGGACCTCATCCAGACGCGCCTCGAGCTGCGCCTGGGAGACCCGACAGACTCCGAGATCGACCGCAAGCAGGCGGCCAACGTTCCGGCCGGTCAGCCCGGTCGAGGCCTGAGCGCCAAGCGCCTGCAGATGCTCGCCGCGCTGCCGCGCATCGACGGATCCTCGGATGTGGCCGCCCTCGTCGACGGCGTCGACGACATGGTCGCCCGCGTCGGCGCCGCCTGGCAGGGGCCGACGGGTCCGAAGCTGCGGCTGCTGCCGGAGATGATCACCCTCGACGAGGTGCGGACGCAGACCACGCCCGACGACGCCCGCATCCTGCTCGGTGTCGACGAGGCGCAGCTCGCGCCCTTCGGCATCGACCCGCGCAAGGAACCGCACCTCTTCCTGTACGGCGACTCCGGCATGGGCAAGTCCTCGTTCCTGCGGGGCATCGCGCAGGAGATCATGCGCAAGTACGGCCCGACCGAGGCGAAGATCTTCGCCGTCGACTACCGTCGCTCGCTGCTGGGCGAGATTCCGCAGGAGTACCTGGGCGCCTACCTCACCTCGCACGAGCCGGCCACGAGCGGTCTCGCCGAGCTGGCGCAGTTCTTCTCGAGCCGCATCCCGGGCCCCGATGTGACCCCCGAACAGCTCCGCGAGCGCAGCTGGTGGAAGGGCGCAGAGGGCTTCGTGCTGGTGGACGATTACGACCTCGTCGCGACGAGTCAGGGCAACCCCCTCGCCGTGCTGCAGCCGCTGCTGGCACAGGCCGGCGACCTCGGCCTGCACGTGATCCTCACCCGCCGTACCGGTGGTGCGAGCCGCGCGGCCTACGACCCGATCATCCAGCGCTTCACCGATCTGGGTGTCACCGGCATCCTGCTCGGCGGAAACCCGGAGGAGGGTCCGCTCATCGGCCGCGTGAAGGCCGCGCCCGCGGCGCCGGGTCGCGCGCAGATCGTGAGCCGCGAGCAGGGCCTGCTCTCTGCCCAGCTCGCCTTCTCCCCCTCCCACCACTGACGCCTCTGGGTCGCCCTCGCGTCGCCCGCCCTTCGTTTCCCGCGAGACTGCATTTCGAGAACGAGATCACTGTCATTACCCGTGATCTCGTGACGGAAGTGCAGTCTCGCGGGCGGGGAGAGGGTGAGAGCGGCGAGGCGGGCGGGCTCAGGATGCGGGGAGGAGCTCGCGGATGAGGCGCACCGCAGGTGAGTCGGTCATGCTCGTGCGCCACACCAGGGCGACACGACGCGTCGGCTCCGGGTCGCGCACCGGCACCGCGACCACGGAGTCCGGAAGCTGCCCGCGCCCCAGGCGAGGGACGAGCGCCACGGCGACCCCGTGCGCGACCAGCTCGATCTGCGAGGCGAACTCGCGGCACCAGAAGTCGATGCGCGGCGGATGCGGTTCCGCGCGGAACATGTGGCAGAACCACTCGTAGCAGATGGTTCCGTCGGGCGTGCTGGACCACACGTGATCGCGCACGTCGACAGGGGTCACCGCATCCCTCGACGCGAGATGGTCGTCGCGGTGTACGAGCAGGTCCGCCGTGTCACGCAGGAACTCAGCACTGCGAACGCTCAGCGGCAGTGTGAGCGAGACGCCCTCCCAGTTGTGCACGATCGCGAGATCCAACGTGCCTGCCGTGACCGCATCGACGGCGTCCCACGGCTCGACTTCGGTGACGGTCAGCCGGAGATCCGGCGCCTCGGCCGACGCCCGCGTCACGAGCCCGGGCACGAGGCCGCGCACGGCGGTCGAAAAGACCCCGAGCCGCAGTGTGCCGGTGGGCCTCGCTCCCGCGTCGTGCAGCCGCGAACGCAGCTGCTCCACCTGGCTACGCAACTGCGCCCCCTCCTCCACGAGCCGGCGGCCCGCGGCGGTGAGCACGACACCGCGGCCCTGCCGATCGATGAGGCGGGCGCCGAGGTCACGCTCGAGCCGCTTGATCTGCTGCGACACCGCCGACGGTGTGTAATCGAGCTCGGCCGCCGCCGCATGGACGGTGCCCGTGCGGGCGAGGGCGAGGAGCGCCTCGACGGCGGCGAGATCGATCATGGCGAGAATGTATCACCGGCCTGCATGGATCTATGCAGAACCGTGCGCTGGTGCTGCACGAACATGCTCGGTCACGATGGGCAAGTGCCCCTTCGCTCCTCTCTTCTCGCCGCCCTCGTCGCCGTCATCTGGGGCGTGAACTTCGTCGTCATCGACGCAGGCCTGGACGGCATGCCGCCCGCCCTGTTCGTCGCGCTGCGCTTCATCGCCGTCCTCTTGCCCGCCATCTTCTTCGTCCCGCGACCCCGGGGCCGGATGCGGGATGTCCTGCTCATCGGGCTGTTCATGAGCCTCGGTCAGTTCGGACTGCTGTACACGGCCCTCGCGATGGGGATGCCGCCGGGACTGGCCTCTCTCGTGCTGCAGGCCCAGGTCGCCTTCACGATCGTCTTCGCCGCCTTGGCCCTGCGCGAAGCACCCCGCCGTTCGCAGGTCGTCGGCGTGGTAGTGGGCGCCGCCGGACTCGGGATCGTCGCCGTGGGGCGCGACGCCGCCACCCCCGCGCTCGCCCTGCTGGTGACCCTGGCGGCGGCGGCCTCATGGGCCATCGGCAACGTGATCGCGCGACGCCTCGGCGGCGCAGGCGAGACCGGCGCGCTCGCGGGATTGTCGGTGACCGTCTGGTCGGCGCTCGTCGTCCCCGTACCGATGGTGCTCCTGGCCCTCCTCCTCGACGGACCGGATGCGGTCGGCACCGCGCTCACGCACCTCACCACGGCGCAACTGCTCTCGACCGCCTACACCGCGTGGCTGGCGAGCCTGGTCGGCTACGGCATCTGGAACACCCTGCTGGCCCGGCACACCGCATCCGCTGTCGTTCCGTTCACGATGCTCGTGCCGCCGGTCGGGATCGCGGCGGCATGGCTCGCACTCGGCGAGACACCCGCGCCCGCCGAGCTCGTCGGTGGCGCTGTTCTGCTGGTCGGCGTCGCCATCGCGGTGCTGCCGCCGCGCGGTCAGAAGGTGAGCGGGCTGTCCTCGGGCACGCGCAGGCGAAGCGCGGCCGGGGCCGGCCAGCCGAGCTCGTAGGTGCGAAGGGGCGCGTCGATCGCACCGAAGTCCTCGCTCTTGACCACGATGCGCTCCGGGGTCACCTCCACCAGACGCACCGCCAGCGGAGCCTCGCCCTCGCGCTCCAGCATCCACTTCTCGGCGAGCCAACCGAGGCCGCGCGCCTCGAGCGCCTCTTCCGCGTCGAGCCACTCGACAGGCTCCGTCATGTCGTGGCCGAGGAGATCGACGGCGACCCAGTCGGACCCCTCCGGCCGGATCCACCCGAGCAGCTCGCCGTCGTCGCGGCGGTGCGGGGTCCAGTCAGGGTTCATCCCGCCACCCTACGACCTCGCATCCACCCCCGGGCACACATGACGCACCACCCTCCCCCGGCACCCTCTCGGCCACGCTCCTGCCCGCGAGACTGCACTTCCACCACGAGATCACTGTCATTACCCGTGATCTCGTGCGAAAGATGCAGTCTCGCGGGTAGAGGGTGAGGAGAACCGGGCACGCGGGACGGGGACCCGAGAACCGGGCAGGCGGGACAGGCGAGAGCCGAGACCCGGGGCGGTGCGTGACAGCGCGGTGACAGCGGCGGGGGCGGCATGACAGCGGCATGACGGCGGATGCGGCGCACTCTGGGAGCACGCCAGCAGAAAGGCTCCCCATGACCACCACACTCCCTCCCGCCGTCCGGGCCGAAGGCCTCGTCAAAGTGTTCGGCGACAACCGCGCGGTAGACGGCGTCGACCTGCTCGTTCCCACCGGCACCGTCTACGGCGTGCTCGGCCCCAACGGCGCCGGCAAGACCACCACCATCAACATGCTCGCAACACTCATGCGTCCGGATGCGGGCAGAGCCGAGATCTTCGGCCACGACGTCACCGCCGAGCCGCAGGTCGTACGCCAGCTCATCGGCGTCACCGGCCAGTTCGCCTCCGTCGACGAGACCCTCTCGGCCACCGAGAACCTCATGATCTTCGCGCGGCTGCTCGGCCTCAGCCGTGCCGACGCACGCGCGAAGTCGACCGAGCTGCTCGAGCGCTTCGGCCTCACCGATGCCGCACGACGCCCCCTGAAGAAGTTCTCCGGCGGGATGCGGCGGCGCCTCGACCTCGCCGCCTCCCTCATCGCCCAGCCGCCGCTCATCTTCCTCGATGAGCCGACGACGGGCCTCGATCCCCGCACCCGCGGGCAGATGTGGGACACGATCCGCGAACTCGTCGCCGGCGGCTCCACCGTGCTGCTGACCACGCAGTACCTCGACGAGGCCGACCAGCTCGCCGACCGCATCGCGGTGATCGATCACGGCCGCGTCGTCGCCGAGGGCACCTCCGACGAGCTCAAGGCGTCCGTCGGCACCGCCAGCCTGCAGCTGCGCGTCTCGGAGTCGGTCGACACCGCATCCGCCCTCGAGATCGTGGAGAGCGTGCTCGGCGTGCGCGCCACGCTGTCGCCCGAGGCCTCCCGCATCACGGCTCCCATGGCGGATGCGGACCGTGTCACCGACCTGCTCATCGCCCTGCGCACCGGCGGCGTGCGTCTGGCCGAGATGAGCGTGCAGAAACCCACCCTCGACGAGGTGTTCCTCACCATCACCGGTCACGACACCGGTTCGGGCACCGCCGACGAGACCGAGACGAAAGAGATGGTGACCGCATGACCACCCTCGCACCCCACCGCATCGTGCCCGCCACCGAGCGCGCCCTGAAGAACCGCACGAGCCTGTCGCAGACGGTGAGCAACACCCTCACGATGGCCTACCGCGGCCTCGTGAAGATCCGACGCACACCGGAGCAGCTCGTCGACGTGACGCTGCAGCCGATCATCTTCACTCTGATGTTCGCCTACATCTTCGGCGGCGCAATCTCCGGCGACGTGCAGAACTACCTGCCGCTGTTGATCCCCGGCATCCTCGTCCAGACCGTCGTGACCACCTCCGTCGTCACCGGCACGCAGCTGCGCGAGGACATGGACAAAGGCGTGTTCGACCGGTTCCGCTCCCTGCCGATCGCCCGCATCGCGCCGCTGTCGGGCGCACTGCTGGCCGACACCCTGCGCTACACGATCGCCACCACTCTCACCTTCGGGATGGGCTTCGTCATGGGCTACCGGCCCGGCGGCGGCGTGCTCGCCGTCATCGGCGCGGGCCTGCTGGTGATCGTCTCGTCGTGGGCGATGAGCTGGATCTTCGCGTTCTTCGGCGTGATCGCCCGCACCGCGGCGAGTGTGCAGGGCATCTCGATGCTGGCGCTGTTCCCGCTGACGTTCCTCTCGAACGCCTTCGTCCCGGTCGACACGCTCCCCGATGTGCTGCGGTGGTTCGCGGAGATCAACCCGATCTCCCACCTCATCACCGCCGTGCGAGACCTCGCGAACTCCGGCGCCATCGGCAGCGACCTGTTCGTCTCGCTCGCGGGCGCCGCCGTCATCGTGGTGATCTTCGCCCCGCTGACCGTGCGCGCATACATGCGCAAGGCCTGACTCAGAGCAGCGCCACCAGGTCGCCGAGATCTCCGGGGCCGGATGCGGGAGCGTCCGGCCCCGGATCCGTTCCGACCTTCGCCCGCACCCGCTGCACAACGGGATCCGTCTCGTCGGCCCGGCCCCGCAGCACCGCCGCGAGCGCGAGAGCGCGCCGCGAGTCGTCGGGGCGGTCCGTCGCGGCGAACAGCTCGGCGGCGGCGAGCGCCGCATCCGCCATGATCGGCTGGTCGCCCGATCCGATCGCCAGCTCGATGCCGATCCGCACCTCATCGCGTGCCTCGTCGAGCCGCCCCGCGAGCACGAGCGCCTGCGCGTGACGCGAGTGCATCCAGGCATGGATCTGCGGCGGGATCCCGGGCAACGACCCGTCCCGCAGCGCGGGCGGCATCGCCTCGAGGATCGCCAAAGCCGCGACCCCGTCGCCGACGATCACCTCGAAGGTGACCACGGTGATGGCCGCCTGGAGCATGGCGCGGTCGGAGCCGTCCCGGCGGGCCGCCTCCTGCATGCCGACCAGGCGCGCCCGCGCCTCATCGACGCGACCGAGCCGCACCAGCAGCACGATCGCGAAGGCCTGCTGCTGCAGTTGGTCGGAGGCGGAGGTCAGTCCCTCGAGCGCACGGCTGGCCGCATCCGTGATCTCGAGCGCCTCCTCGAGCCGGCCGTGCAGCATGAGCCACTCGGAGCGCATCTGGCTGGCCAGGGCGATGCCCCACGTGTCGCCCACCTCGCGCAGCAGACGCAGCGCCTGCTCGCTCTGACGGTCGAGCCGTTCGATGTCGCCGCCGTTCTGCGCGATGGCCGCCTCGATCGCGGCGACGACGCCGCGTGACCAGGTCGGCGCCCCCGCGAGATCGGCGGGGTCCAGACGGAAGTTCGGCAGCCACGGCGTGCCGGGGCGACCGTCACCGATGGCTCGCGCCTGGGCCTTCAACAGGACGGGCAGGATCAGCGACAGCTCGGACGGATGCGCCGCCGCGGCCTCGGCGATCCGGTCGGCGTCCTCCGCGGTGAAGCCTCCCGAGACCTGCGCGTCGGCGGAGGCGAAGATCAGTCGCACCCCCGTGATCACCACCCCCGCCTCGGAGTCGAGCGTGGCATCCGCACCGACGAGCTCGAGGGCGGTGCGCAGGGCTTCGAGCCGTTCGCGCATGATCCACACCCAGATCTGGGCGCGCACCAGCTCGACGGCCGTCTCGCTCATCTGCGCCCGCGCACCGCTCCAGCGGGTGGCGGCGGCCAGGTTCTCCTCGTTGGCATCGAACCACGCGATCGCGGAGCGCACCGCGGGCGTACGCAGCTCGGCGTCGCGCTCGAGGGCCCGCCGCGCGAGCACCCGCGCCTGCGCGTCGCGCGCTCGCTCCTCGGACCCGCGGTGGCGCAGCTGTTCGATGCCGTACTCGCGCACCGTCTCGAGCACGCGGAACCGCCCGCGCGCCCGCTGCACGAGTGAGCGGTCGACGAGCTCGTCGAACACGCGCGCGGGCAGGCCGAAGGCCGCGGCGACCGCCCCTGCATCCGCCGCGTCGATGCCGTCCGGGAACACGGCCAGGGCGAGCAGTCCCTCACGCTCCGGCTCGCCGAGCAGGTCCCAGCTCCAGTCGATGACCGCGCGCAGGGTCTGGTGGCGGGCCGCCGCCGAACGAGGGCCGCGATCGAACAGCGCGAACCGGTCGGAGAGCCCGGACTCCAGCTCGTCGATGCCGAGCGTGCGCGCCTTGGCCCCCGCCAACTCCAGGGCGAGGGGAAGTCCGTCGAGGTGCCGCGCGATGCGCGCGACGGCGGGGAGCTCCTCGGGAGTGGGCGCCGTGCCGCGCGCGGCGAGGATGCGGGCGGCGAGGAGAGCGGTGGCGTCCGCATCCGGCAGCGGACCGAGCTCGACGAACGCCTCGCCGGGCAGCCCCAGCGGCTCGCGGCTCGTGACCAGCACCCTCACGCCCGGCGTCGTGAGCACGGTCGCTGCGACCTCGGCCGTCTCCTGCAGCACGTGCTCCGCGTTGTCGAGCACCAGCAGCACGGAGCGACCCGCGAGGGCGGCGAGCACGCTGTCCGCCGCGGGGAGCTCCCCCGCCGGATTGTCCGTGAGCCGGATGCTGCGCCCGAGCGCGGTCACCACCGCACCCCAGACCTCGCCCGGCTGGGCCGGCGCGAGTTCGACGAACACGGCGGGCGGCTGGTGCCTGGCGGTCTCGAGGGCGAGGGTCGTCTTCCCCGCGCCTCCCGGACCCAGCAGCGTGACGAGTCGGAAGGTGCTCAGCTGAGCGGCGATCAGGGCGAGTTCCTCGGCACGACCCACGAGCGGGGTGAGAGCCGCCGGGATCGCCGGCACGGGCGTCGGCGCGTCCTGCGTCGCTCCTCGCGTGAGCCGCTCCGCGTGCGCGCGGTCTTCGAGAAGGTCCCGCAGCACCCAGTCGAAGCCGTCGGCCAGCCAGGGCTCACCGCGCCACAGGGCGAGCGCCTCGCGGGCAAGGGGCGCGGGGTCTGCGCCCGCGCGTGCCGCCTGCACGAGGTCGGCGAAGCGCACGAGATCGACGTCGTCGCGGGCGACGTCGAGCGTGTAACCGCCGGGTTCCGCGCGGAGGACCCCGTCCGGCAGTGTCCGCCGCATCCGCGACACGAGGGACTGCAGCGACGCGCGCGGGTCCTCCGGGGGATCGTCGGGCCACACGTCTTCAGCCAGAGCGCGGTAGCTGACCGTCGTTCCCGCATCCAGCGCGAGCCTCAGCAGCAGCGCGCGCTGGCGCGATCCGCGCACCTCGATGGGCGAGCCCGCCGCATCCTCGGCCGCGAAACCGCCGAAGAACTGCAGCCGCATGCTCTCACTGTAGAGCGCGCCCGCATCCGACCCCGCCGGGCCGTCGGCGGACCCCCGCGGGGAGAGGAGGGGTGCGCCCCGAAGCGCGGGACGCCCGGGCTCAGGCGCGGGTGGTGACGTGCTCGGCGAAGAGGCCCGGCCAGGCCATCACACCGTAGGGGCTGCGAGCCACGATCAGGCGGCTGTCGTCGATGAGCTCGCGCAGTGTGCGGGCGGTCTTGAGCGGATGCGTGCGGTCGCCCGTCCAGGCGAGGATGAGGGTCGGTACCTCGATGCGGGCGATGCGCTTCTTGGGCGGGAGATCGGTCGCGGCGGCTCCCCGCAGCACGATCGGCAACAGCTCACCCGGCACGGTGGGACGCGTCTCGGGCGCATCGGCGAGCGCCGGGGGCACGGGAGCCGTGTTGCCGATCTCGAGCAGCGCGGCGAGACCCCCACGCTCGACGAGTTCGGCGTTCGCCCGATACACGTCGCCCTGCGCCCGGCGCCGCTTGAAGGCGGTGGGCGGCGTGACGAGGGTGAGCGTCGAGAAGCGGCGCCGGTCGGCGGCCGCCGCGTGCAGCAGGGTGCCGGTGCCCATCGACGGACCGACGCCGTGGACCTTCTCGCCGGGCGCGACGGCGTCCAGCAGCATCAGCAGGTCTTCGGCGAGCGCGTCCCAGCCGTAGTCCGATTCACGATCCGTGCCGCTCGATCTTCCGTGGCCGCGCGCGTCGTAGCGCAGGATGCGGTGCCCGCGCAGAGCCCGGCCGAGATCCAGGCCCAGCTGTGCATCGCGGCTGCGGCTCGAGGTGAGCCCGTGCAACTGCACGACGAGAGGCCCCTCATCGCCGGTGATGTCGTAGTCGAGGCTCGCTCCCCGCACGCGTAGCGCCGGCATCCGCGTCTCCGTTCCCACCCGTCCACTGCCCGCAATCTGCGCCCCTTAGACTACGGCGCCATGCGCCTGACCAATGTCGCCCACCTTCGGCTCCCGCCCGGGCGGCTGCACAGTTATGACGTCGTGATCGAGGCGACGGATCAGGAGCTGCCCGTCTCGTTCGATCAGGGCCGTCATGTGGGCGAGGGCGACCGGCCCGGATCGTGGATGGCGATGTCGTTCCGCCTTGCGGGCGCCGAGCGCCAGGCTCTGGGTCGAGCGTGGGATGCGGTCGTCGCCCGCCACGGGACCCTCCGCACCGTCTTCCGCGACCACGACGGTGTGCGGCTCTTCGCCGGCTCGCAGGCCCCCGGCACCTGGCGCTCGCATCCGACGGATGCCGGAATGGCCGAGGCGGTGCGAGAGGCCTTCGACACCGGATGCCGCCCGTACGGCGCGGGCTCGTTCCTGCTGTGTCTCGTGGAGCCGGATGCGGGCGAGCCGGTCGTCATCATCGGCAGCGACCACGCCCACGTCGACATGTGGTCGCTCCTCGTGCTGGGCCGCGATCTGGACCGCGCGCTGCGCCGCGTGCAGGCGGGCGCGAAGGCGGACCTGGCGCCCGCGCATCCGTTCGCCGAGCACACCGCCCTGCTGGAGTCGATGGGCGAGTCGCCCGCCGACGTCCGCGACGAGTGGGAGCGCCTGCTCGCCGCCGGTGGACAGGCCATGCCGCGCTTCCCGCTTCCGCTCGGCGACATGAGCCGCGCACACGACGAGGTCGTGGAGGTGCGCGACGTGCTCGATCCCGCCCAGGTCGTGGAGCTGACCCGGGTCGCGGACGAGAGAGGCGTTCGGCCGACCGCGGTTGCGCTCGCGGCGGTCACGCGGGCCACCCGCCGCGTCGCCGACGCGCCCCTGCGCGCCGTCTTCCCCGTGCACAGCCGGAACGATCCGCGGTGGATGGATGCGGTGGGCTGGTTCATCACGAACTCGGTCATCGAGTGCGAGGACGGCGACCCGGCAGCCTGCGCCGCCGATGTCCGCCGCGCACTGCAGCTCGGATCCCATCCGCTGGCACCGGTGTTCGCACCGCGCGGGGGGATGCCCCGCACACCGGGCATGTTCGCACTGTCGTGGCTGGACACGCGGCGCCTGCCGGTCGCGGTCGATGACCCGCAGGCAGCGTGGATCTCCGCGGTGATCCGCACGGACGGCGTCATGGTCTGGTTCGTGATCAACGACGCGGGTCTGCACCTGCGCTGCCGCTATCCCGACACCCCCCAGGCGCGCACCTCGCTCACTCTCTGGCTGGATGCGGTGGAGAGCGAGTTGAAGGCGGCGGCGACCACACGCCTTCCCGTCGCGGGCTGATCACCCGGCGACAGCCTCCCGCACGGAGCGGCCGCGCCCGGCTACGGTGGCGGTTATGACGGCGTCCGAGAGCACCACGCGCGACACCCGCTTCTTCGGCCAGCCCTGGGCACTGGCCCACGTGTTCGGCGTGGAGATGTGGGAGCGGTTCAGCTTCTACGGCATGCAGGGGATCCTGCTGATCTACCTCTACTACTCCGCCACCGACGGCGGGCTCGGCCTCGACAAGCCCGTCGCGACGAGCATCGTCGGCGCCTACGGCGGCGCCGTGTACCTCTCGACCATCCTCGGCGCGTGGATCGCCGACCGCCTGCTCGGCTCCGAACGCGTGCTCTTCTTCAGCGCCATCGTGATCATGGCAGGGCACATCGCGCTGGCGCTCCTGCCCGGTTTCGTGGGCGTCGGCATCGGCCTCGCACTCGTAGCCCTCGGCTCCGGCGGGCTGAAAGCCAACGCCACATCCGTCGTCGGCACGCTGTACACCGACGACGACCCCCGCCGTGACGGCGGCTTCTCACTGTTCTATCTGGGCATCAATCTCGGCGCGTTCTTCGGCGCAATGTTGACCGGGCTCCTGCAGTCGCTCGCGGGCTTCCACTGGGGCTTCGGCCTCGCGGCGGTCGGCATGGCCATCGGTCTCGTGCAGTACTCCTTCGGACGCCGCCAGTTGCCCGCCGAGGCGCGAGCGGTGCCGAATCCGCTGCCGCGCGAGCGGCACGCACTGTGGATCGGCATCGCCGTGGCCGGCGTGGTCGTGATCGCGGCGAGCGTGCTGCTCGGCATCGTGCGCGCCGACAACCTGGCCCTCGTCGTCATCGTCGTGACGATCGTCGCCGCGATCGCCTACTTCGCCGTCATCCTGAGCTCACGGCGCATCGATGCGACAGAACGCTCACGGGTCTACGCGTTCATTCCGCTCTTCATCGTGAGCGTCGGATTCTGGTCGCTGTACCAGCAGCAGTTCACGGTGCTGACGATCTACTCCGACGAACGACTCAACCGCGACCTGTTCGGCTGGGAGATGCCCGTCTCGTGGGTGCAGTCGATCAACCCGGTGTTCATCATCCTGCTCTCGGGCGTCTTCGCGGCCCTCTGGACGAAGCTCGGCCGACGGCAGCCGTCGACGCCCGTCAAGTTCGCGATCGGGGCGATCGTGATGGGCGTCGCGTTCTGGCTGTTCCTCTTCTGGGCGAACGGCGGAGAGAACGCCACACCGCTGCTGGGCGTCATCGGCATCCTGTTCGTGTTCACCGTGGCCGAGCTCTTCATCTCACCGATCGGCCTGTCGGTGTCGACGAAGCTCGGGCCGACGATCTTCCACACCCAGATGGTCGCGCTGTTCTTCCTCTCGGTCGCGCTCGGCACCGCCATCGCCGGCGCGATGGGCGAGTACTACGACCCCGAGAACGAGGTCGGCTACTTCTCGATCCTCGGGTTCATCGCGATCGCCCTCGGCGTCGTGCTGCTGCTGGCCGTGAAGCCGGTGCTGCGACTCATGAAGGGCGTGCGCTGACCTCAGACGCGGCGCAGCTCGTCGCTCACGCGCTCCGCGGTGGCGACGAGGGCCGGCAGGTAGTGCTGCACCAGGTGCTCGACGCTGTCGCGTGTCGCCGATGACGAGACGTTGATCGCAGCCGCGACCCGACCGCTTCGATCGCGCACACCGACGGCGATCGAGCGCAGCCCTGCCTCGAGTTCGCCGTCCACGACCGCCCACCCCTGGGCCGCGACCCGGTCGAGTTCGACGCCGAGGCGCGCCGCATCCGTCACGGTCCGATCGGTGAGCGGATGCAGGTGCGCCAGCGCCTCGGCACGAGCGGATGCCGGCAGCGCCGCCAGCAGCACGCGCCCCATGCTCGTGGCGTACGCCGGGAAGCGGGTGCCGATCGTGATGCGCACGCTCATGATGCGCCGAGCCGGCACACGGGCGATGTAGACGATGTCGGCGCCGTCGAGCACAGCCGCCGACACGCTCTCTCCGACCTCGCGCGAGAGCAGTTCGAGGTGCGGTTGGAGCACGTCGGGCAGCGAGAGCGACGACAGGTAGCTGAAGCCGAGCTCGAGCACCCGCGGCGTGAGGGCGAACAGGCGTCCGTCGCTGCGCACGTAGCCGAGGCTCACGAGGGTGTGCAGGAAGCGGCGGGCAGCCGCGCGCGTGACCTCGGCGCGGCGCGCGACCTCGCTCAGAGTGAGCTCCGCGTGGTCCGCATCGAACGCGCGGATCACCGCAAGCCCGCGGGCGAGCGACTGCACGAACTCGCCGGATGCGTCGCCCTGCTCACTCATCCGCTCACCATATCTGCGCCCGTCACCTCTCGAGGACGACCGCGAGGCCCTGTCCGACCCCGATGCAGATCGCGGCGACCGCGACGCCCCCGCCGCGACGCGCGAGCTCGTGTGCGGCGTGACCGATGATGCGCCCGCCGGACGCGCCGAGGGGATGGCCGATGGCCAGCGCGCCGCCGTGGATGTTCACGCGCTCAGGATCCAGGTCGGGCCATCCGGCGACGCAGGCGAGGCTCTGCGAGGCGAAGGCCTCGTTCAGCTCGACGACATCGACGTCGTCCCACGTGAAGCCGGCGCGGGCGAGCGCCTTGTTCGCGGCCTCGATGGGCGCGATCGGGAACACATCGGGGTCGACGCCGTGGGCGGCACGGGCGGCGATGCGTGCCAACGGCTCCCCCGGCAGCGCCCCCTCGGCCGCGACGAGCACCGCGGAGGCTCCGTCGTTGATGGGCGACGAGTTGCCCGCCGTCACGGAACCGTCACCGTCCGCCGCGAACAGTGCCCGCAGACCCGCGAGCTTCTCGAGGGAGGTGTCGGGGCGGATGCTTTCATCGCGGGCGAGTTCGGCACCGGGGACCTGCACGATCTCGCCGTCGTACACACCGGCGGCCCACGCCTCGGCGGCGAGGCGGTGCGAGCGTGCGGCGAACGCATCCTGCGCCTCGCGAGAGATACCCCACTCGCGCGCGATCTTCTCCGCCGACTCGCCGTTGCTGATCGTCCACGGCTTCGGCAGCGCAGGGTTGGTCATGCGCCATCCGATCGCCGTGTTCCACAGCGTCTGGTTGCCCACCGCGGGCCACGGTTTGGCCGACTTCTCGACGACGAAGGGCGCGCGGCTCATCGACTCGACGCCTCCGGCCAGGATGATGTCGGCGTCGCCGGACTCGATCGCGCGGGACGCTTGGATGACGGCTTCCACCGACGAGGCACACAGTCGGTTGACGGTCGCACCCGTCACAGTCGTCGGGAAGCCCGCGAGCAGCGCGCCGAAGCGGGCGACGTTGCGGTTGTCTTCGCCCGCCTGGTTCGCGTCGCCGAAGATCACGTCGTCGATCCGGGCCGGGTCGAGGCCGGTGCGTTCGACGGCCGCACGCATGACGAGGGCGGCGAGATCGTCCGGCCGGATGCCGGAGAGCGCACCACCGGCTCGACCGAACGGTGTGCGGACGGCGTCGTAGACGAAGCTCGCGGTCATTTCTCCTCCTGGGACGCGGATGCGGCCGCATCCGTCGCATCGATGAGCGCAAGACCGGTGAGCTCGCGCAGCTGCTCGATCGTGTTGTCGCCGAACGCCTCGGTGACGGCGAAGCCCGCATCCGTGATCTCGAAGACCGCGTGATCCGTGTAGACGCGCGACACGCAACCCACACCGGTCAGCGGGTACGTGCACGCGGCGACGAGCTTCGGCTCACCGGCGCGGGTGAGCAGATCCGTCATGACGTAGACCGACTTGGCGCCGATCGCGAGATCCATCGCACCCCCCACGGCGGGGATCGCACCGGGCTCACCCGTCGACCAGTTGGCCAGGTCGCCGTTCTGCGCGACCTGGAAGGCGCCGAGCACGCACACGTCGAGATGCCCGCCGCGCATCATCGCGAAGGAGTCGGCGTGGTGGAAGTACGCGGCACCAGCGACGGCCGTGACCGCCTGTTTGCCGGCGTTGATGAGATCAGGGTCGATGCGGTCCGGCGCAGGTGCCGGTCCCATCCCCAGCAGGCCGTTCTCGGTGTGCAGCACGATCTCACGGTCGGCGGGCAGGTGGTCGGCGACGAGCGTCGGCGCTCCGATGCCGAGGTTCACGACGGCGCCGTCGGGGATGTCGGCGGCGATGCGGCGGGCGAGGTCTGCACGGGAGACGCGGGTGGTCATCGCTGCTCCTGCTTCTCGAGGGGGCGGCCTTCCAGGTCGGTGCCGCCGACGAACACGCCGTCCTTCAACCAGCGCCGCTCGCCGACCGCGACCACGCGATCGACGTAGAGCCCGGGGGTCACGACCGTCTCGGGGTCGATCGAACCCAGCGGCACGATCTCGTCGACCTGCACGATCGTCGTGGTCGCCGCGGCCGCCATGATGGGCCCGAAATTGCGGGCGGTCTCGCGGTAGACGAGATTGCCCCAGCGATCCGCCTGGCGGGCCGAGACCAGCGCGTAGTCGGCGCGGATGGGGTGCTCGAGCACGTAGATGCGTCCGTCGATCTCACGGTGCTCCTTGCCCTCGGCGAGCGCGGTGCCGACGCCGGTCGGAGAGAAGAACGCACCGATCCCCGCGCCGGCGGCACGGATGCGTTCGGCGAGGTTGCCCTGCGGGACGAGCTCCAGCTCGATGCGGCCCGAGCGGTAGAGGTCGTCGAAGACCCAGGAGTCGGACTGCCGGGGGAAGGAGCAGACGATGCGACGCACACGTCCGGCGGCGAGCAGCGCGGCGAGTCCCGTCTCGCCGTTGCCGGCGTTGTTGTTCACGATCGTGAGGTCGCTCGCGCCGTGCGCGATGAGGGCGTCGATGAGTTCCACGGGTTGGCCGGCGCGGCCGAAGCCGCCGATCATGACGGTCGAGCCGTCCTCAATGCCTGCGACCGCCGATGCGATGTCGGCGACAGTCTTGTCGATCACACATCCTCCTTCGGAAGTGTTCGCTCTGCGAACGCAGGTGCGTATAGCGAACATCTTACCGCGCACCCTCACCCGCCGCCATCCCCTGTCCCCTGCTCAAGGGACGCGGATTGCGCCCCGCAAGCCGCAAACGTCGCGTTTCGGGGCCCTCGAACGAGGCGGCATCCGCATCAGCGCGCTCGCCTACACCGGGGCGATACCGGACAAACCTGCAGCGACAGGGACAGCCCGGCGCCGCCGGTTGATCACTCCTCGGCGAAGACGTCTTTCACGATGCGGAACGCGGTGTTCGCCGCCGGCACGCCGCAGTAGATCGCCGACTGCAGCACGACCTCGACGATCTCGTCGCGACTCAGTCCGTTGCGCAGGGCGGCGCGCACGTGCATCGCGAACTCCTCGTGGTGACCGAGCGCGATGAGCGCCGTCAGGACCGCGATCGACCGGTCGCGTCGGGGCAGGCCCGGCCGCGACCAGATGTCACCCCAGGCGTAGCGCGTGATGAGGTCCTGGAAATCCGCCGTCTCTGCGGTCGTGCCCGCGACGGCGCGATCGACGTGAGCGTCGCCGAGCACCTCGCGGCGCACCCGCATCCCGTCGTCGTATCGCTGCTCGTCGCTGCGGCCCGCACCGCTCGGCCGGCTCATCGCGCGACCTCGCGGAAGAACTCGCGCAGCACGGCCGCGGTCTGCTCCGGCTGCTCAGCGGGTGGCAGGTGCGCGGCGGACTCGATCACCGCGATGCGCCCGTCGCGCACGCCTTCGGCGATCTCGACGCTCTTCGCCTCGGGCGCCACCTTGTCGTTCCGCCCGAAGACAGCGAGCACGGGAAGGGCGATCTCACCCAGCCGCGGGCGCACGTCGTAGGCGGCGAGCGCCTCGCAGCACCTGGCGTACCCCTCGTCGTCCGCATCCTGCAGCGCGTGCAGCAGCCGGCCGCTCAGCTCCGGGCGACGCTCGATCGAGCCCGGGGCGAACCAGCGCTGCGCCGAGCCGATGATCACCGACGAGGTGGACTGCGCGCGCACCTGAGCAGCCCGTTCGCGCCAACTCGCCGCATCGCCGAGCTGAGCACCCGAGGCGACGATCGCCGCACCGCGCACGAGTTCCGGGTGACGCAAGAGCAGTTCGAGCCCCGTCGCGCCGCCGAGGGACACCCCGGCGTAGAGGATGCGTTCGCCGCCGATCGAGCGCACGGCATCCGCGACCGCGTCGGCGATCTCGGCGACGCTGAACGGCGAGCTCGGCGAAGGGGCGGCCCCGTGACCGGGGAGGTCCCAGCTCACGACGCGGTAGTCGTCTGTGAGGAGCGGGACGACGTCCTCCCACAGGATCGTGGAGGTGCCCAGCGACGGACCGAGCACGACCAGGGGCGCACCGGCAGGGCCGGTCGGCTCGGTCAGGGCGATCGTGGGTTGAGTCATGCGGGATCCTCCGTCGGCGCTTCGATGCTCTCGCGCGCGGCATCCGCCGGCGCGTCGGCGACGGCCCGGTCGACCAGCGCGCCCGCAAGACCGGTGTAGGCGGCAGGGTCCAGGAGGGCGTCGACGTCGTCGGCGGGATGCGGCGCGCCGGGCGCACGGTCGAGCGCGGCCTCGAGCGCGTCGCGCACGAGCGCGCGGAGGTCGCCGCCGGCGGTGGCGGCCCCGACGATGCGGCGCACCTCGTCGGCCCCGATGACGGGAGTGAGCACGATGGACAGCCGCTCCGACACCAGCAGCCCGTCGGTGGCGGCGAGCGCACGAGCCACGGCGACCTCGTCCACCCGCAGCCCGGTCACGAGCGCGAGGCTCGTCTCGGCGGCACCGAGCGCGAGGCGCAGCAGCTCCCGCAGCGTCGGCCATTCCGCGTGCCACGCACCGTCGGGGCGCTCGTCTGCGGCGAGCGCGGCTGCGAGGTGGAGCGTCGCGCCCAGCTGCGGTGCACGCAACGCGGCCGAACGCACGAGCACGGCACCGGTAGGGTTGCGCTTCTGGGGCATCGCGCTCGAACCCCCGCCGACGCCCTCGGCGAGCTCGCCGATCTCGGTGCGCGAGCCCGTTGCGACATCCGTGGCGAGCTTGCCCAGCGCATCGATCGCCTGCACGAGGGCGTCGCCGAGCTCGGTGACGGGCCAGCGCGACACGTGCCACGGCGCATCGGGGGCGGCGAGCGCGAGCTCGGCGGCGTAGGCCGCCGGCAGGGCTGCTGCCGCATCCGTGCCGCCGATCTCGACGAAGGAGGCGAGTGTGCCCCCCGCGCCGCCCAGCTGAGCGGGGAGCTGCCCGACGGCGTCGCCGAGACGGACGCGCGCACGGGTGACACCACGCAACCACCCCGCCGCGCGGGCACCGACGGTGGTCGGCACGGCATGCTGCGTCAGCGTGCGGGCGGCGGCGACCGTGTCGCGGTGCACGACGGCGAACCCGGAGAGCTGCGCCTCGACCTGCCGGAGAACCCCCAGCAGATGCAGCCCCGCGCGCCGGGAGACCAGCATGAGTGCCGAGTCGAGGATGTCCTGGCTCGTGGCACCGCGGTGCAGCCAGGGACGCACCTGGATCGATGCGCGATCGTCGAGCCGGGCGATGAGAGGGATGACGGGATTGCCACCGGCGACGGCCGCACTCGCCAGTCGGGTGGCGTCGAGCCACTCGGCGTCCACGAGCAGGCCGGCCCCGGACCACCCGAACTCCTCGGAAGCGGCCGTGGCGACCGCATCCGGCGCAACGCCGACGCCCGCCCACGCCCGCACGAGGGCGACCTCGGCGGTCACGAGGGCGGCAGCCACGGCGTCGTCGGCCACGAGGGCGTCGTGCGACGCCGTCACCGGGGAGAGCAGCCCCACATCCGTGAAGGGCGCCCCGGGTTCGTCAGAAGGCAAGGAAAACGGTCTCCTTCTCGCCCTGCAGGTGGATGTCGTGGGTGAGATCACCCTCGGGCGTGCGCGTCGCGATGAGCGTAGCGCGCTCGTGGGGCTCGAGCGAGGAGAGCAGCGGATCCGCCGCGAGCAGCGCCTCGTCGTCCGGCAGGTAGATGCGCGTGTGCAGCTTGTTCGGGAGCCCGCGCGCGAACACGACGGCCGCGAAGAACGGCGCCTTGCCCTCGATCGGACCGGGGTTGCGCGTCCAGAAGTCGTACGCGCCCTCATCCGTCGTGAAGCTGCGGCCGAAGCCGGTGAACGTGTGGTCGTCACGGCGACGCGAGCCGCGCGCGCGGGAGATCGTGCCGTCGGTGTCGGCACCCCAGATCTCGATCACGGCGTCGGGGATCGGCGCGCCGGCCCCGTCGTAGATCGTGCCCGACAGCACGATCGCGCCGCTGGAGTGCGGGAAGACGACCTCGTGCATCTTGGGGTATTCGAGACCGAAGGCGAAGAAGGGACCGACCGTCTGGCCGGAGGTCGCGGGAAGGCGTGTGGCTTCGGACATCTCAGTGCTCTCCCTCGGGCTCGAACCACGTGGCATCCGGGCCGTCGACCACGATGTCCCAGCGGTAGCCCATCGAGAACTCGGGCACCGTGAGGTCGTGGTCGTAGGCGGCGATGAGGCGGTCGCGATCGCGCTGGTCGCGGATGGTGTTGTAGATCGGGTCGAGCGCGAACAGCGGGTCGCCGGGGAAGTACATCTGCGTGATCAGGCGCTGCGTGAATCCGCTGCCGAAGAGCGAGAAGTGGATGTGGGCGGGCCGCCAGGCGTTGATGTGGTTCTTCCACGGGTACGGACCGGGCTTGATGGTGGTGAAGGTGAAGCCGCCGTCGTCGCCCGTGATCGTGCGACCGGCGCCGGTGAAGTTCGGGTCCAGTGGGGCCGGATGCTGGTCGCGCTGGTGGATGTAGCGACCGGCCGCGTTGGCCTGCCAGATCTCGACGAGCTGGTTGGGAAGCGGCCGGCCCCAGCTGTCGAGCAGGCGCCCCGTGACGGTGATGCGCTCACCCTGCGGCTCACCGCGGTGCTGGAGCGTCAGATCGGACTCGATCTGGGCGACGTCTCGCTGTCCGTAGGCGGGCGAGAACAGCTCGATCGTCTCGGGATCGACGAGCCGCGGGTTCTTGGTGGGGTGGCGCAGCAGGCTCGAGCGGTACGGCGCGAAGTCGTAGAGCGTGGTGGGCACGTCCTCGCCAGCGGCCACGCGACGGGCGGCGTCGGCGTGAGCGTCCGCGATCTCCTGGTTGATCTTCGACTGCGTGGGCATGTCGGCCGAGGCCAACAGCGACTCGGGAGCCGCAGCCTGGGGCGGAGGGGTGGACATGGAACCGTCTCCTTCGACGTTCACGGGTGGGACCTCCAGCGTTACCCGACGCATCGAGCACCTTCTCTTCCACTCTCACTCAGTGAGAATGTGGGCCGCGGAGCGTCCTCGTCAGATCCTTCGCCGCCTGCACGACGAGCGGGGCGAGGCGCCTCTCATCGGCGCCGTCGAGGTGGGTGACGACGCCGAGCGCCGTGGCCGGAAGCCCCGAGACCGTGCCGAGAGCCGCGGCGACGGAGATGTTGCCCAGCGTCATCTCCTCGCGAGTCACGGCGTACCCGCGGCGCCGGGTGAGCGCGATCTCGGCCCGCAGCACCGCGGGGTCGGTGATCGAGTGCCGCGTCTCGGGCACGAGGGGAGCGGCGAGGTACGCGTCGAGCCATGCCTCGTCGCACGTCGCGAGCAGTGCACGACCCACACCCGTCGTGTGCAGCGGGTGGCGCCCACCGGCCCGGCCGAGGGTCGGCACCGAGGCTCGGCCTGTGATGCGGCCCGCGAACAGCACGACCGCCTCCGGCGGGGTCGGGGCATCGAGCACCGCCAGGTGGACGTTCTCCCCCGTCGCCTCGTACAACCGCACCAGGTGCGGCAGCGACTGCTCGCGCAGCCGCAGGGCGAGAGGCGAGAGCTCGCCGAGTTCCCACATCCTGGCGCCGACGGCGTACGCACGCGCCGAGGTGCGTTCGACGAGTCCCTCGTCGATGAGCTGCGCGAGGAGGCGGTGCACCGTGGAGAGGGGCAGGTCCGCGCGGCCGGCCAGCTCGGCGGCGGTGAGTTCGGGGGCGTCTTCGTCGAACGCCCGCATGAGCGTCATCGCCCGACGCAGCACGCCATCCGCCATGCCCTCACCCTAGCCGCGAGGGTTCGCGCGAGCTTGCGGGCCCGGCCCACCCGCTGCCGCCTGCCGCCGCCGGTGCCTGCGGTGCCTGCCCGGTGCCTGCGGTGCCTGCCTGGCGATGTCCCACTCTCTGCAGCGCATGTCCCACTTGCCGCAAGAATTCACCCCCAAACCTGCAGAAAGTGGGACATGCCTGACGGGGGCCTGCAGAAAGTGGGACATGCCGAGTCGGGCCCGCGGAAAGTGGGACATGCCGGGTGAAGGTGTGGCCGAAGCGGGGCATGCGGCCGACGGGATGCGTGAGATGGTGGCGGCATGGCCAACTCGCCCAGCGGCGACTCGATGACGGCACGCATCGTGCGTGTGCTCGAGACGTTCACCGCCGACCGCACGGTGCAGACGGCGGCGGAGATCGGCCGGCGCGCAGGGCTTCCCGCATCCACCGCGCACCGCATCGTCGACGACCTCGTCGCCGAGGGACTGCTCGAGCGCGACGAGGACCGCCGCATCCGCATCGGCATGCATCTGTGGGAGCTCGCGCTGCGCGGATCGACGGCGCTGCGGCTGCGGCAGGCGGCGCTTCCGGCGATGTCGGCGGTGCAGGACGCCATCCGTGAGCACACGCAGCTGGCCGTGCTCGAGGCCGACGAGGCGCTGTTCGTCGAGCGGCTCTCGCATCCGGATGCGGGCGCCAACATCACCCGCATCGCCGGGCGCCTCCCGTTGCACGCATCGTCCGCCGGGCTCGTGCTTCTCGCGCACGCCCCGGCCGCCCTTCGCGAGCGGGTGCTCGATGCGCCGCTGCGACGCGTGGCGCGCGAGACCGTGACGGATGCGGCGGAGCTGCGCCGCATCCTCACCCGCATCCGGCGCGACGCGTACGTGATCGCGCCGGGGTCGATCGAGTCGGTGTCGACGGGCGTCGCCGTGCCGCTGCGCGAGGAGGGCGAGGTCATCGCGGCACTCTCGGTCGTCCTGCCACGCGACGCCGATGCGGAGCTCGCCCTGTCACCGCTGCGGAAGGCCGCCGCCGAGATCGAGGCGGGACTGCGCGGCACCCGGGCCTGAACGCGCAGTGCTCGGGGTGCGGGCGATGGGCGGCGCTGCCCCTCGGGCGACGGCCGGCGGAGGGCTGCCCCGGCGGCGGGCGCCGCCACCCGCATCCGCCACACCTTTCCGCATCCGCCACAGTTCACAACTGCCGCACCTGCGCAAACGTGTGGCAGGTGCGCAAATGCGACGCAACTCGGGCACCCCACACACCCACGCCCGCACCACACCCAGCCCCACACAGCACCCGAGACCACAGCGAGTCCCATTCAACGGGAAGGTGAGGGGAGGATGCGGCGGCGCGGGGCACACTGGTGCGCAGCATCAACAGGCCCGTCGTCGAAGGAGACGTCATGACCGTTATCCGCACCCGCGTCGCCATCGTCGGCGCCGGTCCCGCCGGACTCCTGCTCTCGCACCTGCTCGCCGACGCCGGAATCGAGTCGGTCGTCGTCGACTCCCGCACGCGCGAGCAGATCGAGTCCACCATCCGCGCCGGCATCCTCGAACAGGGCACCGTCGACCTCCTCGTCGCAAGCGGCGCATCGACGCGCGTGCTCACCGACGGCAACCGGCACGACGGTATCGAGCTGCGCTTCGCCGGCGAGGGTCATCGCATCGACTTCCCCTCCCTGACCGGTCGCAGCGTCTGGCTCTACCCGCAGCACGAGGTGCTCAAGGACCTCGTCGCCACGCGGCTCGCGGCCGCACAGGATCTGCGTTTCGGGGTGCGCGTCGACGCCGTGGAAGACGCCGCATCCGATCGGCCGCGCGTCATCGGCGTGGATGCGGACGGGCAGCGCGTCGAGATCGAGGCCGAGTTCGTGGTGGGCGCGGACGGCTCGCGCTCGGTCGTGCGCCAGACGCTCGGCGGCTCGGCGGCCGGGTCGTTCCGCGAATACCCGTTCGCGTGGTTCGGCATCCTCTGCGAGGCCCCGCCGAGCTCTGAGGAGCTCATCTACAGCAACTCGGATGCGGGCTTCGCCCTCATCAGCCAGCGCAGCAGCACGGTGCAGCGCATGTACTTCCAGTGCGACCCCGAGGCCGACCCCGACGCACTGAGCGAGGCGCAGATCTGGGACGAGCTGCAGGCGCGTGTCCCGGGCACGACCCTCCACGAGGGGCCCATCTTCCAGCGAGACGTCCTGCGCTTCCGCAGCTTCGTGGCAGGCGAGCTGCGCCGCGGCCGCGTCGCACTCATCGGCGATGCGGCGCACACCGTGCCGCCGACCGGCGCGAAGGGCATGAACCTGGCCGTCGCCGACGTCGTGCTGCTCGACATCGCACTGCGCGCGCTGCTGCTCTCGGGCGACGAAGGGCCGATCGATGCCTTCTCCGAGACGGCGTCGCGGCGGATCTGGAAGGCCCAGCACTTCTCGTGGTGGATGACCAGCATGCTCCACCGTACCCCCGACGCATCCGACTTCGACCGCCGGCGACAGCTCGGGGAACTCCGCTCGATCATCGACTCGGATGCCGGTCGCACCTACCTCGCCGAGGCGTACACCGGCTGGCCGTTCGAGACCCGCATCGGCTGACCCGCGCGGCACGCGCACGCTCGCGCGTCGGCGCCCGGACCGGCTCCGCGGGGCCGCTCGCGGTACCGCGACATCCGCACGACCAACGCGACCCGCGCCGCCCCACAAGCCCCACCGCACACCATCCGCACCACGCATCGTGCACACGTCGCAGTAACGGCGCAGGCATCCGCCGCACGAAAGCGGACGCGGTGGCCGCGGGCCGGCAGGGTAGAGTCCGGTGCTCGTGAGCATCCAGACCCCCGGCGAGCGCCCGCACCGACGCGGCCACAGGCTCCTGCTGCTCGTCGCCGTGGCGCTCGTCGCCGCCAACATGCGCGCGACGATCACGGGTGTCGGCCCACTGCTCGAGGAGATCGCGGACGATCTCGGCACGACGACAGCGGCCCTCGGCTCACTCGCCGCGGTGCCCCTGCTCGCCTGGGCGATCGTTTCGCCGCTGACCCATGGCCTGTCACGTCGGTTCGGGATGTCGCGCGTGCTGCTCGTCGCCCTCGTCGCGCTGGGCGCGGGAACGGCCTGGCGGTCACTGCCGGGCACGGAGGTCAACCTGTGGCTGGGAACGGGCCTGATCGGCGCCTCCCTCGCCGTGGCCAACGTGATCATGCCGGCGGTGATCAAGCGCGACTTCCCGGGGCGCGTCCCGGTCATGATGGGCATGTACACGGCGCTGCTCGGCGGCGTGGGAGCCATCGCCTCGGCCGTCGTCGTGCCCATCTCGCATGCCGTGGACGATCCGGATGTCGGATGGCGCGTGGCATTGGCCGCGACCGCCGCCCTCCTGCCCCTCACGATCGCCCTCTGGGCATGGGCCCAGCACGGCCGCAGCCCGCGGACCGTGCCGGCGTCACCTGCGCCCGGCGTCTCGCGCAGCACGGGGATCTGGCGCGACCGCCTCGCCTGGCAGATCGCGGCCTACATGGGCGCGCAGTCGGCGTCGTTCTACATGCTCGTGACATGGATGGCCCCGCTCGCCGCATCCACCGGCAAGTCTCCCGTCGCCGCCGGCGTCGACGTCGCGCTGTACCAGATCCTCGGCGTCGTCGGTTCGTTCGCGGTCGCCTTCGCCCTGCAGGGACGCCTACGCCGCGCCGTGCCCGCGGCGCTCCCCCTGCTCGCGATCGCCGCCGCGATCGGCATGATCCTCGCGCCACAGCTGCTGACCGCGTGGGCCCTGATCTCGGGCCTGTCGGCGGGAGCGTCGCTGAGCATGTCGCTCACGCTGATGGCGCAACGCGCGAGGGACGCCGCCGCATCCTCCGCGCTCTCCGGGATGTCGCAGTCGGTGGGATACCTGCTCGCCGCCGCCGGCCCCATCTCCTTCGGCGCCCTCCACGCGCTGGACGGCGGCTGGACCGCGCCGCTGCTGCTGTACATCGCCGTGCTCGTCGGGCAGTGCGTGGTCGGTGTCTCGGTGGGACGCGACCGGTACGTGCTCGAGGGCCGCTGAGCGGATGTCGGCGGCGCCTGCGACGCTGAGAGCATGCGTGCGCAGCTGACCGCCGACCACGAGATCCCCGAGCGCGCCCCGCTGAGCGTGCACCCCGGCGAGCGGGTGACGGTCGGCGAGCGCGACACGGAGTGGCCCGCGTTCGTGTTCGTCACCGCAGCGAACGGATGCGGGGGGGGGTGCCGGCACGGCACATCGACATCGACGGCACGGCGGGGATGGTGCGCACCGGCTACGACACCACGGAACTGCCCGCACGGGCGGGTGATGTCGTGGAGATCCTCGCCGACGACGCGGAGAGCGGCTGGTCGTGGTGCCGCGATGCCACGGGCCGCGAAGGATGGGTTCCGAACCGCGCGCTCGCGCGGATGTCACCGCATCCGTAGCTCAGGAGAAATCCCTCCAACAGGACGATCCGCGGCGGCCCCTCCTGCACAGCGGAGATCTCCTGCCGAAGGGATGCGGGCCCCCGCGGCGCCCCACGTCTCCGCCGCGCCAGGCCCCCCCGGCGCCTCACGGAAAGGCGATGCGGCGGAGCAGGTCGGCCAACTGCACGCGCTCGGCGGCCGAGAGGTTTCCGTGCAGGTCGCGCTCCGCGGCCTCGGCGGCGGCGAGCGCACGTGCGTGGAGGGCGAGGCCCTCGGCGGTCGCGACCACGACGTTGGCGCGTCGGTCGGCGGGGTCGGGCCGACGTTCGATCAGCCCCCGGCGCTGCAGGTCGTCGACGAGGGCGACGACCTGGCTGGGATCGAGGCGCAGGAACTCGGCGAGTTCGCGCTGCGAGGGGCCCGCCGCGGTGTCGCAGGCCAGAGCCAGCACCGAGTACGACCGCACTTTCAGTCCGACGGCGGCGAGCGCCGCGTTGCCCGCGGCGAGCGAGAGGGCGTTGGCGCGGGCGAGCAGGAAGCTGACGTCGTCGGCGAGCTGGGCGCGCGCGTCCGATCGCGCTGCGGCTTCCTCGCTCTTCGCCATGGATCGATCCTAACAAAAGGTGGGGGAAACAATAATTGACAATTTCAACTAGTCCGGTTTCAATGAGAGCACGAACGAAGGAGTCCCCCATGTCCCTCGACGGCAAAGTCGCCATCGTCACCGGATCCGGCCGCGGCCTCGGCCTCGCCTACGCACAGGAGCTCTCCCGTCGGGGTGCGCGCGTCGTCGTGAACGACGTGGATGCGGCCACCGCCGCCGAGGCGGTCGAATCGATCGAGCGCGAGGGAGGCCAGGCGGTCGCCGTCGTCGCCCCCGTAGGCTCCTCCGAGACCGCGAAAGAGCTCGTCAGCACCGCGGTCGACACCTACGGCCGTCTCGACATCCTCGTCACCAATGCCGGCGTCCTGCGCGACACCGTGCTCTGGAAGATGAGCGACGAGGCCTTCGACACCGTCATCGACGTGCACCTGCGCGGCACCTTCACCTGCGTCCGCGAGGCCGCCACCTACATGCGCGAGAACGAGATCGCGGGCCGCATCATCTGCATCGGCTCCCCCACCGGGCAGCGCGGCAACTTCGGACAGACCAACTACGCCGCCGCCAAGGCCGGCATCGTCGGCATGGTGCGCACCTGGGCGCTCGAGCTGAAGAAGGCCGGCATCACCGCCAACGCGGTGATCCCCGTGGCAGCCACCGCCATGACGGCGACCCTGCCCTACTTCGCCGCCGCGGTCGAGGCGGATGCGGCGGGCGAACCCATGCCCGCGTTCTACCGCCACGACCTCGGCTTCGGCACCTCCGACGACGTCTCCGGCCTCATCGCCTTCCTCGCCTCGGATGCGGCGGCGAACATCTCCGGCCAGGCGATCGGCGTCGGCGGCGACCGCATCCAGCTCTGGTCGCACCCCGAGCCCGTCGTCACCGCCTACCGCGAGGGCGGGTGGAGCGCCGAAGCCCTGGAGTCGGAGTTCGCCGACCTGGTCGGCGACAACCTGCAGTCGGTCGGCGAGCGCTTCCCCGCGCTCCCCGAAGAGCTGCAGCGCCCCCGCCCCTGAGACTCGAGGGGCCCGGCCCGCTCGGGCCCCTCGCACCACGCATCCCCGACGACGAGGAACGCCGATGACCACGCGCTACGAACCCGCGATCGACCTGTCCGCCATCACGGCGATCGACGTGCATGTGCACATCGAGGTCGACGCGCACGGCCACTCCTCCCTTCCCGACGATCTGGCCGAGGCTGCATCCGCCTACTTCAGCGCCGACGCCGGCCGCCCCGACCTGGACTCGGTGGCCGCGTATTACCGCGAGCGCTCCATGGCCGCGGTCGTGTTCACCGTGGACGCGCAGACGGCGCTGGAGCACCCGGCGCTCTCCAGCGAGGAGATCGCGGAGGGCGCGGCGCGCAACAACGACGTGCTCATCCCGTTCGGCTCGGTCGACCCGCGTCAGGGCCAGGCCGCGATCGATCGGGCACGGCACCTGATCGAAGACTACGGCGTGCGCGGCTTCAAGTTCCACCCCACGGTGCAGGGCTTCGACCCGAGCGATGAGCAGTACTTCCCGCTGTACGAGACACTGCAGGCGGCCGGCGTCGTGGCGCTCTTCCACACGGGGCAGACTGGGATCGGCGCCGGGATGCGGGGCGGCCGCGGCTTCCGCCTCGCCCTGTCGAATCCGATGCTGCTGGACTCGGTCGCCGCCGAGTTTCCCGACCTGCAGATCATCATGGCCCACCCCTCGGTGCCGTGGCAGGACGAGGCGATCTCGGTCGCGACCCACAAGCACAACACCTGGATCGACCTGTCGGGCTGGAGCCCGAAGTACTTCCCGCCGCAGCTCGTGCGAGCGGCGAACTCGTTTCTGAAAACCCGCATCCTGTTCGGCTCGGACTTCCCGCTGCTCACCCCCGACCGGTGGCTGCGCGACGTCGAGCAGATCGAGATGAAGCCCGAGGTCATGCCCGGCATCCTCAAGCACAACGCCGCGCGACTGCTCGGGCTCGGGTAGACCATGCTCCCGAGACTGCGCAGCGAAGCGCCTTTCGGTCACGATCCGCTCGGGTTCGCCGACGCGACGCTCAGCGAGGGCGCCCGGGCGGCCCTGGCCCGCCTCGATGACACCCTGCGTGCCGAGGTCGCGCCGCTCCTGCCCGCCGCGTGGGAGAGCGCGACGCTGCCGGACGCCGTCATCGACGCCCTCGCACCACTCGATCTCATGCAGCCCGTCGGCGTGGAGCCTGCGGAGGCCGCATCCTCCGTCTTCTCCGGATACCGGGCCTTCGTCCTCGCCCGCACCGACGTCTCGGTCGCGACGGCGTACAACGCGCAGTCGGGACTGTTCCGCACCGCGGTGCGCCGCGGGGGCTCCCCCGAGCAGGTGGCCGCGCTCGACGACGCGATCCGCAGTTTCGCGCTGCGGGGCGTCTTCGCGTTGACCGAGCCCGACCACGGGTCCGACATCGCCGGCGGACTCGCCACGACCGCGACCCGTGCGGGCGACGGATGGGTGATCGACGGCGCGAAGCGATGGATCGGCGGGGCCGACACCGCCGACGTGCTCGTCGTGTTCGCGCGCGCCGCCGACGACGGCGAGGTCAAGGCGTTCCTCGTACCCCGGGATGCGCCGGGCGTCACCTTGACCCGCATCGAGGGCAAGGTGTCGCTGCGGCCCATGCAGAACTTCGACATCCGCCTCGAGGGAGTGCGCGTGGACGAGAGCGCCCGCCTCCAGCGTGTCGACAGCTGGCGCGACGTGGCCGAGATCCTGCGGGCGCTGCGCTCGGATGTGGCCTGGATCGCGACGGGCCTCCAGGCGGGCGCCCTCGATGCGGCGGTCGCGTACGTGCGCGAGCGGGAGCAGTTCGGCTCGCCGCTGGGCGGGTTTCAGCTCGTGCAGGAGAAGCTCGCCCGCATCCTCGGCAACCTCACCGCATCCCTCGGCATCGTCACGCGCCTGTCCGCGCGGCAGGATGCGGGCGTACTGCGCGACGAGGACTCGGCGCTCGCGAAGATGCAGACCGCCCGCCTCGCCCGCGAGAGCGTCGCGCTCGCCCGCGAGGTGCAGGGCGGCAACGGCATCCTCCTCGAGCACGGCGCCGCACGGTTCTTCGCCGACGCCGAGGCCGTCTACTCCTACGAGGGCACGCACGAGATGACCGCGCTCATCGTCGGGCGCGGGCTCACCGGCTCCTCCGCCTTCGTCTGAACATCCACCGAAAGGAACCCACCATGACCACGACCGCCGCATACGCCGACGCCGCATCGCTCGCGGGCACCGACCTCGGCTTCACCGACTGGCTCGAGGTGACCCAGGACCGGGTGAACCTCTTCGCGGACGCGACCGACGACCACCAGTGGATCCACGTCGACCCGGATCGGGCGAAGGAGGGCCCCTTCGGCGGCCCGATCGCACACGGCTTCCTTTCGCTGTCGCTGACCGTGAAGTTCTGGTCCGAGCTCTTCGACCTCGACGGCGTCAGCACCAAGGTGAACTACGGCCTCGACAAGGTGCGCTTCGTCTCGCCCGTCGCCATCGGCGCCCGCATCCGCGGCGGGGCTGTGATCGCCGAGGTCACCGAGGTGCCCGGCGGATACCAGTTCGCCGTCGACCAGACGATCGAGATCGAGGGCGCCGCCAAGCCCGCGGTCGTCGCGCGCGGGCTTTACCGCTTCTACGCCTGACCCATCCCCACGGGGCTCCGCCCCGAACCCGCCACCACGAGGATGCAACGATGCATGATCACGGACTGGGATCCTGGATCACCAAGAGAAGACTGAAGAACCCCGAAAAACCGGCGATCATCGTCGACGGCGGCGAGACGCTGTCGTACGGCGAGCTCGCCGACGCCGTCGATCGCACGGCGGCCGTGCTGCGCGCGCGCGGGATCGGCAAGGCGGATGCGGTGGCCTACCTCGGAGAGAACAGCCCGGCGTTCCTGCAGGTACTTTTCGCCTGCGCCCGGCTCGGGGCCGTGTTCGTGCCGGTCAACACGCGCCTCGCGGCGCCGGAGATCCAGCATGTGCTGACCGACTCGGGCGCCCGCGTGCTCATCCACGACCCGGAATTCGCCGAGCGCATCATCCCCGGGATCGAGGCCGCATCCATCGGCGAGGTCATCCTCACCGGGGAGGGCATCTCGCACCATCCGGGCCTGTCCGCGCTGGTGCGCGAGGCCGACGGCACCTCGATCGGCACGACCGAGGTCACGCACGAGGACCCGGCCGCGATCGTGTACACCTCGGGCACGACGGGTCGCGCGAAAGGCGCGGTGCTCACCCACGGCAACCTCACCTGGGTCGCCCTGAACTGCATCATCGACTACGACGTGGTCTCGACCGACATCGCGCTCATGATCTCGCCGCTGTTCCACGTGGCCTCGCTCGGCATGGGCGCGCTGCCGGTGGTCCTCAAGGGCGCGACGCTCGTGCTGGAGAAGGGCTTCGATGCCGGCCGCGCGCTGATGCTGATCGAACGTCACCGCGTCACGATGCTCAGCGGTGTGCCCACGACCTACCAGTTGATGGCGGATCACCCGGACTGGCCCACGACCGACCTGTCGAGCCTGCAGAAGCTGACGTGCGGCGGTTCGGCCGTGCCGACCCGCATCCTCAACGCCTTCGAGGCGCGCGGACTGTCGTTCTCGCAGGGCTACGGCATGACCGAGACCTCCCCGGGTGCCACATCCCTGGCCCCGGCGATGACCCGCGCGAAGCAGGGCAGCGTCGGCCTGCCGCACTTCTTCACCGACGTGCGCGTGACCGACGACACCGGCGCCGTCGTGCCCGCCGGCACCGTGGGGGAGATCGAGATCGCGGGACCCAACGTGTTCCCGGGGTACCACGGGCTCCCCGACGAGACCGCCGCCGCCTTCCGCGAGGGCGGTTGGTTCCGCTCCGGCGACCTCGGCTACCTGGACGAGGACGGCTACCTGTTCATCTCCGACCGGCTGAAGGACATGATCATCTCCGGCGGCGAGAACATCTATCCCGCCGAGGTCGAGAACCTCATCAACGACATCCGCGGGATCTCCGGAGTCGCGGTCATCGGGGTGCCCGACGAGCGGTGGGGCGAAGTCCCCTGGGCCGTGGTGACCGTCAAGGAGGGCGCAGAGGTGACGACCGAGTCCGTGCGCACCCAGCTCGACGGCGTACTCGCCCGGTACAAGCTGCCCAAGAACGTGGTGGTCGTCGAGGATCTGCCCCGCACCGCATCCGGCAAGGTCCGCAAGGCCGCCCTGCGGGAGCTCTTCGGCCGGAAGCGCTGATCGTGTCGCTGCTGTCGCGTCCCGCCGTCGCACGATTCGTCGCGCGTCGGCTGCAGAAGGCGATGCCGCGCATGATGGCGGCACAGGCGGGAGGGGTCGACCCGCGCGAACGTCTGCCGGAGTTCACCGCCGAGCGGCGCGAGCTCATCATCCCCGCCGATCCGCCCGCGCCCGTCGTGATCTATCGCGCGGATGCGGTGGCCACCCCCGGCGTGCACGTGAACTTCCACGGCGGCGGCTACATCCTCGGCCAGCTGCACGGCGACGATGCCCTCTGCCGCGCGATCGCGAGCCGGGCGGGCGTCGTGGTGGTCGATGTCGACTACGTGGTGGCGCCTCAGCATCCGTTCCCGGCCGCCGTGCACCAGGCGATGCGGGTCGTGCAGTGGGTCATCGACAACGCCGAGGCGCAGGGGTGGGACGCCACGCGGCTCACGGTCGGCGGACAGAGCGCGGGCGGCGCGATCGCCGCCGCGGTCGCGCGCCAGGCGTTGGATGCGGGCGGTCCCCGCATCCGCCTGCAGGTGCTGCACTACCCGCCGCTGGATCTCACGGTCCCCGCGGCCGGGAAGCACTCGCCGCTCGCGAAACCCCTCCTGCGTCCCTGGATGTCCCAGGTCTTCGACAGCTCCTACGTGCCCGATCCGGCCACCCGCGCCGATCCCCTCGTCTCGCCGGCGGGCGCGTCGGATACCGCCGATCTCACCGGGATCGCGCCGGCCGTCGTCATCGCCGCATCCGACGACATCCTGCGCGACGAGGACGAGCGCTACGCTCGGCGCCTCGAGCGCGCGGGCGCCCTGGCGGAGTTCTGGCAGGTCGAGGGCGCCGACCACGGCTACGACGGTGGCGATGACACGCTCGCCCGGGAGAACTACCTGCGCATCGCGGCACACATCCGCGCCGCGCAGGTGTGACGGCTCGCCCGCTCAGCGTTCCTCGGACTCGGGCTTCTTCCGGATGACGTCTGCGAGCGGATCGACGGGCAGACCATCCCCGATCTGCGACGTGGGCTTGACGTCCCGGTGAGGGTGTGTGGGTGCGCCGCGGCCGAGGTACGCATCGCTGTAGGGGTCGGAGGCGTACAGGGTCTCGCTCTCGAGCCTCTTCCTGCGGTGGGGTCGGAACGAGAGCAGTGACACCGCGCCCAGAGCGAGAACCGCTACGACGATTACCACCCAGAGCGGGAGCCGCCACGCGAAGGCGATGGATGCCCAATACAGCCCGAAGCCACCGAGCACGATCGCGACGATGAGCGCCCGCCGCCAGTGATAGAGCGCCATGCTCCACGGTAACCCGCCATCCCCACACTCACCAGGATCTACGCTCACCCCTCACGTCGGCGCAGAAGCACGAGCACGGTGGAGGCTGCGGCCGGATCGTCGACATAGACCTGTGCGGTGTACTCCCCCGCGCCCGGCAGCTCGATCTCGGCGAGCTCGCCGGAGAGGAAGCTCCCGAATCGCACCGACGGCGTCGGCAACGACAGGGTGCGCTCGAACACCTTCTCACCCTGCGGTGCGACGTCATCCGTGATCCGCACCCGGACGGTCACGTCGCCGTCGAGGCCCTCCCGTGTCGCCACCATGATCGCGGAGGCGGTCGCGACGGCCGGCTCGTCGCCTGTCAGCCACTCGGGAAACTCCGCACCCTCCGAAGCGAACAGCACGACCTGCGCGTGCAGCGGCGAGCCCGAACTCGTGCAAGGCCAGCCGGCGGCAGCCCGGGAACCCACCAACGGGCAGGTTCTGCAGGAGTTCGGGCACGACTCAGCCGCATCCGCTCCCACCGGCGGCGCTCCGCACAGACTCGGGCCGTTCCGGCTGAGTTGTGCCGGCCCGCTGTGCCCACACCCCGCATCCGCGCCCGAACTCCTGCAAGGCCAGCCGGCGACACCCCGGGAACCCACCAATGGCCGGGTTCTGCAGGAGTTCGGGCACGGCTCAGCCGCATCCGGCCCCACCGGCGGCGGCCCACACCGACCCGGCCGTTCCGGCTGAGTAGTGCCGACCCGCTGCGTCCAGACACCACATCCGCGCCCGAACTCCTGCAAGGCTAGCCGGCGACACCCCGCGAACCCACCAACGGGCAGGTTCTGCAGGAATTCGGGCACGGCTCAGCCGCATCCGGCCCCACCGGCGGCGCTCCGCACAGACTCGGGCCGTTCCGGCTGAGTTGTGCCGACCCGCTGTGCCCGCATCCACGTCCGCGCCCCAACTCCTGCAAGACCGGCATCCGACGCCCGGAACCCGCTCGGGCAAGCGGGTTCTGCAGGAGTTCGGGCACGGCGCAGCCGCATCCGGCCCCACCGGCGGCGCCCCACACCGACCCGGGCCGTTCCGGCTGAGCTGTGCCGCCGACCCGAGGCCCGCAGACCCGAGGCCCGAGCACCGGGACCCGAGGATCAGTCGCCGGGAAGCGCGGCCGCCAGGGCCTCTGCGGCCGCCGCCGACCAGGCGGCCCGGCGCGCGCGGTAGATCTCCGTCGTCCGCTGGGCGGGCCAGTCCTCACCGAGGTAGTCGAACGGCAGGCGGGGGTCGCTGCGCAGCAGCTCCAGCCAGTCGGCGACGAGCATCGTCAGCGCGGCCAGCGGCGGGGCCTCGATCGTCTCGGCCGTGTTCCACTCCATGGCGAAGCGCTCGTGCGCGGCACGGATGCGGGCGAGGTCCCACGCGGTGCGCGCCGCATCCGCGACCGGGAAGGCGGCGAGGTCCCGCGCGCGGAACGCGATGACCGCGCCCGCCGGCAGTTCGTCCTTCAGGCCGCCGAGGGCGGCGACCAGGTCGACCTCTCCCGGCGCGATCCACAGGCCGTCTCGCACCGCGGCGAACCCCTCCCACGCGAGCGCCGCGCGCAACCGGTGGCGAAGCGTGCGCTGGTCCTCGGGCACCGTGAAGGTTACGAGCGTCCAGCCGCTGCCGACCGGGTCGAACGGATGCGGCGAGTGCACGCGTTCCGAGGCCTCTTCGAGCACCGCGCGCCCCTGATCGGTGAGGGCGAACTCGACGCCCCGACCGACCCGTGCGCGCGAGAGCAGCCCGGTGACGGCCATCCGGTCCAGGGCCGCCCTCGTGGTGGGAGCGGCGACCCCCGCGCTCTCGAGCACGTCGAGGTAGAAGCTCGCGCGCACGGGGCGGGAGATCCCCCGTTCGAGGAGTTCGCCCAGCAGCGCGAGCAGCAGACGCTGCGGCGCGCGCTGGGTCGCTTCGACCTCCCGCGAGAGGGATTGCACCGATGTCACCGACATATCATGCGGCAGGCCGGACGGCCTCGCCGCGCTTAGCGCGCTGGATCTGCTCGTATACATGCGTGCGCAGCTCGGTGAAGCGGGGCAGCGCGCGCGTCGTGATCTGGTCACGCTCGGGCGCGAGGTCGATCACCAGATCCTCCTGCACCCACGTCGGCGACTTCGAGAGCACGACGACGCGCTCGCCGAGGTAGACCGACTCGTCGATGTCGTGCGTCACGAACAGGATCGACATGCCGCGCTCGAGGTGCAGGCGCCGCACGAGGTCTTCCAGGTCGGCGCGCGTCTGCGCGTCGACCGCCGCGAAGGGCTCGTCCATGATGAGCACCTCGGGCTGGTAGGCGACGGCGCGCGCGATCGCGACGCGCTGCTGCATGCCACCGGAGAGCTGCCACGGGTAGCTGTCGGCGGCGTGGTCGAGACCGACGGCGCGCAGCGCGTCGTCGATGAGGGAGTTGCGCTCGCTCTTCGAGAGCTTCTTGTGCTTCAGCGGCAGCGCGACGTTGCCGCGCACCGTGAGCCACGGGTACAGGCTGCGCCCGTACTCCTGGAACACGAGCGCCATGTTCGGCGGCGGCGCGGTGACCTGCTTGCCGTCGAGCACCACGCTTCCCGCGGTGGGACGCAGGAGCCCCGAGATGCACTTGAGCAGCGTCGTCTTGCCGCATCCGGACGGACCGACGATGCACACCAGCTCGCCGCGGCGCATCGAGAAGTCGATGTCGCCGATCGCCTCCACGACGCCCGTCGAGGACTCGTAGACCTTCTTCAGGTGCTCGACCTGCAGGAGCGTCTCAGGCACGCTCGACCTCCTTGATTCCGTGGTACCAGCGCAGGACCCTGCGCTCGACGATGGTGAAGATGACCGACAGGATGACGCCGACCAAGCCGAGCAGCACGATGCCGCTCCACATTTCCGCGATGAGGTAGTTGCGCTGGAAGTAGGCGATCTGGAACCCGAGGCCCGACGAGGAGAAGAACATCTCGGAGATCACCATCATGATCAGCGCGACGGACAGCGTCTGACGCACACCGGCCATGATGCGTGGGCTCGCCGCCGGCAGCACGAGCGAGAACAGGCGCTGTGCGGGAGTCAGCGAGAACGACCTGGCCGTCTCGGTCATGACCGAGTCCGTGCCGCGCACCCCGTCGACGGTGTTCAGCAGGACGGGCCAGAGCGACCCGAAGACGATCACGACGATCTTCATGTTGTCGGTCACGCCCAGCAGGGCCACGAAGACCGGGATCAGCACGGGCGGGGGGATCGCGCGGAAGAACTCCAGCAGCGGCTCGGCGAGCTCGCGCAGCCACCGCGTGAGTCCGATGAGGGTTCCGAGGGCGACACCGATCGCGATCGCCAGCACGATCGCCAGCGCCAGGCGCGTCAGGCTCGGCACGACGTCGGTGAGAAAGGCTGGACCCACCCAGGTCTTGACGAAGGCCTCGGCGATCCGCCCCGGCGCGGGGAAGAACTTACCCGGAGCCACCGTGCCCCACACGCCCCAGATGATCAACAGGACGATGGGCAGGGCGAGCGCGTAGACCGTGCTCGTGGCCAGGCGGGCCCACACCCGCGGCGGGCGCGGCGGCGTGCGGACGGTGCTCGTGTACAGGGTCACAGCACTTCCTCCCCTCGCACCGACTGGTGCCAGGCGAGCGCGCGGCGCTCGATCATGCGGAAGACGAGGTTGATGATCAGGCCGAGCAGGCCCGTCACGATCACGACGGCGTAGACCGTGGCGATGTTGCCGTTGCTGGCCGCCTTGATGATCACCTGGCCGAGACCGGGGTTGCTGATCGTCATCTCGGCGGTGATGGCCAGGATGAGCGCGACGGATGCGGCGAGACGCAGCCCGGTGAAGATGTAGGGCAGCGCGGTCGGCAGCACGAGCGAGCGCAGTTGCGCCCCACGCGTGAGACCGTAGCTGCGCGCGGTGTCGCGGGCGACCGTGTCGATGTCGGCGACGCCGTAGAGCACCTGGACGAACACCTGCCAGAAGCAGGCGTACACGATGATCACGAGCGCCGCCGGAATCTGGATGCCGTAGGTCAGGATCGCGAGCGGGATGAGGGCGACCGAGGGGATGGGGCGCAGGAACTCCACCGTCGTGTTGGTTGCGCGACGCAGCACCGGCACGAGACCGATGAGCCCGCCGAGCAGGATGCCGAGCACCGAGGCGATCGCGAGACCGATCGCCCATGCGGTCAGGGTGCGCCCGACATTGCGCCAGAACTCGAGGTCGCCCGCCATCGTGCCGAGGCGCGTGAAGGTGTCGACGGCCGAGGGCAGTTGCGACGGATTGATGAGTCCGGCAGCGGAGATGAGCTGCCAGATGCCGAGGAACACGACGACACCGATCAGTCCGAGCAGCGGAGCTCGGAACGAACGTCGGCGTCGACGACGCGGCACGACGACCGTCGACGTGTGCACCGGCGCAGGCGGGGCGAGGGTCATGGGGAGCCTTCCAGAGGGGATGCGGGGGATGCGGCGCGTGCCGCATCCCCCGCTCGGGATCACTGCGGCTGGATCAGCTTCGTGAAGTCGGGCTCCGCGTCGATGTACTTGTACTGCACGGCGAGGGCTGCGAGCTTCTCGATGCCGGCGTCGTCGAGGTCGGAGGTGAAGTTCGGCAGCGTGATGCCCGCGGCCGCGGCCTCCGGGATCTCGAGGTTCTTCACGATCGCGGCGCGCACGGCGTCCTCGTTGTCGGTCGCGTACTGCTGCGCCTCGGCCATCGCCGCCGCGTAGTCGGCGACGAGCTGCGGGTCGGCGTCGATCTTCTCCTGGGTGGTGAAGTTCGTGAGCACCGTCAGGCCCGGGATGGTCGCCTGGTACGGCGAGACGACGTCGACACCACCGCCGGAGACGACGAGGCCGCGGAACGGGTCGGGCACCCAGCCGGCGTCGATGTTGCCCGCCTCGAGCTGTGCCTTCACGTCGGGGAAGGCGACCTCGACGAACTGGATGGTGGACGAGTCGCCGCCGGCGTCGTCGACGGCCTTGCGGATGGTGAGGTCACCGGCGGCACCGATGCTGTTCACCGAGACGCGCTTGCCGGCGAGGTCGGCGGGGCTCGTGATGCCCGAGTCACCGAGAGCGACGACGGAGTTGACGTCCTCGCCGTCGGCAAGGCTCGACGCGTAGTTGCTGAAGATCACGACACCGAGATCCTGGAGAGCTGCGCGGATCGGGCCCATGGGCTGACCGATCGCGAAGTCGATGTCGCCGCTGAGCAGTGCGGGGATGGCCTGCGCACCGCCCTGGGCGGGGACCACCTCGACGTCGAGGCCGTGGTCCTCGAAGATTCCCGCGTCGATGGCTGCCCAGAGGGCCCCCGTCTCGGCGATCGGGAGAGCGGCGACGCGCACCTGGCGCATCTCGCCGCCGCCGGCGGTGGAGTCGCCCGAGGGGGACGTGGCGGGCGCGGCGGAATCGGTGCAACCGGACAAGGTCAGAGCGGCCACGGCGGCAAGCGCGACGGCGGCAAGGGTCTTCTTCATCGAAGTGCCTCTCAGTGACGGGTAAGCAGGACGCCAACGCGAAGCATCCGTCACGCGGAGTCACCACCTCGAGTCCCCGACGCGTCGGCACCGCAGCGTGCTGACTCCCTCATGGTGCGGGGTTGAGCAGGTCAAAGTCAAGAGATTCGTGACGCCCGTTTGATTTTCGTTTAATACGTGTCGGGCGTCAGTGTCTGATTCCCGAGCCCGCTCCATTCACGGGGATGCATAATCGGTGCAGACGAAGGGGTCTGAATGATCGCCGAACCGCGCAGCGAGTTCGTAGGCCGCAGGGCCGAGCTCGACACGATCGGCACACTGCTGCGCACCGGCCGCCTCGTCCGGTTCGAGCTCGATGGCGCCCCCGAGCGCGCACTGAACAACACCGGACGCGGATTCGAGCGCCTGCCGGTTCGCGTCATCCCGGCCTGACACACGGATGCGGGCGGCCCCCGCGAAGGGACCGCCCGCATCCGTCGTCATCAGAGCGGGTACTGTCCCGGCTCGCGACGCATCGTGATCCAGCGGGTCTCGGTGAACGCGTCGATGTTCGCCTGCGCACCCCCGTGGCGAGATCCGGTACCGGAGGCTCCGACGCCGCCGAAGGGCGAGTTCGCCTCGTCGTTGACCGTCTGGTCGTTGATGTGCACGATGCCGGTCGGGATCCGCTTGGCGAGGTCGTACGCCTTCATGGCGTCGCGGCTGACGATTCCCAACGACAGCCCGTAGTCGGTCGCGGCGGCCAGCTCGACGGCTTCGTCGTCGGTCGCGAAGGAGACGACCGAGGCGACGGGACCGAAGACCTCATCACAGTACGCGCTCGCATCCTGCGGGGGGTTCGCCAGCACCGTCGGGCGGTAGAACAGCTGCTCATAGGTACCACCGGCCGCGAGGCGGGCCCCTTGGGCCACGGCGTCCTGCACAAGTGTGTGCACGCGGTCCCGCTGCGTCTCGTCGATGAGGGGTCCGAGGTGCACTTGCCCTGCCGCGGGGTCGCCGACGACCATCGAGTCCGCCTTCGCCGCGAGCTTCGCGACGTACTCGTCGAACAGCGATTCGTGGACGATGTGTCGGCCCACCGTCATGCAGATCTGGCCCTGGTGCAGGAACGCGCCCCACGTGGCCAGGTTGACCGCCTGGTCGACGTCGGCGTCCTCGCGTACGAGGAAGGCGGAGTTGCCGCCGAGCTCGAGGTGCGCGCGGGTGAGGTGGCGTCCGGCGAGCTCGCCGACGGCGCGCCCGGCACGCGTCGACCCCGTGAAGGCCACCACGCGCACGTGCGGGTCGGCCACCATCGCCTCGCCGACCTCGGCGCCGCCGGGCACGAGCTGCAGGATGCCCTTGGGTAGGCCCGCCTCCTCGAAGATGCGCACCATCGAGACGCCGCCGGTCACGACCGTGCGGGGGTCGGGCTTGAGCAGCACGGCGTTTCCGAGCGCGAGAGCCGGCGCGACCGCGCGGATGCCGAGGATGAGCGGAACGTTGAAGGGCGAGATGACGCCTACGACGCCGACGGGAACCTGCTGCGCGAGCGAGAGGCGGGGCTCCTCGCTGGAGAGGATGGTGCCGAGCGGCGCCGAGGGCAGCGACGACGCCTCGTAGCACTCGGCGGCGGTCACGTGCAGCGCGAACCCGGCCAGCGGCGGGATGGCGCCGACCTCGCGGATGTTCCACCCCATGATCTCTTCCGCGTGCTGCTCCCACAGCTGCGCGGCCTTGCGCAGCACGGCGGCACGGGCGGGGTGCGGCAGGGCCGCCCACTCCCGCTGCGCGCGGGCAGCGGATGCGGCGGCGCGCGCGACATCCGCGGCGTCCGCCATGCCGACCTGAACGAGCGTCTCACCGGTGGCGGGCTCGATGGAGGCGAGGGAACCCCCGCCGCCTTCGACCCACTCACCGTCGAGGTAGATGCGTCCCGCGAAGACGTCGGGATCGATCAGTGTGGCGGTGTCCTGCATTGCGGTCGACATCGTCGTCACCTTTCCGGGCTTCCCTGCCCTATACGTGTGAATACATCCTGAGCGACGCGGGGTCCGCGCGCAATGGGAGACGGATCGCCGGTTCAGCCCGTCGCGCGGGCCAGGCGGTGGGACCTGCGGCCGGGGATACTCTCCGCCCACCCACGACGGATGACCCCGATCGCGTCCCGCGCGAGCGCGAGGCCGTCCGCGTACGGTGTGCGCCAGATCGAGAGCACGTCGGCGGCGCCGCCGGCGAGCGGCCGCGAGAACGCTTCGACGCCCCACCGGCCGCGGTAACCCGCATCCAATGCCTCTCGCACGAGACCGGGCACGTCCACCGCGCCGCTCTCCAGCGCTCCTCGACCGGACTGGCCCAGCTCGAGGTAGCGCAGGCGCGGCATCGCGGTGCGGATGGCCTGCACGGCGTCCGCCTCCTCGATCGCCATGTGGAAGCTGTCGAGGTGGACGCCGAGGTGGGCGGATCCGCTCGCGGCGATGTAGTCCATCGCCTGGGTCGCCGTATTGAGCGCCGCCTCCTCGTAGCGGTTCAGCACTTCGAACGTCATCTGGATGCCGCGTTCGGCCGCCTCGTCCGCGACGGCTCCCACGGCGCGCGCGCTCTCGGCGAGAAGCGCCGGGTCGACCGGGTGCGACGGACGCCCGAAGAGCCCGTACGGCACCCCGTTCAGCTGGTCTGCGCCCAGCCGCTCTGCGAACCGCGCACTCTCGCGCAGCAGCTCGATCCCCGCCCGACGCACGTCGGCGTCGGGCGAGGAGACGTCGGCGTCCGGCGTCTGCCCGCACATGGCGATCGGCGCCATCCCGGTGCGCACGAACGCATCCGCGAGAGCGTCGGCATCGGTCGAGGCCGCATCCAACGGCGGAAGCACGGCGCGACGGTAGCCCATCTCCCGCAGGTCGTGCAGCACCGGCACCAGCTGCGCCGGTGCCAGCTCGGGCGTGATCGCCGAGAGGTGGCACGCGAGGTCGAGGTCCATGACGCGCCTCAGAACACCGGCAGATCGAGCCGCTGCTTGAACACCGAGTAGCCGTCATCGACACTCACGACAGTGCCGTTGATCGCGTTCGCCTCGTCGGAGGCCAGGAACGCGACGACATCCGCGATCTCCTCCGGTGCGGTGAGGGTGTTGCGCAACTGCTCCGAGGCGAAGGTCGCGCGCAGCTCGTCGCTGAACTGATTGATGATCGGGGTTCCGACCCGTCCCGGCGTGATCGCGACGGCGCGGATGCCGTACTGCGCGAGTTCGTACGCGGCGGAGCGGGTGAACGAGATGACGGCGGCCTTGGCGGCGCTGTACGAGAACGAGAGCTCCGCCGCCTGCTGCCCGTAGATCGACGACGTGCTGATGATGACCCCGCCGGTCCCCTGCTTCCGGAACTGGCGGCCGGCCGCGAGGATGCCGTAGTAGACGCCGTCCTGATCGATGCGGATCATCGGCTCGTAGTCGACCGCGGGATCGTGCTCGAGCAGCGGCTTGCCGCCGGCGATACCCGCGTTGTTGAAGATGACGTCGAGCGAGCCGAAAACCTCGACGGTCCGCGCGACGGCGGCCTCCACGTCCTCATAACGGGAGACGTCGGTGCGCACAGCCGCGACCGAGCCGGTGAGGCCGAGGCCCTCGAGTTCCGTGACGACCTGGTCGGAGCGCGCCAGGTCGACATCGGCGATCATGACCTTCGCGCCCTCGCGGAGGAACTTCTCGACGGTCGCACGACCGATGCCGCTGCTGCCACCCGTGATGAGGGCGGTCTTCGATTCCAGTCGCATGTGCGACCTCCATCCATGTCTGGGGTGGGGCGGGGCGCTCTCAGCACCCCGCCCCGAGGGGTCAACCGAGCTTGTCGGAGGGGGTGATGCTGTCCGCGTTGTCGATGGTCACGAGGGTCGTGGCGACCGCGTCGAAGCGCGAGGAGGGCAGGGTGCCGTCCTTGCGGAAGGCCTCGATGTCGCCCACGACCGTGTCGAGGATGCTGGGCCAGGGCTGCTCGATGGTCGCGAGGAACGGCCCGCCGGCCTTGATCGCGGCGATGGCCTCGCTCGTCGCGTCGACGCCGGTGACCTTCGCCTTCGAGCCCGCCTCGCTGACCGCCTGCGCGGCGCCGAGCGCCGCGTCGTCCCAACCGACCCAGACGCCGTCGAGGCCGCCGGGGTTCGCCGACAGGTAGTCCGCGACGAGCGACAGCGCCTCGGTGCGTCCGGTCGCCGGAGAGGCGACCTTCTGGATGTCGCCGCCGGCGATGTTCGCGCCCGCTGCGGTCAGCGCCTTCTCGGCGAGGCTGGCCCGCAGCCGGATGCCGGGGTGCGGGTCGTGTCCGATCACCATGATGTTCTTGCCCTTCAGGCCTCCGAGCGCCTCATCCAACGCGCCGACGGTCTGATCGACGATGCCCTGCTGATCGGCGGTGACGTTGATCGCGAACGCGTCGTTCTCCTCGGTCGCGGAGTCGATCGCGAAGATCGGGATGTTCGCGTCCTTGGCGGCGGTGACGATCGAGCCGATCGAGGCGACATCGGTGTAGCCGTCGAAGATCGCGTCGGCGCCCTGCCCGATGGCGCTCTCGACCGCGGGGTTCATCTTCTGGAAGTCGAAGTCGCCCTGGATGACGGTGAGGTCCCAGCCGAGTTCGTCGGCCTTGTCCTGCACGGCCTTGACCCACCAGCCACCCACCGGCGTCTGGTTGCCGGAGGTGAAGGCGATCACCTTGAAGGTGTCGTCACCGCCGCCCCCCGAGCCGCCCGATGAGCATCCGGTCAGGGCGAGGGCCGCTGCGGCGGCCACGGCCGCGAGGGCCTTGAATGATGTGCGCACGTGTTACTCCTTTGTGTTCGTGGCGTGGTGATGGTGCGCGGTCGTCGGGCGACCGCTTCGGGAAAGCGGATTCGGAGCGTCAGCGCTCGCGGTGGCGCAGCGACGACAGCGTCACCGCGGCGATGATGATGAGGCCCGTCACGACCTGCTGGACGTAGGCGTTGACGCCCAGGATGTTCAGACCGTTGCTCATGACGCCGATGATCGCGACGCCGACCATGGTGCCGCCGAGATTCGCGGCGCCCGAGCGGACCACCGTCATGCCGAGGAAGACGGCGGCGACGGAGAACATCATGTTGTCGCTGCCCTGCACGGCGCTCGCACTACCCAGACGTGCCGCCAGCAGCACGCCGCCGAGCGCCGAGATCGCGCCGGCCGCCGTGAACGCGATGAGCCGGGCCCGACGCACGTTGATGCCCGACAGGCGCGAGACCTCGACGTTGCCGCCGGTCGCGTACCAGCGCCGACCCATCGTGGTGAAGCGCAGGACGAACCACAGCAGCAGCGAGATGACGATCGCGATGTAGACCGGGATCGGAATCTCGAACAGCTTCCCCTGCCCCATCGAGTTGAACTCCGGGGGCAGGTTGAACAGGGTCGTCCCCGCGGTGACGAGGTAGGCCAGACCCACGACCGATGTCATCGTGGCGAGCGTCGCGACGAAGGCGGAGAGATTCACGTAGGCGATCAGCAATCCGTTGACGAGCCCGACGAGCAGGCCCACCAGGATCGCGACGGCGACCGCGACGGTGACGGGGACGCCGTTGATCATCATGGATGCGGCGACCGCGCCCGCGAGCGCCGACGTGGCACCCACCGACAGGTCGAAGTCGCCGACGACCATGACGATGGTCTGCGCCCCGGCGATGATCGCGAGGATCGACACCTGGTACAGGATGTTCTTCACGTTCGTGAACGTCAGGAACACATCGGGGCGCATCGCGAAGAAGAAGACGACGAGCACGATGAGGGCGACGACCGTGCCGCCGTGGAGGAAGATGCGCCCGAACGACTCGGCGCGCGCGGTCACGATGCTGCGCGTGGTGAGCGTGGGGTCCGTGGTGGTGGCCATGTCACTCTGACTTTCCGTAGCAGTAGGAGAGGAGCAGTTCGTCGTCGGCCTCCGCCGCGGCGACCTGTCCGGAGATGCGGCCCTCGTGCATGATGACGACGCGGTCGCTCATGCCGATGAGCTCGGGGAGTTCGGAGCTGACGGCGATCACGGCGGTGCCGGTCGCCGCCAGGCGGCGGATGAGGCGGTAGATCTCGGCCTTGGTGCCGACGTCGATTCCGCGCGTGGGCTCGTCCATGAGCAGGACCGCGGGCTGACGCTCGAGCATCTTGGCGAGCACGACCTTCTGCTGGTTGCCGCCGGACAGCTCCCCCACGCTCTGGCGGGGGCTGCGCGCCTTGATCTGCAGATCCGACATCCCACGACGGGCGATGTCGGCGATGCGCGCCTGGGACACGACGCCGACCGAGCTCACCGAGGAGAGGTTCGCGATCGTGATGTTGTCCTGGATCGACGCGCCCAGGATCACGCCCTGGCTGCGGCGCTCCTCGGGAACGAGCGCGATGCCCGCGGCGAGCGCGCGACCCACGCCGGGCGAGCGCGGCAGCACCTTGTCCGCCACGGCGATCGTGCCGGCCTGATGCTTCTGCGCTCCGGCGAGGATGCGCAGCAGCTCGCTGCGCCCTGCGCCGGCCAGACCGCCGATGCCGAGGACTTCACCCGCCCGCACCTCGAACGACACGTCCTGCACGCGGCGACCGGTGAGGCCCTCGACGCGCAGCACGACGTCTCCGCCGCCCGAGCCCCGTTCGGGATAGAGCTGACCCGCCTCACGGCCGACCATGAGGGAGATGACCTCGTCGATGTGCGAGTCGGCCACATCCTTCGTGATGATGGTCTCGCCGTTGCGCATGATCGTCAGCCGGTCGCACAGCTCGAAGACCTCCTCCAGGCGGTGCGAGACGTAGACGATCGCGACGCCCCGCTCGCGCAGCGACCGCAGCACCGCGAACAGGTCGGTGATCTCGGTGTCCGTGAGCGACGCGGTCGGCTCGTCCAGGATGAGCACCCGCGCGTCGGTCGCGAGGGCACGGGCGAACGCCACCATCGTCTGCTGCACGGGCGACAGGTCGCCGGCGAGCTTGCCCAGCGGGATGCACTGATTGATGCTGTCCAGCTGCTCCTTCGCCCGCCGGCGGAGCTCCCGCCAGTTGACGACGCCCCCGCGGCGCGGCGTCTGCTCGCCCAGCAGGATGTTCTCCGCCACCGTCAGCGACGGGATGATGGACAGCTCCTGGTAGAGCGCCACGATCCCCTCCCCGCGGGCGGTGCGTACGCTCTGGAACTCGACCTCCTGGCCTGAGCGCAGGATGGTGCCGCCGTCCGGGGCGTACAGCCCCGTCACGACCTTGATCAGCGTGGACTTGCCCGCACCGTTCTCGCCGAGCAGGGCGTGGATCTCACCGGGGAGTACGGACAGCCGGGCACCCTTCAGGGCGTGGACGCCGTCGAAGCGCTTGACGATGTCGCGGGCCTCGAGGGCGGGGGCGGTCTCCACCGGCGCTGCCTCCCGTTCGAGTGCGGTGGTCATGACAGCCCTCCGAGCCGGGCCTCGTCGTTGCAGGCGATGATGACCTTCGGATAGCGCCCGGTGAGGTGCGCCTCGAAGGCGTCAGCAGCCTGCTCGAGAGGGAACACGGCCTGGGTGAACTCGGCCAGGTCGAGCTGCGGAAGCAGATTGAGCGCACGCGGGAACGCGTACGGCGAGACGAAGACGCCCGTGAGCGTGAGCTCCTTCAGATAGAGGTAGTCCGAGATGTTCAGCGGCAGCTCGTAGTCGCTCGGATACATCGCGCCGTAGATCACCGTGCCGCCCTTGGCCGCCAGATCGAGCAGTCCTCGAGTGGCGCGGGTCGATCCCGAGGCGTCGATCACGACGTCGTAGCCGCGCCCCTCGGTGAGCTCGTCGGCGATCGCGGCCTGGTTCTCGCTCGTGGGGTCGATCGTGTACTGCGCGCCGTGGCGCCTGGCCATCCCCCGCCGGTCCACGATCGGCTCGATCATCGTGAGGGCGGTGGCGCCGTAGCGGGCCATGACCTGCACCGTGAGCTGCCCGATCGGCCCTCCTCCGCAGACGACGACACGGTCGCCGACACGGATGCGGGTCTTGTCGGCGATGCGCACGGCCACGGACGTGGGCTCCAGCAGGCATCCTTCGAGCAGGCTCACGCTGTCGGGCAGGCGGTAGACCTGCGACTCGTGCCAGGTGACCGTCTCGGCCATGCCCGGACGGTTGTAGTCCTGGATGTGCTCGCAGAACTGCTGGCGTCCGTCCTGGCACGGGCGGCATGAGCCGCAGAAGCGGAGGAAGTTGCCGGCGACCCGGTCGCCGACACGGAGACCGCCCCGCCCGGCGCGCTCGCCGAGCGCCTCGATGACGCCGGAGACCTCGTGCCCGAGTCCGATGGGCACATCGGTGCCGAAGAATCCCTCGGCCAGGTGCGGATCGGACCCGCAGATGGCGGCGTAGGCGACGCGGATGCGAACATCCTCCGGGCCCAGCTCGGGCTGCGGCATGTCGACGACGCCGATGCGGCCGCGGGCGGCCTCATCGGGATCGCGCAGGTTGCCGATGCGCGTGACGGCGACGGTGCGCATGGTGGCGCTCACCCCTCGGCCGCGATCACGCGACGCAGCGCCGCGGTCGTCGCCGACAGCCCGTAACCGTACTTGTCGCGCAGCTGCTCGTCCTCCCCGAAGCCGGCGTAGACCTGCGGGATCCCGAGTCGCTCGAACGCCGTCAGACGGATGCCGCGATCGGCCACGACATCGGCGATGCGGGTGGCGAGGCCGCCGTAGGCGAGGTGGTCCTCGAGCACGACGAAGCGCCCGCCCGTCTCGGCCGCCGAGCGCACGATGAGCTCCTCATCGATCGGCTTCAGCGTGAACATGTCGACCACGCGCACCGAGCGGCCGTCCGCAGCCAGCTCCTCCGCGGCATCCAGCGCCTGGGCGACGGTCGTACCGTGCGTGAAGATCGTCGCGTCGGTGCCCTCTCGCGCCACGATTCCCTTGCCGATGCGCACCTCGTGCTGACCCGGCTCGTAGAGCACCTTGTCCTTCTTGCCGACGGCGAGGCGGATGTAGATGGGTCCCTGCATCGTCATCGACTGCCGGAGGATCTCGCCCACCATGAGCGGGTCACCGATCGAGGTGACGGTCATGTTCGTCAGGGCGCACATGAGCGCGAGGTCCTCGACCGCGTAGTGCGTCGATCCGCCGTTGCCGACGAGTCCGCCGTGCGTACCGATGATCTTCACCGGGAGGTTGGGGTAGCAGACGTCGGTGCGCACCTGCTCGAGCGCGCGCATGCTGAGGAACGGAAGCATGCCGGAGACGACGGGGATGTTGCCGTCGTAGGCAAGGCCGGCGGCGATCCCGACGCACGCCTGCTCGGCGAGTCCGACATCGATGAACCGGTCGGGGAAGGTGTCGCGGAACTCGACGAGGGTCGCACCGATGTCGGGGGTGAGCACCCACAGGTTCTCGTGCTCGGCGCCGAGCTCCGCGAGCGTCGAGCCGATCACCGATCGCGCTCCGAGGAACTCTCCGAAAGTGAAGGTCACAGGCATCAGACGGACTCCTTCTCACGCGAGGCGGTGAGCGCCGCGAGGGCGCGTTCGAGATCGGCGGCGCCGAGCGATCCGGCGTGCCAGGCGAGGTTGCGCTCCATGAAGTCGACACCCTTGCCCTTGATGGTCTCGGCGACGATGACCGTGGGCGTCTCGCTGTCGGGCTCGGGCAACGCGTCGAGCGCCTCGACCAGCTGGCCCATGTCATGGCCGTCGATGTGCACGACGTTCCACCCGAAGGCGCGCCACTTGTCGGGGTACGGCTCGAAGGCGACACGCTCCTCCGCGAAGCTCGTCATGAGCTGGCGGTTGCGGTCGACGAAGGCGACGAGGTTGCCGAGGCGATTGCTGCGGGCGGCCATGACCGCCTCCCAGACCGAACCCTCGCCGGTCTCCCCGTCACCGAGCAGGGTGAACACGCGGTGGGCGTCACCGCGGTGACGGGCACTGAGCGCCATGCCCACGGCGAGGGGAAGGCCGTGGCCGAGCGATCCCGTCGACGCCTCCACACCCGGCAGCTGCACCTTGCACGGGTGCATGCCGTAGGCGCTGTCGAGCTGGCCGTAGGTGTCGACGATGCCTTCGTAGGAGAAGAAGCCGCGCATCGCCATCGCGATGTACATGCAGACGGCGGCGTGACCCTTGCTGAGCACGAAGCGATCGCGCTCGGGGTTGGCGATGTCGGTCGGGTCGACGTTCAGCCCGTAGTGGAAGAGAGCGGTGAAGATGTCCGCCGAAGACAGGTCTCCGCCGATGTGGACGGCGCCCTCGTAGGTGCCGCACAGCTGCAGGAGCTTGCGCCGCAGCTCGAACGCCAGATCCTCCAGTTCGGCCACGTTCGGACGCTGGTCCGTCTGCAGGGGGGAACTGCTCATCATGCCTCCTCGTCGATGGCAGGGAGACGTCGAATATGCGCAGAATCGCGTCTTCATCGACGTCGTTTCGGGTGCCGCCATCCGACTCTGGAGGGCGACCCGGCGAACGTAGCACGATCTCATTTACATGTAAACAGGAATGGACGTAAACTCGTGGCGCGGGGGTGGCGACGGTCGCGATCCCGCACATATCCGAGACACAGAGAGGTGCAGGGATGTCGAGTTCGATCGCCCATACGTCCGCCGGAGTGCGGACAGGGCTCTACATCGGAGGCGCGGAGCGCTTCACCGATGACGTTCTACAGATCGCCGATCCGGGAAAGCCCGGAGTCGTCGTTGGCGAGGCTGCTGCAGCCACGCCCGCGGATGTCGCGGATGCGGTCGCCGCCGCATCCGCCGCCTTCGGCTCGTGGAGCGCGCTGTCGGCGGCCCAGCGCGCCGAGGCGATGGCGGCAGCCATCGCCGGCATCGCCGACGAGCGCGACACGGACGCCGCCATCCTGTCGCAGGAGAACGGCAAGATCCGCTTCGAGGGGTGGGTGGATGCCCTCGTCTTCGAAATCCGGTGGAACCTCGCCCTCATGCTGAAGGACGAGGTCGAGAAGGGGCACACGCTTCCCGTCGTCCCCGGCGCGATCCCCGTGACAACCGAGGTGGGCTATCAGCCGCTGGGCGTCGTCACGATCATCGTGCCCTTCAACTGGCCCATCGCCATCCTCGGCGCAGCTCTGCCCCACGCGCTGCTCGCGGGCAACACCGCGATCGTGAAGCCGCCGCCCTCGGCGCCGCTGGCGACGACCCGCGTGGTGCAGCGCATCGCCGAGAAGCTGCCGCCCGGCGTGCTCAACGTCGTCACGGGCCGCGACGAGAACATGGCTGAGCTCATCCAGAGCCCGGATGTCGCGAAGGTCTGTTTCACCGGCAGTGTGAACGGCGGCAAGCGCATCATGCAGATGGCCGCGCAGACGCTCACCCGCGTCACGCTCGAGCTCGGCGGCAACGACGCAGCGGTGTTCCTGGAGGACGCGATCCTCGACGACACGCACCTCGACCGCCTCTACGCCGCGATCTACGACACCACGGGCCAGATCTGCATGAACGCCAAGCGCGTATTCGTGCACCGCTCGCGTCTGGACGAGCTGGTGGCGGGGCTCGAGGCACGCCTCGAGAAGGTCGTGATCGGGTACGGACTCGACGAGGGCACGACCATGGGCCCGCTCCACCAGCCGGCACAGAAGGCGTTCGTCGAGGAGATCATCCAGGAGGCGAAGGATGCCGGCGCCGACGTGCGCGAGTACGGCACCCTGCCCGGAGGCGAGCTGGCGGGCGGCAACTTCCTGCGTCCGGCGATCGTCGTGGACCCCGACCCGTCGCTGCGCGTGGTGACCCAGGAGCAGTTCGGCCCGGTCATCCCGATCATCCCGTTCGACTCGGAGGAGGAGGCGGTCGCCCTCGCGAACGACACCTGGGGCGGCCTGTGCGGATCGGTCTGGACCGCATCGCCCGAGTCGGCGCAGCGCGTGGGATCGCAGCTGGTCTGCGGTTACGTGTGGGTCAACGACCACGGCGCCACCCGCCTCGACCTGCGCGCGCCCTTCGGCGGCATGAAGCAGTCCGGCTTCGGCCGCGAGCAGGGGATCGAAGGCGTCCGAGCCTTCCAGGACACCCGGTCGATCGCCACGATCGACCCGGAAGCCCTGGCGGCGATGGCGCACTGACGACCACGACGCGGGCCGGGACCTCCTCCCGGCCCGCGTCGTGCAGCGGCGGATGCCGCATCCGACTCCCGGAGAGGAAACCCATGGCCACAGATCGCACTCGACACGCACACGGCGTGAAGCCCCCCGCCGAGGCGGTCGTCGAGCCGCTGGCCGACCACATCGATCCGGACGCCTTCACTCCGAGGTTGCTGGCCCTGCTTTCCAACGCGCTGGTCTGGCGCGAATCCCACGAACTGCGCCGTCAGTTCGATCTGGGCACGAACGAGTGGCGTGTCATCTCCGCACTGGCCATGAACCCGGGCTTCTCCGCCTCGGAGATTTCGGAGTTCCTGGTGGTCAACAAGGCGATCGTCTCCAAGAGCGTGACGACCCTGGTGGAGCGGGGCCTCGTGGTCCTCGCGGAGGGCGCACGCGGATCACGGCCGATGTATCTGACGGCAGCCGGCGCGACCATGCACGACGACATGCTGCCGATCTCCCTTCGCGGGCAGGAGATCATCCTGGCCCACATGACGCCGGCCGAGGTCACCCGACTCAATGCCCTGCTGCGCAAGATGCTCGACGAGATGCGGGTGCTGCAGAGCATCGACAACGAGTCCTGGCTCGCGGATGCGGGCGCCTCCCGCAAGAGCTGAGTCGCTCCCGCAGGCTCAACCCACGCAGCCCTGCTCACCCAACCAGGCGCGCGCATCAGCGTCGTCCTGTGTAGAGGTCTGGTCCGGCGCGATGGGGCCCTCTTCGTAGTTCCGGCCGGTGCGGTCGACGTACACACTCTCGGTGAGAGAGATCGTCGCGCCGTCGAACAGCGTGCGGCTCACGTTCGCGGAGGTGTAGCCGGCACTATCGGCCCCGAAGGTGCGGGCGCCCTCCACGCCGCGGAAGGACGCGAGCACGGCCTCCCCGCTGGACGCGGTCCACTCGTCCTGGAGGACGGCGATGGGCCTGCCGGCGAGCTTCTCGTGCGCCCCGACGTCGACCATGACGTTGCCGGCGATCGCGGCGCCCCGCGGCTCGATCGTGACCGCCGTCGCATTGCCGCCCCGGTCGACGAAGGACAGCGCCACGCCATCGGGAAGCAGCGCGGCGATTCCCGAGAGCATCGGGTACATGTTGCCCCCACGGTTGCCGCGCAGATCGATCACCCAGCCGCAGGTGTCCGCCGCGGCCCGATCGATGCCGTCTGCGACGGTCGTGGCGTAACTCTGGAGTTCCTCCGCCCGCGAGGAGACCATCTCGGGCAGCACGATCGTCGTGACTCCGGCGTCGGTGTCGACCGTCGGCTGGGCCGACGACTCAGCAGCCGCGGACCCCGTCCCCGCCGGGACGAAGCTCGAGTGCCGACCGCCGGCGATCTGCGTGCCCTCCTGCAGGAGCGGATACAGCTCGGCGTATTCGCTAGCCGACCTCGCCGCATCCAGGATGGCGGCCCGCTTCGCCGGCCACTCCGGGTCATTCGCGTGGTAACCGCCGTCGAGACGTTCGACGGCGAGCTGCGCATACTTCTCGACAGAGGGTGGCACGAGATAGAACCCGAAGCGCGGCCCGTAGACGTCGGCGGCGAAGACCGCGGCGACGACGGCTCCGGCGAGCGCGCCGAGGGTAACCGTCGTGACCACCACACGCCGACGGCGGTGCTTCGGACGAGCGCGAGGGGTGGTTGCGGGCACATGTGAAGATGACACATCCCCATGGTTCTCCCGCGGAATCGCGGGCACATCGGCGGGGCGATGTAACTCCTCGGGCGCATGTCATCCCGAAGACGGACGACGAACCGTGAAATACCTCTTGTCATTACCTATCGACATAGGTACTCTCGCTGACGAGGCGCAACGAAGCCCTCCCGAAAGCGGAAGGACCACGACTCGTGGCACGTAACACCCCCGCACCCGACCCGGCCGCATCCCTCGCGCTCCTCGACGGCTTCTCGCTCGAGATGACCGGCAAGGACATCCCCGGACTCGAAGAAGCCCGCGACGTCATCCCCGCTGGCACCAAAATCAACGTCACCTTCCTCGGCAACGAAGACCTCGACATGCGCGTCGCTGCCGCCAAGGCCGTGAAGGATGCGGGATTCGTCCCCGTCCCGCACGTCTCCGCCCGTCGGCTCGCCTCCGCTGCCCAGCTCGAGGAGTTCCTCGACCGCCTGCAGCAGGTGGGTGCCACCGAGCACGTCTTCGCCGTCGGCGGCGACCCGGCAGAGCCCGAGGGCCCGTACCCCGACTCGCTGAGCGTCATCCGTTCCGGCATCCTGCAGAAGTACGGCGTGCGCGAGGTCTCGATCGCGGGCTACCCCGAGGGACACCCCGACATCCCCACCGACGTGCTGTGGCGCCACCTCGAGGACAAGTCGGCGGCCCTGGCCGATGCGGGTCTCGGCCAGGTCATCCTCACGCAGTTCGCGTTCGACACCGACCCGGTCATCGACTGGATCGACGCCGTACGCAGCCGCGGGATCACCTCGGAGATCCGCATCGGCACACCCGGCCCCGCCGGCATCAAGCGCCTCATCAACTTCGCCCGCCGCTTCGGCGTCGGCGCGAACGCGATGATCGTGAAGAAGTACGGGTTCTCGCTCACCAACCTCATGGGAACGGCGGGCCCCGACCGGTTCATCGGCGACCTCGGCGCGCTCGTCGCGCAGAAGGACTCCCGCGGACCTGTCAAAATTCACTTCTACACGTTCGGCGGTCTGCGGGCGACATCCGACTGGGCCCGCGAGTACATCGCCGCGCAGTCCTGAGGAGATCCCCGCATGTCCCTGCACAAAGACGCCCTGCGTGACCACGCCTGCCTGATCGTGCACGGCCCCGACCAGCCCGGGCTCGTCGCCGCCGTCACCGCACTCATCACGCGCAACAAGGCGAACATCGTCACGCTCGACCAGTACTCGGACAACCCCGAGGGCGGCGCGTTCTTCCAGCGCGTCGTCTTCCACCGTCCCGAACTCGCCGCGGCGATCGGCGACATCGAAGCCGACCTCGCCCAGACGCTGGAGCCCTACGGGATGCAGTGGCGACTGACCGACCAGTCGGTGCCGAAGCGGATGGCGATCCTCGCCTCCACGAGCGATCACTGCCTGCTCGAGCTGCTGTGGCGTCACCGCCGGGGCGAGCTCAACGTGACGATCCCCATGGTGATCTCCAACCACACGAACACCGCCGAGGACGTGCGCTCGTTCGGCATCCCGTTCTTCCACGTGCCCTCGCAGGGCCCGGACAAGTCGGAGGCCGAGCGCGAGATCGTCAAGCTCCTCGCCGGCAACGTCGACTTCGTCGTGCTGGCGCGCTACATGCAGATCCTCACCGATGACTTCCTCGAGGGCGTGGGCGTGCCTGTGATCAACATCCACCACTCCTTCCTTCCCGCCTTCATCGGCGCCGGCCCCTACAAGAAGGCCAAGGAACGCGGCGTCAAGCTCATCGGCGCCACCAGCCACTACGTCACCAAGGATCTCGACGAGGGGCCGATCATCGAGCAGGACGTCGCCCGCGTCGACCACTCCATGACCGCCGCCGACCTCCAGGCCCGCGGTGCCTACGTCGAGCGGGCTGTGCTCTCGCGCGCCGTGCAGTGGCACGCCGAGGACCGTGTCATCCGGCACGGCAACCACACCATCGTCTTCACCTGACTCCGACGCCTCACCCGAGGCGCCGGCCCCCGAACAGAGAGGTTCATCGTGGCCAGCAACCTGCAGGAACTCATCGACCAGACCAACCCGGTCGAGATGCTGCGCAACTCGCAGATCGGCTCCTACATCTACCCGGTCGTCCCCGCCGACTTCCAGAACTGGATTAAGGAGCAGCAGGCCTGGCGCAACACGGCCGTCCTCTACGACCAGTCCCACCACATGGACAACGTGTTCCTGAAGGGCTCTGACGCGATCAAGCTCATCAGCGACACCGCGATCAACTCGGTCGCGAACTTCGCGGTCAACAAGGCCAAGCAGTACGTGCCCACCACCGCGAGCGGCCACGTGATCGGCGACGGCATCCTGTTCCGCGAGGCCGAGGACGAGTACGTGTACGTCGGCCGCGCGCCCGCATCCAACTGGCTGATGTACCACGGGGAGACCGGCGGCTACCAGAACCTCGACGTGCAGGTCGACCGTCGCTCGCCCTCGCGTCCGTACGGCCACGCCGTGACGCGCCGCTACTACCGCTTCCAGATCCAGGGCCCCAAGGCCTGGGACGTCATCGAGAAGCTCAACGGAGGCCCGCTGGAGAAGCTCGGCTTCTTCAACATGTCGACCATGACGATCGCCGGCAAGACCGTGCGCACCCTCCGTCACGGCATGGCCGGCGCTCCCGGTCTCGAGATCTGGGGTCCCTACGAGGACCACGACGCCATCCGCGACGCCATCGTCGAAGCCGGAGTCGAGTTCGGTCTCGTGCCGGTCGGATCGCGCGCCTACCCCTCGAACACGCTCGAGTCCGGGTGGATCCCCTCGCCGCTTCCCGCGATCTACTCGGGTGAGGCCGAGCGCGGCTACCGCGAGTGGCTCGGCGTCGACAGCTACGAGGCCACCGGAACCCTCGCGGGCTCCTTCGTCTCGGACAACATCGAGGACTACTACCTGACGCCCTGGGAGCTCGGTTACGGCTCGTTCGTGAAGTTCGACCATGACTTCATCGGCCGCGACGCGCTCGAGAAGATCGATCCGGCGACCCAGCGCAAGAAGGTCACCCTCGCGTGGAACGCCGAGGACCTCGCAAAGGTCTGGGGCTCGCTGCTGAACGTCGACGGACCCAACTACAAGTTCTTCGACCTGCCGCTGGCCAACTACGGCTCCGCGAACTACGACTCGGTCGTGGATGCGGACGGCGCCGTCGTGGGCTTCTCGATGTTCACCGGCTACAGCGCCAACGAGCGTCGTGGTCTCTCGCTCGGCACGGTCGACCCCGACGTGCCCGAGGGCACCGAGCTGAAGGTCGTCTGGGGCGAGCCGAACGGCGGCACCTCCAAGGCCTCCGTCGAGCCGCACGAGCAGACCGAGGTGCGCGTGGTCGTCAGTCCCGTGCCCTACTCCACCGTCGCCCGCCAGACCTACCAGGGCGGCTGGCGCACCGGCTACAAGGGCTGAGCCCTCGACGCGACGCGGGGTCCGGTCCGCCCGGGCCCCGCGTCGGCGTTTATGGATAGCCTCAGAGCCACAGCTCGGAAGGAGAACGGCGGATGAGCCTGCGCTACGCGCTCCTCGCCCTCGTGCGGGTGGGACCGCAGTCCGGCTACGACCTGCAGAAGCAGTTCGCGGTCTCGGTCGGGCACGTCTGGCACGCCCCGGACTCCCAGATCTACCCCGAGCTACGCAAGATGGAGGCCGAAGGCCTCGTGCGCGGCGAGGAGCAGGCGCGCGGCGAGCGCGGCACCCGTCGGATGTACCACATCACCCCCGAAGGGGATGCAGCCTTCCTCGCGTGGATGGCAGCTCCGCTGGACTACCAGCGCGTGCGCGATCCCGCTCACCTCCGGGCGGCCTACCTCGAAGCCGGCACACCCGCCGACTCCCGTGCGTTCCTGCGCGCGCACATCGCGCAGTGGGAGAGCGAGCTGGAGCAGTGGGAGGGCGAGCTGGCGCGCATCGACGCGGTCGACAACCCCATGCTGCTGCGCCGTCTCGCCGTCACCGCCGAGGCGGACCGAGAACGCACGATCGCCTACAAGCGCTTCGCCTACGAGGGTCTCGTGGAGCGCGCGCGGGGCGAGATCTCGTGGGCGCAGCGCGGCCTCGCCCTCGTCGAGCGCCTCGAAGGCGCAGAAGGAGCAACATGAGCATCGACACGGCAGCGCGCACCGACCGCGCCCGCGCGGTCGCGGCCGTTCGCGAGCTGCTCGAGGCCGTCGGCGAGGACACCGATCGCCTCGGACTCACCCGCACCCCCGAGCGGGTGGCGGACCTCTTCCTCGACCTGTTCTCCGGACTGGGCGTCGACCCGGCATCCGCCCTCGGAGCTCCCGTGGCCCTCACCGACAACGAACACCCGGGCGAGCTCGTCGGGATGACCGCGATCCCGTTCCGCTCGGTGTGCGAGCACCACCTGCTGCCCTTCGAAGGCACGGTCGATGTCTTCTACGCGCCGGTGCGTCACATCGCCGGACTCAGCCGCATCGCGACGCTCGTCGAGCTCGCCTCCCGTCGCCCTCAGCTGCAGGAGCGCCTCGGGCATCAGATCGCCGAGGCGCTCATGACGGTGCTGCGCCCACACGGGGTCGCCGTGCGCGTGGAAGCCCGGCACGGCTGCGTGGCCCATCTGGAGCCGAGCGCCGCATCCGCTCGCGTGGTCACGGTGGCCACCCTCGGCGACATCCCCGACGCGACCTGGCGCCTCGCCGCACCATCCACCCCGTGACGCTCGCGGATCGGACACAATAGTGTTGACGATCCGGTGCGGCGCTTCCGCCCGAGAAGGGGATGACGATGACGTTTCCCTCCGTGACGGACGAGGCCGAGCAGGCGGCGCGCCCTGAGCTGGCCGCACAGATCCGCGACGCGATCCTCGGCGGCGAGTTCGCGCCTCACCAACGGCTCATCGAGGCCGATCTCAGCGAACGCTTCGAGGCTCCGCGGGCAGCCGTGCGCACCGCGCTGCTGACGCTCGCGGGCGAGGGTCTGGTCGAGCGCCTGCCCAATCGCGGCGCGCGGGTGCGCGCCATCACGGTCGACGAGGCGGTCGAGATCGTCGAGGTGCGCATGGGGCTCGAGTCGCTGTGCGCCCGAAAAGCGGCCGAGCGGGTCGACGATGACGACATCGAGGGCCTGCGCGCGCTCCGTTCCGACATCGAGCAGGCGATCTCCGGCGGCGACCTGGTGCGCTACTCCCGACTCAACCAGGAGCTCGATCGGCGCCTGCGCGAGCTCAGCGGGCACGCGACCGCATCCCAGCTCCTGGAGCGTCTGCGCGCACAGTCCGCGCGGCACCAGTTCCGACTCGCCTTCCATCCCGGCCGCGCCGCGCAGTCCGCACCCGAGCACATCGCGATCATCGACGCGGTCGTCGCCCGCGATCCGGATGCCGCGGAGGCCGCCACTCGGCAGCACCTCGCCGGCATCGTCGACATCCTCCGCTCGCTCGACTGACCGCATCCGGGCACCCGACCGCATCCGGGCACCCGACCGCATCCGGGCACCCGACCGCATCCGTCGCCGCCACCGCGCAAAGCCCGCGAGACTGCATCTTTCGCACGAGATCACGGGGTTTACCCGTGATCTCGTGACGAAGATGCAGTCTCGCGGGATCTAGACGGACGGGATGCGGGTCAGCCGAAGGACTCGACCGTGGTGTACCCCTGTCCGTTGTACTTCTGCACGACCACCGACGACACGGCCGGCTGACCGTCCACGGTGGTGTCGACGGCGGTGCCGTCGAGCATCAGCGGCGCCTGGAAGTCGGTGATCGAGCGCAGGGCCTCCATGAAGTTCTCGCGCGTCGGCTCGGTCATCGTCTCGAAGGCCTGCTCGAGGGTCGCCCCGACCATGAAGCTCCACATGCAGTGCGGGAAGGCAGGCATGTCTTGGTAGTCCGCGTACTGCTTCAGGTCGGTCAGGAACGTCTGCACATCCTCGTCGTCGGCGAACGCGGGGCTCGCGGGCGCCTTGGAGAACGACACCGAGTACACGCCGGGGAACGCGTCGGCGCCACCGGGCTGAAGGATGGCGGTCGGGCTCGACGTGTTCGACGGCAGGAACCAGCTCGGGCTCCATCCGAGCTGCTGCGCCTTCTGCAGCGACGAGATCACGAGCGGGGTGATCGACATCGCGTTGAAGAACACATCCGCGCCCGAGCTCGCCAGCTCCGTCAGCTGCGCGTCGACGGCCGTGTCGGTCGCCTCGTAGGTGAGCTCCTTGACGATCTCGATGTTGCTCGCACCTTCGACCGCGCTCTTGAAGCCCTCGAGGTAGCCCTCGCCATAGTCGTCGTTCTGGTAGAGCACGGCGACCTTGTGGTTCTCGCCGGATGCGGCCAGGAGCTTGCCGAAGGCCTCGCCCTCGTTCTGGTAGATCGGCACGAAGCCGAGCTGCCAGGGGCTCTCGTTCGTCTCGCTGAAGATCGGGTCGCCGGTCATGACGAGCACCTGCGGCACCTCGTCGGCGATGGCCGCCTCGCGGTAGGCGCGGTTGGTCGGCGTGCCGAGACCGGCCGTCATCGCGAAGACGTTGTCCTTCAGCTGGTCGTAGTTGGCCTTGGCCTTCTGGGGGTCGTAGGCGTCGTCGAGCGCCTTGATGTCGACCGTGCGGGTCTTGCCGTCGCCGAAGGTCACGCCGCCCTCGGCGTTCTTCGCACCGAAGTACGCCGTGATGCCGGCGACCGTGCAGGTGCCGGGGCCCGCAGTACCGCCGCTGAGCGGCGTGGTGATGCCCAGGCTGATCGATGTGTCGGTGATGCCGGGGCTCGCGGCCGCGGCGCCGCCCGTGGCGTCGGAGCCTCCCCCGCCGCGCGAACAGCCGACGACGGCCAGTGCGAGAGCGGACGTCAGGGCGACGATGCCCAGCACGCTCCTCTTCCTCAGATTCATGGGTGATTCTGCCTCTCTGTGGTGCTCGGCGACGCGGGAAGGTCGCCGGACGATGGGTTGCTCGGTGCTCGATCGGGGCGACGCCGCATCCGTCTCAGTCGTGCGGGGAGGGATGCGAGTCCGCCCGGGAGGACGAAGAGCACAAGCAGCAGCAGCGCCCCCTGGAGCACGGCCGTCAGGTTGGGGTCGACGAGGTTCGTCAGCTGCGGCGCGAGCACGTAGTACGCACCACCCAGGAGCGACCCGATGATGCTGCCCGCGCCGCCGATGACCATCGCCGCGAGCAACTGGATGGAGTGCCCGAAGCTCATCGTCTCGGGCGAGGTGTACTGCACCACGACCATGTAGAGGAAGCCGCTGACGCCGCCGATGAGGGAGGCCACCGTGAAGGCGAGCACCTTGTACCGATAGGGCGAGACGCCCATCGCCGCGGCGACCGCCTCGTTGTCCTTCACGATCGCGAAGGCGCGCCCGTACTTGCCGCGCACCAGATTGCGGGTGAGCAGGAACGCGATCCCGCCGATGATGATCACGAGGTACAGCTGCCACTGATCGTTGTACAGACCGGTCCATTCCGGCGCATCGGTGAAGCGGGCCGAGACACCCTGCGACCCACCGGTCAGATCCGACAGTCGCTTGGCCAGCGGCACACCGACGATCGGCAGCGCGATCGTCACCATTGCGATGGCGAGCCCGCCCAGCCGAGCGGCGGCGAGGGCGATGATCAGTCCGACGACGCCGGGGATGAGGATGCTGAGCACGAAGACGAGGGCGATGTTCCAGTCGTTCTGCACGCCGTACGCGGTGACATACGCGCCGAGTCCGACGAAGAAGATCTGCCCGAGCGAGACCTGGCCGGTGTAGCCCATGACGACGTTGAGCCCCAGGACGGCGACGGCGAAGACGCCGATGCGCGCGATGGTCTGGTTGGCGAACTCGGGCAGCATGAGCGGAAGCAGCACGAGCAGGGCGACGACCGCGAGGACGACGACAACACGTACCCAGCGACGCGAGAAGACGGATGCGGTGGAAGCCATCAGACACGCACCACCGTTCTGCGCCCGAACAGGCCCTGTGGTCGCACGAGCAGCACGACGAAGATGAGCACGAACGGCACCGCGACCTTCAGGTCGTAGCCGATGAAGGGCACGTACACGGCGGCGAGGTTCTCCAGCACGCCGATGATCCATGCCGCCGCGACCACCCCGACGGGGCTCGACATCCCGCCGAGGATGACGGCGGCCAGCGCGTAGACGAGGGCGTTGTCCATCATGCCGGGGGTGAGCGTGAGCTGCGGGGCGACGAGCGCGCCGGCCACCGCGCCCAGACCCGCCGCCAGCCCCCATCCGACCATCAGCAGGCGACTCACCGGCAGACCGGAGAAGGCCGCGGACTGCGGATTCACCGCGACCGCCCGCAGCGCCAGGCCCAGCTTCGTGCCGGCGAACAGCGCCTGCAGCAGGATCATGATGGCGAGGATGACCACGGTCGTCCCGATCGAGCGCACGCTCACCGACGCGCCCAGCACCGAGATCGTGTCGAGGGGGAAAAGCGAGGGGAACTGCTGGTTGTTGTAGGTGAAGAGCCAGCCGCAGACGCCGGTGATGAGCGTCAGCAGACCGATCGTCACCACGACGGCGGTGTCGGGATCGCCGCCCTCGAAGCGACGCATCAGGTACCGCTCCACGACGGCGCCGAACAGGAACGAGACGCCCACGGAGAGCAGGATCGCGAGGACGAGCGGGACCCCGACCCCGGTGAACCACCAGGCGAGGTAGGCGGAGAGCACCGCCATCCCGCCCTGGGCGAAGTTGATCAGGCCCGTCGCCTGGTTGACGAGCACGATCGCCAGGGCGAGGGCGGCGTAGACCGAGCCGATGGACAGCCCATCGATGACGAGTTGGATGAAGGTTCCCACTCTCAACCTCCCAGGTAGGCGCGGCGGATCTCGTCCATGCCCCTGAGCTCGGCCGACGTGCCGGTGAGCACGTTCCGGCCGGTCTCGAGCACGGTGGCGGTGTCGACGAGCCGGAAGGCGAGCGTCGCGTTCTGCTCGACCACGAGCATCGCGATCCCCGACTCCCGGCGGAGCCTCGCGATGGCGTCGTAGACCGTGCGCGCGGTGCTCGGGGCCAGACCCAGAGACGCCTCGTCGAGCAGGAGCAGCCGCGGCCTCGCCATGAAGGCGCGGGCGACGGCGAGCATCTGCTGCTCGCCGCCGGAGAGCGCGGAGGCGTGCGAGCGGTAGCGCTCCTTGAGGTTGGGGAACAGGTCGAGGCAGTAGTCGATGTCGCCCTGGATCGCCTTGTGGTCGCGCCGCTGGTACGCGCCGACCCGCAGGTTCTCGCGCACCGTCAGGGCGCCAAGGGTGCCGCGCCCCTCGGGCACGTGCGCGATGCCGATCGACGCGACCTTCTCGGGCCGCATCCCGCGGATGTCGCGCCCGTCAAAACGAAGGGTGCCGGTCGTGCGCACCATTCCGCTGATCGCGCGGAGGGTGGTCGTCTTGCCCGCGCCGTTCGCGCCGAGAATGCCGACGGCTCCCCCCTCGGGCACGCTCAACGACACTCCGTCGAGCACCTGGACGGGACCGTACGACGCGGTCACGTCGACGAGTTCAAGCAGCGTCATCGGCGGCCTCCTTGCCGATGTAGGCCTCGATCACCCGGGGATCGCTCTGCGCCTCGGCGGCCGAGCCCTCCATGAGCTTGCGGCCGTGATCGAGCACGACCACACGGTCGGTCAGTGCCGCGATGAGTCCCATGTGGTGCTCGACGATCACGACGGTGATGTCGTCTTCGTCGCGGATGGCGCGGACGGTCGCGATGAGCTGCTCGACCTCGGAATGCGGCAGACCCGCCGCCGGCTCGTCCAGCAGGAGCAGCTTCGGGTGCGACATGAGTGCCCGGCACAGCTCGATCGCCTTGTGGAGTCCGTGCGAAAGCTCGTCGGCGTGGCGGTTCGCCGCCCAGCCGAGGCCGGAGCGCTCCAGCAACCGCAGCGCCTCCGTGCGCATCTCCCGCTCCGAGCGCCACGTGCGCGGCGTGCGGATCGCCCACTCGCCGGGCCCGCCCGGAAGGCGCGTGTGCGCGCCCAGCATCACGTTCTCGAGCACGGATGCGTGCAGTTGCAGCGCGGGATGCTGGAAGGTGCGGGCGAGTCCGCGCCGCGCGAGGTGCGCCGGGGTCTGTCCGGATGCTTCGTCGCCGTCGATCGTGATGGAGCCGGAACTCGGGCGATAGTGCCCGCTGATGCAGTTGAACAGCGAGGTCTTGCCCGCGCCGTTGGGTCCGACGAGGCCGAAGATCTGCCCGGGCTCCACGTCGAATCCGACATCGTGCAGCACAGTGATCCCGCCGAATCGCAGGTTCACGTCCGTGAGGGTGAGTCGAGCCGCCATGGCCGCCTTTCCGTGTCGTCGCGTCATTGCGAGACCGGGGGTTCGCCCCGTTCCTGGGACGGTACGGAGTCGCCCGAAGATTGTCAACGATTTTGGCGTCGATTTCGGGGCACGTTCTGATCACACTTTCTCGCGAACGACGCTCGATCCCGCGCATATTTCACATGAACGGAAATCGAGCCCATCATCGATCGCGGCCGGCGCATGCTCGGCTCGACGAAAGGAAGGTCGACGATGACATCCGAATCCCTCGCCGCGGCGATCGAACGCACCGGAAGCCCGCTCGAACTGCTGCGCAACCAGAACTGGCCGGCGTTCACGTTCCCGGTCGCCCCCGAGTTCACGAACTGGCGCGACGAGCAGCGCGCCTGGAACACCACCGTCGCGCTCATGGACCAGTCGCATCACATGACGCAGCTGTTCCTGGGCGGCCGCGACCTCATCGAGGTGCTCTCCTCCATCTCGCCCAACACGTTCGCCACGTTCCGCCCGGGCGTGGCCAAACAACTCATCAGCGTGAACGAATCCGGCTACCTCGTGGGCGACGGCATCCTGTTCTACAACGAGGACGCACCCGAGGGCCTCGTGCTCATCGGGCACCACATCCTCATCGACTGGGTACGTTTCACGCTCGAGAAGGCCGCGGCCGAGGGCAAGGATGTGCATCAGCGTCTGGAGCCGAACTCGCACATGCGGCAGGGCCCACCCACCTTCTACCGCTACGAGCTGCAGGGGCCCGAGGCCGACCGCGTCATGGAGAAGCTCTTCGGCGGCCCGGCACCCGACATCAAGTTCTTCCACATCGGCGACGTCACGATCGGCGGCCGCGCGGTGAAGGCGCTGCGTCACGGCATGGCCGGACAGCCGGGCTTCGAGTTCTTCGGCCCGTGGGCCGACAACGAGCACGTGCTGCAGACGATCCTGGAGGCGGGCGAGGAGTTCGGCATCCGCCGCGTCGGCGCGAAGGCCTACTCGGCCACACCGCTCGAGTCCGGCTGGGTGCCCACGCCCTTCCCCGCCGTCTTCGACGACGACATGGCCGAATACCGGTCGTGGCTGCCCGCCGAGCGGATCGGCTCGGTGGCGGGCTCGCTCACCTCGGACGACGTGCGCGACTTCTATCTCACGCCGTACGACATCGGACTCGGACGCTCGGTGCGCTTCGACCACGACTTCCACGGCCGTGCGGCGCTGGAGCGGCACGCGGAGAACCCGCGCCGGCGCAAGGTCACCCTGCTCTGGAACGCGGACGATGTCGCCGCCGTCGTGCGCTCGCAGCTCGAGCCCGGCACACCCGCGAAGTTCCTCGACTTCCCGAAGGCGCGCTACGGGCTGTACCAGATGGACGAGGTGCGCCGCGACGGCGAGCGCGTCGGCATCTCGACGGATGCGGGCTACATCGCTTACGACCAGCTGTACATGTCGCTCGCAACGCTCGACGCCGACATCCCCGACGGCGACGAGGTCGAGATCGTTTGGGGCGAGGATCCGATCTCCGCGAAGGACTCGGTCGATCAGAACCACCGCCAGGTGATCGTGCGAGCGACGGTCGCCCCCGCCCCGTACCACGAGTGGGCGCGCACGGTCTATCGCGCCTGAGCGCCGGCAGCCGGCCGTACCGGCACAACTCAGCCAGAACCACACTGCGGACTCAACGGAGTCCCGCGACGTCAAGTTCTGGCTGAGTCGTGCGCCGGGCGCGCGGTAGGGTCCCGGTAGCGGGAGGAGTCGCGATGGCGCGAGGATCGGCCGGCGAGTCGGCATTGCATCGGCACCTGCGGGTGCTCGACGCCTTCGACGCCCTGCATCCGTTCCTCACACTGGGCGAGATCGCCGGCACCGCCCGCATCCCCGTGTCCACAGCGCACCGGCTCGTGGCGGAACTGACGCAGGAGGGACTGCTCGAGCGGCTGCCGGATCGCACCTACCGTCTCGGCGTGCGGCTGTGGGAGTACGCCTCCCGTACCCCCGGCGCTCTGGGGCTACGGGAGGTCGCGCGTCCCTGGATCGCCGCGGCGCACGCCCGCATCCGTCAGCACGTGCAGCTCGGGGTGCGCGCCGAGCTCGACGTGCTGTTCATCGAGCGGATGTCGGCGCCGGATGCGGTCGTCAACGCGACGCTGATCGGCGGGCGCATCCCGCTCCACGCCTCCTCGAACGGGCTGGTACTGCTCGCGCACGCACCCGCTGGCGTCGTGGACGAGGCGCTGCGCAGCCCGATGCGTGCGTACACGCCGCACACGATCACGGATCCGCAGGTGCTCGGCGCCGAGCTCGCCCGCATCCGCGCCGACGGGTTCGCGGTCGCGTCCGGCCACATCCACCTCGAGTCGAGGGGGATGGCGGTTCCGGTGCGCGGGCCCGAGGGCGAGGTGTATGCCGCGCTCGGCGCCGTCGTCCCCAACGACGGCGCGCCCGCCGCGGCCGTTCTCGAGACCCTGCGCGTGGCGTCTGCCGGAATCACCCGCGCCCTGCGCGCCCTGTACGGTTCCGGCCTCGATGACGCGGCCGTCGTGCACGGGCCGCGTCCGGACGCGGGCGTCTCGGCGAAGTCGTGGGCGTACATCGCCGACCTCGCCGAGCGTGCGGATGCGGCACCGACGGTGCGCACGTGACGCGCATCGCCGTCATCGGACTCGGCGAGGCGGGGCGACGCTACGCCGTCGGGCTCTCACGCGCGGGCGCGGTGGTGCGCGGGTACGACCCGGATCCTCGCGAGGCCGACCCCGCTGTTCCTCGCGTGGACGCCCTCGCCGAGGCGGTGACAGACGCCGAGATGGCCATCAGCCTCGTAGGGACGCACGCCGCAGTGTCGGTGGCCGAGCAGGTCGCGCCGTTGCTGGAGCCGGGCGCGCTGTACGCCGACTTCAACACCGCCGCACCCGAGGTGAAGGGCGCGGTCGAGAAGGTCGCCGAGCGGGCGGGTCTTCTCGTCGCGGATGTCGCCGTGCTCGCGCCGGTCACACGCGCCGGCATCCGCACACCCTTGCTCGCGAGCGGCCCGGGCGCGGCGCGCATCGCCGAATCGCTGCGCCCGCTCGGGGTGCCGATCGACACGATCGACGCACCCGTCGGTGCGGCCGCGCGTCTGAAGATCGTGCGGAGCGTCTTCATGAAGGGCCTCGCGACCCTCCTCATCGAAACGCTCACGGCCGCGGATGCGGCGGATGCGGCGGACTGGATGCGCGGGCAGCTCACGGCGGAACTGGGGCCCGACGCCCCCGCTCTCGTCGAACGGCTGATCTCCGGGACCCACGCGCATCGCACGCGTCGCGAGCAGGAGGTGCGCGATGCGCTGGCCCTGCTGACTGAGCTCGGCACCCCCGACGATATGACCCGCGGCACGCTCGCCTGGTTCGAGCGCGTCGGTCGCGGCGACGCCTGAGCGCCCATTTTCCCGCGAGACTGCATCGTCGGCACGAGATCACGGGTAAACACAGTGATCTCGTGACGGAAATGCAGTCTCGCGGGAAGGAGGCTGGGCATCGGGCGCCGTGACGCGGCTCCTATCCTGAAGACGTGCGCCCGCTCAGCTTCGCCCTGGCCGCCGCCACGGCCGCGGCGGTTGCGGCGCTCGCCTTCGGCGAGGTGACGCATTGGCGCGCCAGCCGGCGACGCCTCGGCTCACCATCCGCGCGCGGCACGGAAGCCATCGTGGTTTTGGGCTACGGCAACCGCGGACCGCGGGCCAACCGCGAGAACCGCTACCGCGTGCGGGCAGGGCTGCGCTCGATCGACCCGACGGCGACCCGCAGCATCCTGGTCTTCTGCGGCGGGACGGTGGAAGGCCCCGTCCCCGAGGCGGAGATCATGGCTGCGTACGCCCGCGACGAGCTCGGCTACCGCGGCCCCTCCGTGCTGGAGCCGACCAGCAGGTCGACGTGGCAGAACATCGAGAACGCGATCCCGTTGATCGAAGCCGCCGACGTGATCAAGATCGTGTCGAACTCGGTGCACGCGGAGCTGGCCCGCGGATACCTGTGGATGCTGCGGCCCGACCTCGCCGCGCGCCTCGCCCGCGGGGCGGACTACCGCTTCGGCGAGATCTTGTGGGTGAAGCCCGTCGCCGCCGTTCTCGGCCGCAAGAAGCTGCGCCGCCTCCGCTCCTTCGACGAAAGCCCCCTTCCTTCCAGCCGCGAGACTGTCCCCATGCCCTCTCCACGCCCGCTGCGCGGACGCGGAGCCTCCAGGCGCGTGGGCCCATCTCCCGCGCGAGATCACGGGTGAACACAGTGATCTCGTCGCGAAAGTGCAGTCTCGCAGGAATCGAGCAGGGAGGCGCGGATGTAGGGAGCGAGGGGCGCATCAGAGCGCGGGTCACTCCCAGGTGGCGGTGTCGGGGTCGAGACCCTCGCTGCGGGCACGGGCGTCGATCGCGCGGCGCAACCACGCGGTGAGACCGGGGCGCACGCCGTCATAGTGCGCGACGAAGGCGGGATCCGCCTCGTACATCCGGCCGAGGCAGACCTGCATGCTGCGGGTGAGGGGGAAGTACTGCGAGAACACCTCGCGGTGACGGTCGACGAGCGCGTCGGCGCGCTCGCTCCCCGGCTCGACACCCGCTGCGACGGCCGCCGCCAGCTCCGCGTCCAGCGCAGTGACGGTGTGCGCGATGCGCGCCCACTCGGCCGCATCCCGCTTCGCCGAGCGTTCCGCGTACTGCTGCCACTGGACGGTGTCGCCGTATCGCTCACGTGCCTGCAGCGGCCAGCGCGGATCCCACTCGGGGCCGAACGTCTCCACCTGCTCGCGCACGGTGAGCGTGAGGCCGTTCTCGTAGGCGTCGATTAGCCGCTCGACGTCGTCGCCGCGACGCCGGAGCTCCTCGATCCGCTCACCCAGGCGCGCGCGTTGCGTGCGCAGCACGTCGGCGGCCTCGAGCGCCGACCCGTCCAGGACGATGCGGATGTCCTCGAGACCGATCCCGAGCTCGCGGTAGACGACGATGCGCTGCAACCGCTCCATGTCGGCGCCGGCGTACCGGCGGTATCCGCTGTCCTCACGCACGGAGGGCTCGGCGAGCCCGATCTCGTCCCAGTGATGCAACGTACGCACCGTGACACCGAGCCGGCGCGCCGCCTGCCCGACGCTGAGGTCGGTCCCGTCAGACATGCTCACCATTTTCACCGGCCTCGACACCGATGCCCACGGCGCGCAGCGCGACCCCTTCGGCGCTCTCGGGATCGAACGGCTTGGCCGCGGTGAGCACGACCCGCACGTTCTCGGGCGTCAGCACCTCGAGGTCGCGCGTGTTCCACGCGGTGTCGCGCGGGCCGGTCGCGGCCTGCGCATCCACGGCGCGAACCGCATCCGCGATGCCCTCGATCTGTCCCAGCACGCAGGCGAAGCTCACCGTCATCTGGGGAATCTGCTGCGCGGATGCGGCCGGCACGAGCAGGACGTCCTGGAACGCCCATCGCCGCAGATGCACGAGCTGCCCCGGGATGGCGAACAGCTCGAAGAAGCCGAGCCCGCGGGTCCAGAAGTCGACGGATGCGGCAAGATCCGCCGACGGGATCGTGACGAACATGGGCATGCCGTAGATGCCGCGGAACAGCTCGGGGGCGACGGCATCCGGCCCGGGTGGGGGCACGGGGCTGATGTCGAAGGCGTGGGAAAAGTCGCTCATGTGACTACCGTGCGCCCTCACGCCGCGTGAGGGTCAAGCCGCAGACCACGCCAGCTCCCGCCGGACGCTAACGGCGGAAGAGGCGCCCCAAGAGTCCGCCCTCGGAGGACTGCGACTCGTGGCCTTCGCATCGGTCGCGCTTGGGCACTCCACGCATCACCTCGTCGACGTGCTGTCCGCATCCTGCCCACGTCGTCTTGCCGCACGTGCGGCACGTCACCTGTCGACACATCTGTCTTGCTCCGCTTCCTTTCGGTACGCCGCTCTGCGCGGTCGTTTGCCTGCACAATACCCCCAGGGGTATATTTGAACACATGAGGACGATCATCATCGGCGGTGTCGCCGCCGGCATGAGCGCGGCGACCAGACTCCGCCGGCTCGACGAGGCGCGGCAGATCAGCGTGTACGAACGCGGCGCGCACGTGTCGTTCGCGAACTGCGGATTGCCGTATCACGTCGGCGGCGTGATCCCGGATCGCGCGTCGCTGTTGCTGCAGACGCCCCAGTCGCTGGCGAGCAGGTTCGCCCTCGACGTGCACGTGCGCCACGAGGTCGTCGAGATCGACACGGCGGCCCAGACGGTGACGGTGCGTGACCTCGAATCGGATGCGGAGCGCGTCGAGCACTACGACGAGCTCGTCATCGCCATCGGTGCCACGGCCGCCCCGGGTCCGTCCGCCGAGCACGTGCCCACGCACACGCTGCGCAGCGTCGAAGACGTCGACCGGGTTCTCGAGGTGCTCGACACCGCCGGACCGTCGCCGCGCGTCGTGGTGATCGGCGCCGGGTTCATCGGGCTCGAAGCGGTCGAGAACCTCCTCGCCCGCGGCGCGCAGGTGACGCTCGTGACCCGGGGCACGCAGGTGCTCTCGCCGCTCGACGTCGAGATGGCCGCGCCCATCCTGACTCTCCTTCGGGACGCGGGTGTCGATGTCCGACTCGGAGTGACCGTCACGGGGGCGGAGCCGGGGCGCGTTCACCTGAGCGACGGCAGCGCGGTCGAGGCGGTCCTGGTGATCGAGGCGAGCGGCGTGCACCCCGACCGACGCCTCGCGGATGCTGCCGGCATCCGCCTCGGTCCGACCGGCGGGATCGCCGTCGACGCACGCCACCGCACCTCGGTACCGAACGTGTGGGCCGTGGGCGACGGCGTCGAGAAGCGCGACAGCCTGGACGGCGCACCGACGCTCGTGACGATGGCCGGCCTCGCCAACCGGCACGGCCGGGCCGCAGCCGACGACATCGCCGGGACCGAACCGGAGGATGCAGCCCCCGCCCTCGGCACCGCCATCCTCGGACTGCTGGGCACCACGGTCGCGTTGATCGGCTGGAACGAACGGCGGCTTCGGGATGCGGGGCGCCCGCACCGCATCGTGCACACGCATCCTGCGTCGCACGCGACGTACTATCCGGGTGCGCAGCCGATGGCGATGAAGCTGCTCATCGACCCGGCGACCGACCACATCCTCGGGGCGCAGATCGTCGGCGGCGAGGGGGTCGACAAGCGCATCGACATCATCGCGGTCGCGATGGCGGCGGGGCTGACAGCGACCGCCCTGTCGCAGTTGGAGCTCGCCTACGCGCCGCAGTACGGATCCGCGAAGGATCCCGTGAATATGCTCGGCTACGTCGCGGAGAACGTCGCTTCCGGCGCCACGCGCACGCTGCAATGGCACGAGCTCGACGCCGCGCTCGACCACGGCGCGGTTCTGGTCGACGTGCGCACACCGACCGAGAACGCCGCGGGCTCGATCCCCGGCGCGATCAACCTGCCGCTCGACGAGATCCGCACCCGACACCGCGAGCTCGGCGACCGCCCGATCGTCGTGCACTGCCAGGTGGGACAGCGCGGGCACACCGCGGCACGACTGCTCGCCCAGCTCGGCCACGACGTCCGCAACCTCGACGGCGGGTACCGCACCTGGGCCGCCGGAACAGCCGCCTGACCCGCCATCCGTCACCGAGGAGACACCATGGACACCTCCAACCGCTCCCTGCACGACGCTCAGGCCGTGAAGAAGGCCGCAAACAGACTCAAGCGCGCGCAGGGCCAGTTGTCCGCGGTGATCGCCGCCGTCGAGAACGGCGGCGACTGCCGCAACGTCATCACCCAGCTCGCCGCGGTCAGCAGCGCGATCGACCGCGCCGGGTTCGCGATCATCTCGACCGCCATGCGCGAGTGCCTCACCGATGCCCCGGCCGACCGGCACGCGGCGGATGGGGATGCCGCCGACAACCGGCTCACGGTGGAGGAGCTCGAGAAGCTGTTCCTCACCCTCGCCTAGGGCGCCTCAGCCACCCGGGCACTCGCACGGACTGCCGCTGTAGCAGCGGCGAGGCCTTCCGCGTCTCACCTTGCAGCTTTGCGGCGGCCTAGACGTGCATATGTGAGACACGGATGCGGGGCGGTGCGCTGCGTGTCTCAGTTGTGCAGGTTCCTGGGGCGTTCTACGTGCACAACTGAGACACGGATGCGGGGCAGCCCGGGGCGGGGTGATGCATGTCTCAGCTATGCAGATTCCTGGGGCGTTCTACGTGCACAAGTGAGACACCGAGACGGGGCAGCCCGGGGCGGGGTGATGCATGTCTCAGCTATGCAGCTTCCCGGGGCGTTCCGCGTGCACAACTGAGACACCGAGACGGGGCAGCCCGGGGCGGGGTGATGCATGTCTCAGCTATGCAGCTTCCCGGGGCGTTCCGCGTGCACAACTGAGACACCGAGGCGGGAGCGCAGCCCGCGGAGCACAACCCGCGGAGCGCACCCCGGGAGCACGACCCGCGGGCTGAGCGGAAGAGGGCCCGCCGCTCTCCTCACCCCGCCCGGTAGTTCTCCCGGGCGAAGCGGGAGTAGGGCGCCGGGGCGACGGTCGCGCGGATCTCCACCTGCCGGTGCCGCTCGACGGCGGGCTTCGCCGAGTTGGGATCCTCGCCCCAGGTCAGCACGACCTCGGTCCCGGGTTCGGCGTGCGAGGCGGCGATGCTCGCGAGCGACACGAAGGCCTGCTCGTTCGTGATGTAGCCGCAGTCGTGCGAGATGCCCACATCCACGCCGTCGGCGCGCACGCGATCGACTTGATAGAGGCCGTACCGCGCCTTCGGGAAGTCGATGTACTTCGCCGGCAGTCCGTCTTCGACGAGGGAGCGCTGCGCGGCGGCGAGGTCGTCGGGGTTCCAGACGAGCGTGACCTTCACGCGCTGCTCGGCTGCCGCGTGCGCTTCGAGCGCAGCGCGGCCGATGAAGTCGTGATCGAACGCGACGCTGCGCCCGTACCCGAGGTCGTACGGGGTGAGGTAGTAGTCCTCGATGCGCTCGGACACGAAGCTCCCGGCGAGGGAGCCGAGGCGTGCGGCGGGCAGCCACGCGAGGTAGTCGTCCATCTGCGCCCCGGAGAAGATCGCGGGCAGCGGCGAGGGGACCCACGCCGACTCGAGGTTCGCGGACGAGTAGGCTTTCGCCCCCACGAGCACGAGGTCGAACTCCTCGCCCGCGGCGATGATCGCTTCGCGGATGCGGGCGCCGTCCGCCCACGGCCCGAACAGCTCGAATCCGGGCTGACCGGCCATGCCGTGCCGCAGCGAGCGAACGGTGACACCGGCGATGTCGAACGTGGCCATGCCGAAGAACTTCGTGGGCGGCACGGGCGCGCCGGTCAGCTTCTCCATGAGTGCGAGCGCGTGCGGACCCTGCAGCTCGTAGCGATACAACACAGGATCGACGCCGGGCTCGCGCATGAGCGTGTTGGCGTCGCGCTCGAAAGTGACGTCGTAGTCGCCCGTCTCTCCGATGAACTGCACCCAGTCCAGCACCATGTACCAGCCCACGAGATCGAACACCTGCTCCTCGAGATGGAACAGGATCGCGTCGCCGATGAGGTAGCCCTCGTGGTTGACGGCGATGAACTGCTTCGCCGCATCCACCGGGAACCGGGCGAACGAGTTGACGCCGGTGTCGCTCAGCAGCCGCAGCGCATCGGGCCCTGAGATGAACAGGTCGGTCATGTGGTGCGACTGATCCAGCAGCGCCACACTCTCGCGCCACGACCGCTGCTCACTGCGCCAGTTGCTGAACTCCGGCGTCACCGGGAAGATCGTCGGCTTGCTCTGCGCATTGCGGAGCAGGTCCACCGCGCGCCCCGCGCGGGTGATGGCGTCGAAAGCGGATGCGGACATGTGAACTCCCTCGTTCGGACGGGCGGACGTGCCCGCATCCACAGGTTAAGAAACCCGACGGCATCGACGGGAGGTATCTCGATTACCCATACTTATGCGGAGGCAACGATGCCTCAGTCGGGAGCAGTCGGTGGATCTCAACCTCATCCGCGTGTTCGTGGCGATCGCCGAGACGCGGAGTCTGACCAGCGCCGCGCGTCGCCTCTACGTGACCCAACCGGCGGTGAGCCAGGCCCTCGGGCGGTTGCGGCGCGAGCTGGACGACCCGCTGTTCCAACGCGTCGGCCGCGTGATGGAGCCCACCCCGTTGGCCGACAGCGTCTATCCGGGGTTCCGCGATGCCCTCGCCGCCGTCGACCGCACTCTCGACGGGGTGCACCGCTTCGCACCCGCCGACTCCGACCGCACCTTCCGCGTCGCGCTGTCCGAGCTCGGCGAGATCGGCTGGCTCCCCGCGATCGTGCGGGCAGTGCGCGCCGAGGCCCCCCGGATGCGGATCGAGGTCGTGCCGATGGATGTGGCGTCCCTGCCGGACTGGCTGGGTCGCGGCGTCGTCGATCTCGCGGTGACGCCCTCCCACGTGCCCGGCCCCTTCGGGCGGACGGTCCTCAAGTCGCAGGGATACGGCGTCGCGATGTCGGCCGCGCATCCGCTCGCCGACGAGCCGTTGACGCGCGACGCGTATGCCGCGGCCTCCCACGTCGCCGTCGCCAGCGATTCCGGCGCGCCCGCTCTCGCCGAGGCGCGTCGCGCGCACGGCATCGAGGTCGATGCCCGCATCGCCGTGAACCACCTCGCGTCGCTTCCGCCGCTTCTCGCGCGCAGCCGCGACCTCATCGCGACGCTGCCCGACACGATCGCGCTCGGGTGGACGCAGACGTGGCCGCTCGTGGTGCGGCCGCTGCCGTTCGAGATGCCACCCGTGGAAATCGCCCTCTACCGCCGGTCGAGCTCCCAGCATCCCGCCGCGCTCGACTGGCTCTTCGACACGGTGGCCCGCGCCATCCGCGGCTCCTCCGGACGGTTCGAGGCCATCCACGGCGAGAGGACGGCCTGACATGCGCGACGCCCCCGACTCTAGAGGGTTGCGGGGGCGTCACGTCGGCGCCGAGGCACCTGGGTTTCCGGAGCGGCCCGCACGACCCCTTCGTCGCGCGGGGCGCTCGCTCAGAGGCTTCCGGTGGTGCGCCACCCGCCCTGGTACTCGGCGCGCGCGGTGACCGCGTACGGCACCGGGCTCACGACGGCGCGCACCGCGATCTGGTCGTGCGGCTCGACCGTGGTCTTCTTCGAGCCGCCGTCGGGCTCGCCCCAGACGACCCGCACCTCCGCGCCGACCGGCACGTCGCGGTCGACGGTCGCGAGCGACAGCCCCCGCTTCTCGTTCGCCGTGACGCCGGTGAACAGCGAGAGCCCGACGTTGTTGCCGTCGGCGTCGATGACCGCGTCGTAGTTCGACGAGCCGTAGTTGGCGTTCGGGAGGTCGAAGAACTGGTAGCCCACGCCCTCGCGGTCGATGACGCTCGTGAGGATCTTGGCCAGGTCCTCGTCGTTCCAGGCGAGCGTGACCTTCTTGCGCTGCGTCTCCGGGTCGATCTTCTCGAGCGCGTCGCGGCCGATGAAGTCGTGGTCGAACTTCACGAACGAGCCGTAACCGAGCTCCCAGGGGTTGAGGTAGTAGTCCTCGATGTTCTCCGAGACGAACGAGCCCGCGAGCGCGTTGATCGCCTCGTAGCTGTTGGCGGGCAGCCACTCGCGGTACGCGCGCTCGCCCTCTCCGGTGTAGATCGCCGGAAGCGGCGACGGGATCCACCCCGATTCGAGCGTGTTCGAGGAGTAGGCGCGCGAGCCGCAGGGCTCGATGCCGAACTCACGACCCGCCTCGAGCACGGCGTCGCGGATCTTCTGGTGCTGCGCGTACGGTCCCCAGATCTCGAGGCCGGGCGCACCCGCCATCCCGTGGCGGAGGGTGCGCACCTTCTCGCCCGCGATCGTCATCTCTCCCATGTGGAAGAAGCGCACCTTCTCGAGCGGGCCGCCGTTGAGCTTCTCGATGATGTCCCAGGCGTTGGGGCCCTGGATCTGGAAGCGGTAGTAGTCGCGGTGGACGGCGGCGCCGTAGGGGCGCGAGGGCGAGCGGTCGTCGTAGCGGAACTCGACGTCGTATCCACCAGTCTCGGCGTGGAACTGCAGCCAGTTGGCGCCCGGCGCGCGGCCGACGTAGACGTACTCGTTTTCGGCCTCGTGGAAGAGGATGCCGTCACCGATGACGCCGCCGTTGGATGCGGTCGGCACGAACTGCTTGGCGGTGTTCACCGGGAAGTTCGCGAAGGAATTGATGCCCGTATCGCTCAGGAGCTTGAGCGCATCCGGGCCCGACACGAAGAAGTTGACCATGTGGTGCGTCTGGTCGTAGAGCACGGCTGTCTCGCGCCACGCCTTCTGCTCCCGGCGCCAGTTGGTGAACTCGGCCGGCACGACCGGGTAGATATAGGTGCCGAGCTGCGAATCGCGCAGCATCTCGACGGTGTTTCCTCGCTCGTCCAGCAGCTCCTGCAGCGTCCGCGCCATGATTGCCTCGACTTCCTCGTCTGGGGGCCTGCCGCGATGATCGGCGGCTTTTACCTCTGCCCATAGTGGTTTCGTGGTCTCGGATTGTCAACAAAATCTTGACCATTTCGCAGGCGGTGTGCTTCGCTGAGCCCACGAATCGGCACCGGCGTCGACTCCGGACGCCTGCCGTCGCGCGTCGGCTCGACGCCGTCGAACCAAGGAGCGGATATGACTGCAGCCACCCCGGCGCTACTCGTGGTCAGCGCCCACGCGGGCGACTTCGTCTGGCGGGCCGGCGGCGCGATCGCCGCCGCCACCATGCGCGGCGAGCGCGCCACGGTGGTCTGCCTGAGCTTCGGCGAGCGCGGCGAGTCCGCGAGTCAGTGGCTGGCGGGAAAGTCGCTGGAGGAGATCAAGGAGATCCGTCGAGCCGAGGCGGAGGCGGCCGCATCCGCCCTCGGCGCCGACATCGAGTTCCTCGATCTGGGCGACTACCCGCTGCGCGAGTCGCCCGAGGCCGTCGCGCGACTTGTCGATGTCTACCGCCGCGTGCAGCCCACCGTCGTGCTCACGCATCCGCTGCACGACCCGTACAACGGAGACCACCCGGCCGCCGCGCGCATGGCGCTCGAGGCGCGGGTGCTGGCGCAGGCGATCGGGGTGGCGAACTCGGACGGGTCGTTCCCGACCAAGGAGACCATCATCGGCGCCCCACCGGTCTTCTTCTTCGAACCGCACCAGCCCGAGCAATGCGGCTTCGTGCCCGACGTGCTGCTGGACATCACGGCGGCGTTCGACAAGAAGCGCCAGGCGATGGAATGCCTGCCGGCGCAGAAGCACATGTGGTCGTACTACAGCGATCTCGCCGTGCGCCGCGGCGTGCAGGTCAAGCGCAACGCGGGCCCGAACCTCGGCCTCGCCCACGACACGATGGGCGAGGCGTACATGCGCTACTTCCCGCAGGTCACCGGAGTGCTCGAATGAGCCCGCACGTCGTCGTCACCGACATCGCACGCGCGGACGCCGACCTCGTCGACGCCTTCGCCGGGCTCGGTTCGGCGACCGTGCACGAAGCGCTCGGTCGTACCGGCTACGCCGGCAGCGCGATCCGCCCCATCCAGCAGGGTGCGGCGATCGCCGGCAGCGCCGTCACCGTGCTCACCGCCCCCGGCGACAACCTCATGGTGCATGTGGCGATCGAGCAGGCCCGCGCCGGCGACGTGATCGTCGTGGTCACGACCGGCCCCTCGCCGTTCGGACACATCGGTGAACTCATGGCCACGCAGATGCAGGTCAAGGGAGTCCGCGGATACGTCACCTCCGCAGGGGTCCGCGACACCGCCGAACTGCGCGCGATGGGATTTCCTGCGTGGAGCCGTTACGTCTCGGCGCAGGGATGCCTGCGCGACAGCCCGGGCTCGGTCAACGTTCCGGTGGTTCTGGACGGCGTCGTCGTCGAGCCCGGCGACATCGTGGTCGCCGACGACGACGGTGTGACGGTCGTTCCGCGGATGCGGGCGGCAGCCGTTCTCGAGGCGGCGCGCTCCCGGGCGGCGCGCGAGGCGACCAACCGCGCGAAGTACGAGGCGGGGGCGAGCTCCATGGATATCAACGGCCTGCGATCGGTCGTCGCCGATCTCGGCGTCGCCTACCTGTCGCAGGCGGAGCGACGAGATGCCGACGCCTGATCCGGTGCGCGACGGCATCCGCTGCCTGCTCATGCGCGGCGGCACCTCCAAGGGCGCCTTCTTCCTCACCGAGGACCTGCCCTCGAACCCGGCCGAGCGCGACGACCTGCTGCTGCGGATCATGGGCAGCCCCGACCAGGCGCAGATCGACGGACTGGGCGGCGCCCATCCGCTGACATCGAAGGTGGCCGTCGTCGAACGCTCGAGCGAACTCGGATGCGACATCGACTACCTCTTCCTCCAGGTGGGCGTCGACGAGCCCGTCGTCGCCGATGCGCAGACATGCGGCAACCTGCTGGCCGCGGTCGGCCCGTTCGCGATCGAGCGCGGCCTCCTGACGGCGGATGCGGCCGAGACCGTCGTGCGCATCCGCCTGCTCAACACGGGCGACATCGCCGAAGCGAGGTTCGCGACGCCGGACGGACGGGTGGACTACGACGGCGACGAGACGATCGCGGGCGTGCCGGGAACGGCCGGCCGGATCGCCCTGACCACCCGCGGGCAGAAGCCGCTGCTTCCCACCGGATCGCCGACGGACGAGATCGCGGGCCACCGCGTGACTCTCGTCGACAACGGGATGCCGGTCGTGCTGATGGATGCGGCGGAGTTCGACGTCACCGGCGAGGAGAGCCCGGAAGAGCTCGAGTCCCGCGGCGCGCTCCGCGAGCGAGTCGAGACGATCCGCCGAGCGGCGGGCCCGCTCTTCGGCCTGGGAGAGGTCTCCGCCCAGACCGTCCCCAAGATGTTCCTGCTGTCACCACCGCGGCGCGGCGGCGCGGTCGGCACCCGCGCGTTCATCCCCGCGCGGGTGCACCCCACGATCGGGGTGCTGATGGCCGCATCCGTCGCCGCCGGCATCCGCATCCCTGGCGCCGTCGGCTCCGCTTTCGCCGTGCTCGACGACGGCGAGCAGACGCTTCTCGAACACCCCGGCGGCACCTTCGCCGCCACCGTCGCCGTCACCGGCGACGCCGCTTCCGGCTGGCGCGCGAGCTCGTCGTCGGTCCGCACCGCACGAAAGATCTTCGACGGGCTCGTCTTTCCCCGGCCCCGCCGCTGACTGTCAGAGAGGACACACCATGGCCACGCGCGACAACTTCGACCTCGCACACCTGGGCGGCGTCGAGCTGTTCACCCCCGTCTTCGAGGAGAGCCTGCACTTCTTCCGCGACCTGCTCGCGATGCGGGAGGTCGCCCGCATCGGCGACTCCGCGTACCTCCGCTGCTGGGACGAGTACCAGCTGTACACACTCAAGCTCACCGCATCCGACACCAACGGCGTGGGTCGCACGCTGTTCCGCGTCACGAGCCCCGAGGCTCTGGAGCGTCGCGTCGCGGCGATCGAGGCGGCGGGCCTCGGTCACGGCTGGCGCGAGCCCGAGGCCGGGGTGGGCCGCTCGTACGAGTTCGAGGACCCGGATGGCCACCTCATGGGCATCTACTACGAGACCGAGCACTACGTGCCGGACGACGAGGATCGCCCGGCGCTGAAGAACCAGGCGTCCGCGTTCCCCGGGCGAGGCGTCAACGCTCGCCGCATGGACCACATCAACTACCTCGCCAGCGACGTCACGAAGGCGGGCGAGTTCTGGCGCGACGTCATGGGCGCCCGCGAGTCCGAGCGGGTGCGGCTGGACGGCGGCGGGTACGCGGCCTGGTGGTTCCGGTTCCAGCAGAAGTCGTACGACGTGGTCTACAGCGAGGACTGGACCGGCGAACACGGGCGCTTCCACCACTTCGCTCTCGCCCCCGACACCCGCGAGGACATCCTCAAGGCCGCCGACATCTTCCTCGAGAACGGCGTGCACATCGAGTTCGGGCCCTACAAGCACGCCATCAACCAGACGTTCTTCATCTACGTCTGGGAGCCGGGCGGCAACCGCATCGAGCTGGCCAACGCCGGCGCGCGCCTCATCCTCGACCCGGACTGGCCGGTCGTGGAGTGGTCGCAGGCCGAGCGGGCCAAGGGCCAGGCGTGGGGCGCGAAGACCGTGCCCACCTTCCACACGCACGGCACGCCGTTCCTGGCGAACCAGGCCGAGATCGACGAGGCGGCGATGAAGGGCGAACCGATCCCGGCGCCGCAGAAGCGCTGAGTCCGCTCAGCTCCAGACGGATGCGGCGATGTCGACGACGGCCCGCACCTTGGCCCACTGCTGATCCTCGGTGAGCTCGTTGCCCTCCTCCGTGGAGGCGAACCCGCACTGCGGGCTCAGGGCGAGCTGATCGAGCGGGGCGAAGGCTGCGGCCTCGTCGATGCGGCGGCGGATGTCGTCGGCGCTCTCCAGCTCGCCGGTCTTCGTGGTCACCAGCCCCAGCACGACGCGCTTGTCACCCTCGGGCAGGAACCGCAGCGGCTCGAAGCCGCCCGCGCGCTCGGAGTCGTACTCGAGGAAGTACCCGTCGTACGCGGTGTTGCCCAGCAGCTGCTCGGCGACCGGCTCGTAGCCACCGGAAGAGATCCAGGTCGAGCGGAAGTTGCCGCGGCAGACGTGGGTGGTCACGGTGAGGTCGGCGGGCTTGCCGTCCAGGATGCGGTTGAGCAGGTCGGCGTAGCGCTCGGCGATGCCGTCGGTGTCGATCCCGCGGGCGCGGGCCTTCGCGAGCTCGGCCTCCGAGCACAGGTACGCCCACGCGGTGTCATCGAACTGCAGGTACCGCGCGCCCGCCGCGTAGAACGCGTCCAGCGCGTCGCGGTAGGCGGTGACGAGGTCGGCCACGATCGCCTCACGCCCGTCGTAGACGGCGGCGTCGATGTGGCCGGGCTCGAGCCGGAAGTCCAGCACGGTCGGGGCAGGGATCGTGAACTTCGGCAGCAGACCGGTGCCCTCCGTGATCGCGGCCAGCGAGCGGTAATGCGCGAGGAAGGGGTGCGCGTCGTCGAAGCGGATCGGCGCCGTGATCTCGATGCCGCGCGGCTTGGTCTGCACGCCCTGGAACTGGATGCCGTGATCGAGCTCCACGATGTCGACGCCGCCGAGCATCCCGAAGAAGTCGAAGTGCCACCAGGAGCGACGGAACTCGCCGTCGCTCGCCACCTCCAGCCCCGCGGCGCGCTGTCGGGCGACGAGGTCGACGATCTCCGCGTCCTCGACGGCACCCAGCTCCGCATCCGTCAACTCGCCCGACGCGTGGCGGCGGCGGGCGGCGGCCAGGCCCGGCGGGCGGAGGAAGCTTCCGACGATATCGGCACGGAACGGCGCTGAAGTGCTCACGTCGCGATGTTACCGACCCGGCCCTGCATGCGGGCCACCGGCCCGGCCTGAGTTAACCCCGGTGACGTCGATCGCAGCGGAGCGCAGCGGATGCGGGGAGGCGTCGCGCACCTCCCCGCACCCGATCAGGAGCGCGCCTGGCCGCCGCGACGTCGCGCGAACACCACGGCGCCGGCGCCGAGCACCAGGACCCCCGCGCCCAGAGCGAGAAGCTCCCACGGAACCGTTCCGCCGGTCGAGGCCAACGTGCCCGCAGGAACGATCGTGATCGGCACGCGCAGCGGTTCGAGATCGCCGGAGGCGATCACGAGCGTGTGCGCACCCGCGGGGATGCTCGCCGGGATCGTCGAACGGATCGTGATCCGCCCTTCCGCATCCGCGGCGGGAATCCCGGCCAGCACATACGGATCGCTGCGGATCTCGGCCGCGATGCGCTGACCCGGGGTGAGCCCCGCGACCCGCGCGACGAGGGTGCCGCCCTGTTCGAATCGACCGTCACCCACGTCGACCGTCGCCCATGCCGATTCGCTCGGCGACGGGGACGGCGACGGCGGGTTCGAGGGCGACGACACCGGCACCACTGGCGCGGTCGCGGCGGAGACGCGGGATGCCGGCTGGTAGCCCTCGGCGACCACCGAGACACGCGCCGTGAGGGTCGCTCCCTCGTGCGCCTCCCCGGGCGTGAACGAACCAGACACGGCGCCCTCGATCGCGACACCGTCGGCGAACCACTGGTAGCCGAGCGTTGCACCCGGCGTCGCGCTCGCCGCCGACACCGAGAGCTCGGTGCCCACGCGCGCCTCTCCCGTGATCACGGGCGCCTCGAGCATCGCATCCGGCTGCGTCTCGAAGCTCTGCCAGACGCCGGCGTAGTCGACCCTGCCCTGGCTGGGCTTCGCCCAGTCGCAGACACCCGTGGGGAAGGCGGCGGTCAGCCGCTCCCACTGACCGTCGGTCATCACCGGGTAGTCCGCGCGCACCGGTGCCGTCAGCTGGCACTTCAGGACGTCGCGAGAGAGGGACTCTCCGGCGACGTACCGGGGCTCGGAGTGGTACGGGAACAACTGGTTGCAGGTGCTCTGCGTGTTCTCGTAGTCGAGCTGCTCCGAGACGAATCCGTCATCGGTGTAGCAGCCGTCCCCGAGACCTGCGGGGCGCGCGGCGACCGTCCGCGCCCGGTCGCCGAAGCCGCCCATCGAGACGATGTTGTCCAGCCACTCCTCCAGCTTGTCGAGACCCGCGGTGTACATCGCGCTCGCATACCCCGCGTCCTTGCTCGTCCAGCTGACGTGGGTGTCGGCGTTGCCGTAGGCGTCGAGCATCCGCTCACGGATGATCGCGGAACGGTAGCGCTCGTGGAAATCCCCCGTCGGGTCGGTGTAGCGACGCATCTCGATCACCGGCGTGTAGGCGAGCCCGCCGGTCATGAGGTTGATGCGGCCGGTGCGATATGCCTGCTCGATGGCCTCGACGCTCGCCTCGGACCGCGCCGAGGTGCGCGTGCCATCCACATCCATCCCGCCGGCGTTCTCGTTGAGGGTGACGAACTGCTCGGGCGAGATCGCGCCCGACTGGAGCGCCGCCAGACCGTACTGGACGCCCACGTTGTCCGGGAGGACACGCAGTCCGCGACCCTGGTCGTCGACGCCGTAGACGTTCTGCACCATGTCGGCGATCGTGCACCGCAGTCCGTCGGGGTTGGCCTCCGACCAGCGGTCGCCGACCGGAACGGCGGCGTTGCAGCCGGCGCGTGGGTTGTCGACACCGGTGAACCAGGTGAATCCGGTGCAGGTGAACAGCTGCGCGTGACCCGTGACGGCGAGCTTTTGTGCGTCCGTCCATCCGGTCCCGGCCGGCGAGCTCCAGAATCCGAGCAGGTTGGTGCAGTCGTGTCCGGCGACGGTCGTCGTGCGCTCGTCCGGGTAACCGATGTCTCCCATGACGCCGTCGATGATGCCGGGGTAGTTGTTGGCCAGCAGGAGTTGCTGCATGGTGCCGGCCGAACCGCCCGAACCGATCGTGTAGGTGACGGGCCCCACCTGCTCGATCACGTGTTCCTTGACCATCATCGCGGTCTCCGCGCTCGTAACGTCGTTACAGTTCTGCGCGAACACGTTGAAGGTCGCCGAGGCGACGATGTAGCCACGCGAGAGCAGCATGTCGTTCTCGACGCCGCCCGTGCTCGAGCCCTGCCAATAGCCCACGCCGCAGGCGCCGCCGAAGGTGTAGGCGAGCTTTCCGTTCCAGCCGGCCGCACGCGCGGCATACGTGGGCGCGGGGTCGGCGGGCCCGGCGAGCATCGCCGTCTCGTACACCGCGCGGTTGATGGTGCCGCGCTCGAGCCGAACGACGTAGGGGACGGTGCGGCCCTCGACGGTCGCGGTGGCGACGTCGCCGGGCGTGGAACCGTCGGTGGGATAGTCGGCCCAGGCTCCACCCGTGGTGCGATAGCGGAAGCTGACGCGCGCCTCGGCGACGTGACAGTTCTCGTCCGTGGGCCCGAGGTTCCACGGCGCCGCGGATGCGGTGCAGTACATCGGATGCTGGGGACCGGAGAAGACCGGGCCGGAGCCGGGATGGTTCTGAATCTCGAGGGTTTCGGAGCCCGACGCCGATCGGGCCGTCACCTCACTCGTGCCGAGGGGCAGATCCTCGACGAGTCCGATGAGGCGCCCGTTCACGACGGTGAACGAAGCGGTAACATCTCGCCCGTCCGCGGTCACCACCGTCGCTGCGTCCGCGCCGTCCACCGCGATCAGGGCGTCGCCTCCCGTGACAGTGTCGGCGCGACCGGAGAGCACGGTCAGCGAGAGGTCGTCTGCGGCTGCGGCCGACCCGAGCGGTGCGGCGAGCGCCGCCACGACTCCGATTGTGGCAGCGGCGGACGCGAGCATCCTCGCGCGAGGTCGTCGATGTCTGAGCATGCAGGATCCTCCGATGTGACGTCATCGTCATGGGGATGCCTCGTTGCGCCCCCTCGGGGATGAGAGTAGAAGTAATTGTTACGAGCGTCAATGAATCTTTACATAAGATGCACTCAGGAAAGCCGTTGCGGTCGGACCAGCCGCGCCAGCGCGGGGTCGATGTCCGCGATGTGCTCCCGCATCCGCTCCTCCGCCGCTGGCGCCAGCGCGTCGTACACGGCGACGAAGGCGTCGCGTGCGCGTTCCCGCGGCCACGCCGCGGGCATGAGTCGCATCGGATGGCCGGGTTCCGCATGACGGAACGATTGCCAGGCCAGCATGAGCGAGGTACGCCGCTCGAGCGCCGCCGCGGGCGCCAGTTCCCGCCCGCCGTCACCGACCCGCGTGAGGAACTCGGCGTAGTCCCGCTCCACCTCGGACAAATCCCACGCGCGCGTTGGGCTGTCGCCCGGCGCTGTCGCCAGCTCTCCCCGCAAGGTGGAGACCTGCCCGACCCCGAGCCGACCCAGGGCGTCCACCGCAGCGTCGACGGAATCGAAGGGCGAGATCCACACGCCGTCGTACAGGGGGGCGTACCCCAGCCAGCGCAGCCGGGTGCGGGCGGCATGACGCAGGGGGCGCTCCTTCTCGGGGATCGAGAAGAGCACGGCGCTCCACAGACCGTCCCACGTCGGATCCTCTCGGCCGAAACGCTGCAGCCACTGGGCTTCATCGGCGAGCACCGACGCGCCGCGGTCGGTGAGGGCGTGACTCGTGCGCCTCCCCGACTTGCTCAGGATGAGAAGGTCACGGTCGGTCAGCCGCGTCAGGCTCGCCCGCGTCGCGGGCGCCTTCACTCCGAGATCCGCCATCGCCGCCAGCAACGCACCGGTCGGCAGCGGCGCGTCGACCCCCCACCAGTAGTCCCCGAAGAGGGTGAGGATCTGATGCGCCGGCGACCGCTTGCGGCCGATGCTCACGGTCGGCGCCTGTCGGGTGTCGCTCACCGCCCCATTCTCGCAGCGCGCATCCCGCGATTCGCGTGATGACGAGGCGGCGGTCGCTGTCGAGGCCGCCGGAAGTGAGGGCGAGTCAGCTATCGTCGCCCTCGGGCCGCCACGCCGATAGCGTCCGGCCATGCCCGACACACGACGCCCCGCTTCCCGGCGCCTCCAGCGCGCACTCCAGGCAGTGGGTGCCGGCGCGCTCGCCGCCGCTCTGCTGCTCGCCGCGGCGCCCGCCGCATCCGCCGCCGACACCGAGGTCGACGGCCTGACCTATGCGCTGGGAGCCGACACCGCCACGGTCGCCGGACAGGCGAGCCCCACCTCCGCCGTCGTCATCCCGCGCCAGATCGCCGTCGGCGGCGTCACCTACACCGTCACGGCCGTGGGCGACAGCGCGTTCGACCGCACCGGCGGGACGGCGCTGACCTCGCTGAGCCTGCCGGATTCGCTGACCGACATCGGGTTCGCGGCGTTCCAGGGCAACGCCCTCACCTCGCTGACGCTCCCCGCGTCCGTGCGCACCGTCGGCGACCAGGCGTTCGCGCTCAGCGCGATCCGCAGCGTGACCTTCCACGAGGGGCTCGCCAGCATCGGCAGCTTCGCGTTCTCGCAGAGCCGACTCGAGCGGGTGACGCTGCCCTCCACCGTCACGGATCTCGGCTTCGCGCCCTTCGGCGACAACCCGCTCACGGTGCGCGAGCTGCTCGGTCCGCCACCCAGCACCTTCGGCACGATCGCGACCACGCCGCCGGCGACCGCGCTGTACCCGGGGCGATTCGGCGAGGCACGCTTCGCGGGGGGCTACACCGAGCCGACGTGGAACGACCTGCCCACCACCGCGGTGGCCACCGTCACCTTCGACACCGCCGGCGGTGACGCCATCGGCACCCAGTCGGTCGTGCTGGATGCGGGCGCCACCGCGACGCGCCCCGCCGATCCCGTCCGCGACGGCTTCACCTTCAGCGGATGGCGCGCCGCGGGCGCCGCATACGACTTCGCGACGCCCCTCGCGGGCGATCTGACCCTCACCGCGGAGTGGGCGTGGCGCCCAGCCCCACGCCGATCCCCGCCCCGGTGTCCGCTCCCGGCGACACGGAGCTCGCGCACAGCGGCGTCGACTCGCTCCCCTTCGCGTTCGCAGGAGCCGGGCTCCTGGGCGCAGGCGCGATCGCCGCCCTGCTCGCGCGTCGCGCGCGCAGGCACGGGTGAGCGGTCAGTACACGTACTCCATGAGCTCGACACCGAGCACGCGGAACGCGTCGTGCACCCGCAGCCGGTGGGCGATGGACAGGTCGTCGAAGCACACGAACAGCGCATAGGCGACGCCTGCGCGCGGACCGGCGAGCACGCCGGCCTCGGTACGGATGCCGGATGCCCGCCCGGTCTTGTTGACGAACAGCAGCCCGTGCTCGTCGTTGTCGTGCGCGAAGGGATCGAGCCCCGTCGCCGCAGCCACCAACGACAGATCGTGGCCGTGACTCAGCCACTCGGCGACCTGCGCACTGACCCCGGCGCTGACCGCCGTGCTGTTCACGAGCTCCGCGAAGAGATGAGCGTATTCGCGGGCCGCACCGAGCGCCACGTGGGGCGCATCGTCGGGGCCGCGCGTATCGCGGAAGCTGTCCATCAGAGCGGAGCGGGTGAGCCCCAGCTGCTCGACGCGGGCGCGCACCGCCGGAAGCCCCACCCGAGACATGAGCGCGTTGGCCGCGAGAGCGTCGCCCGACGACGCGGCGAGCAACGCCACATCGATAAGCGGCAGCGCGGGCGCCTTCAGATGCTGCCAGACACCCGATACCGCGACGGGTTCGATGCCGGCGCGATCGATGATCTCCAGCGGATCCAGGGTTCCCGCCTCGAACTGCGCGGCCGTCTCCACGAGCAGGGGCACGACGCCGAGGCCCGCGATCGGCAGGCTGCGGAAGTCGTCGCCGGCGAGCACCGCCGAGCCGAGGTCGAGGTCATCGATCCGCACCGACACCTGCGCCCCCGACGCCGCGAGCGCGTCGAGGGCTTTCAGGGTGGAAGTGAACGAACGCCGACCCGCGGCGGCGCGGCGCGGAAGGCGCTTCGCTCCCCGCCGCGAAGGCGGCGCCGATTCCGTTCCGCGAGAGGCCTCGGGAGAGCTGGGCACGGCGCAGGTCCTTCCTACCGGTTCGGGCTCGGGGATGCGGGCGACACTACGCCCGACGGGTCACGGCGCAGTTACCAGATGGTGACGCGCTGGTCGGCGTCGAGCCACAGCGCATCGCCCTCGGTCACCTCGAACGCCTCGTAGAACGCATCGATGTTGCGCACGATCTGGTTGCAGCGGAACTCGTTCGGCGAGTGCGGATCGATCGTCAGCAGACGGATCGCCTCCGCGTCACGGCTCTTCTGCTGCCAGATCTGCGCCCAGCTGAGCAGGAGCCGCTGGATGCCGGTCATCCCGTCGATGACCGGATCCTCCGCATCCCCCAGCGACAGCCGATACGCGCGGATCGCGATGCCGAGCCCGCCGAGGTCACCGATGTTCTCGCCGATCGTGAGGGCCCCGTTGACGTGGTTCTCCTCCGGCAGCCCCTGCGGCACGAGCGCGTCGTACTGGGCGATGAGGTTCTTCGTACGCTGCTCGAAGGCCTCGCGGTCCGCATCCGTCCACCAGTCGCGCAGCGACCCGTCGCCGTCGAAGCGGCTGCCCTGGTCGTCGAACCCATGCCCGATCTCGTGACCGATGACCGCACCGATGCCGCCGTAGTTCGCGGCCGCATCCCGGGTCTCATCGAAGAACGGGTACTGCAGGATCGCGGCGGGGAACACGATCTCGTTCATGAGCGGGTTGTAGTACGCGTTGACCGTCTGCGGCGTCATGTACCATTCGTCGCGGTCGATCGGCTGCCCCACCTTGCCGAGCTGACGGTCGTGCTCGTGCACGTGCGCACGGCGGACGTTGCCGACGAGGTCTGCGGCGTCGAGCTCGAGCCCCGAGTAGTCCTTCCACTTCACGGGGTAGCCGATCTTCGGCGTGAAGGCCTCGAGCTTCGCGAGCGCCCGCTCTCGCGTCTCGGGGCTCATCCACTCCAGCTGCGAGATCGACTGGCGGTACGCCTCGATGAGGTTCGCGACCAGTTCGTCCATGGCGGCCTTGGCTGTCGGCGGGAAGTGCCGCTCGACGTAGACCTTGCCGACGGCCTCGCCCAGCGCGGCCTCCACCAGGCTGACCGCACGCTTCCAGCGCTCGCGGTTGACCGGAACGCCGGTGAGCTGCGTGCCGTAGAACGAGAAGTTCTCGTCGACGAACGAGTCGGGCAGGAAAGCCGCGGCGGCGTGCACGATCTTGAAGCGCAGCCAGGCCTTCCAGTCCTCGAGACGCTGCTCGGTCAGCACCGTCCCCAGCGCCTCGACGAAGCTCGGCTGCGACACGACGATCTCGGCGAACGCGTCTGAATGGTGCGGGGCGACGCCCTCGAGCCAGGGCGCGAGGTCCACCCCCGCCATCGCCACGACCTCGTCCCACGTCTTGAGGTTGTAGGTCGCGACAGCATCGCGGCTGCGGACGTTGTCCCAGTGGTGCGACGCCAGCTCCGTCTCCAACGCCACGACGCGCTCCGCGGCATCCGCCGCATCCGCGACGTCGGCGAGCGTCAGGATGCGCTCGATGTGCTGGCGCAGCGCCTGCCGGGTCTCCTCGAACGAGTCGAGACGGTAGTAGCTCTCGTCCGGCATCGACAGGCCGCCCTGGATGAAGAAGGGCAGGTAGCGCTGCGGGTTGCCGGGGTCGGGCTCGACGTAGAGCTCGACGATGCCGCCGATCCCGTCGCGCTCCAGCTCGCCCACGAGTCGGAGGAGGGAGGTGACGTCGCTCACCGCATCCACGCGCGCCAGCTGATCGGCGAGCGGCTTGGCGCCGAGCTCGGCGATGCGCTCGGTGTCCATGAAGCTCGCGTACAGGTCGCCGATCTTGCGCGCCTCGGTGCCGGCCTCGGCATCCTGCGACTCGAGGATGATGGCGCGGACGTCCTTCTCGGCCTGCTCCGCGAGAAGGTGGAAGGAGCCCCAGCGCGCCTTGTCCTCGGGAATCTCGGTCCGGGCGATCCATTCGCCGTTGACGTAGCGGAACAGGTCGTCCTGCGGGCGGATCTCGTTGCTCAGCTCGTCGAGCGCGAGACCGGAACGGGGGGAGTCGGTCATGCGCACAGGATATGCCGCCGGGCTGAGTGGGGGCTCCAGCCGCCGCGACGTGCCGCCGCATCCCTCCCCTCCTCGAACTCCGCCGGCGCGCCCCTCCTCCCGCGCCGGCCCCCACCCTCCGCTCGCGAGACTGCATTTCGAGCACGAGATCACTGTGTTTACCCGTGATCTCGTGATGAAGATGCAGTCTCGCGGAAGAAGAGGGGGGCGGATGCGGGGCGTCGGTGCGGGTCAATAGGGTCGAGGGGTGGCGGCGACACTCAATCGGCAGATCCTGAACCTGGCGGTGCCCGCGCTGGGGGCGCTGATCGCGGAGCCGCTGTTCCTCATCATCGATGCCGCGATGATCGGTCACCTCGGCGTGGTGCCGCTCGCGGGTCTCGGGATCGCGTCGGCCGTGCTGCAGACGATCGTCGGGCTGATGGTGTTCCTCGCCTACTCGACGACCCCCGCGGTGGCGCGTCGTTTCGGCGCCGGTCAGCACGGCTCGGCGGTGACCGCCGGCATCGACGGGATGTGGCTGGCCCTCGGGCTGGGCTTCATCCTCGCCGTGGTCGGGTATCTCACGACCCCCACGCTCGTGGGCCTGTTCGCTCCCGCGGCGGACGTCGCGGCGGAGGCGGAGGCGTACCTCGGCATCTCGATGTGGGGCCTGCCGGCCATGCTGATCGTGTTCGCGGCGACGGGTCTGCTGCGCGGGATGCAGGACACGGTGACTCCCCTGTGGATCGCGGGCGCCGGCTTCACCGCGAACGCGGGGCTGAACTGGCTGTTCATCTACGGGTTCGGATGGGGCATCGCCGGCTCCGCGGTCGGAACGGTCGTGACGCAGTGGGGCATGGTCGCCGTGTATGCGCTGGTGGTGGGTCGGCTCGCGCGGCGGCACGACGCATCCATCCGCCCGCGGCGCGACAGCGTGTCGGGCGCGGCTCGCAGCGGCGGCTGGATGTTCCTGCGCACCGTGTCGCTGCGCGCAGCCCTGCTCGCGACGGTCGCCGTGGCGACGGCGCTCGGCACCCCCGAGCTCGCGGGCTGGCAAGTGGCGTTCACGATCTTCTCGACCGCCGCCTTTGCCCTCGACGCGCTCGCGATCGCCGCGCAGGCACTCGTGGGCCGCGGGCTCGGCGAGGACGACCCCGCCTTCGTACGCCGGGTGCTCGGCCGCACGGTGGCGTGGGGCGTGTGGTTCGGTGTGATCGTGGGGGCGTTGATCGGCGGCTTCTCGGGCATGATCGGCCTCGTCTTCACCTCGGATGCGGCGATCGCCGCACTCGTGCAGCCCGCGCTGATCGTGCTCGCCGTCGCCCAGCCGCTGTGCGCTGTTGTGTTCGTGCTCGACGGCGTGCTCATCGGCGCCGGCGACGGCAAGTACCTCGCCCTCGCGGGGCTGGCCAATCTCGTGCCGTTCGTCCCGGCCCTCCTCGTGGTGATGTGGGCGGGCGCCGCGGGGGCTGCGGGCCTGGCCTGGCTCGCGGTCGCGTTCTTCGGGGTCTACATGCTCGCTCGCGCGGTCACCCTCGGTTGGCGCGTGCGCTCCGGAGCCTGGATGCGCATCCCCGCCTGAGCATGCCGCCCCGAGGCGCGCCGCTCCGCCGCATCCCCCTGCCCGAGCATGCCGACCCGAAGCGCGCCGCTCAGCCGCATCCCCCTGCCCGCGGCCCGCAGCTCACCGGCGTTCTCACTGGCGCCGCGCGCGGACGCAGGCGCAGGCGCGAGATACCCGTATTGCGTGTCTCAAACGTTCACCCCAACGCCAGCCGTTCCGTGCACAAGTGAGACACGCAAGCCCGGGCACCCCCTTCGTGTCTCACTTATGCACGGGTGAAGCGCGCCAGACGTGCACAAGCGAGACACGAAGGGATGAGCCGGATGCGGGCGCGCACCTCAGCCGCGGAGTCCGACCGCGACGTCGTTCTCCCCCGCGCAGCGGATGGACGAGGGCCCAGGGAGCGAGGGTCAGCAGCGCCACGACCGCGACGGCCGCGACGGCGGCGACGAGGCGGGCGGGTGAGATGCGCGTGTACGGCATGTGTCCTCCGTGGTTCGGGAGGAACAGTCCACGTCAGGCGATGTTGCGGGAGCGTATGCGCGTCAGCGCGCCCAGCGACGACACCATTCGTACATCACGACGGCGGCCGCGGCGGCGGCGTTGATCGAGCGCGTCGACCCGTACTGCGAGATCTCGACGACCCCGGATGCGGCCGCCACGGCCTCGGGCGAGAGCCCCGGCCCCTCCTGACCGAATACGAGCACGCAGCGTTCGGGGAGCTCCGCATCCTGCACGGGGACGGAGCCGGGCACGTTGTCGACGGCGATGACGGGGAGTTGTTCGGCCGCCGCCCACGCCGCGAACTCTGCGACGTCGTCGTGATGGCGCACGTGCTGATAGCGGTCGGTGACCATGGCGCCGCGTTTGTTCCAGCGGCGGCGGCCGACGATGTGAACCTCCGCGGCGGCGAAGGCGTTGGCGCTGCGCACGATGGAGCCGATGTTCATGTCGTGCTGCCAGTTCTCGATCGCCACGTGAAAGCCGTGCCGGTGCGCGTCGAGATCGGCGACGATCGCGTCCATCCGCCAGTAGCGGTAGCGATCGATCACATTTCGGCGGTCGCCCGCGGCGAGGAGATCGGGATCGAGATGCGCGTCGTCGGGCCACGGCCCCTCCCAGGGTCCGACGCCGTGCTCGGGAGCGATGTCCGAGGTCGTGTCCTCCGGCTCGCCCGCATCCGTCATCCCCCCAGGCTAGCCGCGCCCGCCGTCGCTTCTCACTCGATGGAAGAGCACTTTTCGGGCAACCGAAAAATACGATACAGTTTCGGCATGCCGAAAACTCTGACCGCCGCGCCCGTGCAGGCGCCTGCGCGTCGGATGGCGTGGCTGCTCGGACCGGCGCTCGTCGCCGGGGTGGCCTACCTCGACCCGGGAAACGTCGCCGCGAACATGACCGCGGGCGCGACGTTCGGCTACCTGCTGGTGTGGGTCGTGGTGCTCGGCAACCTCATGGCCTGGCTGATCCAGTACCTCTCGGCGAAGCTCGGGATCGTCACCGGCCAGAGCCTGCCCGACCTCCTCGGCCGCCGCATCCGCCGTCCGTGGGCCCGACGGCTCTACTGGCTGCAGGCCGAGCTCGTGGCGATGGCGACGGATGTGGCCGAGGTCATCGGCGGCGCGGTCGCGCTCAACCTGCTGTTCGACATCCCGCTCCTGTGGGGCGGCGTGATCACCGGTGTCGTGTCGATGATCGTGCTGACGGTGCAATCGCGCCGCGGCGCGCGCGCATTCGAGACCGTCGTCATCACGATGCTCATCGTCATCGTGATCGGCTTCTGCACCGGGATCATCTTCTCGCCGCCGGACGCGGGCGGCCTGGTGCAGGGCCTCGTGCCGCGCTTCGAGGGCACCGACTCGGTGCTGCTGGCCGCATCCATCCTGGGTGCGACCGTCATGCCGCACGCGATCTACGCGCACTCCTCGCTCGCGCGCGACCGCTTCCCGCTGACCGATGCCGCCCCCGCCGATCGCGAACGCCGGTTGCTGCGCGCCACACGGTGGGACGTCACGATCGCCATGGCCGTTGCCGGCACGACGAACCTCATCATGCTGCTGCTGGCCGCATCCAGCCTCGCCGGCGTTCCCGGCACCGACTCGCTCGAGGGCGCGTACGCGGCGCTGTCCGCGGGACTCGGCCCCGTCATCGCGACGCTCTTCGCGGTGGGTCTGCTCGCGAGCGGACTGGCCTCGACCTCGGTCGGCGCCTACGCCGGCTCCGAGATCATGAAGGGGCTGCTGCACGTGCGCGTGCCGCTGCTGGCTCGGCGGCTGGTCACCCTCATCCCCGCCCTCGTGATCCTGGGACTCGGCCTCGACCCGACGCTCGCGCTGGTGCTGAGCCAGGTCGTGCTCTCGTTCGGCATCCCGTTCGCCCTCATCCCCCTCGTCTGGCTGACGGCGCAGCGCGGGTTGCTCGGCAGGTACCGCAACCGGATCGCGACGACGGTCGCCGGCGCGGCCGCATCCGTCTTCCTGGTCGCTCTCAACGCGCTGCTCATCTGGCTCGTCATCACGGGCGGGTAGCCTGACGGGGTGCCCACATCCGCAGCCGTCGACGACTACCTGAAGGTCGTGTACCAGCACACGGAATGGCAGGACGAGCGGATCACGCCCTCGCAGCTCGCGCAGCAGCTGGGGCTCGCGCCGTCGAGCGTCACAGAGATGGTGCAGAAGCTCGCCGCTGCGGGCCTTGTGAGCCACCGCCGGTACGGCCCGATCACGTTGACCGAGAAAGGTCTCGCGCGCGCCGCGGCGATCGTGCGTCGCCACCGTCTCGTCGAGACGTGGCTCGTGCGCGAGTACGGCTACACCTGGGACGAGGTGCACGACGAGGCCGAGATCCTCGAGCACGCACTGAGCGACCGGCTGCTCGATCGCATCGACGAACGCCTCGGTCGGCCGCGTTTCGATCCCCACGGCGATGCGATCCCGGACGTGTTCGGTCAGGTCGAGCGCGTGCCGTTCGTGCTGCTCGCCGACGCGCAGGCGGGGCACGTGGGCCGCGTGCTGCGGGTCAACGACCGCGATCCCGACCTGCTGCGCGAACTCGAACGCCGCGGTCTCGATGTGGACCACCGCGTGGAGGTGCTCGAGCCCGCTCCCGAGCTGCGCGTCCGCGTGGACGGTACCGAGATCAGCATCCCTGTCGCCGCGCACGACGCGATCTGGCTCTCTGCCTGACGCGATCGGATGCGGCGCCCGCCGCGTTCAGCGGCGGGCTGCCTCGAAGGGCCACCGCATCCGCGTGGCCGCCTCGCACATGAGCCACAGCCGTTCGCCGATGGCGGGCTCCCGCAGGAACGCCGTCGGCTGCGCTGCTCGGGGCTGGCCGGTCACGATGCGCCCGGGTCCCCACATCTCGCCGCCTTCGACGTCCGGGTCGACGAGGGCCCGCACGAGCGGCCAGGCGCCGGCCTCCTTGGACTGCGTGAAAGGAGCCTGCAGGTTGTCGACGAAGCGCCCCCAGCGGGACGGCTCGTTGACGCCCCGGATGCCGACGGTGCGGCCGCTCGTGGAGTAGCCGGGGTGGGCGATCACGCTCGTCACGGGAACGCGGGCCTCGCGCAGGCGACGATCCGCCTCGAGGCCGACGACCGTGGTGACGGCCTTCGACTGCACGTATGCGCGCCAGGGCGAGTAGCTCTCGACGAGCTGCGGATCGGTGGGGTCGTACTTCGAGATCGAGGTCGACATGCTGCCGAGCCACACCATCCGACCGCGACGGGCGGCGAGCGTGGTCAGCAGCGCGCCCGCCAGAGCGAAATGACCGAGCGCGTTCGTGGCGAGCACGAGCTCGTTGCCGTCTCGCGTGGTCTCACGCTGCGCGGGCGGATGCACGATCCCCGCGTTCAGCAGCAGGCCGTCGAGGCGCCCGCGCTGCCGGACCGTGGCGGCCGCAGCGCGCACCGAGCCGAGGTTGCTCGTGTCCAGCAGCAGTGTCTCTGCGGAGCCCGTCGCATGGGGCAGGCGTGCCGACACGGCGGCGCGGGCGGCGGCGAGCCGGTTGGGGTTGCGGCCGGTCATGATGACGCGCGCTCCGGCGTTCACGAGCTGCTCACTGGCGAAGTACCCGAGGCCCGCGTTCGAGCCCGTCACCAGGTAGGTCCGGCCCGTCAGGTCCGGCAGCCGGCGCGGATCCCAATCCGCCTCGCGAGCGCTCACGCGTACGACCCTAGTGCGCTGCGCGAGGTGCCTCCTTCACTCTTGAGCGGTCCTTCGCGCCCGGGTAGCCTGGCCGCCCCTCGGACACCGCTATGACCTGGCTTCGCAGGCTCGGATACCGCCCGCGGGAGCCCTAGGCTGAGGCTATGCGCACGCGCGATGACATCGAATGCTGGCTCACCGACATGGACGGCGTGCTGGTGCACGACAACCAGGCGATCCCGGGGGCGGCCGAGCTGCTCGCGCAGTGGCGCGACACCGGCACACCCTTCCTGGTGCTCACGAACAACCCGATCTTCACCCCGCGCGATCTGAGCGCGAGGCTGAAGCGATCGGGGCTCGACGTTCCGGAGGAGCGGATCTGGACCTCGGCACTGGCGACGGCAGAGTTCCTCAAGTCGCAGATGCCCGGCAGCTCCGCCTTCGTCATCGGCGAGGCGGGGCTCACGACCGCGTTGCACGAGGCGGGCGTCGTCATGACCGAAACGCAGCCCGACTACGTCGTCGTCGGCGAGACGCGCCAGTACTCGTTCGAGGCGATCACGCAGGCGATCCGCTTCATCAACGCGGGCGCGCGGTTCATCGTCACCAATCCGGATGCGACCGGCCCCACTCCGAACGGCATCGTGCCGGCGACGGGATCGTTCGCCGCCATGATCACAAAGGCCACGGGCAAGGAGCCGTACGTCGTCGGCAAGCCGAACCCGATGATGTTCCGCTCGGCGCTCAACCGCATCGGCGCGCACTCCGAGAACACCGGCATGATCGGCGACCGCATGGACACCGACGTCGTCGCGGGCATCGAGGCGGGACTGCACACCGTGCTCGTGATGACCGGGATCAGCGACCCGGCCGAGATCGAGCGCTACCCCTTCCGCCCCGACGAGGTGCTCACCTCCGTCGCCGAGCTCATCGCACCGGAACCCGTCGAGTCGGAGATGCCTGAAGGCATCTGATCGCGCGGCGCGGTGCGCCCGCTACCGTGCGCGGGCCTGGTTGGCGGCGTTGATGAGGTACGACACTCTCAGCGCGAGCGCGTACTTAGTCTCAGCCGCGAGCGTTCCGGGATCGTGAAGAGCCGTGGTCACCTCGTCGACGGGCACGTGCGTCAGTCGGCTGATGTTCTGCAGCGTGAAGCCGCACTCACCCGTCAGACCTTCCAGCATCGCTCGCAGACGCTCGTCGTCGGCGATGTCAAAGGCGACCGTCAGGTGCCCGACCAGGATAGAGACGCGCGCGCTCTCGTCAGGGGACAGCGGGGGCTGGTCCGAGGAGAGCCCCGCCGACCCACTCGTCGCGAGAAACGCCGAGACTCTCTCCGGGGCGACCTTGGTCACGGCCTGCAGAGCGTGCTCTGAGATGTAGCCCTCGGCGATCAGCCGCCTGGCGTCCGCCGCGACATCGTGCCCGTGAACCGTCATCGATCCATCATGGCTCCGATCCGATCAGCCCGGGGGGCACGCATCGATCTGCCCGCCGTGAGCGCAAAGAGGATCCCCCGGCACGCATAGCGCCGGGGGATCCTCGTGTCCGGGATCAGTTGTAGAGCATGCTGAAGCCGTAGAGCTTGTCCGGACCCCAGTAGCCACAGGCATCGCCGGCGTAGACCTGGTGACCCGAGGCGTTGATGGCCCAGCCGGTCGCCTGCTCGACGACCTGACAGATGCCCTTGGTCGGGAAGCCGTACAGGGTGACCCTGTTGTCGGCCGCGAAGGCGGGAGCGGCTGCGGCGGCACCGGCTCCGGTGAGGGTCGCGGCGGCGAGGATCGTTGCGGCCAGGCGAGTGCGCTTCTTCATGTGCGTGTCCTTTCCGAGGGGTGTCCCGAAAGGGTGGCACGGAGCGCACAGCCCGCGCAGAGATTATCCACAGCAGCGTGGATCCTCAGTCGTCTCGCGATTCCCCGTCGCCGTGCTCTCGATCGTCGCGCTCGCGGCGAAGGAAGCGGATGAGCTGCAGCACGAACGTCACGAGCGCGCCCGCCGTGATGACGAGCGCGACCAGCAGCATGAGGGTGCGATCGTCCACCGTCACCACCGCCCCGCAGGAGAAATCCCGTACACAGGACGATCGCGCCGCATCCGTCCTGCAGAACGGAGATCTCCTGCGATACGGATGCGGGCGGCGTCCATCACTGCGCGGGAAGACCCAGGTCGTCGAGGTCGATCGCCGCGAGCCACTGGAGGCCCTCGGCCTCGACGGCGGCCTGGGCTCCGGTCTTGCGGTCGACGATGACGGCGACGGCGACGGGCTCTGCGCCCTCGCGGCGCAGCGCCTCGACCGCCTTCAGTGCGGACTGGCCGGTCGTGGAGGTGTCCTCGACGACCACGACGCGCTTGCCCGCCACATCCGCGCCCTCGATCTGGCGACCGCGGCCGTGGTCCTTGGGCTCCTTGCGCACGACGAACGCGTCGAGGGGCGTGCCCGCGTGCACCGACTCGTGCATGACCGCGTTGGCAATGGGGTCGGCACCGAGGGTGAGGCCACCGACGGCGACCACGCCGTCCACATCGCGGATCAGGTCGAGCATGATCCGGCCGATCGCGGGCGCCGCCCGGTGGTCGAGCGTCAGCTTGCGCATGTCGACGTAGTACGACGCCTTCTTGCCGCTGGAGAGGGTGAAGTCGCCGTGGAAGACGGCCTCTGCGCCGATCAGCGCGATGAGCGCCTGGCGGTCGGATTCGAGCTCGGGCGTGGATGCGGCGGTCACACCGTCGAGTCTAGGGGCGCACGCGGATGCGCCGTGAGGACGGGGACCCCTTACAGGTAGTCGAAGTACCGGTCCCACCATGTCGGCTCGCCCCTGCCGAAGACGTGTCGAGGAATCGCGCCACGATACGGCATCCAGAGCGGCTCCTCGGGAACAAGGACGTACCCGCCGGCATCCAGGCACGCCGCGATCCGCTCGACATCGTGCGGATCAGCGCGCCCTGAACTCCTCATCACCGTGCACCCCCGGGTTCTCGAGGGCCATGACGGCGAGCATGCCGAAGTTGGAGACCCGCACCACGAAGCGCTGCCCCGTCGCCGTGGCCTCAGCAGGGACGACGACCTGGGCATGGAAGCTCGCATCCTGCACGTTCAGATCCGCCGCGCATTCCGCCTCGAAGCCGCCGGACAGTCGCTCGGTCAGCTCGACGAACGCGCGCCGCGCGGCCGCCCGGTCGAAACCAGCCGGCGTCTCGATATGGCCGGGATCGTCCCGCGCCTCCAGCAGCGTCGACAGTGCTCCACGTTCGACTCGTCCGCTGCCAGTGTCTCAGGGCGTCACGGCGTGCGCGAGAGGAGCGGACGGGGCCAGGCACCGAGGGCGAGCACCGCGAGCACAGTCTGCACGAGGCCGGCGACGAAGTAGATACCGTGCAGCGGCGACCAGACCAGCAGCATCGCCAGCTCGACGACGATCCAGATCATCATGACGAGCCCCGCAGCCGCGTGCAGCCCCCAGGCCAGGGCGTAGCGCCGATATTGCGCGACGACGGTGAGCGCCTGGATCCCGCCCACCACGACACCGAGGATGATGCCCGGCCAGAAGTACGAGGAGAAGGGCGTGCCCTCGAGCCACTCGAGCGGCACCCCCATCCCGCCGCCCACGGTCAGCCCGATCATCCCCGCCACCGCCGAGGCGAGGTTGAACCACGCCACGACCAGCAGGGTGACGCGAAGCGCTCTGGGCACCGTCATGGGCGCAGGCTACGCTGCGGCGCACCTCATCCGACCCGACGCGCGCCGGGACTAACACGAGCGCGGTAGCGTCCGATGGTGCACCTCACGATGATGCCGCCCACGGCCGACGAGTTCGCCGCCCTCTACGCGAGCACCGGATGGGGCGAGCGTTCCGCGCAGGAGCTGGCCCCCGCCCTGGCAGGGAGCTGGGTCGTGTGCTCGGCGCGCGACGATGCGGGCGTGCTCGTGGGCATGGGGCGTCTGATCAGCGACGGCGTGCTGCACGCCTTCGTCACCGAGCTCATCGTGGCGACCGAGGCGCGAGGCAATGGAGCGGGAGCGCTCATCCTCGATGCGCTCGTCCAGGAGTCACGGCGACGGGGAGTCGAGGACGTGCAGCTGTTCGCCGCCCGCGGCCGGAGGGCCTTCTACGAGCGCAACGGATTCACGCCGCGACCCGCAGACGGACCGGGGATGGACCTCGCCTGAGCCGCGGGACGCGCTCAGGCGAGGCCGCACCGCTCAAGAGCAGGTGTAGGTGACGCCGTCGACGTAGTGCGTTCCCGGGCCGAGGTCGGCACACTGCGCGATCAGGCCCGCCAAGACGGTGCCGATGATGATCGCCACGATGATGCCGATCACCAGGAAGACGGCACCGAGGATGATGCCGACCAGCGCGGGGGTGTTCTTGTAGCCGGCCTTCTTCGACTGCGAGTAGGCGACGATCGAGAGGATCAGGCCGATCAGGCTCGCGAAGAACGAGACGATCAGGCCGACGATTCCGAGAGTCTTGCCGGGGTACGAGCCGTTCGGGGCAGCCACGGGCTGCTGCGGTGGCTGGGACATGGGGGGCATGGGCTGGGTCATGATGCTCCTCTTTCGGGGTTCGACTTTTCAGGGTTCGACTTTTCGGGGTTCGACTTTTCAGGGTTCGACGGGATGAGGGGACGAGCGGGATCAGCCGCCGAAGAGGCGGCCGAAGAACCCCTTCTTCTTCTCCCAGCCGTTCGCGGCGAGGAAGTCGAACAGGGGCTGCTTGATGCGGTCCGTGTCGAAGGACCAGCCGGCGGAGGTGCCATCGCCCTCCGGGGTCGTCACGCGCGTGCCGACGACGAAGCTGCGGGTCATCCGCGACTGCTTGCCCGTGAAGGTGGAGGTACTCCCCCCGAAGTGGAAGGACCCGTCGGTCGAGAGCCCGCCGGACGTCTTCGAGGTGGTCTGCGTCTCGTCCGTATCGAACGTGCCCTCGTCTTCGTCCAACGTCACCTCGATGGCGTAGGCGTCGTCGATCTGACCCGCCCCGAGCAGGGCCGCGTACTGCACGTGGGCGACGTCCCAGGCGCCCTGGATGCGGTCGCCGACGGCACGGAACACGAACGGCGAATCGGGAGAGTTCAACTCGTCGACGCGAGTGAGCAGCTCGGCAAGTGGCGTGCGCATGCCAGGAAGATACTCTGCCCGCAGCAGGCACGATCGACCACTGTGGACAACCAGTCCAAAGGTGTACAGTTCATCGGCCTCCGGCGTGCGGCCTCGGCCCGGGTTCTAGGCTGGAGGCATGCGCCTGGCCACCTGGAACGTCAACTCGATCCGCGCACGCGTCGTTCGCACCGTGGAGTTCTGCGTCCGCGAGAACATCGACGTGCTGGCCATGCAGGAGATCAAGTGCAAGCCGGAGCAGTTCCCCTACGCGGCCTTCGAAGAGGCCGGCTATCACGTCGTCGCGCACGGCCTGAACCAGTGGAACGGCGTCGCGATCGCCAGCCGTGCGCCGATCACCGAGGTCGAGACGGCGTTTCCCGGCATGCCCGGGTTCCTCAAGGGCCACGAGGGCCCCGATCTCCCGCAGGAGGCCCGCGCCATCGGCGCGACCATCGACGGCGTGCGGGTCTGGAGCCTGTACGTCCCCAACGGTCGCGGGCTCGACGATCCGCACTATCTCTACAAGCTCGACTGGCTGGCCGCGCTGACGGGATACACCCGCGAGACCCTCGCGGCGAACCCCGATCTGCCGCTCGCCCTCGTCGGCGACTTCAACATCGCACCGACCGACGCCGACAACGGCGACCCCACCGTCATCGAGGGCGTCACCACCCACGTCTCACCCCCCGAGCGTGAGGCGTTCCGCGCCCTGCTGGATGCGGGCCTCAGCGACACCGTGCGCCCCCTGGTGCCCACCGGCTACACGTACTGGGACTACAAGCAGCTGCGCTTCCCCCGCAACGAGGGCCTGCGCATCGACTTCATCCTCGGCTCGCACGCCTTCGCGGACGCCGTCGCGGGCGCGGCCATCCACCGCGACGAACGCAAGGGCGAGATCCCCAGCGACCACGTTCCCGTCGTGGTCGACCTGGACTTCGCGGGCGACGAGGACGACGACGACCGCCCCATGATCTTCGGCTGACCGCCCGAGGCGACATCACGCGTCCCTCGAACAGAACCCTCCCCTGTTGAAGGGACCCGAAACGTCGCGCCACCGGCCCGGAGGTGACATCACGCGTCCCTCGAACAGGTGGGTCTGCGACGGGTGAGCAGTCAGTCGGCGTCGTCGACGAGGTGGAGGAAACCGAGGGAGTTGCCGTCGGGGTCGTCCAGATCGCGCGAGTACATCGATCCGTACTCCTGCGGCTCCTTCGGCGCGGTGCCCCCGGCGGCGATCCCGCGTTCGACGATCGCGTCCACCGCTTCGCGCGAGTCGAGCGCGAACGAGACCGACACCTGCGCGCTCGTGCGCGGGTCGGCGATCTGCTTGTCGGTGTACGCCGCGAAGAAGTCCCACATCAGGACCATGAAGAAGATGTTCTCGTCCCACACCACGCACGCCGCGTTCTCGTCGGTGAAGTCGGGGTTGATGTCGCATCCGAGCGCGCGGTAGAAGGCCTTGCTGCGCTCGAGATCCGTGGTGACCAGGTTGATGAAGACGCTGGTGGAGGCCATGCCGTGCCCTTCGATCGGCGAGGCCGGTCGCCGCGCTCTGGGTGGATGCTTGCACCGACGCCCTGGAGCGTCAATGCTCTCCGTCTGGCGGGGGATGCCGCATCCGAGCGCCCGCTCTAGGTTGGAAGGATGCTGCCGCTCACGCCCGCGCAACAGCGCGGTGATCTCCTGCTGGCCGCCGCGATGTGCGTCGGCGCGCTGATCAGCGCTGCGCTCTCGTCGGTCGCCGGCATCTACGGCGAGCACCAGGGCTCCATGGCCGCCGCCGTCGCCTACGCGTTCGTCCTCGCCGTCCCGCTCGCGGTCCGCCGACGTTGGCCCGCCACGGTCGCCGTTATCGTCTGCACCGCGTACTTCGCCGCCGTGACCCTCCGCGTGCCCGAGATCTACGCCGGCAACATCGCCATGTTCATCGCGATCTACACGGTGGGCGCCTGGTCGCCGCACCGGCGCCGCGCGATGTGGACGCGCATCGGCATCATCGCCGGGATGGCGGTCTGGCTGCTCGTCACGATGTTCGTCGACGCCACCGCCGACATCGACCAGGACGGCTTCTCGCGCGCGGGCGCCTTCTCGCCCTACGTCGCCTCGATGCTGCTGACCCTGCTCATCAACGCGCTCTACTTCGGCGGCGCGTACCTCTTCGGCGAACGCACCTGGGCGAGCCGGCAGCAGCGCACTCTGCTCGAGGAGCGCACCGCGGAGCTCGAACGCGAACGCGAACGCAGCGCCGAGCAGGCGGTGGCGCTGGAGCGGGTGCGGCTCGCCCGTGAGCTGCACGACGTCGTCGCCCACCATGTCTCCCTCATGGGTGTGCAGGCGGGCGCGGCGCGCATGATGATGAGCAAGGATCCGCAGGCCGCGGGCGAGACGCTCGCCCGCGTGGAGGATTCGGCGCGCTCTGCGCTGAGCGAGCTGCGCCATCTGCTCGAGACGCTGCGGACCCCCGGCGATACGAGCGAGGAGACATCCGTCGGCCTCGAAGGCCTCGAGAAGCTCGTCGCCGAGGCCAGCGCCGCCGGGCTCGCCTCCGAGCTGCGCATCATCGGCGAGGAGCGCGACGTGCCGGACACGGTGCAGGTCAACCTTTACCGGATCGCACAGGAGGCGCTCACCAACGCCCGCCGTCACGCCGGACCCGGCGCGCGGGCGGATGTCCGCCTGCGCTACGCCCCCGAGGGGGTGGAGCTCGAGGTCGCCAACACCGGGCGCCCGGTGGCCGAGGTCACCCCCGGAATGGGCTTGATCGGGATGCGGGAGCGCGCCGCCGCATCCGGAGGCACGATCGAGGCGACTCCCCGATCCAGCGGAGGATTCGTCGTGCGCGTGCGCGTTCCCCTCACCCCTCTCGTCACGGTGGGCACGCGGTGAGCGGCCGCATCCGGGTCGTCCTCGCCGACGACCACGCCATGATGCGGGCGGGCTTTCGCACGATCCTGACCCTCGACGATCGCATCGAGGTCGTCGGCGAAGCGGCGACGGGCGCCGAGGCGATCGCGCAGGCCCGAACCCTCCACCCCGACGTCGTCTGCATGGACGTGCAGATGCCCGACCTCGACGGGCTGGAGGCGACGAGGCGCATCATCGCCGACCCCGACATCTCCTCGGCGGTGCTGGTGGTGACGACCTTCGACCGCGACGACTACCTGTTCGCCGCCCTCGATGCGGGTGCCAGCGGGTTCCTCCTGAAGAACGCGGGGCCCGAGGAGCTGACGGCCGCGGTGCGGGTCGTCGCCGCCGGGGATGCGCTGCTCGCCCCGGAGGTCACCCGCCGCGTCATCGCGCGTTTCGCGAACCCCGCGGTCTCCGCATCCCCTCCGGACCGGCTGCCGGTCTCGAGCCCGCTGACCGAGCGCGAGGAGGAGGTGCTCCGCCTCATGGCGGACGCGCTGTCCAACGGCGAGATCGCCGAGCGGCTGTACATCGGCGAGGCGACGGTGAAGACCCACGTGTCCAACGTGCTGTCAAAGCTCGGCGCCCGCGACCGTGTGCAGGCCGTCGTCCTGGCCCATCGCCACGGCCTCGCCTGACCCCTGCCTCCTCTCTGCCCGCTCCCCCTCTGCCCGAGTTGCGTCGCATGTGCTCAGACGCGCCACTTTTGCGCAGATGCGCCTGTTGATCTCTGTCGCAGGTGCGCATATCTGGCGCGGTTACGGCGGGCGCGGGAGCGGCCGCCGATGGCTCCACGCACCCCGGATGCGGCACGATCCGACCCCCGGATGCGGCGCCGCCGGTCGTCGTACCGCGACATCTGCACGGCGGATCGTCTCACCGCCGCCTCCTTAGCCCCAACAGGTCCCTCCTGCCCCACGGGTCGTGCAGATGTCACACCATTCCGGCGCGTCGCCCCACCTCCTGGGCACCGCGAGCCCGCGGACGCGCCCGCCGAGGAGGTTCGCTCCGCCGGAAGGAGGAGGACACGAACCCGTCCGGGGAGGGAGGTGCGTGGAGATGCTGCGGACGTAACGTCGGAGCACGGACCAAGGAGGACGCATGCTGCGCCTGTCAGGAGTGACAAAGAACTACGGCACACGCCGGGTGCTCGACGATGTCGGGTTCACCGTCGAGAACGGCCGACTCACCGGCTTCGTCGGCGGCAACGGTGCCGGCAAGACCACGACCATGCGCATCGCGCTGGGTGTGCTCGCGGCGGATGCGGGCACGGTCGAGATCGACGGCACGCCCATCACGAGCGAGGACCGTCGCCGCTTCGGCTACATGCCCGAGGAGCGCGGCCTGTACCCCAAGATGAAGGTCGGCGAGCACATCGCGTACCTGGCCCGCCTCCACGGCTACAGCAAGGCCGCGGCCACCGCGAACGCCGAGAAGCTGCTGGACCGCCTCGGACTCGGCGAGCGCCTCGGCGACACGGTCGAGACCCTCTCGCTCGGAAACCAGCAGCGCGCGCAGATCGCCGCGGCCCTCGTGCACGAACCCGAGGTGCTCATCCTCGACGAGCCCTTCTCGGGCCTCGACCCACTCGCGGTCGAGGTGGTCGCGGGCGTGCTCGCGGAGCGCGCCGCGGCGGGCGTCGCTGTGCTCTTCTCATCCCACCAGCTCGACGTCGTCGAACGCCTCTGCGACGACCTCGTCATCATCGCGGGCGGGACGATCCGCGCGGCGGGAGGCCGAGAACAGCTCCGCGCCGAGTACAGCTCGCCCCGCTACGAGCTCGTCACCGGCGGCGACTTGGGCTGGCTCCGCGACGTGCCGGAGGTCACCGTCGTCGAGCTCGCCGGCGGTGAGGCCGTGTTCGAAGCGTCCCCCGAGGTCGCCCGTGCCGTCCTCTCCCGCGCGGCGGCGGCCGGAGACGTCGACTCGTTCTCGCCGCAGCGCCCCACTCTCACGCAGATCTTCCGGGAGGTCATCCGATGAACGCGCACGTCCCCACAGCCCCCACCACCGCGCAGAGCGTCTGGCTGGTCGCCGAGCGCGAGATCGGCTCCAAGCTGCGCAGCAAGTCGTTCGTGATCTCCACCGTCATCCTCTTCGTGCTCGCCCTCGGCGCGGTCGTCTGGGGCGGGTTCACGGCGAGCGACACGAGCGGCATCAAGGTGGCCGTGACGCCGGCGACCGCATCCGTCGTCTCTGGTGTCGCAGGACTCGACGTGACGGATGCGGACTCCTCCGACGCCGCCATGGCGCTGGTCACGGACGGCACCGTGGAGGCGGCTCTCGTCCCCACCGCGGACGTTCCGGATGCGACCGCGTCGGGCGCGTTCGACTACACGGTCGTCGGCAAGGACGATCTACCCTCCGGGCTGCTTCCGATCCTGAGTCAGTCGCCGCCGGTGCACCTGCTGGAGCCGGCGAGCACCGACTTCCTGCTGCGGTACTTCGTGGCCCTCGGATTCGGCCTCGTGTTCCTGCTCGCCGCTTCCACCTTCGGCGGCACGATCGCGCAGTCGGTCGTCGAGGAGAAGCAGACCCGCGTGGTCGAGCTGCTGATCTCCGCCATCCCGGTGCGGGCTCTCATGGCGGGCAAGATCATCGGCAACACGATCCTCGCGATGGGTCAGATCGTGGTGCTCGCGGCGATCGCGATCGTCGGGCTCTCGGTGACGGGTCAGGACCTCGTGCTCACCGGCCTCGGCGGGCCCATCGTGTGGTTCGCGATCTTCTTCCTGCTCGGCTTCATCCTGCTGGCGGCGCTGTTCGCCGCGGCCGGCGCTATGGTGTCGCGCATGGAGGACATCGGCTCGACCACCGCGCCGCTGACGATGCTCGTGATGCTGCCGTACTTCCTGGTCATCTTCTTCAACGACAACCAGCTCGTGCTGACGATCATGTCGTACGTGCCGTTCTCGGCTCCGGTCGCGATGCCGCTGCGGCTCTACCTCGGCGGCGCGATGTGGTGGGAGCCGCTGGTGTCGCTCCTCGTGCTGGCGGTCACGTGCGTGTTGGCGATCTGGGTCGGCTCGCGCATCTACAGCCGCTCGCTGCTGCGGATGGGGGCGCGCGTGAAGCTGTCGGAGGCGCTCTCGCGCAGCTGACCCGCGTTTCGTTTCACCGGGTTGAGAACGCGGCCTCAGGTGCGGTGGGCGGCGCGGCCGCCGTGCCCGCCCATCGCATCGGCCGCGCGCACTTGAGCGAGGTGCGAGAGTGCCTGGGGCGTGTTGCCGATCTGGCGGCGGGCCGTGGGGTCGTACTCCTCGGAGAACAGTCCCAGATCGTTCGCGGTGGCGCAGGCACGGTCCATGAGCGCCTGCGCATCGTTGACGCGCCCCATGCGGGCGTACTGCTCCACGAGCCAGAACGTGCAGGCGATGAACGGATGCTCCCCGCCGGCCAGCCCATCCACGCCCGTCTGCGTGCGGTAGCGGTTGACGAGCCCGTCGGGCATCAGCTCCGCCTCGATGCGGGCGACCGTGGCGGCCATGCGCGGATCATCGGGTTCGCAGAAGCCCACCTGCGGCAGCAGCAGGAGGGATGCGTCGACCTCGGTCGAGCCGTAGTGCTGCACGAACGCTCCGGATGCCGCATCCACACCGTGGGTGTCGATCTCCTCCCGCAGCCGGTCGCGCAGCGCCTCCCACTTCTCGACGGGTCCCTGCTGCCCGTACGTGCGCACGGCCCGCACGCCGCGATCGAAGGCGGCCCACATCATCGCGCGCGACTGGGTGAAGCGCTGAGGGTCGCCACGCACCTCCCAGATGCCGTTGTCGGGCTCGTCGATCCGGGCCTCGACGCCGTCCAGAAGGGCGCGCTGCAGGGCCCATGCCAGCGGATCGTCGGGCACCCCGGCGACCCGGGCCGCCTCGAGCGACACCATGACCTCGCCCACGACGTCGGCCTGGTACTGGTTCACCGCACCGTTTCCGACCCGCACCGGCGCCGATCCCTCGTAGCCGGGCAGACTCATCAGCTGACGCTCCGGCAGGTCGCGCTCTCCCGCGACGCCGTACATGATCTGCATCTGGCGCGGGTCGCCCGCGATCGCACGGATGAGCCAGGACCGCCACTGCTCGGCGACCTCGAGGAACCCGTGCGCGACGAGCGCCTCGAGCGTGAGGGCCGCATCCCGCAGCCAGACGTAGCGGTAATCCCAGTTGCGCTCACCGCCGATCTGCTCGGGGAGCGAGGTGGTGACCGCCGCGACGATCCCGCCGGTGTCCTGGTGGCTCAGCGCCCGCAGGACGAGCAGGGAGCGCACGACCTCGTCGCGGTGCGGTCCGTCGTGGTCGATGGATGCGGCGAAGCCGTTCCACCAGGCGCGCGTGCGCTCGATCGCCGCATCCACGTCCAGCGGTGCGGGCGTGGGCAGGTAGGACGGGTTCCAGGTGGCCACGAGGTCGGCCGTCTCGCCCGCGACGACGCTCACGCGCCCGCGGTGCGCGCGCCCGTGCGGGGTGAGTGCGACACCGCGGACGATGAGCGCGTCGGGGCCAGCGATCGCGTGGAGGGCGGGAGCCGCGGCATCCCCCACCTGACGCACCCAGGGGATCGCGCGCGCGTAATCGAAGCGGATGCGCAGATGCGTCGTGAACTCGACGGTGCCGCTGATGCCGACGATGCGGCGCACGATGTCGACGCGTCCCCCGTCGATGGGCAGGAAGTCGTGCACCTCGGCGACGCCGCTCGCGCTCTCCCACCGGGTCACGAGCACGAAGGTGTCGCCGTCGTAGTGCCGACTGGCGACGGCATCCGCATCCTCAGGTCGCAGATGCCAGGCGCCCTGCTCGTTCTCGCCGAGGATCGCGCCGAAGACGGATGCGGAGTCGAACCGCGGTGCGCAGAACCAGTCGATGCTGCCCTCGCGCGAGACCAGGGCAGCGGTGCGGCAGTCGCTGAGGACGGCGTAGTCCTCGATCGGGACGCTCATGCTCCGATCATGCCGCGTCGTCAAGCCCTCGCCGCGTCCGGCGCGGCTACTCATAGCGGGGACTAACGTGGCCTGCGTGACCGACACCACGCTCGTCGTCTTCGGCGCGACCGGCGACCTGACGTCCCGACTGCTGCTTCCCGCGCTCGCCCAGCTGCTGGATCGAGAGCCGGGTCGCACCGTGCACCTGCTCGGCGCCGCCCGACGCGAACTCAGCGACACGCAGTGGCGGGACCTGCTGAAGGCGGGGGTCGGCGACGGGCACGGGGAGGCGGTGGACCGTCTCGTCGCGGACGCCCGCTACATCGTCGCGGATCCGACCGACGCGAAAGACCTGAAGAGCGTGCTGGATGCGGTCGAGGGTCGCCCGGTGTTCTACTTCGCCGTCCCGCCGCAGGTCGCGAAGGCCGCGTGCGAGCAGCTCGCGGGCATGGACGTCCCCGAGGGGCTCACGCTCGCGCTCGAAAAGCCGTTCGGCACGGATGAGGCGAGCGCCCGGTCGCTGAACGAGACCCTGCGCCGCGTGGTGCCCGAGAACCAGATCTTCCGCGTCGATCACTTCCTCGGCCGCTCCACCGTGCTCAACGTGCTGGGTCTGCGCTTCGCCAACCGACTGTTCGAGCCGGCGTGGTCGGCCGAAGACGTCGAGTCCGTCGTCATCCGCTTCGACGAGACCCTGGGGCTCGAGGATCGCGCGGGCTACTACGACCAGGCGGGCGCCCTGATCGACATGATCCAGAGCCACCTGCTGCAGGTGATGGCGATCGTGGCGATGGAGCCCCCGGCGACGCTGCACGAGACCGACCTGCGCGATGCGACCGCGGCCGCGCTCCGGGCGACATCGCTGTGGGAGGACAACGCCGTGCGCTCCGCCCGCCGTGCCCGCTACACGGCCGGCACGGTCGGCGACGAGGAGCTGCCCGCCTACGCCGAGGAGCAGGGCGTCGACCCCGCGCGCGAGACGGAGACGCTGGCGGAAGTCACCCTCGAGGTGCGCACGGCGCGGTGGGAGGGCGTGCCCTTCACCCTGCGCTCGGGCAAGGCACTCGGACGCAAGGACACCGAGATCGTGCTGACGTTCCGACCGGTGCGCCATCTGCCGGGCGGCTTCACCGGGCGTGCTCCCGGTTCCACCCTGCGCTTCTCGCTCGGACCCGACAAGATCTCGCTCGGCCTGAACGTCAACGGCAACGAGGAGCCGTTCTCGCTCGTGCGCGAAGACGTCGAGGTGACGCTCGGCGACGGCGACCTCCTCGCCTACAGCGAGGTGCTCTCCAGCATCCTCGACCAGGATGCGGCGCTCGCCGTGCGCGGCGACGCTGCCGAGCAGTGCTGGCGCATCGTGCAGCCGGTGCTGGACGCGTGGCGACGCGGCGAGACCCCGTTGGACGAGTATCCGGCAGGGTCCGCGGGCCCTGCCACCTGGCCGCAGCTGCCCTGAGGCGCGTCAGGTCTGCAGCACCGCCAGCACGTTGCCGGCGGGGTCGGTGAACCACGCGATGTCCGGGCCGTACCCGCCGCCGCGCAAGATGCCGCGCTCGTCGGTGGCGAACTGCTCGTCGGCGTAGATCTTGGTCTCCACCCCTCGGGAGCGGAGGTCGTCGACGGCCGCATCGATATCGGCGACGGGAAAGTTGAGCACGGTGTAGCTCGCGGGCTCGTGGTTCGGCTTCGTGTACAGCAGCACCCGCGCCCCCGACGAGAGCTCGAGCTCCAGGAAGCCCATGGGGTTGTCGACGACCGTGAGGCCGAGCACGTCACCGTAGAAGGTGCGGGCCGCATCCGTGTCGTCGATGCTGAAACCGCTGAATGCGGCATCCGGTGTGAACATCGTGATCCCCCTCGATCGTCATGCCCCAGCTTGCTCCCGCGGCGCACGCCTGTCGAGGGCGGATGCGGGCTCAGCGCTCGACAAGCACGCCGTCTTCGTCGGCCCAGACGTGACGGCCGGGGGCGAAAACGACCCCCGCGATCTCCACAGGTACATCGACCTCGCCGACGCCGTCCTTCGCGCTCTTGCGGGGGTTCGTGCCGAGGGCCTTCACTCCCAGCGGGAGAGTCGCGAGCACGGCCGCATCCCGGACCGCGCCGAAGACGATCACGCCGGCCCAGCCGTTCTCGACCGCAGCGCCGGCGATGATGTCGCCCACCAGTGCGGATTCGAGCGACCCGCCGCCGTCGACGACGAGCACGGCACCGTCTCCCGGCGCCTGCAGCACCGACTTCACGAGGGCGTTGTCGCGGTAACAGCGCACCGTGCGGACGGGACCCTCGAACGCCCGCTTTCCGCCCAGGTCGCGCAGCTGCAGCGCGAGGGAGTCGAGCTGCTCACCCCGCTCGTCGTACACATCGGCCGTCGCGATCACCATGCGTCCACGGTAGGACGCCGGATGCCGCGGGTGCGTGGTCGGCGCCGTGAAGTTCTTTCCACATTTACACCCCGCTTGGATCCGGGAACATTCCACCTCTGTATACCGTTGCATGGATCGGGCCGATGACGTCCCCCCGCATATTCGACCCCGAGGAGATCCTCATGTCTGACACTCTCGACCGCACCGCCCCCACGGACGCGCCCATTCTGGACGTGCTCTCGCAGCGCTGGAGCACCCGCGCCTACGACAGCGTGACCCCGATCGACGAGGACGCCCTGCGCGGCGCACTCGAGGCCGCCCGCTGGTCGCCCTCCGCGTACAACAACCAGCCCTGGCGCTTCATCGTGGCCCGCCGCGGAACCGAGACCCACGCGAAGGTCGTCGCGAGCATGGTCGAGTTCAACCAGGCGTGGGCCGCCCCCGCCGGCGCGCTCGTCGTCTTCATCGCCGAGACCTCGCGCGGCGAGCACCAGTTCCCCTCCGCGTTCTACGACCTCGGCCAGGCCGCCGCGCACTTTACCGTGCAGGCTCACGCCAACGGCCTCTACACCCACCAGCTCACCGGCTTCGACGCGGCCGCGGTCTCCGAGGCCTTCGACCTCGCCCCCGAGTTCACGCCCTTCTCGATCATGGCCGTCGGCAACCACGGCACCATCGAGGACGCCCCCGAGTTCGCCCGTGACGGCGAGCGCGCTCCCCGCGTGCGTCGCCCCATCGAGGAGTCCGTCGTCGTCAACGACTGACCCCTTCGGGCCTGCGGCCCTCCGGTCCGGTCCTTCCGCGGCCCATGCGCGTGACCCTTCCGGGGCCCATGCGCGTGACCCTTCCGGGCCCGGGCTCTCCCGCTCCCCCGTCACATATCGACGCCCAAGGCGCGATCTCTGACGGGGGAACCGCGCCACCCCTCGCTCGCCTGTCACAGATCGACGCTCCGCGTTCGATCTGTGACAGGCGAGCTGCGGTTTCAGCGCACGACAGCCGCGACGGGCGAGCGCGAAAGGGGGCGTTTCGGGGCGGGGCACTCTAGACGCCGCCACATCCGGGCACCAGCCTGCACCACCTCGACGCCGGACGTGCCTATCGTGAGGCATGGTCCCGAGCATCGTCGGGGTGGGCACGGCCGTGCCCGACACCCGGCTCACCCAGTCGCAGATCCGCGACCTCTTCCTCATGCAGCCGGGTCTCGACCGCCGCGCGCAACGGATCCTCGGCGCCGCCTTCGACGCCGCAGCCATCGACACGCGCCACACCGTGCTGGCATCGCTCTCCGGCGATGCCCCGCCGGAGGCTCTCGCGGTGCGTGAGGGCGACCTTCTGCTCGACCCGAGCACCGCCGCGCGCAACGCCGAGTTCCGCCGGCTCGTGCCCGACCTGTTCGCGCGGGCGGGCAGAGCAGCCCTGGCCGATGCCGGGGTCACGCCAGGCGAGGTGACGCACGTCGTCACCGTCAGCTGCACCGGACTGTTCGCCCCCGGCCCCGACATGCTGCTCGTGCGCGATCTGGGGCTGCGTCCGGAGACCGAGCGCTACCACCACGGGTTCGTCGGCTGCGCGGCCGCCGTCCCCGCACTGCGTGCGGCCCACCGCATCGCCGTTGCGCAGCCGGGCGCGGTCGTGCTCGTCGTCTGTGCGGAGCTGTGCTCGCTGCACCTGCGCGTCAGCGAGGACCCGGAGCAGATCGTCGCCGCATCCCTCTTCGCCGACGGAGCCGCGGCCGCCGTCGTGACCTCGCGGGAGCACGCGGGGCGCCGTTTCGAGCTGGACGAGTTCCGCACGGCGCTCAGCGACGACGGCGAGCACGACATGGTCTGGACCGTCGGCGACCACGGCTTCGAGATGACGCTGACGCCCGAGGTTCCCCGCATCGTGGGCCGCGAGGTCGCCGATGCGGTCGCGTACCTCGACGGCGCCACGGCGTGGGCGATCCACCCGGGCGGGCGCAGCGTGCTGGACCGGGTGGCCGGCGGACTCGGACTCACCGAGGAGCAGATGGCCCCGTCGCGTGAGGTGCTGCGCGCGTTCGGCAACATGTCCAGCGCGACCGTGCTGTTCATCCTCGACCGGATGCGGCGCGATCCCGCCCTCGCCGACGGCACGACTCTGGGGCTGTTGGCCTTCGGCCCCGGCCTCACGGTCGAGTCGGGGCGTCTGCTCGTGCGAGGCGACGCGTGAACCTCGCGGAGCGCGATGCGTCGCTCCGCGAGCTGATGGACGATCCGGCGTGCGACCCACGACTGCTCGCGGCCACGTATCGCCGCTTCGGTCTCGTGAACCGGCTGGTCGCGGGGTGGGCCGGTGTCTATCGGCGGACGCTCCGTCCCTATCTGGCCGGCCTCGAACGCCCGGCGCGCGTACTGGACCTGGGATGCGGCGGCGGGGATGTCGCGGCGCACCTGGCCGCGCTCGCCCGCGCCGACGGACTGCGGGTGCAGTGGATCGGCGCGGATCCCGACCCGCGCGCCATCGAGGCCGCGGCGGCACGTACCGCATCCGATGTGTCCTTCGTCTGCACCGACTCCGGCGCCCTGCGCGACAACGGTGAGCGCTTCGACGCGGTGCTCTCGAACCATGTGCTGCACCATCTGGATGCGAGGCAGCTCGCGGCGTTCGTCGACGACTCCGCCGCGCTGTCGACCGGCCTCGTGCTGCACGGCGACATCGAGCGGGGGCGCCTGGCGTACGCGCTCTACGGCGCCGGCATCCTGCCGCTGGCTCCCGGCACCTTCCTGCGCACCGATGGGCTCCGCTCGATCCGGCGCAGCTATCGGGCCGCCGAGCTCGCGTCGCGTCTGCCCGCGGGATGGCGCGTGGAACGCCCCGCCCGCTTCCGAGTGCTGGCCGTCAGGGACGCGCATGACTGAGGTCATCGTGATCGGTGCGGGTCCGGTCGGGCTGCTGCTCACAGCGGAGCTGCGCCGGCTCGGCGTGGACGTCAGCACGCTCGAGAAGCGCCCGGGACCCGGAGTCGGCACGCGGGCGATCGGCATCCATCCGCCGACGCTCGCAGCCCTCGAGGCCTCGGGCGCGACGGCGCGGCTGCTCGACGACGCGGTGCGCGTCGAACGCGGTGAGGCACGCACCGGCGGACGGCTGCTGGGCGCAGTGGACTTTCGCCGCCTGTCCGCGCGCTTCCCCTTCGTCGCAACCCTGCCCCAGCGCATGACCGAAGGCGTGCTGGCCGATCTCGCCGGGCCCGTCGAGCGCGGGATCACGGTGACCGCCGTGCACCACGACGGCGACCGGATGCGGGTGCGTACGGCCGACGGACGCGATCTCGCCGCGCGGCTCGTCATCGTCGCCAGCGGCTGGGGCGGCCGGTCGCTCGCGTACCGCTCCGCCGCGCTGCGGGTGCACGAGTACCGCGACCGCTACCTCATGACCGACACGACGCTCAGCGCCTCCGACCCGGTGGCGGTGATCCGACTCGACGCCGCCGGCGTCATGGAGTCCTTCCCGCTCCCCGGCTCCGCCCGCCGTTTCGTGCTGCACGACGCGGAAGGGGGCCCGGACGAGCCCGACGCTCGTTATGAGCGGATGCGGCGCGCCCTGCGCGAGCGCGGCGAGGATGAGGCCGCCGACCGGATGGAGGTCGTCACGGCCTTCCGGGTTCGACGTCTCGTCGCACCGCGCCTCCGGCGGGGCGGCCTGATCGTCGTCGGCGACGCGGCGCACGAGGTGAGCCCGATCGGCGGTCAGGGTATGAACCTCGGCCTGCTGGACGCGGCGACACTCGCCCCGATCGTCGCCGAGGGGATCCGCACCGGAACTCCCGCCTCCGCAGATCTCGCTCGCTGGGAGCGGCGCCGCGTGCGCTCCGCGCGGATCGCGGCCGCGATGGCGAGCGTGAACACCGCGCTCGGACGCCCGGCCGGTGCGGTGGCCCACCGCATCCGCGGCGGGACGCTCGGGATGCTGCTGCACAGCCCGGTCGGGGCCGTGCTCACGCGCGCCTATGCGATGGGTTTCGACGCCGACGCCGGCTGAGGTTGCCCACAGGCACCGGCGGCGGGCCAGCCGATCTGACAGCATTCATCCGTGAGTATGCGACGGTTCGGAATCCTCGGCACGCTGACCCTGGCCGCGGCGGCGCTGGTGTTGACAGCCTGCACCGCGGCGCCGAGCGACCCGCCCGAGCCGGCGGAATCGCCGAGCGCGATCACCACGCCGGCACCGTCCACCCCGCCCACTCCCGCCGCATCCGATGATGCCGCCGGCGGCCCCGTCGAGAGTTTCCGCGCCTGGTTCCAGGCCACCCGGACGCCCGACCCCGCCGCGGCGTGCGCGGCGCTCTCTCCCGCTCTGGCGGAGCGGATGCTCGCCGAGCTCAATCAGAACGGTCTCGCCCTCACGACCTGCGAGGAGATGATCCAGGCGACCTCGGAGCTCTACCGCGCCACCGGGCAGAGCGCCGACGTCGACGTGCAGGTGCAGTCGGAGACGGCCACCGACGCCACACTGTTCGTCACCTATGGGGCATCGGGCGATTGCGGCACCGTCGTCATGCACCGCGACGCGTCGTCGTGGATCATCACGGACGAATCGCGCGAGTGCGCCGGGTAGAACCGCTCAGGAGCTGAGCGATCCACCCGTCGCCACGAGCTGGATGGCGAGCAGGAGCGCCGCGCCCATCACGAGACGGAACACGATGCGTCCGGGGCGGCGCGCCCACGCGCATCCCACGGCGACGACCGCCACGCCGACGACAGCGGCGAAGAAGAGCCACGAGACGATCGGCGCCGCATCCCTCGCGGGACCCAGCCGCACCGCCGCCGCGCCGCCGATGATCCCGACCCCCGCCAGCGCACCCGACCAGCGCGCTCCGATCCGATGCGGAAGACCGCGGATGCCGGTGCGCTGATCGTCGTCGAGATCCGGCAGGACGTTGGCCAGGTGCACCGCCGCCCCCAGCGATGCGGCGCCTGCGCTCGCCCAGGGCGCCGCGAGCGCAGGCGCCGCAGCCGACAGTGTCGCCAGCGACGGCAGCAGGCCGAAGCTCACGAGGAACGGCACGATCGAGAACAGCGTCGCCTTCAACGGCGCGTTGTACAGCCATGCAGAGACGATCGTCACCGCCTGGGCGGCGACCAGCCCCCATCCGAGCGGAGCCGACAGCAGCAGCGCGCAGGCGACGGATGCGGCGGCGACCGTCCACGCGGTACGGAGGCGGGCGTCCCCGCGAGCGAGCGGCTTGTCGGCGCGGCCCACGGCCCGATCGCGGCCGGCGTCGATCGCATCGTTGGACAGGCCGATCGAAACCTGACCGGCGAAGACGGCGGCCGTCAGCAGCGCGATGCGCCACGGTGCGAGTCCGGCCGAGAGGCCGAGCGCCAGGGTGAGCACCGTCACGACCAGCGCGGGGCCCGGATGCGTGGAGGCCCAGAGCGCGCGCACGGTCGCCAGGGCTCGGGTCATGCTCCGACCGTAAGCGGCCGCACCCCTGTTGCCTCGCGGGTTGACGGCGACGCGCCGCTCAGTCGGTCGCGGCGAGCTGCGCCTGGATGCGGGTGATCGCCTCGCCCAGACGGCCCCGCGCGAGCAGGCCCCCGGCGACCAGCGGTCCCGATGCGTCGCGACCGACCTGCGGCAGCAGGCGCAGCGCGGCGCGCGTGTCCGGGCCGAGAAGAGCGAGCTGCCCGTCGATCTCGGCCTCGAACGAGCCGGAAGTCGCCGCACCCGCCGCCACGGCGGCATAGGCCGCAGCACCCAGCGCGTGCGCACCCATGTGCGCGACGCCGGCCGCCTGTGCCGCGGAGCGGGCGGCCGCGACAGCCGGGGCTCCGGTCACCGCGTGCGCGGCGCGGCCGGCGACGAACCGTCGCTTGATCTCGCCCGCCGCATCCAGCTCTCCGCGCGCGTACGCCCGGGCTCGGGCGATGGCGTCGCGAGGCCGATCGTCATCGGGAGCCTCCGCCTCGAACAGGGCGAGCACGCGCTCGGCGCACGCCGCCGCCCAGGCCGCGACCAGGCGACGGTCGGCGTCGTCGAGTGCCTGCGGCGATGACATCTCTCCTGTCTACACCGCATCCGCCCGACGGCACACGATCGCGCCGACCGGACGTTCACCCCGGGCCGCGCGACGATGCGTCTCGAGGATCTCGAACCCCGCACCCACCAGGCGTCGTTCCAGTTCTGCGGCGGGCCAGCGCCACGCGGCGACGCCCCCACGCCCCGTCAGGAGATCTCCCTCCCGCAGGACGATTCGTGGGGGATCATCCTGCACCGTGGCGATCTCCTGATGAGGGATGCGGCGCAGACGGCACCTCAGATCCAGCCGCGCTCCTGCGCGCGCAGCAGCGCCTGCTGCCGCGTCTCGAGGTGCAGCTTGCCGAGGATCGACGACACGTGATTGCGCACGGTGCCCGGAGACAGATGCAGCGCGCGGGCGATCGTGGCGATGGTCTGCCCCTGGGCACCTGCACGCAGCACGTCGAGCTCCCGATCGGTGAGGGGGCTCCGCTCGTCGGCGAGCGCGTCGGCGGCGATCTCGGGATCGACGTACCGGCGTCCCGCGGCGACCTGACGGATGACGTCGGCGACGTCCTGCGCCGGCCGCGACTTCGGCAGGAATCCGTCGACCCCCGCCTGCAGTGCACGCCGGAGCACGCCCGGTCGCGCGTGCCGCGTCACCGCGACGACGCGCGAGCGCGTCTGCTTGCGCACCCGCGCCGCCGCATCGATGCCGTCCAGACCCGGCATCTCGACATCGAAGAGGCAGACGTCCGGATGCAGGCGCAGCGCTGCCGCCACCGCCTGTTCGCCGTCGACGCACTCGCCGACCACCTCGATATCCGGCTCCAACCGCAGCAGCGCGGCGAGCGCCGTGCGGATCATGTCCTCGTCGTCGGCGATGAGCACCCGGATCATGCGCTCACCCCCGTCGGCACGCGCGCGTCCAGGACGAACACATCGTCGTCGAGCTCGGTCACGAGCGATCCCCCTGCCTCGGCCAGACGCGCTGTCATGCCGTCGATCCCCGCGCCCTCGCCTGCCGCCGCACCGCCGCGGTCGTTCTCCGCGCGGTACCGCCAGCCGCCGCCGTCGCGCTCCAGCGAGAGCCGGGCGAAGCGGCCGCCGCCGTGCTTGAGGATGTTGGTGGTGCTCTCCCGCACGACCGGCCCGAGCGCGTCGCTTGGCGCGCCTGCGGCATCCGGGCTCACGGTCAGCTCGACACTGAGCCCCGCCGCACGCAGGAGGTCGGCGGCGTTGGCCAGCTCGTCCGGCAGCGGAACGCCGCGGAAGCGCGCGGCGAGCGCCCTCGTGCCCACACGGGCCTCATCGACCTCGCGGCGCGCGGCGCGGATGTGCTCGAGAGCGGCGGGCGGGTCCGCGCTCAGGCGTTCGGCGAGCTCGAGTTGCAGCGCGACCACCTGCAGATGGTGGCCTTGCAGATCGTGCACATCGCTCGCGAGGCGCAGCCGTTCCTGGGTCGCCGCGAGGTTCGCCTCGGTGAGGCGGGCGCGGTCGAGCTCGCGCACGATGTCCCACCACCAGAGCATGCTGACGACGGTGATCGGCAACGCGACGGGGAACATGAACAGCACGAAGATCGGGCCGTAGACCAGCGTCGCCTCGCCCTCCACCGCCCGCAGGTACTCGATCACCGCGATGACGGCGAGCACGACGGTCACCAGGCCCGTGACACGGGCGCGGACGCCGCGCGGCCAGGGCAGGGTGCACACGAGCGCTCCCACCAGCGCCAGCGGCAGCGTGATGCTGCTGGTCACGAGCCCGATCGCGATAGCCGCTGACGCGCCGAGGCCGAAAGCGGCGAGGCGCATCCATCGGCGACTTCCGGCCGCATCCGCCCGGAAGTAGTCGAGGCCCGTCATGACGAACGCCACGAGCCAGGCGAGGGATGCGGCCGCGAACACGGCCAGCTCCGGGGCGGGCTCGGTGACCCACGTCGGGATGGCCCACACCGTCAGCGTGCCGACGGCGAAGAACACGGCGGACGAGAACGTATACCACCACGTCGCGCGCACGCCACGGCCGACGGCGGGCTCGGCGGCGGCCAGGGGTGATGAAGCACTCACGCCGACCAGGCTACGGGCATGACAAAAGTCACGGCCGGCCCGCCCTTTCCTCCTCACCGGAGGTGACGCGGCGGCACTGCCGACGCAGGGCGACCGCCGGTGGGATGGAGACGTACCCCCGACCGCGCATCCCACCACGACGGAGCCGACATGCACGATCTCATCGCAGGATTCCAGAACCTCATCGCCACGGTCCCCGAGCTGGTGCAGCCGCTCATCGTCGCACTCGCGGGCGCCGTTCCGTTCGTCGAGGGCGAGGGTGCGACCGTCATCGGCATCGTCGGCGGCATCCACCCGATCGTCGCGGCCGTGGCCGCCGCTGTCGGCAACTTCGTCTGCGTGGCGATCGTGGTGCTGGTGGGCGCAGGCGTCCGATCGGCCGTGACCTCCGGTCGCACGGCCGCCGCGAGCGGCCAGGTGGCGGAGACCTCGCCGCGTCGCGAGAAGTTCCAGCGGGCCTTCGTGCGCTACGGCGTGCCGGGAGTGAGCCTGCTCGGACCGCTGCTGCTTCCGACGCAGCTCACGTCCGCGATGCTCGCCGGCGCCGGGGTCACCAAGGGGCGCATCCTCGTGTGGCAGGCCATCGCCATCACGATGTGGACCACGATCGCGACCCTCATCGTCACCGGCGTGTGGGCCTTTGCCGGCATCCTCTGAGCATGGAGGAGGCCCCGCGTCCGTCGGGATGCGGGGCCTCCTCTCGTCGATCAGTCGTCCAGCAGCTCGGCCTCGATGACATCGTCATCGTCGGAAGCGGACTCGGATGCGGCCGCGCCGGTGCTCGTCAGCACGAGCTGCGAGCCGTCGGCGGCGACATCCACCCGTACGACGTCGCCGTCGTGCACGCCGCCCGAGAGGATCGCCATCGCGAGGCGGTCCTGGATCTCGGACTGGATGAGCCGGCGCAGCGGCCGGGCACCGAACACCGGGTCGTAGCCGCGCTCGGCGAGCCAGGCGCGGGCATCCGGGGTGACCGCGAGCGTGAGGCGGCGGTCCTTCAGCCGGCGCTGGAGCGCATCGACCGACAGCTCCACGATCTGCGCGAGGTCGTCCTGGCTCAGCGCCTGGAACATCACGATGTCGTCGAGACGGTTGAGGAACTCGGGCCGGAACGCCTGCCGCAGTAGAACCTGCACCTGCTCGCGCTTCTGTTCGAGCGTCAGCGTCGGGTCGATGAGGATCGGCGAGCCGAGGTTCGAGGTGAGGATCAGGATGACGTTGCGGAAGTCGACCGTGCGCCCCTGACCGTCGGTCAGGCGACCGTCGTCCATGACCTGCAGCAGCACGTCGAAGACCTCCGGATGCGCCTTCTCGACCTCATCCAGCAGCACCACCGAGTACGGACGACGACGCACGGCCTCGGTCAGCTGACCGCCCTGCTCGTAGCCGATGTATCCGGGAGGAGCACCGACGAGGCGAGATACGGAGTGCTTCTCCCCGTACTCGGACATGTCGATGCGCACCATCGCGTGCTCGTCGTCGAAGAGGAACTCGGCGAGCGCCTTCGCGAGCTCGGTCTTGCCGACACCTGTGGGCCCGAGGAACAGGAACGAACCGGTGGGTCGGTTCGGGTCGCTGATGCCCGCACGCGAGCGGCGCACCGCATCCGAGACCGCCTTCACGGCCTCCTTCTGACCGATCAGACGCTTGCCGAGCTCCGCCTCCAGACGCACGAGCTTCTCGCTCTCGCCCTGCAGCAGACGCCCCACCGGGATGCCGGTCCACGCGGCGATCACCGAGGCGATGTCCTCGTCGGTGACCTGATCGTTCACCATGCGGTCGCCGGTCGACTCGGCCTGCTCGGCCACTCCGAGCTCGCGCTCGAGCGCCGGGATCTCGGCGTACAGCAGCCGCGACGCACGCTCGAGGTTGCCCTCGCGCTGCGCACGCTCGGCGTCGATGCGGGCCGCATCCAGTCGGGTCTTGAGTTCACCGACGCGGTTGAGCGAGGCACGCTCGTGCTCCCAGCGGGCCTGCAACTCGCCGAGGCGTTCCTGCTCGACGCGCAGGTCTTCACGCAGCTTCTCGAGACGTTCCTTCGAGGCCGCGTCCTTCTCCTTCTTGAGCGCGAGCTCCTCCAGCTTCAGCCGGTCGACGTGACGACGCAGCTCGTCGATCTCCAGCGGCGCGGAGTCGATCTCCATGCGCAGACGCGACGCGGCCTCGTCGATCAGGTCGATCGCCTTGTCGGGCAGCTGGCGCGACGGGATGTAGCGGTTCGACAGCGCGGCAGCGGCGACGAGGGCACCGTCGGCGATGGCCACCTTGTGGTGGGCCTCGTAGCGCTCCTTCAGTCCGCGCAGGATCGCGACGGTGTCCTCGACCGTCGGCTCGCCCACGTACACCTGCTGGAAGCGGCGTTCGAGGGCCGCATCCTTCTCGATGAACTCGCGGTACTCGTCGAGGGTCGTGGCGCCGATCAGGCGCAGCTCACCGCGCGCGAGCATGGGCTTGAGCATGTTGGATGCGGCGACCGAGCCCTCGCCGCCACCCGCACCCATGAGCACGTGCAGCTCGTCGATGAAGGTGATGATGCGACCGTCGGACTCGGTGATCTCCTTCAGCACGCTCTTGAGGCGCTCCTCGAACTGGCCGCGGTACATGGCACCGGCGACGAGCGCCGAGATGTCGAGGGAGACGAGCTCCTTGTTCTTGAGGCTCTCGGCGACGTCGCCCGCGACGATGCGCTGAGCGAGCCCCTCGACCACGGCGGTCTTTCCGACGCCGGGCTCGCCGATGAGGACGGGGTTGTTCTTGGTGCGCCGGGTCAGCACCTGGCTGACGCGCCGGATCTCGCTGTCGCGCCCGATGACGGGATCGAGCTTGCCCTGACGGGCGCGCTCGGTGAGGTTGATGCCGAACTGCTCGAGGGCGCTCTGCGACTCCTCCTGCCCGGGCTGTTGTGTGGCGTTCATGTGTTCTCCTGAAATCTCCGGGACTCAAACTTGAGTCTCACGGGCTCAAGTTTATCACCGGGGCCCTCCGGGCACCAGGGGGGACCGCAGATGAGCGTTCGTCACGTAGCCGCCCCGGCGATCGACGCAACGACTACGGTGCTGCGGGTGATCCGCCGAGCCTCGCGCAGACCCCTGACGACCCGCATGCTCCTGGGACTCGTGTGGATCGTGTGCGTCATCTTTGCCGCGATCGGCGCCCGCGCCGCGGCCAAGGGCGAGCTGTATCGCAACCGCAGCATCCTGCGCGTGGTCAACTGAACCGCACCGGGCTGCGCACCACCGCGCAGCCCGGGACTCAGGCGACGGCCGCGATCGGCTCCTCCACCGGGCACGCGAAGCGCGCCCGGTAGGCGGTCGGCGTCGTCGACAGCACGCGGGTGAAGTTCTGCCGCAGCACAGCCGCGGATCCGAACCCGCACTCGGCGGCGATACGGTCGAGCCCGTAGTCCGTCTGCTCGAGCAGGCGCTGCGCGTGCAGCACCCGCTGGCGGGCGAGCCAGGACGCCGGCGTCGCGCCGAGGTCGGCCTTGAACCGCCGCGCGAACGTTCGGGGCGACATGTGCGCCTTCGCGGCGAGCTGTTCGACCGACAGATCCTGGCGCAGGTTCTGCACCATCCACTCCGTCACGGGAGCGAGCGAGAGCGACGCGGTCTGCGCGAGCGGGCGCGAGATGAACTGCGCCTGCCCACCCTCGCGCTGCGGGGCCACGACCATGCGGCGCGCGATGGTGTTGGTCGCCTCGGCGCCGAGCTCCTGCCGAAGCAGATGCAGGCACGCATCCAGTCCCGCCGCCGTCCCCGCGCTCGTGATGACCTTGCCGTCCTGCACGTAGAGCACGTCCGGGTCGATGTCGAGGCTCGGGTACATCTCGGACATGCGATCCGTGTACTTCCAGTGCGTCGTAGCTCGGCGCCCGTCGAGAACACCGGATGCGGCGAGCACGAACGACCCGCTGCACACGCTTAGCAGCCACGCGTTGCGGCGCTCCGCGCGGCGCAGCACGTCGGCGAGCCGCGCGTCGATCGTGCCCCAGGTGTCGCGCGGAACCGGCGTGACGACCACGAGGTCGGCCTCGTCGGCGAACGAGAGATCGTGCTCGACATTGATCGAGAACCCGAGGTTGGACATGATCGCGCCCGGCTCGATGGCGCAGACGCGGAAGTCGAACATCGGGATGCCGTCGTCAGTGCGATCGAGGCCGAACGCCTCGCATGCCAAGCCGAATTCGAACGGGGTGAATCCGTTCTGGACGACGACGGCGACAGTTCTCATGGGATCTCCCGGGTTGGCAGAATTAACGCGCTTATGGGCAATCCTGCCAGTCGTGGCACGATCACACAACACGTAGCTTTTCTGCCATGATCGCACTCATCGTCCTCGGCATCCTCTCGATCGTGGCCATCGTCGGCACCGTCATCGCCGTCGCGCGAGACGGCTACGGCCCGGTGCGCACCGACTGGAGCCGCCTTCCCGACCGCGACGACCGCGTCGCCCCGGTGACCCCCGCATCCTCCGCGGCACCCTCCTCCGCCCCCACAACCGCTGTTCAAGGGACCCGTGTTGCGGGACCGGCGCCCGAAACGCCGCACATCGCGTCCCTCGAACACCAAGCGACACCGACCACCCCCGTTCAAGGGACTCGTGTTGCGGTCCCCGCGTCCGAAACACCCCGCCTCGCGTCCCTCGAACACGCCCGCTCCACCGCGTCGGCGTGACCTCCGGTCGGCGCCCCGCCTCACCAGTTCGAGGGACCTGTGTTGCGGGACCGGCGCCCGAAACACCGCACATCGCGTCCCTCGAACACGCGGGTCCTCACGCTCCCGTATGACCGCAGCCCGCGCGACGGGATGCGGGTCAGCGACGCGACGCGCGGGGGTGCGGCCTCATGGCGCGCACCGTATCGAGCAGGATGCGGGCCGAGCGCTCCCACGAGAACCGCGCCACGTGCTCCCGACCGGCGGCGATCGTTGCGGCACGCACGTCGGGATCGTCCAGCTTCGCGACGGCCGCGGCGAACGCCCACGGGTCGTGTGGATCGACGTACAGGGCACCGCCGCCGGCCACCTCGCGGAAGATCTCGAGGTCGGTGACGACAGCGGGCACGCCCAGCTCGAGCGCCTCGGCGATGGGCAGGCCGTAGCCCTCGTCGAGGCTCGTCGTCGCGAGCACCGCACGGTCGGCGAGCAGGCGCGCGTACGTCTCGTCGCTCACGCCGTCGTGGAACACGATGTCGGCACCCTCGGGCGCCATCGCCTCGAGCTCGGCGCGGCGCTCGGTCGAGATGCGGCTGAGCAGGTGCAGGGTGCGGCCCGGAAGCGACGCCATCGCGCGCACCAGGTTGCCCACGTTCTTGTACGGCATGAACGAGCCCATGTAGACGACGTTGCGCACGGTTCCACTCGCATCAACCGCGGTGCCGTCGAGGCGGTCGGCCAGGCGCTGCGGGGCGTTGGGGATCACGACGACCGGGCGCGATGTGAGGTTCACGGCCGCGAACTGCCGCTTGCTCGTCTCACTGACCGTGGCCACCACATCCGCGGCGTTGAGCGTGAGCCGCTGCGGGAGATAGCTGAGGTGGAACAGTCGCCAGCCCAGACGCACCGGGGCGGGCAGGTCCTTGGGGGGTGTGCGATGGCGGTAGTAGATCGTGTCGTGCAGTGTGAGGATGACACGGTAGCGGCGCCCACCCGCGCCGATCGTCTGCATCGGGGAGAAGACGACATCCGGCGAGAACCGGTTGAGGAGCCGGGCCGTGAAGGGCTCACGCCACGAGGTCGGCGCGTGGATCGCGAGCGTCTGCGCTCCATCGGGCAGCAGCGGGATCTGCCGGGCGTCGTGCACGAGGAAGGTCACCTCGACGCCGGCGTCCGCCGCGGCCGCCGACACCGCCGCGGCGAGCTCCGCGGAGTAACGGCTGATGCCGTCGTGGAAGTCCGTGCGGATGTACCGCGCGTCGAAGAACAGCCGAAGCGGCTCGGCTGCCGTCACGGCGCGACCGGCTGGCCCCGGTAGAGCTTCTCGAAGGTGTCGAGGGTGCGCGCGATGTCGTGGATCTCGACGCCCTTCAGCGACGCCTCCTGCATCGCGCGATACTCGTCGGGGGATGCGGTGAGCACCCGCGTGAGCTTCTCGGCGAGGTCATCGGCGTTCTGCGGCCGGAAGAGCCAGCCGTTCTCGCCGTCGTGCACGAGGTGCGGGAGGGCCAGAGCGTCGGCGGCGACGACGGGAAGACCCGAGGCCATCGCCTCCATGGTGGCGATCGACTGCAGCTCGGCGATCGAGGGCATCGCGAAGACGGAGGCACGGGTGAGGATGCGGCGCAGCTCCTCCTCTTCGACACGACCGTAGAAGGTCACGCGGTCGGCGAGCCCGAGCTGCTGCACGAGGGCGTCCAGCGACCTGCGCTGGTCGCCGCCGCCGACGATCTCGACGGTGGCGTTGAGAGCGGGGTCGAGCTTGGTGACGGCCTGCAGCAGGGTGTCGACGTGCTTCTCGGTGGTGAGGCGCCCGACGAACAGGATGCGGTTACCGTCGCGCGGGGACAGATCCGCCGTGTACCCGGAGGCATCGATGCCGCAGCTGATCGGGATGACGCCGTGGATGTCGATCGTCGCCTCGAGGAAGTCGGCCGCGCGGCGCGTGGGGGTGGTGACCGCGCGCGCCATGTCGAAGGTGCGCGACGCGTCGTCCCATGCGAGCTTGACGAAGACCTTGTCGAGCACGGGCGGCAGCGTCGTGAAGTCGAGGATGTTCTCGGCCATGACGTGGTTGGTGGCGACGACCGGGATGCCGCGCTTGCGCGCCTCTCGCGCGAGGCCGCGACCGATGACGATGTGGGACTGGATGTGCACGACGTCGGGCTTCACGCTGTCGAGCACCTGACGCGCGTAGTGCTTGGAGCGCCACGGCCACACGAAACGGAGCCAGTCGTGCGGCTTCCATCGCACAGCCGGCAGCCGGTGCACGGTGACCGGCACGCCCTCGATGATCTCGGTCGCCGGCGGGTACGTGCGGTACTTGAGGCCGGGGGCGACGACGTGCACGTCGTGACCACGGCTCGTCAGACCGGCAGAGAGGCGCTCGGCGAAACGTGCGGCACCGTTCACGTCGGGAGCGAACGTGTCGCAGCCCATGACGATCGTGAGGGGGCGGTCGGTATCGGGCGCCGGTTCGGGGACATCGGGCGTCGAGGGGGTAGTCACGTGTGGTGGCTGCCTCTCTGGGGGGATCGTTTTGCGGGGTGCGCAGGCATCCCGAGTCTACCGGAGCCCTCCCGAGCACCACCGAGGCACCCCGCCTACTCTGGTTGTCATGATGCGATTGCAGGCCGACGCCGACGAAGCCCAGTGGGTTCCCGTCACCGAATCGTTGGGGCTGCGGGGCCGTCGTCACCGCAAGAAGGCGCTACGGATGCTGATGGCACAGGGCTCGCTCGCCGCGGGCGCCGAGCAGCGCACAGGCGGCGGCTTCGCCGCCTGGCTCATGAGCCAGGCGACGCCGTTGCTCATGCGACGGGCCGCCGGACGCGTCCTGGCGTGGATGTGGCGCGCCGACCCGGAGCTCGTCGTCGTGCTCGCGCAGGTGCAGGAGGCCACCCCGCAATTGCGGACGGCGCGCGCCATGATGCCCATGGAGTACGACGACACCGAGGACTTCCGCAATCCGCACCTCGGCACCGGCGAGCGTCTGCTGATGGACCTTCCGTCGAACCCCAAGGCGCCGCCGTTCGCGACCTACACCTGGGACATCGGCACGCACCTCGTCACGCTGACCGCCGTCTTCGGCAACCGGGAGCGGGTGAGAACCGCCGTCCCGGCGGTGGACGCTCTCGCCCGCACGCTGCGAGCGGTCGATGACCTACCGATCGGCGAGTCGCCCGACATCCTCCGCATCGACCCGGCCTGACCGCCCGGTCTCGACCGACCGGGCGGTCGGGCTCAGCTGGAGGGAACGCCCGGGGCGGGCGGCGCCGACGGCGGGACGGGCGCCGAGGGGACGTCCTCCGGGTGCACCGACTCCGCAGCCGCATCCATCGTCGCCTCCGGCGCCACCGGCGGCTCCTCGACCAGCTCGGCCGCCGCCTGCTCGAACTGCGAGCGGTACAGACGCCAGTAGGCGCCCTCAGCGGCGATGAGCTGCTCGTGCGTGCCCTGTTCGACGATGTCGCCGTGCTCCATCACGAGGATGAGATCCGCGTCGCGGATCGTCGAGAGCCGGTGCGCGATCACGAACGAGGTGCGTCCCTCGCGCAGGGCCGCCATCGCGTGCTGCAGCAACAGCTCGGTGCGGGTGTCGACCGAGCTGGTGGCCTCGTCGAGGATGAGCACCTCGGGTCGCGCGACGAACGCGCGGGCAATCGTGATGAGCTGCTTCTCACCCGCGGACACGTTCGCCGCATCCTCGTCGAGGACCGTGTCGTACCCGTCCGGCAGCGTCTGCACGAACGGATCGACGCGCGTCGCGACGGCGGCTTCGATCACCTCTTCGTCGGTGGCGTCCGCGCGGCCGTAGCGGATGTTCTCGCGGATGGACCCCGCGAACAGCCACGGGTCCTGCAGCACCATGCCGGTGCGCGAACGCACGTCGTTGCGCGTGAGTTCGGCGATGTCCTGGCCGTCGAGCAGGATGCGGCCGCCGTCGAGCTCGTAGAAGCGCATGATCAGGTTGACCAGCGTGGTCTTGCCGGCACCGGTGGGTCCGACGATCGCCACTGTCTGCCCGGGCTCCACCCGGAACGACAGGTCGGTGATGAGCGGCTTGTCGGGCGAGTAGGAGAACGCGACGTTCTGGAACTCGATGACGCCCCGGCCGCCCGCGGGCGCGGGAGCGTCGTCGGCGTCGGGCTCCTGCTCCTCGGCGTCGAGCAGGTCGAACACCCGCTCCGCGGATGCGGTGCCCGACTGGATGACGGCCGCCATCCCGCCCAGCTCCGACAGCGGCTGCGTGAACTGCTGCGAGTACTGGATGAAGGCCTGCACGTCGCCGAGACGCAGCTGCCCCGATGCCACCATCAATGCGCCGAGCACGGCGATGCCCACGTAGGTGAGGTTTCCGACGAACATCATGCCCGGCATGATGATGCCCGACAGGAACTGGGCCCGGAAGCTCGCCCGGTACAGCTCCTCGTTCTCGGCCTGGAACTTCTCGCGCGCATCCGCCTCGCGTCCGTAGACCTTGACGAGCGCGTGCCCGGAGAAGGACTCCTCCACGCGCGCGTTGAGCCGCCCCACCTTGCGCCACTGCAGCGCGAAGGACTTCTGCGACTGCGGACCGATGACGCCGAAGATCACCGCCATGAGCGGCAGCGACACGAGGGCGACGAGCGCGAGCTGCCACGAGATGGAGAACATCATCACGAGCACGCCGACGACCGTCAGCACCGACGTCACCACGGTGGACAGCGACTGCTGCATCGTCTGCGTGATGTTGTCGATGTCGTTCGTGACGCGGGAGATGAGCTCACCGCGCTGCACGCGGTCGAAGTACGACAGCGGCAGACGGTTGATCTTGGCCTCGACGGACTCGCGCAGGCGCCACATCGTGCGCACCATGATCACGTTGATGACGTAGCCCTGGAACCACGTGAGCACGGCGGAGGCGATGTAGATCGCCAGGGCGGCCATGGTGACCACCCGCAGTCGCTCGAAGTCGATACCTGCGCCCACCGCGAAGTTCGGCATGGCCCCGACGATGTTGGCGACGTCGCCCTGCCCCGCTGCCTGGAGCGCGGCCATGACATCGGCCTGCGAGGTGCCGGCCGGGAACTGTCCGCCGAGGCCTGCAGAGACGACACCCTCGAAGATGACGTTGGTCGCCTCGCCGAGAACGCGCGGGGCGATGACGGCCAGCACGACGCCGGCGGCACCCGCCAGGGAGACGAGCGTGAAGGCAAGGGCGTGGGGCTTCAGCAGCCCGATGAGCCGCAGAAAGGACTTGCCGAAGTTCGCGGCCTTGCCAGGTGCGACGGAGTCCCAGCTGCCGGAGCTCTGGCGCGCCTGTTCGGCGAGCTCGAGTTCGAGGCGCTCATCTTCGGTCAGTGCATCGGGCGTGCTCATGCGTCCACCCCCAGCTGCGATTCGACGATCTCTCGATACGTGTCGTTGTCGGCGAGCAACTCTTCGTGCGTGCCCACACCCACCATGCGGCCGCCGTCGAGCACGACGATGCGGTCGGCCCCCGTGACGGTCGAGATCCGCTGCGCGACGACGATCTTGGTGACCTCCGGTAGCCGTTCCCAGAGCGCTTGGCGGAGCCTCGCGTCGGTGCGCAGGTCGAGCGCGGAGAACGAGTCGTCGAACACGAACACGTCGGGGCGGTGCACGATCGCGCGCGCGATCGCGAGGCGCTGACGCTGGCCTCCCGACACGTTCGTGCCGCCCTGCGCGATGGTCGCCTCGAGCCCGCCGGACATCTCCGACACGAAGTCCCTCGCCTGGGCGATCTCGAGCGCGTCCCACAGCTCGTCGTCGCTCGCATCCTCACGGCCGAAGCGAAGGTTGGAGGCGACGGTTCCGCTGAACAGGAACGGACGTTGCGGCACGAGTCCGATGCCCTTCCACAGCAGGTCAAGATCCGCCTCGCGCACATCGACGCCGGCCACCCGTACGGCACCGCCGGTGACGTCGAACAGCCGCGGGATGAGCGAGACGAGGGTGGACTTGCCGGAGCCGGTCGAACCGACGATCGCGACGGTCTCACCCCGCTGCGCGTGGAAGGAGATGCCTTGCAGCACGGGCGCGTTCGCACCGGGATAGCTGAACGACACGTCGTCGAGCTCGAGAGCGCCGGGTGCGGGGAAGACTGTGACGGGCTGCGCCGGTCGGGCGAGGCCGCCCTCGGCGTCGAGCACCTCGCCGATGCGCTCGGCCGACACGGCGGCGCGCGGGATCATGATCGTCATGAAGCTCGCCATGAGCACGCCCATGAGGATCTGCCCGACGTACTGCATGAAGGCGAAGAGCGTTCCGACCTCCACACCACCGGCGTCGATCTGACGACCGCCGAACCAGATCACTCCGACGACCGTGACGTTGAGCACGAGCATCGCGAGCGGGAACAGCAGGACGAAGAGCGACCCCACCTTGCGTCCGATGACCATGATGTCGGTGTTCGCGAGGCGGAAGCGCTCGGCCTCGATCGACTCGCGAACGAACGCGCGCACGACGCGCACGCCGGTCAGCTGCTCGCGCATGACGCGGTTGACGGCGTCCAGCTTCTTCTGGAACTGCCGGAACAGCGGCACCATCCGCGCGATGATGAGTCCCGCCACGAGCAGCAGCGCGGGCACCGCCACGGCGATCAGCCAGCTCAGCCCCACATCCTGCTGCACCGCCATGACGATGCCGCCGATGGCCAGCAGCGGAGCGGTGACGAGCATCGTGGAGCCCATCATCGCGAGCATCTGCACCTGCTGGACGTCATTGGTGTTGCGGGTGATGAGCGAACCCGGGCCGAACTGCGACACCTCGCGCTCCGAGAAGCCGCTGACCTTCTGGAACACGTCGCGACGGATGTCGCGGCCCGCCGACATCGCGGCGCGGGCGGCGAAGAAGGTGGCGATGACGGATGCGGTGATCTGCCCGAGCGAGATCACCAGCATGAGCGTGCCGGTCGACCAGATGTAGCCCGTGTCGCCGCGTGCCACGCCGTTGTCGATGATGTCGGCGTTCAGACGCGGCAGATAGAGCGACGCCATGGCGGAGGCGAACTGGAAGACCAGCAGAGCCAGCAGCCACCAGCGGTAGGGCGCGAGATAACGCAGCAGGAGTTTTACGAGCACGGTGCCTCCCAGGCAGGGCGCGGTTCACACGCCGTGCACAGGTTAGGCCCGTCCTCCGACACCCCGCATCCACCGCCGGGAGGATTTCGCTCAGGGCGTGGACTTCTCCGCCGCGGCGAGCGCCTCACGGGCCGCGGCGAGCTCCTGCTCCAGCCGCGCCACGTCGGCGCGGGTGGCGGGCAGCTGTTCCTGGTGACCCCGGGTGACCCGCTCCATGACCCACGACGAGAAGGTCGCCACGATGAGTCCGACGAGCACGACACCGCCCACCATGAGCGCGACCGCGACGATGCGTCCCGGCACCGTGACGGGGGTGAAGTCGCCGTATCCGACGGCCGTCACCGTGCAGAACGCCCACCACACCGCATCCCCGAAACTCCGGATGTTGCTGCCCGCCGCGTCGCGCTCGACCTCGAGCACGGCGAGCGCCGCTGTCCAGATCAGCAGCAGCGCCGCGGCGATGCCGTACACGAGCATCCTGGCCCGCAGAGAGCTGGCCGCGGTGCGGGTGAAGGAGGAGATGCGTGTCAGCGCGCCCAGCAGACGTATCGGCCGCAGGATCGGCAGCAGCGCCATGGCGAGATCGAACAGGTGCGTGCGGAACCATCGTGCCTTCGGCCGAGCCATCGCCAGGCGCACGAGGTAGTCGCCGATGAACATCACCCAGATGATCGCCATGATCGACGAGGTGATGATCTCGGCGACGCCCGACACCTGGGCGATCACGTGCACCGTCTGGGTGACGATGAGCACGAGGGCCGCGATCGTCAGGGGCCAGTAGGTGAGGCGATCCCACCTGGCGGTGGCCGCGGTCTCACCGCGCGGGTTCACCCCCGCGCGCTGCCGCCGCCCATCCCCGTGCACACCTGCACTCTAGAGCGCACGCGTCCCCTCACACCGCGACGTCGCCGACCAGGTTGACCCGGATGCCCATGGCGTCGAAGGCCGCGGCCTTCGCGATGAGTGCACGGTCGGCCGTCTCGGCATCCGGCGCGTAGACGACCTGCGCGTGGTTCGCCTTGTGTCGGGCCATGAACTGATCGCGGCCGATACCGTGCAGCACGACGTGGGCGATGGGCCACTCCGGGTTCGTCGCCTCCTTGCGTCGTCGGGTCTCCTCCTCGGGCAGCTGGACCGCGCTCGCCCGGAAGATGTCGGCTTGCAGCACGCCCTCGGCGATGAACACGCGCGAGACGACGAGCTCGCCCGGCTTGCTCACGCCGTTGATCGTCGCACCGCCCGCGGGGAAGAAGACGTGTCCCTGACGCCAGCCCTCGGCCTTGTCCCAGCCGCCGAGATGGGATGCGGGCACGGAGCCCGAGATCTCGTAGACCCACACGAACTCGCCGTCGAACTCCTCGCCCCATCGCACGTCGTGCAGCGTGTTGTCGGGCACGAGCCCCATCGCGCGCCACACGCGGTCGGTCACGAGCGCGTCGACCGCGACCCCTTCGTCGGCCTCGTTGAAGTGCGGCAGCGCCCGGCCCGCGTGCAGCTCGCGGCGGCCGTCGCGCGAGAAGACAGGCGGCCGCTCGGTCGTGTTCAGGATGCCCTCGGCGAGATCGGATGCGGGCACGAGGTCCTTGAGGCCCTGCTGGTACTGGATGCCGACCGCATCCAGACCGAAGTCGTCCGCGATGCGCACGGCGGCGATGTACATCTTCAGCTGCCACTGCACCTGCTCGCGGGTGAGCTCGGTCGCGGGGTCCTCGCCGAAGCGGAACGTCATCCCCCGCTCGATCAGCCAGTCGAACGCTGCGTCGGCGTCCGCGTCCGTGACCGCGAGCATCTCGGCGTAAAGCGCGGACTGCGAGAGGCGTTCCTTATAGATGCCGGTCGGGTTCAGCAGCTCGTCGTCGAAGATCGCGTTGTACATGCCCATGCACCCCTCGTCGAAGACGCCGATGATGGCCTTCTGCTCGCGCAGCTGCCGGCCGATCGCCTCGCCGAGCTCTCGCTCCGGGCTCTCCGGCAGCGCGGGCAGCGGCCGCACGTGGGAGGTGTCGTGTGTGATGCGGCCGGTGCGCGTCCACTCGAGAAGCCCCTCGCGGAACCAGTCGTCTGCGAAGTCGACCGACCAGATCGTGGCGTAGGGCGTGCCCATCTTCGTGAGGCCCGCGTTCAGCCCCAGCAGACCCACGAGGCCCGGCCACTCGCCGGCGAAGTTCGCGACCGTGAGGATCGGGCCGCGGTGGGTGCGCAGCCCCGCGAGCACGTGGTGGGAGTACTGCCACACCGCCTCGGCGACGATGAGCGGCGCCTCGGCCGGGATGTTCTTGAACACCTCCATGCCCATGCGCTGGCTCGAAATGAAGCCGTGACCGGTCGCGGGGTCGACGTCGTTGGCCCTGATCACGCTCCAGCCGAGCTCGCCGAGCACGCGCGTCACGGCCGCCTCGAGCTCGACCTGCGCGGGCCAGCCGGCGGTGTTCGCCGACTCGCGCAGGTCGCCCGATGCGATCAGGTACGCGGTGTGCGGCGGCGCCACGAGAGCGGCCGGCGCGGTGGGAAGTGTGTAGGTCATGATCGTTCTCCTTGCAGAGCGGTGAGGATGTCGGCGCGCCGCGGCATCGACGCCGCCGCCCCCGGACGGGTGACGGTGAGAGCGGCCGCAGCGGATGCGGCCTCGAGCGAGGAGTGGAACGTGGCGCCGGCCGCCAGCCAGGCGATCAGGACGCCGGCGAAGGTGTCGCCCGCCCCGGTGGTGTCGACCGCGGCGACCAGGCGGGCGGCGACGGTGGCCGCGACCTCGCCGTCGCGTGCGACGAGCGCGCCCGCGGCACCGAGAGTGACGACGACCGTGCCGGCGGCACGGCTGAGCACGCGGGCCGCGCCCGCCGCATCCGCGTCGCCGCTCAGCGCGGCGGCCTCGTGCTCGTTGACCAGAAGGATGTCGCTCAGCGAGACCAGCTCGTCGATGTGCGACTCGGGCACGGGCGCCGGTGTCAGCACCGTCGTCACGCCGTGTCCGCGAGCCCACCGCATGGCCTCCAGCACCAGCGCGACCGGCCGCTCCAGTTGGACGACGAGGTAGCCGGCACCGGCGATCGCGGCCCGGTCCGAGTCGGACAGCCGGTCGCCCCCGTTCGCCCCCGCGACGACGACAATCGCGTTCTCGCCGTCGTCGGTGACCGTAATGGCGGCGATCCCGGTGGGCTCCGCGCTCGGCACGAGTCCGGATGCGTCGATCCCCTCGGCGAAGAGGAAGCCGCGCAGGCGCCCCCCGAACTCATCCGTGCCGACCGCGCCGAGGAAGCGGACGTTGGCCCCGGCACGCGCGGCGGCGACGGCCTGGTTCAGCCCCTTGCCGCCCGGTCCCGTCGCGAACGACGACCCGCTGACGGTCTCCCCCGGGCGCACCGCGGAGGCGACGCGGACGACGAGGTCCATGTTGGCGCTGCCGAGCACGGCGACCGACGATGCCACGGCAGACTCAGCGGTACGTCGCGATGACGCGCTCGATCTCGGCGAGCGCCGCCTCGTCGGGCTGCACGAGAGCCATGCGGCAGGTACCGTCGGCGATGCCCATGGCCCGGTACGCAGCCTTCATCCGAGCCATGTCCCCGCCGATGACCGACACGATGTCGTCGACCGCCGTCTGGGCGTCGGCGATCGTCTGGGCGTCGCCGGTGTCCGCCGCGGCGGCGAGCGCACGGAACGGCTTGGGCAGCACCGAGGAGACGCCGGAGACGACGCCCTGCGCGCCGACCTCGCCGGCCGCGACGAGATCCTTGTCGGCACCGGTGTAGAGGATGAAGTCATCCGGGACGACCGCGCGGTAGGCGGCGAGCTCGTCGAGACTGAGCTCGCTGACCTTGGCCCCCACCACCGGGCCGAGCTGAGCGAGCCGCGCCAGCAGCTCGGGGCTCACGGTGATGCCGCTGCGTCGCGGGTAGATGTACACGTAGAGGGCGCCGTCGCCGACCGCCTCTGCGACCTGCGCGAAGTAGTCGTACACGGCCGACTCGGCGGCGGGCAGGTAGTAGGGCGTGAGGGCCGCGAACTCGGTGACGCCCGCATCCTTCGCGATCTTCACACGGCGCACGGCCTCGTAGGCGCTCGGCTGGCCGACGTGGGCGATGACGCGCATGCGACCCGCGAGCTCTTCGACCGCGGTGCGGATGAGCTGGGCGAACTCGTCGTCGTCGACCGCGGGGAACTCGCCCGTGGTGCCCAGCACGAAAGCGCCCTCGTTGCCGGACTCGCCGACGTACCGGAAGATCGAGCGGCTGCCGTCGAGATCCAGCGAGCCGTCGGCGCGGAAGCTGGTGGGGATGGCGGTCACGATGTCGCGACGGGTCATGTCGATGCCTTTCGAGAGGATACGGAGCGGGCCGCTCACGCGTAGGAGTTGTTGGCGGTGGGGGTCAGGACCAGCTCGTTGACGCAGACGCGCGCGGGCTGACGGGCGATCCAGGCGACGGCCTCGCCCACGTCGTCGGGCGCGAGCATGAGCGCCCGTGCCTCGGCGGAGGGCGGATTCGGCCGGGTGTCGAGGATGTCGGTGGCCACCTCGCCGGGACACAGGTGCGTGGCGCGGATGCCGTGCAGCCTCTCCTGGGCGTTGAGCGTCTCGGCCATCACCCCGAGCGATGTCTTGCTCATGGCGTAGGCGGCGCCCGCGCCCGGCGAGTGGCGCCAGGCGGCCCACGAGGAGACCAGCACGACGAGTCCCGCACCGGCCGCGCGCATCCCGGGCAGCACCGCGTGGACCGTGCGCACCGCCCCCTGGAGGTTTACGTCCATGACGTGCGCGATGTCGGTCGCCGAGACCTGGTCCCAGAACCGGCGGGCGACGTTCGTGCCCGCGCAGTAGACCAGGGTGTCGATATGGCCGTGGGTCTGGGTGAGACGTTCGGCCGCATCCTGGACCGCGGCGTCGTCGGTGACGTCGAGCACGAGGGCGGATGCGGCGCCGCCGCTCTGGTGGACCCCGTCGAGGGTCGCGTCCAGCTCCGCCGCTCGGCGGCCCGACACGACGACGTGGAAGCCGTCGCCGGCGAGCGCCTGCGCCGCGGCACGGCCGATGCCGGTTCCGCCGCCGACGACCCAGGCGGTGCGTGTTGCCTCGCCCATGTCAGCCCTTGGTCGCGCCGGCGGTCAGGCCGCTGACGACGTAGCGCTGCGCGAACAGAGCCACGATCATGACGGGCACCGTGATGACCACCGCGGCGGCCATGAGCCCGCCCCAGTCCACGGACGCGTAGCTCGTGAAGTTCACGATCGCGACCGGCAGCGTGCGCGTGGACTGGCTGGACAGCACGAGAGCGAACAGGAAGTTGTTCCAACTGAAGATGAACGACAGGATCGACGCGGTCGCGATGCCGGGCAGCGACAGGGGGAGCACGACGCGCACGAAGGCGCCGATCTTGCTCGAGCCGTCGATCTGCGCCGCTTCCTCGAGCTCCGTCGGGATGCCGTCGAAGAAACTCGACATGATCGCCACCACGAGCGGCATCGTCACGAACAGGTGCGTGAGGATCAGCACCGTGTAGCTGCCGACGAGCTGCACCTGCGAGAAGAGGAAGTACCAGGGGATCAGCAGGCTGACACCGGGGATCACGCGCGCCATCAGCAGGAAGCCGGTCGTGCTGCGCACCTTGTACCGGGCGATGCCGTAGGCCGCAGGCACGCCAATCACGAGCGCGAGCAGGGTTGCTCCGACACCGACGAGCAGGCTGTTGCCGATCACCGGCAGGAAGTTCTGCACCGTGAAGACGGTCTCGTAGTTCTTGAGCGTCGGCTCGAACGCGAACATCTTGTCCGGGTTGACGACGTCGAGGTTGCGCTTGAAGCTCGCGAGCAGCATCCACACGAGCGGCACGAGGAAGGCGAGCACGACGAGGACGATTCCGACGACGCGCGCGGTCTGGCCGGCGATGTCGATCGGGCGGAGGGGGCGACGCTTCGGGGCGGCAGCGCGACGGCCGCGACGGCCGACAGGCTGGACGAGGGCGCGGGTCTCACTCATACCCGGGTTCCTTTCTTGCGAAGGATCGCGAGGGCCAGCAGCACCACGACGATCAGCAGGAAGAAGAGGATCAGCAGCGCCGACGCCTTGCCGTACTGCGAGAACTGGAACGCCTGGCCGTAGGCGAGGATGTTGAGCGTCTCGGCCTCGTGGCTCGAACCGCCTCCGATGCCCTTGGTGGCGTAGATGATGTCGAAGGTCTTCATCGCATCGATGGAGCGGAGGATGGCGGCCGCACCGATCACCGGGGCGAGCAGCGGCAGCGTGATGTGGCGGAACCGCTGCCAGGCATTGGCGCCGTCCACGCGTGCCGCTTCGTCGGGCTCTTCCGGCAGGGTCGACAGACCGGCCAGGAGGATGAGGATGACCATCGGCGTCCACTGCCAGACGTCGATGAACACGAGGGTGTTCAACGCGGTCGAGGGGTCGCTCAGCCAGCCTTGACGCGGAAGACCGAGGAACTGCATGACGCTGTTGGCGAAGCCGATGGACGGCTCGAAGATCAGCAGCCACATCATGCCGACGGCGACGGGTGTGGCAACCAGCGGCAGCAGGATGAACACACGCACCAGGCCCTGACCGCGGAAGGTCTTGCGCAGCAGGAGCGCGATCGCCAGGCCCAGGATGAGCTCGATGCCCAGCGCCAGGATCGTGAAGTAGGCGGTGCGGCCGACCGCCGGCCAGAACCGGTCGGTGTCGCCGAGCCAGGTGACGTAGTTGTCGAGGCCGACGAACGAGAAGGGCCGGGTGACGGCGCCCGCCGAGTCGGTGAGGGAGAGAAAGACCGTGTAACCGATCGGGAAGGCGATCAGCAGCGCGATGAACAGCACCGACGGGACGATCAGGATCCACTTCAGACGAGCGTCGATCCAGTTGAGAGCGCGGTTGCCGAACGTCGACCTGCGCGCGGTGAGCGAGGACACGGAGCCTCCTTGGTCCGGGTGGTCCCGGGCGGCGAGCGCCGCCCGGGACCGTGAGATCACTTCTCGGAGTCGAGCAGTTCCTGGAACTGCGTGTTCGCGGTCTTGGCGGCCTCTGCGACGTCGCCTCCCTCGATCGCGGTGATGGCGGGACCGCCGACGATCTCTCGGGCCGCGGCGACCTGCTCGAGCTGGGGCCGGTCGTGTCCGACGCCGTGGTCGCCCACGTTCTGGATGATCTCGACGAGACCCGCGGGGAAGGATGCGGTGGCCTCGGCATCGTTCCAGGCCGACTCACGCGCGCCGGGAACCGTCTCGTTCGCCAGCAGCCACTTGGTGTTCTCCTCGTTGGTCACCCACTTGATGAACTCCCACGCGGCTTCCTTCTTCTTGGAGAAGGCGTTGATGCCGACGGTCTGCGGGACGATGTTGTAGAACTTCGAGCCGGCCGGCCCCTCGGGGAACTGCGCGAAGCCGACCGTGTCGACGACGGCGCTGTTGTCCGCATCCAGGAAGGTGTACGCCTGGCTGTCGGCGTCGATGTAGAACGCCGCCTTGCCCTGCGCGAACAGCGCGGACGCTTCGACCCAGCCCATGTTGGTGGCTCCGGGAGGGCCCGACTCGCGCAGCAGGTCGCCGTAGAACTCGTAGGCCTTCTTCGCCTCCGGGGTGTCGACGCTGGCGTTGCCGTCCTCGTCCTGGAAGTCGCCGCCGAAGCTGTAGAGGAACGACGACAGCTGCGTGACCAGGGGCACGCGGGAGCCGCGCATGGCGATCCCGTACATCCCGTTGTCCGGGTCGTTGAGGGCCGCGGCCGCCGACTTCAGCTCGTCGAGGGTCTTGGGCACGGGGATACCGGCGGCCTCGAGCAGGTCGGTGCGGTAGTACACGATCTGACGCTCGGTCATGACGGGGACGCCGTAGACGACACCGTCGAGCTCCACCGCGTCGCGGGCGGCGGACTGGAAGTCCTCCCAGTTCCAGTCGGCGTCGCTTTCGACCTGCTCGGTCATGTCGGTGAGCCAGCCGTTGCGCGAGAACTCGCGCATGACGTCCTGCACCTGGAAGGCCATGACGTCGAAGTCGGCGGACTGGGCGTTGAGCTTGACCTTGTAGTTGTCGTTGAGCTGCTCGTTGCCGTACGCCTCGATGTTGACCTTGACGCCGGTTTCCTGCTCGTACTGGGTGCCGAGGGTCTTCAGACCTTCGACCCAGGGGCTGTTGGCGGCGACGACGGTGATCTCGGAGACGTCGGCGGAATCGCCCGCGTCGCCTGTGCCGCTGGCGCAGGCGGTGAGGCCGAGGGCTGCGACGGCCCCGGCGGCGATACCGATGACCAGCCGACGGGGTCTGCGTGTCGTGAACATCGTTGTTCCTTTCAGGAGGTGGGTGGTGCGTGGGGTTCGGGTCAGAAGGCGAGGGCGGCGGGCACACGGCCCGCGAAGACGTCGACGATGGCCTGCGCGGTGGCGAGACCGATGCGCTCGTATGCCTCCGCACTGTCGGCGGCGGCGTGGGGAGCGACGACGACGTTGGGGAAGGAGAAGAGCGGGTTGTCGGCGGCGACGGGCTCCACCTCGAACACGTCCAGTCCTACCCCGCCGATGTGGCCGGAGGCGAGTCCGCGCACGAGCGCGGCCTCGTCGACCAGGCCGCCGCGACTCGTGTTGATCAGCAGGGTGCCGGGACGCATCGCGGCGATCAGCTCGTCATCGACGGTGTGGTGCGTTTCGGGGGTGTGCGGCGCGTGCACCGAGACGATGTCGACGTCGCGCACGACATCTGCGACGCGGTCGACGAGACGCACGCCGAGACGCTCGGCCGCCTGTCGGTCGGCGAACGGGTCGAACGCCACGATGTCGACGTCGAAGCCGGCGAGGCGGCGTGCGACGGTCTGCGCGATGGCGCCGAAGCCGATGAGACCGATGCTCTTGCCTGCGAGCTCGCGGCCGACGTAGCGATCCCATCGACCGTTCTTCGTCGCCGCATCCAGCTCGGGGATGCGGCGCAGCAGGGCGAGCATGAAGCCGATCGCCAGTTCGGCGACCGCTGCGGCGTTGCCGCCGGGCACGTTCACGACGCGGATGTCACGGGCGCGGGCGGCCTCGAGGTCGATGTTGTCGAGGCCCACACCGAGGCGGGAGATGATCTGCAGCCGGTCGGCGCGATCGAGTGCCGCGGCGTCGTAGACCTCGACGCCCGCGACCGCCGCATCCGCATCCGCAATGCGTGCGTGGAGCTCCTCGGCCGTCCACGGCACGGTGGACTCGTTCTCGACGAGCGTGAAGCCGTGCTCGAGCAGCAGCGCGCGGCCGGAGGCGCACAGGGCCGGGTAACGGACCGGTCCGACGATGACGGTGCGACCTGCACCCACCGGTGCGATCGAATCGTGTCCTGCCATCTGGGAGCCCCTCCTCGAAACGGGTCAGGGCTGCTCCAGGCGGAGCGACCGGTCACCGTTGAACGATCTGTTTTCTGTTAACAGTCAACATAGGACAGCGAGTGGGCCGTGTCAAATACCCGCGGCGCGGTATCGACGACGTAGCCGTCAGTGCGCGGCGTCGGGAAGGCTGCGCAGGGCGTCGCGCACGTGGCCCTTGGCCAGCGTCAGATGCAGGTGCAGGCGCTTCACGGCGGCGTCGGCATCTCCGGTGCGGATGACATCGAGAAAGCCCTGATGATCGGCGGTTGCCGAGGCGATGTCGCTCGTGTCGCTCAGCTCGAAGAGGATGGCGAAGATGCGCTGATACGGACGCCACGCCTCCATGAGCCGACGGTTGCGCGCGTTGACGTAGAAGCTCGTGTGGAACTGCATGTCCGCATCCGCGAAACGCTCGCCGTCATTGCTCTCGGCGGCGGCGGCCATGTCGTCGACGATCGCCTGGACCCGGTCCCAGTCCTTCGAACTGGCATTGGCGATGGCGAGGCGGATGGCGAGGGACTCGAGCACCTCGCGCAGCATGTACAGCTCTTCGATGTCGGTCATGCCGACCGCGCGCGTGTAGATGCGCTTACGGCGGTCCTCGACCAGGCCCTCCGCCTCCAGGTGTCGCAAGGCGTCTCGCACGGGGCCGCGGCTGACGTCGAACCGCGTCGCCAGCGCGTCCTCGGCGAGGTGCGTGTCGGCGGGGATGATCCCCTTGATGATCTCGACGCGAAGACGATGGGCTATCTGGTCACCCATCGCAAGGGGGCGGAGATCGGACACGAGCACCTCACTGTCGTCGGTTAACAGTCAGCGTTGCACCGCGCTTGTGCGCGGGTCAAATCGCCGCGCGGACCAATCAGTCCGCGGGCGGCAGCTCGCGCCGGGGTCTCCAGACCACGATCTCGGTTGCGCGACGCACGCGTGTGCCCGAGCGCAGCGGGACGACGGAACCCGAAGGGCCGGCAGCGAACACGCGCGCTCCAGGCCGGCGATCGAGCTCGGCGCGCATGGCGTTCTCGAGGTCGCGCACACGGCCGTGAAGCTCACGCACGCGGTTCTCGAGCTCGATGATGCGGGCGATGGCGGGAAGGCTCATGCCGTCCGCCGACAGCCGCGACACTTCGCGCAGCTGTTCGATGTGACGCACCGAGTATCGGCGCGAGCCGCCCTTGGTGCGTCCCGGTACGACCAGGCCCAATCGGTCGTACTGACGCAGTGTCTGCGGGTGCATGCCGGCGAGTTCCGCGGCCGTCGCGATCGCGAACACCGGCGCCTCATCGTCGATCTCGTTCTCGTCCATCCCGCTCACCTCCTTGCCCCGATCATCTCGTCACCGCGGGTGCGCATCCGCGTTCGGATGCGCACCCGCGGGTCATTCGTCAGTTGCGCGCCTTGGCCATCAGCTCGGCGCGCGGGTTCTCCTTGGGTTCGAGCTCCTGGAAGCGCTCGAGCGCCTCCTTGGCTGCGTCGTCGAGATGGGCGGGAACCGCCACCTGCACCTCGGCGAGCAGATCGCCCGTGCCCTTCTGGGTGTGGACGCCGCGCCCCTTGACCCTCAGGACACGGCCGGACGGCGTGCCCGGAGCGACCCGCAGGCGCACCGGGTCGCCACCCAGGGTGGGGACCTCGATCGTCGCGCCGAGCACGGCCTCGGTGAAGGTGATCGGCACCGTCAGGCGCAGGTTGAGTCCGTCGCGCGTGAAGACGGGATGCGGCCGCACCGAGACCTGCACGACGATGTCGCCGGCCTCGCCGCCGTCGGGCGAGGGACGCCCGCGACCGCGCAGTCGGATCTTCTGCCCGTCGGCGACACCGGCGGGGATCTTCACCTTGAACGGCTTGCCGTCCTCGCCCTGGAGCGTGATCGTCTCGCCGCCCACGGCCGTCGCGAAGTCGAGCGTCGTCCGCGCGGTGACGTCGGCACCCTTGGTGGGTCCGCCGAAGCCTCGATAGCCGCCCGAGGTCTGACCGAAGCGGCCCGACCCGAACGAGCTCGAGCCGCCGCGGTCGAACATCGTGAAGAAGTCCTCGAAGCCGCCCGCGTCGAACTGGCTACCGCCGCGACCCTGGCCGAATCGCGAGAACACGTCCTCGAAGCCGCCGGCACCCGCGCCGCCCGCCGTGAAGCGAGCGCCCGAGCCCATGGCGCGCATCTGGTCGTACTCCTCGCGCTGCTCCTTGTCGCTGAGCACCGAGTACGCCTCGCTGATCTCCTTGAAGCGCGCCTCGGCCGCCGCATCCCCGGGGTTCGAATCCGGGTGGTATTGGCGGGCGAGCTTGCGGTACGTCTTCTTCAGGTCGGCGTCGGAGACGTCCTTCGCGACGCCCAGCACCGCGTAGAAGTCCTTGTCGAACCAGTCTTGACTGGCCACGTTCTCCTCCTAGTCCGCCGGCACGGCGACCACGACCTTCGCGGGGCGCAGCTCGACGGAGCCGAGTCGGTAACCGACCTCGACCACCTCGAGGATCGTCGCCTCGGTCTGACCGGGTGTCGGCTGCTGGAAGATCGCCTCGTGCTGCTGCGGGTCGAACGCCTCGCCCGCTGCACCGTAGGTGACCAGGCCCATGCGCTCGGCCACGCCGCGCAGCTTCTCGGCGATCGCCGCGAACGGGGTGCCTTCGGCGAGGTCGCCGTGCTTGGCAGCACGGTCGAGGTCGTCGAGCACGGGCAGCAGGTTCTTGGCGACCGAGCCCTTCGCGCGCTCGATCTCCACCTCCCGCTGCTCCTCGGTGCGGCGCCGGTAGTTGGCGTACTCCGCCTGCAGGCGCTTGAGGTCTCCCAGCAGGTCGGGGTCCTCCGCAGCCGCATCCGCGTTCTGCTCGGCACCCAGGATGTCGTCGACCGTCAGTTCTGGCTCCTGCGAAGCGGGGTCGGAGGCGTGCGCCTCCGACCCCTCCTCGCCGGGCCGAACCTCGTCGCCGTCGCCCGGCTGTTCGAAGTTCTTGTCCGTCATGGTTGTGTCTCTTACTTCTTCTCGTCCTCGTCGTCGACGACCTCGGCGTCGATGACGTCCTCCTCGGGGTTCGGCGTGGTGCCGCTGCCCGGGTCGGTGGCGGACGGGTCGGCGGGCTGACCCTCGGCCTGTGCGGCCTGGTACAGGGCCTCGCCCAGCTGGCTCTGGCTCTGGTTGAGCTTCTCGAACGCGGTCTTCACCGCGTCGTCGTCCTCACCGGCGAGCGCTGCCTTCAGCGCGTCGACGTCGGCCTGCACGGAGTCCTTGACCTCGGCGGGCAGCTTGTCGGCGTTCTCGGAGATCAGCTTGTCGACGGAGTACGAGAGGGTCTCGGCCTGGTTACGGGTCTCAGCCGACTCGCGCCGTTTCTTGTCCTCGGCGGCGTGCTCCTCGGCCTCGCGCACCATGCGCTCGATGTCCTCCTTGGGCAGCGACGAGCCGCCCGTGATGGTCATCGACTGCTCCTTGCCGGTGCCCTTGTCCTTCGCCGAGACGTGGACGATACCGTTCGCGTCGATGTCGAAGGTGACCTCAACCTGCGGGATGCCGCGGGGGGCCGGGGCGATTCCGGTCAGCTCGAACGTGCCGAGCGGCTTGTTGTCGCGGGTGAACTCGCGCTCGCCCTGGAAGACCTGGATGGCGACCGACGGCTGGTTGTCGTCGGCGGTCGTGAAGGTCTCGCTGCGCTTGGTCGGGATGGCCGTGTTGCGCTCGATGAGCTTGGTCATGATGCCACCCTTGGTCTCGATACCGAGGCTCAGGGGGGTGACGTCGATGAGCAGCACGTCCTTGCGCTCACCCTTCAGCACACCGGCCTGCAGGGCGGCGCCGACGGCGACGACCTCGTCCGGGTTGACACCCTTGTTGGGCTCCTTGCCGCCGGTGAGCTTCTTGACGAGCTCGGTCACCTGCGGCATGCGGGTCGAACCGCCGACCAGCACGACGTGGTCGATGTCGTCGACCTTGATGCCGGCCTCACGGATGACGTCGTCGAAGGGCTTCTTCGTGCGGTCGAGGAGGTCCTTGGTGAGGTCCTCGAACTTGGCGCGCGTGAGCGTCTCGCTCAGCGAGACGGGGCCCGAGTCGGTCAGCGACAGGTAGGGGAGGTTGATCGAGGTCGAGGTCGAGCTCGACAGCTCCTTCTTCGCCTGCTCCGCGGCCTCCTTGAGGCGCTGCAGCGCGATCTTGTCGCCGGAGACGTCGACACCGGTGGTGTCCTTGAACTGCTTGATCAGGTAGTCGACGACGCGCTGGTCCCAGTCGTCACCACCGAGGCGGTTGTCACCGGCGGTGGCGCGCACCTGGATGGTGGAGAAGTCGTCGTCCTTGCCCACCTCGAGCAGAGAGACGTCGAAGGTTCCGCCACCGAGGTCGAAGACGAGGATGAGCTCGTCCTCCTTGCCGCGGTCGAGGCCGTAGGCCAGCGCCGCAGCGGTGGGCTCGTTGATGATGCGCAGGACGTTCAGGCCCGCGATCTCGCCGGCCTCCTTGGTGGCCTGACGCTCGGCGTCGTTGAAGTACGCCGGGACGGTGATGACCGCATCCGTGACGCTGTCACCGAGGTACTGCTCGGCATCGCGCTTGAGCTTCTGGAGGATGCGGGCCGAGATCTCCTGCGGCGTGTACTGCTTGCCGTCGATCGGCTGGGTCTTCCAGTCGGTGCCCATGTGGCGCTTGACCGAGGTGAGCGTACGGTCGACGTTGGTGACGGCCTGACGCTTGGCGGTCTCACCCACGAGGACCTCGCCGTCCTTGGTGAAGGCGACGACGGACGGTGTGGTGCGGAAGCCTTCGGCGTTCGTGATGACCTTCGGCTCGCCGCCCTCGAGGACGCTGACGACGGAGTTCGTCGTACCGAGGTCGATACCTACTGCACGGGGCATGTGTTTCCCTCTCCCTTTGCAAGGGCCTTCGCGGATGCGACGGCCCGATGTGTGTGAAATCTGCTCGCCGACTCAGGTTGAGCCGCGATGACTCAAGGATAGACACATCGATCCTGAGCGTCAAGTGAACTTGATATGAATGCGCTCAACTTTGTTCCTCGGGGATGCGGGCGCCAGCGGTTACGCTGAGCGCACCGCGACGACGCGGGCCGGCGCATCCGCGGCACCGGCTGTTCACCGAGAGGTCGTACCGTGCCCGATATGTCCGACAAACCTGCGCCGGCCGCCGCGGAAGCTCAGGCGGCCTTCGCCGCCGGTACCCCCACCCCCGCACGCGCCCGCCGCGGGCCCGTGATCGCCTGGGGACTGTGGGACTGGGGATCCGCGGCCTTCAACGCTGTGGCGACCACCTTCGTGTTCACGGTGTACCTGACCAGCAGCTCGTTCGGGAGCACGGCCGAGACATCGGCGGCCATGTCGTTCGCCCTCGCCGCGGCCGGCATCATCGTGCTGCTCACGGCCCCGGTCACCGGGCAGCGCTCGGATGTGTCGGCGCACCGCAAGCGCTGGCTCGCCATCAACACGGCCGTGGTCGTGCTGATGCTCGCCCTCATGTCGCTGGTGGCGCCCGACCCGGCGTATCTGTGGCTGGGCCTGGTGCTGCTCGCGGTCGGCACGGTGTTCTTCGAGCTCGCATCCGTCAACTACAACGCGATGCTCGCCCAGGTCTCGACGCCGAAGACCGTCGGCAAGGTGTCCGGGTTCGGCTGGGGCATGGGCTACCTGGGTGGCATCGTGCTGCTGCTCATCGTCTACTTCGGCTTCATCAACCCTGAGGTCGGGCTGTTCGGCGTGACGAGTGAGAACGGCTGGGCCGTGCGCGTGTCGATGATCGTCGCGGCGCTCTGGTTCGGTCTGTCCGCGATCCCCGTGCTGATCGCCGTACCCGAGAACACGCTCCTGCGCCCGATCGAGGCCGAGCGGGTGGGCTTCTTCGCGTCGTACGCGCTGCTGTTCCGCAACATCGCGAAGCTGTGGCGCGAGAGCCGCCACACGGTCTACTTCCTGTTCTCCAGCGCCGTGTTCCGCGACGGCCTCACGGGCGTGTTCACCTACGGCGGCGTGCTGGCAGCGGGCACCTTCGGCTTCAGCCCGGGCGAGGTCATCATCTTCGCCATCGCGGCGAACGTGGTCGCCGGGCTCGCGACCATCGTCTCGGGCCCTCTCGACGACCGCTTCGGCCCGAAGCCGCTGATCCTCGTGGCGCTGATCGGACTCATCCTCAGCGGCTCGTGCATCTTCATCTTCCACGCGGGCGGCGCGAGCATGTTCTGGGTATTCGGTCTGATCCTGTGCCTGTTCGTCGGGCCGGCGCAGTCCGCATCCCGCACGTTCCTTGCCCGACTCATCCCGCCCGGTCGCGAGGGCGAGGTCTTCGGCCTCTACGCCACCACCGGCCGCGCCGCGGTGTTCCTGGCGCCCAGCGCGTTCGGGCTGTTCGTGGTCATCGGCGGGGAGCAGTACTGGGGCATCCTCGGGATCGTGCTGGTGCTGGCCATCGGCCTCGCGATGCTCATCCCGGTGCGCGCCGCATCCCGCCGCGCCTCGTCCTCGTCCTCGTAACCCCCTACCTAGACCGCGAGACTGCATCTTTCGCACGAGATCACGGGTAAATCCAGTGATCTCGTGCTGGGCCCACGCGCCCAGAGGCTCCGCGTCCGCGTAGCGGGCGTGGAGAGGGCGTGGGGACAGTCTCGCGGGTGTGGGTCGCGGAGGGTGCGGTGCGTAGCGGATGCGGCGCAGCGCGGCGCGGCCCGATGCGGGATGCGGGTCAGCGCGTGGCGCGGGCCAGGTTGGCGCGCAGCTCGTCGGCGTTCTGGCGGACGACGTAGGCGGGCTGGTCGCGCTCGACGCGCCAGCTCTCGGCCAGCGGGCCGGTCGAGACCGTGTCGTAGCCGAACTCGTCGTAGAGGGCCGTGATGAAGGCGAGGCCCTCGTCGGTGTCGGCCGCCGCCGCCAGCGCTCGGCGATTCTCGGTTCCGGCGGGGGTGCCGTCGGTGTTGATCTGGGCGGCCATGATGTGGTTGAAGCCCTTGACCACGGTGGATTCGGGCAGACGCTCCTGCAGCATCTCGCTGGTCGTGGTCTGCTTGTCCTCGAGCACCTGGATGCGGCCGTCCCGCTCCCAGTAGTAGTTGTTCGTGTCGACGACGATCTTGCCCGCGAGCTCCGCCACCGGCAGGTGGTCGATGGCCTTCAGCGGGACGGTGACAACGGCCCACTCGCCGAAGGCGGCCGCATCCGCTGCCGTCGCGGCATGCGCGTTCGGGCCGAGCTCGGCGACGAGGTCTGCCAGCGTCTCCGGACCGCGCGAGTTGGCGATCGCCACTTCGTATCCCCGGTCGACGAGGCCCTTCGCGAGGGCCGATCCGATGTGTCCTGCTCCGATGATTCCGACGCGTGTCATGGTGAAGGAGAACGCGGACGGATGCGGCGCATTCCCGCTCAGTCGGCGACTCGCCGCATCGGCACGTGGGGGATGCCGTCCTCGTGGAAGCGCTCGCCGTCGACGACGAAACCGAAGCGCGCGTACCAGGGCGCGAGGTGCTCCTGCGCGTCGAGCACGATCGCCGCGCCGGGCCAGCGCTCCCCCGCCCGCAGAACGGCGCGGGTCATGAGCTCGGCGGCGACGCCCCGACCCCGGGCGGCTTGGGCCGTCGCCACGCGACCGATTCGCGCATGCCCCGTCCCGGCATCGTGCAACAGGCGCAGGGTCGCGACGACCTCGCCCTCATCCTCGGCCCAGAACAGCTCCGCATCCGGCTCGAGGTCTCGCCCGTCGAGCTCCGGGTACGCGGCGGCCTGCTCGACCACGAAGACCGTGACCCGCAGCCACATCATCCGGTACAGCGTTTCGGCGGGGACGTCCGCGAGACGGGCGAAGCGGTACGAGAGCTCTGTCACTCCTTTACGTTAGTGCGGGCTCGCCGCATCCACGCGGGCATGCGCAGCCCGCCCTCGTTCTCCTGCTCGACCTCGAGGCCGTAGTGGTCGCCGATCTGCTCGAGCAGCTGCGCGCGCTGAACGCGGTCGTACACGCGTCTCTCGCGCTGGAAGGCGACGATCGTGGCCCAGCACATGAGCAGCATCACGACGCTGAACGGAAGCGCGATGAGGATGGCGGCGGATTGGAGAGCCGTCAGGCCGCCGGCGATCAGCAGCGCGATGGCGAGAACGGCGGTGGCGAGGGTGAAGAACACGCGAACCCACCGCTTGGGCTCCGGGTTGCCACCCGTCGCGAGGATCGACATGACGAGGGCCCCGGAGTCGGCGGAGGTGACGAAGAAGATCGTGATCAGCACGATCGCGCCGATCGTCAACACGGGCGTTCCGGGAAGGAACTCGAACAGGCGGAACAGGGCGCCCTGCAGGTCGACCTCGCCGTCGGTGAGCATCGAACCCGGGTTGTGCAGCTCCTGGTACAGCCCCGAACCGCCGAGCACGGCGAACCACAGGATGCCGACGAGGGTGGGCACCAGCAGCACGCCCATGACGAACTGGCGCACCGTGCGGCCGCGGCTGACACGCGCGATGAAGACGCCCACGAACGGCGCCCAGGCGATCCACCACCCCCAGTAGAACGAGGTCCAGGATGCCTGCCACGCCTCGCCTGCCGACCCCTGGAACGCACTGACGGTGAAGCTGAGTCCCACGTAGTTCTGCAGGTAGGCGCCGATCGACTGCACCCACTCCCGCAGAAGATACTCGGTCTGCCCGACGACGAGGATGAAGACGAGCAGCACCGCGGCGAGGATGAGGTTGGCGCTCGAGAGCCACTTCATGCCCTTGGTCACGCCCGAGAGCACCGAGAAAAGCACGAACACGGTGATGACGGCGATGATCAACACGTTCATGAGGGTGTCGGGTTCGGGCAGGCCGGTCGCCTGCAGCCCAGAGCCGATCTGCAGCACGCCGAGTCCGAGCGAGGTCGCGACGCCGAAGATCGTGCCGCACAGCGCGATCGCGTCGATGGCGTTGCCCCACCCGCCGCGCACGCGGCGCCCGAGCAGGGGCTCGAGCGCCCAGCGGATCGAGATGGGCCGCCCGCGCCGGTGGATCGCGTAGGCGAGGGCGAGTCCGACGACGACGTAGATCGCCCAGGCCTGCACGCCCCAGTGCAGGTAGGTCTGGGTGAGCGCGCTCTGCGCGAGCTGCTCCGGCGTCCCTGTGACACCGGGACGGGGATCGACGTAGTGGCTGAGCGGCTCGCTGACCCCGTAGAACACCAGACCGATGCCCATCCCCGCCGCGAACAGCAGCGAGAACCACGCGCCGAGCGAGAACTCGGGCTCGTCGGTGTCCTTGCCGAGCTTGATGTCGCCGAAACGGCTGAAGCCCATGAACAGCGCGAACGCCACGAAGAACGCTGCGATCAGCACGTAGTACCAGTTGAAGGTGTTCACGATGCCGGTCTGAATGGTGCCGAAGAACACCTCCGCTGCATCCGGGAAGATGATCGCGAAGGCCGCGGCGACCAGGACGACCGATGCGGCGGGCCAGAAGACCCATCGCGCGATCCCCCTCGTGGGCGCGGATGCGGGCGGAGTGGCCGATTCGGGTGCGGTGCTCACCACCTCACAGTAGACAACGGGCGCGAAAGACCCCCTCGCCTCTTGTGCCGGGTGGCACCGCGGGGTAAAGGCCGCGTCAGTCGCGGGATGCGGGCAGCTCGAACCACGCGGTCGTGCCGCCGCCTTCGCGCGGCTGGATGCCGATCGAGCCCCCGTGAGCCTGCACGATGCGACGGCAGGTGGAGAGGCCGATTCCGGTGCCCTCGACCTCGGTGTTCGCGCGGACGAGGGGGTCGAAGACGCGATCGACGTCGGCGGGGTCGATGCCGGGGCCGCGATCGCCCACCTCGATGCGCCATCCCTCCGGCGTGGGCTGCGAGCGCAGCTCGACCCGAGGATCGGGGCCGCCGAACTTCAGGGCGTTGGAGACGAGGTTCTGCAGCACCGCACGCAACTGGGTGGCATCGCCGGACACCACGGGCAGCTCGCCGATCGTGATTCGGGGGTCGTCGTCGGCGACGCCGAGGTCGGCACGCACCTCTTGTGCCAGCGCGCCGAGGTCGGTCGGAGCGAGGTTCAGCACGCCGCCGAGACGCGCGAAGGCGAGGATGTCACGGATCATCTCCTGCATCCGGGACGTGCCGCGGATACCGGTCTCGACCCAGTTCTCGACGGACGGCGGCACCTTCAGTTGCTCCTCGAACTGCTCCTGCAGCAGGTGCAGCGACATCGTGACCGAGGTGAGGGGGCCGGCGAGGTCGTGACTGATCTGTCCGGCGAAGGCGGAGAGGTGATCGTTCGACCGGCGCAGCTCGTCGCGAAGCTCCTCCGCGCGCTGCAGCACCGTGTGGAGGTAGCGGGTGCGGCGCTCGAGCTCGAGGATGTCGACGATCCGCGCGGCGAGCACGGCCAGCAGTGCGGTGCGGTGCTCGTTGATCTCGCGCGGCACGGTGTCGAACACGCACAGCGTGCCGATGGTCTCGCCCGCGAGCACGAGCGGGTGGTTGGCGTAGAAGCGGACGTCGCCGAGGTCGCCCGTGACGAACGGGTTCGAACGGTACCGCGGGTCTTTGCTCGCGTCCTCGACGGCGATGGGCAGTCCGAGGTGCAGGTTCAGGGCGCACATCGAGTCCTCGCGACGGCAGATGGCCGCGTCGAACCCGACCGCGGCGAGCTGATGTTGCGCGTCGTCGGTGATGATGTTGATCGTCGCCATCGGGACCTCGGTGACGAAGGCGGCGAGTTCCACGACCGAGCGCAGCGCGTCGGGAGGGCTTCCCAGCACGTCGTACTCCGAGATCACTTCCTGCACCGTCATCGTGTCGCCTCCCGGCCCCCGTGGTCGCGTTCTCGCTCCAGGTTAGGGCTCCGACCCGCGCCGTGGCGCGAAGTTGGTGACGAGCGTCGCGCAGATCGTGATCACCTCGGCCCCGGACGCCGACACCGGGCTGCTCCCCCCGTGGAACGATTCGTTCGACGATTTCCGCTGGGGGTCTGCGATCACCCCGATGTTCGTCACGGGATCCCTCCCCGAGCTGCTGACGACGCTGGTGCTCGCGGCTGTCGTGGTGGGCCAGGCCGAGCGCTCGTGCGGTGCTACCTGCCTCAGCTCACGCTGCGGCAGGCCGCGCGGATGGCGGCGACGCTCGGCCGCGACCGCGCGCGAGGCTGAGCCGGGTCAGCTGCCGGCGGCTCCCGCATCCGTGATGCCCACGTCGGTGACGTGGAAGTTGCGCGAGGAGCGGGATGCGGTGGGCCCGCGCTGGCCCTGGTAGCGGTTGCCGTAGGGGCCGGAGCCGTAGGCGTTCTCGGCGGGCGAGCTGAGGCGGAAGAAGCAGAGCTGGCCGATCTTCATGCCGGGCCAGAGCTTGATCGGCAGGGTCGCGACGTTGGAGAGCTCGAGGGTCACGTGTCCCGTGAAGCCGGGGTCGATGAATCCGGCCGTGGAGTGGGTCAGCAGGCCGAGGCGGCCGAGCGACGACTTGCCCTCGAGGCGGGCGGCGACGTCGTCGGGCAGCGTGACGCGCTCGAAGGTGGCGCCGAGCGCGAACTCGCCCGGATGCAGGATGAAGGGCTCGTCGGGGCGCACTTCGATCAGCCGGGTGAGCTCGGGCTGATCCTCCGCCGGGTCGATGAAGGGGTACTTGTGGTTGTCGAACAGGCGGAAGTACCTGTCGAGGCGCACGTCCACGCTGGAGGGCTGCACCATCTGGGGATCGGAGGGCTCCAGCCCGATGCGTCCGTCGGCGAGTTCCTGCTTGATGTCGCGATCCGAGAGCAGCACGGGCCCAGCCTAGCGAGCAATGCCCTTTGCTATGCTGGCCGCGTACCCCCGGGGCTGTAGTTCAATGGCAGAACTTCTGCTTCCCAAGCAGACAGCGCGGGTTCGATTCCCGTCAGCCCCTCCAAATGACTGAAGGCCCGGCTCGTCCGGGCCGCTATTTCCATGTAACGGCAGAGTGAATCGAACCCTTGGGTGGGCCCACGCTGCCAGAGGCTCCGCGCGCGGCGCAGCCGCGTGTGGAGAAGCGTTGGGGACCGTCGCCCCCTACATACGACAGAAGGCCCAGCTCGTCAGGGCCCGCCGGGCCGATGGCTACAGTTCTGCGCAGGTGCACCAGTCAATGACTGTCGCGGATGCGGAAAGGTGTGGCAGTTGCGCACATGCGACGCAACTCGGGCACCAGCCGACCTCACCCCAGCCGCTGATCCACCTCGCGGAGGTAGCGGGCACGCACCTCGGGGTCGCCGCCGAGGCCGATGCGGTCGGTGCCGATCGCATCGTCCAGCCAGTCCTGCACCGCGGTCGGCAGGAGCCTCGAGAGGCGGAGCGCGACGAGCAACTCGTCGTAGGCCAGCACGCCTCCGGGCACGTACCGCACCGACGCGACACCCACGACGACGCGGCGGCCGACCATCAGCGGGCGACGGCCCTGCGGCATCGCGAACGCGGGAAGCTCGTGCTCCGGAACGAGGAAGACGGAGACATCGAGAGATCCGCCGAGGTACCAGGGCTCCGCGGGATAGGCCGGGGTCTCGTCGACAGCCACGGCCGCCGCCTTTCGTCGCGTTCGGGACGTGGTTCCATCCTGCCCGAGTAGCCCCCCGCAGACCCCTCACGTAGCGTATGGAGGTATGGCCGACGCCCTTGCCGACCGACGTTCACCCCTTCGACCCGCCGTGGATCTCATCCGCGGCACGCTGATCGGCGCGGTGGAGGTGATTCCTGGGGTCAGCGGCGGCACGGTCGCCCTGATCGTGGGCGTCTACGCGACGCTCATCGAAGCCGCCAGCCACGTCGTACGCGGCACCCTCGCGCTGACCGACGTCTTCCGGCGCAAGGGCCTGGCGCGCGCCGCATCCCACTTCCGCGCCGTGCGCTGGCGGATCGTCGCGCCGGTGCTGATCGGGATGGTGCTGGCGGTCGTGCTCGGTGCGCGACTGCTCGCCCCGCTCGTGCAGGAATTCCCGATCGAGACGCGCGCGGTGTTCGGCGGCATGATCGCTGCATCCCTGCTCATCCCGATCCGGATGCTGGGACGCGACTGGACCTGGCGCCTCGCGGTCGTCGCCCTCGCCGCAGCCGTCGCCGCCTTCCTCCTCACGGGCCTGCCCTCGGGAACCCTCGACGATCCGCCGCTCGTGATCGTCGCCCTCGCCGCATCCGTCGCCGTCTGCGCTCTCGTGCTCCCCGGCCTGTCCGGCGCCTTCCTGCTGCTCGTGTTCGGCCTCTACGAGACGACGCTCGTCGCCTTGAACGAGCGCAACGTGCCCTACATCCTCGCCTTCGCCGTCGGCGCCATCGTCGGCCTCAGCCTGTTCGTCAACGTCCTGCGAATGCTGCTCGCCCGCTTCCACGCGGCGATGCTCGCGATCATGACCGGCCTCATGCTGGGCTCCCTCCGGGCTCTCTGGCCCTGGCAGGATGCGGCAGGTCTCGCGACCGCGCCGACGGGCGACGTCCTGGGCCCGGTGCTGTTGGCCGTGGCCGGCGCCGCCGTGGTGCTGGCGGTCGTGGCGATGCAGCTCACCCTGGACCGGCGAGCGCAGCGCTCCGCGTAGGGGCGCCCATCCCAGCCGCTCAGCCCGCGGCGGCCTGCTCGGCCAGCAGCAGAGAACCGTAAAGGCCCGCCTCGCCGTCGAGCTCGGTGCGGGCGATGGCGAGGTCCCGCGACGAGCCCCGCGCCCCGGCGGGGCCCACGCGGACGGCTGCGGCCTCCTGCAGCGCCTCGATCAAGCCGGGCGTCTTGAGCACGCCGCCGCCGAACACGATCAGTTCGATGCCCAGCGTGAAGTACAGCGTGGCGGCGAGCTGGGCGAGATAGAACGCGGTGATCTCGTTGCTCTTGGCGCGGGAGGCCGCATCCAGTTGCTGGGTCTCGACGCCGTTGCGCGCACGGATGGCGGGGCCCGACGCGACGCCCTCGAGGCAGTCGCCGTGGAAGCGGCAGATGCCCGCGAACGTGTCGTCGGGGTGGCGGGCGACGGGCAGGTGAGCGATCTCGGGCCAGCCTGTACCCACCAGCACACGACCCGCGGCGATGAGCCCGGCACCCACGCCGGTGCCGACGGTGACGTAGGCGACATCGCTCGCGTCCTGAGCCGCACCCCACTGCAGCTCACCGAGGGCGGCACTCGTGACGTCGGTCGTGATGCGGGCCGGCGCGCCGGCGGCAGCGTCGCGGATGCGGCCCAGCACATCGACGCCGTTCCACCCCGCCTTCGGTGTGGAGGTGATGGATCCGTACGTCGGCGAGGCCCGGTCGAGATCGAGCGGGCCGAAGGCCGCGATCCCGACACCGGCGATCTCGTCGTCGAGCGATCGGATGAAGTCCCCCACCGCCGTCAGCGTCGTATCCGGCTCACCGGTCGCGACCGAGGCTTGGGTCAGGATGCGGCGAGGATCGCCCTCCGGCGCCGCCGCGCAGACGATCTTCGTGCCGCCGGTCTCGATGCCGACGAGCAGTCGACTCACGCCGCGTCCTCCTCGCGGGACACGACCCCGCCGAACACAGAGTTGTTGCGCATGGCGCGGCTCTCATCGTCGTCGCCGAGGAGAGCGTGCCGCAGGCCGTCGACGTCATGCGTGCGAAGGAGAGCATTCCACCGCTCGACGGCCGCACGCGCGCCGCCCTCCGTGGTCTCGCGCTTACGCGGCACGTTCTGCAGCGCCCGGGTGATCACGTAGAGCGGCTCGGTCTCGAGCAGTTCGGCGATCCGCCGGTGCTGAGCCAGCTTCTTCTGGTCGTTTCGCGACATTCCTGCCTCCGCGTCCCATCCTGCCGCGGGCGACGTGCCCGCGGGTGAACCCGCGTCGAACGCTACCCGCGTCAGTTGACCGCGCCGCCGACGGGCGCGGCGAACTCGTCGAGGGCGGCGACGACCTCGGGCGAGAGCACCGCCTTGCTCGCGGCGATGGCGTCATCGATCTGACCCGGACGCGAGGCGCCGATGATCGCCGTCGTCACGACGTCGTCGCGCAGCACCCACGCGATCGCGAGCTGCGGGATCGACAGACCCGCATCCTGCGCGACGGCGTCGATACCACGGATGCGGCGCAGGTAGTCGTCGGTGAGTGCGCTGCTGTTGAGGAAGTGGCTGTCGGCGGCGCGCGAGTCGGCCGGGACCGTGCCGTCGAGGTACTTGGCGGTCAGCAGACCCTGGGCCAGGGGCGAGAAGACGGCGCTGCCGACCTGCAGTTCGCGCAGCGCGGGGAAGAGCTCGGCCTCGGGGGTGCGGTCGAAGAGCGAGTAGCGCGGCTGGTGCACGAGCAGCCGCACACCTTCGGCGGCGAGCAGCGCGTGGGCGCGACGCGTGAGCTCGGCCGGGTAGTTGGAGATGCCGACGTACAGCGCCTTGCCGCTGCGCACGATGTCGACGAGCGCCTGCATCGTCTCTTCGAGGGGCGTCTCGGGGTCGACGCGGTGGGAGTAGAACACGTCCACGTAGTCGGTGCGCATCCGCGTGAGACTCTGCTCGAGCGAGCGCATGAGGTACTTGCGCGACCCGCCGTCGCCGTAGGGCCCCGGCCACATGTCATAGCCGGCCTTCGTCGTCAGGAACAGCTCGTCGCGGTAGCGGCGCAGATCGCTCTCGAGCACGGTGCCGAACGTCGTCTCGGCGGCACCGTAGGGCGGGCCGTAGTTGTTGGCGAGGTCGATGTGCACGACTCCGCGGTCGACGGCGTGGAGGAGGATCTCGCGCTGCGTCTCGATCGAGCGGCCGCGACCGAAGTTCTGCCACAGCCCCAGCGAGACGCGGGGAAGACGCACCCCGCTGGCCCCGGCCCGGGCGAACGGCACGTCGTCGTAGCGGGTCGCCTTCGCGATGTACGGAGAAAGGAGGCGGGGGTCATCGGCGGCGATGGGCATGACGATCCTTCGGGAGGGAAAGGGGTGCAGTTCGCAAGCCTGCCACACGGGGCCGACATCCGGCCCCGGTCTGCAGCGGACTGCGGACCGGGGCCGGGTCTCAGAGGGTCACTCCTGGATGAAGGCCAGGATGTCGGGGTTGATCACGTCGGCGTGCGTGGTCAGCATGCCGTGCGGGTAGCCCTCGTAGATCTTCAACGTCGAGTTCTGCAGCAGCTCGTGCTGCTTGAGGGCCGCATCCTTGTACGGGACGACCTGGTCGTCATCGCCCTGGATGACGAACACGGGAACCGTGATGGCCTTCAGGTCCTCGGTCTGGTCGGTCTCGGAGAACGCCTTGATGCCCAGGTAGTGGGCGAGCGCGCTGCCGGTCATGCCCTGACGCCACCAGTTGTCGATCACGGGCTGCGAGGGGGTGACGCCCTCACGGTTGAAGCCGTAGAAGGGGCCGGATGCGACGGCCTCGAAGAACTCGGCGCGGTTGGCGGCGAGCGCCTCACGGAAGCCGTCGAACACCGAGATCGGCGTGCCCTCGGGGTTGGCGTCGGTCTGCACCATGAGCGGCGGCACGGACGACACGAGGACGGCCTTGGCGACGCGGCCCTGGGGCTCGCCGTACTTCGCGACGTAGCGGGCCACCTGGCCGCCGCCCGTCGAGTGTCCGATGTGGATCGCATTGTGCAGGTCGAGGTGCTCGACGACCGCGTTCACGTCGCTCGCGTAGTGGTCCATGTCGTGGCCGGTGCCGATCTGCGAGGAACGGCCGTGGCCGCGACGGTCGGTCGCGATGACGCGGAACCCCTTGCTGAGGAAGAACAGCATCTGGGCGTCCCAGTCATCCGACGAGAGGGGCCAGCCGTGGTGGAACACGATGGGCTGGGCGTCGGTGCTGCCCCAGTCCTTGAAGTAGATCTCTGCGCCGTCTTCGGTGGTCACGTAGGCCATGGGGAACCTCCAGGGTGTCTTGTGTTGCACAGTCGTTGAGGGGGAGCGCTCTCGAGCCGCAGGGGCCGAGGGCGCGTTCACGATAGCTCCGTGCCTCACGCACCGTGCTTCGACATCTGTCCAGACAATTCCCACGGCTCCGACGCGTTCACCGCGTGGCCGGAGCGCGTCAGCGGTACGTGTCGAGCCGCCGCAGCGGCGGCTGAGCCCCCTCGTGAGTGACCGCATCCGCGCCGACGGCGCAGGCGGCGGTGAGGGCCGCGACATCATCCCACCCGGCGTGCAGCGCCAGGGTCAGCGCGGCGCAGAACGCGTCGCCCGCCCCGACGGAGTTGATCGCGTCGACCTTCGGGGCGCCCACCCGCGCGACCTCGCGACCGCCCTCTCGCAGCGCCGCGCCGGCAGAGCCATAGGTGACCGCCACGCGGCGGGCGGTGGCCAGCGCGGGCAGCAGTTCGTACTCGGTCTCGTTGACGATCACGAGGTCCGCACGCTCGAGCACCGCCGGCGGCACCTCGCGCGCGGGTGCCGCGTTCACGGAGAGAAAGCCAGGCACGTCGGCCAGCGCCGCGATCGCCGACACCGGGATCTCCTGCTGCGCCAGGACCGCCTCGTCCGCCCGGAACTCCACCCCGTCCAGGCGCACCGTGTCGTTCGCCCCCGGACAGACGACGATCTGGTTCTCGCCGGCCTCGTCGACGATGATCAGCGCGGTGCCGGTGGGATCGTCGCCGAGCCAGACATCGCTCGTATCGACGCCCGCATCCCGCAGGTTCTGCAGCATCGCGTGTCCGTCGGTGTCGTCACCGACGGCGCCGACCATGCGCACGCGAGCACCCAGACGCGCCGCAGCGACCGCCTGGTTGGCGCCCTTGCCGCCCGGGTCACGCCGCAACCGTCCGCCCAGGACCGTCTCGCCCGCGCCGGGCAGCCGCCCCGTGGTGGCCGTCAGATCGACGTTGATGCTTCCGACGACGCAGAGAGGACCGAGCATCCCCCCATTCCACCATGCGCTGAGGCCCCGGATGCGGCGTCTCGGCCCGTGACGAGATATAACCGAACAGGCGGACGAGGGGGTCGCGCCCCGACCCACCGAGGAGAACGATGACCGAGCCCACCCCCGTCTATCTCGACTGCGACACCGGCGTCGATGACGCCGTCGCGCTGGCGTACCTGCTGGCCTCCCCCTCGATCGACCTCGTCGGGGTCGGCACCGTCAGCGGCAACATCTCCGCGGCCGAAGCCACGCGCAACACGCTCGACCTGCTGGCGCTGGCCGGTCGCGACGACATCCCCGTGGCGCAGGGCGCGCACGATCATCTCGACCACCCCTACGGGGGCGGCGCGCAGTGGGTGCACGGCGAGAACGGCATCGGCGGCGTCGAGCTGCCGCGAAGCCCGCGGGCGGCGGATTCCCGCACGGCCGTCGAGCTGCTCATCGACCTGTCGCACACCTACGCCGGGCGCCTGCACGTGCTGACGATCGGCCCGATGACGAACCTCGCGCACGCCCTGGAGGCGGACCCGACCCTGCCCGAGCGCGTCGCCGCCGTGACGGCCATGGGCGGCGCGGCCCTCGCGCCCGGCAACATCACGGCAGCGGCCGAGGCGAACGTCTACAACGACCCGCAGGCGGCGGCAGCCCTCCTCGCCGCCGACTGGGATGTCACGCTCGTACCCTTGGACGCCACCATGGAGCACACCATGAGCGAGCAGCAGCGCGAGCGGCTCGCCGCCGACGATCGTCCGTTCGTCTCGGCGATCGGACACATCCTCGATCACTACTTCGACTTCTACCGCGACACCTACGGACACCGCACGTGCGCGCTGCACGACCCGCTCGCCGCCGCGATCGTGGGCGGCATCACCCCGTCACGCGCACCCCGCGTACCGGTGACGGTCGACGTCACCGACGGACCGGGGCGCGGTCAGACGATCGCGGACCTGCGCGGTCAGCGCGTGGCGATGCGCGACCACGACGGCGTGCGCACGCGCATCGTGCTCGACGTCGACGCAGGTGTGGCCGACCACCTGATCGACACGATCCTCGCGGGCTGAGAACTCAGGCCACCGGTTCGTCGGCGCGTCGGGCACGCGGCGCCATGAGCACCGCGCCGATGCTGGCGGCGATCACCAGTGCGATGCCCGCGATCTCGAGCATGCTCAGGTGCTGCCCGAGAAGGAGAAAGCCGGCGATCGACGCCGTCGCCGGTCCGAGGCTCATGAGGATCGCGAACGTGGATGCGGCCAGTCGCCGCAATGCGGACAGCTCGAGCGCGTAGGGGATCGTCGACGAGAGCACGGCGACCCCGGCCCCGAGCGCCAGTAGGTCCGGTCGCAGCAGCGCACCGCCCGCATCCGCGATGCCGAAGGGAAGCGACAGCACCGCGCCCACGGCCATGGCCAACGCGAGGCCGTCGAGCCGCACGAACTCGCGTCCGACCCGCGCCGAGGCGAGGATGTAGAGCGCCCAGCTCGCTGCGGCCCCCAGGGCGAAGGCCACGCCCAGCGGATCGAGACGGTCCCATCCGCCGCCGCCGAGCGCGACGACGCCGAGGAACGCGAGCCCTGCCCAGAGCCACGCGGAGGCCCGGCGCGCGGCGATGATCGACAACGTCAACGGCCCCAGCACCTCGATCGTCACGGTGACGCCGAGCGGCAGGCGCTCGAGAGCGAGGTAGAACAGACCGTTCATCAGCGCCAGCACGAGACCGAATCGCACGACCGCCCACCACGCCGCCCGCGAGTGTCCCCGCAGGCTCGGCCGAGCGATGAGCAGCAGCACGATCGCCGCGAAGACGAGCCGCAGCATGACCATGCCGAGGGGCCCGACCTCGTCGAACAGCAGAACGGCGAGCGAGGCGCCGACCTCCTGGCAGGCGAGGCCGACCAGGACGAGGGCGACGGCGGAGGTGGATCCGGAGCGAGCGGTCACGAAGCGGGCAGCGGGCACACGGCCGCAGCGGCGATCGCGTCGTGGTACTGCTGCGCGGTCCAGGGCAGACCCGCATCCGGGGTGCTCTGGCCGCTGGCCGCCGGCGCTTTGGAGGCGATGGAGGCGAGCTCCCACGCCAGGTACGCGCCCACCCAGTCGGTCGCGGCCGAGTTGTTGAGCACGACCGAGACGGTCATACCCGTGGTCGGGTCGGCGAAGGATGCCGTGATGTACCCGGGAACTGAGCCGAACTGTCCGATGAGCGAACCGGCCTGGAAGGCGCCGCCCGTGGCGGTGAGCCACGACGGCTGGTCGGGCGAGACGAGCATCGGGGACGCGAAGCGATCCTCGCCGCCGAACGATCCCGCGGCGAGCGCCTGCGTGTAGCGGCCGACGTCGGCGATCGTGGAGACCACTCCCGCGTTCGTGAAGCCGAAGCTGGAGGACATCGTGGTCATGTCGCGCGGCTCGGCGCAGTTCATGGCGCCGTCGGGCCCCGGCTGCGACAGCAGACCCTTCAGCGCGGGCTCTCCGGGCGTGGCGGCGGTGCCGCCGGGCAGGCTCGTGTGGGTCAGGCCCAGCGGGGAGAAGACCTGTTCGTCCAGCAGGCTCGAGGCGCTCTCGGAACCGGCGTTCTCGAGCGCGAGTCCGAGCAGCACGTACCCCGTGTCGGAGTCGCGCCACGCGGTGCCGGCCGCGGCCGGATCGAAGCCGGTGATGCCGTAGGCGGCGAGCTCCGCGGCATTCCACTCGCGTGAGGGCAGCCCGATCGCGTCGTCCTGCAGCACAGCGCCGTACGAGCCCAGACCACTCGTTCCGTCGCACAGCATGCCCAGGGTCACGCCGCTGAGGCCGGCGACGCTGGGGACGTACGTGCGCACCTCGTCGTCGAGCGAGACCTTGCCCGCATCCACCATCTCGTAGAGCACGTCGCAGATCATCGGGCGGGTCAGCTCGCCCACCCGGAACACGTCGTCGGCCGAGGCGTCGCCCACTCCGGCCACCCAGGATCCGCTCCAGGGCGCCCAAACACCGACGATCGCGCCGGTCGAACCGGTCGCGGCCATCGCGAAGTTCACCGCGGACTCGAGCTGCGTCTGCGTGTCGGCGGGGAAGGCGCCCTCGACCTGCGGGGGGACGTCGATCTCGATGCTCTTGGCCTGCGTGCAGCCTGCGAGCGCGAGAACGATGACGGCTGCGCCGGCGATCGCGGCGGCAGCGCGTTTGAAGCCGGAACTGATCGGCATTTCACCCCCGCGGTCGTGCTCCAGCATTCAAACACACCCACATCACAAGACCATCACGGCTCTTAGGCTGTGCTGCATGACGCACGTTTTCGACGATGAGACACTGGCCGGTGTTCTCGGGCACATGAACTCCGATCACTCCGACGACAACATGCTCTTCGCGCGCGCCTTCGGCCCGCATCCGGCGCCCGTCGGCGCCCGCATGGTCGGATTCGACGGCGACGGGGGCGACTGGGTCATCACGGCGGCCGGTGGTGCGAGCATCGATATGCGACTGACATGGCCCGGCGGCCCCATCACCGAGCGGCGCGAGGTACGACGGGAGATCGTTGCGCTCTATGACGCCGCGTGCGCCGAGCTCGGCATCGAGCCGCGCCCTCACTGACCGCATCCGACATCTGAAGAATTGACGATTTAGGTTCTGCTTACCTGAAGGTATAGTGGGCCGCATGAGCGACCCGATCCCGTTCTCCGCAGCCCTCCGCGAGCGTTCCAGCGGTGCCCACTCGGGCAGCGAGGGCGCCGGATTCATGTCCGACCTCATCAAGGGCGAGGGCACGCGCGATGACTATGTCGCGCTCGTCGCGCAGCACTGGTTCATCTACGAGGCGCTGGAGTCCGCGGCCGAGCGGATGCGGCGCGACCCGGTGGCGGCGGTGTTCATCAGCGAGCGCCTCACCCGCCTTCCCGCTCTCGCCGCCGATCTCGAGTTCCTCGTCGGTCCCGATTGGCGCGAGCGCATCGAGCCGCTGCCGACCACGCGCCGCTACGTCGATCGCATCAACCAGGTGGGGGCGACGTGGCCGGGAGGATTCGTCGCCCACCACTACACCCGCTACCTCGGCGACCTGTCGGGCGGGCTGTTCATCGGCAAGCTCATGCAGCGCCGGTTCGGGTTCGACACCAACGGCATCGGGTTCTACATCTTCGCGGACATCGCCGATCCGAAGGAGTTCAAGGAGCACTACCGCGTGCAGCTCGACGCCGCCCCCTGGGACGAGGCCGAGAAGGAGCGCGTGATCGACGAGGTGCTGCTGGCCTACCGGTTCAACACCGAGCTGTTCGAGGATCTGGCCCGAGCGAAGGCCGAAGCCGCCGCCTGATCCCGCAGCCCCCTCCGCGGGGCTGTCCTCAGGGTGGCTCGCGTCACCCGGTGCCCGCCTTCCGGTGCGCCCGGTACGTCGGTCGGGTGCCCTTGCTGTGCCCGAGTTGCGTCGCATATGCGCAATTGCCACACCTTTCCGCATCCGCCACAGTCATTGACTGGCGCATCTGCGCAGAACTGTCGCCCTTTGCCAGCCCGCCCCGACCGCCCGACCCCGGTCGCCCGCCCCGACCCGGCCCCGGTCTCCCGCCCCCCATCTGGACCCGGCCCAGCCCCACCTACGGCCCGAGCCCGGCGCCCCGATCGCCGCATCCGCCCCCTCTCGAAGGCCACACTTTTACGCAACTGCCACAGTCAGTCACTGCCGCATTCGCGGAGAACTGGCGCATCTGCGCATATGCGACGCAACTCGGGCACGGAGAACCGGCCCCGAGGCGGAGAACCCGAACGTGGAACCGGAAGGATGCGTCAGGCGCGGGCGCGGGACATGAACCGCTGCACATCGGGATCGACGCGGATGTCGGAGGGCCGGAGCGGCCGCGACAGGTACAGGCCGTCGAGCGAGGTCAGTCGAGACAGCGCGACGTAGGTCTGTCCGGGAGCGAAGGCCCCCGCACCGAGGTCGACGATGGCGCGGTCGTACGTCTTTCCCTGTGACTTGTGGATCGTGACCGCCCACGCCAACCGCAGCGGGAACTGCGTGAACTCGGCCACGACCTCCCGGCTGAGCGAGCGGGATGCGGCGTCGTACGCATAACGGAAACGCTCCCAGACCGCGGGCTCGACGTCGTAGTCGCGGCCGTCGATCTCCACGCGGACGATGCTCCCGGCGATCTTGACCACCGTGCCGATCGTCCCGTTCACCCACCGCGGTCCGTCCCCGTAGGACTGCGTGTCGTTACGCAGGAACATCACCTGCGCGCCGACCTTGAGCTGCAGTTCCTGCTCCGCGGGAAAGGCGGCCTCTCCGCGTCCGAAGTCGCCGCTGACCTCGGCGTGCGCGGTCTGCACGCGGCCGGCAAGGGCGTCCAGGTGGCGGCGGTTGATCGCGTTGACGCGGTCGTTGCGGGTCGCGAGCGTGATGATGGGCTCGTCGGCGGAGAACTCCGGCGGCGTGCGGGCGCCCGTGTCGTTGAGGATCTTCGCCATGTCCGCGGTGACCTGCCCGTAGCGCACGGCATTCAGCAGCGCCTTGAACCCCGGATCCGACTGCCGATGGATCTCGCGCAGCTCGGCGACGTGGAGATCGGCGCCGTAACGCCCCATGTCCATGAGCCCGTCACCGCTGGACTCCCCCGCCCACACGTGCGCGTCGAAGAACCAGAACGAGTGGTAGTGATCGCGCACGTAGCGCAGCTCGTCGCCCCGGGGCGGCACGGGCGCCAGCTGGTACGGATCACCGAACATGACCATCTGCACGCCGCCGAAGGGCTCCGCCCGCCGGCCCCGCGCCTGGCGCAGCGCACGGTCGATGGCGTCCATGAGGTCCGCGTTGACCATCGAGATCTCGTCGATCACGAGCGTGTCGATCGCGTTGAGCAGCTTGCGCGTCGCATCCGACTGGTCGAGCTCGCTGTTCGCGATGAGACCGATCGGCAGCCGGAACAACGAGTGGATGGTCTGCCCCTCGACGTTGAGGGCGGCGACGCCGGTCGGGGCACAGACGGCGATCTGCTTCGACGTGTTCCACGCCAGATGCTGCAGCAGCGTCGACTTGCCGGTGCCCGCACGACCCGTCACGAACACGTGCTCCCGAGTGTCCTCGATGAGCCGGAACAGCGCCTGCTGCTCGGCGGAGAGGGCGGGGGTGCTCACCGATCCATGCTAGGCGCCACGCGGCCGGATGACGCCCGACGGCGACTCCCCGCTGTTTCGCGGGGTCCCTTTCCTAGACTTGCCCCGTGAGCCGCTTGAGACGATCCCGGCGCCCCGGCGTGCGCCTGGCGTTCGATCTCACGACGCTCGGCCTCGTCGGCGCGCTCCTGATCGCAGCCCTGGGCGCCGGAACGGCGGCCCTGTACCAGGAGTTCTACAGCCCGTCCGCCTTCGTGCAGCGCTATCTGAACATGCTCGAATCGGGGCGCGCCGCCGACGCTCTGGCGCTGCCGGGCGTCTCGCTCGACTCCTCCGAGCTGACGGATGCGGGGCTCCCCGCATCCGCGTCCGACGCGCTCCTGCGCAGCGCCGCGCTCAGCTCCCTCACCGACGTCCACGTCGTCTCCGAACAGGTCGACGGCGCCGACACGGTCGTGACGGCCAGCTACGTCGCCGGCGGACACGACGGGACCACCGCGTTCCGGGTGCGCAGCAACGGGTCGCTCGGCATCATCCCCACGTGGCGGTTCAGCCAGAGCCCTCTCGCGGTCATGAACCTCATGGTCCTCGGTTCGTCCACCTTCGACGTCAACGGATTCCGCGTCGACCGCCGCCAGGTCTCCCCCGACGGCGTCGACGCCGACCCCGTGGCTCCCGTGTCGCTGCTGGTGTTCTCACCCAACCTCTACTCGGTGACGGTCGACAGTGCGCTCTCGACCTCCGAGGGGCTCGCGGTTCTCGCGGACGCGCCGATGGTCGATGTCCCCGTCACGGTGCAGACCACACCGACGGACGAGTTCGTCAAGGTCGTGCAGCAGCGGGTCGAGGAGTTCCTCACCGCGTGCAGCACGCAGCAGGTGCTGCAGCCGACGGGCTGCCCGTTCGGCTTCATCGTGCGCAACCGCGTCGAGAAGCTCCCGACGTGGTCGATCACGCAGCAGCCCACCATCGAGGTCCTCCCCAACGGTGCGGGCTGGGTCATCCCCGACGCGGATGCGGTCGCGCACATCGATCTCGAGGTGCGCTCACTGGCCGACGGTTCGCTGCGCGAGGTGTCCGAGGACGTACCGTTCGTGGTGAACGGCACGATCGACATCCTCCCCGACGGCACGGCGTCGATCCGCGTCGGAGGCTACGACCCGGGGCTCTGAATCAGCCCTCGCCGCGGCGCGCGTCGCGCGCCGCGATGGCAGCCAGGCGCGCGTTGTACTCCTCGAGCTCCGCGTCGCCGGTGCGATCGGCGTGACGGTCGTTGGAGCGCTGCAGACGTTCGTCGCTGCGGCTCCACTGGATCGCCACCGTGATGCCGAGGATGAGGGACGGGATCTCTCCGATACCCCAGGCGACACCGCCGCCGACGTACTGGTCCTCGAGCGGCGTCGCGCCCCACGTGCGGCCCATCGAGCCGAACCACTCGGCGGCGAACAGGCCCGTCTGCATCATGATCGCCACGCCGAAGAACGCGTGCATCGCGATCACGACCACGAGAGTCAGCAGCCGGAATGGGTAGGGGAAACGCAACGGCACCGGATCGATCCCGATGAGCGAGAGCACGAACAGGTAGCCCGTGATCAGGAAGTGCGTCACCATCCAGACGTGCCCGAGGTGGTCGTAGAGAGACCACCGGAACAGGTCGGTGTAGTAGAAGATCCACAGCGACGCCACGAAGTTCAGTGCGGTGAAGATCGGATGCGTGACGACCTTCGCGAACGGCGTGTGCACCGCCCACAGGATCCACTCGCGCCCGCCGCGGGTGCCGTCGTCGCGTTTGCGGATGGCGCGCAACGCCAGGGTCACCGGGGAACCTGGTACGAGCAGCAGCGGGATCGCCATCGTGAGCAGCATGTGGCCGACCATGTGCACGCTGAACAGGTACTCCTGATACGCGTTCACCGCGCCCGAGGTCACCCACAGCAGGAGGAGCATGCCGGCGACCCACATGATCGTGCGGTAGAGCGGCCAGCGGTCGCCACGGCGACGCAAGCGCCACACGCCCGCGAGATAGAAGAAGATCCCGAACGCGACGACGAAGAGCCAGAGCAGGTCGATGTTCCACGCCGTGATCCAACGCAGCGGCGTGAGCTCCGGCGGTAGGGGAGCGTCGGTGAGGAACTCGGCGGGGGTGCGCGCGATGGGCGGCTGCTGGTCGGTGGGCGGAGGCGTGCGCGCGAGGGCGGCGGCTGCCCCGCTCGCGATGCCCATGAGAGCCAGCTCCACGCCGATGAGCGTCCAGAACCGCCGGGCGCTCGCATTCTCGTTCATCCGCGAGATGAGCCGCAGCCGGTACCAGGCGCCCAACAGGCCGAGCCCGATGAGGGCCACGACCTTGACGGCGAGGATCCCGCCGTAGGGGCTCAGCAGGGCGGGCAGCGCCTCGACGCTGACCCAGGCACGGACGGACCCCGACACCGCGACGACGATGAACGCGACCAGAGCGATGCTGGAGTACCGCCGCAACAGGGCGATCTGACCCGAGCGCGCCACGACCGGTCGGATCACAACGAGCAGCACGAGACCGCCCAGCCAGACCGCGGCGGCCAGGATGTGCAGCACGAGCGAGGTCACCGCGACGCTGTGGTTCTCCAGCTCCCCCGAGTGGCCCTGCGTTCCCATGGGCACGAGGGAGGCGAGCGCCAGGATCGCGACGAGCAGGGTCGGCGTCCACGCACGCACCGCGAAGGTCAGCACCGTGAGCACGGCGCCGGCGACGGTGGTGATCAGCCACGTACGGCCGAGCTCGACCTCGACGAGGAAGCGGCCCAGCTGCTGTCCGAAGACCGCATCCGCGCTGGGAGCCGCGTTGAAGACGTTGACGAACGTGAAGAAGCCGGTGACGGCCGCGGCGACGGTGAACACCGCGGCCCCGATGGATGCGGTGTCCAGCGCGACTTCGAACGCGCGATCCTCGGGCCGCAGACCGAACAGCGCCAGCACCAGAGCGCCGACCATGGTCGCGGCTGCCAGATTCAGCACGAGCGTGGCGATGGGAAGACCCCACCGCACGACCGGCCCGGCGTCGGCGATGACGAGCGGGGCGGCACCCCCGCCGTATGCCAGGGCGAGGATGAGAGCGACGAAGGCGGTGACTCCCAGGATGACCGGACCCGCCACGCGCAGCGTTGTCGCCGAGGCCGCTCCGGGCCCGCCCGAGCGGGGGCCGGCGGCACGGGCGGAGGCGGTCGTCATCACTGCTCCAGCCTAGGCGCGCTGCGCTGTCAGCTCGCCCAGACGACGAAAAGGGGGGAGCCTCACGGCTCCCCCCTCACGGCGTTCGTCGATTACTTGACGGCAGCCTTGAGCTTCGAACCGGCGGTGACCTTCACGCGCTTGCCGGCGGGGATGGCGATCTCGGCACCCGTCTGCGGGTTGCGGCCGGTGCGAGCGGAGGTCTCGACCTGCTCGAACGCGATCCAACCGGGGATGGAGACCTTGGTGCCCTTGGCGACGGCCTCGGAGACCGTGGAGAAGAGGGAGTCGAGCACGCTCGACACGGTGGACTGGCTCTGTCCCGTGGCGCTGGCGATGCTCGCAACGAGCTCGGTCTTGGTGATGGACTTGTCGGCCATGTGGGTTGTCCTCCAGGCGGCGGTACGCCGCTTTCTTGACTTCGGTCCGGGGCTCGGCCCCGGTTGGTCGGATCGACCGTGCACGAATATACCCACGAACCCCGTGATTCCGCGGATTTTGGGCGTGAACCGCCCACATCCGACGGCGTGTCTCACCCGAAATCACCCAAATGGGTCCGAATCGGCCCCTCGTGGCGCCCGCAAACGACGAAGGCCCGGAACCTCAGGGGTTCCGGGCCTTCGTGCGGATGCGGGTGCTTACCAGCTGGACTTGGTCACACCGGGCAGCTCGCCACGGTGGGCCATGTCGCGGAAGCGCACACGCGAGATGCCGAACTTCGACAGCACACCGCGGGGGCGGCCGTCGATGACGTCACGCGAACGCAGGCGCACGGGCGACGCGTTGCGCGGCAGCTTCTGCAGGCCGACACGGGCGGCCTCGCGCTGCTCGTCGGTGGACTCGGGCGAGACGAGCGCCTTCTTCAGCTCGGCGCGCTTGGCGGCGTAGCGGTCGACGACCTCCTGGCGCTGCTTGTTGCGCGCGATCTTGCTCTTCTTAGCCATGGATCAGCGCTCCTCTCGGAATTCGACGTGCTTGCGGATGACCGGGTCGTACTTCTTGAGCACGATGCGGTCGGGGTTGTTGCGACGGTTCTTGCGCGTCACGTAGGTGTAGCCCGTGCCGGCGGTCGAACGCAGCTTGATGATCGGACGGACGTCCTGTGCCTTCTTCGCCATTAGAGCTTCACACCCTTCGCGATGAGGTCCTTGACGACGGACTCGATGCCGCGTGCGTCGATGACCTTGATGCCCTTCGCCGAGACGTTGAGCTTGACGTTACGACCGAGCGAGGGCACGTAGTACGTCTTCTTCTGCACGTTCGGGTCGAAGCGGCGCTTCGTCCGGCGGTGCGAGTGCGAGATGTTGTGACCGAAGCCGGGAACCGCTCCAGTCACCTGGCACACTGCTGCCATGGTGATGTCTCCTTCTGTACCGTGACGCCGGACGGCGCCACCCAAGATCCCTTGTCTGCGCCCACGATCGACCCGGCCGTTTCCGACCCGGAAGAGGATGTGGACACGAACTGCGCGCAGGAGTGCGCACAGACAAGGAGTCAGTCTAGCACGCGCGGCGTGTCGCCTTGACGAGCACCCTCCCCCGCCGATCTCCGCGCCACCGTTGTCCACAGCGCACCGTGCACTGACGCTCTGGAGCGACGCCACCCTGCCACGATGACGTGACGGCAGCGATCGCCGTCGATTCGGGGGAGACGATGACGGACACACCGCAGGGCGGCCGCTGGCCTGCATCCGCGCGCGAACTCGGCGACCCGCACAAGTGCCCGTCCTGCTTCGCCGTCATCACCGGCTCGCCGTGCGCCGTCTGCGGCCAGCCACTCGACGACCCGCGGATGGGCCAGGTCCTCGCGATCGGCCAGACGATGGCGGATGCGGAGGCCACGCGCCAGAGCATCATGGCGGCCGTCCGCGAGAGCGCCGTCGCCGCACGACAGGCGGCCCTCGCCGAGCGGGCGGCCCTGGCAGAGCAGGCAGCTCTCGCGGCCCGCCAGCAGGCCGCCGCGCCGGCCACTGTCATCACCGCGCCCGGTACCGTCGCCGCGGCGACGTCGGACGCTGCGGACGCCCGTGCGCACGAGTCCGGCGCCGCTCCCGTCGATCCTGTGCATTCCGCACCGGCTCCCGCATCCCCGCCTCCCCCATCGCCGGCTCCCGCGCCGGCGCCCCGCCGACGCCGCCTCACCGTGCCCGTGCTGCTGCTCATCGTGGGCGTCTCGCTCGTCGGCATCGCGGCGGTGTTCTTCCTGCTGCTCGCCTGGTTCGTCGCCGGCATCGCGTTGCGCGCGGTGATCGTGGGTGCGATCACGCTTCTCACGATCGGCGGCGCGTCGCTCCTGCGACGGCGGGGCCTCACGGCAACGGCGGAGGGCATCGCCGCGCTCGGCGTCGTGCTGCTGGCACTCGACACCTGGGCGGTGTACGCCAACGATCTGTTCGGCGCGGCGAGCCTCCGAGCGGCCGTCTGGACCGGCATCGGCGCCCTCGCGGTGGCGGTCATCGGCCGCACGTGGGCCCTGTTCTCACGTCTGCGCACCCCCGACCTCGCCGCATCCCTCGCGTTGCCCGCGGGATGCGGGTTCCTGCTCGGCGGCGCCGTCGCACCGCTATCCTCCGAGGCGCTGATCGCGGGGCTCCTCGGCGCCGCGGTCGGCGGACTCGTGCACGCGTTCCCCGCCCCCGCATCCTCGGCCCGATCGGGCGCTGATGGCACCCTCGAGCGCCTCGTGCTCGCGATCGTCGGACTATCCGCCCTGGCGGCGGGCGCGCTGCTGACGCCGCTGTTCGTCGAAGGGGTCGGCGGAGCGATCTGGGCAAACGCCGGCGTGTTCGTGATCGGGTCCGCGTACGCCTTCGTGCTGCGCCCCGCGGCGCCCGCGCGGGTCGCCGGCGCGTGGCTCGGCGCCGCCGCATCCGTGCTGGCGGCCCTCGCTCTCGCGACCGCGGGGTGGCAGCTCGCCGCCCGGAGCGATCTGCCCGTGTTCGGCGTGCTGATCGCTCCCGTCCTGGCCGTCGCCACAGCGGTGGCGCTGGACCAGGCGCGGATGCGGGCGCCCTGGCTGGTTCCCGCCGCGATCGCCGCCGGCGTCGTCGCGGTCGGCTCGCTCGCCGTGCACATCCTGATGTGGTCTGTGCGGGCCGCGCTGGCGATCTCCGAGACCTGGGTGCCGTGGCGCACAGAGGCGTTCGAGGCCGCCGGCGGCTCGCTCGAGATCCCCCTCCTGGCGCTCGTCGCAGCGACGGTGCTCAGCGTGCTCCTCTTCATCGCTCCCACGGCGCAACGAGGCTCCCTGCGGCACGTGCGCCCGGTGGTGTGCGCTCTTCTGCTGACCTCCGCCGCGGCCCTCACGCTGATCCCCGCGGCCGCGGTCGCCGCGGGTGTCGTCGTCGCGGTCGCATCGGTCGTCGCGATGCGCAGACGTGCGGACACGACGGGATGGCTCATCGCGGGCTTCATCGGCGCCGGCGCCGCCTACCTGACCGGCTTGTCTGCCCTCTGGTTGTGGATCGCCGCGGTGGTCGTCGTGGCGTTGCTGCCCGTAGCTCACCGGTGGGCCGCACGCGCCACGGGCGGGCTCGCGGCGGCTCTCGCCGTGGTCCCGATCGGCGTGCTCGCGGTGTCGGCGACGATCGCGCCGAACGCGCTGGCCGTGCAGCTCGGCGGGGCATCGGATGCGGCCGCCGCGGGCAGCGCCTTCGTTCTTCTGCAGTGGGTCGCGTTGGTGGCGGCGCTCGCCTCGTTGCTCGGTTGGCGCGACGCCGCATCGCGCCGGGCGCTCGCCCTCGCGACGACCGTGCTGCTCGCCGTCTCCCTCCCCGCCGCGGCGGCGCTGGGTACCTCGCCGCTCGCCGAGCGCGCCCTGCTCGAACCGGGCCTGGGCATCGCGCGGGCGGCCCTGCTGGTCGTCGCGTTGATCGCGCTGACCGCGCGCCACCGCGAGAGCCCCATCTCCTGGGCGAGCGCCCTGTTCGTCGCACCCGCGGCGGCATCCGGCACGGTGGCCCTGCTCACCGTCCTCGTCGCGCCGCTGTTCACCACCGCACTCGTGACGGCGGCGGTGGCAGCGCTCGTCGTCGCGGCCGCTGCCGCGGTCGCGCTGCGCGCCCGCATCCCGCACGTGCGACTGGCGTCCGACCTGGGCGCGGCGATCGTGATCGCGGTCGCGGCGTGGCCGACGCCGCTTCCGCGCGGTCGGGTGCTGTTCCCCGTGCCGACGGAGTGGGGCGGCGCGTTCGTCGCGATCGTCGCGATCGCCATCGGCGCCGCATCCTTCACGCGGGGATGGCGGGCGACGACCGCGGGCGGCGTGCCACTGGCCGCGGCGCCGCGGCGCCTGCTGGCCTGGCCGGCGTTCGCGGCAGCGACCGCGGCGCTGTGGCTGTGGCTCGCCTCTGCGTGGCCCGGAGCCGCCCTCGAGGCGTATGTCGTCCCGCCGGCCGCCGGGCTCGTCGTCTTCGCGCTCCTGCTGAATCGGCTCGGCCGCCTGCCCGAGGCGACGATCGCAGCGGCGCTCGGAGTCGGCGTGGGTCTTCTGCCGCCCGCGGCCACCGCGCTCGACGCAGACACGGTGCGCGGCGTCGTCGTGGCCGCGGCCGCCACCGCCATCGCCGGGGCGTCGGCGTTCTGGCCGCGGCTGCGTTCGTCTGCTCCCGGGCTGGCCGCGGCGACGACGGCACTCGGCGCACTGCTGCTCGCGGTAAGCGGCCTCGTCATCACCGGACCCGAGGTGGCGAGTGTGTGGGCTGCGGCGGGAGTGGCAGTGACGCTGATCGCCTGCGTCGGCCTCGCGCGGGCGGGCTCCGCAGCCGCGGTGAGCGTCGCGACCGTCGCGGGTCCCGTCGCGACCCTCGTCGCCGCGGGCGCCGTCCTCGACGCGGTCGCAACGCACGACTCGCTCGTGGTGGGTCTGGCGCTCATCCTCGCCCTGCTCGCCCTGCACCTGGTTTCCGCCGGCGCGCACCGCATCCCGTTGACACCGGCGCTGCGCTGGACGACGTGGGGCGTGGCCCTGATCGCCGGCGCCCTGATGCTCGCCGGCGGCGTGTTCACCCGGGTCGAGCTGGCCTTCGTCCCCGTCGGGATCGCCCTCGCGGCGGGGGCCGTTCTGGCCGCCGTGCGCGCCGACCGCACCAGCCCGCTCGAGCGGGCCGCATGGTTGGCGGGACTCGCACTCACCGCGCTGCCGAGCGTCTTCGCCCCCGTCGAACCGCTGCGCACGTGGCTGGTGATCGCGCTTGCGCTCGCGGGTGCCCTCATCCTGGTGCTGGCTCCGGTGCCCGACGTCGGCCGTCTCAAGACGCCCTCCGTGCTCGTGCTCCTCGCCGCCATCTGGGCGATGGCGGTCCGCAGCGCAGGAACGGATGCGGCGGCACCCACGATCGCGTCCCTCGTCGTCGGCATCGGCACGGTCGCGGTGGCGGTCGGCCTGGTCCGCATCGGCGCGCGAGCCGGCGTCCCCGCATCCGTCGCCGCGGTGGGCTCCGCCTTCGTCGTCACAACTGTCGCCCTGCGGCTTGACGGGGCACCGGCGACGACCGCCGTGACGATGAGCGCCGCAGCGCTGGTCGGTATGGCATCCGCCCTCGTGCTCGGACGCGAGCGTTGGCGTGGCGTCGCGGCCGTCGCGGCGGTCGCGAGCGCGGTGACCCTCGCCACGGCGGCGGGAATCCGCATCCTGCTTCTCACGGAGCGGGCCGCACCGCTGTTCACGGTCGAGCCGGAGATCTGGAGTCTCGCGGCGCTCGGGCTGGTCACCGCCATCGTGATCGCGGCGCTGCGCACTCGCGCCGGCGCGAGTGTCGATCTCGCCGCGATGATCGTGCTCTCCGCGGCGGTCGGCGCGTTCACGATCGCCGAGCTCGCCGTGTTCGACACGGCGCAGTCCACGGTCCGCGTCTTGCTGATCATGGTCGTGCTGAGCGCTGCCGGAATGTCGGGCTGGGCGCTGCGCCGCCGCAGCGGCCTCGTCCTGCTCTGCGCAGCCGGCGCCTTCGCCCTCGTCACCGCGGCATCGACGGCGCCTGCGGTGATCACGATCATCGAGGTGATCACCGTGCCGCCCGCTCTCGCGGGACTCGCGGTGGGCGTCGTCCGGATGCGGGCCGAACCCGCCCGGCGCTCATGGCCCGCACTCGGCGGGTGGCTCGCGCTCGTGACGCTGCCGTCGCTCGCATACGATTTCGACCCCGACGCGGCGCTGTGGCGCGTGATCGCCCTGGGCGCCATGGCCATCGCCCTCGTGATCATCGGAGCGGTCCGCGCTCTCCAGGCGCCGCTCGTGGTGGGCTCGGCGGTACTGCTCGTGCACGCGATCGCGCAGCTGTGGCCGTGGATTGCCGCCGCCTACGTGGCCTTCTGGTGGCTGTGGCTGGGCCTCGGCGGGGTCGCACTGATCTTCCTGGCGGCCCGCTACGAGAAGCGGATGCGGGCCATCAAGGCGGCCTTCGCCGCCGTCACCGCGCTGCGCTGAGCGCGGGTCCGGCGCCGCGCCCCCAGCGGAACGCCGAGACGGTGGGGTCGTCGGGGATCCAGAAGCGCCAGGGGAACTCGTCGCCGCCGGCGACACCCGCCACCCCGACGCGCGGCCCGGTGGCGATGTCTCGGCGCGGGCTCACCGGCAGGAGGAGTCGGGCCCGAGCTCCTGCCCGCATGTCGCCGGTCACCGCGTCGATGCCGTCGTGCACGGGATGGCGCAGCCCCGACGCATCGCCGAGCCGGCCCGGTCCGCGGGCGAGATCCCGGTCCTGGCGCACCACACCGCGCGCGCTCCGCCGGCGACGCGCCGCATCCGCACCCTCGACGACCTCCGCTCCGCGCAGCAGCACACCGCCGGCGACCCCCGCAGGCCCGCAGACCACGTTCACGCAGGAGTGGATGCCGTGGCTCAGGTACACGTACAGGTGACCGGGCTCACCCCACATCGTGGCGTTGCGAGGTGTCGGTCCCATGCGGGCGTGCGACCCCGGATCGGGAACGTCGCCCGTTCCGCGCCCGTGGTACGCCTCGACCTCGCTGAGGCGCAGCACGACGCGTTCGCCGTCGAGCTCGACCTCGAGCAGCGCATCGAGCAGGCGCGGCGCAACCTCCACCGGCAGATCGGTCAGCGCCTCGCGCGTGGCCGGCACGTGGGTCGTCATCGCAGCGGAACCTGGCACCACGAGATGTCGAAGGCGCCGAGGCTGGACACCTCGGTCTCGCTGTCGAGATCCAGGATGTGGGTCTCGACCGTCTCGGGCACCGGCAGGGCGTAGCTCGTCACGTACGGGTTCTTGGCCGCATCCGGCTGCACGAGCACGGCCGCGTACCGCCCCGACGGCGACACGCACGTCTGCAGCAGCGCTGAGCTCGCCGCCACCGTGAACACCGGTTTCGCGTGGCCCTCGCCGTCGACCAGCAGCAGCGAGGAGCCGGCGCCGTTCGGATCGGTGTATTGACGCAGCGTCCGATCGCCCGTCAGCGGAACGACGCCGCCGAGGTAGCCCGTCGCATCCTGCGCCGTGACGAGCGGCTCCTCCGAACCGTCGACGAGCGAGATCGTGACGAGCCCGTCTGCGCGCAGCACGATGGCCGTCGTCGAACCGCGGGCGATGCCCTCGATCTGCGCGGCCGCCCCCAGGTCGACGGGATCGACGCCCGACGGCGGCGCGAGCAGCAACCGGCCTTGGAACGAGAGCATGAGGATGCTGTCGGTATCGGGCACGAAGCTCCACTGCGCCACGCTCGCCGGTTCGCCCGACACGTCGATGCGGGTCGGTGGAGTGTCGGCGTCGGCCGGTTTGAGCGAAGCGGTGTAGAGCACGCTCGCCCGGGCTCCCGCGGCCGTCATATCGGGGTCCGTGTAGGTGTAGCCGATCGTCTCGCCCCGATCGGCGGTCTGCAGGTCCTGGATCGGCCCCGTGCCGGGCAAGGGGAGAGATCGCTGTCCCTGCCCGTCGAGGTCGGTCACGATGAGCTCGTTCGAGCCGTCGTCGTCGACGACCGACATCACGAGGTGCGCGCTCGTCGCCCGGAAGTCCTCGATGTGGCGGTGCGTGAAGACGGGAACAGCGTCCTCCCCCGAGAGCGACGTGCGAAAGACGGTGTCGTGCTCGCCGTCTTCGCCGCGTTGAAGCAGGTACACCGACAACGGCGGCGTGCGGAAGCTCTCGGTGAGCGTGACGGCCGCATCCGATCCCTGCCCGGTGACACCCGCGATGGTGACCGTGTAGTCGGTGTCGTCGCGCAGGGGCAGCGTGAAGCGCACGCCTATGCTGCGACCGGACGTCTCCACCGCGAAGTCCGAGACGGGACTCACCGTGACCTGCGAGGGGTCTATCGAGGTGAGCGTCTGCGACGTGGTGAGGATCAGGCGCGAGCCGGATGTGGACACCGCCGCCTGCGGGTCGAACTGCACGTTCGTCACCCTCGGGCCCTGGAGGGTCCCGACCGCTCCCGCGGCGCCTCCCGCGAGCGCCAGCAGCGCCAGCACGATCGCGAACGCCCCGAGATATGCGCGGATGCGGCGGCGCCGGGACTGCTCCCGTCGCGACGGGCGCGCGGCGTCAGTACTCATAGGGATCGCTCGGCTCGCCGATCGGCGTGACCTGTTCCGCCACGATCGCCAGCTGTCCGGATCCGGTCGCGCGCACCGTGCCGGAGACGGTGACCCACTGCCCGGTGGACGGCGCCGCCGCATCCGCCGAGATGGACAGGCGCGCCGGCTGCGCGTCGATCACGCAGTGCGTGATGACCAGACGACTGAGGTCGAATCCGCCGTCGATGTCGCCGCTGACGAAGCCCGTCAGGGTCACCGAGTCGCCCTCGAACGCATCGGGGTTGGTCGCCGTGGCGAACACGGCAGCCCAGTCGCCCACCCCGAACTTGGAGGTGTCGCCGGTCGAGGCGAGCGAGACCACATCCGATCCGGCGAACAGCGGAGGTGCGCCGACGTCGCGGGATGCGGCGAGCTCTGCCGAGAGGGATGCGGGCGGAAGCGCCAGCATCGTGACCACGACGCCGGACGCGAGAACGCCGCCGGCCACCGCCGCAACCGCGCCCGGCGACACGCGGCGCTCGTGAGCGTGATGCGCGTGGTCGTCGTGGGGGACCTCGCCGTGGTCGTGGCCGTGGTCGTCTTCCGCGCCCAACGGCAGCACGAAGCTCAGCGCCGTGCCGACGAGCACGACAACGGCCATGCCGATGGCGAACCAGGCGCCGTCGGGGTTGATGTACAGGCCGATGCGGCCGGTGACGGCCAGCACGAGGGTGATGACGGCGACGGCCGCGGCGAGTCCCGCGCCCAGCCAGCGGGTGAGAACGCTACGCAAGGAGATTCACCACCGCTCCGAGCGCGAAGGCGAACAGCAGGACCGTCGTGACGATCCCGACGAGCGCGCGGGTGGTGAACGTCGTGCGCAGCAGGGCGATCATCTTCACGTCCACCAGCGGACCGGTCACCAGGAAGGCGACGAGCGAGCCGGGGGTGAACGTCGAGGCGAAGGAGAGCGCGAAGAAGGCGTCGATGTTCGAGCAGATCGAGACGACGATGGCCAGCACCATCATCGCGACGATGGACAGCACGGGATTGGAGCCGATCGCCAGCAGCGCGTTGCGCGGCACCAGCACCTGCACGGCGCCGGCGAGCGCGGAGCCGATGACGAGGGCGGGCATCACCGCGCGCAACTCGACGAGGAACTGCGCCAGAGAGCGGCGCCCGCGGCCGCCGCGCTCGTGCACGACGATCTCGCACGTGGCGCGGAACCGGTCGGTCAGCAGCGCGTCGGGTGCCGGGTGGCGGCTGTAGAGCCATCCGATGAGGTTCGCGACCGCGTACCCGCCCAACAGGCGCGCGACGAGGATGCCGTCGCTGAAGCCGAAAGCCTGGTGCGTCGTGATGATGACGATGGGGTTCACGATCGGCGCCGCGATCAGGAAGGTCATGGTCTCGGAGACGCTGAATCCCCGCATGAGCAGGCCGCGCGCGAACGGGACGTTGCCGCATTCGCACACCGGCACGATCATGCCCAGCAGCGACAGCACCGCCCGCCGCGCCCAGGCGCGACGCGGCATCCACCGCTCCAGAACTCCCGCAGGCAGCCACACCTGCACGAGGATCGAGAGCACGACTCCCAGCGCCACGAACGGCAACGACTCGATGAGCACGCTGAGCGCGAGGGTCACGCCGTCCTGGAGCCGCGTGGGGACGTCCGCCGGAAGCAGCTGCGGCACGAAGATGTAGATCGCCGCCATGACGACGATGAGCGCCAGCCCGAGGCTCAGCGCCACGGACGTCCGCGAGCCGGACGAGCGCTGTGGGGGCGCCGACCTCGCGCGCTCGGTGCGACTAGTCGTCACGCTCATTCGACCGGGCGGCTGTGCACGCACCGCAGAGCCCGAAGATGTCGACGACGTGCTCGGCCGAGGTGAAACCGTGGCTCGCGGCCGTGCGCTGGGCCCACTCCTCGACCTCCGAGGCCTCGATCTCGACAGTGAGACCGCACTGGCGGCAGATGAGGTGGTGGTGGTGGCCGCTCGTCACGCAGGCGCGGTAGAGGTTCTCGCCCTCCGGGCTCTGCAGCGAGTCGGCGTCGCCGCCGGCGGCGAGCCCCGCGAGCGCACGGTAGACCGTGGCCAGGCCGATGCCGGTGTTATCGTCGCGCAACCGCGCGTGCAGCGTCTGGGCGCTGACGAAACCCTGCGCGTCGGAGAGGGCTTCGCGGACGCGCTCGCGCTGCCAGGTGTTGCGCTGAGCCATGCCCGAATCCTACCCGCGCACCCTGGCAGCGGGCCGGGCAGTCTTCTCAGGCGGCACGCGTCACACGGTCGCGGCGCGCACCGATCACCCGGCAGACGATGTAGATGACGAACGAGATCGTCGTGATGTACGGACTCACCGGCAGAGTGCCCGCGACCGCGAGCAGGATGCCGCCGACGGCCGACACGACGCCGAACAGCGCCGCCCAGAGCGGAACCGCGAGCGGGCCGGTCGAGATGCGCATCGCGGCGGCAGCGGGGGTCACCAGCAGCGCGAGCACGAGCAGCGCGCCGATGATGTGCACGGCGACGGCGACGATGAGTCCCAGCAGCAGCATGAACGCGAGGGAGACGGCCCTCGTGGGCACGCCGCGCGCGGCGGCCGACTGGGGATCCAGCGAGTCGAAGCGCAGCGGACGCCAGATCAGCAACAGGCCCACCAGCACGACGGCCGCGATCGCGATGAGCACGCCGAGCTGTCCCGTCTGCACGGAGACGATCTGCCCGGTGAGCAAGCTGAACCGGTTGGCGCTTCGTCCGTTGTACAGCGAGAGGAAGAGGATGCCGAGGCCGAGGCCGAAGGGCATCAGCACGCCGATGATCGAGTTGCGATCGCGCGCCCGGGAGCCGAGCCAGCCGATGAGGGCGGCCGCGATCATCGAGCCGACGATGGATCCCGTCACGACGTCGAAGCCGAGCAGGAGCGCCGCGGCGGCACCGGCGAAGGAGAGCTCGCTGATCCCGTGCACCGCGAAAGCCATGTCGCGCTGCATCACGAACACACCGATGAGACCGCCGACGATGCCGAGCACGGCGCCGGCCCACACGGAGTTCTGGACGAGCTCGAGGATCTGACCGTACTGGGCCACGCCTCCGAACAGCGCGTCGCCGACGTCGCTCCAGTTCATGCGTGGTCCTCGTGGTCGTGATGGTGGTGGTGCGACTGCTCCGCATCCGGCGCTCCGACGACGACGAGGCGTCCGCCCGCGCGCAGAACGTGCACGGGAGCCCCGTACAGCTCGCTCAGCACCGTGGAGTCGAGCACCTGGTCGGGGGTGCCGAGCATGAAGGTGCCGCCGGCGATGTAGAGGATGCGGTCGACCGTGTCGAGCACTGGGTTGATGTCGTGGGTGACCAGCAGCACGCCCGCTTGCCGCTGGCGGCGATGCCGGTCGATGAGCGACACCACCGCCTGTTGGTTGGCGAGGTCGAGGCTCGTGAGGGGCTCGTCGCACAGCAGCAGGCGCGGGTCGTCGGCGAGCGCCTGCCCGACGCGAAGCCTTTGCTGCTCCCCGCCCGAAAGGAGCCCGACGGGGCGGTCGGCGAAGGTCTCGGCGCCCACGGCAGCGAGGAGCTCGTCGATGCGCGCTCGGTCGCGGCGGCGGGAGATCGGCAGGCCGAAGCGGTGCCCGTCCACGCCGAGGGCGACGACGTCACGGCCGCGCATGGAGGTGTCGCGCGGCAGCGGCCGCTGCTGGGGGATGTAGCCGATGCGGCGGTTCCCCGCTCGGGTGACCGGCGCCCCGAGAGCGGTGATCGTTCCCTCGCTGAGCCGGTCGAGGCCGAGGATGGCACGCAGCAGCGTCGTCTTGCCCGCGCCGCTGGGGCCGAGCACGGCCACCAGCTCGCCGGGCGCGACGGTCAGATCCAGCCCGCGCCACAACTCGCGTCCGCCGCGCCGAAGCGCAGCGGACGCGATGACGAGCGGGTCGCGCTCTGTCGTCACTTGGCGAGGGCCCCGGCGAGGTCCTCGATGTTCTTCTGCATCCACTGGATGTAAGTCTGGTCGTCCGGACGCGTTTCCGTGAACTCGAGCACCGGAATACCGGCGGCGTCCGCCGCATCGATGATCTGCGTCGTCTCGGCGCCGCCCGCCTGCGCGTTCGCGATCACGACCTTGACGTCACCCGACTTCACCTCGTTGAGCGCGTCGAGCAGAACGGCGGCGGGAACGTCCTGGCCCTCTTCGACCGCCTCGCTGAACTCGTCGGGTGTGGCGTTCTCCAGCCCCGCTGCGGCGATCAGGTACCCCGGCACCGGCTCCGTCACGAAGACCTCGGCACCGCCGTGGGCCGACTTGATGTCGTCGAGGGACTTCTCGAGGCCGGCGACCTGCGCGAGGAAGGCGGTCGAGTTCGCCTGGAAGGTCTCCGCCTTGTCGGGGACGAGGCGCGAGAGCTCCTCGGTGATGGCCTCCGTGACGTGCTCGATCGTGTGCGGGTCGTACCAGACGTGCTCGTTGAAGCCCTCGATGTGGTCGTGGTCGTGGTCCAGCTCGGAGTGCGGGCTCGCTTCGAGCTCGTCCGTGTCGTGCTCGGTCGCCTCCGTGCCCTGCCAGCTGTCGGAGTACTCGGCCGCGACGATGACCGGTGCCTCGGACTTGCTCGCGTCGATGAGCGAATCCATGAAGGCGTCGTACCCGCCGCCGTTCTGGATGATGAGGTCGGCCTTCTGCACCGTCAGCTGGTCGGCCGCGGTGGCCTCATACTCGTGCGGGTCCTGTGCGGCCGACGAGATCACGGGCGTGATCGTGGCCGCATCCCCCGCGATCTCCTCGGCGATCTGGCTGTAGACGTTCGTCGAGGTGACGATGGTGATCGCGTCGTCGGAGGCGGAGCTCTGCGACGGATCGGCCGTGGCCGACGCGCATCCGGCGAGGGCGAGGGCGGCGCCGGCGACGAGGGCGGGCGCGAGGAGGAGTCGGGTCTTCAGGGGCATGACGATCACCTTACGCCTACTGATAATCGTTATCAAAATCGTCGCTGCGTCCCTGCTCCCGATACGCCCGAGTTGCGTCGCATGTGCGCAGCCGCGCCACTTCTGCGCATCTGCGGCAGTTAACGACAGGCGCGGTTGCGCAAAAGTGTCGCCCATCGACGGGCTGTCGCCGGGCGGGATGCGGCGGGCCAGCAGCATCCGCGTCGATACGGTGGGCGGATGCGCTCCCTCCCGCACACCGGGCGCGCGGTGGGTCGAGGACCTCGCTACCGCGATCCGCTCGGCCGATGTGATCATCACCGACGACCCCGGCCGCCACGCGGAGGTCCTCGCGCCGTACCGGATCACCGCCTCGCTGCTGGATGCGGCGCCTCGTGGTGTCCGGCTCAACCCGTGCCCGCCGTTCATCCGCGGTCGCGAGGTCAGCGACGACGCGGTGACGCATCCGGCTTTCGTCGGTCACGCGTTCAAGAGGGCACTGCTGCCGGTGCACCAGGCCGTGATGGCGTTCTGCCTCGGTCTCGGGTAGATCCGGCGCGGGTCGGGCCTGCTCCGGCGCGGGCTCGGCCGGATTCGGCGGACTCGGGCGGCTCCGGCGCGGGATCGGGCGGACTCGGGCGCACGAGCGACACTTCTCCGCATCCGCGACAGAGAAGCACTGTGGCGGATGCGGAAAGCTATGGCGTCTGCGCACATGCGACGCAACTCGGGCACCAAAATGCGGCCACCGGCACCGGCACCGGCACCGGAGCACCAGGCCGCGGGGGCACCGGGGCGGCAGACCCGGCGCGGGCTCACTCCACGAGGAGGGCGGGCTCCTCGAGGACGGCGGCGACGTCGGCGATGAAGCGGCTCATGCCGTCGCCATCGATGACGCGGTGGTCGAACGAGCCCGACACGGTGGTCACGAAGCGCGGGCGCACCTCGCCGTCGACGACCCACGGCTTCTGGCGGATCGTTCCCATCGCGATGATGCCGGCCTCGCCCGGGTTGATGATGGGGGTTCCCGCATCCATCCCGAAGACGCCGATGTTGGTGATCGTGATGGTGCCCTGCTGCTGGTCGGCGGGAGGGGTCTTGCCCTCTCGCGCCGTGAGCGTGAGGCGCTCCAGAGCCTTCGCGAGCTCTCGCATGCTGAGGTTCTGGGCGTCCTTGATGTTCGGGACGATGAGGCCTCGGGGCGTCGCCGCGGCGATACCGAGGTTCACGTAGTGGCGGAGGTTGATCTGCGCGCCGTCGTCGCCGTCGACCCACGCGGCGTTGACCATCGGCGTGCGGCGCACGGCCCAGATCACGGCGCGCGCCATGATCAGCAGCGGCGAGACCTTGACGTCGGCGTAGTCGGGCGAGGACTTGAGGCGCTTGACGAGCTCCATCGTGCGCGTCGCGTCGACGTCGGTCCAGACCGAGACGTGCGGCGCCGAGTAGGCGCTGCGCACCATGGCCGACGACGTCGCCTTGCGTACGCCCTTGACCGGGATCGACTCCTCGCGCGGATCGGCGGATGCGGCGACCGGGATCGTCTCCTCGCGCACCTCGGGCCACTCGGGCGTCTCGATGTTGCGGAAGACGCTCGCCTGCGACGCGTGCTTCACGACGTCGTCGCGCGTCACCTCGCCGCCGGCGCCGCTGGGCGTCACGGCCGACAGGTCGACACCGAGGTCACGGGCCAGCTTGCGGATGGGCGGCTTCGCCACGACGCCGGCGGCGGATGCGGCCGGTGCCGCGGCGGGCTTGCGACGACGCGAGGTGACGGCACCGGCGGAGCCGTAGCCGACGAGGACGGAGCCGCCCGCCTCGGGCTCGGCAGCGGGGGCCGGGAGCCCCGGGTCGCCGGGCACGGGAACGGCGGATGCGGGCGCCGCCGCATCCGAGATCGTGATGATGGGGGCTCCGACGTCGACCGTCTGCCCCTCCTCGACGAGCACCTCGCCGACCACACCTGCGAAGGGCGACGGCAGCTCGACCAGCGACTTCGCCGTTTCGATCTCGACGATCACGTCGTTGACGGCGACGGTGTCGCCGCTCTTGACGTGCCAGGTGACGATCTCGGCGTCGGTGAGGCCCTCGCCGACATCCGGGAGGTGGAAGGTCTGCGTGCTCATTGCGGTTCCTTTCGCCGTTCCTCACCCTCGAGACTGGGCCCACGCGTCCAGAGGCTCCGCGGCAGCGTAGCGGCCGTGGAGTGGACGTGGGGACAAGTTTGTGACGAGATCACGGGTAAACACCGTGATCTCGTGCTCGAAATGCAGTCTCGCGGTCATGAGGGGTGGGATGAGGGGCGGGGGTCAGTAGGCGAGGGCGCGGTCGACGGCCTCGAGGATGCGATCGGCATCGGGCAGATACTGCCCCTCGAGCTTGGCGGGCGGGAAGGGCACATCGAACCCGGACACGCGCAGCACCGGCGCCTCGAGCGAGTAGAACGCGCGCTCGGTGACGGTCGCGGCGATCTCGGAGCCGAGCGAGGTGAACTGCGGCGCCTCCTGCGCGTAGACCATGCGGCCGGTGCGCGCGACGGAGTCGAGGATCGGGCCGTAGTCCACAGGCGAGAGCGAGCGCAGATCGATGACCTCGCAGCTGGTCCCCTCGCTCTCGGCGAGCGCGGCGGCCTGCAGCAGGGTCGAGACCATCGCACCGTGACCGACGAGGGTCACATCGGTGCCCCGCCGCACGATGCGGGAAGCATACAGGGGCAGCGCGCGAGCCGAGAGGTCCACTTCGCCCTTGGGCCAATAGCGGCTCTTCGGCTCGAGGAAGACGACGGGGTCGTCGGAGGCGATCGCATCCTGGATCATCCAGTACGCGTCGTTCGGCGTGGACGGGCTCACCACGCGCAGGCCCGGGGTGTGCGTGAAGTACGCTTCGGGGCTCTCCTGGTGGTGCTCGACGGCGCCGATGTGTCCGCCGTAGGGGATGCGGATGACCACGGGCATGCGCAGCGCGCCTTCGTGGCGGTTCGTGAGCTTGGCTAGCTGCGTCGTGATCTGGTCGAAGCCGGGGAAGACGAAGCCGTCGAACTGGATCTCGCAGACGGGACGGAACCCGCCCATCGCGAGGCCGATCGCGGTGCCGATGATGCCCGATTCGGCGAGGGGCGTGTCGATCACGCGGTTCTTGCCGAACTCGGCCTGCAGACCCTCGGTGACGCGGAAGACGCCGCCGAGCGGACCAATGTCCTCGCCCATCAGCAGCACGCGGTCACTGTCGCGCATGGCCTGAGCCATGCCCGCGTTCAGGGCCTTGCTCATCGGCAGGGTGGTCATCTCGCTCATGCCTGACCTCCCTCGAGGGATGCTTCGTACTCGGCGAGCCAGCGCTTCTGCTCGTCGACGAGCGGATGCGGCTCGCTGTAGACGTGGTCGAACATCATGTCCGTGCCGATGGATCCCAGAGCGACCGTACGGGCGCGGACGTCCTCGGCGTAGTCGGCGGCGGCCGCATCCACCTCGGCGAAGAACGCGTCCGACGCGCCGCGCGAGCGCAGGTACGCCGCCATCCGGGCGATCGGGTCGCGCTCGGCCCAGGACTGCTCCTCGGCAGAGGTGCGGTACTTGGTCGGGTCGTCGCTGGTCGTGTGGGCGCCCATGCGGTAGGTCATCGCCTCGATCGCGCGGGGGCCTCCACCGGCTCGCGCCTCGTCGAGTGCCTGACGTGTGACGGCGAAGCTGGCCAGCACGTCGTTGCCGTCGACCTGGATGCTGGGCATGCCGTAGCCCTCGCCGCGTCGGTAGAGCGGCGCCGAGGCCTGGGTCGCGACGGGGACCGAGATGGCCCACTGGTTGTTCTGCAGGAAGAAGACCTGCGGTGCGCGATAGCTCGCCGCGAACACCATCGCCTCGTGCACATCGCCCTGGCTGGACGCGCCGTCGCCGTAGTAGACGATGACCGCCTCGTCACGATCGACGTCGCCGGTGCCCGTCTTGCCGTCGAAGACGAGGCTCATGCCGAAGCCGGCGGCGTGCAGCGTCTGCGAGCCGAGCACGAGCGTGTAGATGTGCGTGTTGCCGTTCTTCGGGTCGTACGGGTTCCACCCGCCGTGCGTGAGCCCGCGCATGAGCCGCACGATGTCGATCGGGTCGACGCCGCGGATGGTGCACACGACGTGTTCGCGATACGAGGGGAAGAGGTGATCCTGACTGCGTGCGGCGTGCGCCGAGCCGACCTGCGCCGCCTCCTGCCCCCAGCTCGGCGGCCAAAGGGCGAGCTGTCCCTGACGCTGGAGGTTCGTCGCCTGCCGGTCGAAGGCGCGCACGACCACCATGTCGCGGTAGAAGGTCTCGAGCTGGGCGTCGTCGATCGCGGCGATGGCGGCGAGGTACGGCTCGGCGGCGGGGGTCGGCGCGAAGGATCCATCCGCCGCCAGCACCCGCACCATCCGCGCGTCGTCGTCGGCCGGAGAGAACGTGTCGGGCGAGGTCACGGGCTCTACGCTATCTGCTGGCGGGATGGCCTTCTGGGAGGTCGCGCACAACGGATGTGGCAATTCGTAGGATCTGCTCGACAGACTCCTCTTCGCCGATCGAGATCCTCAGGCCGTCTCCCGCGAAGGCGCGGACCACCAGCCCGCCCTCGTCGAAGGCCGCCGCGGCGCCGGCCGTGGCCTCTCCCGTCGCAAGCCAGACGAAGTTGCCCTGCGCATCGGGAACCCGCCATCCGGCGTCACGAAGACCCGCCGCGACGCGGTCGCGACGCTCGGCGATCACCCGCACGCGCTCGAGCAGCTCGGCGTCGGCGTCGAGGCTCGCAAGCGCCGCCTCCTCGGCGGTGGCGGTGACCGAGAGCGGGATGGCGACGGCGCGCGCCGCATCCAGCACACGGCGATGACCGATCGCGTAGCCGATGCGCAGCCCCGCCAGCCCGTAGGCCTTGGAGAACGTGCGCAGGGCGACGACGTTCGGGCGGGTGACGCCCGTGCGGCGGAGGCCGTCGACGGCATCCGCCGCGGTCACGAACTCGGCGTACGCCTCGTCGAGGATGATCAGCACGTCGGCGGGCACGGCCGCCACGAAGGTGTCGAACTCGTCCTGCGTCACGACCGGACCGGTGGGGTTGTTCGGGCTGCAGACGATCACGGCACGGGTGCGCGGGGTGACCGCCGCCGCCATCGCGACCAGGTCGTGGCGACCCTCGGGCGTCAGCGGCACCTCGACACGGTCGGCGCCGGCGACCGTGACGAATCCCGGGTATGCCTCGAAGGACCGCCACGCGTAGACGACCTCGTCGCCCGGGCCGGCGACCGCGAGGATCAGCTGCGAGAGCAGCGACGCGCTGCCGGCGCCGATGTGCACCTCGTCCGCGTCGACGCCGTACCGCTCCGCGAGACGCACGCGGAGCCTCGCCGCGGTCGCGTCCGGGTAGCGGTTGACGGTCTCGGCCGCGCGCAGAGCCGCCAGCACGCGCGGCAGCGGCGCGAAGGGGTTCTCGTTGCTCGAGAGCTTGAACGCGTCGGCACCGGCCGGCTTCCCCTGTCGGTAGACCGGCAGGGCCGCGATCTCGGGACGCACACGAACGGGAATCGGCTCAGTCACACCGAGAGTCTAGGAGCGCGGATGCGGGGTGCGTGCCACACTTCCGGCATGGGCTTTCTCATCCGCGTCGTGGTGAATGCATTCTCGATCTGGGTCGTGACCCTCATCCCGGTGCTCGGTGTCAGCGTCATCGCGTTCCCGCCGGGCGGAACGCTCGAGATCGTGCTGTCACTGCTGATCGTGGCACTCGTCTTCGCGCTCGTGAACACGATCGTGGGATCGGTCGTGAGGGTGATCGCCTTCCCGCTCTACGTGCTCACGCTCGGCCTGTTCTCGCTCATCGTGAACGGATTCCTGCTCTGGCTGACCAGCTGGATCACCGGGTTCTGGGACTGGGGTCTGCGGGTCGAGAGCTTCTGGTGGGGCGTCGTGGCCGCCCTCGTGATCGCCGTCATCAACGGCATCTTCGGCGTCATCCTGCGCCCGAAGCGGCGGGACTGACCGCACCGGGACGCCGCCGGGGCACGGCGTCGACCTGACGCGCGCCGAACTCCTGCGCCGAGATGAGGCGAGCTCCCTCGAGCTCGGCCATGCGCTCGTGCACCTCGGCGACGCGAGGATCTGCCGACGCGTCGACGAGTTCGGCCGTCTCGGCGTAGGCGGTGAGGTGGTGCGCCGGCAGCCCGAGGTCCTGCGGGCCGGGCGCGGGGTCGACGACCCGCGTGGCGACGAAGCTCCCCTCCGCGCCCACCCGGGTGGCGAATCCCCCGCCGGCGAGCATCGCCACCGGGTCATCGCCGTGACGCAGGTCGACACTCATCGCTTCGGCGCCGGGATCGGCCGCGGTAGGCGAGCCCGCCGTGCTCACGACCCGCACGTCGTAGTCTCCGGTCGCCGCGACCTGACCCACCAGCATCCCGCCCTGCGAGTGGCCGTAGAGATAGAGGGTGTCGCCGGGTTGCACGCCCGCCTCGGCGAGCATCGCCGTGAGGGCCAGGTAGGCGTCGGACTGCTCACCGCCGTACCCCTGGACGTTCGAGACCATGTCCCACACCTCGTCGCCGCCGAGCCCGCTCGTGCCGGCGACGTACACGGCGTACGCGGTTCCGGATGCGGTCGCGTACTTCTCTATGCGCACCCGCGCCTCGCCGCCCTGAGGAATCCGCCCGAGGGCCGGCGCGAGCGCGGTGGGAGCTGCGACCGGACGCTCCGCCGGAGGCAGCGGCACGATCTCCGGTACGGGTCGCCCCGTCGGGGGCGGATGCGTGCCGAACGGGATGCGGCCGCGCATCGCGGCCAGGCGCGCGATGGCAGTCCCCGAGGCCAGGCTCGCTCCCGCGAGGAACGGCATCAGCAGGGTGAACCACGTCCAGCCGTCACCCAAGCCGGAATCCGCCCGCAGCAACTCCGTCGCCCCGGGATAGGCGTGCTCGAGGGCCGCGATCCGGTCTCGGGCACGCGCGACGGCATCGGCGTCTCCCGCGGCGGATGCGAGAGCGGCCTCGGCGCGCATCTCGGCGATCTCGTACACCGCCGCGCACGTGAGCAGCCGGTCCTGTTGCTCCCGCGCGCGATCCGCCAGCGCACCCACCTCACGGAGGCGCTCGTCCTGGGTCAGCCCCAGCACCGGCAGCGTGTGCGCGCTGATGCGCGCATCGGCGCGGGCGATGTCGGCGACAGCCTCGTCGAGCCGTGCGGCCGCCCCCACCAGCACGGCGGCCGCATCCCGCAACCGCGCCGTGTCGACGGCGACCGCCCCGCCGGAGGAGATGCCGACCTCGTCCGTCACGACGACCACCATCCGAAGAGGTTCCCGCCGCCGGTGACCAACGCCTGGCTGCGGATCTCGGCGATCACGTCGTCGAGGGCCAGCAGGCGCTGGCGCTCATCGGCGAGAGCTGTGGTCCACGCATCGTGGGCGAGCTGGAAGGCGCGCATCGCGGGCGAGGCCCACGCGGTCGCCGCCGCGAGACTCGCGGCATCGCGGATGACCGTCTCGATCACCTCGACGGCTGCGAGCACGTCACGCCGTGCCGCGTCGAAGGAGAAGACGACATCGTCGAGGGTGTCTGTCATCCCCCGATGCTCGCCCCGCATCCGATGAGTGCGGGGGCGGGCGCATCCGATCCGCGGATCGCTCGCCGCGAGATCGTGGCTGTGCAGGAGAGGTCGTCAGGACCACAATGGACCCATGCCCACGTCCTCGCCGTTCCGCGTGGTGTTCGTGTGCACCGGGAACATCTGCCGATCCCCGATGGCCGAGATCGTCTTCCGCTGGTTCGCCGAGTCGGTGGGCCTCGGTGACCGCGTGGTGTCCACGAGCGCCGGCACCGGGGATTGGCACGTCGGAGAGCCCGCCGATCCGCGCACGGTCGAGGCGCTGGAGCGCCACGGCTACGACGGCCGGCATCACCGCGCCCGGCAGTTCGAGTTCGCGGATTACGAGCGCAACGACCTGGTCATCGCGCTCGACCGATCGCACGAACGGAACTTGCGCGCGTGGGCGCGGTCGGAGACCGATTCCGACAAGGTCGTGCTGCTGCGCGCGTTCGACCCGCAGCCCGACGACAGCCTCGACGTCCCCGACCCGTACTACGCGGGCCCCGAAGCGTTCGACGAGGTGCTCGCTATGATCGAGAGCGCGTGCCGGGCGCTCTTCCGGCAACTCGAACCCGCCATCCGCTCCGCGGGATGACCCGCGCGGCCCACCGCCCTCGACGGAGTACCGTGTCGAACTTCCCCGCTCAGCCGCTCAGTCCCCTCGACGGTCGCTACCAGGCAGCCGTCTCCGCCCTCGGCGACTTCCTGTCGGAAGCCGGGCTCAACCGCGCCCGCGTCGAGGTCGAGGTCGAGTGGCTCATCACGCTCACCGACCGCGGCCTGTTCGGACAGTCGCCGCTGACGGATGCCGAGAAGGACTCCCTCCGGGCGCTGTACCGCGACTTCGGGCAGGCCGAGATCGACTGGCTCGCCGAGCGCGAGGCCGTCACGCGCCACGACGTGAAGGCCGTCGAGTACCTCGTGCGCGATCGCCTCTCCGCCCTGGGGCTGGACCGCATCGCCGAGCTCACGCACTTCGCCCTGACCAGCGAGGACGTCAATTCGACCTCGTACGCTCTCACCGTGAAGCGCGCCGTGACCGAGGTGTGGCTGCCGAAGCTGCGACAGGTCATCGAGCGCCTGCGCGCCGTGTCGGTCGAACTGGCGGATGCGGCGATGCTCGCCCGCACCCACGGCCAGCCCGCGACCCCCACCACGATGGGCAAGGAGATCGCCGTCTTCGCGTGGCGCCTGGAGCGGGTGCTCGCCCAGCTGGAGTCCTCCGAGTACCTGGCGAAGTTCTCCGGCGCGACCGGAACCTGGTCGGCGCACCTCGCGGCCGACCCGGATGCGGACTGGGTCGAGATCTCCCGCGGCTTCGTCGAGGGCCTGGGGCTCGGGTTCAACGAGCTCACGACCCAGATCGAGTCGCACGACTGGCAGGTCGAGCTCTACGACCGCGCGCGGCACGCGGGCGGCATCCTGCACAACCTCGCGACCGACGTGTGGACCTACATCTCCCTCGGCTACTTCGCGCAGATCCCCGTGGCCGGCGCGACCGGTTCGTCGACCATGCCGCACAAGATCAACCCCATCCGCTTCGAGAACGCGGAGGCAAACCTCGAGATCGCGGGAGGGCTGTTCCAGACCCTGGCCGCAACCCTGGTCACGAGCCGCCTGCAGCGCGACCTGACCGACTCCACCACGCAGCGCAACATCGGCGTCGCGTTCGGTCACTCGCTGCTCGCTCTCGACAACCTGCTGCGCGGGCTCGGCGAGATCTCGCTCTCGCGCGAGGTGCTGCTGGCCGACCTCGACACGAACTGGGAGGTGCTCGCCGAGGCCATCCAGACCGTCATCCGCGCCGAGGTCGTTGCGGGCCGCTCGCAGATCACCGACCCGTACGCGCTGCTGAAGGAGCTCACCCGAGGTCACCGCGTGGGCAGCGCCGACCTGGCAGAGTTCGTGCGCGGACTCGACATCGGCGACGCGGCGAAGGAGCGCCTGCTGGCCCTGACGCCCGCCACCTACACGGGCCTCGCCGCCTCCCTCGTCGCCGGCTCCTGACCCGCTCGGGACGGGGCTCACCGCATCCGGGGGGGCGCCGCATCCGGCGGACGCCCCGCAGCCGAGGGCACGGCATGCCTTCCGAGACTGCACTTCGAGCACGAGATCACTGTCATTACCCGTGATCTCGTGTGAGAGATGCAGTCTCGCGGAGAGTGACCGAGCGAACGCGCCGAGGGAACGTGCCGGGCGGCCGCGCAAGCGGGCCGGGCGGTCGGGGACGTACGGGCCGAGCGAACGGGCGCTAGGCGCGGGGCGGGGCGTCGCCGTCGGCGGAGTCGGATGCGGGGCCGTCGCCGGATGCGTCCTCGGACTCCTCCTTGGGCAGCAGCACCGCGCGGTCAACCGTCCGGTTCACCTGCGCCGGGTCGACCGCGAGCATGAGCAGGGCGATGATCACGAGCGTCGCGATGAAGGTGATCCCCGCGACGATGCCGCCGACCATGAGGGCATGGCCCGACTGCCCGGCGACGCGGTTCTGGAAGAAGCCCATCGAGATGAGCGTGACGACGCCGGCGAAGAGGGCAGCGGCGAGAGCGAGCCCGATCAGCTGAGCGGGCTTCATGAGGTCGCGACGGGTGGGCTTATCTGTCATGCCGCCTCCTCGGGCGCGGGGGCGGGCTCGCGGCGCGGGGAGAAGCCCGCGATCCCCAGGTAGACCGCGACGATCGCCGCATAGCCGCCGAAGAGTCCGACAGCGATCGTGATGCCGGTGAGCGTGAAGGAACCGGCCTGTTCGATGCTGTACTGCAGCGCGTAGGCGGGCTGGACGGCAAGGGTCCCGAGAGCGAGCAGCACGCCCACGATTCCGACCGTGAGCGCGTCACGCGCCTCGGAGCGAGCGGCGCTGCCGCGTTCTGCGGCGCGAAGGGCCCGCAGGCCCGCAATGCCCTCGATGAGGCCCGTGACCAGGGCCCACGAGATGACGATCACGAAGAAGGCCAGCGTCGTGCGCAGCGTCGGGATGCTGGAGACTACCCCGGCGATCAGAGTGAGAGCACCCAGCAAGATGGGCAGCCGGCGCTGACCGGGTCCGTACACGAGCCATGCCGAGAGCAACCAGACGATCGCCGACGCCATCGCGAAGCCGCTGAACACCGAGAGCCCCACGGCGGCCGAGTGGTCGGGCGAGAACGTGATCATCACGGCCGCGACAGCCGCGAAAAGGGCTCGCACCAACTGAACGTGGCGCGGCTCGAAGGCGCGCACGGAAGAACTGCTGGTCATGGCTCGACTCGTGGGGGTGGGTACGGCGGCGGAACGGATACCACCAGTCTAGGTCGTGCTGATGAGGAGCCCGCCGTGAACGGGCGACGACGGCCGCCACGCGCCACAATGAGATGTGCCGATTCTCAACAAAGACATGACCTTGTGCATCTCGCTGGCCGGGCGCCCGTCGAACATCGGGACGCGCTTCCACAACTACCTCTACGACGAACTGGGCCTGAACTTCGTCTACAAGGCGTTCACCACCGACGACATCGCCGGGGCGATCACGGGAGTGCGCGCCCTGGGGATCCGCGGATGCTCCGTGTCGATGCCCTTCAAAGAGGCCGTCATCCCCCTGCTCGACGCGATCGAGCCCTCCGCCGCTGCGATCGACTCGGTGAACACGATCGTGAACGACGGTGGCCGGCTGTCCGGGTCGAACACCGACTACGAAGCCGTCGCGCAGCTGCTCGCCGAGCACGCCGTCGACCCCGCCGCATCCGTGCTCGTGCGCGGGTCGGGCGGGATGGCGAAGGCGGTCGTGGCAGCGTTCCACGGCGCGGGCTTCCGCGACCTCACCGTCGTCGCCCGCAATGCCGAGGCGGGCGAGGCTCTCGCGGAGCGTTACGGTTTCCGCGCGGTCACGGAGGATCCGGCGCCCGGGCACGCGGTCATCGTGAATGTGACCCCGCTCGGCATGAACGGGGCGGATGCGGACGCGCTCGCCTTCAGCGCGGCGCACATCGAGGCGGCGCAGCGCGTGTTCGACGTGGTCGCCTTCCCGTCCGAGACCCCGCTCATCCGCGCAGCGCGCGAACGCGGCGTCGCGGTCATCACCGGCGCCGAGGTCATCGCGCTCCAAGCGGCTCGACAGTTCGAGCGCTACACGGGCGTCACACCCACGCCGGAGCAGGTCGCGCGGGCGTCGGAGTTCTCCCGGGCCTGAGTCCTCACGCCTCTCGGCGCATCGAGACGATCGCTGCGGCGATGCGCGAGATGAGCTCGATCGGCAGCTGGCGCGCGTGCGGGAGGACGAGCGAGTCCTTGCCGGAGCGCAGCGGGGCGACCTCGCTCTCGAGCGCTTCCGCGAGCGGCGGCACGGGATACAGGCCGATGTGCGTCTTCCATCCGGCGTAGTGCAGGGCGTACCGCCCACCGAGCATGACCGCGGCGATGCCGTAGCGCATCCGTTCCTCGGCGTCCGGTCCCACCGCATCCAGGAGCGCGGCGCGGATCAGCCGCATCCGCGCCGCGACTTCCGGCGGGAAGCCGTCGATGTAGGCCGCGATCTCGGAGGCGCCGTCGTCCATACCGCCATGCTGGCAGCCGCGACGCGCGCGGGGAACCAGGCGGCCACGCGTTGCGGATTGGACCCCGAGGCGACGAGCCGCGCGCGGGCAGACTCGGGGAATGACGCGATCCGCCGCATCCGGACTGCTCTGGGGAGCGCTCGGCGTGCTGGCGTTCTCGTTCACGGTGATCTTCACACGCATCGCCGTCACCTCGCTGTCTCCGCTGTTCGTCGGGGCGGGCCGTGCGGTCGTGGCCGCCGCCCTCGCATCCGTCGCCCTGGCCGCGACCCGGTCGCGCCTCCCGCGCGGCGGACAGTGGATGCGGCTCGTCGTCGTCGCCGGCGGCGTGGTCGCGGGCTTCCCGCTGCTCACGTCGTACGCGCTCACGGTGGCACCGGCCAGCCACGGCGCCGTCGTGATCGCGCTCCTGCCCGCCGCGACCGCGGTAGCCGCGGTGCTGCGCGCCGGCGAGCGCCCCGGTCGGACGTTCTGGCTTCTCACCGCCGCCGGCGCCGTCGCCGCGACGGTGTTCGCGGTCATCGGCGGCGGATGGGGCGGCTTCCACTGGTCGGATCTGCTGCTCGTCGGAGCGGTCGTCGCCGCCGCGATCGGGTACGCAGAAGGGGCGCTGCTGGCGCGCGAGCTCGGCTCGTGGCAGACGATCTCGTGGGCCCTCGTGGTGGCGGCTCCGGTGATGGCGGTGCTGACGGCGGTGTCGGCCGTCGCGGATCCGCCGACGGCGACGCCGGGCCAGTGGGCGGCATTCGGCTATCTCGCGGTGGTGAGCATGTTCCTCGGCTTCTTCGCCTGGTACCGCGGGCTCGCGATCGGGCCCATCACGCGGGTCAGCCAGCTGCAACTGGTTCAGCCGGTGCTCTCGATCGTGTGGGCGGCGCTGATCCTGGGTGAACCGTTGACATGGGCGACCGCGCTCGGAGGAGCCGCGGTCATCCTGTGCGCGGCCGGCGCCGTGCGTAGCCGCGCCCGCTGACCGCCTGGCAGGATCGCCTCGTGGCGACGCGCGTCGAGGGTCCGGATCTGGCGACGATCGCACAGCTGCGGCGAGCGCGCGACCGCATGGATCGCGACTACGCGAAGCCGCTCGACGTCGAGGCGCTGGCGCGCAGCATCCTGCTCGCGTTGATCGCCAAGGGCAGCTACTTCGGCATCAACCTCGCCACCGACGATCTCGACGCCGTCTTCGCGCGCGTCGAGGCCTCCGGGGCCGATATCGTGCAGGAACCCATCGAGCAGGACTACGGACTGCGGGATGCGGCGTTCCGCGATCCCGCGGGCAACCTCATCCGCATCCAGCAGAACAAGGAGTAGCAGGCATGAGCACAGGATTCTCCGCGCAGGAGCGCGAGGCCATGAAGCAGCGGGCCGCCGAGCTCAAAGAGATGAAGGGCGTCAAGGGCGCCGCGAAGCGGGCCAAGGAGTACGACGCCTGCCTCGAAGCCATCGATGCGCTGACGGGCAGCGACCGTCAGATCGCCGAGCGACTGCACGTGATCGTCACCGAGGAGGCACCGGGTCTCGCGCCGAAGACCTGGTACGGGTTCCCGTCCTACGCGAAGGACGACAAGGTCGTGGTGTTCTTCCAGCCCGCCTCGAAGTTCGAGACCCGCTACGGCTCGATCGGCTTCAACGAGACGGCGGCGCTCGACGACGGCGAGATGTGGCCGACATCCTTCGCCGTGCTGGAGATGACCCCGGCGGCGGAGAAGACGTTCCGCGAGCTCGTGCGTCGCGCCGCGGGCTGAGGTACAAGCGCCGCCTAACCTTCGTGGTGCCGGCTCCGCTTCGGGCATAGCCTGACGGCGTGAGCGCATCCGCCGAGTACGGGGTACATCCCGACGAACCGCACCGTCAGGGTCTGTCGCAGCGTCTGAACTGGCTGCGGGCGGGTGTGCTGGGAGCCAACGACGGGATCGTCTCGACCGCCGCCGTCGTGGTCGGCGTCGCAGGCGCGACCTCGGAGGTCGCCCCCGTGTTCCTCGCCGGCGCCGCGGCCCTCGTCGGAGGCGCGATCTCGATGGCACTCGGCGAGTACGTGTCGGTGTCGAGCCAGCGCGACTCCGAGCGCGCACTCATCGCGAAGGAGACGCGCGAGCTGCGCGAGCAGCCCGAGGAGGAGTTCGACGAGCTCGTCGGGCTGTATCGCGCGCAGGGGCTCAGCGAGGAGACGGCGACCCGTGTCGCCACCGAGCTCACGGCGAAGGATGCGCTGAAGGCGCACCTGTCGGCCGAGCTCAACATCGATGCCGACGACGTGGTGAGCCCGTGGCACGCGGCCCTCGCATCCGCCATCGCGTTCTTCGTCGGTGCGCTGCTGCCGATGGCCACGATCCTGCTCGCGCCGCATCCGCTGCGCATCGCCCTCACCTTCATCGCGGTGCTCATCGCCCTCGCCGTCACGGGCTACGTCGCGGCGTGGATCGGCGGGGCGAACCGCCCCCGAGCGATCGCGCGGACCGTGATCGGCGGCGCGCTCGCGCTCGCGGCGACCTACGCGGTCGGCAGCCTGTTCGGCACCACGATCGGCTGACGTCCCCGGCCGTTCTGGGCGGCTGCCTCGCCCCCACCACCCCGGCTCGCCTGTCACAGATCGACGCGACGGCGTCGATCTGTGACAGGCGAAGCGGGTCCGGTACTGTCGGGGCAGTCGACCGAGGGGGAGAAGTGACCGCATCCGAGCAGCCGATCCGCCGCCGCAAGCCGAAGCTGGATGCGTGGGGCACGACCGGCGTCGCGATGGCGGCGATCGCCATCCTGCCGACCGTCGGCATCTTCGTCATCGGCTTCATCCCCGACATGAACCCGATCTGGTGGCTGGGGATCCTGCTCATCCCGATGCTGGCCGTCATCGGCGCCCTCGTGCTGCTCCTGGGTGCCGTCGGGGCCGTCGTCGGCGCCCGTCGCGGCACCTCGTACGGACTATCGCTCGCCTCGATCGTGCTCGGCGTCGTCATGATCGCCCCCATCGCCTGGCTCTGGTTCAGCGGCGCCTGACGGCGACGACGGCACCGCCGGTCGGAGATTCGCACGCATGTCGGAGGATTCCCGCCGGATCCTCCGACCGGAGCGCGTCTCTCCGACGCGCGAGTGCAGCACCTCGGTCAGCCCGCCGCGGCGACCCGCGCGATCTCGCGCGCCAACTCCGGATGCCACATCGCACCCGTAGCGCTCATGACCGCATCCGCTCCCGCCGCGCGGTACGCCAGATAGTCGGCCGCGCTCGCCACGCCGCCGGTGCCCACGATCGCGAAGTCGCCGTCGCGGAGCGCGCGGATGCGGGCGAGCCGGCGGGTCATCTCGAGCCCCGCCCACCGGATGGCGGCGCCGCACACGCCGGCGCTCTCGCGTCCGGCACCGAGTGCGGGCGCTCCGGATGCGGTCACGAGCCGAGCGGGGATCGTGTTCACCGCGGCGTAGCCCGCCACGAACTCCGCGGTCGCGTCGACGAAGCGTTCGAGGTCCGCATCCGCCTCGAAGTACGCGAGTTTGGCGAGGAGGGGGATGTCGCCGATCTCGTCTTTCACGACGGCGAGGATGCGGCGCACGCGCGGGATGTCGAAGCAGAGCAGGGATGCGGCACCCTCGTTCGGGCACGACAGGTTGAGCTCGAGCACCGGGGCGCCGGTCTCGACCACGAGCCGGGCGGCGCGGAGGTGATCGGCGACGAGCGCCAGCTCGCCCGCGGAGCCGCGCGTGCCCTGGAAGCTGCCGACGAGCAGCTGACCATCCCCCGCGGCGGCGACCGCCGCGGCCATGTCGGGCTGCCAGATGTCTGGATCCCGCGAGGGCACCCCGAACGAGTTGCTGATCGACAGGGGCTCGGTGAACTCGCCGTCCGCGCGGACGGCACCGGCATCCGGCACGAGGTCGCCGTCGACGTGCACGGCAAGCACGTTCGGATACGGGTTGCTCGAGTGCGCGCGCGTGCGCACCGTCTTGTAGACGGCGAGGTCGTATCCGTGCGCGAAAGCCGCCGCCACGAAACGTGCGTTCAGCAGGGGGCCGGCGGGGATGCCGAACGGGATGCCGACCGACCGGCCGACGAAACTGCTCCCGAGCGATGGAGGCGCCGCATCCGCCACCGGATCGGCGAATGCGCCGAACGGCCCGCGCGCATAGTTCTGCTCGTAGGTCAGGGTCGGATCGTAGAAGGGGTGCACCGCCGACGAGCGTAGGCACCGGCGTCGGCGGAGCGATCCGGCGCGGGCCGTGAGAAGGGCGCGTTCTCCGTCGCGAGAGGGATCCGCAGGGCGGTGGAGCGCTCGTAGGCTCGCGGCATGAGCGACCGGAAGCAGTCCTGGAACTCGACGTACCTGGCCGTGGCGATCCCGTTCCTCGCGATCGCGGTCACGTTCTGGCTCACGATGGACAACATCGCCGTCGCGCTGCCCTTCTTCGTGCTCGCGATGAGCTTCTTCGTCATCGGGATGACGTCGAAGGGCGGCGGTGCGGAGAAGACCGACGGGGCCGACGACACCGAGAAGGAGTGATCCCGCGTCAGCTTTCCGGCACGATGGTGCCCTGGTGGAAGAGCATGCGCGGCGTCCCGTCTGACACGACCCACAACGACGAGTGCCGACTGATGGTCGCCGCCGCGCGCAGGCGGTACGTCACGAGGACCGTGCCCGGCGCGACGTCGACGAACCGCCACTCGTCCGGCGAGGGGGTGCCCCGAGTCGGTTCCGAGGCGAGCGCCTCCAGGATCTCCGTTCGCGTCCAGTGGCGTCCGGAGCGCCCGATCTCGGTGAAGTCGGGATGCAGCAGCCGCGCCGCCGCATCCCGATCACCGCGGATCTCGCTCGAGAGCAGGGCGGTCTCCGCGGCCTGGATCGCCGCGAAGCGTTCGCCCGAGTCCGCCATGGCGAGAATCTAGCGCCCGCTCACGCCCGCCGGGTCGTTCGCAAAACGAGCGGCGAGGTCGTAGGCCTCGCGCGCCTCCCGCGTCCAGTAGGCACCCGGGTATACGTGGAAGCCGTCCGGCTCGACGACCAGCCGCACGCGGCTGCCCGCCCCCTTCGCCTTCTCGGCGAAGAGCTGCGAGTCCGCGAGGAAGATGTCGCGCCCGCCCTGGAACAGCAGAGTCGGCGGCAGATCGGCGAGGGTGTCGAAGATCGGGCTGATCTGGGGATCGTCGGTCGGCAGGCTCCCCGCCCACGCGATTCCCGCCGCCCGCAGGCCCGCACAGCGCAGCGACGGATCGCGGCGCTGAAGCCGCGCCGCCTCCGGATTGCGCATCGTCGGGTCGACCCACGGGGCGAGCAGGATGAGGCCGTCGATCGGTCTGCGCTTCTCGTCGCGCACGCGCAGCGCCAGGGAGAGGGCGACGTTGCCGCCCGCGGAGTCCCCGGCGACGAACAGCTGCGTGGTGTCGGGGTCGTCGGCGACATGCGCGTAGACCGCATCGACGAAGGCGCGCGCCTGTTCGTACGTGTGCTCGGGGGTGAGCGGGTAGTCGGCGATCGTGACAGCCGCGCGCGTGTGAGTCATGAGCCGGCGGATGATCCACCAGTGCGCCGTCGCGAGGGGGTTCACGAATCCCCCGCCGGGAAAGTAGATCAGCTCGCGGCCCGCGACATGATCGACCGGCCGCCACCGTCGGACGAGGCGGCCGTCGATCTCCTGTGCGGTCATCTCGCCCGAGCGCGTCGCGTCACGCGGGACGGGTGCGGGTGCGCGCGCTGGATCGAGGCTCTGCAGGTAGGCGCTGCCCGAGAGGTCGCGCCGCGTCTTGCCCGCCGTCAGCCAGAGCAGCCCGGAGGTGAGGGTCATCAGCAGCGTCACGTGCCCACCCTACGAGCCGGCTCGTGTTCATCCCGGGCGCATCGGGCCGTCCTGCAGGACTCTGTCGGCCGCAGCCGCTTCTCGCGTCGCCCGCTCAACCGACCCCGACTGTGGTCGGCGAGCGAGCGACGCGAAGGAGGGCCCGACCCTGGTCGTTGAGCGAGCTCCGCGAGACGAAACGCGCCGAGTGATCAGCCCGCGTATGCCGCCTGCACGTCGACGACCCAGGTCACGCCGAAGCGGTCGGTGAGCATGCCGAAGCCGGGGCTCCACGCGGAGGCGGCCAGCGGCTCGATGATGTCGGCGCCGTCGGCGAGACGCTCCCAGATCGTCGCCATCTCCTCCAGCGACTGGCCCCGCACGGACTGGAAGAAGGTGCGGTCGGTCAGGGTCACGCCGTTCGCGCGGCTGGTCGTTCCGGCATCCGCAGCGCCCGCGTCCTGACCCGGGATGTCGTAGGCCATCACGCGGAATCCGTCGGCGCTCTCGAGCTGGCCGAAGACGATGCGGTCGGCACCGGGCGCATCACCGGGCATGCCCATCTCTGCGTAGGTGGCCACGATGAGCCGGCCGCCGAAGACGGACTGATAGAACCGGAGCGCCTCGCGTGCGGCGCCGCGGAAGTTGAGGTGGGTGGTGGTCGTGATCGTCATGGTGTGTCCTCGGTCGATGGGATGCGGCGAGCGCCGCGAACTCCACGATCCGCGCTGTAGAGGACGCTTTCTGTCCTCTTCTTGACCGAGAATGAAGACATGTCCGCGACGTCGTCCCGCATGCTCGCGCTGCTGTCTCTGTTGCAGGCCCGGCGCGACTGGCCCGGCGGAGTGCTCGCCGAACGCCTGGACGTCACCCCGCGGACAGTGCGGCGCGACATCGAGCGGCTGCGTGCGCTCGGTTACGTGATCGACGCCACGAAGGGCCCGGACGGGGGATACCGGCTCGCCGCGGGATCCGAGCTGCCGCCGCTGCTCTTCGACGACGAGCAGGCGGTTGCGATCGCGATCGCGCTGCAGAGCGCTCCCGCGACGGGTGTGGATGTGGCCGAGGCTGCCGCGCGCGCCCTCGCCACCGTGCGGCAGGTCATGCCGTCCCGGCTGCGGCACCGGGTCGACGGCATCCGTTTCACCGACGCGGCGGAATCGGGCGCCGTGGACCCCGCCGTGCTGGAGGCCGTGAGCGCCGCGACCGAGCGACGCCGCGTCCTGCGCTTCGACTACCGCGACGAGCTCTCGCGCCGCGCGGAACCGCACACCGTCGTCGCCCGCGACGGCCGGTGGTACCTGGTCGCGTGGGACCTCGACGCCGAGGACTGGCGCATCTTCCGCCTCGATCGGATGGTGCCCCGCATCCCGCTCGGGGCGGAGTTCATCCGACGTCCGATCCCTCACGGGGACGCGGCGGCGTTCCTCTCTGCGCGAGCGAAGGGGTCCGACGACTCGGAGAGATGGCCCGTGTACGGCGAGGTCCTGGTGGAGGTGCCGCTTCGCGATGCCGCGCCGTGGCTCGCGGATGCGGAGGCCGTCGCGGTCTCGGACGGCACGTGCCGCATCCGAATCGGGTCGTGGTCGTGGGCCGGAGTGCTGTCATGGGTCCTGCGTTTCGATGCGCCGTTCACCGTGCTGGGCCCGCCGGAGTTCGTGGCTGCGGCACGCTCGCTCGCCGCACGCGTGGGGGATGCCGCGACCGCCGGCCGTTGAACGAGGGTCACGAGTCGAAACGCCCGCGCGTCAGGCTGGCGCGACCGGCTGGCGCAGGATCGTCCGCAGCTTCTCGGGCGCCGTACGACGCGGATCCCCGAGGTAGATCTCGTGGTGCCGCCCGTTCCACGTGAAACCGAGTTCCGGCATGAGCTCGTCGTGGAGGTGCGCCAGCACCGGCGCTTCGTCGTCGTAAGAACCGATGTGAAGGGTCTGCAGGCAGAGCCCTTCGGTCATCGTGAGGTGGGTCACGAGCGGCAGATCCGGCTTCTTCGCGGATGCGGCGGCGAGCCCCTCCGCGACATCCTCCGTGCTCACGGGGGCCGGCAGCGGGATCAGCATGGTCCAGTCCCAGTCGCTCTTCCTGCCCTGCACGAAGGTGGCGGGATCCTCGCTCGACCACAGCCCCTCGAGAGGTCCGACGACGAAGTCGGACCCGGTGCGCCTCTTGAAGGCGCTGCGGACCTGATAGCCCGACACGTACAGCGCCTCGACCGCAGCTCGGTACGCCGGTTCGGTGTTCGGATCGCCGTGCCCGTCGATCGCGAGGTACCGCATCTCGGGCACGTCGACCCGGACGAACCGACCCGACCGAGGCTTGTACAGCGCCCCGAGATCCCGCTTGAGGTCGTACCGCATCCCCTGCTCCCTCGCTTCGGCGAACTGCGTCAGTCGGCGAGCTCGACGATCGTGTAGTTCCGCTCGATCCCCGCGGTTGCGGTACCCCATTCGCTCGCCGCGACGCGCTCCTGGTGGGCGCGAAACGCCTCCGCCGTGGCGAACAGCTCCGCCACATCCCACACCAGCGGGTCGGCCGTCGGTGTCACGTCGAACCGGGTGCAACCGGCCTCCGCCCGCGTGAGCTCGATGTGGCGTGGCAGGTGCGTCGCGACGATGGCTGCCTGCTCGTCATTCGTGCAGATCAGGGTTCCGGTCAGCTGGATGCGGGGCATTCGTCCATTGTGCTTGCGGGAAGGGATGGCGACGCGTCAACGTCTTACGAGTTTCGATCCCGCGCGAGCAGCCGCACAATGGCCTGGTGACACGTCGCGCGAAGAAGCCCGCAGCCACCATCCCGTGGATCGTGATGATCCCGTTCGCGGCGTCAGGCGTGATCCACCTCGTGCGACCGAGTGTCTTCACGCCGATCATTCCTCGCGCGCTTCGACGGTGGGACAAGGCTCTGGTGATCGTCTCGGGCGTCGCCGAACTGGCGTGCGCGGTCGGTCTGGTCGTGCCGGCGACGCGCGTGGCCGCGGGCCGCGCGAGCGCGGTGCTGCTCGCGGCCATCTGGCCCGCGAATGCGCAGATGAGCATCGACCTCGGGCGCCGTGCCGCTCGCCGGCGCACCCTGAAGGCGTGGGCCGCGTTCGCCGTGTCGCTGGTGCGGCTGCCGCTTCAGGTCACGTTGATCCAACGGGCGCTCGGTCGCTCGCGCTGAGCGACCTCTGCGCCGAACCACTTTTGCGCCGAACGACCGGAGTGTTTGACCAATCACTCATAGTGAGTGTACAGTCACTCGCATGACACCTCGCGGCTCCATCCTCTCGACTGCAGACACCCGACGGCCCGCAGTGGCGGCCGCAGCACTGCGCGAGTTCGCCCGCGGCGGGTATCACGGCACCACGGTCGCCGACGTCGCTCGCGAGGCCAAGATCTCACCCGCGTACGTGTTCAAGCTCTTCCCGCGCAAGGAAGCGCTGTTCGCCGCGGCGGTCGAATCATGCTTCGACGCAGTGGTCCAAGCACTAGACGAGGGGACGACCGACATCGACTCGACCGATCCGCTCGTCATCCTCGACCGGATGGGCGCCGCGTACGCCGCACTCATCAGCGACCGCGCGCTTCTCATGCTCCAAGTACACGCGCAGTCCGTCGCGGGCATCCCGGAGATCGGAGAGGCCCTGCGCGCCGGCCTGGCGCGCGTCACGGAGTTCGCCAAGGAGCGCTCCGTCGGCAGCGATGAGGACGTCCAGCGCTTCATGGCGTACGGTCAGCTCTGCCACCTCATCGTGACCGCAGGAATCGCGGACTCCTCCGCGAGCTGGGCCCAGCTCCTCTCCCACGGAATCCGCCACCCCGACTGACCCTCGCCACCACGCCCACCCATCATCGATGCACGTCCGCACTGGTGAGTGAACAATCACTCTCACCCAACCGAAGGAGCCACCATGTCCACCCTCGCCGCCCCGACCCGCCGCAGCACCCGCCGATGGCTCGCGCTCAGCATCCTGGCGCTCGCCCAGTTCCTGGTCGTCCTCGACGCCTCCATCGTCAACATCGCACTTCCCGTCCTCGGCGCGCAGCTGGGCATGGACACCGCGGCGCTCGCCTGGGTCATCACCGCGTACGTTCTCGCCTTCGGCGGGCTGCTCCTGCTGGGCGGTCGCCTCGCCGACCGATACGGTCACCGCCGCATCTTCCTCGTCGGCACTGCCGGCTTCGTCGCCACCTCCGCCCTCGCCGGATTGTCGTTCACCAGCGAGATGCTGCTCGCCGCCCGCGCGTTGCAGGGCGCCTCGGCCGCACTGCTCGCCCCCGCCGCCCTGGCGCTGCTGACGCACCTCTTCCCCGACTCGGGCGACCGTACCAAGGCGCTCGGAGTGTGGGGTGGCGTCGCCGGCATCGGGTCCGCGGCAGGCGTGCTGCTCGGCGGCGTTCTCACCGCGACCCTCGGCTGGCAGTCGGTGTTCTTCGTCAACGTGCCGATCGGCGCGATCGTCCTCATCGCCATCCCGCTGCTCATCACTCCCGACGTCGCCACGGAGCGGGGAAAGCTCGACATCCCCGGCTCCGCCACCATCACCGGCGCGCTCGTCGCCGCCGTCGGTGCGCTCAGCGCGATCGAGCAGGTCGGCTTCATCCACCCGCTGACCCTCGGTTTGGCTGCTGCGGCGATCATCCTGGGAGCCGCGTTCGTGATCATCGAGCGCCGCACAGCCGCGCCCCTCGTTCCCCTCGAGGTGTTCCACCACCGCAACCTGACGGTCGGCAACATCGTCATGCTGCTGATCGGTGCCGCGATGGTGGCGCTGTTCTTCGCCCTCTCGGTCTACATGCAGGCGGTGCTCGGCTACGACGCCCTCGCCACCGGGCTCACCCAGCTGCCGCTGGCGGGTGCGCTGGTGATCGTCGCCGGTGTCGTCCCGGCGGTGATCCCGCGGATCGGCGCGAGGACGACGCTCATCAGCTCCCTCGTCATCCTCGCGGCAGGCCTCGTCTGGCTGTCCTTCGCACCCGCCGACGCGCAGTTCCTGGTCCACATCCTGGCGCCCAGCATCGTCATCGGTATCGGCATGGGCGGAGCGTTCGTCACCACCACGCAACTCTCCGTGGACGGCGTCGAGGGTGGCGAGTCCGGCCTCGCCGGCGGTCTGGTGAACACCAGCCAGCAGATCGGCGGCGCGCTCGGTCTGGCGGTTCTCGGAACCGTCGCGGCGCTTCGCACCGACGAGCTGCTGGCGTCGGGAGCGCCCGCCCCCGACGCCACGACCGGCGGCTTCTCCTGGCTGTTCCTCGGATCGGCCGTCGTAGCACTGGTCGCAGCGCTCGCGACGGGCTTCGCCCGTAAGAACTGAGCCAACGGCCGGCGTGGGCGCGACGACGCCCACGCCGGCCTCCGTGGAGCGTGGCGGGTACCCACGGGATGCGCCCTCAGATCACGCGCCAGAGCTTGCTGACGGGGTGAGGGGTCACCCCGTCAGGACGACGAGCCTCTGCGTCGCACGGGTCATGGCGACGTAGCGATCGACAGTGCCCGTGAGGCCCGCTCCCCATCGGTCGGGGTCCATGAGCACGACCAGGTCGAACTCGAGCCCCTTCGTGCTCACCGGGTCGAGCGCCAGCACGCGCTCGCGCCGCGGGAAGGACGCCGCCCCGACGACCACCGCCGTGCCGTCGCTGTTCTCCTGCTCCCACGCGGCCACGATGTCGGCAAGCTCGTCGCGATGCCCATAGCGCACCGGGATACCGCTCGGGCGAATCGATGTCGGCACGTTCGCGTCGGGCAGCACGCTGCGGATGACGGTGGCCGCGGCATCCATGACCTCCTCCGGTGTGCGGTAGTTGACCGTGAGCGTCGCCACCGTGGCGCGGCCGACCCCGACACGGGTGAGCCTGTCGGCCCACGACTCGGTGAACCCGTGGCGCGCCTGGGCGCGGTCGCCGACGATCGTGAGGCTCCCGGACGGGCATCGCCGCAGCAGCATGCGCCACTGGGCGTCGGTGAGTTCCTGCGCTTCGTCTACGATCACGTGTGCGAAAGGCCCGGCGTACGGGTCGAGATCGGATGCGGCGGTCTCGGTCAGCGTGAGGCGAAGATCCTGGCCCCGCAACATCGACATGATGCGAAGATCTCCGTCGTCCGCGGCGATGAGGTCGGTGACGACATCCGACATCATCCGCTTCTCGGCTGCGGCCTCACGTCGCGCGCGCCGAGTCCCCATCTCGACCCGAGGGTCGCCGACGAGAAGACGGGCTGTGTCGAGGAGCGGGAGGTCGACATCCGTCCAGGCCCGCTCACCCCCGGGCGCGAGCGATCCGGCGCAGGCCGCGGTCAGGAGGTCGATGTCGTCGTCGCTCAGCCACGGGGCACAGCGGCGCAGCATGCTCGATGACCCCAAGAGCCCACGCACCAGCGCATCGGGGTCGAGAAGCGGCCACGCCCGGTCGAACATGTCACGCAGATCGGCGTCGTTCTCGAGGGCGTCGCGCACCGACTCGTCGTCGTCCCAGCCGTCCCCGAACGCGTCGAAGCTGTCCTGCTCCGCCCACGGGTCGCGGCCCTCCTCTCCGTCATCCTCGATGCGTTCCTCCAACAGCGCGAGGAGCCGCTCCCACGCGCGCGAACGAAGCGCGTTGTGAGACGTCACGTCGGCCTCTGCGAAGACATCTGCCCAGTCGGCAGGCGAGATCGGCACGGTCCCCCACGCGGTGTCGACATACTGCGCGCGTGTGGGTGCCCGCTGCCACAGCCGCACGGCGGCTTCCACCGCGTCGACCATGCGCCCGTCACCCTTCAGCCGGCGCACTGCCGAATCGGGCTCCACCAGCGCATCACCCTGAAGGCGAACGAGGTCGTCGACGGCACATACGAGAGCGCCGTCTTCGCCGAGGCTGGGCAGCACATCGTCCACATAGTCGACGTAAGGCCGGTGCGGCCCCACGAACAGCAGTCCCCCGCTTCCATGCTGCAGACGCGCGTCCGCATAGAGGAGGTACGCTGCGCGGTGGAGCGCGACGACGGTCTTGCCGGTCCCGGGGCCGCCGTCGACGACGAGGGCACCGTGGGAACTCGAACGGATGATGTCGTCCTGGTCCGATTGGATCGTCGCGAGGACATCGCGCATCTTCGGCGCGCGTGCGGCGCCGAGGCTTGCGATGAACGCCGACTGGTCATCGAGCGCGGCCGAGTGGTCGACGCCGTCAGGCGCGTACACCTCGTCCCAGTAGTCCACGATGCGCCCGTTGCGCCATCTGTATCGACGTCGATTCGCCAACCCCATCGGATCGGCACCGCTCGCCGCGAAGAAGGGCGCCGATGCCGGCGCCCTCCAATCCATCAACAGAGGTTCCTCACCGGCCGCCGAGAGCCCGAACCGGCCGATGTATCTGACCGAGCCGTCCGCACCCACCATCCGCCCGATGCACGCGTCGAGTCCGAACCGCTGCAGGACCCGCACGCGCGCTGACAGGGCACGGATCTCAAGGTCGCGCTCGAGAGCGCGATGACCAGACGCCGCCGGCTCACGGCGAAGCGCCTCGAGGCGCGTGCTCGCGCGGTCGACTTCACCGGTGAGCGCCGCAGCAATAGCCGCGAACCGGGCTCTGTCGCCGGCGATCAGCGCCGGATCGGCTTTGGCCCGCAGCCTCTCGGGCAGGTCGAAGACATCGTCGGTGGTGATCCGCTGGGGCATCGCACTCCTCGCTGCGGCCCTGGTGATTCAGGACGCGACCTGCGATTTTGCCCCACGAGGGGGGTCTTGCCGCAAGCCACCCACCTCGCGCGATAATGGAAAGGGAAGAAGGGTCCTCCGGCAGAGCGACATCTTCGCTTCATCGGCACCGGCTAAACGCCGTCGATTCCTCGCCACCCCTACCCGAGGTCGCGCAGGATGCCGTCGAGCAGCCCGATCTGAAGCTCCGCCGGATAGGCGGACGGGTCGAGCACCGCCTGAACCGTCAGTCCGAGCACGAACGAGTGCAGCGTCTGGGTGGCGCGGTCCACCCGGCCCTCGTCGCGCTCGCTTTCGGAGAGGAACTCGGCCACGCAGATTCACGCTCATATCGCTCAGACCACCCTCCACAGACTCGTTCCACGGCGCGGGGAAATGTCCCAGGATCGCGACCCGGATGCCGATGGGAATGCACCAAATGGCGTTCTTGGGTCACCGCGGTGGTTCAGCAGGCGACGGGCCCTCGCGTGGCGGGTCTGTACTGGAGTAGCGAGTTCTTACAGTCGACGAGGGGTCCACCCGGGCGGCATCGCCCCGCTGATCGCACTTCGCTCCGTGTCGGCTGCGGCAGACCAGCCCTGGGCGGGGTCGCTCGATGCAATGCCTCCGAACGCCACGCGAAAGCCAAGGTCGGGATGGTTCATGTCGGGGGCGCCGCCGCGTCGCGTCGAAGCGCGCGCGCTCCACGCTTCGTCGTCGAAGCCACCGCCTCTGAACACGCGGTAAGCGCCGTATCTAGCCGGGTCCAGGTAGTCCCAGCACCACTCCCAAACGTTTCCGAGCATGTCATAGAGACCGAAAGGGTTAGCCGCCTTCAGCCGCACGGGCTGTGGGGAGTCGACACCGTCTTGCGACGTCCACGCAGCCACGTCCAGCGATGCGTACTGTGGAGTGGTCGTGCCAGCTCGACAGGCGTACTCCCACTCGGCCTCCGTGGGCAGTCGATACCCCCACGCTGAGGTTCGCCAGCCGACCTCTTCACCGTCGATGTCGTAGACCGGCGACAGCCTGTCCCGCTCCGATGCGGCGTTGCAGAAGCGAACGGCGTCAAGCCAGCTCACCGACGCAACCGGCCTCTGTCCTTGGCCCGGGCGCCCCATGACCGTCGCGTACTCGGTCTCGGTGACCGGCGAGATGCCGAGCGAGAACGGTTCTAGCTGCACTGACCACCGGCGCCCTCGCCGCGCATCATGCAGCTGAACGGCACCCGGAGCCAACGCCCTGAGTTCTATCAGCCCCACCACGCCAGTCTCGCACCCCGCGACATCGCGCAGGATCCCGCGCACCCCCGCCCGTCTCCCCACCAGGAGCTGACGGCCCGAGCCAGGTCGGGGCAGAGGACTGCGTGTACGTGGCAGACATGCCAAAAGTGAGCATCGGTGCCGCTAGTCACACCGCGGCGAGCACCTTGTGGGTCGCCGTCGCATCACTTGCCGTCGCCATTGGCACCATGCTCGTTGCTGAGGTTGGACCAACGAGCTTCCTCGGGTGGCTTCTGCCTTGACGTCGGAAGTTACGACGTCGCATCAGATCTACGGGTCAGGTGCGAAGCTCCCCCGTAACGCGACGACTGCCGGCGTACTGACGACGCGACTACGAGGAGTCCAGACGGGGCTTCATTCGTGTAGGTTCCCGGTGAAGATGGAGGAGGATGCGGGGATTCCACACGGCTTGATCTCTCCGGGTTTGCCCGTCTGGTCGTTGGTCTCGGAAGCGCGCCGGCGCCGACAAGGGAGCACGTCGCTAGGCAAGAAGGCTCCTTTCCCCCGAAGGGCTGAGGATTCGCCTGCCAGACGACGAACTCAGCCTTCATCGGGGCGCATGACGATAACGGACCGGCCGCCCCCAAGAGCAGCGGCCGGTCCGTTTATCAGCGGTCAGCCGCCGAGCCGCGCACGACGCACGAGCGGGACTGCTCCCAGCCCCAGTCGTCGCCGTCGGGGTCGCTCGACGCGCTCGCGCAGTACGGGTAGCCGTTCGGCGCAGTCGACGGCTGCGTGCCAGTGTCTGCGGCTGAGCCGTGCACCACACACGAGCGGGACTGCTCCCAGCCCCAGCCGTCGCCGTCGGGGTCGCTCGACGCACTCACACAGTACGGGAACCCGTTCGGCGCCGTACCGGGCTCGGTGCCCGGGTCCGAGCCGGGATCGGTGCCCGGCTCGGTGCCAGGATCGCCGCTGTAGACGGTCGCGACCTGCGGACTACGAGCCTTCAGGCCGTCCGCCCCGTTGATGAAGCGCTGACCCCACGCGGTGAGGGAGGAAGCGTTGAAGCCGTTGACCATGTCGAGGTACTCGACGCCGCTCCCATTGCCGGACCACGACCACCCCAGCATCCCAATGCCCTGCGAACGGGTGTAACTCATGATCGTCGCTTCATCGGGGTTGCCATCGGAGTGGTTGTCGCCGAACTCGCCAACGATGACCGCGAGCCCGCGACTCGTAAAGGCATCGAGATACGAACGCACCTCCGCCGCCGTGTCGTACACGCCGTACATGTGCACGCTGAAAACGACGTTCGAGTCGGCGGCCGCGACCGACGGAGCGTTGTCTCGCATCGTGTTGGACCAGTCCTGGCCCCAGTTCGGGGCATCGACGACGAGCGTGTGAGTGAAGCCGTCGGCGCGCAGCGCCTGAATGGCGGAGATCGTTGCAGACGTCCAGCCGCTGTACGAGGAGTTGCCGAACGGCTCGTTGCCGATGTTGATCATGACGTACTTCTCTTGCCCGACGACAGCCGATTTGACGCTCTTCCAGTACTGAACGGCCGTCGCGAGCGAGGTGGCGCCACTGTCCTCGCCGTAGCCGGTCGTGTCGTGGTATTCGAGGATGCACACCAACTGGTTCGCCTTGCACTCGGCGATGATGGCGGCGACTTCGGACGCGTTCTCGCTGGTGCCCCAGCGTCCGCCGCTGAGCACGACACGCACGGTGTTGGCACCGGCGGCACGGATCGCCGCCAGCGAGTCGAGTTCGTCGGGATACCACGTGTGGGCATGGTTGATCCCCTGGGGAATGAACCTTGCCCCATTCGCGTCGTAGATCTTGCCGCCGCTCACCGAGAAGCCTGGCGACGCCGCCTGGGCCGCTGCCGGGATGCCGACCAACGCGATGAGCACGCCGATCATCAGGGCGATTACTCGCCTCATTTGGGACTCCTGACTGCGGGCGACTTCGCCCGCGGGTCATGACGGGACCTCGTCGTCGTCTCGGCCGCAGGGCGAGCCGATCCTGGATTCCGCCTGGGGCGCGCAATCCACCGCCGATCACTGAAGCGCTTTAGTGATCTGGCTCAGACGATAGCGAAAGATGCCGCTGACCGAAAGACTCCATCGATTCCGCCGCGGAGTCGTCGCGCCCGGCGTGGTCGGCGATTCAGTCAGCTCGCCGAATGGGCCCCGTCGACCCGCGTGCGATGAGGTGGGGTGTGGAGTCGAGCACAGCTTCCGCCGGCTCGCCGTCGATTGCGGCGAAGAGGCGGCGGCCGACGTTGGCGCCGAAGCCGATCACGTCATGGCTCAACGCCGTGAGCGTGGGGAAGGTGTGTTCGCACAGCACGGAGTCGTCCCATGCGATGATCGACACATCCTCGGGAACGCGCAGGCCGGGCTCATGCGCCACCGTGAGTCCCGCCACAGCCATGATGTCGTTGTCGGTCACGATCGCCGTCGGCGGCTCGGGAGCGATGAGGGCCGAGCGTATGGCGGCAGCCCCCGCTTGCGCTGTGTAGTCGGTGCGCAGGAGGATGGCGTCAAGTCCCAATGTGCCGGTCTCGGCCGCGAAAGCTTCGTCGCGGATCCGGGTGTGGGCAAGACCTTCGGGTCCGGCAACACGTGCGATTCGGCGGTGCCCGAGCGCTGCCAGATAGCGCACAGACTCACGCATTGATGTCGCGTCGTCGGTCCACACGCAGTGGAGGCCGTCCGCAACTGACGGGTCGCCGACCACGACGGCCGGCAGGTCACCTCGGAACATGTCGACGCGGGGGTCGTCATCGACGACATCGGTCAGCAAGACCCCGTCGACGCGACGCGAGTCCCGCCATATCCGCAGGGTCTCGACTGCGGCTTCGTTGGAAGGGACGAGCTGGAGCAGCAGACTGTACGCCCGTCGCGCCAGCTCCTCCTCGAGGCCGGACAAGAACCTCATGTAGAACGACTCGATGCCGAGCGTGCGGGGGTCGCGGGCAAGCACCAGTCCCACTGTTGCCGTCTTGGCCTCGGCAAGCGACCGTGCTGCGCTCGCGGGTGCCCATCCCATCTCGCGCGCGATCCGAAGGATGCGGTCACGAGTCTGGTCGGAGACCCCTTTGCGACCATTGAGAGCGAAGGACACTGCTCCAATGGAGACTCCCGCGCGTTCGGCGATGTCGCTGATCGTCACGCGGTTGCGCACGGTTCGGGAGTTGGGCACATCAGCACCCTAGTCCGCGCCGTAGCCCTCCGGCTTCGCGCGGCTACTCTCAGGACCCGACTGCCGCGGCGTCTGCGAGGAACAGCTCTCCTTCACCCTCGACGTCGAGCGCGGCCGGCCCGGTGACGAACACCGCGTCGCCCCGTTCGACCCTACTCTGCTCTGACCCGACTCGGAGGTCGAAGGCACCGGCGGTGGCGATCGCGATCGCGGGGCTTGCGGTCTGGATCGCGGCGTTGCCGGTGATCGCGTGCAGCCTGAACGGCACATCCGCTCCCGACGTCGTCGATGCCGGTCGGTACACGCGATCGCGAGGACCGGCATCTTCCGGCCGCAGGTATGGGGCGGGACCTCCGGAGAAGTCCAGGACCCGCAGCAGCTCGGGCACATCGACGTGTTTGGGAGTCAGTCCGCCACGCAGCACGTTGTCGCTGGGCCCCATGAGCTCGACGCCGACTCCGCGCAGGTAGGCGTGGATGTTGCCTGCCGGGAGCCACAAGCATTCGCCCGCACGCAGTGTCACGTGGTTGAGCATGAGTGCGACGAGGACTCCCGGGTCATCCGGGTACTGATTCGCGAGCCGCAACAGGTGGGCGAAGCGCTCCGGCAACTGCGACGCGTCATCGACGAATCCCGCCACGAGTCGTTCGACCAGAGAATCCCTGCCCATCAACCACTCGAATGCCGAGCGGATCCCTTCCGGCCCACGAAGGAGCGAGCTCCACCACCGGTACGGGCGTGGATCAGCGGCGAGCCCAGCGAGCGCGTCCAGATCCGTAGCGGCAGACTCGGCGACCCGGAAGCCGCAGAGCGCCTCGAAGCCGTCCTCGAGTGCGACGATCAGCTCGGGCTTGGCGAACGGGTCCCTGTAATTTCGGTGCGGCGCGTCCCTCGGGACGCCGGCGGCCTCTTCACGCGCGAAGCCGGCTGCAGCGTCGGCCGGCGTCGGATGCGCCTGAAGCGAGAGCGCACTGGACGCGGCGAGGATCTTGAGCAGGAACGGCAATCGGTCACCGCTGCGCCGCTCCCAGTCTGCAAGGTCTGCAAAGGGCGCATCGGTCTTCACCTGACTCGGAGACAGTGGGTGGGCACCCAGCCATAGCTCCGCCTCCGGTCGTTCCGTCGCTTCACCGCCGAGCAGGTGTGAGATGCCGCCCGGGATGCCCCACGCGTAGTCTCGCGGTTGGTTGCCGATCGGGACGAGGTGCGTCATGAGTGGCCTTTCGTGGAGAAGTGAAGGGACGGATGCCGGAGCTCGGGCACCCCCCGGCATCCGTCCTGTCTCAGCTCACGGGGTTATTTGACCGTGAGGCGGTCGATGCTGAACTGACCGGCGTTGAAGAAAACGAGCACGTCGTGCACCGACGTCAGGTCTGCCGGCGTGCACCCGAAGGTGTCGAGCGGTGCTGTGACGGTCGTGGCGGTGTTCTCCGGAACGTAGGTCCACGGTGACTGACACCAGGTCCATGCGTCGCCGTAGCGCACTGCGATCGACACGGAGGTGCCGACCGCCGCAGTGGCGATGTCGAACTCGACAGCCGCACGGCTGGAGAGGTCGAGCGTCGGACTGTCGGCCGGCGAGCCGAACCATGCGCCCTTCGAATCCACCTGCAGTGCGGATGCACCGTCCGTCGCGCCCGTCGCGCCGACGCTGAGTTCGCCCGGGTCGCTCTGCCAGTTGGCGGGGGTCCAGCCTTCGAGACCGTCCTCCCACGAGGCGATCACGACCGGGTCGCCCGCGGCCGGACGCACCGTGACCGACAGCGTCGCCGTCGAGGTCGTCACGCCGTTGCCGACCGAGTAGGGGAAGTCCACACGGCCGGTGAATCCGGAATCCGGAACGAAGCGCACCGTGCCGCCCGATACGACCGTCAACGCGCCGCCCGCGACGGTGACCGCTGTCTGTCGCCCCTTCTTCGCGGTATCTAGATCGAGTGTGCTCGCCCGCACCGGCACCGAGAGCGAGACGTCGTTGGCGACGATGTCCAGCTCGGCGGTCTTGTCGCGCTCAATGCCGATCGCGTCGTTGTCGGCGATGGTCTTCAGCAGCGTCTTCGCCCCGCTCAGCGAGAGGGGCGTCAGGTCGGCGTGTGCCGTCATCAGCGAGCATACCGGGCTCGGGCAATAGACCGTGAACCCGTCATAGTCGGCATAGAGCGCGCCACTGTCTTCTTCGGCGGACAGGATCCAGTACAGCGCCCCGTCGACATCGGTGAGACGGATCGTCTGCAACCACTCGTTGTACACGGGCATCCGCGTCGCCTTGTCGATGACTCCGAACTCGCCGAGGTAGACGGGTTTGCCGATCTTCGCAGCAGCCAGCGCGTGCTCGGTGATCCACCCCGTGCCCCACTGAACGGTTGTCTTCCAGTGGTCGGGGTAGAGGTGCATCGACATCATGTCGATGTTCTTGAGCGACGCCAGAGCGACGGTGTCGACGCCGTCCGCGCAGTCCTCGCCGAAGCCCGGACCGTATCCGGACGCCCCGTACTTCTTCGTCAGACTCCACTTGCTCTGGTCACGGCAGAAGAATCCCTCATCGCCGGCAGACAGCAGGTGATTGCGGTCGATCGACTTCACGAACGTGCTCATCTCGTCGGCCCACGTCGTGATCGTCGTCGTGTCGCACGTCCCGTTCGGGTAGACGCCGGCGCTGGTGCAGCGAGGTTCGTTGGCGAGCTCCCACGAGAGGATCGTGGGGTCGTCCTTGTACTTCACTCCGGTGATCGAGTTGGTGCGGTTGAGGAGCGTGGAGACCCAGTTCTTGTACCAGTCGCGAATCGTCGCGTCGGTGTAGAAGTCGGCGTGCTCATCGAGGCCGGCCCAGCGCACGTACTGGTCCATGCCGCCGAACGCGTTCCAGTTGTTGACGAACGGGATGACCAGCTTGAGCCCACGTTCTCCGGCTGCGGCGATCGCGTAGTCGAGCTTCTGCAGACCGTCTGCGCCGGTGTTGACGACGGGCTTTCCCGCCGCCGCATCCCAGGCCTGGTACCAGATGCCCTCGAAGTTCTGGTGTACGGATCCCGATCCGTCCGGGTTCTGGAAGTCCTGGAACCCCCAGGTACGCACGACGTCGAAGCCTGCTTCCGCGGCGTCGTCGAGCACCGCGTCGACCATCGCCTCGGACTTGTACCCGAGGTAGTAGTTGTTGGTTCCGGCGAACTCGTACGTCTTGCCCGCGAGGACGAGCTTGCCGCCCTTCGCCGTGACGAACTCCGCCTTCCTCTGGGATGCGGCGGCCGGTGACGCCGCGCCGATCATGCCGGCCGCGACGGTCGCGGCGGCGAGCACCGCGACGACCTTCCGACCGATCCGAGCTGTTCTCTGTGTCATCGTCGACCCATTTCTGTGTGTCGTGCTCAGCGAGTGGCGACGGATATCAGCGTGCGCAGCGGGTGATCCTCCACGAGGGTGGGCAATGCTGCGACGCCGTCCAGCCCTGTGCCCTGGGCTTGAACGATCTGGACGTCGGGGACGGCTTCGCTGATGAGCTCGTCGAACCGTTCCCGAATCAGTGCGGACGAGAACACGCCCCCGATCGCGCTGACGAGCGGCGCGGGGCCGTCGCCGTCGGCGACGCGTGCGAGCGCAGTGCGCGCCGAGTGCGAGAGCTCGCGCGCCGCGGTGCGGCAGATGCGGGCGGCGATCGCATCCTCCGACGCGAGTCGCGCGACGTGCTCCGCGAACGAGGCGACGACCGACACACGCGCGGGGTCGCCCTGCAGCTCGATGTACGACGTCTCGGGATCGGGCCAGTGCACGCGCAGCATGTCGAGCAGCAGGGTCGGCGCGCCGCGGCCGTCGTAGGCGCGCATCGCGGCGTCGAGGCCTTCGCGACCAATCCAGTACCCGCTCCCGGCGTCGCCCATGATGTTGCCCCACCCGTCGATGCGGGCGGTCGCGGTGCGCCCGACGCCGAGCGTGACGACGCCGGTGCCAGCGGCGACGACGGCGCCGCAGTGGTCGCCGAGCGTGCCGAGGAACGAGGTCACTGAGTCGTGCGCGAGCAGCACCCGGCGCGTGCCGAACTCGGCGAGCAGGTTCAGCAGCGCCCCGGCATCCGCTTCACGCGACGTCAGTCCCGACACGCCCGTCGACACGACGTCGAACGCGTCGCCCGTCTCCTCGGCGACAGCGCGTGCGGCCGACGCGAGCTGTGGCAGCAGCGGCTCGCTCGTGCGCACGCCCGGCAGCACGCGTTCGACGGGGTCCGAGCCGACCCGGTCGATGCGCACCTTCATGCCGGTCTGCCCGGCGTCGATCGACAGCGCCGCGGTGAGTCCGGTCACCGCGCGGCCCCGCTCCATGCCGCGTACTGCTGCGCCATGTACGCACCGGCGGGCTTGCCGTAGGGGCAGTAGTCGTCGTTGGTCGCCGCGTCGGCGGGAGCGTACAGGTCGGCTGGCCAATCCCACAGCATGAGCCCGCGCAGCCAGTCGCGGCCACGGCACGCGTCGAACATCGCCTCGTAGTACCGCAGCTGCTCGGCACCTGAGGGTGCCCCCGCGAGGTTCCAGTCGTTGGGCAGGCGCGAGGATCCTTCGCGGGACGGGCAGCCCGCCTCCATGAAGAAGAACGGCTTGCCGGATGCCGCGACCACCTGCTCGATCCGGTCGAGCTGCTGGTCCCACTGGTCGATCGGGTAGTAGCCGCTCGACGAGATGACGTCGACGGCATCCCACCAGGTGACGTGGTCCTCCTGGTACTTGTCGCAGTTGTAGGTGATCGGGCCCGAGTACACCTCGCGCACTTCGGCGATGAGCTGTCTCCAGTGCTGCTCCTGGCTGTCGGCGCGCACCATCTCGCAGCCAATGCAGAGCATCTCGCACCCCTCGGCCTCGGCGATGCGCGCGGCATGCACGATGAAGCGCGTGTAGGCGGCGAACCACTGCGTCCAGCTCGGCTCGTTCGGCACATCCCAGTCGAAGAACCCGATGAACGCGCGCCACGTGCCGTCGGCGACGTTCACGACGGGCTTGAGGCACACCTTCAGCCCCCGGTCGTGCGCCGCGCGGATCGCCCACACGATCTCGTCGTCGGTCACCGTCGGCTCCTCGTCGAACGGGATCTCGGTCGAGAACGCGGTCGCCTGTAGCGCCGAATACGCGAGCGCGGTCCATGTGACGGCATGCTCGGCCATGCGATCCATGGATGCCGCGGCCGCAGGCGTCGCCCAGGTACCCCGGGTTCCGACCCACCCCCACGTCATGCCGCAGACGGGCTCGGCGAGGAGCTTCGCCGCGGTCACGAGGCGACCAGCTGGTTGCCCGAGCGCAGCACCTCGGGGGCCGCGAAGTCGGCCGCGGCGCTCGCCCCGCGCACCTGGAACGTGTGCGACTCACCGGGAAGCAGGGTTACGAGCGCCGAGTCGACGCGGGCGTTTGCCGCCACCTTGTCGACGAGCAGCGTCAGGTCGCGCACGAGCGCGTCGGCCGTGACCACGACGTCGACGCCGTCGGGCGTCTCGGTCACGGCGACGCGCGTCTGCTGCGCGGGCAGGGCGCTGTCGCGGGGCTCGGCGAAGAACCACACGCCGCGCGCGCCGGCGGCATCGGCGACGATGAGCTCCGCGGCGGCATTCGTCTCGGTCGCGATGTCCGCTGCGAGCAGCACCGTGGCGCTGTCGTGGGGCGCGAGGTCGAACGTCGCCGTCTGGCGGGCGAGCACCGTGCCGTCGAACGCGCGGCGCGTGATCGTGACCTCGTCGCGCCAGGTCTCGACGGTGTCGTTCGAGACGACGACCGACAGGCCCTGTGCGAGCGGCTGCACGACGACGGTGCGCGGCGCGAAGCTGTTCTTCAGCGCGAAGTACAGCGGCTTCTCGCGTGCGTCGCCGTCGATCGCGGCCCACGACGTCACGGGCCAGCAGTCGTTGAGCTGCCACACGACGGCCCCCGACGTGAACGGCGCGTGCGCGCGGAACCAGTCCAGCGCCGCCGAGACGGCGTTCGCCTGGTTGAGCTGCATCGCCCAGTGCCACGTCTCCATGTCTTCGGGGATGCGGTAGTGCTTCACGAGCCCGCGGCTGAGCTTGACGTTGCCGTCGAGCGCCTTCTGGTGCACGATCATGCCGGGCGACTCGGGCGTCAGCGGGCTGTCGCTGACCGACCGGGTGAGGGTCGTCCACGCGGGCGGGCCCTGCCAGCCGAACTCGGCGACGAAGCGCGGCCGGAACGTGCGGTACGTCGTCCAGTCCTCACGGTTCCACTGCTCCCACAGGTGCATGGTTCCGTGCTTCTCGTCGTTCGGGTGCGGCCCGGTCTGCGCCGTGCCGTCCCAGCCCATGCCCGGGCTGAAGGGACTTCCCGGCGCGTACGGCACGTGCGGGGCGAGCTCGGCGACGACCCCCGGCAGCAGGTCGTAGTAGTAGTGCGCGCCCCACGTCTTGCCGTCGAGCAGCTCCTGCCAGCCCCAGTCCTCGTAGCCCCACAGGTTCTCGTTGTTGCCGGTCAGCAGCGCGAGCGACGCGTGGTGCGCGATGCGGGTGACGTTCTCGCGCGCCTCGGCGGCGATCTCGGAGCGCAGCGGCTCCTCCTCGGCGTAGGCGGCGCAGGCAAACAGGAAGTCCTGCCACGTCAGGAGGCCCAGCTCGTCGCACAGGTCGTAGAAGTCGTCGTTCTCGTAGATACCGCCGCCCCACACCCGGATGAGGTTGAGGTTCGCGTCGCGCGCCTGCGTCAGCCGATCGGCGTAGCGGGCGCGGTCGACGCGCACGGGCAGGGCGTCGTCGGGAATCCAGTTGACCCCCTTGACGAAGACCGGGGTGCCGTTGACGACGAGCTGGAACGGCCGCGAGCCGTCCGCGTCGGCATCCGTGTTCCAGGCCAGCTCGCGGAAGCCGACTCGGCGCGCGGCACCGTCGATCCGGGTGCCGTCGGCGGACAGCGTCACCGTCGCGTCGTACAGGGGCTGCGCGCCGTAGCCGACCGGCCACCAGCGCTCGACGGTGTCGAGGTCGACGACGACGGATGCCGCGGTCTCGCCCGCCGCGATCACGGCGACGGCACGGGAACCCGCGACCTCGAGGGCGAGCTCGAGCGCGGTCTGCGCCGCACGCTCGACCTGCACCGTCGCGGTCACGCGGCCGCTGTCACCCTCCGGGGTGGCGACGACGCGCACGTCGGCGAGGCGTGCGAGCGACCACGATTCGAGCGCGACGGCCTTCCACAGGCCGCTCGTGTAGGTCGCGATGCCCCAGTCCCAGCCGAAGTTGCAGGCCGACTTGCGGATCGCCTCATACGGCAGCGGGTAGGGGCGCTGGCGGACGCCGAGCGCGACGGACTGCTCGTTGGCAGCGCGCACGGGGCTGCGGAACGCGACGACGAGGCGGTTCTCGCCCGCCACGAGCAGACTCGTGACGTCGAAGCGGTAGGAGCGGTGCTGGTTGGCGACGTCGGCGAGGTGCACGCCGTTGAGGGTCACCGCGGCGACGGTGTCGATGCCGTCGAAGACCAGGTCGTGGCGCGCGCCGGTCGCGAGCTCCGCCGCGGTCACCGAGAAGGCATCCTCATACGTCCAGTCGACGAGGCCGATCCACGCGAGCGCCGACTCGTTGTCGTCGAGGTACGGGTCGGGGATGAGGCCCGCCGCCAGAAGGTCGGTGTGGATGACGCCGGGAACGACGGCGGGCACAGTGACCTCGCCGAGGGGCGAGGGACCGCCCGCGGCACGGACGCTCCAGCCCTCGTGCAGTGCGCGGCGGATCACTTGACCGCTCCCGCCACGAGGCCCTTGTAGATCCAGCGCTGCAGGAAGACGAACGCGATCACCGTGGGGACGATGACGAGGATCGTCGCGGCCGCGATGAGCTCCCACTGCGCGCCGAAGGGTCCCTTGAACCGGTACAGCGCGGTCGAGATGAGGTTCTCGGACTGCAGATAGAGGGTGGGGAGGTAGAACTCGTTGTAGATGGCGATTCCCTTGATGATGACGACCGTGGCGATCGCGGGCTTGAGCAGGGGCAGGATGACCCTCCAGTAGATCGTCCAGCGGTTCGCGCCGTCGAGCATGGCGGCCTCGTCGAGCGAGACCGGGATCGACTGCATGAACTGGATGAAGATGTAGATCGCGATGATGTCGGTGCCCATGAACAGCAGCACGAGCGCGGCCTTGGTGTTGTACAGGCCCAGTCCCGAGATGATCTGGAACGTCGCGACCTGACTCGTGACGCTCGGGATGAGCGTCGCGATGAGGAACATGCCCATGATGAGCTTCTTACCGCGGAAGTTGAACCGGTCGACGGCGTAGGCGGCCATCGTGCCAATGATGATGGTTCCCGTCAGCGAGATCACGAGGATGATCGTCGTGTTGATGAAGCCCTGCAGCATGTCGCTCTTGACGGCCGCGTCGATGAAGTTCGAGAAGTTGAACCAGTTCGCGGGCGGCTGCAGGGGGCCCGTGTTCGCGTACTCCTCCGTGGTCTTGAAGCTCGCGAAGAGCACGACCGACAGGGGCAGCAGCACGACGATGACGGCGAGGATGAGGGAGCCGTACTTGCCGACTCCAGCGAGTGTCTTTTTCATGTCAGCTCGACCTTCTCGTCGGGGAAGAAGCGGCGTTGCAGCCACGTCACCAGCAGCACGATCACGAGCAGCACGACCGCCATCGCCGAGGCGAGACCCACTTGTCGGAAACCGAACGCGGTCTGCATCGTCTGTATGACGAAGGTGGAGGTGCCGTTGGCACCCGTCGTCATGATGTAGGGCACTTCGAACACCGACAGCGCGCCGGCGATCGCGAGGATGAACGACAGGCCGATGATGCGGCGGATGCCGGGGAAGATGATGAAGCGGAACTGGTCCCACTTGCCGGCGCCATCGAGTTCGGCGGCCTCGTAGAGCTCGGAGGGGATCGACTGGATCGCGCCGAGGAAGAGGACGAAGTTGAGGCCCGTGTAGCGCCAGACGCTCGTCGCGGCGAGCGAGTAGTTGGCGACGGAGGAATCGCCGATCCACTGCGGCGGGTCGGTCATGCCGAACCACGACAGCACGGTGTCGAGGGTGCCGCCGGGCTGGAAGAGGTAGAGGAAGACGAACCCGATCGCGACGCCGTTGATCAGGTACGGGAAGAAGATGATGCCGCGGAAGAAGTTCGAGAACTTCGTCTGGAAGCTCAGCAGCGTCGCGAAGTAGAGCGCGATCGCCATCTGCACGAAGGATCCGACGAAGTAGTACAGGCTCACGCCGAACACCGCGAAGATCTTCGGGTCGGTGAACACCTGGATGTAGTTGTCGAGCCCCACGAAGGTGTCGACGGGACCGAATCCGGTCCACTCGTTGACGCTGTACCAGAGCATGTTCAGTGCCGGTACGTAGGTGAGCAGCACGAGCAGCCCGACCGCGGCGGCGATGAACAGGTAGGGCGTGAGCCGTGCCAGCAGTGACGAACCGGCGGGCCCGTTGCTCTTGCGACGAACCCTCTTGGGCTTGTCGTCGATGACGACGGCGGGCAGGCGTCCCGCGGCACCTGTCGGGCCGGGACCGGCTGTGACGGACATCTTTGTTTCTCCTTGCAACGCGTGGGTCCGAGCGGTGGCGGTCGGGTGTGGCCGCCACCACTCGGGTGAGCCGGTGTCAGCCGGCGAGGTCCTTCACGGCAGCACCCCAGGCGCTGTTCAGGTCGGCGAAGAACGAGTCCTTGTCCCCGTCGGCCTGTCCGCGGGCGACGTCGACGAGCTTCTGGCGGTAGATGTTGCCCCAGATGTCGACCTGCGACTTGTCGGCCGTCTCGGAGAGCAGACCCTCCTCGCCGGCGGGAGCCGGGTTGGCCTCGAGCAGCTCGACGCCGTTGTCCGACAGGGCCGAGAGGTTGCTCGGCAGCTCAGCCGACTTCAGCGCCGAGATCATGCCCTGCGTCTCGGTGAAGCCCGAGTCCTCGATGAGGAAGTCCAGCCACGCGCGCGCGGCGGCCTTGCTCGACGAGTTCTTGTTGATCGCGAGCTTGTAGTCGCCACCGGCGGTCGCGTACTGCTTGCCGTCGACGTTCGAGGGGAATGCCATGAAGCCGATGTTGTCGGGGTCGGCGCCGGCGTCGGTCGCGGCGGCCTGGAACTGCGAGATGGCCCACGAGCCGAGCACCATCGTGGCGATCTTGCCGTTGGCGAAGTCGGCCTTCGACTGCTCCCAGTTGGTCGTCAGCGGGTCGGCCTCGTTCAGACCCTCGTGGACGATGTCGTAGAGCAGCGAGTCGATCGCGTACATGTCGGTGCCCTCGGTCCAGGGCGCCTCGTTGTGCGCCATCTCGATCTGCGCGTCCGCGCTGCCCGTGATCGCGCCGAGGTTGGCCGTCCACTGGCCGCCCAGGGGCCAGCCGTCCTTGTAGTTCGTGTAGTACGGCGTGGCATCCGTCTTCGCCGCGATCTGCTTCAGGTCGGCGATGAACTCGTCCTCCGACGTGGGCAGCTCGGTGATGCCGGCCGCCTCGAAGACGGCCTTGTTGTACAGCACGCCGTTCGCGGTGCCGCCGAGGGCGATGCCGTAGACGTTGCCGTCGTACGACTTCTCCGACACCCAGCGGTAGTCCGCCGAGAGGTCGTCGACGGTGCCGAGCGACTCGAAGAAGTCGGGGAACTGGTCGGCGGGGACCTCGGGGATGAGCAGCACGTCGCCGTATCCGTTCGGCGTGCTCATGCGGGTGCGCACGTCATCGGCGTAGTTCGTGATGGCCTCGACCTTGACGTTGACGTCGGGGTAGGTCTTCTGGAACTCGGCGACGTACGCCGCCCAGGTGCCGTCGGTCTCGAGGTCGGTGCGGTTGGTGAGGAAGGTGATGTCACCCTTCACTTCACCGTCGTCGGACGTGGTGGGCGACGTGCTTCCGGAGCACGACGTGAGTGCCATGGTCGCGGCGGTCGCCAGAGCGGCCAACGCGATGACAGCTTTGCGTGTTGCCATGTGATTACTCCCTTGTATGTGTGGCCCTGTCGCCGGTTCCCTCACCGTTGCGGGGCGATGTCAGCGTAGGACAGACTTCGGCAGATTGTAAAGCGCTTTAGTTATTTCTGTCCGGCAGTGTCCGCTCGTGATCGGTTTGTGATATTCCTTGATACGCAAGGGAACCGAGCCGAACCCACCGCGCACCCCAGCCCGATGTCCCCGGAATGTCCGCCGTGGTCATCGTCGCCCTCGCTAAAGTTTCAGTTCCGGACAGGCACAGCGACAGAGGAGCCGGTGGTGATCCAGCAGAGGGCGACGCTCCACGATGTCGCGCGCCTCGCGGGGGTCAGCGCGAAGACCGTGTCACGCGTCTTCAACCAGCGCGATCTCGTGCACGCCGAGACGGTCGAGCGTGTGCTCACGGCCGCCAAGCGCCTGCGCTTCCGGCCCAACACGCTGGCCCGGGGCCTGCGCCGCGGAGGCGGCACGAACACCATCGGGTTCCTCATCGGCGAGCTGAGCAACCCGTTCTACTACAAGGTCGCCGGCGGCATCGAGCACGAGCTCGCCCGGCACGGCTACCGCTTCATCGTCGCGACGACCGACGACACCCCCGAGGGCGAGGAGCGCGTCGCCGATGCCCTCCTCGCGCAGCGCATCGGGGCCCTCGTCATCATCCCCGTCGCCGACGACCAGTCCTACCTCGAGGGGGAGCGGCAGCTCGGCACACCCGTCGTCGCGATCGACCGACCAGCGCGCAATCTCGTCGCCGACTCCGTCGTGCTCGACAACCGCGGCGGCGTGTACGACGCGACGCGGCGGCTGCTCGCCCGCGGCCATCGGCGCATCGCGTACCTGTGCAACCCGGCCTCCGTCTTCTCGCAGGCAGAGCGAGTCGCTGCGTACCGTCTAGCGATGGCGGAAGCGGGCATCGCCGACACGACGCCGTGGGAGCGCCTGCACGATGACCGCTCCAACAGCGGCGAGCAGACGGTGCGAGAGCTGCTGACGGGGCCCGCGGCGCCGACCGCGATCATCTGCGGCAACAACCGCATGACGATCGGAGCCCTCCGCGCCATGCGCGCGCTCGGCGACGACACGACGGCCCTCGTCGGCTTCGACGACTTCGACACCGCCGACGTCATCGGCGTGACCGTCATCACGTACGACCCGGTCGAGCTCGGCCGCCGCACGGCGCAGGTCGTGTTCGAGCGGATGAGCGACCCGACCGGCTTCACCCGCCAGCTGACGCTGCCGACCTGGGTGGTCGAACGCGGCACCGGCGAGCGCCGTCCGAAGGGAACGACCGCATGACCACCGCATTCGTGCACCTCGACCACGCGGGCATCTCGCTCGTCCTCGATGCCCGCGGCACCGGGCTGCCGCGCGTGCTGCACTGGGGCCATTCGCTCGGCCCCCTCACCGAGCGCGACCTCGACGGCCTCGCCGCCGCGGTGTCGCGGCAGACGCCGCCCGCGACGCTGGATGCCGCGTGGGAGCTGACGATCGTGCCCCTCGAGGGCGACGGGTGGAGCGGTCGCCCCGGCCTGCAGGTCAGCCGCGACGGCGTCGAGCTGTACACCCGCTGGTCGGTGTCGACGATCGATGTGGACGAGGCATCCTGCGAGATCACGGCGACGGATGCCGCGGCCGGCCTCACGTTGCGCTCGCGCTTCGAGATCGGTGCGGGCGGGGTCGTGTGGGTGACGCACCGGCTGCGCAACGACGAGTCCGCGGCCGCACCCGTCGCGGTCGGCTGGCTCGAGGCGACGCTGCCCGTGCCCGACTCGACGACTCATCTCACGACGCTCAGCGGTCGGTGGTCGCGCGAGAAGCACGCCGTCACGACCGAGATCCCGGCCGGCGCGACGACACGCACATCGCGCCGCGGCCGCCCCGGGCACGACGCGCCGACGATCGCGCTGCTGTCCGAAGGGGCGCCGCGCTGGGAGGGTGGGCGGGCGTGGGCCGCGCATCTCGCGTGGTCGGCCGATGCGACCTACCGCGTCGATCGCGTGACGGAGGAGGTCACCCTGCTCGGCGCGGGCGAACTGCTGCGCGCGGGCGAGGTCGTGCTGGCGCCCGGCGACGAGTACGTCGCCCCCGCGACGGCGTTCGTCAGCACGGACGCGGGACTCGACGGCATCGCGGCGGGGTTCCACTCCTGGCTGCGGGCGCGACCCCAGCATCCGCGCACACCGCGTCCCTTCACGCTCAACACGTGGGAGGCCGTCTACTTCGACCATTACCCGGAGCGCCTCGAGCGACTCGCCGAGCGCGCCGCGGCCGTGGGAGTCGAGCGGTTCGTGCTCGACGACGGGTGGTTCCTCGGCCGCCGCGACGACACGACGAGCCTCGGCGACTGGACAATCGACACGGCCGTCTGGCCCGCGGGCCTGCGCCCGCTCGCCGACCGCGTGCACGCGTTGGGGATGCAGTTCGGGCTGTGGTTCGAGCCCGAAATGATCAGCGCCGACTCCGAGCTCGCGCACGCGCATCCGACGTGGTTCCTGCACGACCCGCGGCACCTCGCGCACGACCCCGGGCTGTCGTGGCGCACACAGTACGTGCTCGACCTCGCGAACCCCGACGCGTACGCGCACATCCTGGAGCGCATCTCGAGCCTCGTCGACGAGATCGGCATCGACTACATCAAGTGGGACCACAACCGCGACCTGATCGAATCGGTGCACGACGGACGGCCCGGCACGCACGCGCACACGCATTCCGTGTATCGCCTCATCGGCGAGCTGAAGCGGCGTCACGTGGGGCTCGAGATCGAGTCGTGCTCGAGCGGCGGTGCGCGCACCGATCTCGGGATCCTCGAGGTCACCGACCGTGTGTGGGGCAGCGACTCGAACGACCCCGTCGAGCGGCAGGACATCCAGCGCTGGACGAACCTGCTGCTGCCACCGGAGCTCGTCGGCGCGCACGTCGGACCAACGACGGCGCACAGCTCGGGCCGCACGACCGACCTGTCGTACCGTGCCGCGACGAGCCTCATGGGCTCGGCGGGACTCGAGTGGGACATCATGTCGTGCGACGACGAGGAGACCGCGGCGATCACCCGGTTCGCGACGCTGTACAAGGACCTGCGCCCGCTGCTGCACACCGCCGCCGTGACGCACCCGCCGGTGCGCGACGCGGCCTGGCGCATCACGGCGTACACGGCGCCGGATGCCGTCGAGGCGGTCGTCATCGTCGCGACGGTCGCGGGGCTCGAAGACGCCCGGGCCGAGCGACTGCGCCTGCCCGCGCTCGATCCGGCACGGCGCTACCGCGTCGCGGTGCGCGACGAGATCGGCACGGCGAACGCCGGGTGGATCCTGCCGCCGTGGCTGACCGCGGGCGGGATCGAGCTGCCGGGTTCGGTGCTCGTCGAGGCGGGCATCCAGCTGCCGACTCTGTGGCCCCTGCAGGCGGTCGTGCTGCACCTCACGGCGGTCGACTGATCCGACACCCTCTACGGCGACCACGTCGGTCTGCACGACGAGTTCTCGCGACACCTCGGTCTCGCCCAAGCCACATCCGGGCCGTCGTTCCCGCGCGTTCGTTACGTCGCGTGCCAGTAGCGGCGAGCAGCCCGATCACAGTCAGAATCGTCGGACGCTGCCACCACTCCGCATCCGCCCCCAGTTGGAGTGGAGCGCCCCAGCCAGTCACCCAGAACACTGCGGCCGCCAACACGCCGGCGAGTACCGAAGTCACAAGAGCGCGGCGCATGGGCAACCGGCTGATCCGCCGGAACCGAGATCGGACGCTCGCGGTATAGCTGCTGCTTGACGATCTCCTTCTGAATGTAGTCCGTCAGCTCATTGCTCTGTCGATCGAACGGCTGCACCCCGACATCGCTCAGCGATGATAGTGAGATCTCGACGACCCTCGACGCCAGACGCTCACGCACCCCCGTAAGGACGCTGCTCTCGCCGCTCCCGTACCCACCCGTCAGCGCGATGTTCCAGACCCGCTTGCGGCGCTCATCGTCCTCCAAGAGCGACACGAGTTGGTCGCTGTACACCTTGTGCTGCTCGGGTACATGCACCGGAACGAGCGGCACCAACCCCAGACCAGTCCCGTCCCCAACGACGTCTGCCATTCCTCTACCCCAGATCAATACACACGATCCGTCCACGAGAGCTGGCCCAATGGCCAACTGTGGGCCATCTTGCGGTAGAAAATGCCATCTTCACGTGGAACCTACAGCTACTTCTGTAGGAACCGATCAGAGGTGTCCAGCTAGGGTCCGCCGTCGTGCGGCAGTGACGGGCGAGATGTCCGCCAGACCAACGGGTCTTTCGGTTACAAGATGTCCACGCCGTCGTGTCGGCGCATTGCTGAGGATGGATCTTGTGTCAGCTGAAGCGTTGCCCCCTGGAGGCCTACTAGACCGTACCGAGTGTAGAGACGACCCCGGGTGACGACGCTGAGAGGTAGGGGGAGCATCTTCCGGGTGCGGCTCGACCCCGTTCAAGGTCAGCGGCCGTTGTACTCGTCGTCGGTGATGTGCTCAGCCCAGGTCGTGGTGGCAGCAAGGTCGTCGGCTGATTCCAGGATGGCGAGGTGTTCCATGAACACGCCGGGTGCGGATGCGTGCCAGTGCTCTTCGCCCGGAGGGGTACAGAGCGTTTGCCCAGCGTGTACCTCGATGATCTGTCCGTCTCGTGTGACGATCGTGGAACCTATGGCACCAGCCGGCCCCGCCGCGCCCGAGGTATCACGCCTGGTCTTCGGAAACAGTCACATGTTCGGCGTCATGGTCGAGATCGCTTCGCTACGCGGTCGCTCCTTCTCGTCGAAGCAGATCAGCGACGCAACTCAGCTCTCACCCGGCATTGTGCATCCGCTGATTCAGAAGCTTCGTCGCGCGCGCTTCATCGAGTTCGTGGAACAGGTCCACGGGGAGCGCACTCTGCTGTACCGCGTCGTCGAAAACCACGTCTGGGAAGCTGCGAGTCGATATGCGGACGAGCGGGACGCAGCCGGCGAACGCTCCGCCTCGTAACTTCCCCACTCGGAGTCGGCAAAGATTCTTGGCTCACTGGGCCAAGAATCTCGCGCGTCCCCGAAATATGGCGGAACCGCCACATGTCCGCCATCTGCCTGTGGATTCCGCCATGTTCACGCGGAACCTACACGCCTCGCTACATCCCCGCCGCCATGTCGGTGAAGCGCGAGAAGTGGCCCTGGAAGGCGATCTCGATCGTCGCGGTGGGGCCGTTACGGTGCTTCGCGATGATGAGGTCGGCCTCGCCGGGACGCACGTCCTTGTCGTACACCGAGTCGCGGTGCAGCAGCATGACCATGTCGGCGTCCTGCTCGATCGAGCCGGACTCACGCAGGTCGCTCACCTGGGGGCGCTTGTCCTGGCGCTGTTCGGAACCACGGTTCAGCTGCGACAGCGCGATGACGGGAACCTGCAGCTCCTTCGCGAGCAGCTTGAGCGCACGCGAGAACTCGCTGACCTCCTGCTGACGCGACTCGACCTTCTTGCCGCTGGTCATCAGCTGCAGGTAGTCGATGATCACCATCTTCAGTCCGACGCGCTGCTTGAGACGGCGGCACTTCGCGCGGATCTCGACGAGCGTCATGTTGGGGCTGTCGTCGATGTACAGGGGCGCGTCGTTGATGCGGCCGCGGGTCGCGGCGACGGTGGTCCAGTCGCGCTGGTCGAGGGTTCCCTTACGCATGTTCTGCAGCGGGATGGCGCCCTCGGCGCTCATCAGACGCATCGCGATCTCGCTGCGGCCCATTTCGAGCGAGAAGAAGATCGCCGGCATGTTGTGCTTGATGGCCGCTGCCCGGGCGAAGTCGAGCGCGAGCGTCGACTTACCCATGGCGGGGCGGGCGGCGACGACGATCATCTGACCGCCGTGCAGGCCGTTCGTCAGCTCGTCGAGCTGCGCGAAGCCCGTGGGCACGCCCGTCATCGAGCCGTCGCGGCCGCGGGCAGCCTCGATCTCCTCGACGGCCGCATCCACCGCCGTCGTGAGGGGCACGTAGTCCTCGGTGGTCTCGGTACCGGTGACCGAGTAGATCTCCGCCTGCGCCGAGTTGACGATCTCGGTCGCCTCACCCTGACCGGCGTAGCCCATCTGCACGATGCGCGTGCCTGCCTCGACGAGACGGCGCAGCAACGCGCGCTCGGAGACGATCGAGGCGTAATAGCCGGCGTTTGCAGCCGTCGGAACGATCGAGGTGAGCGTGTGCAGGTAGTCGGCGCCGCCCGCGCGCTGGAGGTCGCCGGTCTTGATGAGCTCGTCGGTGACGGCGATGACATCGGTCGGCTCGCCGTGAGAGTAGAGCGTGAGGATGGCCTCGAAGATCAGCTCGTGTTTCGGGACGTAGAAATCGGCACCGCGCAGGCTCTCGATGACGTCGGCGACCGCATCCTTCGACAGGAGCATGCCGCCCAGGGTGCTCTGCTCGGCGAGCACGTCGTGCGGCGGCGTTCGTTCGTACTCGCGTCGGGGCTCGAGGCGGTCCGCTGGGATGTCGGCGATGGACACGAGTGTCCACACTCCCCTCTGGCGCCGGAAGGCGTCGCTGTTCGAACGTGATCGACCCGCATTCTGCGCCCCCACGCACGCGGAAACGGGACGATGCACAAGCACATCACCCGCCTCCGACATCCGCGTCCCCCTGACGCGCGCGGGGCCTTTTCTCGGGCCGGCTCTGAAGCCTCCCCCACGCTAAAGTCGGCCCATTTTCCACGCAAATGGGCCTGTGGATAACCCTGTGGGGAAGTTGCGCGAAACGCCGTGCACCCTGTGGACGAGCACTGTGGATAAGTGGATAACCTCGGCGTCCTGCCGCAAGTTTTATGGCTTCCGATCTGGGTATTCTCGTTACCCACACCTGCGGAATGTGGTGTGGTTGAAGTCATGCTTTAAGGTTGCGAATCGACCCGAGTTGTGCACAGGAGCAGCCGCCCGATGACCTGTTCGAAGTGAGTCTGACTGCCACTTTCTCCGCCGTTGCGCAAGCCCCCCCTGCGACACGCCGCCGTACCAGTATGTTGCCGGGCACAACTGGCCCTGCCAATGACGCACAGGGGGTGACGTGGACGAGTCAGTGAACGGATCACCGCGACGCGTGGGGCGGATTCTCCTGCTCGCCGTCGGCGTCGGCCTGCTCTGGGCGGGCATCTCCGTGCTGACCTCCACCTCCTCCGCGCACGCGGACGACGACGAACGCGGCGGCCTCATCGGGCTGGTCGGCGGGGTCACGGGCGCGGCGTCAGATGTCGTCGGCGCGACCACGGGCGCCGTCGGCGAGATCCTGCCGCCCGTCGCACCCGTGACCGATGCGGCCTCGCAGACGGTCTCGGCCGTGACGACCACCGTGTCGGACACCGTCGCCTACGTGCCCGAGGTCGTCCCGGAGCTTCACCCCGTCGTCGAGCCCGTCGTCACAGAGATCGTGCAGCCCGTCGTCACCGACGTCGTGCAGCCCGTCGTCGACGGGGTGGGTGGGATCGTGGAGCCGGTTCCCGTCGTCTCCGACGTCGTCGGCGCGATCGACCTTCCGAGCGTGGTGGGCGTCGTTTCCGGCGTGATCGGCTCGGTGGACGACACCGTCGGCACCGTCATCGGCACGCCCGGCCACCCGACGAGCGGTGGGGTCCTCCCCTCCGTGCCTCTGCCCGGCACCGACGGCGCCCTCTCGAACCCGCTCGGGACGCAAGAGGCGGCGAGCGCAGCCCTGGTGGCCGTGCTGACGGCGGATGCGCGCCGTACGACCGTCGCGGGCGCCGGCGGCGGCACATTCTCCGCCCCGGATGCGGCCGCGCCCGCCAGCAGCCTGGATCTCTTCGGCGCACCGCCGCTGCCCGGACACGCGGTTCCATGGGAGAGCTCTGCGCCCTCCGGCTCGTCTTCTTCGGGCTCCTCGTCCGGCTCGCCGAGCTTCGCCCTCGGATGGGTGGAGAGCTCCGCGTGGCCTGGTTCTGAAGGCTCGACCGTCGCTCCCCGCGACGGCGACGATGATCTTCCCTCCTCCCCGGTCTTCGACACCGACGTCGCCCCCGACTGACCGATTCGGGTCGCGTTACGCACGCGACACATCCCTGCACGCTCGCGTGCATCCGCGCTTGCGCGCGGTCCGAATCGATCAATCAGGAGAAAGAGTCATGCGTACATTCGCAAAACGAGTGCTCCTCGGAGCACTCATCGGTGGCGGTATCGCCATCGCCGGAGCAACGGTCGCCAACGCGGCCGAGACAGACGGGCAGGACGGACTGCTCTCGGGAACCCAGGGGCTGATCAACGTGGCGGTCCCCGTCACCGTCAGCGGCAACGCCGTCTCGCTGCTGGGTGACTCGGCGTCGCAGGATGCGGCGACCGAGGTCGCTGCGCCCACGCCCGGCACGGGGTCGAACGAGACATCCGGCAGCGATGGAGTCGGCAGCGGCACCCAGGCGCTGGTCGACGTGACGATCCCCGTCACCGTCAGCGGCACGAGCATCTCACTCACCGGTGACAGCACGTCGTCCGGCGCCGAGACGGCTCCCGCCGCTCCCACGTCGGATGCGGGCGTGCCGACGACGACGGACGGCACCGACGGCGTCGCCAGCGGCACCCAGGTCGTCGCGCCCGTCACCGCACCGGTGACCGTCAGCGGGAACGCCATCTCGCTGCTCGGCGACAGCGAGACCAGCGACGCCGCCACCGCCGCGGGAACCACCGGATCCGGCAGCACGGACGGCGCGATGACGGGAGGGTCCGACGGCACCGCCAGCGGCACCCAGGTCATCGCGCCGGTCACCGCACCCGTGACGGTCGGCGGCAACGCCATCTCACTGCTGGGCGACAGCACGACCAGTGACGCCGCCACGGCGCCCGTATCCACAGGTTCGGGTAGCGGCGACGGCGCGATGACGGACGGCACCGACGGCGTCCTCGGCGGTACTCAGGCGATCGCACCGATCGCCGCTCCCGTCACGGTCGGCGGCAACGCCATCTCCCTCACCGGAGACAGCACCACCACCGATGCCGCCACGGCGCCCGCATCCACAGGTTCGGGCAGCACCGACGGCGCGATGACCGGTGGCTCCGACGGTGCCGTCAGCGGCACCCAGGTCGTCGCACCCGTCACCGCCCCGGTCACGGTCGGCGGCAACGCCATCTCCCTCACCGGAGACAGCACCACCACCGACGCCAACACGGCTGCCGGCACCACCGGCACCGGCGGCACCGACGGCGCGATGACGGACGGCACGGACGGCATCCTCGGCGGCACGCAGGTACTCGCTCCGATCACGGCTCCCGTCACCGCGGGCGGCAACGCCATCTCGCTGACGGGCGACAGCACCTCGACCGACGCGGCAACGGTCGTTCCGACCGGCAGCGGCACGGTCCCGGTGCTTACCTCCGGTGAGGACGGCATCCTCGGCGGCACGCAGCTGGGCCTGCCGATCACGGCGCCGATCACCCTCGGCGGCAACGCCATCTCGGTGACCGGCGACTCGATCACCGAGAACCCGGGAACCACGCCGGGCACCCCCGGTGAGCCCGGGACCCCCGGAGAGCCCGGCACGCCCGGTGAGCCCGGCACTCCTGGCGAGCCCGGCACCCCCGGAACGGCTGGTACCCCGGGAACGCCCGGTGCGAACGGAAGCCCCGCTGCGGTGACCGGTGTCGTCAGCGCCGGCGCCCGGACGGCTGACGGATCGCTCGCGATGACGGGCGGAGCGGATGTGGCGGGCCTCGCGCTCGGCGCCTTCCTCCTGGCAGGGTTCGGCGCGCTCATCGCGCTGATCGCCCGCCGCCGTCACGCTCGGATCTGAGGGTGGAAACGGCGGATGGCGGGGAGTCTCATCGACTCCCCGCCATCCGGCATGCCCTGAAGGCGTTACTTCGCGGCGACCACCTGGAGGGAGATCACGGCGGTCACGTCGTCGCGCAGACGAACCGTGGCCTCGTGCACACCCACCGACTTGATCGGCGACGTGAACTGCACCTTGCGCTTGTCGATCTCGCCGATGCCGGCGGTCTTGACGGCGTTGGCGACGTCCTCGGTCTTGACCGAGCCGAACAGACGACCCTCAGCGCCCGCCTTGACGGTGAGCTTGACCTTGTCGGCCTCGAGAGCGTTCTTCAGTGCGACGGCGTCCTCGTGGTCGTGGATCGCGCGAGCCTCGCGGGCGGCGCGGATCGACGCGACCTGCTTCTCGCCACCACGGGTCCACGCGACAGCGAAGCCCTGGGGGATGAGGTAGTTACGGGCGTACCCGTTCTTGACCTCGACCACGTCACCGGCGCTACCGAGCCCGGTGACCTCGTTCGTGAGAATCAGCTTTGCCATGTCGGTACCCCTTACCGGCCTGCGCCAGCGTAGGGCAGGAGCGCCATTTCACGGGCGTTCTTGATCGCGCGGGCGATCAGACGCTGCTCCTGCACCGAGACACCGGTGATACGACGGGCGCGGATCTTTCCACGCTCCGAGATGAACTTGCGAAGCGTGGCGACGTCCTTGTAGTCAATGACGCCGACGCGGATCGCCTTCGCGGGAGCAGCGTTCTTCGCGCCCTTCCGCGGCTTGCGGCGGTCGCCGCTCGACTTTCCAGCCATGTTGTTTCCTTAAAAGAAGTGTGTTGTCAGAACGGGGTGTCGTCGCCGTAGGCGCCGGGGGCGCCCCACGCGTCGGCACCGTTCGCCGTGTTGTTGCCGCCTGCGGGCGAGCCGGGGGTCGCCCACGGCTCGTCGGCGACCTGGGCACGCGACTGTCCGCCGCCACCACCGCTGTTTCCACCGGCCGCGCGCGTCACCTGAGCGGTGGCGTAACGCAGGCTCGGGCCGATCTCGTCGACCTCGAGCTCGATGGAGGTGCGGTTGTTGCCCTCACGGTCCTGGTAGGAGCGCTGCTTCAGGCGGCCGGTCGCGATGACGCGGCTTCCCTTCGTCAGCGAACCCGCAACGTGCTCGGCGAACTCACGCCACACCGATGCACGAAGGAACAGCGCTTCGCCGTCCTTCCATTCACCCGACGCGCGATCGAAGTTGCGCGGCGTGGAGGCGATCGTGAAGTTCGCGACGGGGAGCCCGTTCTGCGTGTAACGCAGTTCGGGATCGGCCGTGAGGTTACCCACGACGGTGATGACGGTTTCGCCGGCCATGAGCCTTAGGCCTTTGCTGCCTTCGCGGGAGCGGCGGCCTTGCGGGCTGCCTTCTCCTCGGAGCGCTTGGCTTCGGCGGCGACCTGAGCGATCGCCTCTTCGGCGCGGAGGACCTTGGTGCGCAGGATCGACTCGTTCAGCTTCAGCTGACGGTCGAGCTCCTGGGTGGCCTCGCTCGTGGCGACGAAGTTGACGACGGCGTAGATGCCCTCGGACTTCTTCTGGATCTCGTACGCGAGACGACGACGGCCCCAGACATCGACCTTGTCCACCGAACCGCCATCGTTGGTGATGACCTTCAGGAACTTGTCGAGGTTGGGGGCAACCTGACGCTCGTCGATCTCGGGGTCGAAGATGACCATGAGCTCGTACTGGTGCGAGTGCGTCACTAACCCACCTCCTTCGGACTAGAACGGCTGCCGGGCACTTCCCGGTAGCAGGAGGGTGTAATGCACGTGCCGGGACACAGACGTATCCAGACAACCTCAGAAGTCTAGCGGATGCGGCTCGCCGCCGCATCCGGGCCTGATCGCGGCCGGTAGCGTGGCGGCATGGAGTGGACCCCGGACGTCTCTGTCGGCGATTGGCTGCGCGAGCGGACGGACGGTCCGTGGCAGGGGACGATGCACGACGTCGTTCCCCGCGGCTTCGCCGCCTATGCCCGCGTGTTCCACCCGACGACCCGGTCGCGTCCGATCGGGATGGAGTGGCCGCCTCTTCCGCAGGACGAGCATCGTCGTGCGTGGGACGCCTTCGCCGACGCCCAGCCCGAGATCGACACCGAGACCGCCCGGTGGCGTGACGCCGCCGCATCCTTCGGCACAGAACTACACCCGACGGCGCAGTGGGGTGCGCTGGTCGGCCGCGCACCGGTCGACGGGCCCGTCTACGGCGCACGCTCGCGCTCCGACGACGGGTGGGAGTACGACGCCCCGCGCGAGGGCGAGCTGGACGCGGCGACCCTCGCCGCGATCGGCCGGCACCTCGCCGCCCGCGGCACCGCCGTCGGATACGCCGCGGTCTGGGAAGGCTGGGGCGGACTGGTCGGCCATCTCGGGATCGCACCGTCGCGAGCGTTCCTCTCCTCCTCGTCCGATGACCCGGACCTCGAGCGCCACCAGGAGATGCTCGCCCACGCGATGCGCGACCCCTTCAATCGCCCGTACGCGAAGGAGAGCTGGCAGCCCGGCATCCTCGACGACGGCGTCTCGCGTGGGCCACGGTTGTCGCTGCCCGGCCGCGACTACGTGCTGTTCTGGGGCCCGCTGGACGTCTTCGCCGATCCCACCTGGCCGCAGGAGGTGCCCTGGCGCGATACGGAGCTGGAGCGCGCCGGATTCGCGCAGTTCGCCGCATCCCCGTCGCTGATGTGGCCGTCGGACCGGTCGTGGGTGCTGGCCACCGAGGTGGACTTCGACTCCACGATCATCGGCGGCGACGCGGAGCTGATCGAGGCCTTGTGCGCCGACCCCGCCCTCGAAGCGCTCCCGCTGCCCGCGGGCTCGTCGCTGCAGTGGGATGCGGATGCGGTCAACCGATGACCCTCGACACGACCCCGCTCACCGCCCCGGTCGACCCCGCCGAGCTGCAGGAGTTCACCCGGAGGAATCCCACCAGGACGGGGCCCGCTCGGGCCAACGGGCTCGTCAACGAGTGGAAGGAGATCGACCGCAAGACGCGTCCCTTCAACGCACCCACCCGCTGTTCACGGGACCCGAAGTGCGGGCTTTCCCGTCCCCAGGCCGCAAGACGCGTCCCTCGAACACGAAGGTGAGTCCCTCGAGCACAAGCGCGCGTCCGTCGAGAGCACCCGCGCACCGCGGCGCGGGCTCAGGCGAGGGCGCCGCCGCGACGTTCGCGCTCGAGGAACCGGATCGTCTCGGGATGCTGGGGCGCGTCGAACACCTGCGCGGGCGTGCCCTGCTCGATGATCGTGCCGCCCTGCATGAACACGATCCGGTCGGCCACCTCCCGCGCGAACGACATCTCGTGCGTCGCCATCAGGATGGTGGAGCCACGGGTCTTGAGCTCGCGCACCAGATCGAGCACCTCGCCGACGAGCTGCGGGTCGAGCGCGCTCGTGATCTCGTCGAGCAGCAGGAGCTCGGGATCGGTCATGATCGCGCGCACGATCGCGACGCGCTGCTGCTGCCCACCCGAGAGGCGGTCGGGGAACTCACGCGCCTTCGCACCGAGACCCAGCGTCTCGAGCAGCTCCATGCCGCGCGCACGCGCCTGCTCACGCGGCACCCCGTGAACGCGGCGCGCAGCAAGCGTGACGTTGTCGATCACACGCAGGTGCGGGAAGAGATTGAAGTGCTGGAACACGACGCCGATGCGGGCGCGCACCGCATCCTGATCGACCGTGGGATCGGTGATGTCGTCGCCGCTGAGCAGGATGCGGCCGTCGTCGACCCGCTCGATGAGGTTGATCGTGCGCAGCAGTGTCGACTTGCCGGAGCCGGAGGCGCCGATGAGCACCACGACCTCGTGCTGGGCGAGGCTGAGATCGATGCCGCGCAGCACCTGGTGGTCGCCGAAGTCCTTGCGCACGCCGATGACGTCGAGAACGCTCACACGACACCTCCGGTCTGCTCGCGGCGGGCGAGGCGGGCCGAGACCCAGTCGGTGAGCCGGATCATCGGCAGGCTCATGGCGACGAACAGGAGCCCCGCGACGATGTACGGGGTGAAGTTGTAGGTGGCGGCGACCTGGATCTGGGCGGCGCGCACGGCGTCGACGGCGCCGAGGACGGAGATGAGTCCCACATCCTTCTGCATCGACACGAAATCGTTCATCAGGGCCGGCACGACCTTGCGCACGCCCTGCGGGATGACGACGATGCGCAGGGTCTGCGCATGGCTGAGTCCGAGCGAGCGGGCGGCGATCCGCTGCGAGGGGTGCACCGCCTCCATGCCCGCGCGCAGCACCTCCGCCACGTACGCGGAGTAGGTGAGCACGATCGCGATGGTGCCCCAGAGCACCACCGGCACGCGCCCGAAGATGCCGAGGGCGGGGATGCCGAACCCGACGAGATACAACACGATCAGCAGCGGCATGCCGCGGAACAGGTCCGTGTACACGGTCGCCAGCGCCCGGAGCGGGAAGAAGACCGGCCCGCGCAACGAGCGCATCACCGCGAGCAGGGTGCCGATCACGGCGACGGCGAGAGCGGCGACCAGCAGCACCTGGATGTTGACCCACAGCCCGGCGAGCACCGAGGGGAAGGCGGCGAGCGCGATGTCGACGTCGAAGAAGCTGCGGCGCACGTCCTCCCAGCCGGGGCTGGAGACGACCGCGTAGCCGACGATGCCGACGAAGACGACGGTGCTCGCGAGCGCGATGAGCACCGATTTCGTGGACTGCCGGCGCCGCGTGGCGCGCCGGGCGAGCTCGAGCTCGCTCGGCTGCCACGCGGCGTCGGTCGTGGTCATGTTCAGCCGAGGACCGGAACGTCGACGGCTTCGCTGAGCCAGGTCTTCTGCAGCTCGTCGAGCGTGCCGTCCGCGCGGAGCTCGTCGAGGGCCTTCGACACGGGGTCGGTCAGCTCCGAGCCCTTGGGCAGCACGTAGGCGAGCTGGTCGCCGCCGGTCGTGTCGGCGAACTGGCCGAGGATCTTGCCGCCGTCGAGCTCGGCGTTGGCGAGGTAGAAAGCGGTCGGCAGGTCGATGACGAACGCTTCGATCTGGCCGGACTGGAAGGCGAGCACGACGTCGTCGTTGTTGTTGAAAACGCTGAGCTTGTCGGTGCCGAGCTCCTCGGCGGCGACGGTGTAGCTGGTCGTGCCGCTCATGACGCCGACCGTGTAGCCCTTGAGCTGGTCGATCGTCGTCGCGTTCGCTGCGGCGGAGGTGTCCGAGGTCACGACGGCCTGCGAGGTCGTGTAGTACGGCGACGAGAAGTCGACGGCCTGCTTGCGCTCGTCGGTCACCGAGAACTGCTGGATGTTGAGGTCCCAGTCCTTGGGCCCGGGCGCGATCGCGCTGTCGAACGTGGAACGCACCCACACGACGTCGTCGGCCGAGAAGCCGAGCTTCTCCGCCAGCGCGTAGGAGACGGCCGACTCGAAGCCCTTCTGGTTGGAGGGGTCGTTGTCGACGACCCAGGGGTCGTACGCCGGCTCACCGGTCGCGATGGTGAGCTTGCCCGCGGTGAGGGTCGGCAGAGATCCGTCCTCGGATGCGGCCGGAGCGGACTCACCGGCGAAGGCGCAGGCGGTCAGGGCGAGCGCTGCGACGGCGCCGAGGGCGGCGCCGACGGTCAGGCGCCGGAGGCGGGAGGTCATGATCACGGGGACTCCAAGCAGGAAGAGGGGGTGTCGGGTCGGGCGTCGGCGGGTTGCTGTGTCCGACGCCGCGCTCAGCCTAAATCACGGGCGAGGCGCCAGTCCTCGAAGCTGAAACCTGGCGAAACGACACAGCTGACGAGCACCTCGACCTCTCCGCCGAGGCGGGCCGACTGCCACACGCCGGCCGGCACCGTCACCTGCGCCAGGTGTCCCGCCGAAAGGTCCGGGCCCAGGGTCACGGTGCGCTCTGCGATCGGCTCCTCGCCGTCGCCCCCGAAGCTCAGCTCGAGGGTTCCGGGTCCGTGCCAGAGCCAGATCTCGTCGCTCGTGACGACGTGCCACGCGCTGTGCTCGCCGGGGGTCAGCAGGTAGTGGATGCAGGTGGCCGCCGGCCTCGGGCCGGCCGGCGTCTCCACGCCCGCGGTCGCGGTCCACATCCGACGGAACCAGCCGCCCTCGGGATGCGGGGCGAGATCGAGGGTGACGGCGGTGGCGGGACGGGTGCTCATGCGCTGACTCCGGTGTGCTCGGTGAAGGACGGGGTCGTGTGCCGGAAGGCGCCGCTGATCACGGTGGCGGCGGCGTGACCTGCGCCGTCGGTGGCGAGATGCTCGATCGTGTCGTCGATCGTCGTCACCGGGATGTCGATGAAGGCGAGGTCCGCGAGGGCTCCGACCGCCAGGTAGCCGGTGCGGTCGGGCCCGGTGTCGATGCCCATCGCGTGCGCACCGCCGAGGGTCGCCGCCCGGAGCAGCTGCGCCGCGAGTCCGCGGTCGGAGTAGCCCTGCGCCCGGGCGATGCGGTGCAGCGCCGCCACATCCGCCAGCAGGTCGAGCGAGGGACTCGAGGAGAGCGAGTCGGTGCCGACGGCGATGCCGTTGCCCTCGGCGAGGTAGGCCGCGACGGGAGGCTCGTCGAGGCCGATGACCGCGTTGGAGCGGGGGCACAGCGCCACCGAGGTACCGCGGGCGCGCAGCAGCGCGCGATCGCGCGCGGTCATGTAGACGCCGTGCGCGATGTGACAGTCCGGCCCGAGAACACCCAGCTGGTCGACGAACTCGGTCGCGCCCGTGCCGAAGCCGTCGCCGCGCAGCTCGCGGAAGCTGCCGGCGCGACGCTCCTGCCACGGCATCGGATGCGGAGCGCCCGACTCGCGCTCGAACGCGGCCTCACCGAGGTGCAGATGGATGCGGCCGCCGCGCTCGCGAACGATGTCGGGGATCTCCAGCAGCGGCTCGACGTCGAGCGAGTACGGCGCATGGGGGGAGAGCCCGGTGCCCGGCGGGGAGGGGAGCGCGTCGAGCGCCGCCTCGACCTGCGCTCTGCCGGTCGCCGCCCAGTCGGCGTTCGTCCAGCTCATCACCTCCCAGTAGGTGATGCCGTGAAGGCCCGCGTCGTGCAGCACACCCGCGGCGGGCGCGTCGGTCACGATGTCGGCGACCGCCGTCGTGCCCGCCTCGATCACCTGTCGCGCTCCGGCGTCCGCATCCGCCTTCCAGTCGTGCCCGCGCTCGTAGACCGGGTCGAAGGCCGCCGCCCAGTCCTCGAAGCCGCGGTAGCTGCCGCGTCCGACCTCGGCCATTCCCGTGTACTGCAGGTGCGAGTGGGCGTTGACGAGTCCCGGCAGGAGCACGCCCGGCCAGTGCACCTCGGTGAAGGAGGCGCCGCGGGCGGTGAGCTCGCGGCGCACCCAGTCGCGGTCGCCGACGTGGCGGATGCGGCCGCCGCTGACGGCGATCGCCCCCTGCGGGATCGGCGGGGCGGTGATGGGCAGCACCAGATCGGCCGAGTACAGCACGACGCTCATCCGCGGGTCCCCTCGTAGCGGGCCGAGCGCCAGTCCGCCTCCGTACCCGCGGTCGCGGTGGACTCGTCGATCCGCACGCCGCGGGCGGCGAGCGCCGCCCGGCCCACACGCTCGTCGATCTCACGCGGGAGGGTGTGCACGCCGATACCCGGGCGGGTGCGCAGCAGGTGGTCGAGGGCCGCGAGCTGCACCGCGAACGACAGGTCCATGATCTCGATCGGGTTGCCCTCCGCGGCGGTGATGTTCACCGCTCCGCCACCGCCGAGCACGAGCGTGGCGGATGCGGCGGCGGCCGCCGTCACCTCCCCCGGGACGCCACCCGCGACGGCGACCGCCACCGCACGCTCAGCGATCGCCGCATCGATCGTGCCCGCGACGCCCGTGGCCGACACGACGAGCGCGCCGTCCGCCAGCTCGGATGCGGGGCCGACCGCATAGCCGTCGTGACGCGCGGTGAGGGCCCGCACCGGGTCGACCTCGGCCACCGCGACCGTCGCGCCCAGGGCGCGCAGGTATGCCGCGACGCCCTCGCCGACCGGGCCGTAGCCGATGACGAGAGCCGGTTGATCGCGAACCGTCAGCCCGCGCTGCTCGAGAAGATCCGCGATCGCCAGAACGCAGGAGAACCCGGTGCCGTAGCGGTTGTCGAACCGGGTCTTGGCGGCGGCGTCGTTGACAGCCAGGACCGGGGTGCGCAGCAGCCCCGCCGCATCCATGCGCCGCAGCGGCGTGAGCCCGGAGGTCGTCTCCTCGTTCGCGCCGATCCAGGATGCGGCGATCGCGGGGTCGATCTCGTGGGCGAGGCGGATGAGGTGCGAGCCGTCGTCGATGAGAATGTCGAAGCCGCGGCGCAGGAAGCCCTCGGCCGCCGAGCGCTCCTCGAGACCCGAAAGATCGGCGCCGCCGTCGACCGGGATGCCCATCGACGCGAGCGCCGCGGCGACGGCCGCATCCGTCTCGTCGGGGTGCCCGTAGACCGCGACGTCGGCTCCGCGAGAGCGCAGCAGAAGCGCCAGCTGTGCCGTCTTCGGCTCGAGCACCATGCACACGCCGATGCGGAGGCCGGTGAGGTCGATCTGATCGGCGAGGGCGGCGGAGACCCGCATGTGGGCCGCGGCGAAGGCGATTCGTGCGGCAGCATCGGGCCGGTCGGGCAGCGGCGCACCGCCCAGGAGCACGGTCACGTCCGTGGGGTCCGCGTCGGCGGCGAGCGCCGTGAAGTCGAACCGCAGCATCCCCGCATCCGAGACCGGCCCTGTCGTGACGACCGCACCGAGGTCGTGCAGCAGAGTCGTGAGTCGCTCGGCGACGGCGCGATGTGCGGGCGGGGCGTCGACCCGCACGGTGCGCGAGGCGATCATGAGATTCGTGCGGCGGGCGAAGCGACGCACGATCGCCTCCGCGATGCGCGTCGTATCCACCGCCATAGCCTACGTCGATCCTTAGCACAGAATGAGATCCCTCTCACGGGGGCACTTCGGGTAGGGGCGCCCCCCTAGCGTGAAGAGCGGGGGCGTCTTCGGTGATGGAGGCGGACCCACGTCCGCACACGCAGCACTCGGAGGATCCTCATGCGCAAACTCGCACCCATCGCCCTTTCGGCCATCGCCCTTCTCGCCCTCGCCGGTTGCGCGGGCGGAGGCAACGGCGGTGGCGGAGATGCCGGCGCCTCGTCGCAGTCCGTCCAGGAGGCGTGCTCCATCGCTCAGGACAAGCTCAGCGACGCTCAGAGCAAGCTGACCGACTCGATGTCGGCAGCGGCCTCGGGTGACGGCGAGGCCACGACCGACCTGTTCGAGACGGTGCAGAAGGGGCTCGACGATGCTCTCGCCGAGGTCACCAACCCCGACGTGAAGAAGCCGCTGCAGGCCGTGTCGGACGAGTACAAGACGATCGGTGAGTCGATGTCGGCTCTCGCCGCCGCGGGGTCCGACCCCTCCAAGCTCGACGAGCTCACCAAGATCAACGACGACGTGCAGGCCTCGAGCGAGCGCCTCAAGACGGCGTCGGACGAGCTCACGAAGCTCTGCGCCTGAGTCTCGCGCTCCACAACGACGAAGGGATGCGGCCCGCAGGGGTCGCATCCCTTCGTCGTTGTCGTCGGTGACCGTTCGTGCGGCGGAACCGACAGATTCTGCGCCCGTGGACGTCGAAGGCTCTCCGGCCTGATGGACTCCCTGCGGCTTCGTCGCGCGAGACCGGGATGCAGGTGCGCGGCGGAGCCCTCGGAAGGAGCCACGGATGTTCGCAGGAATCCGACGGGGATGGACCCGTTTCACCGACGCCCGCCCCACGTGGGCGCAGCTGATCGTGTTCTCGCTGCTCAACGTCGGGATGACGGTGCTCCAGCTCGTGCTGATGCCCGTGTTCAAGGCTGTCTTCGCCCTCACGCCGCTCGTCGACACCGGATTCCAGGCACTGCCCATCGGTTCCGACTACTTCATCTTCGACTACGCGGCCGGCGCTCTTCCGGCGGGCGGCGGCGGGCTCGCCTACTTCCTCGCGGTGCAGCTGACCCTCGCGATCGCGCAGGTGCTCAACTTCTTCGCGCAGCGCAACATCACCTTCAAGTCCAACAGCAACCCGTGGTGGGCGGCGCTCTGGTACACGCTCGCCTACGTCGTGATCACGTTCGGCGCCGCCGCGCTGCAGGGCTTCTACAAGGCGCCGGTGTACGACCTGTTCATCACGGTGTGGGCGATGGGAGCGACCGGCGAGGCGATGGCCGACGTCGTCACGATGCTCATCAACGCCCTCATCTCCTGCGCCGTGTTCTTCCCGATCTTCAAGATCATCTTCCGCCGCGATCCCGACCCCGAGATCGTCGTCGCGCCCGCATCCGCGCGCGAGCGCGTCGGCGTCTGATCACCTCGCCGCGAGGCCGAAGGCTTCGAGTTCGGCGGCTTCCAGCATCCGGGAGCGGATGAGGAACCGCATGCCCGTGGGCGCCTCCACGCTGAATCCGGCACCGCGCCCCGGCACCGCGTCGATCGTCAGATGCGTGTACTTCCAGTACTCGAACTGCGACTCGGACATGAAGACCTCGATCGGCGCGAGGTCGGCGACGCGCAACGCGCCGAGTCGCACGTCGCTCGGTCCGGTGAGGAACATGCCGACGGGGTAGCACATGGGTGCGGAGCCGTCGCAGCATCCGCCGGACTGGTGGAACATGAGCGGTCCGTGCTGGGCGGTCAGCTCCACCAGCAGGGATGCGGCCGCATCCGTCACCGCGACGCGCTCCGCCGCCGGCTCGATGGGCACCTCATCCATCCCTCTCCCCTTCCCTGCATGTCCCACTTCCCGCATCCCGTGTCCCACTTCCCGCAGGTTTCACCCCTGATTTCTGCAGAAAGTGGGACACGGATGCGGCCAGCCTGCGCGAAGTGGGACATGCACCCGCGCGGGTGGGCCCGATTCAGAAGAAGCCCATCGGCCCGTCGGCGTAGGAGACGAGCAGGTTCTTCGTCTGCTGGTAGTGATCGAGCATCTTCAGGTGGTTCTCGCGTCCGATGCCCGACTGCTTGTAGCCGCCGAAGGCCGCGTGCGCGGGGTACTGGTGGTACGTGTTCGTCCACACGCGCCCGGCCTCGATGCCGCGCCCGGCGCGGTACATCGTGTCGGCCGAACGGCTCCAGACCCCGGCACCGAGCCCGTAGAGCGTGTCGTTCGCGGTGTGGATGGCGTCGTCGAAGTCCTCGAAGCTGGTGACCGAGACGACCGGGCCGAAGATCTCCTCCTGGAAGATGCGCATGCTGTTCTGCCCCTCGAACACCGTGGGCGCCACGTAGTAGCCCTCCGACAGATCGCCGCCGAGGTCGACGCGCTCGCCTCCCGCGAGCAGCTTCGCGCCCTCCGCCTTGCCGATCTCGATGTACGACAGGATCTTCTCGAGCTGGTCGTTCGAGGCCTGCGCGCCGATCATGGTCGCCGGATCCAGCGGATTGCCCTGCACGATCTTGCCGACCCGCTCCAGGCCGTCACCGAGGAACTCCTCGTAGATCGAACGCTGGATGAGGGCACGGCTCGGGCACGTGCAGACCTCACCCTGGTTGAGGGCGAAGAACGTGAAGCCCTCCAGCGCCTTGTCGTAGTAGGCGTCGCGGTCGCGGGCCACATCCTCGAAGAAGATGTTCGCGCTCTTGCCGCCCAGCTCCAACGTCACCGGGATGAGGTTCTGCGAGGCGTACTGCATGATGAGCCGCCCCGTCGTGGTCTCGCCGGTGAAGGCGACCTTGCGGATGCGCTTGTGCTGCGCCAGCGGCGCCCCCGCCTCGATGCCGAAGCCGTTGACGATGTTCACGACGCCCGCCGGCAGCAGATCGCCGATGAGATCGAAGAGGAAGAGGATGGATGCCGGCGTCTGCTCGGCGGGCTTGAGTACGACGCAGTTGCCGGCGGCGAGCGCGGGGGCGAGCTTCCAGGTCGCCATGAGGATCGGGAAGTTCCACGGGATGATCTGACCGACCACGCCCAGCGGCTCGTGGAAGTGGTAGGCGACGGTGTCCTCGTCGATCTGGCTGAGCGAGCCCTCCTGCGCCCGCAGGACCCCCGCGAAGTAGCGGAAGTGGTCCACCGCGAGCGGGATGTCGGCGGCGAGTGTCTCGCGCACCGGCTTGCCGTTCTCCCACGTCTCGGCGACCGCGATCTTCTCGAGGTTCGCCTCGATACGGTCGGCGATCTTGTTGAGGATGACGGCGCGCTCGGCGGGTGTCGTCCGCTTCCAGCTCTGGAACGCTTTCCAGGCCACATCCACGGCGCGGTCGATGTCCTCGCTCGTGCCGCGGCCGACCTCGCAGAACGGCTTGCCGGTGACGGGGGTGATGTTCTCGAAGTACTGGCCCTTGATCGGCTCGACGAACTCGCCGCCGATGTAGTGGCCGTAGCGGCTGCGGTACTCGGCGACCGATCCGCGGGATCCGGGGGCGGCGTAGACGCTCGAGACGCCGTCTTCAACGATGGTCATGTCATCTCCTTCGACGATCAGGACGGAGGCGGCATCAGCGCCGCGCTCGTTGCCCGACACCGTAAGCACCCCCGGGTTGCATCGGGTTGCGCGTCGAGACGACTAGGGCGTGTTGATCAAGAGGCGGGGCCGGGCGCGGCCAGTGATTCCATCCGACGGGAAGGTCGCGGAGGACGGGCTTGGCGTCTTTGAGGCGCTGGGCAGGAAGACCATCCTGCGCGCCGGAGCGGAGAACCTCACCGACAAGCAGCGAGTTAGGCTGGCCGCGGCGATCGAGGCAGATCCTGCGCACGACGAGGTGTTCGTTCGTGGCAGTGCGCGCAGCAACTGCGATCCGCCTACCACGCGAAGGATCTCGCCGAGGGCCGCCGAATCGCGGAGCGAGTCGCCGAGACATTCCACACCTGCCCGATCCCGGAGATCGCCCGCCTCGGTCGCACCCTGCGCCGGTGGCGGTCAGCGTTCCTCGCGTATTTCGCGACCGGGCGCGCGAACAACGGCGGCACCGAGGCGATCAACGGAATCATCGAGCTGCACCGGCGCCTCGCCCGCGGCTATCGCAACCGGCACAACGACCGCCTCCGCATGCTCCTCGCCGCCGGCGGCCTCACCCCATGACCCCCACCGAATGTCCGAGGAGCCACTTTGCACCGGGCTGAGATGCAACTAGTATCTATCTTGTTCATCAGCACGGGGACGGGGTCATGGAGCATCAGGAGACGGAGGCATCCGCCGCGGATGCCGCGTACGCGAAGGTCAAGGAGCGGATCCTCGACGGCGATCTCGCCGGCGGGATGATGGTCAGCGAAGGAACGATCGCCGACGAACTCGGGATGAGCCGCACCCCCGTCCGCGAGGCGTTCCTGCGCTTGCAAGTCGAGGGGTGGATGCGGCTGTACCCCAAGCGCGGTGCGCTGATCCGCGATGTGACGCCGGGAGAGCTCGACGACGTCGTCGAGGCGCGCATCCTCATCGAGACCGATGCCGTGCGGCGGCTCGTCCGTGACTCCGAACGGGTGCAGGACGTCGTCGACGAGCTCTCCGACATTCTCGACGAGCAACGCCGCGCGTACGAGGCATCCGACCTCGCGCGGCTCGCCGAGGCAGACACGGCCTTCCACGCCCGGATCGTCGCGGCCGGCGGGAACGCCCTGCTCGCAGAGTTCTTCGCGACGCTGCGCGATCGGCAGAGGCGGATGCTCGCGCGGTCGCTCTGGCGACGCGACGACCGAGCCGAGCAGGTGCTCGACGATCACGGATTGCTCGTCCGCCTCATCGGCGATGGCGAGACCGCGGCGTTCGAGGTGGCACTCGGCCGTCACATCAAGAAGACCCACCGGGAGCTGCTGTCATGAGTGAGATGTCCTCCGAGGGAGCCGCCGCCGGAGAGCGGATCGCGATCGTCCCCTGGATGCGCGTGAGCGCTGCCCTGTTCGCTGTCGCGTGGGGTGGAAACGAGTTCACACCGCTGCTCGTGATGTACCGCCAGATCGACCAGATGAGCGCCTTCAGCGTGAATGTACTGCTCGGGGCATATGTCCTGGGCATCGTGCCCGCGCTCCTTCTCGGCGGCCCGCTGTCCGACCGGTACGGCCGCCGACCGCTGTTCGTCCCCGCCCCGATCATCGCGATTGCGGGCAGCACGCTCCTCGCCGTCGGGGCTTCCTCGATGCCGCTCCTGTTCGCCGGGCGGGTGCTGTCGGGTATCGCGCTGGGGCTCGTGATGGCAGTCGGCACGAGCTGGGTGAAAGAGCTCTCCGAGCCTCCGTTCACGACCCGCGCCGTCGACGGCCGTGGCGCCTCACGCGCTGCACTCGCACTGACGTCCGGGTTCGCGCTGGGCGCCGGATTCGCTGCGGCGCTCGGGCAGTTCGGCCCGATCCCCACCGCGTCGCCCTACCTCCTGCACATCGCTCTCACCCTCGTCGCGCTCGTGCTGCTGTGGGCGGCGCCGGAGAGCCGGCCGCGCCGAGACACCTCTGGGCCGCTCCTCGCCGACCTGCGCATCCCCACCGCGATGCACCGCCGGTTCCTCCTCGTCGTCGTCCCGATGGCGCCGTGGGTCTTCGGCACCGCCGCAAGCGCGTACGCGATCCTGCCGGGCCTCATGATGTCGCAGGCGCCGGGACTGCAGATCGGTGTGTCGGGTCTGCTGTGCGTCGTCGCGCTCGGCTGCGGTGTCGCGGTGCAGCGGTTCGCCGCGAAGGTCGACACCCCGCTGTCGGCCCGCGGCATCGGGATCGCGCTGACGGTCACCGTTCCCGCCATGATCCTGGCCGCCGTCGCGGTGAGCCTCAACTCGCTCGCCTGGGCGTTCGTGGCCGCCGCGGCACTCGGCGCGGCCTACGGCATGCTGCTCGTCGGGGGACTGCGCGAGATTCAGCGGATCGCCGGTCCGTGCGATCTTGCCGGACTCACCGCGGTGTACTACTCACTGACGTATCTCGGGTTCTTCATCCCGGCGATCCTCGCCGCGCTCGGCGCGTGGATCCCGTACACGACGATGTTCCTCGCCGGCGCGGTCCTGGCGGCGGTCAGCGTCGGGATCGTCGCGCTCAGCTGGCGCCGGCACCTGCCGGCGGCCTGATGAGGAACCGGCCGGGCGCGGCGTCCTCGCGAAGACTTCGCAAAAAAGGGGGGCGCGGGAAGGACATGTCCTCCCCGCGCCCCCTTCGGATGCATCAGTTGTAGAGCATTCCGCCGTCCACGAGGAGCACCTGGCCGGTCACGTAGTCGGCCTTCTCGCTTGCGAGGAACGACACGACGTTCGCGACGTCTTCGGGCGTCTCGATGCGGCCGAGGGCGATGCTCTCGACGTTCTCCTTGAGGTTCTGGCCCCGCGGCTTGCCGTTGATCTCCGACAGCTTCTCGTCGATGAGGTCCCACATGCCCGTGCCGACGATGCCGGGAGCGTACGCGTTGACGGTGATGCCCTTCGGGGCGAGCTCCTGCGCCGCGACCTGCGTGAGGCCGCGCACGGCGAACTTCGACGCCGAGTACGCGCCGAGGATCGGGAAGCCCTTGATCGACGCGATCGAGGCGGCGGAGATGATCTTGCCCTTCACACCGAGCTCGATGAACTTGTCGGCAGCGGCCTGGATGCCGAAGACCACGCTGTTCACGTTGATGGAGAAGATCTTGTCGAGCTCTTCCGCCGTCACGTCGAGGATCGGCTTGACCTGCGCGATGCCCGCGTTGTTCACGATGACGTCGAACCCGCCGAGCTGCGTGGCGGCTGCGTCCACAGCGGCGACGACGTCTTCCTTCTTCGACACGTCGGCAGCCACGAAGATCGCACGGCGGCCCAGCGCCTCGATCTCCGCGACGACGCCGCGCGCCTTCTCCTCCTGGAACGTGAGGTCTGCGACGGCGACGTCGAAGCCGTCCTTCGCGAGCTGGAGCGCGATTCCGCGACCGATTCCCTGACCTGCGCCCGAGACGAGAGCGACCTTGGCAGTGGACATTCCGACTACTCCTTCATGGTTCGATGAAGCGCTGTCGCGCTCCGAGAGAAGGTCGCCCGAAGGCACGTTGCTCGGCGCCGCACGACCCTCGACATCCTCGCAAAACTCATCGAGTCGGACGGAGATGGCAAGTATGCTCGCGAAGACCGCGTCCACGAGCTGCTTTTCCCCATGCGCAAGGACTCGAACGATGTCGGGGTCGATGCGTCGACCCTGTGGATTCTGGACGAGCGGCTCGTCTTCCACGACTACCTCGCGTCCGACAAGACTCTCAAGAGCATGCCCGTCACGGACGACGCCTCGACGAACCGACCGGACATACGGGCGACACGCGTGCTCGAGGCGGACTCGCCCGTGCTCGCGACCGCGGGGCAGAAGTTGCCGCTGCAGTCGATCGTCGTCGTCGAGCTCAAGCGCCCCATGCGCAACGACGCGACGACGGAGGACAAGAACCCCATCGCGCAGTGCCTTGACTACGTCGCGCGGGTTCGCGAGGGCAAAGTAACGACGGCAACCGGGCGGCTGATTCCGTCGAGCGCGCAGGAGCCGCCGGCCTTCTGCTACGTCATCGCCGACCTGACGCCAACGATGGAGCGCATGTGCAAGCTGTCGAACTTGACCAAGACGCATGACGGGCTCGGGTACTTCGGCTACGTCGAGCCGTACAAGGCGTATGTCGAGGTCATCAGTTTCGACGGCCTCGTCAACGCGGCCACAGAGCGGAACAGGGCGTTCTTCGACAGGCTCGGCCTACGGTCGAGCTAGGCGCCGAGCTGCTCCAAGCGCGCCACGATCGGCCCGCGACGCGGCGAGCGCGGGGCGAGCAGCTCGAGGCAGAGCCGGAGCGCATCGGCATCCTCGCGTCCCTCATCCGTGTCGATGTAGGCCAGCAGCACGTCGAGCCCGGCCCCCGCGAGGAGGGATTCGCGCAGCGCCGCCTGCACGCTCTGTCGCAGCTCCTCCACCCCCGGCGCGCGGGAGTCCGGGAGCACGGGGCCGCGGTAGGCGGTGAGGGCCACGCGGTGCGCGCCGCGGTCGAGGAGCGACACGACGTGATCGGCGTCGGTCTGGAGCGAGCTCGTCAGCCGGTAGGGGCGGGATGCGGGAATCAGCGCGGGGGCGACGGCATCGAGCACCCGGCGCAGCCGCACCATCTCGGGGCGCAGGGTCTCCACCGGCGCGGCTTCGCCGTACACGAGGGCGGCCAGGCGTTCCGCGGAGAGGCCTTGCTGGTGCACCGCCAGCATGAGCAGGATCTCCGCGTGACGCGCGCTCAACTCGGTGACGGTGGCGCCTCGGTCGTCGACGACGTCGAGCACCGCAAGGTCGCGTCCGAGCACACGGAGGGTGGCGTGTTCGGTGGCGCCGCGTGTACGACGCGGGGCCTGGCTCTTCACGGGCGGTTGGGCGCGCGCACGCAGCCTGGCCACCAGCAGCTCCCCCTCGATCGCCCGCGCCGTCGCGTCGACGAGCAACTGCGCCTGCGGGGTCGTGGCCTCGGCACCGCCGGTCACATCGATGACCCCGAGCACGCGCCGGCTCTCGGGGTCGCGCACCGGCGCCGCCGTGCACGACCACGGCTGCACGAGCCGGTTGAAGTGCTCGGCTCCGCGGATCTGGACGGACGCGTCGAGGGCGAGGGCCGTGCCCGGCGCCGAGGTGCCCACGGCATCCTCCGACCAGTTCGCCCCCGCGACGAAACCCATGTCGCCCGTGAGGTCGCGGATGCGGCGATCGCCCTCGACCCACAGCAGGCGGCCCGCCGCATCCCCCACCGCCACGACGACGCCCGACTCGTCCTCGTCGCCCGGCAGCAGCAGCTGACGGATCATGTCCATGACGCTCGCGAGGGGATGCGTGCGGCGGTAGGCGTCGAGGTCGTCCGAGATGAGATCCAGGGGCGGCACGGCATCCACGCCGACGAGGCTGCGGGCCGAGCGCTGCCAGCTCTCGCGGACGAGACCGCGCACGGCGGTGACCCGCGGATCCTGCGCGTTTCCGCCGACGAACTCCTCGTGCGCGCGCTCGATCAGCAGGCGCGAGCTCTCGGCCGACGCCTCGCGACGCAGAGACCAGGGCGAGGGCACAATAACTCCGATCAACGGTGATCAGGTGGCTCCAGTGTAGGCACGCGGCTCGCGGGAGGACAGGGCATCAACCCGCAGGGGCGTGCAGCGCTCGACGCGCAGCGCGAGGACTGGGCCTCGTTCTCGCTCACGTTCATCACGCTGTTCGACGCCTCTCGCAAACCCACCGCGCTGCGCACGATCGGACGAACCTGCGGCTGCGCCCCCGGCCCCCGCGGCACCCGCGCGGATCGTGAGCATCGACATCAGTCACCTGGTGCGCGAGGCCCTCGACTCCGACCATCGCGATTGAGAGCCCCCGCCCGAGGGCCCGTTCACCCTGAGGACTCTGTCTCCGAGGTCCCGCACCCCTGTTCCCCTGAGAAGGCATGTCCCACTTGGCGCAGTTCCGAGCCCCGATTCTTGCGGGAAGTGGGACATGCGCGCCGGACCGGGCGCACAGAGGCGGGCGGAGGCCAGGGGTCAGCGGCTGGCGGAGAGGTTGCCGTCGGCCCAGGCACCCAACTGGGCGAGGATCGGCACGAGGCGGACGCCGGCATCCGTCAGCGTGTAGGAGACCGCGACCGGCGGGCCCGCATCCACCTCACGGACGACCAGGCCGGCGTCGGCGAGCTCGACGAGACGATCCGAGAGCACGGCGTCGCTGATGCCGGTGACGGCCCGGCGCAATCCCACGAACGACAACGCCCCCTCGCCCAGAACGTCGAGGATCATGCCGTTCCAGCGCTTGCCGAGAACCGAGAAGGCGCGCGAGACGGCGGCGTCGCACTGACGCTCATCGTGCTGGTCTCCGGCCACGCCCCTCAGTCTAGTCGTGCTAGCGTTCACGTAGCCACTCTCTTTTTCATAGCCGCTAGGTCGATTGGAGCATTATGTCCCTCTTCCGTCTGGATGCGAGCATCCTTCCCCCCACCTCCGCCAGCCGCGCCCTCGGCGACATCGTCGAGACGGAGTGGCTCGCCACGCACACCGACCAGACCGTCGTCCGCCGCGACCTGTCTGCCGAACCGATCCCCGCCACGGCATGGGCGGCAGCGGTCACCGGCAGGAACCTCCCCGAAGCCGACCGCACCGCCGAGCAGCGCGAGGCCCTCGCCCTGGCGACACGTCTCGCCGACGAGCTCATCGACGCCGACGCGCTCCTGCTGACGATCCCCCTCTACAACTACGGCGTCTCGCAGCACGCGAAGACGTGGTTCGACCTGGCCTACACCGACCCGCGCATCGATCCGCAGGGCACCGCCCTGCGCGGCAAGCCCGCCGTGCTGGTCACGGTTCTCGGCGGCAACTACGACGCCGGCACGCCCAAGGAGGGCTGGGACCACTCCACCGCGTGGCTCCGTCGCGTGCTCGAGGACGTCTGGGGCCTCGACCTGCGCGTCGTGCAGCGCTCCTTCACCCTCGTGGGCGTGAACCCCGCGCTCGATCAGTTCTCCGAGGTCGCCGCCGACATCAAGTCCGCCGCCGAGGATGCCGCGCGCGAGGGCGGTCGTGCCATCGCAGAGGCCGCGTCCGCCACGGTCTGAACCGGCGCCGCATCCCTCCCGCAGGAGATCTCCGCCCATCAGGACGATTCACGTCAGATCGTCCTGATGGGCGGATCTTTCCTGTTCAGCGGATGCGGCCCCGTCAGCGGATGCGGCCACGTCAGCGGATGCGGCCACGCGCCCGCCGCGGCGGGTCAGCCGCGCGCCGCCCACCAGTCGCGCAGACGGCGCTCGCTCTCCTCGGGCCCCAGCACGCCCTCATCCAGCCGCAGGTCGAGCAAGAATCGGTACGCCTCGCCCACCTCTCGGCCGGGTGAGATGCCGAGGATGCGCTGGATCTCGTTGCCGTCCAGCTCCGGACGGATGGCGTCCAGCTCCTCCTGGGCCCGCAGCTCGTCGATGCGCCGCTCGATGTCGTCGTACGCCAGACGCAACCGCGTCGCCTTGCGCTTGTTGCGCGTGGTCACGTCGGCCCGGGTCAGGATGTGCAGGCGCTCCAGCTCGTCGCCGGCATCGCGCACATAGCGGCGCACCGCCGCATCCGTCCACGCGCCCTCGGCGTAGCCGAAGAAGCGCAGATGCAACTCGATCAGCAGCGCGACGGAGTCGATCGTCGCCGAATCGAACCGCAGCTCGCGCAGGCGCTTGCGCGCCATCCGCGATCCCTTCACGTCGTGGTGGTGGAAGGTGACCGCGCCGCCCGGCTCGAGCCGGCGCGTGGCGGGCTTTCCGATGTCGTGGAGGAGCGCCGCCAGACGCAGCGGCACGTCGGGCGCGGCGTCCGGGTGGCGGCTGCCCTCGAGCTCGATCGCCTGCCGCAGCACGGTGAGTGAGTGCTCGTAGACGTCCTTGTGGTGGTGGTGCTCGTCGACCTCGAGACGCAGCGCCGGCACCTCCGGGAGGAACTGGTCGATCAGCCCCGTCTCCACGAGCAGCCGCAGGCCGCGGACCGGATCGTCGGTCTGCAGGAGACGCACGAGCTCGCCCTGGATGCGCTCCGGGCTCACGATCCGTAGCGTCTCACGCAGTTCGGTGATCGCCGCGACCGCGTCGGGGTCGACCGTGAAACCGAGCTGCGACGAGAAGCGCGCCGCACGAAGCATCCGCAGGGGGTCGTCGCCGAAGCTGATCCGCGCATCGGTGGGGGTGCGCAGCACACCCGCGACGAGGTCCTCGATGCCGCCGTGCGGGTCGACCAGCTGCGGTCCCGGCACCCGCAGCGCCATCGCGTTGACGGTGAAGTCGCGGCGGACGAGATCGGACTCGAGCGAGTCGCCGAACGCGACGACCGGCTTTCGGGTCTCGCCGTCGTAGGCGTCGGCGCGGTACGTGGTGATCTCCACCTGCTCGCCGCGGATGCGGGCGCCGATCGTGCCGAACGCCCGGCCGATGTCCCACTGCGCGGTCGAGATCGGCGTGACGATGCGCAGGATCTCGTCGGGGTCCGCATCCGTCGTGAAGTCCAGGTCGTGTGTCGTGCGACCCAGCAGCGCATCGCGCACCGGGCCGCCGACGACGGCGAGCTCGCGCCCCGCAGCGGCGAAGGCGTCGGCGAGCGCAACGACGACGGGTGAGGAGGCGAGAGTGCCCAGCCGCGCGAGACCCTCGGCCATGTTGAGCATGCAAAGAGCCTAATCGGCCACGTCGTGCGGCACTTCCAGCATCCCGGTCAGCACGAGCTCGCGAACCCGCGGAAGCAGGTCCGCACGCAGCGCTGCGGCATCGACCTCGAGCAGATCGGCGATCGCGTCGATGAGCACGCCCACGGGCAGTTCCCCGTCGCTCGCTCCCACGAGTGCGGCGAGCGCCGGATCGGCGGACACCGTGCGCGCAAGGCCGCCTCCCTGTCGCAGCTCGATCACGCTCGGTGCCTCTGCGCCGGGGAGGTGATGCCGCGCCTCCGTGACGTCGGTGGACACGCGCAGCACGGATGCGGCGAGCAGCATGTCGTCGGTGCGGTCCAGCCACGCCGCCGCCCGCCACACCGCGGCGGTGTGCGCGGCGAGCACGGCGGTGTCGACGGCCTGCGCCACCCTCTCGAAGCGGCGCAGCCCCGAGCCGCGCATGAGCTGCACCCACCCCAGCCCCACGCCCTCGACGCCGCGGGTCTCGAAGTCGTCGAGCCAGGCGCCGATCAGCGCCTCATGCTCCTCGCCGCCGGGCCGCGTGCCGCCATCGCGCACCCAGAGCTCGGCGTACCGGGCCGGATCGAGCTGTTCGCGCTCGATCACCCACGCGCCGACGCCCTCCGTCCACGCGCGCACCCGCTCCAACCCCGTGAGAGAGTCGCGCTCCTCCCAGTTGCCCAGCATGATCGCCCGGCCGCCGTCGACGAGATGGGATGCGGCGCCGGTCACGACCTCGCGCATGAGTTCGTCGCCTGCCCGGCCGCCGTCGCGGTACTCGTAGGCCGGCACACCGTCGGCCCGCGGGGTGATGACGAACGGCGGGTTCGAAGCGACCAGCTCGAAGCTCTCGTCGCCGACGGGCTCGTACAGACTGCCCTCGCGGACGTCGATGCCCTCCAGGTGGTTGAGCGCCGCGCCCAGCTTCGTGAACCACAGCGCGCGCGGCGAGATGTCGGTCGCGACGACGTCGAAACCCCTCCGACGCAGCTCGAACGCCACCAGCCCGCAGCCGCATCCGAGGTCGAGGGCGCGCCCGCTTCCGGATGCGGGCAGCAGAGAGACGAGCGTCCGGCCCGCACCCCCGACGCCGAGCACATGGTCCGGACGCAACGGGAAGACGCCTGCCAGCTCGTCCAGATCGCTCGCGATCCACCCCTCGCCGCCGTCGGCGAAGACGTGCGGGCGCACCGCCACCGCGGGCGCCACAGCCTGACCGCGCCGCTCGATCACGCCGAGCCGTTCCGCATCCTCGAGTCCCGTGCCGGGCAGTGCCGCAGCGACGGATGCGGCGTCGACGACGTCACCCAGCACGAACAAGCGCGCGAGCACGGCGACGGCATCGTGCGGATGCCGCGCGAGGGCCCGTCGGGCCGGCACGGCGACAGCCCGAGCGAGCGCCGACTCCGCGTCCTCGCCGATGAGCGAGCGAAGAGCCTCGGTCGTGAAGCCGGCGGCGCGCAGATCGTCGGCGAGGCGGTGGGCGATGGCGGTGTGCATGAGTCCATTCAACCCGGGCGTGCGCTCGGTGAATCCCAGGCCGGGGCCCGTAGACTCGCTCCCGACCCTGCGGACTCTCCGCACAGGAGCCTGCTCAGCTACGAATGATTCCGACTTCGGCCCGCACGGGCACCCCCGCGTTCCGGCGGCGACGACTTCTGCTCGCGCCGCTCATCGCCGTCGCGATCGTCCTGGGGATCGCCACTCCCGCAGCGGCCGCCACCCCGACCCCCTCGCCCTCTTCGACAGGGACCGTCGACATCTCCGTGGCACCGCTGTCGGGCGGGGTGCTGGCGGCGGGCGAGGCGCTCACGGCCCTCGTCTGGCTCGAGAACAGCACCGCTTCACGAACTCCCGCGTCGACGGCGGAACTGATGCTCGGAGATGCACCGCTGGACGGGTCCGCGGCTCTCGACGCCTGGCTGTCGGGGTCGGCCGATGCCCCGGCGGGGCGCGTCGTCGGATCCAGCGCGGTCGAGGAGACCCCACCCGGGCAATCGAGCTCGGCGAGCGTGATCGTCGCGGCCGACGACCCCGCGCTCGCGGGCCGCGGCGCGGGGGTCTATCCCCTGTGGGTCAGCCTCGCGGGCAAGACGGCGCGCTCCGTGGTCACGATCGGTACCGGCCCCTCGGGTACCGTCGCGGTCGTCGTTCCCGTCACGGCTCCGGCCCTGACGGCGGGGATGCTGTCGACCGATCAGTTGGCCTCCCTCACCGCATCCGACGGCGCACTCACGGCACAACTGGATGCCGTGGCGGGAACCTCGGCGATCCTCGCGGTCGACCCCGCGATCGTGGCCTCGATCCGGGCGCGCGGAACGTCCGCTCCGGAGTCCGCACGGGCATGGCTGCAGCGGCTCATGGACCTGCCGAACTCCCGGTTCGCGCTGCAGTACGGCGACGCCGACGTGAGCACGCAGTTCGCGGCGGGGCTCGGCGCACCGCTCGCACCGACGTCCTTGAACGCGTATGTGGATCTGACGGCTCAGCCGGCCGCTCCCACACCGGCGCCGACGGACCAGCAGCAATCCGCGTCCACGCCCCCGACCCTCGAGGCGCTCCTGGACGTGGGTGCCGGCGCAGGGCCGACGATCTACTGGCCGCCGTCGGGCACGGCCTCACCGGAGCTCGTCGGATGGCTCACCGCGGCGACGCCGGACGCGCTCACGATCGTCGACAGCACGCAGGTGTCGGCAGCATCCCCCTCGCACGCGCGAACCGGCGGCGGAGAGCTGCTCGTCGCGTCGGCCGGCGCGTCCGCCGCACTGCAGGCCGCATCCACCGCCACCGATCCCACCACGCGTGCGGCGGATGCGGCGGCCGCGGCCGCGCATCTGACCTTCGCGTCGGCCTCGGCGCAGGGCTCCCCCGTTCTCGTCACACTGGGACGATCGGCCACGCGCGACCCGCAGGGCCTGCGCGGAGCGATCTCCGCGGCGACCACGGGCATGACAACGGTGGGGCTGTCGAGCGTGCTCGGCGCCTCCCCGACCGACATTGAGGTCTCGGCGGGCGCGGTCGACCCGGCGCGCCCGGCAGCGCTGACGAGCATGCTCGCCGGTGCGGCACAGATCGACAGCTTCGCCACGATCCTCGACGACCCGTCGTTACTCACCGGCCGTGAGCGCGCCGCCATCCTCCAGGTGCTGGGCGGCGCATGGATCAGCGATCCGTCGGCATGGCAGAGCGCCGTCGACGCACACGCGGAGGCCACCACCACGACGCTCGACTCGGTGTCGATCGTGCCATCGACCGCGCTGAACCTGCTCACCGCGGGAACCAATCTGCGCTTCTGGGTGCGCAACGATCTGCCCTATCCGGTGAACGTCGTACTCGTCGCCACCCCGAACGATCTGCGCGTCGACGTCGAACGTGAGAACGCCGTGGTCGCCGCCGCGGCCGCCAACACGCTCGTCGAGGTGCCCGTGAACGCACGGATCGGCAACGGGGACGTCACGATCGATCTCAGCCTGCGCAGTCCCGCGTACGTGCCCATCGGACAGACGCAGACGGTCGACGTCAACGTGCGCGCGGACTGGGAGGGGATTGGTCTGGTCGTGCTGGTCGTGCTGGCCACGGGCTTCCTCACGATCGGCATCGTCCGCACCATCCGCCGCCGCAGACGCGACAAGGCTGATGCGGCGCGCACCGACGAGAACATCGAGGAGAACGCGTGAGCGGTCTGGGCCGGGCGAGTGTGCTGCTGGGAGCGGGAACGCTCGTCTCCCGCCTCACCGGACTCATCCGCACCATCGTGCTGGTCGCCGTCCTGGGCACGATGTCATCCCGGGCGGGAGATGCCTTCGCCCAAGCCAATCAGTTGCCGAACAACGTCTACGCGATCATCTCGGCGGGTGTGCTCACGGCCGTCATCGTGCCGCAGATCGTCCGCGCGAGCGCACGGGAGGATCGGGGCCAGCGCTTCATCTCGGCCTTGTTCACCGCGGGGATCGTGGTCCTGCTCGCCGTCACGGCGGTCGCGATGCTGCTCGCGCCGGTACTCATCACCCTCTACGCGCCGGCATACAGCCCCGAGCAGCACGCCCTGGCCACCGCGTTCGCCTACTGGTGCCTGCCGCAGATCTTTTTCTACGGGCTCTACTCCCTCCTCGGAGAGACGCTCAACGCTCGGCGCATCTTCGGACCGTTCACCTGGGCACCGGTGCTCAACAACGTCATCTCCATCGCCGGGTTCCTGCTGCTGATGCTCGTCATCGGCGGAGATCGTTCCGCGGTCTCGGACTGGAGCCCCGCCTCCATTGCCGCCCTGGGGGGCACCGCGACCTTCGGCATCGCCGTGCAGGCGTTGATCCTGCTCGTCTCGTGGCGACGCACGGGGCTCCGGCTGCGGCCCGACTTCCACTGGCGCGGGCTCGGATTTCGGAACATGGGCCGTCTCGCCGGCTGGACCGCGGCAATGGTGGTCGTCGGCCAGATCGCCGGCCTCATCCAGAGCCGGGTCATCTCCGAGGCGACCGGCGACGGTGCCTCGACGCTCGCCACTCAGACGGCGTGGCTCATCTTCATGCTCCCCTATTCGGTGATCGTCCTCTCGATCGGAACGCCGTACTTCACGCAGATCAGCGAGCACGCCTCGGCCGGCCGCGACGACGAGGTGCGCGGCGATGTGTCGCGCAGCATCCGCATCATCAGCCTGCTGATCGTCGTGGCGACGGCAGCTCTCGTGGTGGCGTCCGTCCCCGCATCCCGCATCATCGTGAACAACGCGGCGGATGCGGCCGAGCTCGCCCCCGTGCTCATCGCCTACCTCGTGAGCCTGCTGCCGCTGTCGGTACTCTTCGTGCTGCAGCGCACCTTCTACGCGTACGACGACACGCGCACCCCGTTCGTGTTCACGACGGTGCAGGCCGTCCTCGTCATCGTCACGGCATTGGCGGCCGCGTGGCTCGCCCCCACCCCCTGGCTCGCGGCCGCGGTGGCTCTGGGGCAGTCGATCGCCATCACCGTGCAGGCCGTACTCGCCGCCTTCCTGCTGCGCCGACGCATCGGTTCGCTCGGCATCCGATCGTGGTTCGTCGCGATCGGGCGATACACGTTCGCCGCGATTCCCGCTGCCGCAGCCGGATGGGGGGTCTACCTCCTCCTCGGCGGCGACACCGGATGGACCACCTCCGACAAGATCTACGGCGCCATCGGCACCGCCATCATCGGGGCGGCCACCCTCGTCGTCTACCTGGGCGTGCTCGCGGCGCTGCGCACGCCCGAACTCGCCCCGGCGCTGCGACCGCTTCGCCGCATCCTTTCCAGACGCTGACAAACGGACCGCGGGAATGTGCCGCGGATACCATATGTTGAGCACTTTGAAACCACGAGGGAGAACGCACGTGCGTCAGCTCATCATCATCGGCTCCGGCCCCGCGGGCTACACCGCCGCCATCTACGCGGCACGGGCCAACCTCAAGCCGCTGGTCATCGCCAGCTCTGTCGAGGTCGGCGGTGAGCTCATGAACACCACCGAGGTGGAGAACTTCCCCGGCTTCCCCGAGGGCATCCAGGGCCCCGAGCTCATGACGAAGATGGAGGAGCAGGCCCGCAAGTTCGGCGCCGAGATCCTCTACCAGGATGTCACCGAGCTCGACCTGACAGGTCCCGTCAAGCGGGTGCAGCTGGGATCCGGCGCGGTCGAGGAGGCCGCCGCCGTGATCTTCGCGACGGGTTCCGCCTACCGCAAGATCGGTCTGCCGAAGGAAGAGCACCTTTCGGGACGCGGTGTGTCGTGGTGTGCGACCTGTGACGGCTTCTTCTTCCGCGAGCGCACGATCGCCGTCGTCGGTGGCGGCGACTCGGCGATGGAGGAGGCCACGTTCCTCACGCGCTTCGCGACGAAGGTCTACGTCATCCACCGTCGCGACGAGCTGCGCGCCTCCAAGATCATGCAGGAGCGCGCGATGGCGAACGAGAAGATCGAGTTCGTCTGGAACAGCGAGGTCGTCGACATCCTCGGTGACGAGGCGGTGACCGGTGTCGTCTTGAAGGACACGGTCGACGGCTCGACGCGCGAGCTCGACCTGCAGGGTGTGTTCGTCGCGATCGGCAACGACCCGCGCACGAAGCTCGTCCACGGCCAGCTCGACCTGACCCCCGAGGGCACCATCTGGGTCGACGGCCGGTCCTCGCGCGCGTCGGTGCCCGGTGTCTTCGCCGCCGGCGACGTGATCGACCCGACCTACCGTCAGGCGGTGACCGCCGCCGCATCCGGAACGATCGCAGCCCTCGACGCGGAGCACTTCCTCGCGGCGCTGGACGAAGCCGGCGCACCGGAGCCCAACGCAGACCAGATCGAGGGTCTTCCGGTCGTCTGAGGGAACATCCGAACCCCGTCGGGTGTTCGGTAGGAGTAAGACTTACGAAGGGAAATGACAATGAGCGCGAAGGCGACCAGCTCGAGCACCTGGAACCAGGATGTCCTCGAAGCAGACGGTCCTGTCCTGGTGGACTTCTGGGCGGAGTGGTGCGGCCCGTGTCGGATGGTGGCCCCGGTTCTCGATGAGATCCAGGCCGAGAACCCCGAGAAGATCACGGTCCTCAAGCTCAACGTGGACGAGAACCCCGATCTCGCGATGAAGTACCAGATCACCTCCATCCCGGCGATGAAGGTGTTCCAGGGTGGCGAGGTGAAGACCACGATCATCGGCGCGAAGCCGAAGTTCGCTCTCGAACAGGATCTGGCCGCCTTCATCGGCTGACCCTCCCCTCACAGAGAAGGGCCCCCGGAGAGTCTCCGGGGGCCCTTCTCTGTGCTGTTCAGGATGCCTCGGGGCGCACGGTGGCGTCCCAGCGACGTGAGGTGTTCGTCTCGCCGAGCAGGCGCCAGACGGCGCGGGTCAGCGGCGGATAGTCCAGGGCGATCTGACGGAGCACACGATAGTGACGCGCCTCGGACGGCTTGCCGCCACCGGCTTCGGCGATGTTCTCTGCGCGCAGGAGGAACACGACCAGTTCATCGACCGTGGGGAGGTCTTCCATGAAGTCCCACGGATCCTCCCCCTCGCGAAGTCGTTCGTGGATGAGCGCCGCCAGTTCGTCCGCCGCTTCCGCCCGCAGCAGCTCGAGACTCGCTCGACGGCGTGGGGATTCGGAGGTCATGCTTCCAGCCTACGTTTCGCGGGACGCGTCGGGGTCATGACCGTTTCGTCTCCTCGCTCCACGACCAGCACCGCTCGGCGAGCGAGCGAGGCGAGTCGAAACGCCGGGTCGAAAAGCGCCCAACCGAGCGATTTCAGTTCGTCAGGAGCGATTCTCCGCTCCTCTCAGCGCGAGGAGCCGAGCTCTTCCTCGCCGAGTTCGCTGAGGATGCGATTCAGATCCTGAATCGTCGCGAAATCGATCGCGATCTGGCCTTTTCGTGCAGAGATGGAGATCTTCACGCGCGTGTTGAGGCGATCACCCAACCGCTCCGCGATCTCATCGAGATGTGCGCGACGCGCTCCCGCCTTCGGTGCCGGACGCTTCACCGCGGCGGCACCCTTGGCCGCGGCCTCCGCCGCACGGACGGACAGATCTTCGTTCACGATCTTGTCAGCGAGACGCTGCATGCTCTCGCCGTCCTCGACGGAGAGGATGGCGCGGGCGTGCCCCGCGGAGAGCACACCGGCGGCGACGCGCTGCTGCACCGGCACCGGCAGGCGCAGCAGCCGGATGGTGTTGGAGATCTGGGGACGCGAGCGACCGATGCGCGTGGCGAGCTGCTCCTGAGTGATGCCGAAGTCTTCGAGCAGCTGCTGGTAGGCGGACGCCTCCTCGAGCGGGTTCAACTGCGACCGGTGGAGGTTCTCGAGAAGCGCATCGCGCAGCAGATCCTCATCCGCCGTCTCCCGGAGGATGGCGGGGATGGTCTCCAGGTCCGCCTCGCGTGCGGCGCGGGTACGCCGCTCCCCCATGATCAGTTCGTACGTACCGTCTCCCGTGTCGCGCACGACGACCGGCTGCAGCACACCGAACTCGCGCACGGAATGCACAAGCTCTGCGAGATCGTCGGGGTCGAAGTTCGTCCGGGGCTGACGAGGATTCGGGACGATGGCGTGGGGATCCACCTGGATGAGGCGCGCACCCGGGACGGTCAGGAGCTCTTCCTGCGGAGCTTCCTCCTTCGCCGCATCCGACTTCGGTGCCGAAGCACCCGGGAAGAACACGTCGACCGGACGCGCCTCCGACGCCTCCGACGTCGGAATGAGAGCGCCGATTCCTCGACCGAGTCCCGTTCGCTTGGCCATCAGTGTTCTCCTTCGTTCGTGGTCGAGGCAGCCTCGTCGGCTTCGCGTGCCAGCAGTTCGACGGCGGCTTCTCGGTAGGCGACCGCGCCCGCCGACTGGCCGTCGTAGGCGATGACGGTCTGACCGAAACTCGGTGCCTCCGACACACGCACCGAGCGCGGGATCACCGTGCTCAGCACTTCTTTCGGGAAGTGCGCGCGCACTTCTTCGGCCACTTGCTGCGCGAGCCGGGTGCGCCCGTCATACATCGTCAGCAGGATGGATGACACATGAAGCGGCGGATTCAGGTGCTTCTGGATCATCTTCACACTGCCGAGCAACTGGCTCAGACCCTCGAGAGCGTAGTACTCGCACTGGATGGGGATGAGAACCTCGTCCGCCGCGGTGAAGGCGTTGATGGTGAGCAGCCCGAGTGAGGGCGGGCAGTCGATGAGAACGACGTGCGGTGGCTCTTCGGCCGTGCCGAGATACTCCTCGAGCGCGCGACGCAGTCGATGTTCGCGGGCAACCTGCGAGACGAGCTCGATCTCTGCACCCGCGAGGTGAATCGTGCTCGGCGCGCAGGTGAGCAAGGGAGATTCGGGGCTCGTCTGGACGATGTCCGCGAGCGGGAACTCATCGATCAGCACGTCGTAGACGCTCGGGATGTCCGCGGTGTGCGGCACACCCAGCGCGGTGGATGCGTTGCCCTGCGGATCGAGATCGATCACCAGCACACGAGCGCCGACGCTGGCCAGCGCAGCCGCCAGATTGACAGTAGTCGTCGTCTTGCCGACGCCACCCTTCTGGTTCGACACTGTCAGCGTGCGCGTCCCGGTCGGCAGTGTCACGGTGGAATCCTCGAGCGCACGGCGTCGCGCGCGCAGGTCCGCGAGTTCGCGGGCCAGAGGAGTGTCGTCACCGAAGTCCGTCGCGGTGTCGTCGGATTGTTTCACGTGAAACACTTCGCCTTTCGCCAGCATCGAACTCTGTCCACTCTAATCGTCGGCATCGACAGCCACGCCGCGATGTTTCACGTGAAACATCGCGTCAGGAGCGCTGTATCCGTCCGCGAACGACGCGGGTCGGCGTTTCCAGGACGCCTTCACCGACAACCTCTACACGCAGATCGACAACGCGGTGAGAGCGGGCCTGCTTCACTGCCTTCTCGATCTCCGCGTCGGCTGCCGCCCCCTTGAGGAGAATCAGCTCTCCGCCGTCACGGACGAGTGGTGCCGTGATCGGAAGGAGTGTGCGCAAGGCGCTCACCGCGCGGGCGGTCACGGCATCGAGCACCGCTCCGTGCGTCCAGTCCTGCGACCGACCACGGAAGACCTCGACGTTGTCGAGCGCGAGTTCGTCGACCTGCTCCTGTAGCCACTGGGTGCGTCGTTCCATCGGCTCGATCAGCACCCACTCGACATCAGGTCGGGCGATCGCTCCCACGATCCCTGGCAACCCCGCGCCGGAGCCGACATCCCCGATCCGACCCGCTGGAACGAGCGGTGCCATGACCGCACTGTTCAGGATGTGGCGCGTCCACAGCCTCGGAAGTTCCAGTGGACCGATGAGCCCGCGCAACTCGCCTTCCTTCGCCAGGTTGCGCGTGAATGCGCGGGCGCGATCGATCCGGTCACCGAAGATCGCGGTCGCCGCATCCGGCTCCTGCTCGAGATCGTCCATCAATGTTTCACGTGAAACACTCACGCGCGCCGAAGCACCGTGTGACGCTGAGCGCCCTCGCCATAGGACTCGGACACCAGGCCGCGCTCGGCCGCGATGTCGTGCACCACCTTGCGCTCGTAGCTGGACATCGCGGGGAGCGACGCCTGAGATGCACCGTCCTCCAGTCGCGAGGCAGCGCGGTCGACCAGCGCCTCGAGCTCTCGGCGTCGCGCGTCGCGAGAACCACTGACATCGAGGATGAGGCGAGAGAACCGACCGGTGCGGTTCTGCACCGCGAGGCGGGTCAGATCCTGAAGTGCGCCCACCGTGTCCGGGTCCGCCAGCACGCGAAGCGAGTCGTCACCATCCGATTCGATGGAGACGTACGCGCGGTCGTTTCGGACGTCCAGCGCCAGGTCGCCGCCGATGTCGGCAATGTCGAGGAGACCCTCCAGGAAGTCGGCGGCCACGTCGCCTTCCTGCTCGAGCTGCTCGACGGTGTCGGTCGCGGTGGGGGAGAGATCAGAGGTCATGGAGGTCTCCTCAGCTGGAGGGTTCGGAGTCGGAGGCACCGCTCTTGGCGGCGGGCGGCTGCTTACCAGCCTGCTTCTTCGCGCGCTGCTTCCCGACGGGCTGCTGGCGCTTCGGGGCTGCAGCGCGCTTGCGCTCGGCTTCCTCGAGCAACCGCTGCTGCTCGGCCTGGTACTTCTCGATCGGAACGATCTTGCCGCTGCTGTCGATCGCCTTGCCCCGGCGAGCCAGACGCTCCTCGCGCGCCTTGGCGGCCTCGGACCCGGGGGTAGGCATGTTCCGAATGACGAGGAACTGCTGCACCATCGTCCAGATGTTGCTGATGAACCAGTAGACGACGACGCCGAGCGGGAAGAAGATGCCGGAGAAGACGAAGGCCAGCGGCAGGATGTAGAGCATGATGCGCTGCATCTGGTACGCCTGGCCGGTCTTGGCCTCGGGCGACAGGTTCTTCGAGATGATCTGCAACTGCGTGAAGAACTGCGACGCGATCATCAGGACCACGAGGACCAGCAGGATGATGACGGTCACCGTGCCGTCGGGCCGACCCCACGCACCGACGAGGGTGTCGTGAAGCGAAGCGCCGAACAGGTTCGCGTTGTAGAACTCGGACGTGAGGTTCGCGTCGAGGAAGCCGACACCACCGATGCCGGCCGCCGCGTGCTTCGCCACATCGTTCAGAACGCTGTACAGCGAGAAGAAGATCGGCATCTGCACGAGCAGTGGCAGACAGCCCGAGATCGGCGTCGTGCCGTGCTTCTTGTACAGCGCCATGGTTTCGCGGCTCATCGCCTCGCGAGAGAGCTGGTCCCGCTTGCCGCGGTACTTCTCCTGCACCTTGCGCAGTTCCGGAGCGATCTCCATCATCTTGCGCTGGCTCTTGATCTGCTTGACGAAGAGCGGGATGAGAGCGGCACGCACCACGATCACGAGGCCGACGATCGAGAGCACCCAGGCGAGACCCGAGTCGCCTGGCAGACCGAGGAACGTCCAGATCGCGTGCCAGGCCACGAGCACCAGCTCGACGACCCACTTGAGCGGCCACAGGATCGTTCCGATCAGGTCGAACCCGCCCGAAGATTGCGTCGCGGTGGCAAGTACTAGATCCACGGGGATCAGTCCTTTCTCAGTGGCACGACGAATCCGTGCCGGGTCAGTGCGTGGGAGAAGTGCTTGTGGGCGGGCGGATCATCGATCCCGCCCTCGGCCCAGGGGTGGCACCGAGCGATCCGAGCGGCGGTCAGCGCCGCGCCCTTCACCGCACCGTGCTGCTGAACCGCCCCCACCGCGTAGGCGGAGCAGGACGGGTAGTACTTGCAGACGTCGCCGTACGTATGCGAGATCGTCGCACGGTAACCATGGAGAAGACCGAGCATGAGGTTGCGCGGGAGCAGTGGAATCGCGCGGACCCAGCCATGCTCCGGCATCGTCGCCTCGCCGACAGACGCCATCGGCAGCGTCGAGGTGCTCACGACGCCCTCCGGGCGAGGCATCGCTTCACTTCGGCGTCGAGCTCGGCGAACGAGGCATCTGCTCCGCCGGGCAGGACACGCACGACAACGTCCGCGCCCCTGACCACTGTCGGGAGCGCGGACGCGCAGATTGCTTTGAGTCGCCGGCGGATGCGATTGCGGACGACCGCCGTGCCGACCTTCTTGCTCACGATGAATCCGAACCGTGCGGCACGATCGTCACCGGATGCCACCACGTACGTGACGGTGTGGGGTCCGGAACATCGCACGCCGCGACGGACGACAGCCTTGTACTCGGCGCCGTCGGTCAGTCGGTTCGGCCGCGAGAGCAACGGAAGGGTCAGGCCGAGAGCTCGGTGCGGCCCTTGGCGCGGCGTGCCGACAGGATGGCGCGGCCGGCGCGGGTGCGCATGCGAGCGCGGAAGCCGTGCTTCTTGGCGCGACGGCGGTTGTTGGGCTGGAACGTACGCTTGCTCATGGGATCTCTCCGGGAAACGGTTGCCACCCGAAGGCGAAGCCTTCAGACGTGGTCGGGGACTGCCTCGAGGGCATAAGTCAACCGACTAAGACTAAGGCGCGAACCCCCAGAACTCAAACCGCGCAGCTCAACCCGCCATTATCCACAGCGCTGTCCCCGACACCCTGAATCGACACACCCCCGGAACGACGCCGGAGTTTGCTCTCTGGAGCCTCGCTGACTAGCGTGGCTCGCGCAGTTATCCACAGGTGTCGCGCACCGGCGCGTTCTCGCCGGGCCAAGAAGGGGACCATGACCGCGCAAGACACTCCCGACGTCCCGGTGTGGTCGGCGGCTCTCGAGATCCTGGGCAATGACGCCCGAGTCTCGCCGCAGATGCACGGGTTCCTCAACCTGGCACTCGCCCAGGGCGTGATGTCGGGGTTCCTGTACCTCGACGTCCCCAATGACCTCACCGCCGCGCAGCTCAACAAGCGGCTTCGTCCGATGATCCTCGAAGCCCTCGCGCAGGCGTCGACGAACGAGGTCACCGGCTTCAGAGTCGTCGTCAATCCCGAGCTGATCGATGCGCACCTCACGGCAGAGGTACCGGTGCAGACCATGGTCATCGAGCAGCCCGTCGCCGCACCCGCCCCGGCGGCCGAGGCCGCGGATCCTGCATCCGCTCGGGCAGACACCCGCCTCAACCCGAAGTACACCTTCGACCGGTTCGTCATCGGCCAGTCGAACCGCTTCGCCCACGCGGCGGCGGTCGCCGTCGCCGAAGCACCCGCCAAGGCGTACAACCCGCTGTTCATCTACGGCGACTCGGGACTCGGAAAGACCCACCTGCTGCACGCCATCGGCGACTACGCCCTGAGCCTGTATCCCGGCATCCGCGTGCGCTACGTCTCGAGCGAAGAGTTCACGAACGACTTCATCAACTCCATCGCCAACAACCGGGGCTCCGCGTTCCAAGCGCGCTACCGCGACGTCGACATCCTCCTGATCGACGACATCCAGTTCCTCCAGGGCCGCGCCGAGACGCAGGAAGCCTTCTTCCACACCTTCAACACCCTCCACGACCACGACAAGCAGGTCGTGATCACCAGCGACGTCCCGCCCAAGCACCTCACCGGCTTCGAGGATCGGATGCGGAGCCGGTTCGAGTGGGGTCTGATCACCGACGTCCAGGCTCCGGACCTCGAGACCCGCATCGCCATCCTCCGCAAGAAGGCGCAGAACGAGCGGCTCCAGATCCCGCCGGAGGTCATGGAGTACATCGCGACCGTCGTCTCCAGCAACATCCGCGAGCTCGAGGGCGCCCTCATCCGCGTCTCGGCCTTCGCCAGCCTCAACCGTTCGACGCTCGACATGTCTCTGGCGCAGCAGGTGCTGCGCGACATCGTCGACCAGGACGACACCAACGTCATCTCGCCGACGGACATCATCACGGCCACGGCGCAGTACTTCAAGCTCTCGGTCGACGACCTCTACGGGTCAAGCCGTTCGCAGGCCATCGCGACCGCTCGCCAGATCGCGATGTATCTGTGCCGGGAGCGCACGAACCTCTCGCTGCCGAAGATCGGTCAGCTGTTCGGCAACCGCGACCATACGACCGTCATGTACGCCTACAAGAAGATCAGCGACCTCATGAAGGAGCGCCGGTCGATCTACAACCAGGTCTCGGAGATCACCACCCAGCTCGGCAGAGCAGGACGCTAAACAGCCTCGAAGCCCACGGCCCACGCCGTGGGCTTCGTCGTTTCCGGTGGCCGGAGACTCTCATTTGACAATCGCGCCGCGCGGCCTCATCCTCCGCTTTCACACATGTGGAGAAGTTGTGGATAACTGTGCGAAACGCCGACGGGCGATGTGAACGACACGGCGATCACGTGTGGAGAACGCTTGAGCGGCACGAATCACACGATCCGTGTTCGACAGCTCCCTCCGCAGCGCATCCACATCTCACACGTGTGTAGTTCCCATGCGCCGAGAGTCATCCACCGACTTATCCACAGTTTGCACAGCTGTTAACAAGATGACTCTCACATCACTCTTCATTGGCGTGCGATCACCTCTGGGGGCCAGGAGCGTGTTCTTCGTCTGGACCATTCGCAGCACTAGCATGGGTAAGCCCAGCCCGCCGGAGAGGGAGCACTGTGAAGTTCCAGGTCAATCGCGACGTTTTCAGCGAAGCCGTATCGTTCGTCGTCAAGCTCCTGCCTCAGCGCAACCCGCAGCCGATCCTGGCGGGCGTGCTCATCGAAGCAGGATCCGAGGGGCTCTCGCTCTCGGCGTTCGACTACGAGGCTTCGGCGCGCACGACGATCGAGGCCTCGGTGGATGCGCCCGGCACGATCCTCGTCCACGGCCGTCTGCTCTCCGACATCGCCAGCCGCCTGCCCAACGCCCCCATCCAGATCGAGGTGGACGACGACGGGATCCTGCTGACCTGCGGATCGGCTCGGTTCACGCTGGCATCGATGCCGGTTCAGGAATACCCGGCGATTCCCGAGGTGTCGGGCGAGTCCGGTCTCGTTCCCGCCGAGGAGTTCGCCACGGCGATCGCTCAGGTGGCCTTCGCCGCATCGCGCGACGATGTGACGCCGGTGCTCACGGGTGTGCAGCTCGAAGTGAGTGGCACGCAGCTCAGCCTCGTGGCCACCGACCGGTACCGGGTCGCCTTGCGCGAGATCCCCTGGGACGGTCCCGCCACGACCGACGGCGAGAGCACGACGGCTCTCGTTCCGGCGCGCACGCTGCAGGAGGTCGGCAAGACCTTCTCGCACGGTGAGAACATCTCGATCGCGTTCTCCGGCTCGGGCGATCGCGAGATCATCGCCTTCACATCCGGCAACAAGACCGTGACTTCGCTGCTGATCAAGGGCAACTTCCCTCCCGTGCGCCGGCTCTTCCCGGAGCAGACCGCGCATCACGCCGTGGTGAACACGGCCGAGCTCGCCGAGGCGGTGCGTCGTGTGGCGCTCGTGCTCGACCGCTCCGCACCGCTGCGTTTCACGTTCACCGCTGAGGGCGTTGCGATGGAGGCGTCGGGAACCGAGCAGGCCCGCGCCTCCGAGTCCGTCGACGCGACGCTGACCGGCGACGATGTCACTCTGGGGCTCAACCCGCAGTACCTGCTCGAGTCGCTTTCGGCCGTGCGCAGCGAGTTCTCCCGCATCACCTTCACCTCCAGTGACAACGCGAACAAGCTCAGCCCGATCCTCGTGACGCCGCAGACGTCCGTCGAGCGCGCCGGTGAGGGCGAGTTCAAGTACTTGCTGCAGCCGAACCTGCTGCTGCGCTGACCGCGTCGCACCGTCGCCGTAGGGTTGTCCGGTGATCGTGGAACGCCTGAGTCTCGTCGACTTCCGTAACTACGAGCACGCCGACCTCGAGTTCACCCGCGGGGCGAACCTGCTCGTCGGGCGCAATGGTCAGGGCAAGACCAACCTGGCGGAGGCCGTCACCTACCTCGCGACCCTCGGCTCGCATCGCGTGTCGGCCGACGCGCCGCTGGTTCGTTCAGGAGCGGATGCGGCCTTCGTCCGCGCCCGGCTCGGTCACGGAGAGCGTCACATCCAGCTCGAGATCCAGATCAACAAGCAGGGGTCGAACAAGGCACGCGTCGGCGGGGCACCGGTGCGCTCCGCGGAGCTGCCGCGCTACGCGCAGGTCGTGTTGTTCGCCCCGGAGGATCTGCAGATCGTGCGGGGAGATCCCTCCGCGCGCCGGCGGTTCGCCGATCAGCTGCTCGTACAGCTCTCCCCTCGCCTCGCCGGCGTCATCGCCGACTACGACCGCGTGCTCAAGCAGCGCACCGCGCTGCTGAAGTCCGCGCGAGCCCGCGGGCTGCGCGGCGACGCGCTCCCGACCCTCGACGTCTGGGACGACAAGCTCATCGCTCTCGGCACCGAGATCATCGAGGCTCGCACGCGGCTCGCCGCCGACCTGCATCCGCATCTCGTCGCCGCCTACGCCGCGATCGCGGGGGCCGATCACTCGCCCGAGCTCGAATGGGCGAACTCCATCGCAGGCTTCGATCCGGAGGACGACGTCGATCAGCGCGTGGCGTCGGGGGCCGTGACGGCCGAGGCCTTCCGCGCGGCCCTCGCGGCGAAGCGCGCCGCGGAGTTCGACCGCGGCGTGACACTCGTGGGTCCGCACCGCGACGACCTCATGCTCCGCATCCGCTCGCTTCCCGTGAAGGGATACGCGTCGCACGGCGAGTCCTGGTCCGTGGCGCTCGCGCTGCGACTGGCCTCTGCACAGCTGTTGCGTGCCGATTCGCTGCTGGGGGACCCGATCGTCATCCTCGACGACGTCTTCGCCGAGCTCGACGCCGACCGGCGGATGCGGCTCGCCTCCCTCGTCGCGGACTTCGAGCAGGTCGTGGTGACCGCCGCCGTCGAGGCCGACGTTCCCGAAGAGCTCCGCGGACGCACGGTGCGCGTCGAGGCGGGACGCATCCTCGAGGTCAGCGACGATGAGTGACGAGGACGAGGTCCCGGAGACCCTCAGCACCTATCTGCGTCTCCGCGGTCTCGAACCGACGTCGCGTCGCGGGGCGAAGAGGCGTACACGTCGCGGCACAGGCGACGAGGATGCCCCGTTCACCCCTGGCCGTGACCCGCACGGCGTCGGAGACGTGCTCGCGCACTGGACCAAACAGGCCGGATGGGACCCTCTTCTCGCGCGCGCGGACCTCGTCCGGCAGTGGGAGCTCGTGGCCGGCGAGGAGACCGCCAGACACACCCGTCCGGTGGGGCTGGATGCGGGAGTGCTGACCGTGCAGTGCGACTCGAGCGCTTGGGCGAAGCAGTTGCGGTTGATGCGTACGCACATCGTGACCACCATCGCACAGCGCTTCCCGGATGCGGGGGTCCAGAACGTCCGCTTCGTCGGCCCGGACGTCCCCTCCTGGAAATGGGGTCCCAGAGCCGTTCCAGGGCGCGGTCCCCGAGATACCTACGGATAAGGCATCTACGGACGTATCTCACCTCCGTTTACGACGGCACACGGGCGTACACGCCCCGTGAAGAGCCTCCGCTTGATAGACTGGGGAGGTCCGTCTACTAGAACCGGAGCGCTCGAAACCTATGACGTCCCCCACCCCTTCCAGCGTTCCCGACGACGAACAGAACACCCCCGAACCGGTACGCAACGAGTACGGGGCAGACGCGATCCAGGTTCTCGAAGGACTCGAGGCCGTTCGCAAGCGCCCCGGCATGTACATCGGTTCCACCGGCCCGCGCGGACTCCACCACCTGGTCTACGAGATCGTCGACAACTCCGTCGATGAGGCGCTCGCGGGCTACTGCGACCGCATCGAAGTGACGATCCTCGCCGACGGCGGCGTGCGCGTCGTCGACAACGGTCGCGGCATTCCCGTCGACATCCACAAGACCGAGGGCAAGTCCACCGTCGAGGTCGTCCTCACCGTCCTGCACGCCGGCGGCAAGTTCGGCGGCGGCGGATACGCGGTCTCGGGCGGTCTGCACGGCGTCGGTTCCTCGGTCGTGAACGCGCTCTCGACGCGGCTCGATGTCGCCGTCAAGCGTCAGGGCTACGAGTGGAACCAGTCGTACGCCAACGGCGGCGTGCCCCAGGCCCCGCTCGCGCAGGGCTCGGCGACCGACGCGACCGGGACGACCATCACCTTCTGGCCGGACCCTGCCATCTTCGAGACGGTCGACTTCGACTACGACACCCTGCGGACCCGTTTCCAGCAGATGGCGTTCCTCAACAAGGGACTCGCGATCACAGTGCGCGATGAGCGGCACGACCACACGGTCGACGAAGAGGTCGACGGCAAGGTCGTCGCGGTGCAGCCGCACGATGAGTTCCTGTACGAGCGTGGCCTCGTCGACTACGTCGAGTACCTCAACCGTGTGCGCAAGGCGGATGCGGTCAACGACGAGATCATCGACTTCGAGTCCGAGGACACCGAGCGCCACATCGCGCTCGAGCTCGCGATGCAGTGGACGACCTCCTATACGGAGAACGTGTTCACCTACGCGAACACGATCAACACGCACGAGGGTGGAACCCACGAAGAGGGCTTCCGTGCGGCGCTCACGACCCTCGTGAACAAGTACGCCCGCGCGCAGAACCTGCTCAAGGAGAAGGACGACAACCTCTCCGGCGACGACGTACGCGAGGGCCTGACGGCCGTCATCTCGGTCAAGCTCTCCGAGCCCCAGTTCGAGGGTCAGACCAAGACGAAGCTCGGCAACACCGAGGCAAAGGCGTTCGTGCAGAAGGTCGTCGGCGATCAGCTCGGCGACTGGTTCGATCGCAACCCGCAGCAGGCGAAGAACATCGTCCGCAAGGCGATCGACGCCGCGACCGCACGGATGGCGGCCCGCAAGGCGCGTGAGACCGCGCGCCGCAAGAGCGTGTTCGAGTCGGCCTCCATGCCCGACAAGCTGAAGGACTGCACGAGCAAGGACCCCTCGATCAGCGAGATCTTCCTCGTGGAGGGCGACTCGGCCGGCGGTTCCGCCGTGCAGGGTCGCGATCCGCACACGCAGGCGATCCTGGCCCTGCGCGGCAAGATCCTCAACGTCGAGCGCGCCCGGCTCGATCGCGCCCTCGGCAACAACGAGGTGCAGGCGATGATCCAGGCCTTCGGCACGGGTATCGGGGAGGACTTCTCGATCGAGAAGGCCCGCTATCACAAGATCGTGCTGATGGCCGATGCCGACGTCGACGGCCAGCACATCACGACGCTGCTGCTCACGCTGCTGTTCCGCTACATGCGCGGTCTCATCGAGGCCGGATACGTGTACCTGGCGCAGCCGCCGCTCTACCGCCTGAAGTGGTCGAACTCGCCGCACGAGTACGTCTACAGCGACATCGAGCGCGACGCACTGCTGGCCGAGGGGCTCGCGGCGGGTCGGCGTATCCCGAAAGACAACGGTATCCAGCGCTACAAGGGTCTGGGCGAGATGAACGCCAAGGAGCTGTGGGAGACCACGATGGACCCGACCACCCGCACCCTCCTGCAGGTGACGATCGACGACGCCGCCGCGGCCGACGAGATCTTCTCCACGCTCATGGGCGAGGACGTCGAGTCCCGCCGCCACTTCATCCAGCGCAACGCCAAGGACGTCCGGTTCCTCGACATCTGATCCACCCGGATGCGGCGCGAGCCGCATCCGCCAGATGACACGACACCGACGCAGAGAAGAAGAGACGAATGACTGACGAAGAGCGTCCGACGACGGAGCCCGCCGAGCACGACCACGGTCGCATCGACCAGGTCGACCTGCAGTCCGAGATGCAGCGCAGCTACCTCGACTACGCGATGAGCGTGATCGTCGGCCGCGCCCTGCCGCGCGTGGAAGACGGCCTCAAGCCCGTGCACCGCCGCGTGATCTACGGCATGTACGACGGCGGCTTCCGCCCCGACAAGTCCTTCTCGAAGTGCGCCCGTGTCGTCGGTGAGGTCATGGGTCAGTACCACCCGCACGGTGACTCCCCCATCTACGAGGCGCTCGTGCGCCTCGTCCAGCCGTGGTCGCTGCGCTACCCGCTGGCTCTCGGTCAGGGAAACTTCGGCTCCCCCGGCAACCAGGGCGCGGCGGCGCCCCGGTACACCGAGACCAAGATGGCTCCGCTCGCGCTCGAGATGGTGCGCGACATCGAGGAAGACACCGTCGACTTCGTCGACAACTACGACGGGCAGACGCAGGAGCCCGTCGTGCTCCCGGCGCGCTTCCCGAACCTCCTCGTCAACGGATCCGTCGGTATCGCCGTCGGTATGGCCACCAACATCCCGCCGCACAACCTCCGCGAGGTCGCCGACGGCGTGCTGTGGGCGCTGGATCACCCCGAGGCCACGCAGGAGGAGCTGCTCGAGGCGCTCATCCAGCGCATCAAGGGTCCCGACTTCCCGACCTCCGCGCAGATCCTCGGCACGCGCGGCATCATCGAGGCGTACCGCACCGGGCGAGGCTCGATCACGATGCGCGCGGTCGTCAACATCGAGGAGATCCAGGGCCGCACGTGCCTCGTGATCACCGAGCTGCCGTATCAGGTCAACCCGGACAACGTCGCCGTCAAGATCCGCGACCTCGCCCGCGACGGCAAGATCACCGGCATCGCCGACATCCGCGACGAGTCGAGCGACCGTACCGGTCAGCGACTCGTGGTCGTCCTCAAGCGGGATGCGGTCGCCAAGGTCGTCCTGAACAACCTGTACAAGCACACACAGCTGCAGGACAACTTCGGTGCCAACATGCTGGCGATCGTCGACGGCGTGCCGCGCACCCTCTCGCTCGACGGCTTCGTCTCGCACTGGATCACGCATCAGATCGACGTGATCGTGCGTCGCACGGCATTCCGCCTGCGCAAGGCCGAAGAGCGCATGCACATCCTGCGCGGGTACCTGAAGGCGCTCGACGCGCTCGACGAGGTCATTGCCCTCATCCGCGCGTCCGCGACGGTCGACGATGCGCGCGGCGGGCTGAAGAAGCTGCTCGACATCGACGACATCCAGGCCGATGCGATCCTCCAGATGCAGCTGCGTCGTCTGGCTGCCCTCGAGCGCCAGAAGATCATCGACGAGGCCGAGGAGCTGCAGGCGCAGATCACGGACTATCAGGACATCCTGGCAACGCCCGCCCGTCAGCGCACGATCGTGCGCGAGGAGCTGACGGAGATCGTCGCGAAGTACGGCGACGAGCGTCGCACGCAGATCCTCTACGGGTTCGACGGCGACATGTCGGTGGAAGACCTGATTCCGGAAGAGGAGATGGTGCTCACCATCACCCGCGCCGGCTACATCAAGCGCACGCGCAGCGACAACTACCGCTCACAGCACCGGGGCGGTAAGGGCGTCAAGGGCGCCCAACTGCGCGCGGACGACGTGGTCGAGCACTTCTTCGTCACGACGACCCACCACTGGCTGCTGTTCTTCACGAACAAGGGACGCGTCTACCGAGCCAAGGCCTACGAGGTCCCCGAGGCCGGTCGCGACGCGAAGGGCCAGCACGTCGCCAACCTGCTTGCACTGCAGCCGGACGAGGAGATCGCGCAGATCCTCGACATCCGCGACTACGCGGTCGCGACGTATCTCGTGCTCGCCACCCGCGGCGGCCTCGTGAAGAAGACGCGCCTGTCGGAGTATGACACGAACCGACAGGGCGGCGTCATCGCGATTCGCCTGCGCGAGGAGGACGAGCTCGTCAGCGCGCTCCTGGTCGACGAGAGCGACGACATCCTGTTGGTCAGCCGTCACGGGATGTCGCTGCGCTTCACGGCGACGGATGCGTCGCTGCGCCCCATGGGCCGATCCACCGAGGGCGTCAAGGGAATGTCGTTCCGCGGCGACGACAGCTTGCTGTCGGCATCCGTCGCCTCCGTCGACGGTGACGTGTTCGTGGTCACCGAGGGCGGGTACGCCAAGCGCACGGATGTGGACCAGTACCGCGTCCAGAGCCGCGGTGGACTGGGCATCAAGGTGGCCAAATTGCACGAGGATCGGGGCGATCTGGCGGGCGCTCTGATCGTCGGAGACGACGACGAGGTCCTTGTGGTTCTTGCCAGTGGCAAGGTGGTACGCTCTGCCGTGGCCGAGGTCCCTGCGAAGGGTCGCGACACCATGGGCGTCGTTTTCGCCCGACCGGATGATGACGACCGGATCATCGCGATCGCCCGCAACAGCGAGCGGCGCCTTGCGGATGCAGCGGACGCCGATGCATCCCAGGAGACCGAGCCGGCCGCCACCGTTCCCGAGGAGAGTACTGACGCATGAGCACGGTAGCCGACAAGCTCGCCAAGAAGTCGAGCAGCAAGACGAGCGCCAAGCAGGTTCGTCTCCGCCTCGTCTACGTCGACTTCTGGTCGGCGGTGAAGCTGTCGTTCCTGGCGGCTGTCGCTCTGGCGATCGTCACCGTCGTGTCGTTCCTGCTGGTCTACCTGGTCGTGCAGACGACGGGGCTCATCGGTCAGGCCGACGAGTTCTTCAAGTCGTTCTCGGACGGCTCGCTCTCGCTCAGCCAGTTCGTGGGGCTCCCCCAGGTCATGGCATTCGCGGCCGTCGTCGCCATCCTGAACCTCATCGTCGTGACGGTTCTGGGCGCGGTCATCGCTGGGATCTACAACCTCGCGGTCAAGGTCACCGGCGGTCTGCTGGTGGGCTTCACCTCCAACTGACCGCGATTGGTCAAACCGGTCCGCATCCGGTAAAGTCTTGGAGGTTGGCGCCGCGAGGTGCCGAGGGGCTATAGCTCAGGCGGTTAGAGCGCTTCACTGATAATGAAGAGGTCCCAGGTTCAAGTCCTGGTAGCCCCACCACCCTTCTCACGGGGCCTTAGCTCAGTTGGTAGAGCGCCTGCTTTGCAAGCAGGATGTCAGGAGTTCGAATCTCCTAGGCTCCACAATTTCTCCGCCTTCGCGTGACACGCGGAGGCTTCTGTGTCTGGGCGGTCGTTCGTTCTGCCGACGTGTCTGAGTCGGCTGGGCCATCCACGAGTGACGAACGCCCCCGTACCGACCGGCACAGGGGCGTTCGAGGGACGACTCAGTCGCGTTCTGCGGTGGCGAGCTCTTCCTCGCCCGCATCCGCTTCGATGACGATCTCGCGGACCACCTGACGGATGCCGAGACCGCTGCGCTGCCCGCCGTCGCGGCTGGCGCCGCCCATCATGCCGCCCGGTGTCATCATGCGAGAGCCAGCGGCCGCGGCGTGAGAGCTGCCGACGCTCGCCGCCGTGGCGGCGGATGCCGCAGCACCCGTGCCCACGATCGATGACGGGGTGCCCGTGCCGGCACCGGCGGCGGAGGCCGTGGCGCCAGAGGCGTACGCCCCGCCCGCACCGATGCCGCCACCGTCCACGGAACCGTGCACGGCACCGCCGGAGACGGTGCCCACGCCCGCGGCACCGAGCGTCGATCCGTCGGCGGTGAGCGTTCCTTCCGCACCGATGCCCGTGGAGACCACCGCGGTCGGCGTGAAGTGCCAGTTGTCGGCCTTCTGCCCGGCATTCACGAGGTTCGCCTGTGCGGTGTTGCCGAGGCGGGTGGCGCCCGACGCGTCCACGACGGCTCCCGCGTTCACGGTGGCCGACTTCGCGCCGCCGCCCAGCAGGGTCGAGCTAAGGCGCTCGGTGCTCTTGAACAGCGAGCCGAGCTGCTGCACGAAGCCCACGAGGGACTTCACCGAGCGCACGACCTGCGTGAGGGGACGCACGACCTTGTTCACCAGCTGGTTGACCTTGGTGACGACACGGGCGATCGCGTAGCCGATGCCGAGGCCGAAGGATGCGGCGACGACCGCCATGGCCTCGATCGCCGTGGCGACCACCTGCGAGATGGCGTTCTTCACAACACCTTGCATCTTGGCGACGAGCGACGAGGCGCTGCGCAGACCGCCGGCCGCGGCATCGGCCCAGTCCCCGGTCGCGGCGATGTGCTTCGCGGTGTCCTGCGCGAAGCGTACATAGGTGCGCACGGTGTCACCGCTGAGGCCGTCGAGATCGGACAGGCGCGTCACGAGGGTGTTGCCCGTGTCGCGCAGCGCGCTGCCGGCGTTGGTCCACTGCTGAGCGACGGCGGCCACGTTGGCCTCACTGCCGGCCAGCTGGTCGAGCCAGGTGCTGAGCGGCTTGAGGTACTTCATCACCCAGCCGAGCCCGATGCTCGCGAGCGTCCCGATCGGATCCGCGAGCGCGGCCGCGGCGTTGCCCAGCGTGTCGAGGAAGGCGAGTCCGCCCTCGAGCCAATCGCCGTTGCGCACGGCCTGCGACAGCGCGTGGCCGGAATCGAGGAGCTTGCTGCCGGAGTACGGCGAAGCGAAGGAGGAACCGGATGCGGCGAGGGCGGCGGGAGTGGTCATCACAGGCCCAGCGCATTCTCGAGGTCGCGAAGGGTGGTCACCGTGTCGTCCTCGAACTGCTCCCACTGCGCGGCGGTGCTGCGCAACTCTCCTGCCGTGCGAAGCAGCAGAGACTGGTCCGCACCGAAGAGGCCGGTCGCCGCCGCGGACATCGCCATTGAGGGGGGAACGAGGAAGGCACACAGGATGCCGAAGGCGTTGGAGGCGAGATCGCCTCCCTTCAACATCGAGATGGCGCCGGTGACGTCATCGGCAAGCGAGGTGACCAGCGCGGCGTGCTGCCGGAGCCGATCGAAATCCAGGGCGATGTTCTCGGTCATTCGAGGCTCTTTCAGACGTATCAGGGGGTGTCGGTGGAGCGGAGCTGTTCGGTGATGGGGTCGTCGTCGCCCAGGAGCTCGGAGACGGCGTCGATCGTCGCCGCGTGAGCGTTCTTCTCGGCCGAGACGATCGTGGCGAGGATGTCGGAGGCGAGTCGTTGTGCGCCGCGCGCGAGGGCCGACTCGCCGAGGCGGAGGGTCTGGACGCGGCCGGTCGAGTCGACCTGCACGTAGACGTCGCGCGCGGACGACCACGCGGCGCCGCGGATCGCGGAGACGGTGGCTTCGAAGGCGGGCATCTTGGCGGCGCGGTCAGCGCTCTGACGGACATCGCGCTCGATCTGCGCGAGGGATTCTTCGGGGTCCAGAGGCACGCGGTCACGCTAGCGAAGCACCGTGAACGGCAGCGCGAGTTATCCACACCCCGGTAAAGTCACGTCATGGATATGCGTGTCGCCGCTTACGCGATCATCACCGACGATGCCGGACGCATCCTGTTGGCCCATTGGAACGAAGGTCGTCGCAGCGCCTGGACACTGCCGGGGGGCGGGCTCGAGGAGGGCGAGGATCCCGAGCGGGCAGTGCGACGCGAGGTGCGTGAGGAGACCGGCTACCGAGTGATCGTCGACGAGCTGCTCGGCATCGACTCGCGCGTGATCCCTGCCGCGAAACGCCTCGCGGAGACCGCATCCGCGCTGCACACGTTGCGCATCGTGTATCGCGCGCACATCACAGGCGGGCGCCTGCGCAACGAGGTGGCGGGATCCACCGACCGCGCCGAGTGGTTCACGCCGGAGGAAGCCGACGCTCTCCGCCGCGTACGGCTGGTCGACATCGGACGCCGGATGGCGGGATGGAACACAACGTCGACGCAGCCGTGACCTTCGGCACGTATGATCGCCGGACGTGCAGTGAGGATGATCAGTGGTGCGATGGCGTGTTCTTTCTGCTGCGGCTGTGATGGTCGCGGCTCTCGGGATCGGTGGGTGTACGGCGAGCGGGCAGCAGACCCCCGCTCCGACGACCGAGAACACATCCCCCGCCGCGCCGCCGAACACGCTCGCCGCAGACGATGTCCAGACCATCGTCGATCGCTGTTCCACGGGACTCGGGATCGACGCAACCGCCCTGGGCGCTCAGATCGCGGCGGCGCCTCAGCCGGCGGCGGAGGCGGCGCTCTTCTTCGCGTCGTCGGATCAGTGCGCAGACATCCCGTCGGCCCTGGGACGCACGGATGTGGACTCCTTCACCTCGCCGCTGAGTTTCATCGAACAGCCGTGCGCGGGCCGCACGGTCGTCTCCTTCTGGGCGCACTACGACGACGACCTGATCTTCGGCAATCCGGTCATCGACGATGAACTGGGCAGCGGCGCCTGTGTGCGCACCTTCTTCTTCACCTACTCGGATGCGGGAGAGGGTGAATCCACCTACGCCAGCGAACGCGAGAAGGGCATCCGTGCGGCCTACAACGCGATGCTCGGGCGCAGCGGGGAATGGATCGACCGCTCGGTCACGCTCGCCAGCGGCATGACGGTCACGATGACCAGTCCGAGTGACGACGACCGCGTATCCCTCCTCTTCCTGCGGCTTCCGGATGGCGGACTCAGCGGGACGACGTTCATCTACACCGGTCAGCAGACACTCGAGAAGCTGCTCAGCGGCGCACTCCCGTCGCTGCGCACGATCGACGCGGGGCGATCCGTATCGGTCGCGACGCTGGAGAAGTCGGTCGCCGAGATCCTCGCCGGCTATGCGCCGGATCGTGTGCTCACACACCTGCCCAAGGAGGCGCCGGACTCGGCAGGCGATCACCCCGACCACTCGTCCGTCGGAACGCTCGTCTCTCGCGCCGTGGATGCGGGCGCCGCGCCCAGCGCGCAGGTCGAGTACGCGGTCGGCTATCCGTCGGCCGAGCGAGCGGCGAACATCACCGGAGCACAACTGGAGCGCAAGGCCTCGCTGTTCGCGGTGTATGCCGCACACGACCCCGTGATCGGTTGTTCTTCGGCTCAGAGCTGCCTCGCCCGCGCGCACTTCGGAGACTGGCTGCAGCGGGAGTATCTGATCCCGCAGGCGGACCTCACGCGCGGCTGAAACGGCCGCGGCCGCTCAGAGCGGCTGGGAGATGTCCGCCACGGTGGCGTCGAGCGCCTGCAGGAGCGCGTCCGCGTCGACGAAGAGACTGAATCCATGGGCACCCGCACCGAGCGCGATGCGGCGTCCGCGGATCGACTCGTCGGCGAAGACGGGCCAGGCCGTCGTGCTGCCGAGGGGAACAATCGTCCCGCGTTCGTAGCCGGTCGCAGCGAGAGCGATGTCGGCATCCGGCAGCTTGAGCTTGTTCACGCCCACGAGTTGGCGCAGCTTCGGCCAGGCGATGGCTCGGTCGCCGGGGATCAGGGCGAAGAGGAACGTGTCGTCGCTGCGCTTGACGACGAGCGTCTTGACGATGTCGACGGGCGAGATCCCCAGGAGCTCGGCCGCCTCAGGCAGACTCCGTGCTTCGGGGCGCTCGCGCACCTCCACCGAAAGACCGAGGGCGGATGCGGCTTCCCGCACCCGCCTCGTCGGATCTTCGTTCACGCGTCGGGCGCGCTCAGCGGGTCGTCCGCGACCCACAGCTCGTCGTCGGCGCGCAGCGTCTGCCAGGCGGCGTAGAGCACGCCTGCGGCCGCGGCGACACCGAAGATGAGCGCGATCACGCCGCCGGCGCCGATGCCCCGCTTCTTCGGGGACTCGATGGCGAGGCGCTTGGCCAGCTGCTTCGACGCCTTCGCGCCGTACTTGGCCGCCTTCTTCTTGTACGTGGCGGGGTCGAGGTCGATGCCGCGTCCGGCAGCGATGCGCGCACGGGTGTCGCCCGCCGCATCCCACACCGAGAGGGCGCCGCCCACGAGCGCACCCGCGGCCGGAACGACCTTGTCGCTGAGCACGTGCTTCGAGATGTTGACGCCGCGGTCCACGTACGGTGCCGCGTAGCGGTCGTACCCTTCGCGCACCGCGGGCACCACGTGCTCGCGGTTGTAGTTGCCGAGCTGGCGGCCGGCTTCGCGAGCGATGTCCGCCGCTTCACCGACCAGCACCTGCTGCGATTCCCACACCTTGTTGGCGTGGCTCTGGAGCTTCCGGAGCTCCTTCTTACGCTTGCGGCTGAGGCTCATGCGAGATCCCCCTAATCCGTGGGTAGTCGTGAGCCCATCTTGCCAGAGGGATCGGCTGCGAACGGCAGGGCTTGCAGCGAACTCTGAGACAATGACAACATGCCTCAGCACACCGCCGTCGCCACCATTCACACCAACCACGGCGACATCGTCGTCAACCTGTTCGGGGATCACGCACCCCGCACGGTTCAGAACTTCGTCGGTCTCGCCGACGGCACCGGAGAGTGGACCGACCCGTCCACCGGTCAGCCCGGTTCCGGCCCCCTGTACAACGGGGTCATCTTCCACCGCATCATCCCCGGTTTCATGATCCAGGGCGGCGACCCGCTCGGTCAGGGCGTGGGCGGCCCCGGCTACACGTTCAACGACGAGATCCACCCGGAGCTCACCTTCCAGAAGCCCTACCTGCTGGCCATGGCCAACGCCGGTCAGCGCCGCAACGCCATCACGGGAGCCGTCGAGGGCACGAACGGATCGCAGTTCTTCATCACGACCGACCCGACCCCGTGGCTCCAGGGCAAGCACTCGATCTTCGGCGAGGTCGCGGACGACGCGTCGCGTCAGGTCGTCGACGCCATCGCCCAGGTTCCGACCGGAGCCGGCGACCGGCCGGTCGAGCCCGTCGTCATCGAGTCGATCGACATCGCGCAGGTCTGACCACCCGCATCCCGTGACGAGCGAGAGCTTCGCGAACAACCGCGAGAACTTCTGCTACCGGCATCCCGACCGTCAGAGCTTCGTGCTCTGCCAGCGGTGCCTGCGAACCATCTGTCCCGAGTGTCAGACGCAGGCACCGGTCGGGGTGATCTGTCCGGAGTGCATGACCGAGCAGCGACGTGCCGCGACGCCCGCGCAGAAGAAGGCGCAGCGTCGGTGGGGCCGGTCGGCGCCTGTGGCGCTCGCCGCGGGCGGCGGGCGGCCGATCGTGACGTACACGATCATCGCCCTCTGCGCCGCGGTGTTCGTCCTCTCGTTCGGACTCCCCCTCACCCAGTGGCTCGGCTTCAGCGCCGGTTACCTCTATCCCCAGTTCACGGGCGAGTTCCAGCCGTGGCGACTGCTCACAGCCAGCCTCGTGCACTCCGGCTTCTGGCACGTCGGCCTGAACATGCTGACCTTGTGGATGATCGGACGCATCCTCGAGCCGGTGCTCGGAAGCGCCCGCTTCCTGACGCTGTATCTGATCAGCGCGCTCGGCGGGTCGGTGCTGGTCGATCTCATCGCGCCGAGCTCCTTCGTCGTGGGCGCGTCGGGTGCGATCTTCGGGCTGTTCGGAGCCCTCATGGTCATCGCGCGCCGACTGGGCAACGACATCACCGGCATCATCATCGTGCTGGCGATCAACCTGGTGATCGGATTCGTGCCCGGCTTCAACATCTCGTGGCAGGCGCACGTCGGTGGCCTCGTTGCCGGCGCCGTCGTCGGCCTGATCTACGTCATGACGCGCGAGCGTCGACGGCGCGCGCTGCAGATCGCCCTGTTGGCCGGATGGTCGGTCGTCCTCATCGGGCTGCTCGCTCTGGCGCCCGCGATCTGGTGACGAGCGGGAGAGTTATCCACAGGTTCATCCACACGTGGGGATGAATCACACGGATGTAATTCTTCGGCTTCGAGCCGTCAGCGCCACCGAGTGGTCATGAGGAAGCCGACGAAGGCGATTCCGAACCCGATCACGAGGTTCCATGCCTCGATGCCCGGGATGGGGAACTGCATTCCGCTGAGGTAGAACACCAGAACCCACACGAGTCCCACGAGCATGAGACCGATCATGATGGGCTTGAACCACACGGGGTTGGGGGCGGGCTCACCGGCGCCAGCGGGGGTGAGGTCCTCGTCGTTGTCGGAGCGTGCCATGTGCACATTCTAGGGGTCAGGCTTTTGCGTCACCTGCGACGGTTAGACTCCCCTTGTGACCGACACCCCGCCCGCCGCGACGCGGCGTTCGCGCCGGAGCGCCGCCACGCGCCCGCGGCGCATCAGCGCGCTCGGGGTCATCGGAGAGATCTTCATCACCGTCGGTGTGCTCGCCTTCCTGTACGTCGGTTGGCAGCTGTGGATCGGTGACTGGATCCAGGGCCAGCAGAACAATGCCGCGGGCCAGGCGATCGCTGAGCAGTGGGCGCAGGACTACGGTTCGTCGTCACCCTCTCCTTCGACGAGCGCGTCGAGCACCCCCGAGGCGGAAGCGCCGACGGTGAGCACCGCAGAGCCGGTCGTGCGCCCGGATGCCGGGAGCGGCGAGGTCTTCGGCATCATGCACATCCCGCGCTTCGGTCCCGACTACGCCGTGCAGATCGCGGGCGGCGTGGGTCGCTCGGAGAGCTTGGACCTCGGAGCCATCGGCCACTACTCCAGCACGCAGATGCCGGGTGCTGTGGGAAACTTCGCCGTCGCCGCGCACCGTGGCAGCCACGGTGCACCCTTCATGAATCTGCCCGACCTGCATGTCGGGGATGCCATCGTGATCCAGACGCAGGACGGCTGGTACACCTACCGCTACCGGAGCATGGAGTACGTGACCCCGGACTCGGTCGACGTGCTGCTTCCCGTCCCGCGTGAAGAGGGCGTCGAGGCGAACGGACGCTACCTGACCATGACGACCTGCAGCCCGCGGTACGGATTCTCGGAGCGACTCATCGCCTACGCGGTGTTCGAGTCCTTCACGCCGGGAGCCGAGGGCGCGCCGGCATCCCTGAGCGAGGCGGTGACCTGATGTACGCGGCGTTCTGGCGTATCCTTCCCGGCCCTTGGTGGGTGCGACTGCTCATCGTGCTCGTCGTTGCAGCGGCCGTCCTCTACGGACTGCTCTGGTACGTCTTCCCGTGGATCTCGTCGATCGTCGACCCGCAGGAGTCGACCGTTCAGTGACCGCAGCACGCGTGCTGGTCGTCGACAACCACGACAGTTTCGTCCACACGCTCGTGGGCTACCTGCGTGAGCTCGGAGCCGACACCGTGATGCGCGAGTCGGACGAGATCGACGCGGATGCGGCACCGGCGGCTCTCGCGGGATTCGACGGAGTCCTCGTCTCACCCGGCCCCGGTGCGCCCGAGGGTGCCGGATCGTCTCTCGCCGTGGTGGCGGCGGCCGCCGAGTCACGCACCCCGCTTCTGGGAGTCTGTCTTGGACACCAGGCGCTGGCGGTGGCCTTCGGTGCCCGCGTGGCGCAGGCGCCCGAGCTCATGCACGGGATGACGTCGCCGATCATTCACGACGGGAGCGGGATTCTCCGGGGACTTCCCTCTCCCTTCTCCGCCGCCCGGTATCATTCGCTCGCCGTGGCGACGGAGACGATTCCCGACGTGCTGCGTGTCACCGCCCGCACGCCCGAGGGAACGGTCATGGCGCTCGAGCACCGCCGGCTGCCGCTCAGCGGGGTCCAGTTCCATCCCGAGAGCGTCCTGACCGAGTACGGCTATCGGATGCTGGCCACCTGGCTGGCCTCACTCGGCGCGAAGGACGCTCCAGCGCGCGCACTGACCCTCACGCCCCATCGCGGAGCGAGCGCTCAGCCCGCGCAGTAGGTGAGGGTGATCTCTGAGCGGATCGGCACTTCACCCGGCGCGAGTGACATCACCCGGACGGTCGGGGTCGTCCCCGTCGCCTTGCAGCCGGGATCGGCGCTCGGCACGACGGTCAGGCCCAGCGCCTCGAGGTCGCGTGTCGCGGCCTCGATCGTGTAGCCGGTCACGTCGTTCAGGACGACGCGACCACTCGCGACGCGCAGGTTCACGGTCGTTCCGACCGGGATCTCGCTGCCCGCGGTCACGTCGCCCGCTGAGGTGCTGGCACTGAGCACCTCGCCGGCGGGTGCCTTGGCATCGTTGACCGGTGTGATGGTGCCCACGGCGAGGCCCGCCGTCGTCAGCGCATGGCGCGCATCGGTCTCGTTGAGACCGACGATCGTCGGCGCGGCGACGCTCTCCTTGCCCGTTGAGACGTAGAGCTTGATGGTCTGACCGACCTGCACCGAGTCGCCGGCGGCAGGTTCGCTGCGCACGACGCTGCCTTCGGCGACCTGATCGTCTGCCACGGGGACGCGGTCCGAGAGCAGATCGTTCTCCTCGAGGACGTCGACCGCCTGGTCGTACGTCATCGTCGTCAGATCCGGCACGATGCGCGCGCTTTCGGGTACGGCGTCGCCGGGACGGATGGTGACGACCCAGAACAGCACCGAGACCAGCAGCACGGCGAGCACGGCGACGCCGGACCAGATCCACGCGACCGGCGGCCCCGCCTGGGTGCGACGCATCGTCGTGTCGGTCGACAGCTGTCGCAAGGACCGCGCGGTCTCGGCCGCCTGACGCGGATTCGCGCCGTACAGCTCGCTCGTGAGCGCCCCGAGCTGACGCTTGCTGGGTGCCTTGCCGCCCACGGCTGCGGACAGGGCGGAGCGGAACGAGGCCGCATCCTGGAACCTCTGGAAGGGATCCTTCGCGAGCGCGCGCATCACGAGCGCATCGAGCCCGCGGGGGATGCTCTCGGTGTGCTCGCTGGGCGGAACCGGAGTCTCGCTGACGTGCTGGTAGGCGACGGCGACCGGAGTCTCGCCCCGGAAGGGAGGCCGACCGGTGAGCAGCTCGTAGAGAACGACGCCGGTCGAGTAGAGGTCGGCGCGCGCGTCCACCGGCTCGCCCTTGGCCTGCTCGGGGGAGAAGTAGGCGGCCGTGCCGATGATGGCGGTCGTCTCGGCGACCGTCGAGGAGGAGTCCGAGACCGCGCGCGCGATCCCGAAGTCCATCACCTTCACCTGGCCCGCGGCGGTGACCATGACGTTGCCCGGCTTGATGTCGCGGTGCACGACGCCGGCGCGATGGGAGTACTCGAGCGCCTCGAGGATGCCATCGACGTAGCGCACCGCATCGGTCACGGGCACGTCGCCGCCAGCGATGATGTCCTTCAGCAGAGCCCCGTTGACGAGCTCCATGACGATGAACGGCACGGGGTGCACCACGCCGTCGGGAGTCGTCTCAGTGTCTTCGCCGGCATCGAACACCCGAACGATCGTCGGGTGCGACATGCGGGAGGCGGCCTGTGCCTCCAGCCGGAAGCGCGTACGGAAAGCGGCATCGTCAGCGAGTTCGCGGCGGAGCACCTTGAGAGCGACCTCGCGGTCGAGGGTTAGGTCGTAGCCTCGGTACACACTCGCCATGCCGCCGCGACCGATGAGCTCATCGATGCGGTAGCGACCGGCGAGTACGCGTGGATCATCTGACACGGCGACTCCCTGGGTGCAACAGATGAAAGCCTAACCGACCCGCCCTGGCAGAATCCGGGGCGAGTCGGCGGCTTGCGCTCAGTTCCCGCCCGACAGGGGGTTGCTGGGAGAGGGTGTGGGCGTCGATGCGGCCTGCACGTTCGCCTGCGCCTGCGGAGACGACTCGGACTCGCGGGTCGTGCCGTCGCCCGAGCCGGAGCAGGTCACCGTGTAGCTGACGATGAGCGCCTGTCCCGTGTTCGTCCCGACCTCGAGGGGGATCGGACGCTGGTTCGGACCTGCGGCGGCCGTGGACTGACCCGTCGAGGTGAAGATGCCGTTGACCGCGGTGAAGTTGTAGCTGACCACGGACCCCGTGCCCGACGGGCAGGTGAAGCCGTCCCAATTGATCTGCACGGTGGAGCCGGCGGTGACGGTGGAGGCCTTCGAACCGTTGACCTCGATGCGGGGTTCGGTCGGCGCACCGATCGGAGTCTGGTCCGCGTAGACGGTCAGCGTGAGTTGCGAACCCTCGGGTGCGTTGCCGGTCGGGCTCACGCTGTAGACCAGTCCGACCTGGTCGGGGCTCGGGGCGGGGTTGCCCGGGGTACAGGAAGCCACGAGCCCGGCCTGCTGCGCGATGCCCGTCGCCTCTTCACACGTCTTGCCCACCAGCTCAAGCGAGGCGACATCCACCGTCGACGTGGTCGGAGAGGGAGTGGACGACGGGCTCGAGGCGGTCGAGCGCGTGTTCGATCCGGTCGGGCCGGGGTCGGAACTCTGGTTGCCGAAGATGGCCCAGAGGGTTCCGCCCAGCACGATCAGCAGCAGCACGATCAGCGCGACGAGCGGCCACGTCCAGGGGCTGCGCTTGCGCGTTGCCGGCTCGGCCACAGGGGATGCGGCGGTCGAGGCGCTCAGCAGCTGCGTCGCCGCCTGCGTCTCGCCGACCCCGAGCAGCTGCGTCGCGTCGTCCGCGCCCACGGCGCCACCGATGGCGGGCACCGCAACCGTCGCAGCCGTCACGTCGCCGCGGCGCAGCGCGCTGGCGGCGCGGGCGACGGCCGCAGCGGATGCCGGACGCTCTTCGGGCTTCTTGGCGATCATCGCCATGACGAGGTTCTGCACGGGAACCGCCACGGTGGGCGGCAGGGGCGGCGGCTGCTCGTTGATCTGCGCCATCGCGATCGCGACCTGCGACTCGCCCGTGAAGGGGCGCTTGCCCGCGAGGCACTCGTACGCGACGATGCCCAGCGAGTAGATGTCGGTCGCGGGGGATGCGGGGTGCCCCGATGCCTGCTCGGGCGAGAGGTACTGCACCGTGCCCATGACCTGACCGGTCGCCGTCAGCGGGACCTGGTCGGCGATGCGCGCGATCCCGAAGTCGGTGATCTTCACACGGCCGTCGGGAGTGATGAGCAGGTTTCCCGGCTTGATGTCCCGGTGCACGAGGCCGGCGGCGTGCGCGGCCTGGAGGGCGGATGCGGTCTGCGCCACGATGTCGAGCGTCTTGTCCGTGGACAGCGATCCCTCGCGCTCGAGGATCGTGGACAGGGCCTCGCCGGGCACGAGCTCCATGACGAGGAACGCGGATCCGTTCTCCTCGCCGTAGTCGAAGACGCTGGCGATCCCCTCGTGGTTCACGAGTGCGGCGTGGCGCGCCTCCGCGCGGAACCGCTCGAGGAACCCGGGGTCCCCCATGTACTCGTCCTTGAGGATCTTGATCGCCACCGTGCGCCCGATGACGTGGTCAGTGGCTTCCCAGACCTCGCCCATACCGCCGATGGCGATGCGCGAATCCAGCTCGTAACGCCCACCGAACGTCGCTCCCTGTGTCGGCCTCATCGTCCCAGCACCGCCTCCATGACCTTCTTTGCAATGGGCGCTGCGATGGAGTTACCGCTGCCCGACTGACCTTGCCCGCCGCCGTTCTCGACGACTACTGCGACCGCGACCTCGGGATCTTCAGCGGGCGCGAATCCGGTGAACCAGAGCGTGTACGGGTTGGTCCCGCCGTTCTCCGCCGTACCCGTCTTACCGCCCACGTCGACTCCGTCTATTCTTGCATTCGACGCCACGCCGTCACTGACATTGGCGACCATGGCGCTGGTCAGCTGGTTGGCGAGATCCTCATCCAGCGCCCGACCGAACTCGGTCGGCTCGAACTTCTGCTGCACCGAGAGATCCGGCCCGATGACCTGGTCGACCATCTGGGGGTTCATGACCATCCCCCCGTTGACGATCCCGGCCGAGACCATGGCCATCTGCAGGGGTGTTGCCCGGACATCGCCCTGGCCGAACCCGGTGAGGGCGGTCTTGTCGTCGCTGAGGGCGGCGGTGGGATAGACCGACGGTGCGGAGTCCACGGGGGTCGCGAACGAGGTGTTGAAGCCGTACTTCTCCGCCTCGGCGCGGATCGCGTCGTCGCCGAGTTGCACGGCGAGCTCCGCCATCGGGATGTTGCAGCTCAGGCGCAGTGCGTCGGCGACGGTCACTGTCTCGCCGGGGCCGCACGCGCCGCCACCCGCGTTGCTGATGGAGGTGGAGGTGCCCGGAAGCGTGTAGCTGGCGACATTCGGCAGTGTCGACTGGAGAGTCCAGTCGCCCGAGGCGAGCGCCGCGGAGGCGACGACCAGCTTGAAGGTGGATCCCGGCGGGTTCATCCTGCCGGAGATGGCGCGGTTCGACATCGGCTGCAGGGCGTTGTTGATGAGGTCGTCGTACGACGCCTGCACCGCCTTCAGGTCGTGCGAGGCGAGCAGGTTGGTGTCGTAGCCGGGCTTGGAGACCATGGCCAGGATGCGGCCGGTCTTCGGCTCGATCGCCACCACGGCACCCTGCAGGTCGCCGAGCGCGTCGTACGCGGCCTTCTGGACGTTCGCGTCGAGAGAGAGGACGACATTGGAGCCCTGCGGGGGCTGGCCGGTGAAGATCTGCTCGACGCGGGAGAAGAACTGGCCGCCGCCGGTGCCGGAGAGCTCGCGGTTCATAGCCTGCTCGATGCCGGTCGCCGAGCCCAGCGCCGCATTGATGTACCCGGTCACGGGCGACCACATGTCGGCATCCGTATAGCTGCGCTGCCAGCTGTAGACGTCGTCGCTGGGGCTGGAGGAGGCGATCGCCGCGCCGCTGGCGATGATCGAACCGCGCTGGATCTCGTACGAGTCGTACAGCGCGCGCCGGTTCTCACCGTTCTCGGCCAGCGCCGACGCCTGGAACACCTGGATGACGCTGGTCGAACCGAACAGCACCAAGAACATGGCCAGCATCACGAAGCTGAGCCGGCGGACTTCGCGGGTCATCCGATCACCACCCGGGGCTGATTGCGCACCGCATCCGAGATGCGCAGGATGAGCGCGACGATGATCCAGTTCGCCACGAGGGAGGAGCCACCGGCGGCGAGGAAGGGCGTCGTCAGGCCGGTGAGCGGGATGACGCGCGTCACGCCGCCGACCATGATGAACACCTGCAGGGCGATCGTGAACGAGAGCCCGGTCGCGAGCAGCTTTCCGAAGTCGTCCTGGCCCGCGACGCCGACGCGGAGTCCGCGGCTCGTGAAGACCATGTAGAGACAGAGGATCGCGAAGACGCCGATCAGCCCGATCTCCTCGCCCAGGCTGGGGAAGATGTAGTCGCTCTGCGCCAGCGGGGTGATCGAGGGGCGACCCTGTCCGAGGCCCGTGCCGAGCAGACCGCCGTGCGCAAGACCGAAGATCCCCTGCACGAGCTGGTAGCTGCCGCCCGTGCGGTCGATGATGTCCGGGTTGAACGCGTCGAGCCAGTTGGCGAAGCGCCAGCCGACGTAGGTGAGCACCTGGGATGCGGCGACGGCGCCGGCGACGGCGAGCCCCACACCCAGCAGCACCCACCCCGTCTTGCCGGTCGCGACGTAGAGCATCGCGACGAACATGCCGAAGATCAGCAGTCCCGTGCCGAGGTCGCGCTGGAGCACGATGATGCCGAGCGAGACGAGCCAGACCACGAGGATGGGGCCGAGATCGCGCGCCCGCGGCCACGTGATGCCGAGGAACTTCTTACCGACGGAGGTCAGGCTCTCGCGCGTGCGCACGAGGTAGCCGGCGAAGAAGATGGCCAGCGCGAGCTTCGCGAGCTCTCCCGGCTGGAACGAGAAGAATCCGAGGCTGACCCAGACGTCGGCGTTCTGGTTGGTGCCGAGGCCCGGAACGAACGGCAGGAGCAGCAGCGCGACGCCGATGAAGCCGGAGACGTACGTGTAGCGGAACAGCACGCGGTAGTTCCGCAGGAACAGTACGACCGCGATGGCTGCGGCGATCGCGATCGCCGCCCACACGATCTGCCGCGTGGAGGCGGCGGCCCACCCTTCGCTGTCGATCTCGATGTCGATGCGGTAGATCATCGCGAGACCGAGTCCGGTCAGCACGGTCGCGATCGGAACCACGAACGGATCGGCGTCGTGCGCGACGAAGCGCAGCACGATGTGCAGGGCGAGGACGAGCAGGCCGAGCCCGCCGGAGTAGTACAGGAAGCTCGGGTCGATCGCGCCCTTCGCGCCCAGCTGCACGAGTGCGACGGCGGCGCCGTTGATCGCCAGGGCGAACAGCAGCAGCCCGAGCTCGCGGTTGCGCTGCTTCTGCGGCATCCGGATGCGGCGCAGTGCTCGCATCACGGACGTGTCGGTCGCGGGGGCTTCGGCGGTCATCACTGCCCCTCTGCCGGTCGGAGTCGGTCGACGATCAACTGGGCGTCCGCGAGCGAGCGCGCGGAGATGGTGGACTCCACGCTCTGCCGGTCGAACGGGCTGAGATCCGCCAGCGCGATGTCGGTGTCCTCGTAGACGCTGGAGAGGGAGATCGGTCCGATGCCCTGCTGCACGCCTTGGTAGATCACGACGGAGTCGTCGTCGGCGCCCACGTAGTAGCGCGTCTGCGTCCAGCTGTAGCCCGCGAACGCGGCACCGGCGAGGGCGGCGAGCACGAGCAGCAGCCCGACGAGCCAGCCGATGCGGCGGCGGCGGGCGCGGCGGCGGTCCTCCTCGATGAGCTCCTCGAGGAACTCGGGGGCCGGCTCGAAGTGGGTGGGTTCGTTCGCGGCCTGCCGGCCCGGGTGCAGCCACGACGAACGCCCGGGGCGAACGGCGGGTACGACGACGCCGGTGGGGTTCGACGCCGAGCCGACGATGGTGGGCGTTCCCGAGAAGACCGGATGGTGGCCGCCGATGTCGACGATCACGACCGTCACGTTGTCGGGAGCCCCCGCATCCAACGCCTGCTTCAGCAGCACATCCGCGGTGCGGGCGGGTGCCTGCCCCGCCGCGAGGGCCTTCTGCGTGTGGGCGTCGTCGACGACGCCCGACAGGCCGTCGGAGCACAGCAGCCACCGGTCGCCCGGACGCGTCGGCATGATGAACGTGTCGATCTCCGGATCGGGATCCATGTCGCCGAGCACCCGCATGAGCACCGAGCGCCGAGGGTGGTACCGCGCCTCCTCCGGGGTGATGCGGCCGGAGTCGACGAGACGCTGGACGAACGTGTGGTCCGTCGTGATCTGCGTCATCGCGCCGTCGCGGAACAGATAGATGCGGGAGTCGCCGATGTGGGCGATGACGGCGTAGTCGTCGACCATCAGCAGCGCGCTGACCGTCGTTCCCATGCCTGCGAGGGCGGGACGCACGCGGACCGTGTCGATGATGTCGCCCGCGGTGTCGGTCACGGCCTGCTGCAGGGCACGCTCGGCATCCACCGTCGAGGCGAACGGGCGGTCGAGCTGGGCGATGCGGGCGATCGCGAGGCTGGAGGCCACGTCACCGCCGGCGTGGCCGCCCATGCCGTCCGCCACGACGAACAGGTTGGAACCGGCGTACCCGGAGTCCTGATTGTTCGAGCGCACCTTTCCGGTGTGCGAGAGTGCGGCGCTCGAGCCCTGGAAGACCATCTCGACGGATCAGCCCTGGAGCTCGAAGGTCGTGGCGCCGACCTTGATCGGGGCGCCGACCAGCACCGGGACGGGGCTCGCGACGCGCTCGCCGTCGTGCCAGGTGCCGTTGGTGGAGTCGAGATCCTGGATCATCCACTGATCGCCCCACAGCATGAGACGCGCGTGGTGGCTCGAGGTGTAGTCGTCGCGGATGACGAGACCCGATTCGCTCGATCGGCCGATCGTGAGGGGCTCGGTGCCCAGCGGCAGTTCGAGGCCTGCCTTCGGCCCGCTCGTGATGACGATGCGGGACACCGCATCGGTCGTCGCCTTCTGGCCCTTCGAGGACTTGCGCGGCGACGCTTTCGGCGCGACCGGCGCGGTGGCGGCCGCAGCGGGCGCCGGGGCCTGGGCGACGGCCTGTTCGGGCATCTTGCGCACGCGCACGCCGAAGAGGTCGGCGCGCAGCGAGTACACGACCGCGAAGACGAAGAACCACAGCAGCAGCAGGAAGCCGATCTGCAGGAGCAGAAGCGGGAGCTCGTTCATCAGGCCTTCCCCCAGCGGTCGATGTCGTCGAGCGAGAAGGCACGCGTCGCATCGTCGTCGACGCGTGCCGCACGATCCCCTGTCGCCTGGGCGACGATGCGGAAGACGATGTCGGTGCGTCCGATGGAGACGGTCGCGTCGGGAGGCAGCGGCGCCTCGTCGATCTTGCGGCCGTTGAGCTTCGTGCCGTTGGTCGATCCGAGGTCGCGCACCATCGCCCGCTCGCCGTCCCAGAGGATCTCGACGTGCTTGCGGCTCGTGCCCGAGTCAGCGACCGTGATGTCGGCATCGCTCCCCCGGCCGATGACGGTGCGAGAGGCGGTCAGAGGATGCCGCTTGCCGGCGATGTCGAGCACGGCGCTCCACGCGACCCGGCCCGCCGCGGTCGACGACTCCACGCGGACCTGCCCGGTCGACAGGCTCGTGTTGCTGGCCAGGGAGATCGACAGGGGCCCGGCGAAGGTGTACCCCTGCGCGCGGGCGTGCTTGTTCACCAGCGCGTCGAGCTCGTCGGTCAGTGATGGGCCGAGGGCCCGCATCCGCTCGAAGTCCGCCGGCGCCAGCTGCACCGTGAGGGTGTTGGGGGCCAGGATGCGCTCGCGCGAGACGACGGCGGCCTTCGTGTCGAGCTCGCTGCGCAGGGCCGAGGCGATGTCGACAGGCTGGACGCCGCTGCGGAAGGTCTTGGCGAACGCGCCGTTCACGGCGCGCTCGAGACCTCTCTCGAAGCTGTCAAGTAGTCCCACGCGACTCCTCAGGCGGCTGGACGGGTGGCACCATCGTAGTTGTACGGGCTGAACAGGCCATGCAGGACTTCCGCAGGAGGGGTGCGTCGCCGACTTCTCGGGGCACGATCGAGCGTGATACGATCGGCAGGTTGAGTTCGCGCATCCATGATGAGCGACTCGCGCGAGTGGCGGAATAGGCAGACGCGCTGGCTTCAGGTGCCAGTGCCCGAAAGGGCGTGGGGGTTCAACTCCCCCCTCGCGCACAGACAGAACCGGTCGGGATTCATCCCGGCCGGTTCTCGCGTTTCTGCGGGGTCGTTCGTGCTCCTCGGCGCCGCGCTCGAGGGACCCGACGTGTCGCTCTGCGGTGCATCTCACGTCTCTTGAAGGCGCGATGGATGCGTCGCCGTGCTGTTCAAGGGGCGCCCTGCTGGACGGGCGGTGCTCAGGATGCGCTCTGGCGGCAGCGCAGCGGGACCTCGAACTCGACGACGTCACCGGTCAGCGGCGGGAGGCCTTCGGCCATCTCGATCTCGTTGCCGACGAGTGCGGCGATCGCTGCGAGCAGGGCGACCGGCACGTCCTCAGCGCGGGTCGCTCGAAGTTCGACCTCGCGGCGGGCGACGGCGTCGCCGTCGCCGTTGATGAAGCGGAGCGTGGCGCGCCAGGCGGCGCCCGCGTGAGATGGTGCGCTCAGGCGCGCACGGATGTAGCCGGTGTCCTCCACGATGTCCCCCTGATGTCGTGAGAGTGCGTTGCCCTTCCTTCCTACACTGCCCACGTTTCGCGCAGCAGCGACGGTACCTGGCAGTGCGCTGGGTCTCCGGGGGCGATTCGTCTCGCTTCGCTCGCGTGGCGACCGGGGGGGCGACGGGATCCGACTGCGGGACGAGGGAGATTCATCCGAACGGATGATGACGTCGCGCATCCGATCGGGTTGTCTGGAACGGTTGCCGCGGATGCGGCGGTGTCCCTCTGGGGGGAGAGCTCGTCATCATGCCGCGTCGGGCGGTCGTGACGGGATCGCCGACACCGCCCACGCTGCCTCGGTGGGCGCCGCTCGGGTGGCGGCGCCCACCACCTCTCGCGCGCCGCATCCGATACTGGGGCCAGCGACGCGGAGGATGGGCACATGCAGGAATCAGCGCACACGGCGGAACTCGGTTTCGGTCTCGCGGCCGTGGGGCGCCCCGCCTACATCACGAGCGACCGCGAACACGATCTCGGATCCTCCGCCGCGCGCTCCGTCGCCGCGATGGAGAGCCGGGTCCACGCGCTCCTGGACACCGCGTGGGCGCTCGGCATCCGCTATCTGGATGCGGCGCGCTCCTATGGCCGTGCCGAGGAGTTCCTCGGCACCTGGCTCGCCGCGCACCCCGATCGCCGAGCGTCGCTGACGATCGGCTCCAAGTGGGGCTACGAGTACGTCGGTGGCTGGGACCCCGCCGCAGCGCTCCATGAGCGCAAGGAGCACACGCTCGCGATGCTCGACCGGCAGTGGCCCCAGACACTCGCGGCGCTGGGCGGGCCACCGGACTTCTATCTCATCCACTCGGTCACCCCGGAATCACCGGCGCTCGCCGACGCGGCACTGCTGGAGCGGATCGGCGAGATCCGCGACACCGGGGTGCGGGTGGGGATCTCCACGAGCGGACCCCGCCAGGCGGAGGTCGTCGACCGGGCGCGGAACGAGCACGGCGACCTCTTCTCCGTCGTGCAATCCACGTGGAACGTCTTCGAGCCGTCGGCGGGACCGGCGCTCGCGCGGGCGCACGATGCGGGCTGGACCGTCGTGCTGAAGGAGGTTCTGGCCAACGGCTGGCTCAGCGACGCCCATGCGCCGACGGTCGTGAGGGATGCGGCGCGCACCGCATCCCTCACGGTCGACGAGTACGCGTTCGCGGTGGCCCGTCGGCAGGAGTGGGCCGACATCGTGCTCAGCGGTGCCGCCACCGACGACCAGCTGCGTCGCGGTGCGGAGCGCAGTGATCCGGCCGGTCCCCTGCACATGCCGGTGTTCGCCATCGATCCGGAGACCTACTGGCAGAGGCGATCCGCGCTCGACTGGGCGTGACGGTCGTCGCGGGAGAACCTGAGTGTTGCTTATGCAATGACATCGATGTGTCCCCCATATGGGGGACAGGGGTACTCTAGGTGCACGAGCCCTTCACCTCCCCCAATCGAAGGGCTCCTCGGCCCCCTCCGCTCCCCCCAGCAGGAGGGGGCCTTTCTCATTCCCCGCGCTCGCGCTGATATGCGCGCAGGATGGCGTCGCCACGCGCGGCGTTGCGGCTGAGAAGGGCGCGGCGCAGAGCATCGCCGGCGCGGCGTCCCGCGTCGGATGCGACGTCGATGAACGCCCAGCCCTGCAGATTCCGCTCGAGCGTGAGCGACGTCTCGCGGATGAAACGGCCGAGCACGATGTTGCCGGTGGCCATCGACAGCGTCCGGAAGAAAGCGGTCGACGCCTCGGTGTGGCTGCCCGTTCCGAGGGGAGTCGCGAGCATGCGGTCGTATGCGGCGACGAGGATACCCAGCTGTTCGTCCGAGCAGGTGGGCAGCGCGGCGCGCAGGGCCTCCGCCGTGAAACCGACGATGAAGGCGCGGGTGTCCGCGATGAGGCGTTCGGTCGGAACGGTGACGCGGGTGAACCTGTTCGCCGAGATCTCCACGAGACCGATGCGCTCCAGCCGTTGCAGCGCCTCGCGCACCGGTGTGCGCGAGATGCCGAAGCGCTCGGCCAGTTCGACATCGCGCAGGGACTGTCCGGGGACGAGCTTTCCGTCGCGGATGGCGCGACCGAGCAGCTCGAAGACCTCGTCTCCGAGCATCCGGCGACGGCGCGGCGGCCGCGATGTCGGGTGGTCGGCCATGGCGTGACCAGTCTACGGCGCGGCCTTCCGAGCGACCGCGGAGTTTTGCCCTGTCGCCGGGGAATATCTGTGGTGATACGTCGGCGACACAGTAAAGTGATCGCTGTCGCGCTCCGCGCGACGTATCCGGGGGGATCCGTCGACGCCCGGGCCTATGAGCTCTGCTCGGCCCGGGCGTCGAATGGTTAACGGCCCGCGTCGCGCGTGCAACGATTTCGTCACCATCTGCAACTCTTCCCCACTGACCACTCCACGCCGCTACGGTGGGAGGTCACTGGCGCAGAGGGTGCCGGACGCACAAGAAGGCAAGGCATGAGCACGACGGGTACGGTCAAGTGGTTCAACTCCGAGAAGGGCTTCGGGTTCATCGCTCCCGATGAGGGGGGCGCGGACGTCTTCGCTCACTTCAGCGCGATCGACGGCAACGGATACCGCTCGCTCGAGGAGAACCAGCGGGTCGAGTTCGAGGTCGAGCAGGGCCCCAAGGGTCTGCAGGCAGCGAAGATCCGCGCTCTCTGAGGCGCGAATCGACAAGAGGGACGGGATGCGCGGCATCCCGTCCCTCTTGCGTTCGCGTCAGGCGGTGCCGCGGACGAGTTCCAGACCCGCGCCGGCGAACTGACGCAGCGTCGCCGTCGGCAGGAACGCCCGCGTGAGCGCGAGAGAGATGCGCGTGAGGTCGCTCTCGTCGCGGTAGAGCAGGTACATGGTCTCGTAGCGCGGGTGGAACTTCTCCTTGAAGCGATGCAGGGACTGGAAGCCGTAGACGGGCTCCAGCGCCTCGGCGAGCTTGCCGCTCAACTCGGCAATGAGCCCCGCATCCGGTGGATAGTCGTGCGCGAGCGGCGCTCCCGACAGAGACATGATCTGCGCCCCCTCTTCGGAGAAGGCCTTGGCGGACGAGCCGATGAGGAACTCCATCACAGGCCCGAACCCGCCCTCGCGTCGACGCATGAGATCCAGCGTCCACCCGTGGATGGCGCCACCCGGTGCGTAGACGGGCAGCCACGACAGGAACCCGTCGACATCCCCCGCGGGCGAGATCGCGAGTGCGAGCCGCACCTCGGGATCCTCCGCCTCGACGAGGGTGCCGAGGGTGAAGCTCATCTCCGGCAGGCCCTTGTCGCCCACCCAGCTCTCGGAGATCGCGCGCAGTTGAGCGCGGATCCCCCACGGCTCATCGGCGAGCCGCGTGAGTCGGAACGTCATCTCCTCGCGGCCGGCGCGGTTGAACGAGGTGCGGACGGCGTTCCACGCCTTGCCGGCGAACTCCAACCCGGGAAGATCCACGATCGTGTCGTCGGCCACCACGAGGCTGCGCCAGCTCTCGGGCACCGCGTCACGGGTTCGTTCGCTCGCGCTGAAGAAGCAGGGGATGAGGCCGGCACGCTCCGCCGAGTCGATGAACGCCGACACGGCGGGACCGGCGTCGGCCTCCGGACCGATGGGATCGGCCAGCACGAGCGCGACGGAAGCGCGGCTCTGGAACGCGACGATGCTCTCCGACACCCGGGCGTAGTGGTTGCCCTCCCAGGTCGTCATCCACGACAGCGTTCCGCCGCCGACGCGGCGCAACTGTTCGCGCAGCGCCACCTGATCCGGCGCGGGCGGCTGACCGATGCGGGTGCGCCTGCGGGCGCGGAAGGCGCCGCGCACCCAGACGAGGTAGACGAGAACGAGCAGCCAGAGCACGCCGGTCGCCAGCGACAACGACGGATCTCCCGAGAGGACGTCGGCCGCTTCGCTCCACCCCGCCAGAGCGATCACGACGACGAGGAGAGCCAACGACAGAAGGTTCAGGCCCGTCAGCACGAGCCCGAGGACCCAGGCCCATCGGCGACCGCGCCGGAGTCCGTCGGCGATGAGGGCGACGACTGCGACGTCGACCACCACATCCCAGATCGACCCCGATCCGGGCGTTGTCGATCCGAAGGGCCCGTTGGTCGGGACCACGAAGACGATGATCTCGAGGACCGCGAGGATGGCGAGCCCGAGGAAGGCGACGAGTCGCTGCTCTCTCACTGTGGTGCGCTGCGGGCGCAATGAGCGGTCCGCGAAGAGCACGAGGACCACCGCCAGCAGGTGCTCGATGTCGTCGAGATTTCCCCAGAACAGCATCGTGACGAAGACGTATCCGAGCAGGAGCAGCCAGATCCGCATCCGCCACGGCGCGCGAAGCAACCCCACGGCGGCGGCGATGGCGGCGAACGCGCCGCCGGACGGGCCGACATCCAGTGCGCCCGCCTGCGTGAGTGCCCACGGCCACCCGGTGAGCGAGAGCGCCCAGACGAGAAGGGCCGCCGCCAGCACCGCGAACAGTTGGCCGATGGCGAAGTAGGCGAGCGCCACGCGGGTGCCGCGTCGGAACTCGAGGTAGGCCATCCCCGCGAAGCTCGCCACCGCGAACAGGTAGAGGCCGGGGTGGCCGACGATGAACGTGCCGGTGAACGGTGTCCACCAGCGGCCGGCCTCGAGGGCGGGCCAGCCGTAGGCCCACAGCTCCATGCCGGGGTTCCGATGGAAGGGATGCCAGAGGGCACCGGTGATGACCCCGATGACGAGCAGCGCGGCGACCAGGACGAGAGTCGCGGGCACGCGACGAGCGATGCGCATCGCGGTGCGGGGTCGTGGTCGGCCGGCGGCGTCGTCCGTCGTCATGCGCTCACGATAGCGACGCGGAGGGCTCAGCCGTCGGAGTCGACCAGCAGCAGCGCGTGGAGCTCGTCCGCGTTGTCGACGACGGCCTGGGCGCCCTCGGCCTCGTGCGGCCAGCTGAAACCCCACCGCACGAAGATCACGGGCACGCCGTTGGCCGTCGCGCCGTCCACATCGTGGTGCCGATCGCCGATGAGCACGGGGCGCGAGGTGTCGACGCCGGCGGCCCGCATCCGTCGGAGGGCCTCGGCGACGATGTCGGCCTTCGTCGCAAGAGTCTTCTCGTCGGCGGTCGCGCCCGTGATGGCCGTCATGTGCTCCGCGAGGTCGAAGTGCAGCATGAGCGCCTGCACCTGGTTCTCGGGCTTGGAGCTCGCCGTGCCCTGGGGAACGCCCGCGGCGGCCAGATCGTCGACGATCTGCTTGACGCCGGGGTACAGCTTGACGTCTGTCGTGTAACCGTCGGCCTTGCCCAGTGCGCGGTAGAAGGTCACCGCATCCGTGGCGCCCTCCGGCGTCATCCCGGCGTGGTGCTGGAAGGACTCGTACAGGGGAGGTCCGATCCAGTGCACCAGCTCGGCGCGCGTCGGCGCCGGAAGTCCGAAGTGCTCGAGCGTGATCGTCAGGCGGCGCAGAATCCCGTCGGATGCGTCGACGAGCGTGCCGTCGACGTCCCAGAGGACGCAGGAGAACGGGGATCCGACGGACATGGCTCCCACGCTATCGTGCGCCGGCACGGGGCGACTCAGAACAGGGTCGGCAGTCCGCTGTCGATGCCCTTCATGGCCTCGTAATCGAGCACGACGCAATCGATGCCGCGGTCGGTGGCGAGGGTGCGCGCCTGCGGCGCGAACGCCTGGGCGGCCAGCACGCCGCGCACGGGCCGCAGGTGCGAGTCGCGGTTGAGCAGGTCGAGGTAGCGCGTGAGCTGCTCGACCGCGTCGATGCCCGCCCGGCGCTTGACCTCGACGGCCACGTGCAGCGCGCGCGGCGTCTCGTCGTCCAGGGCGACGACCGTGGCCGCATCCGGATCGCGCAGCATGAGATCCACCGGCCCGATGGCGGTGGGGAACTCCCGACGCACGAGCGTGAGGTGTTCGCCGATGACCCCCACCTGCTCGGCCAGCAGGCGCTGCAGGTCGGCCTCGACGCCGTCCTTCTGCAGACCGGGGTCGACGCCGAGCTCGTGGCTGGAGTCGTGGAGAACCTCGTAGAGACGCACGAGCAGCGCGTCGCCGGTCTTGGCGTGCGTGACCCGCCACTGCTCGATGACGCCGGCGCTCGCCGCATCCTCGTCGGGCTCCTCGACCGCCAGCGAGCACGGCGGGCTCATCCAGTTGAGGGGCTTGTAGGAGCCTCCGTCGGAGTGCACGAGGAGACTGCCGTCGCCCTTGTGGACGAGGAGGCGAGTCGCGAGGGGCAGGTGGGCGTTGAGGCGGCCGGTGTAGTCCACGGAGCAGCGGGCGATGACGAGACGCACCCGAAGAGCCTAGTTGCCGCCGGGTCGCTGTTCGACGTTCACAGCAGATCGAACAGGCCGAGCTGGGTCGCCGCCGCGCGCGCCAGCAGGAAGCCGATGACGCCGAGGATCCACGAGGTGGTCTCGCCGGCCGTGCGCGCGAACCATCCCGCGAGACGCTCGAGGGGGCGCTCGATCAGGCGCGCCGCGAGGACTCGCAGGCCCAGCAGCACGAGCGCCGGCAGGATCATGACGAGGCAGTATGCGGCCAGGGCTCCGACCTGAATCGGCAACGCGAGCTGCGACTCGGCCAGCAGGGTCATGCCGATCAAGTACGGGAGCATCGTCGCCAGCTCAACGATCCCCGCCGCGATCGCCACCGCGATGACCGTGCGCGCCGCCACGCCGTCGGCGACCAGCCGGTCGCGCCACCGGACGATGCGCCCGGGGCCGGCGTCGGGACACTCCCGCATCCGCTTCTCGTGCGCGGGGATCGCGAAGGCGGCGATCAGCAGCGCGGCTCCGACGACGAGGCGCACGACGGCCCCGGCGGTCGAGGAGAAGAAGTCGCCGACCACGTCGATGACGTTCATGAGCCCGAGCAGGAACAGCACGCCGACCGCGAGGTAGAAGAGCGAGATGGTCGAGAGGTAGAGCAGGTGGCGGCCGACGCGCACCTTGCCGGGGACGATCATGAGCAGCAGAGGGATGACGAGGGTGCCGACGCTCAATCCGTCGACGAGGGCGAGCACGAACAGGGTGAGCGGCAGAGGGGCGCCGGGAAGGAGGTCCACGCTCCGAGTCTTCGGCGAAGGTGGGATTCGCACATCGGGCGAAGGACGCAGTCCCTCCCCGGCGCCTCCATCCTTCGACGGATGCCGCGGGCGCATGCCTGTGCTTGCATGAACGCATGGGCGAAGCAGACATCTCCCGGCTGCGCGGCTGGGCGCGCCGGCACCGCGGGCCCGCCGACGCGCTCATCTATCTGCTGATCGCCGTCGCCGCCGGCGCGCTGGGACTCACCGTGTCCGGCGCCATCGTGCCGAGCGTGTTCGCCGCCGCATCCCCGTGGTGGACGCTGATCCCCGCCCTCGCCGCCGTGGCCATCGTGCTCGTGCGGGACCGGTGGCCGATCCCCGCGCTGATCGCGGCGACGATGGTGATGGCCGTCGACGTCTTCGTGTTCGGCGGACTCGTGCCCCTGATCGTCGCCGTCGACGTGCTGTACGTCGCCACCCGCGAGACCGAGCGCCGACACCGCATCCTCGTCGGCGTGATCGCCGTCGTCGCGGTCGTGGCGATCGCCGCCGGGTGGATCACCGGTGACGCGCGGGCGACCTTCCTGGTGGCTCTACAGCTGGGCGCGCTGGGCGGACTGGGGTACTGGTACGGCACCGCAGTGGCGCAGTCGCGGGAGCTCGTCGCACTGCATCGGCAGCAGGCGGAGGATGCGCGCCGCGAGGGAGAGCGCGAGCGGGATGCGGCGGTGCAGGGCGAACGCGACGCCATGGCGCGCGAGCTGCACGACGTCGTGGCCGGTCACGTCGCCGCGATGGCGATCCGATCCGAAGCGGCGCTGTCGACGCCCCCGGCTCTGGATGCTGATCGGGCGGCGCTCCGAGCGGTGCGCGACTCGTCGCGAGAGGCGCACGACACACTCCGCACGATGATCGCGGTGCTCCGCGACGGCGGCGCGCAGATCGCGGCGCCGGTGGGGGTCGCGTCGGTCGACGACCTCGCCCAGTCCGCGCGCCGGTCGGGGCTGGAGGTGTCGCTCGAGAACGAACTCGATACCGATCTCAGCACGCCCGTGGACCAGACGGTCGCCCGCATCGTGCAGGAGTCGCTGGCGAACTGCGTCCGTCACGCGCCCGGGGCCGAGGTGCGCATCCGTCTTGTCAAGGAGTCGGGGGAGGTCGCGGTGCGGGTGGACTCCCGTGGAGCATCCGCGCCACCCGCTCGGCTCGTGGGGAACGGCTGGGGCCTCGAGCTGCTGCGCGAGCGCGCGAAGGCGCTGGGCGGGTGGCTGGAGGCCGGACCTCGTCGCGACGGGTGGCGCGTCGAGGCCCGCATCCCCGCGGGGGTGCCGGGGTGAGCGCGCCCCGGGTGCTCCTCGCGGACGATCACGCCGCCATCCGCGAGGGACTGCGCATCATGCTCGTCGCCCACGGCATCGAGGTGGTCGGCGAGGCTGCCGACGGCGCAGTGGCGGTGCGCAACGCGCGCGCCCTGCGGCCGGATGTCGTGCTGATGGACCTGCGGATGCCGGGGGTGGATGGCGTCGAGGCGACCCGCCGCATCCGCGAAGACGACACGAGCGAGGTACTGGTGCTGACGAGCTTCGACGAGGACGAGTTGGTGGATGCGGCGCTCGACGCCGGTGCCGTCGGATTCCTGCTGAAGACGGTCTCGGCGGCGGCGTTGGTGGATGCGGTGCACAGCGTCGCCCGCGGCGACGGGGTGCTCGACCCGCGGGTCACCCGCCGGGTGCTCGCCCGGCGGACGCGGCGGGCGGAGCACTCCCCCGCCGCTGCGGCCCTCGACGCGCTCACGCCGCGCGAGCGCGAGGTGCTCGCCGCCCTGTCGGAAGGGTGCTCCAACGGCGAGATCGCGTCGCTGCTGAGAATCTCCGTGCCGACGGTCAAGACGCATGTCTCGAGCGTGCTGACGAAGCTGGCGGCGCGCAGCCGTTCGCATGCCGTAGCGATCGCTCGGGCCAGTCCGTGGCGGTGACCGCGCACTCGCTGCGAGTCAGTGACCGCGCGGCGCCTTCTCGTCGGAGGCGATGGCCAGCGGGCGGGCGGCGCCCGAGAAGAAGCCCGACGCCACGATCAGCACGACGATGATCAGCAACGTGTTCAGCAGACCGATGTGCTCGCTGATGAAGCCGAGGATCGGCGGACCGCACAGGAACGCGACATAACCGATCGTCGCCGCCGCACTCACTCGCGCCGCCGCGTGCTGCGGGTCGTCGGCCGCGGCCGACATGCCCAGCGGGAAGCCGAGGGATGCGCCCATCCCCCACAGCGCCGCACCGATGAACACGAGCGGCATGTTCGGGGCGAAGATGAACAGCACGAGTCCCACGGCCGCCGTGATGGCGAGCGAGCGCAGCACGACGACGCGGCCGAAGCGGTCGACGAGCGGCCCGCCGAACACCCGCACGACGGTCATCGCCACCGAGAACACCGTCAGCGCTGCGGGTCCGAGCGCCGGGTCGGCTCCGTGATCGTCCACGACCGCGAGGGAGAGCCAGTCATTCGCACCGCCCTCCGCGAAGGCCATCCCCAGGATGATGACGCCCAGCGTGTAGGTGCGGGGCTCCTTCCACGCGCTCAGCGCGAGACGGATGCGTTCGCCCCATCCCTTCGGGGCATCCTCCGCGCCGACGTCCATCGCAACGTCGCGAACCGGCACGCTCGACGCGGTGACGACGGCCAGGACCGCGATGACGACGGCGACGATCGCTGTGTGTCCGACCACACTGAACGCGGTGGCGGCGGCCGCCGTGCCGAGGCCTGCGCCGATCACCGTGCCGAAGCTGAAGAACGCATGGAAGAGCGGCAGGATCGTCTTGCCGGTCTGCTTCTCGATCGCCGCGCCCTCGACGTTCATCATCACGTCGAGCGAGCCGTTGCCGAATCCGAAGAGTGCGAGCCCCGCGAGCACGACGCCGTAGGTGTGCAGGTAGTCGGTGCCGACGCCGATGAGAACGAGCCCGAGCACGACGAAGAAGAGCGCGCCGAGCATGCCCTTGCGCGCGCCGAAACGCGCGAGGATCGCGGAGCTCGCGGTGAGGCCGAGGATCGAGGCGACGCCCATGCCCAGCAGGAGCATGCCCACCTGGATGTTGTCGATGCCCAGCGCCGTCTTGATGGCGGGCACGCGCGAGGCCCAGGTGGCGATGCTCAGACCGCTCGCGAGGAAGATGGCGAAGACGGCGGTGCGCCACCGCACGACCTGGGAACGGGACAGCACTGTTTCCATGAGCACACCCTACCGAATCGATTCGATCCGTGTCGCGGCGCGGGGGGTTAGCATCGAGGGACCATGAACGCACGCCGTGCCACCATCGCCGACGTCGCCCGTCAGGCGGGGGTCGCCGCCTCGACCGCGTCGGTGGTGTTCAGTGGCAAGACCGCGGTCTCCGAGGCGACCCGCTCACGCGTGCTCGCCGCCGCCGCCGAGCTCGGCTACGCCGGGCCCGATCCGCGTGCGGCGTCGTTGCGTCTCGGACGCTCGGGCGTCGTCGGCGTCGTCATCGGCGATCGGCTGCGCGCCGCGTTCCGCGATCCCGTCACCACGATCATGCTCGACGGGCTCGCCGAGGGCGTGGCCGAGCGCGGCAGCGGCCTGCTGCTGCTCCGCGACGACGAGTCGGGAGGCGCCGCCCTGCCCGCGGCCCCGGCCGATGCGTTCGTGCTGATCGGATGCAGCACCCGGCTGCGCTCGGACCTCGAGGTGCTGCAGCGGCGCGGTGTTCCGGTCGTCGTCATGGAGGGGGATGCCGGTGAGGGGATCCCCCGCATCCGCCTCGACAATCACGACGCGCAGGCCGTCATCGCTCGGCACGTGCGAGAGCTCGGCCACCGTCGCGTCGTCGTGGTCGCCCTTCCGGTCGGAGGCGGGCACGGCACGGGATGGTTCGATCCGCAGTCGGTCTCGCAGATCACCGTCGACGTCACGCGCGAACGTCTGGAGGGCGCCCTCGACGTGTTCGAGGACGCCCGCGTCTACGCGGCGGGGGCGAGTCTCATCGACGAGGGCTACTCGGCGGGCCGAGCCATCCTCACGGCACCGGGCGAGCGGCCGACGGCGATCCTCGCGCAGAGCGATGTGCTGGCCGCGGGCATCATCCGCGCCGTGCACGATGCCGGGCTCCGCGTGCCCGAGGACGTCAGCGTCACGGGGTTCGACGGGGTCTCGGTCGACGGCGTCGCTCCTCTCACGCTGACCACGATGGTGCAGCCCGCGGCGGAGAAGGGACGAGCGGCGGGCATCGCCGTGTCGGCCATGCTCGAAGGCGTCGTGCCCCCCGACATTCTGCTCACCTCTGTGTTCCGCCCGGGTAATACGACAGGGCCGGTTTCGTCGGACGTGGCGCCGGGCGCGTAATCCGCCCCTTAGAATAGAGAGCGACACCCCGATCGCCTGGGTGGTTCCGCCTGCCACGGAGCCCCGACGACCACGAGGAGGCCGCGTTTGCTGGTACTCCTCGCTGCGTTTGCCCTCGTCCCGCTGCTGCTCCCCTGGTTGGTGTCCCGCCTCGGGGCTCGCGCGTTCGCCGTGGCGGCGCTGCTGCCGATCATCGCCTTCGGCCACACATTGTGGCTTGCGCCGCAGGTGCTGTCGGGCGGCATTCCGTTCGAGACATACGAGTGGATGCCCTCGCTCGGCATCGAGCTGTCGATGCGGATGGACATGCTCAGCTGGGTGCTGACGCTCATCGTCACCGGTGTCGGAGCGCTCGTCATGCTCTACTGCCGCTGGTACTTCGCGGGAAAGCGCGAGGGCCTCGGCCAGTTCTCCGCCGTGCTCCTCGCCTTCGCGGGAGCCATGTACGGACTCGTGCTCACCGACGACATCGTCGTGCTGGTCATGCTGTGGGAGATCACGAGCGTGCTGTCGTATCTGCTCATCGGGTACTACCACGCACGCGGTGTCAGTCGCCGTGCGGCACTGCAGGCTCTGCTGGTCACGACCCTCGGCGGACTCGTCATGCTGATCGGCGTCGTGCTGATCGTCGTCGAGGCGGGCACGACCAGCATCTCGACGATCCTCGCCGAGGCTCCCACCGGTCCCGTCGTCAACGCCGCTCTCGTGCTGCTGCTCGTCGGAGCGCTGAGCAAGTCCGCGATCTTCCCCTTCCACTTCTGGCTCCCCGGAGCCATGGCTGCGCCCACGCCCGTCAGCGCCTACCTGCACGCGGCGGCGATGGTCAAGGCCGGCATCTACCTGATCGCCCGCTTCGCCCCCGTCTACGCGGAGGCCGATCCGTGGCGCCCGATCATCGTGTGTCTCGGCGTGTTCACGATGCTGCTCGGCGGCATGCAGGCCCTTCGCGAGTCGGATCTCAAGCGCATCCTGGCCTTCGGCACGGTGAGTCAGCTCGGGTTCTTGACCGTCGTGCTCGGCTTCGGCACGAGGGAGGCGGCGCTCGCCGGTCTCGCACTGCTGCTGAGCCACGCTCTCTTCAAGTCGTCGCTGTTCCTCGTGGTGGGCGTCATCGACCGTCAGCTGTCCACCCGCGACATCAACGAGCTCTCCGGAGTGGGGCGGCAAGCACCGACGCTCGCGACCTTCTCGATCATCGCCGTCGCGTCCATGGCCGGCTTCATCCCCACCATCGGCTTCGCCGCGAAGGAGTCGGCACTGGCGGCGTTCCTCGATGACGGATCGGTCTGGGCGACGGTCGCACTCATCGGCATCCTCATCGGGTCGGCGCTGACGGCGGCGTACGGCATCCGCTTCGTCTGGGGCGCGTTCTGGACCAAGAAGGATGCGGCGGGCGCGCCGCGCGAGCGCACCGAGTGGCCCGACCCGCCCGTCGGCTTCCTCGCGGCGCCCGTCATCCTCTCTGGCCTCACGCTCGTGTCGGGGCTCGCCGCGCCCTGGGTCGACACCGCGTTCGCGCGATACGCCGAGCTCGCCCCGGCCGCCGGCGAGAAGACCACGCACCTCGCTCTCTGGCACGGCCTGGAGCCCGCGCTGTTCCTCTCGCTCGGCACGCTGGCGGTGGGCGCGTTCCTGTTCTGGTTCGCCCTGAAGGTGCGGTGGGCCGAGCGTCGCCGCATCCTCCCGTTCACCGCCGCCGACGCCTACAACGCGGTCCTGCGTCTCATCGCCCGCATCTCGGTGTGGACCACCACCCTCACGCAGCGCGGCTCGCTGCCCGTCTACGTGGGAACGATCTTCGTCGTCTTCGTCGTGTCTCAGGGCGCCACCCTGCTGGCGACGCCGGAGTGGCGCGCGCAGCTGGATGCCTGGCAGTCGCCCACCCAGGTGTTCGTCGCCCCGATCATGATCGTGGCGGGCATCATCGCGGTGCGCGCGCGCAAGCGCTACACGGGCGTCGTGCTGGTCTCGGTGACGGGCCTCGGCATGGTCGTGCTGTTCGCCACGAGCGGCGCCCCGGATCTCGCGCTGACGCAGATTCTCATCGAGACCGTCACGCTCATCGCGTTCGCCCTCGTGCTGCGCCGCATCCCGGCGCGGATGGGCGATCACAACGCCTCGGTCGCGCCGCTCGCGCGAGCCGTGCTCGCCGGCGGAGTCGGACTCACGATGGCCCTCGTCGCGATCGTCGCGACCTCTGCGCGCGTCGAGGCGCCGATCTCGCTCGCCTTCCCCGAGCTCGCCTACGAGATCGGCCACGGGCGCAACGTCGTCAACGTGGCCCTCGTGGACCTCCGCGGCTGGGACACGATGGGCGAGCTCTCGGTGCTCATCCTCGCGGCCACCGGCGTCGCCTCGCTCGTGTTCGTCACCCACCGCTCCGACACGCTCTCCGACTTCACCAAGCCTCTTCCCCGCATCCCTCGCCGTCGTCCGCTGCTCGAGACGTCGGAGGGCCTGCGCCCCCAGGGCGCGGGCGAGAGCGGCCGTCGCGCCTGGCTCGTGGGCGGAGCCAAGGTCAAGCCGGAGAACCGGTCGATCCTGCTCGAGGTCGTCGTGCGGATCCTGTTCCACTCGATCATCATCGTGTCGCTGTACGTGCTGTTCGCCGGCCACAACCTTCCCGGCGGCGGGTTCGCGGGCGGCCTCATCGCCGGGATGGCGCTGGTCATGCGCTACGTCGCGGGCGGTCGCTATGAGCTCGGCGCCGCGGCGCCGACGGATGCGGGGCGTCTGCTCGGGGTGGGCATGCTGCTCGCCGTCGGAACTGCCGTCGTGCCGCTGTTCTTCGGCGTGGACCCCCTGACCAGCACCTGGTTCGACGTGACGATCCCCGTGCTCGGCCACGTGGAGTTCGTGACGTCGACGATCTTCGACATCGGTGTGTATCTCGTCGTCATCGGACTCGTGCTCGACGTGCTCCGCAGCCTCGGCGCCGAGGTCGACCGCCAGAAGCTCCAGCTCGAGCAGCAGGGGGCGGGTGCCCGATGAGTGTCTCCGTCGTCCTGATCGCCGTGATGGCCGTGCTCTTCGCGTGCGGCGTGTACGCGATGCTGGAGCGGAGCCTCACCCGGGTGCTGATCGGCTTCCTGCTGCTCGGCAACGCCGCGAACCTCCTGCTGCTCATCGTGATGGGCTTCCCCGGAACCGCCCCCTTCTTCGCGAAAGGCGCCGACTCGGCCCAGTTCTCCGACCCTCTCCCCCAGGCGCTGACATTGACGGCGATCGTGATCACCTTCGCGGTCTCGGCCTTCTTGCTCGCGCTCATCTACCGCTCCTGGCAGTTGGGTCAGGCCGACACGGTCGAGGACGACGTCGAGGACGTCGCGCTTCGCGGTCGTGCGGTCGAGGACGAAGAAGCCATGGAGGACGAGATCACCGCCGACGACGCGACGACAGACTTCGTGGATGCGGCGAGTGTGCCCATCACGGTGCTCGGCAGCCTCGACGTGCCCGGCATCCGCGACGACGCGCCGACCGACCGACCGACCGCGAGGCGTACCGATGACGAGGAGGGTGAGCGATGAACGCACTGGTTCCGCTTCTGGTCACCCTGCCGCTCATCGGCGCAGCCGTCGCGCTCGTGTTCGGCCGGCGTCGGCGCGTTCAGGTCGCCGTCTCGATCACGACCCTCACCGCGGTGCTCGCGATTGCGGCGGTGCTGCTCGTGGTCGTCGACTCAGGCCAGCCGATCGCGGTCGCCGTCGGCGGATGGCCGATCCCCTTCGGCATCGTGCTGTACGTCGACCGGCTGGCGGCGCTGCTGGTGGTGGTCTCGAGCGTCGTGCTGCTCGCGGTCCTTCTCTTCTCGGTCGGCCAGGGAGCCGCCGACGGCGACGAGGAGACCCCGGTCTCGATCTTCCACCCGTCGTATCTCATCCTCGCGGCGGGCATCTTCAACGCGTTCATCGCGGGCGACCTCTTCAACCTCTACGTGGGCTTCGAGATCCTGCTCGTCGCCTCCTACGTGCTGATCACCCTCGGCGGCACCGAGTCCCGCATCCGTGCCGGCATCGTCTACATCGTCGTCTCGCTCGTCTCCTCGATCCTCTTCCTCGCCTCGATCGCCATGATCTACGGCGCCCTCGGCACCGTGAACATGGCGCAGATCGCCGAACGGATGGGGGAGCTGCCGCAGCACGTCCAGCTCACGCTGCACCTCATGCTGCTGCTCGCCTTCAGCATCAAGGCGGCCGTCTTCCCGCTGTCGTTCTGGCTGCCCGACTCCTACCCCACAGCCCCCGCGCCGGTCACGGCCGTGTTCGCGGGCCTGCTGACCAAGGTCGGCGTCTACGCCCTCATCCGCACCGAGACGCAGCTGTTCCCCGACAGCAACGTGAACGTGCTGCTGCTGATCGTCGCCCTCGCCACGATGATCGTCGGCGTGCTCGGTGCGGTCGCCCAGGCCGAGCTCAAACGAATCCTGTCGTTCACCCTCGTGAGCCACGTGGGCTACATGGTGTTCGGGCTCGCGATCGCGACCCCCGCGGCGATCGGCGCGACGATCTACTACATGGTCCACCACATCGTGGTGCAGACGACCCTGTTCCTCGCCGTCGGACTCATCGAGCGTCGCGCCGGCAGCACGTCGATCCTCAAGCTCAAGGGGCTCATGCGTGCGGCTCCCGTGATCGCGGTGCTTTACTTCATCCCGGCGGTGAACCTCGGCGGGCTTCCCCCGTTCTCGGGCTTCATCGGCAAGTACGGACTGTTCGACGCCGCGGCCCAGGTCGGCACGCCGCTCATGATCGTCCTGATCGTCGCCGGTATCGTCACCTCGCTGCTCACGCTCTACGCGCTCATGCGCGCGTGGAACCTCGGCTTCTGGCGCGAGGACGACACGGAGGAGCCCGAGGTCGAGGCCCGCGTGGAGTACCTCGGCAACGCCCCGGCCGCCGGCATCCAGACCGAACGCCGCGTCATCCCCCGCGTCATGACCGCGGCCACCGCGGGGATGGTCGCCGTCACGGTGGCTCTCACGGTGTTCGCCGGTCCCCTGTACGACATGTGCACCCGCATCGGCGACGCGTTGCTGCAGCCGGTTCAGCTCGTGCAGCTGGAGACGCAGTCCGGGGAGGTCGATCAGTGATCCGACACCTTCGCGGCCCCAAAGGACTCATCGCCCAGACCTGGCGGCAACTGCCGTTCTTCCTCTGGCTCGTCGCCCTGTGGATGCTGCTGTGGGGTCAGTTCACGGTCATCGCGTTCCTGACCGGACTCGTGGCGGCGATCCTCGTCACCCGGGTCTTCCGGCTGCCGCCGGTGGAGCTCTCCGGGCGGGTCAACCTCTGGTACGGCCTCGTGTTCGTCCTCGCCTTCCTCGGCGCGCTCGTCAAGGGCTCGCTGCTCGTGGCCTGGCAGGTCGTGAATCCTCGGCGCTATCCCGGGGTCGCGGTCATCGCTGTGCCGCTCGCCACGAACGACGAGCTGATCCTCGCGCACACCGCGGTCACCGCATCCCTCATCCCGGGATCGCTCGTGATCGACATCGACCGAGACGAGAGCATCCTGTACCTGCACGTGATCGGCGTGAACTCGGATGCGGACGTCGAGGCGCAGCGCCGCCAGGTGCAGCGCTGGGAGCGGCGGATCGTGCGTGCGGTCGGCTCGCGCGCGCAGCTCTCGGAGGTCGCGGCGGCCCGCAGGGGTAGCGCGCAGGCGAAGGAGGCCAGCCGATGAACCCGCTGCTCGTGGCGATCTACCTCGTCTTCGCCGTGGCCGCACTGCTCACGCTGTGGCGCGTGATCAAGGGGCCCTCGATCCTCGATCGGGCCGTTGCCAGTGACGTGCTGCTGACCGAGGTCATGTGCGTGCTGGGCGCGGAGATGGCGATCAATCACCACACCCGCACGCTGCCCGTGCTGCTCGTGATCGCCGCGGTCGGCGTGTTCGGATCGATCTCGATCGCGCGGTTCGTCGCGAGGAAGGACGCGAACCAGCGATGATCGCTCACGTCCAGGCGGATGCGGGATTCCCGATCGATGCCGTCCTCGACGCCACAGCTCTCGTGCTGATCCTCGTCGGCGCGCTCCTGTGCCTGACGGCGGCGATCGGCCTGCTGCGCTTCCACGACGTCCCCACGCGCCTGCACGCCGCGACCAAGCCGCAGGTGCTCGGCTTCCTGCTGATCTGCCTGGCGATCGCCCTGTCGGTTCGCAGCTGGGCCGCGGTGGCCTTCCTCGTGCCGATCGCCCTCATGCAGCTCGCCACGGCACCGCTGTCGGCGCACATGGTGGGCCGACAGGCGTACCGTAACCGCACGCTGGACGAGGACGCGATGTACGTCGACGAGCTGCGCGACAAAGACACCGACCCGCGCTGAATCGTCTGGCGACCGGCAGTGACGCCCGGGGAGGTTCCCGCTACGCCTGAGCCGGCTCCGACTCCCCCGCCACGATCTCATCGGCGTTCACGGCGATCCACTCCAGCAGCGGCAGCATCCGCGCCATGAGCTCGCGGCCTCGGTCGGTGAGGTGGTACTCGACGTGCGGCGGCACGGTCGGGAAGGACTCCCGCTCGACGAAGCCGTCTGCGGTGAGCTGGCGCAGGGTCGAGGCGAGCATCTTCTCGCTGATGCCGTCGACCGCCCGACGCAGCTCGCCCCACCGAAGGGTGCCGCGCACGAGGGCCGACAGCACGAGAACCCCCCACCGGCTCATGACGTGATCGAGAACGGTGCGCGTGGGGCACGCGTGGGTGAACAATCCCTCGGGCAGGGCCTGCAATTTCACATAACTCACCATGACGTGGGTACCTTACTCCAAAGTGGGTACCTGACAAAGGGAATGTCTCAAGCGGAAGGTGGGCTTACCCCCACGTACCGGATCGAAAGGACACCCCATGACCATTCTCGTCACCGCCGCCAGTGGACACCTCGGCCGCCTCATCGTCGAAAGCCTGCTCGAGCGCGGCGTCGCCGCATCCGACGTCGTCGCCGGCGCCCGCAGCCTCGACAAGGTCGCCGACCTTGCAGACCGCGGCGTGCGCACCGCCGTCGTCGACTACGACGCACCCGAGACTCTCGACGCCGCCTTCGCCGGGATCGACCGCGTTGTCCTCGTCTCCGGTTCCGAGGTCGGCAAGCGCCTCGCTCAGCACGAGGCCGTCATCGACGCCGCCGTCGCCGCGAAGGTCGCCGGGCTGGTCTACACGAGCCTCTACCGCGCGACCACCAGCCCGCTGCCCCTGGCGGCCGAGCACGTCGCCACCGAGGAGGCGCTCGCCGCATCGGGTCTTCGCTACACGATCCTTCGCAACAACTGGTACATCGAGAACTACGCGCAGGATGTGGCCCGCGCCGCCGAGTCCGGCGTGATCGCCGCCGCCGTCGCCGACGGGAAGGTCGCGGCCGCGACCCGCGCGGACTACGCCGAGGCGGCGGCGGTCGTCGCGACGGATGACGCGTACCTCGGGCGCGTGCTCGAGCTCGCCGGCGATGTGGCGTTCAGCTACGCCGATCTCGCCGCCGCCGCGGCCGAGATCCACGGACGCGACGTGACGTACGTGGCCCTGTCCGAGGAGCACCTGCTCGAGACGCTGCGGGGTGTGGGACTCGACGAGGGCACGGCTGGCTTCGTCGCCGCGCTGGACGCGGGGATCGCCGCCGGCGCCCTGGACTCCGAGGACCACACGCTGTCGCAGCTCATCGGGCGTCCCACCACGCCGCTGGTCGAGGGGCTCCGCGCCGCTCTCTGATCCGGAGATGAGAAAGGGGCACCCGCGCGCGATGCGGGTGCCCCTTTCTCATGAGGGCTCTCAGTACCAGTTGGTCGCCTGCGAGTGACCCCACGCCGCGCACGGGGTGCCGTAGGCGCGGTCGATGTAGTCCAGGCCCCATCGGATCTGCGTGATCGCGGAGGTCTGCCAGTCGCTGCCGGCCGAGGCCATCTTGGAGCCGGGCAGTGCCTGCGGGATGCCTGTGGCTCCGCTGCCGGCGTTGTAGGCCTGGTAGTTCCAGCTCGACTCACGCTGCCACAGGGAATCGAGGCACGAGAACTGGTCGTCGCCCCAGCCGTAGTTCTCGGCCGCCATCGTGCGGGCCGCTGCGCGAGCGCCGTCCGGCGTGTTCGCCTGCGCGAGCGCGGCGGCTGCCGCCTCCGCGGCCGCCTGCTGCTCGGCGGCGACCTGGGCGTCGTACGCATTGCGCTCCGCGGTGACGCGAGCTGTCGCATCGCGCAGCACGGTGATGGAGGCTTCGGCGACCGCATCCGAGAGCTCCGTGGAGGAGCTCAACCGGGCGATCTCCTTGTCGAGCGTCGTGGTGTCGGCCTTGCCTGCCGCGGAGGCCGAGACCGAGCGCGCGAGCGTGAGGTAGAGCGACGCATCGAGGTCGATCGCGCGCGGCGCAGGATCGGCGGGAGGCGTGGAGACCGACGGGGTCGGCGTGGGTGCCGCGTCGTCGGAGGCTGCGAACGCCGCCGTGGGAACGAGAAGGGGGACGGCCACCAGGACGGCAGCGGCGCTCAACAGGGCGCGACGAAAGCGGGGCATAGGGCTCCAGGGTCAAGCGGCCTGCCTGACGCGGGGCACGGAGAACGCGCGGGCGCGAGTGACGTCGGGGACGATCACGCGCTGCGCCAGCAGGGTGGACAGGCCCCGTCGTCGGGGCTGCCGCCGCACGAGTTCGGGCTCGCGGGCGACCTGGACACCGTAGGGGGGCTTTCTGGACGAACCGTGGCAGGACCCTGGGCGTGCGGTGTATGCGCCCGCATCCGTCCCACGGCCCACCCCCACGCCCGCGAGACAGCATTTCGAGCACGAGATCACTGTCATTACCCGTGATCTCGTGACGGAAATGCTGTCTCGCGGGCCAGGGCCGGGAGTGACGCGGATGCCGGGGCTAGCCGATGAGGGAGGGGGCGAGGTCGCGGAGGCTGCGCTTGTGCGTCATCCGCGTCACGCCCAGAGCCGCGAGCACCAGGGCGCCCAGCATCCAGGTGACGAGCACCGTGATGTCGCTGCCGATCCTGGCGATGTCACCGCCGTACATGAGCTGTCTCATCGCATCGACGACGAAGCCCATCGGCAGCACATGATGAAGTCCCGTCAGCGGTGCCGGAAGAGTCTGCCACGGGAACGTGCCGCCCGCCGTCACGAGCTGCAGCACCATGAGCACGAGACCCAAGAACTGGCCGACCGATCCGAACCACACGTTCAGCGCGAGGATGATGGCCGCGTACGTCAGCGAGGCGAGCACCATGATGCCGAGGGTTGCGAGGGGATTCGCGAACGTGAAGCCGAGCGCGAGCGACAGGACGCCGAACAGCGCGATCATCTGGATGCCGCCCAGAAGGCCTGGCGTCAGCCAGCCGGCCAGAGTGATGCGGACGGGGGAGTGCAGCGCCGTGACCGCGCGGCGCGAGATGGGCTTCACGATCAGGAAGAGCGCGTAGATGCCGATCCAGCCCGCGAGCGAGGCGAAGAAGGGTGCGAGGCCTGCGCCGTAGTCGGCCGCCGCGGCGACCTTGCTCGATTCCACATCCACCGGATCGGCGATCGTGTCGGCCTGCTGCTCGCGCAGCGCCGCGTCGGAGTCGGGGATCTGCGCGACGCCGTCGGCGAGTCCGCTCGAGAGCTGATCGGCGCCGTCATCCAGCTGGGACAGACCCGAGGTGAGTGTGCCCGTGCCGTCGCGCAGCGCCGCCGCCCCGCTCGCTGCGGACTCTGCGCCGTCCGCGAGCTGCGCGGAGCCGCTCGCGAGACTCGCCGCGCCCTGCGACACCTGCGCGGCGCCGGCGTTGAGCCGATCGATCTGACTCACGGCGGACTGGACCCGGTCGTTCGCCGATGACACATCGCCGCCGAGGGTGTCGAGACGCGCGAGCACGGTGTTGATCTCGTCGGGAGTGAGCCCGCGCGCGGCGAGCTCCTCGGCGATCGTGGAACGGATGGCGGGCAGATCGTTCACCAGGCCCTGGGATGCGGTGGCTGCGCGTTGGGCGTACCCGTCGAGTGTGGCGGTGCCCGCCGCGACCTGGCTCGCGCCGACGGCGAGCTGTGACGCACCGCCCGCCAGTTGGGAAGCGCCGGAGGAGAGCTGGGCCGTCCCGTCCGCGAGCTGGGATGCGCCGTCGCCGAGCTTCTGGGATCCGGCCAGGGCGGATGCCGCGCCGTCGGCGAGCTGGGATGCGCCGTCCGCCGCGGTGACGAGGTTGCCGCGGATGTCGCTGATCGCCGTCAGGAGGCGGTTCGCGGCCTGCGTGCCCACCAGCTTCGCCACCGAGGCGCGGATCTTCTCGATCGCCTGCGACCCGATCGTGGAGGCGAGGTAGTTGTTCGCGTCGTTGGTCGACAGCTCCAGCCCCGCCTGCCGCGGCGAGGTCCCGGCGGCCGACTGGAGGGCGTCGGAGAAGTCGGCGGGGATCGTGACGGTGAAGTCCACCGCCCCGTGCTTCAGCGCGTCCTGGGCGCCGTCGGCGCTCATCCGCTGCCAGTCGAACGTGCCGTCCTTCACGAGGTTGTCGGCGACCTGGTCGCCGTAGTTCGTGGTCTCGCCGTTCTCGGTCACGCCCGCATCCAGCACGACGAGGCCCACCGGAACCTGATCGAGGCGACCGTACGGATCCTGGTTGGCCCACAGGTACAGGCCGCCGTAGAGCACGGGCACGCACATGAGGGCGATCAGGGCGATCACCGACATCTTCGTGGACGTCAGTCGGCGCAGCTCCGCCGTGATCATCGCGGGGACCTTCATCGCGCCACCTCCGTCTCATCCATCTCGGCCCGTGCGGCACGGCCTGCGAGCACGGCACCGGCCGCTTGCCCTGCGATCACCAGCACCGCGAGCCCGCGGCCGGCGAACTCCTCCGCCAGCTCCCACCACACGTGCGGATCGCCGCCGTGTCGGTCGGGGGAGACGAGTACGAGTCCCTCCACATCCGGGCGCAGCACGGTGAGCTCCAGCAGGATGCGCAGCCGGTCCGCGGGAGCGACGTCGGCGATGGGGGTGCGCGAGATCTCCAGCAGCCCCGCCTCGGTGAGCCACGCCTTGGTCGCGATCGGGTTCGACGGGCGCCCCGCGAACATGAGCTCTTCGGAGACGACGGTGAACACCGTGACGTTGGGAGCGGGATCCGACACGTCGGGCGCGTCGACGAGCGCGACCTTCCGGCGCAGCGCCGCGTCGTCCTCCGCGCCGCCGATCAACACCACACCGGTGTCGGGCCGCATCCGCCCGCTCGCGATCAGTCCGAGCACCGTCGGGCGCTGCTCGGTCTCTGCGGTCGCGAGCCTCGCGCTGCCCGTCTCATAGGCGAGAGACACGGGCGCGAGGGCCTGGCCGCCGCGCCCCTTGCTGACGGTGATCGCCTCGATGCGCATCAGTCCTCCTCCGCCAGCTCTGGGTGGGCCTCGAGCAGGGCGTCCGTCTCGCGCCAGGAGAGCCCGGCGATACTGAGCACGGTACGCACCGCGAGCCCGCGGGCGTGCGAACTCGCCGCATCGATGCGGGTGATCACCATGCGCGCCGCTTCCTCGATGAGCCGCGCGAGCGTCGCCGCGGTGAGGTCGGCGCGCAGCGTCCCGTCATCCTGTCCCTCGCGCACGATCGCCATCAGGCGGCGCCGAACGGGAGCCAGGATGTAGGCGGTCTGCTCGATGTGCGCGTCGTCGAGGGCGAGGGATGCGGCGACCTGCACCTGCGCGGCCTCGTCCCACAGGCGCGCCGCGAGGCGTGCCAGGGCGACGGGCGCCGGCTCGTCGGTGACGGTCTCAGCGGCGAGGGCATTGAAGCGCTCGGCCCCTGAGCGGACGAGTTCGGCCACGAGCGCGCCGCGGTCGGGGAAGTGGCCGTACACGGCGCGGCGGCTGACGCCCGCCGCCTCGGCGATCGAGGCGATGGACGCGTGCGGGTTGCGCGCGATCAGAGAAGTGGCGGCCGCGACGAGCGCTGCGCGGTTGCGCAGGGCGTCAGCGCGCGACGAAACAGCGGTGGGCATGACGAGGAGTCTACGCCCGAAATTGCACAGGTATGTGCAATTTATCCGATCAGTCGGTTCCGGAGTCGAAGGCGGCGGCCTCGTTGACCGCATCCGTCGCCTCGGCGAGATCCTCGCGCTCGGCGTCGTACGGCTCGGCGTGCTCGACGATCTCGTCCGCCGCACCGCGGCGCAGCTCGCCCATCAGCGCGCCGGTCGCTCCGCCGATGAGCCCGAGGCCCGCGTACTGCTCGAGGCGCGCGCGCGAGTCCTGGATGTCGAGGTTGCGCATCGTGAGCTGGCCGATGCGGTCGGTGGGACCGAACGCCGCGTCGCCCACGCGCTCCATCGACAGCTTCTCCGGCCCGTAGGACATGTGGGGAGCGGTCGTGTCGAGCACCGAGTAGTCCTCGCCGCGGCGCAGACGCAGGGTCACTTCGCCCGTGATGGAGGACCCGACCCACTTCTGGATCGACTCGCGCAGCATGAGCGACTGCGGCTCCAGCCAGCGGCCCTCGTACATGAGGCGGCCGAGACGGCGGCCCTGCTCGTGGTAAGTGGCGAGGGTGTCCTCGTTGAGGATGGCGTTGACGAGGCGCTCGTAGGCGATGAAGAGCAACGCCATGCCGGGAGCCTCGTAGATGCCGCGGGACTTCGCCTCGATGATGCGGTTCTCGATCTGGTCGCTCATGCCCAACCCGTGACGGCCGCCGATGCGGTTCGCCTCGAACACGAGCTCGACCGGGTCGGTGTACTCGACGCCGTTGAGGGCGACGGGACGACCGCGTTCGAAGGTGACCGTCACGTCCTCCGTGGCGATCTCGACGGCCGGATCCCAGAACCGCACGCCCATGATCGGCTCCACGGTCTCCAGCGAGACGTCGAGGTGCTCGAGCGTCTTCGCCTCATGGGTCGCGCCCCAGATGTTCGCGTCCGTCGAGTAGGCCTTCTCGGCGCTGTCGCGGTACGGGAAGTCGTGTGCGACGAGCCACTCGCTCATCTCCTTGCGGCCACCGAGCTCCGTGACGAAGTCCGCATCCAGCCACGGCTTGTAGATGCGCAGCGCGGGGTTGGCGAGCAGGCCGTAGCGGTAGAACCGCTCGATGTCGTTGCCCTTGTAGGTGGAGCCGTCGCCCCAGATGTCGACGCCGTCCTCCTTCATGGCGCGAACGAGGAGGGTTCCCGTCACCGCGCGGCCCAGGGGCGTCGTGTTGAAGTAGGTGCGTCCGGCGCTGCGGATGTGGAACGCGCCGCAGGCGAGGGCCACGAAGCCCTCTTCGACGAGTGCGGTCTTGCAGTCGACCAGGCGCGAGACCTCGGCGCCGTACTGCAGAGCACGGCCCGGGATCGACGCGATGTCGTCCTCGTCGGGCTGGCCGAGATCACCCGTGTAGGTGCAGGGCACGGCGCCCTTGTCGCGCATCCACGCGACGGCAACGGAGGTGTCGAGGCCCCCGGAGAACGCGATGCCGACGCGCTCGCCGACGGGCAGGGACTGCAGGACCTTGGACATGCTCTCGATTCTACTGAGCGGACGGATGCGGCCGCGCTCAGCCGACGGTCACCCCGGTGATCGTGACCGGGGTCTTGGGCTTGCCGTCGGCGCCGCCGCTGTCGGTGCCGGCCGCAGCGATCTGCTGCACGACGGCGGTGCCGGCCGCATCCATGTGTCCGAACACCGTGTAGTCCGGGCTCAGCTGGGTGTCCTGGTAGACGAGGAAGAACTGCGAGCCGTTCGTGCCCGGGCCGGCGTTGGCCATGGCGACGGTTCCCGCGGGATAGGTCTCGGAGCCGTCGAGCTCGTCGGCGTAGCGGTAGCCGGGACCGCCCATTCCGGTCGCGGTGGGGTCGCCGCACTGCAGCACGAAGATGCCGGAGGTGGTCAGCCGGTGGCAGTTCGTGTCGGTGTAGTAGCCCTGGGTGGCGAGGGAGACGAAGCTGTTCACCGTGCAGGGGGTGCGGTCCGCATCCATGGTGATCGGGATGTCGCCGGCCGAGGTCTGCAGGGTCACGGCGACGGTGCCGGTGACCGCGGGCTCGGACGGCGGGGTCGTGACCTCGCGCGCGGCTGCGCCACCGGCGGAGTAGGTGCAGGTGCCGGCCGTCTGCGCATCGGCGCTCGAGGCTGTGCTCTGCGCGGTGACGGCGGGGGCGGGGGCCGCGCTCGCGCATCCGGACAGGAGGGCGAGGGCGGCGACGGCGAGGGGGAGAGCGAGGAGTCGGGCACGCATCCAGTCAGCGTATCCGTGCGCATGGGATGCGTGCGGTGCCACCCGCATCCCGTGCCGGTCACGGGGCGTGCCAGTGGGTGGGAGCGGGCGCTGCCGCCACACTTCTGCGCAACCGCGACAGTCCTTTTCAGGCGCAGGTGCGCAAAGGTGTGGCGGTTGCGCAACTGCGACGCAACTCGGGCAGAGGACAGGGCCCGAGCGGGGCGCATCGCGGGGGAGCGGCGTGAGCGGGTCAGCGGGGGAGGCGGGGGACGGCGGCGACGAGTTCGCGGGCGTAGGGGGTCTCGGCGGCGGTGAGGATGCGGGCGGTCGGCGCCTCTTCCACGACGCGGCCGTGCTGCAGCACCACCGTCCGCTCGCACAGGGCGGCGACCGCGCCGAGGTCGTGCGAGACCATCACCAGCGCGAGGCCCGTCTCCTCGCGCAGGCGCGCAAGCAGCTCGATGACCTGCACGCGTGTCGTCACATCCAGCGCGCTCACCGGCTCGTCGGCGAGGAGCACGCGCGGGCGCGACACGATCGCTCGGGCGATCGCGATGCGCTGACGCTGACCGCCCGAGAACTCGTGCGGATAGCGCTCGAGGGTGTCCGGAGAGAGCCCCACGGCGGCGACCGCCTCGGCGACGCGGGTCGCCGCATCCGCTCCTGACGCCAGACCCAGCGAGCGCAGCGGCTCGCCGACGATCCGATCGATGCGCTGGCGGGGATCGAGCGACGAGTACGGATCCTGGAAGACGGGCTGCACGCTCGCGCGGAACCGGCGCATGAGCGCGCGATCGCGCAACGCGAGGGGCGCGCCGTCGAAGCGCACCTCGCCGTCGCGCGGGCGCGACAGTCCCAGCAGCAGACGCAGGATCGTGGATTTGCCCGCTCCCGACTCGCCGACCAGGCCGACGGACTCGCCCGCACCGACCGTGAGCGACACGTCTTCGAGAACCGTCTGCGATCCGTACGCGAACCCCGCCGCGCGAAGTTCCAGCACGCTCATTGCGCACCCCCTTCGTCTCGCGCACCCGCGTCGAGGGCCGAGTCGAGGATGCGGGCGCTGCCGATCAGCTGCGCCGTGTACGGGTGCGCGGGCTCCGTGAGCACCGAGGCGACCGTTCCCTGCTCGATCATCGCGCCCTGGCGCAGCACGATCACGCGCTCGGCCATGCGGGAGATCACCGCGAGGTCGTGACTGATGAACAGCAGCGCCATGCCCCGATCGTCGACGAGGCGTTCGAGCAGCGCGAGGACGCCGTCCTGCACCGTGACGTCCAGGGCCGTGGTCGGCTCGTCCGCGATGAGCAGGCGCGGCTGGGCCGCCAGCGCGATGGCGATGGCTATCCGCTGCCGCTGCCCGCCCGACAGCTCGTGCGGATAGGCGCGGGCGATGCGGGCATCGGGCAGGGCCACCTCGGCCAGCGCCGCGGCGACCGCGTCGCGCAGCGGCGCGCCGCGGAGCCCCCGCCAGCGCCGCAGCGGCTCGGCGATCTGACGCCCCACGCGCATCAGCGGATCGAGGGCGGTCAGCGGCTCTTGGAACACGATCTGGGCGACAGGTCCGCGCAGCGGCCGCAGGTCCGCATCGCGCGTGCCCACGACCTCCCGGTCGTCGAGCCGGATCGAGCCGGATGCGGACAGGGCCTGCGGCAGCAGACCCAGCACCGCGAGGGCGGTAAGCGACTTGCCGGACCCGGACTCGCCGATCACCCCGACGCGCTCGCCGGGTGCGACCTCGAACGAGATGTCGCGCACGGGCGTCGCACGGCCCGCGCGCACCGAGAGTCCGTTCACCGAAAGCAGGCTCATCGCGACCTCCGCCGGGTCGGGTCGGTCCACTCGCGCAGTCCGTCGGCGAGGAAGTTGATGCCGAGCACGAGCGCCACGATCGCGATGCCGGGGGCGATGGCGCCGACGGGAGCGGTCAGCACGGTTCCCTGCGCCTCCTGCAGCATGCGTCCCCACGACGCGTTGGGGGGCGGGGCACCGAGCCCGAGGTACGACAGGCTCGCCTCCGCGAGCACCGCGATGCCGAACTGCAGCGCGAGGCTCACCATGAGGGTGGGCGCGATGTTGGGCAGCACGTGCTGCCGGATGATGCCGCCCAGTCCTGTTCCGCTCGTGCGCGCGGCGATCACGTACTGCTCGCCGAGAACGCGGCGCGCCAGGATGCGGGTGAGCCGCGCCACCACGGCCGACATCGCCAGTCCGATCGCGAGGATCGCCGAGAACAGCGACGGGCCCTGCACGGCGACCACGAGCATCGCCAGCAGCAGCACCGGGAACGCGATCACCACGTCGAGCGCCGCCGAGAGCGTGTCGTCGAGCCAGGGTCGGGCGAACGCGGCCACGAGCCCCAACGAGATCCCGATCACGGCGGCGATCAGCACCGCGCCGGCCCCGACCGTCAGAGCGATGCGGGCGCCGACCATGAGCTGACTCAGCAGGTCGCGTCCCAGGCGATCGGTGCCGAGCAGGTGTGCGGGGCTCGGGGATTCGAGCCGGTCGCCGCTGATGTCGCTGAGCGGATAGGGCAGCCAGACGAGGGAGACGACCGCGGTGAGCACGACGAGTCCCACCAGCACGATCCCGATGATCAGCGTCGCGTGGGGGCGGCGCCGCCGGACGGATGCGGTGGCGACCGCATCCGTCTGCGCCTTCAGAGCCGCCCCGCTCATCGGTTGCCCGAGACGCTCGTGCGCAGGCGCGGGTCGATCAGACGCTGCACCACGTCGGCGGCGAACCCGACGAGCAGCACGAACAGGGTGCTCACCACGAGGACGCCCTGGATGTTCGCGAAGTCGTGCTGCTCGATGCCGGTGAGCAGCATGCTGCCGAGCCCGGGCAGCGTGAACACGCTCTCGACGACCACCGCTCCCAGCAGCGTCGTCGACAGCTCGATACCGAGGACGGCGACGACCGGCACGGCGCCGTTTCGCACCCCGTGACGCACAAGCGCCTCGGCGCGCGAGGCGCCGCCCGCCCGGGCGGTGCGCAGGTAGTCGCTGCCGAGCACATCGAGGGTCGCGGCGCGCACATAGCGGCTGAGTGACGCGCTCATCACGATCGCGATCGTGATGACGGGCAGGGTCAGCGAGCGCAGTGCATCGGCCGGATCCTCCCAGTCGTGGCGGGGGAACCCGCCCGAGGGAAGCAGACCCAGCTGGAGCGCGAAGATCCAGACCAGGATGACGCCGACCCAGAAGACGGGAACGGCGACACCGAGCTGTGCGAAGCCGGACAGGAGGATGCCGTACCACCGGTCGGCCTTCACCGCGGCGGTGATGCCCACGATGAGCGAGACGACGAGGGCGAGGCCGAAGGCGAGCAGGGTGAGCGGGAGCGTGATCGCGAGGCGCGCCGCGACCTCGTCGCCGACGGACCGCGAGGAGATGTACGACTCGCCGAGGTCGAGGCGCAGCAGCTGCGCGGCCCAGGTCGCGAACTGCTGGACGAGCGGTTGGTCGGAGCCGACCTGGGCGCGGGCCGCCGCGATCTGGTCCGGCGTCGCATCCACCGAGAGCAGGGCGTTCGCGGGGTCGCCGGGCAGCAGCCGCAGCAGGACGAAGATGACGACCATGGCGACGACGAGGGAGACCGCGAGGAACGCGGCCCGACGCAGCAGATAGACGACCATGGGGTTCACCGGGAATGGATGATGCCGCCGACCCGGTCGGTCGGCGGCATCATCCGTGGATCAGGACTTGACGATGTCGTAGGCGAAGAACTGCGAGTTCAAGCCGTTGACCGGGTACCCGCTGACGTCGCTGGAGGCCACGACGATCTGCGGGTAGAGGTACAGCCACACGCTAGCCGCATCCGCCGCGATCTGCTCGTTGACCTGCTTGAGCAGCGAGGTCTGCTCGTCGACGGTCGTGGCCTGCTCGGCCTCGGACACCCACTGGGTCACCTGCGGGTTGTTGTAGCCCCAGTAGAAGTCGGGGTTGCCGTACCAGACCACGTCGCGGTCGTTCACGTGCTCCTGCAGGGTGGCGGTGAAGTCGCGGTCCTTGAAGACCTTCGTGTACCACTCGTCCGCGCTGATCGTGTTGATCTCGACCGTGATCCCGACCTCGGCCAGCTGCGACTGCAGGAACTCCGCGACGGCGGGGTGCGGGTCGTAGCTCGGGGTGTCGAGGGTGAACGTGAACCCGTCTGCGTATCCGGCCTGTGCCAGCAGTTCCTTCGAGAGCGCCGGGTCGTAGGGGTTCACGCCCGTGAGGTCTTCGTACCAGGGGTCGGTGGGCGGCACCATCGAACCGATGAGGGTGCCGTAGTCGCCCCAGATCGAGCTCAGCAGCTTCTTCGTGTCGATGGCCGAGTAGACGGCCTTGCGCACGTCGACGTTGTCGAACGGCGCCACGCGGTCGTTGAAGGCGAGCAGCTCCTTCGTGGTCGAGGTGCCCTCGCTCACGACGTAGTCGCTGTTGCCGTCGAACTGCGCCAGCTGGTCGGGGCCCTGGATGCTGGTGATGAGGTCGATCTCACCCGTCAGCAGCGCGTTGTTCTCGGCCGTCGCGTCGGTGAAGTACGTGAAGACGACCTCGGCGTTCTTGGCGGGGCTGCCCCAGTAGCCGTCGAAGCGCTTCAGGGTCAGCGTGCTGCCCTGCTTCCACTCGTCGAGCGTGTACGGGCCGGTGCCGTCCTCGGTCGTGGTCAGATCGCCCGCCTCGGTGTTGACGATCCACACGTAGCTCAGGTTGTAGAGGAACGAGATCGAGCGCTGCGAGAGCGTGAACACGACCGTGTTGTCGTCGGGGGTCGCGATGTCCGCGATCGGGCCGAAGCTCGACTTGCGGGCCGACTTCGAGTTGTCGGCGAGGACCGCCTCGACGCTCGCCTTGACGTCGGCGGAGGTCAGCTTCTTGCCGGAGTGGAACTCGACGCCGTCGCGCAGCGTGATCGTGTAGGTCAGGCCGTCGTCGCTGACCTCTTCGGACTCGGCGAGCAGGGGCTGGACCTCGCCGTCGTCGGTGAGCTTGTAGAGCCCCTCGTAGACGTTGCCGTTGAAGGCCTCCGTCACGCCCTGACCGCCGCCCTGCGTGTTGCTCAGGTTCTGCGGCTCGTACAGCGAGCCGATCACGATCGTGGCGTCGTCGGCGTTGTCGGCCGTGCTGGAACCGGCGGCGCAACCGGCCAGCAGCAGGGCTGCGGCAGCGGCTGCCGTCACGGCGAGCAGAGGTCTTCTCATGCGGGGGTACTCCAGGGTGCTGTGGGTGTGGTCGGGAAGCTGTGCGGCGCCGCGTCAGGCGGCGTAGATGTCGAAGCCGTCGCGGAAGACGACGGACTTCTCGCCCGCGCGCACCGGAACCTCGAAACGGTTGGATGCGGGAGGAAGCGGGCAGTTGTACTGCGCGGAGAACCCACACGGCGGCACGAAGGCGCGGTTGAAGTCGAGCACGACCCGGTGCGGGTCGCCCTCGACGTGCTGCACGAAGAGGAAGCGGCCGGGTCCGTAGGTCTCGACGCCGTTGGTGGTGTCGCCGAACACGAGCAACAGCTTTCCACCGTCGTCGAAGGCGGCGAGGGTGCGCTCCACTCCGGCGATCGTCGCGGTGATGTCGCCGGGGACGATGAGATCGCGGGTGCCGCCGTTGTCGCGGATGTGCTCGAAGGGCACGGTGCGCGAGGCCTCGACGGGGCGGAACGTGCCGTCGATGACCCAGTCGGGGTCGTAGTCGTAGGTGTCGATCCGTTCGAAGGCGCCGATCGCGGGGGAGGCCGCATCCCAGAAGCGCAGACCGTGCTGCGGCTCGCCCGTATCGATGTCGGTGCGCTCGATCTCGGTCACCTGAACCGTGGGCGCGGCCGAGGCCTGCGCGGCGCCGAGATCGGCGCGAGCGCCGGTCCAGCGCGTCTCGACGAGGGCGAGGTTGCCGGTGGGGGCGGCGACGGCGCGTTCGCGCGCGGCGTGCCAGCGGGCGTGGTCTTCTCGGGCGGACATGATGCGTCCATTCTCGGAACTCGGGGACGTGGTGCCCAATCGGGCGTCACGGAAGGCAATGCGCCGGGCGATCGGGATATTCCCGCGCGCTCGCGTGAGACCGGCTCGATAGACTGCCAGAAGACCTCCCGCTCGACGGGTTCGCGTCTTCCGGTGCCGTCAGGCGCCGTCATCTGCCACCCGATTCGAGGGAGCCACCCATGCCAGGCATCGTGATCGTCGGCGTCCAGTGGGGCGACGAGGGCAAGGGCAAGGCCACCGATCTGCTCGGCTCGCGCACCGACTGGGTCGTGAAGTTCAACGGCGGCAACAACGCCGGGCACACGGTGGTGATCGGCGACGAGAAGTACGCCCTGCACCTGCTGCCCTCCGGCATCCTCTCGCCCGGCGTGAACGCCGTCATCGGCAACGGTGTCGTCGTCGACCTCGAGGTGCTCTTCTACGAGCTCGAGGCACTCCAGGCGCGCGGCGTCGACACGTCGCGTCTGCGAGTCAGCGCGAACGCGCACGTGATCACGCAGTACCACCGCACGCTCGACAAGGTCACCGAGCGCTTCCTCGGCAAGCGTCAGATCGGCACCACGGGGCGCGGGATCGGCCCCACCTACGCCGACAAGATCAACCGTGTCGGCATCCGCATCCAGGACCTGTTCGACGAGAACATCCTGCGCCAGAAGGTCGAGGGAGCGCTCGATCAGAAGAACCACCTGCTCGTGAAGGTCTTCAACCGCCGCGCCATCACGGTCGACGAGATCGTGGAGGACCTGCTCTCGTATGCCGAGCGGTTGCGCCCCATGGTCTGCGACACCGGGCTGCTGCTCAACGACGCGCTGGATGCGGGAGACGTCGTCGTCTTCGAGGGCGGTCAGGCCACGATGCTCGACGTCGATCACGGCACCTACCCCTTCGTCACCTCCTCGTCGGCGACCGCCGGTGGCGCCGCGACCGGCTCGGGCGTCGGCCCGAACCGACTGGACCGGATCGTGGGCATTGTGAAGGCGTACACGACGCGCGTCGGATCCGGTCCCTTCCCCACCGAGCTCTTCGACGAGCAGGGCGAGTGGCTGCGTTCGCGCGGCTTCGAGTTCGGCACCACGACGGGCCGCCCGCGCCGGGTCGGCTGGTACGACGCGCCTATCACGCGCTATGCCACGCGCATCAACGGCATCACCGACCTCGTGCTCACCAAGCTCGACATCCTGACCGGCCTCGAGCAGATCCCCGTGTGCGTCGCCTACGACGTCGACGGTGTGCGGTTCGACGAGGTCCCGGTGAACCAGACCGAGTTCCACCACGCCAAGCCGATCCTCGAGTACCTGCCGGGTTGGTCGGAGGACATCTCGACCGCGCGCACGTTCGAGGAGCTGCCCCAGACGGCGCAGGACTACGTGCTGGCACTCGAGCGGATGAGCGGCACCCGCATCTCGGTCATCGGCGTGGGCGCTGCCCGCGACGCGGTCATCGTGCGTCACGACCTCGTCGACTGACGTGCGGCTGCTCACCGGCGGCTACGGCGCCGAGATGGACGGCATCGGCGAGGGCATCGGCGAGCTGCATGCGGGAGCCGCCGATCAGTCGCTCGCGGGATCTGCTCTCGCCTACACCGGCGTGGTCGCCGCCGTCGACGGCTCGCCCTCGTGGGTCGCGCGCCATCCCACTCTCGACGTGATCTACGCGGCTCTCGAGTCTGCGGGCGCGGTGCAGGCCTTCCGTCGCACCGGGGAGTCACGCTACGAGCGCCTCGGCCCGTCGATCCCCACGGGCGAAGCGGTCTGCCACATCGCCGTCGCACCCGACGGCGCCTGGCTCATGGCGACGTGCTGGGGAGACGGCCGCGTCGTGCGGATGACGCTGGACGCCGCTGGGCGTCCGTCGGCTCCGTCGCTCGCGCCGGCCCCCGTCGATCCGTATGCCGGTTCAGGAATGTCGGTGTCCACCGCCGTCGCCGAGGCGGCCGACATCAGCCTCGAAGCGGCCGCCCGCGCCCTACGGGACGCGGCGGGCGAGGAGTACGCGCACCTCATCCCGCACCTGGGGGAGGCGGAGGCGCCTCTCGCTCCGGAGCTCGAGACGCCCGTGTTGGAGCGCGCCCCGCGCGCCCACCAGAGCATCCTTCTCCCCGGTGGCGTCGTCGCCACGACCGACATGGGCTTCGATCTCGTGCGGTTCTGGCGCCCGTCCGGCGACGGGCTCCGGGCTGCGGGCGAGGTCGTGCTGCCCCGCGGCAGCGGCCCGCGCCACGGCGTGTGGCACCCGAGCGGTCATCTCTACATCGTGGCGGAACTCTCGCGGGAGGTGTTCGTGCTGGCGCCGGATGCGTCGGGCGCGTGGCGTCTGGTCGGCGGCGTTCCGCTTGCGGGAACCCTCGACGGCGACACCGCGGCGGAGCTCGCCGCATCCTCCGACGGCTCGTTCCTCGTCGCCGGCGTACGTGGGAGCAACACGCTCGCCACGGTGCGCGTAGCCGGCGCGGGGGAGCAGCTGCAGTTCGTCGCCCTCGCCGACAGCGGGGTGGACTGGCCGCGTCACCACGTCGTCTCGCGCGACACGGTGCTGGTGGCCGGTCAGCGATCGGACGAGGTCGCCGCCGTGTCGCTGAATCTTCGCACCGGCATCGCGGGGCGTGTGCGCTCCCGCGTAGCCGTGCCGTCCCCGACCTGCCTGCTGCCCATCCGCTGACGAGGGAGTTCCCGACCTCAGGCGTCGGGATATAGCTTCGCGTCCTGCTTCGGGATGATGACCTGCTTCACGATGAGCAGGACCGACGCGGTTACGGGGATCGCGACCAGCGCCCCGAGCAGCCCGAGCAGCGTGCCGCCCACCAGCGCTCCGATCACTACGAGCGATCCCGGGATCGAGATCGTGCGGTTCATGACGCGGGGCGTGAGCAGGTATGCCTCGAGCTGCATGTAGACCAGATACGCGATCGCGAACACCAGTGCACCCATGGGGCTGGCGAAGAGAGCGAACACCGAGCCGATCACCCAGAACAGCACCGTCCCGACGAGCGGGATGAGGGTGACGCAGAACGCCACGACGGCGAACAGCTGGGGGAAGGGCAGTCCGAGCACCAGGAACATGATGAGCACGAACACGGCGTTGCACAGCGCGAGCACGACCATGCCGCGCAGGTAGCCGCCGATGGAGTCCGCGATCTCCTCGGTGAGCGAGGCGACCTTGGGGCGCGAATAGGCGGGCGCGAGCGACAGCAGCGAGTTCTTCATCATCGGCAACGAAGCCGTGAAGTAGAGGCTCAGGACGAGGATGATGATGCCGCCGGAGATCCCGGTGACGATCGAGACGCCGACCTTGAGCACGCCGCCGCTGATCGAGGCGATGTTGGTCGGGTTGGTGATGAAGTCCTGGACGTGACCGAGGATGTCCGGCAGGACGCTGCCGAACGTGTCGTGCAGAGATCGATACAGGTCGCTCTGCTGGAACGTGGTGAACAGCTGCGGCACGCCGTTCACGAACTCGGCGATCTGCTGAACCACGGTGGGGATGATGAGCAGCAACACCCCGACCAGCACGATCGCGAAGCCGACGAACACGATGACGATGCCCCAGACGCGTGCGACGCCGCGCTTCTCGAAGAAGCGGACGAGGGGGTCGAGGCCGAGGGCGGCGAACAGTGCGAATGCCACATAGATCAGCACCGTGGACAGGTTGGAGACCGCGAGTCCCAGCACCAGCGCGAGCAGGCCCCCGAGCGTGACGAAGAACCCGAGCGCGAACGGGTGGTGCACGGCGCGCCAGCGCAGACCCGTGGCGGTGGGCCGGGCGGATGCGGGATCGACGGACCCAGCCGATTCATCGGTCATGCCCACACTCTAGGGCGCGGCTCGCGCGGTAGTGTCGAGGCCGAGGAGGACGCCATGACCGAGCCCGTCGACCCGATCTCCACCCTCCAGGGGCTGCGCGCCAGCATCGACAACATCGATGCGGCGCTGACGTTCATGCTCGCGGAGCGTTTCCGCTGCACGAAGGCCGTCGGAGCTCTGAAGGCGGAGCATGGCCTTCCCCCTTCCGACCCGGCACGCGAGGAGCGCCAGCTGGCACGCCTGCGGAGCCTCGCTCTCCAGGCGGACCTCGACCCCGCGTTCGCCGAGAAGTGGTTCAACTTCGTCGTCGCCGAAGTGATCCGCCACCACGAGGCGGCCGCGTCCGCCACCGACTGATCCCTCTCAGCGCGGGGCGATGAGCCCCGACCCTCAGGCAGCCGAACGCGCGCGCAGCGCGGCGCCGAGCCGACGAACGAGGTGTTCGAGCACCGGCCTCGGCGTCGCGAAGATGAGCCGCGCGAAGCCCGTGCCGGCCACGCCGCACATGGTTCCCTCCGTCAGCTGCACGGATGCCTCCCGCCGGAAGAACTCGGCGGGTGCGTCACCGAGGCCGGCGCTTCGGAAGTCGATCCATCCGACGTAGGTTCCCTCGGGCTTCGGCATCCAGGCGCCCGGGATCTCCTCGGCGAGGAGGTTCTGCAGGGTGTCGCGATTGCGCTCGAGGTAGGGCACGAGCTCAGCGAGCCAGTCAACGCCGTCGCGGTAGGCCACCGCGTTGGCGATGGCGCCGAGGTTGCTGGTGCCGTGGCCTGCGAACGGGCCGATCTTCGCCCACGTCTCCCGGTCGGCGTCGCCCGTGAGCACGAGTTGCGCGCACTTCAGCCCGGGCAGGTTCCAGGCCTTGGACGCGCTCATCGCGGTGATCGTGTGCTGCGCGGCCGTGTCGGAGATCGACGCGTAGGGGACATGGGTCGATCCGCTGAAGACGAGCGGGGCCCAGATCTCGTCGGAGAACACGCGCCCGCCGTTGCGGTCGACGACCTCGGAGACGGCGACGAGCTCCTCGCGGCTGAAGACACGACCCACCGGGTTGTACGGGTTGCACAGCAGCAGGAGGTTCCCGCCGTCGTCGAACGCCCGCTGCAGGGCGTCGAGATCGAACTCGTACCGGCCATCACGCACAGCGAGCGGGACCTCGATGACCTCTCGTCCGCGCATCCGCGGCACGAACAGGAACGGCATATACGAGGGCGTCGGCACGATGATCTTGGAGCCCGGAGCAGAGCAGTGCTCCATGGCGAGTTCGAGGCCGACGATGACATCCGGAACGCCCCACACATCCGATGCTGGAACCTGCCAGCCATAGCGGCGCCCGACGAACTCCGCGGTCGCCTCGGACAGATCCGTGGCGATCCCCCGCGGCATGTAGCCGAACGCCCCCGCATCCACGGCTCGATGCAGCGCCTCGGTGATCCTCGGATCGATGCCGAAGTCCATCTCCGCCACGAACGCGCCCAGGGTGCCGTCCTCCGCCGACCACTTGGTGGCCCCGGTGGATCGCAGCTGGTCGACGGTGATGGCATCGACGCGCCGTGCGAACTCGCTCATGTCGGTCTCCTCCTCGACGGCGGACTCGGGTCCTGATCCGAGATCGCGCCACCTCCATCATCCGTCGTCAAGGTGTGGCGCGGCGCAGCGTCGGGAAGGCGATGGCGGCGAGCACTGCGGCGACCGCCGCGGTCAGGAGGGTGATGCCGCCGAACCCGATCGAGGCGAACCAGTCGGCGACGTACGACCAGGCGTCCATCCGCGTGACGGCGAACAGCGCCAGCACGATGACGGCGGCGATCCCGACGAGCGTGACGACCAGCCACAACGTGCCGAAGCGCTTGAAGATCGTCGCGCCCCAGAACCCGGAGACGAAGAACAGCATGGCGAGCACGAAATAGAAGAGTCCCGCCAGCACCGATCCCGACTCCCAGACGACTCCGACGGCGAAGAAGTATCCGTTGAACCCCCAGCCTCCGGTCGCGGTCTCGATGAGCCCGCCGATGACGAAGATCACGGCGAGCATGGCGGCGGTGAGAACAGCCGTCAGCATCGTGCCGAGGAAGAACTCGCGCCGCGTCACACTCATGGCCTGAGAGAACGGGAACGTCATCGTCAACGCCTGGGCGCCGATGACGGCGAAGTACCAGAGAGGCGCCTGCGCGGCACCGCTGTAGAGGTTGCCGGTCGCCCCCGCGCTGATGAGGATGCCGTAGACCGCCAGGTTGAGAGCGAAGGCACCGCCGAGGACGATCAGCGGAACCCAGATGAAGGTCTGTCTGTTGGTCAGCTGCATGCGCACGACCTTGAGGATGCGGTTCATCGCACGACTCCGTTCTCGAGGGCGGGGGATTCGACGCGCTGCGTGAGGCGCACGACGAGCTGTTGCAGGGACACCGGAGCGAACTCGAGACCGGCATCTCGCATGCGCACGCGCTCGTCCGGGGTGAGGGCGCCGAGCACCGTGACGGATGCGACGCGGCCGAGGCTCTCGCGGTGCAGTACCTCGCGGCCGGTGACGAAGGCGTCGACCGCCTCGGCGTCGCCGACGACACTCGTCGCGCGATCGCGCAGCGCCTCGGTGTCCTCGTCGAGCAGGACGCGACCGCCCTCGACGACGATGACTTTCTCGAGGAGGTTGGCGACCTCGTCGATCAAGTGACTCGACAGGATGATGGTGCGGGGGTGCTCGGCGTAGTCCTCGAGGAGCCGGTCGTAGAAGATCTGGCGGGCGACCGCATCCAGTCCGAGGTATGGCTCGTCGAAGAAGGTGATCTCGGCGCGCGAGGCGATGCCGATGATGACCCCGACCGCGGAGAGCTGTCCGCGCGAGAGCTTCTTGATGCGCGTCTTCATCGGCAGCCGGAAGTCGGCGATGAGGCGTTCGGCGAGCTCCTGATCCCAGTTCGGGAAGAAGAGACGGGCGATGCGGAACGCATGGACGGGCAGGGCGTCGTCGGGGTACCGCTGGCTCTCGCGAACGAAGCAGACCCTGGAGAGCACGCGGGCGTTCTCGTACGGGTCTTCGCCGAACACGCGCACCTCGCCGGAGGTCGCGAAGTTCTGCGCGGTCAGGATCGACATGATCGTGGTCTTGCCTGCTCCGTTGCGTCCGAGGAGCCCGTAGATGGCGTCCTTCTCGATCCGGAAGCTGACCTCGTCGATCGCGAGGGTGTCGCGGTACCGCTTGGTCAGCGCGCTGACCTCGATGACGGCGGTCACTTGGTGTCTCCTTCGTTCAGTGCGCCGGCGGCGCGGTCGGCGATGAGGCGGGCGATGTCGTCCGGGCCGAGTCCGAGTCGGCGGGCTTCGGCGAGCAGCGGCTCGACGAATCGGTCGGCGAACGCGGAGCGGCGTTCGTTGCGGAGCGCCTCGCGGGCGCCGGGGGCGACGAACATGCCGACGCCGCGACGCTTGTAGAGCACCCCCTTGTCGACGAGCATGTTGACTCCTTTGGCCGCGGTGGCGGGATTGATGCGATGGAACGCGGCGAGTTCGTTCGTCGACGGGGCCTGGTCCTCCTCGCGAAGGCTGCCGTCGACGATCGCGTCCTCGACGCTCTCCGCGATCTGGAGGAAGAGCGGTTTGCCCTCTTCGATCACTGGATCCCCGTTCGGTGGTTCATTGCTTGACTAACTAACCATGCAACGGTGGCGGTGGCGTTGTCAAGATGGTGACCGTCATACCGCATGTGCGTTCGCGGATGACGTTTGATATCACGCGGGCGCGGTAGCGCGATCGGTCGGATGCGGCAACCGCGTGAGCCGACTTGCGAACCCCGAAAACGCATGACACGTTGGAAAAGGCCCGTCGCCGGGCCCCACGACCAGTCCGCGGTCGCCTGATGCCCCTCCGGGAGCGCGTCGGCGAGCGTACGGTCGGCGACCGTGCCCGGGCCCTATGCCCGGCGCCCGTGCGTGTTGCGCCTCCCGACGCGACCGCCCGTGGTCGTCCACCCGGGCGTGACCGATGCAGTCTGTGCACCGGACTGCCGAGGTGCAATCCACGTGAGTGTCGAACATGCCATTGAGGCGCGGAACCTGTTCAAGGTCTTCGGCAAGAATCCCAAGTCCGTCATCGAGCAGCTGCGCGCGGGCAAGACCCGAGCCGAGGTTTCGGACCGCGGCACGGCCGCGGTGATCGACGCGAGCTTCACCGTCGACCCGGGCGAGATCTTCGTGATCATGGGCCTCTCCGGCTCCGGCAAGTCCACCATCATCCGGATGCTCAACGGCCTGCTGCCCCCGAGCGCCGGCGAGGTGCTCGTGCAGGGCCAGAACGTGACGACGGCCTCGGCCGCGCAGCTGCGCCGCATCCGACGCTCGTCGATCTCGATGGTGTTCCAGCACTTCGCGCTCCTGCCGCACCGCACGGTGCTCGACAACGCCGCGTACGCGCTGGAGATCCAGGGCATCGGCACGCAGGAGCGCCGCGAGCGCGCCCGCGAGATCCTCGACAAGGTCGGCCTCGGCGACCGCGTCGACGCCATGCCCGGTGAGCTCTCCGGCGGAATGCGCCAGCGCGTCGGCCTCGCCCGCGCCCTCACCTCCGGCACCGACATCCTGCTCATGGACGAGGCGTTCTCGGCTCTCGATCCCCTCATCCGTCGCGAGATGCAGGAGCAGCTGATCGAGCTGCAGCAGGAGCTCGGGCGCACGATCGTCTTCATCACGCACGACCTGAACGAGGCCATGTTCCTCGGCGACCGCATCGCCGTCATGCGTGACGGCCGCATCGTGCAGAACGGCACCCCGGAGGAGATCCTCACCGACCCGGCGAACGACTACGTCGCCCAGTTCGTGCAGGACGTCGACCGCGCGCGCGTGCTGACCGCCTCGTCCGTGATGGCGCCGCCGCAGGCGACGACGCCCGTGTCGGCCGGGATGCGGGGAGCGCTGCGCGTCATGCGCGATCTTCAGGCGGGAGCGGTGGCCGTCGTCGAGAACCGTCGCTACATCGGTGCGGTGACCGACCGCGCCGTGATCCGCGCGGTCAAGGCGGGGGAGACCGACCTGCGCCGCATCGTGCAGCGCGCGCAGCAGGTCGTCGGACCGGACGACCCGCTGACGGATGTCGTCGAGCACTCGGTCGAGTCGCCCTACCCCGTCGCCGTGGTCGACGAGCGCCAGCGCCTCGTGGGCGTGATCCCCCGCGTCACCCTGCTCGCCGCCCTCGGCAACGTTCCCGCCGTCACGCGGGAGAACCCGATCATCGACGTGCCCGCATCCGTGCCGGCGAGCGTGCTCACCGAGACGCTCGCCGTCGTCGACGAACCCGCCGCCGCGAGCACGGGAGGTGCCCGATGAACGATCTCTTCCGCCTTCCTCTCGGCGACGTCGTCGAGACCGCCGTCCGCTGGATCATCAAGACCTTCTCGTGGCTCTTCGACGGGATCAGCGTCGCCTTCCGTGCCCTCTACGACGGACTCGACACGGTGCTGTCCGGTCCGCCGTTCTGGGTGATCATCGTCGTCTTCGTCGCGCTCGCGTTCTTCGCGAAGGGGTGGAAGCTCGCCTTGGGCACGGCGATCGGGCTCCTGCTGATCGTCACGATCGATCAGTGGGATGCGGCCATGGACACCCTCGCGCTCGTCATCATCGCCGCTGTCATCGCGGTCGCCGTCGCCCTTCCCCTGGGCATCTGGGCCGCTCGCAGCGATCGCGTCTCCGCCGTCGTGCGGCCCGTGCTCGACTTCCTGCAGACGATGCCCGCCTTCGTCTACCTGATCCCGGCGCTGATCATGTTCAGCGTGGGACCTGTGCCTGGCATCGTCGCGACCATCGTCTTCGCGATGTCTCCGGGTGTGCGACTGACGGAACTCGGCATCCGCGGTGTGGACACCGAGGTCGTCGAGGCCGGTCACGCCTTCGGCGCCTCGCCCGGCCGCATCCTGCGCCAGATCCAGCTGCCCCTGGCACTTCCGAGCATCATGGCCGGCGTGAACCAGGTCATCATGCTCAGCCTGTCGATGGTCGTCATCGCCGGCATGGTCGGAGCGGGCGGCCTCGGCGGTCAGATCGTGCAGGCGTTGAGCCGGATCGACATTGCCCTGGGTGTGGAGGCGGGTCTCGCCGTCGTGATCATCGCGATGATCCTCGACCGCGTCACCTCGAGCTTCGCGGGCCCCCGCCCGAAGCGCGCGCTCCTCGGCCGGCGCCACGCGCTCGCCCGCGCGGCCTGAGCGCGCGCCCACCCATCCGAGACTTGCGAGCTCATCACTCGCGAGCGGCCGTCGACACTCGACGTGCCGTACCGACCTTGTCCGCGACAGCACGCGGACGGAGAGGACTGCAGATGACTGTCACCAAGAAGAACCTGACCGTGGGCATCGCCCTCGCGGGCGTGGCCGCCCTCGCCCTGACCGGCTGCTCGGCCGCCGGCGATGCGGGCGAAGGCTCGGGCGAGCGCCCCATCACGATCGCCGTGTTCAACGGCTGGGACGAGGGCATCGCCGCGTCCGAGCTGTGGAAGAACGTGCTCGAGGAGCAGGGCTACGAGGTCGAGCTGGAGTACGCGGACCCGGCAGCGGTCTACACCGGTATCGCGAACGGCGACTATGACCTGACGCTGGACACCTGGCTGCCGCTGACCCACGCCCAGTACATGGAGACCTACGGCGACGACCTGGTCGACCTCGGCGCCTGGAACGACGAGGCCAAGCTGACGATCGCCGTCAACGAGGACGCTCCCATCGACTCGCTCACCGAGCTCGCCGACAACGCCGACGTCTTCGGCAACCGTCTCGTCGGCATCGAGGCCGGATCGGGTCTCGTGACCGTCACGCAGGACGAGGTCATCCCCGGCTACGGCCTGGAAGGACTCGACTTCGTGACCTCCTCGACGCCGGCGATGCTCACCGAGCTCCAGGCGGCGACGGATGCGGGCAAGGACATCGCCGTCACCCTGTGGCGTCCGCACTGGGCCTACAACGCGTTCCCGATCAAGGACCTCGAAGACCCGGACGGCCTGCTCGGTGACGCCGAGGGCATCCACACGGTGACGTCGTCGAACTTCAAGGACGACTTCCCCGAGGTGAACGACTGGCTCTCGTCGTTCAAGATGGACAACGACACCCTCTATTCGCTCGAGGATGCGATGTTCAACTCCGGTGGCAGCGGCAACGACTACGCCCCGGCGGTCGCCGACTGGATCGCCGAGAACCAGGCGTGGGTCGACGCACTGACGTCCTGACGCCCCCCCCGCAGAACGCGCCGCATCCTCCGGGATGCGGCGCGTTCTGGCGTTCAGTGAGCGCTCTCCTCTGCGAGCAGGGCGAGCTTGCGGACGGAGTCGCGGAACGCCGCCTCCGTGGCCTCCACGTCGCCCGTGCCCGTGGTGTCGGAGATGAGGGACTGGAAGGCGGAGACGGTCACCAGCACCGTCAGCGACGCCTCGCGCATGATCGAGGTCCCATCGGCGGCGAGCCGCCGGCGCTCGGGGTGAGCGGCGAGCCACGGCGCGAGGAACGCCGTGAGCTCCGTGGTGAGCGAGAGGAAGGGGGCGAGGATCGCGGCCTGCGTGTCGGGCTGTTCGAGCAGCATCCGATTGCGTCCCTCCGCCACCACGGCGTTGATCTGCGCGTGGCCGATCGAGGCGATGATCAGGCGGAAGACCGCCGTGGTCAGCGGGACATCCGCCGACATCTCGATGATGACGGCGGCGTGCTCGGCCGGCAGGAGATGGAGCGAGCGGCCGAAGAGGGCGGTCTCGCGGGAGCTCATGTAGTTGAAGAACGTGCTGCGCGACACATCGGCGCGCTTGCAGATATCGGCGACCGTGACGGCGGCGTGTCCGCGTTCGAGGGCGAGCTCGACGGCCGCGATCTCGATCGCGTTCTCGGTTTCGCGCTTCTTACGTGCGCGCAGTGACTCGGTCATAGATCCTGAAGTGAAAGGTGGGCGTGGTATATCTTTGGACGGCGTCCACGTTAGGCGATTGCCTAAGGAGACGTGGCCTGCGTTATGGATGTGAGTGTCGCTGGGGGGCGTCGCGGTGGCCCGGGGGCATCGGCGGTTCGCGTCGGTGCCCCTCCTGTGATTCAGCCGCGGATGAGTCACGCCCACCCCTCGAGGCGACCTCGTCGCTGTCCGGCGGCACCGGTTCGCTCGTTGCAGCGGATGCCGGCAGCTCCAGGGCGACGCGTCGCTCGAGTTCGTCGATCGCCGCGTCGGAGAGCGAGATCAAGCCGTCGAGCTCTTCGCGCACCCGGCGGTAGGCGAGCTGACGTTCGGCGGGAGTCGCCGCCTCGTCGACCGCGACCGACAGCAGCTGCTGGGCGGTGTCCAAGCGCTTGCGCTCGGATGGTGTGAACCCGGCATCCCGCACGCGTCGCGCCTCGCGCTCGGCGACGTCGAAGGCCACCTCGTAATCGGTGACGGCGTTCTGGTAGGCGGCGAGCTCGGCGGAGGTGATCTCGGCATCGACGGAGGCGGGCCGCATCCGATCCGCGACCCGTTTGGCGCGCAGGAACGCGGCGGTGAGCTCCTGACGCCCGTCGCTCATGGCGGGGTAGGCGATCATCTTCGCGACGTCGAGCTCGTACTCGAGCCAGCGAGCCGTGGTCGCGTCGTGTTCGGCGAGAGTGCGTGCGAGCGCGGATGCCACAGGTTCCGGCCGCGGCTCGGCGGGCGCTGAGGAGATCGCTCCGCTTCGGGCTCGGATGAGTTCGAGCCGCCTTTCGTGCCGTCGCTTCGCGCCTCGCTCCCATGCGCGGGCGGCGCCACCGGCGACGCCCATGAGGGGGAAGGCGAGCCACCAGTAGGACTGGAGGAACGCGAAGAGGTGCTCCACCTCTCCATGTTAGGAGCCGGGGCGCGCGGATCGCGGGTCAGGAGGTCAGAGTCGTCCGTGTCCGCGATGCGGGTCCGGCGGCATCCGCCCAGAGGTCGTCGAGGGAGAGCGCGATCACGGTGGAGAATAGGTACTGACATGATCGAGATCTTCACGCCCGCCGAGGTCGACCGCGCACGCCGGACGGGGGCTCTCGTCGGCGAGATCCTCGATTCGATCCGCTCGCGCGTCGTGCCCGGCACCAACCTGCTCGAGATCGACGCCTGGGCGAAGGAGATGATCCTGGGCGCCGGTGCGGTGTCGTGCTACGTCGACTACGCGCCCTCCTTCGGTCGTGGACCGTTCGGCCACTACATCTGCACCGCCGTCAACGACGCCGTGCTGCACGGCATGCCGCACGACGAGCGCGTCGCCGACGGCGACCTGCTGACCCTCGACCTCGCCGTGACGCTCGACGGGATCTCCGCGGATGCGGCCGTCAGCTTCATCGTGGGCGAGAGTCGTCCCGCCGAGAGCGTCGCGTTGATCGAAGCGACCGAGCACGCGCTCGCCGCGGGTATCGCCGCCGCGAAGCCCGGCGCCAAGGTGGGCGATCTGTCCCGCGCGATCGGCACGGTGCTGAAGCAGGCCGGATACTCGGTCAACGTCGAGTTCGGCGGCCACGGCATCGGGACGACGATGCACCAGGACCCGCATGTTCCCAACGCCGGGCGCCCGGGTCGCGGCTTCGTGCTGCGTCCGGGACTGCTGCTCGCGCTCGAGCCGTGGGTCATGGTCGACACGGATCAGCTCGTGATCGACGACGACGGCTGGACGCTGCGCAGCGCCACCGGATGCCGCACCGCCCACACCGAGCACACGATCGCCATCACCGAGACCGGTGCGGAGATCCTGACCCTTCCGCGCTGACGAGGCCGTGCTCCCTGCGCCTCCGGCGCTGTCCTGCCGCGACGTCTGCACGATCGCTGGGGCTGGTGTGTGTTCGTGGGGGCTGCGGGGCGCCGGAGTTCGGGCCGGTCGTGCAGAAGTCGCGGCACCGAAGCTGCGGGCACGGGCGCGGCGCGAGCGTGCCGCCTCAGGGCTGCGGATCGCGGCCGGTCGCGCCTGAGCGGCGCGGCACGGGCCAGACCGCACGGATGACGCGCTCGGCGGTCCCCGGTGACTCCTGCGTGCGCGCTGCGGGCGTCGGCGGCTCCTGCGCGGGACGCTCGGGCTCGCTGTGGACCACGTGCGGCGGCTCGGATGCGGCTGCGCGCTCGCGCGGCGGAACCTCGGTGCGCCGCCGTCCCCGATCGGCGGAGGCGCGGAGGGCGGCTGTCTCCGCAGCCGCGAACGCCTCGTTCAGCTCCCGGACTGCAGCGGTATAGGCCACGAAATCCGCGGGGTCCATCCGTGTCGCGCCTGTCGGCGGCCGCAGCCACTGCGCCCGCTGCATCGCCTGCAGATAGGCGGCCGTCTCCGGATGGTGCGGGTCGCTCATCTGCGGCACGGCGATCGCGAGCTCCACGTCGGTCTCGTACTCGAGCCAGCGGGCGGCGATCTCGTCGTGCTCGCGCACGACCCGTGCCAGCGGAAGCTCGGCGTCACGTGCCGCCAGCTGCGCGCGCTCGGCCTTCACCCGCGTACGAGCGGCACGCAGCAACAGGGTCGCGGTGCGCTGCGCCTCGCGCGCCTGGCTCAGTGCGCGGCGGGCCTGGGAGTGGGAGGCGCTGCGCGTGGCGCGAGCCGCCTGTACCTCGGCCTGCGCCGCGCGCGTGTGCGCCCGGGCGCTCAGCAGCTCGCGGACCGCGTGCTGCTCCTGGTGCCGGGCCGCATCCAGCGCCAGACGACGCGCTCGGCGTCGCCCGGTCGTGGCCGCGACGTATCCGACGGTGCCGGCACCCACCGCAGCGGGGGCGGTCCACCACCAGACCGCGAGGAACTCGAGCAGGGGTCCCACATCTCCATCGTACGGCGCGGCGGGATGGACGGCCCGGGGGAGCGGTCGATGCAGCCCCGGTCGGCGCGGTGGACCGACGTGTGCACGGCGGACCCTGCCGGCGCCGACTCAGACGCCTCGCGGGTTCACTCCCGCATCACGTCTCGTGCAGATGTCGCGGCAGAGGCCCGGCGAGAGTCACGCTCGAGCACGCCCCTGCCGGCTCAGCCGAACAGCAGTGCGAGCACGGTCGAGCCGCCACCGACGAGCACGAGCGCGATGATCACCACCCAGGCCACGACCTTCATGCGCATCTGGCGCTTGTCGGCGAAGCCCTCGTAGTCCTCGTCGTCGCTCATCAGGCGCCCTCGGTCACCGTCGGGCCGAACGCGGCGGGAAGGGTCGCGCGCGAGCGCTCCCGCAGCTCGGACACCGAGAGGCTGAACACGTCCTGCACCTCGAGGACCGACTCGCCGTCGCCGGAATCGGTGACACCGATGCGCAGCACGGGGTAGTCGCGCCCGTTGCACAGGCCCCGGAACTTCACGTCCTCCTCGCGCGGCACGCTGACGATGACGCGACCGGTCGACTCGGAGAACAGAGCGGATGCGGCGTCCACCCCGTCGCGCTCCATGATCTCGGTGAGCCAGACGCGCGCGCCGACACCGAAGCGCATGACGCCCTCGGCGAGTGCCTGCCCGAGGCCGCCCTCCGACAGGTCGTGGGCGCTGGAGATGAGTCCCTGGTCGCCCGCAGCGCGCAGCAGCTGCGCCAGGCGCTTCTCGGCGGCGAGGTCGACCGCCGGCGGACGGCCGCCGAGGTGGTCGTGCACGACCTGGGCCCATGCCGAGCCGCTCAGCTCATTGGCCGTGACGCCCAGGAGATACAGGTTCTCGCCCGCATCCTGCCAGCCGCTCGGGATGCGGCGCGCGACGTCGTCGATGATGCCCATCACTCCCACCACGGGGGTGGGGTGGATCGGGACGTCACCGGTCTGGTTGTAGAAGCTGACGTTGCCGCCGGTCACCGGGATGCCGAGTTCGAGACACGCGTCCGAGAGGCCCTCGACGGCCTGCGAGAACTGCCACATGACCTCGGGGTTCTCCGGGCTGCCGAAGTTGAGACAGTCGGTGACGGCGGTCGGGGTCGCGCCGGTGACGGCGACGTTGCGGTACGCCTCGGCCAGCGCCAGCCTCGCCCCCTGGTACGGATCGAGCTGGCAGAAGCGGCCGTTCGCGTCGGTCGCGATCGCGAAGCCCAAGCCGGACTCCTCGTCCACGCGGATCATGCCGGCGTCATCCGGGAAGCTCAGCGCGGTGTTGCCCAGCACGTAGTAGTCGTACTGGTTCGTGATCCACGAGGTGTCGGCCAGGTTCGGGCTGCCGAGCAGCTGCAGGAACTGTTCGCGCAGCGCCTCCGCATCCGTCGGACGCGGCAGAGCGGATGCGGAATCCGCCTGCAGGGCGTCGATCCACGCCGGGTAGGCGACGGGGCGCTCGTAGACGGGACCGTCGACGGCGACGGTCGAGGGGTCGACGTCCACGATCTGCTCGCCGTGCCAGAAGATCGCGAGGCGCCCGTCGCCGGTGACCTCGCCGAGCACGCTCGTCTCGACCTCCCACTTGTCGACGACGGCGAGGAACGCATCGAGCTTCTCGGGAGCGACGATCGCCATCATCCGCTCCTGCGACTCCGACATGAGGATCTCTTCGGGAGTGAGCGAGGGGTCGCGCAGCAGGACCTTCTCGAGGTCGACTCGCATCCCGGATCCGCCATTCGCCGCCAGCTCGCTCGTGGCGCAGGAGATGCCGGCGGCGCCGAGGTCCTGGATGGCCTCGACGAGCTCGTCGCGGTAGAGCTCGAGGCAGCACTCGATGAGCACCTTCTCGGCGAACGGGTCGCCCACCTGCACCGCGGGGCGCTTGGTCGGGCCGCCGTCGGCGAACGTGTCGGAGGCGAGGATGGAGGCGCCGCCGATGCCGTCGCCGCCGGTGCGCGCGCCGAAGAGCACGACCTTGTTGCCGGGGCCGGTGGCGTCGGCGAGCTTGAGGTCCTCGTGGCGCAGTACGCCGACCGCGAGGGCGTTCACGAGCGGGTTGCCCTGGTAGACGCTGTCGAAGACGGTCTCGCCACCGATGTTCGGCAGGCCCAGGCAGTTGCCGTAGAAGGAGATGCCGCTCGTGACGCCGTGGACGACGCGGGCGGTGTCGGGGTTGTCGATCGCGCCGAAGCGGAGCTGGTCCATGACGGCGACCGGGCGCGCGCCCATCGAGATGATGTCGCGCACGATGCCGCCGACGCCGGTGGCCGCACCCTGGAAGGGCTCGATGTAGCTGGGGTGGTTGTGGGACTCGACCTTGAAGGTCACCGCCCAGCCTTCGCCCACATCGACGACACCGGCGTTCTGGCCCATACCGACCATGAGTCGCTCGCGCATCTCGTCGGTGACCTTCTGGCCGAACTGGCGGAGGTAGATCTTGCTCGATTTGTACGAGCAGTGCTCGCTCCACATGACCGAGTACATCGCCAGCTCGCCGCTGGTGGGACGGCGGCCGAGGATCTCGCGGATGCGGTCGTACTCGTCGGGCTTGAGGCCGAGAGCGGCGTACGGCTGCTCCCGTTCGGGGGTGGCGCGAGCGTTCTCGACGGTATCGGCGGCAGGACGCGAGGCGGTGGCGGGAGTGGTCACGCGGCTGAGCTCCAGGGATCGGGGTGCCGGACCTGCTCAGTCTAGTTGTGGGGGCGGCGCGGCGGGGCGCGGGGTCGGTGCGGGCGCAACCCCACGCCTCGCCTGTCACAGATCGCGCGTTCCGCGTCGATCTGTGACAGGCGAGCATCGGATGCCGGTCAGTCGCCCTTCACGTTGACGAGCTGGCGCAGGCAGTGCCGGATCGACACGAGGTCCTCCGCATCCGTCATCACCCGGTCGATCGGCTTGTAGGCCTGCGGGATCTCGTCGATGAAGGCATCCGTGTCGCGGAACTCGATGCCGGCCATCGCCTCCCGCAGCTGCTCGTGCGAGAACGTGCGTCGCGCGGCGGACCGGGAGTACTCGCGGCCGGCCCCGTGGGGTGACGAGTTGAGCGAGACCGGGTTGCCGAGCCCCTCGACGACGTAGGACGCCGTGCCCATCGACCCCGGGATGAGGCCGGGGCGCCCCGCATCCGCCTGGATCGCGCCCTTGCGCGACACCCACACCTCTTTACCGAAGTGGCGCTCGGGCTGCGTGAAGTTGTGGTGGCAGGTGATCCGCTCGTGCTCGACGACGTCCTCGCCGAGGAACTCGCCGAGCTGGCGCGCGACGCGGTCCATCATCTCCTCGCGGTTCAGCAGCGCGAAGTGCTGTGCCCACTGCAGCTCGCGGATGTAGCGCGCGAACTCGGGCGTGCCCTCCACGAGGTAGGCGAGGTCGGGGTCGGGCAGGTCGATCCACCACTGCTTCGCCAGCCGCTGGGCGACGGCGATGTGGTGCGTGGCGATCTTGTTGCCGATGCCGCGCGAGCCCGAGTGCAGGAACAACCAGACGCGGTCGAGCTCGTCCACCGACACCTCGATGAAGTGGTTGCCCGATCCGAGCGAGCCCAACTGCAGCCGCCAGTGACCGACGTACGACGCCGGGTCGAAGCCGGATGCGGCCGCCTTGGCCTCGAGCTCCGCGACGCGCGGCGCGGCGGTGGCGACGACCTTGCGGTTGTCGTGGCCGGCCGAGAGGGGGATGGCCCGCTCGATCGCCTCGCGAAGCGGCGCGAGGTCTCGACTCGCGAGCTGCGAGAGCTCGAACTGGGTGCGGACGGCGATCATCCCGCATCCGATGTCGACGCCGACGGCCGCGGGCATGATCGCGCCGAGGGTCGGGATGACCGAGCCGACCGTCGCGCCCTTGCCCAGGTGCGCGTCGGGCATCAGCGCGATGTGCGGGTGGATGAACGGCATCCGTGCCGAGGTGCGCGCCTGATCGAGGGTCTTGTCGTCGATCAGGCTCGCCCACGACATGAGCCGTGCGGAGAGCTTCTCCATGATTCCTTTCCTTGCGTGGGGTGGACCAGCCGGTCCGGGTGTTCTCCCCGCGGAAAGAGAAACGCCCCGGACCTTTCGGTGCGGGGCGTGCGACAGAACTCGTCACATGCTGCGCGCCGGCGGGTGCGACTCATAGCGGCCGCTGCGCTTCGAGAGAAGCTGCAGGGCCGCGTTCTGACGCAGGCCGTCGCGTGCGTGCATGGGTCGGTCTCCTCGGCTGATGCCGCGCCAGATGAGGCACAGCCCTCCGAGGCTAGGGGTGCGGCGGATGCGTCGTCAACTGCATCCGCGGCGTGTGGGGTCGGGGCCGATGCCGTGCACAACTCCTGCAGAACCAGGCGGGCGTCGTCTCCGAACGGCCGCGCGGCGGATTCTGCAGGAGTTCGGACACGAGAGGCGGCGGCGTCGATGTCTACCGGGGATCTCGGAGCCGCGCGGCCGCGCTGCGCGAGGTGCCTGTGGGGCCGGAGAATGGATGAGTGGACATCGCCGAACTCCTGGAGCGCGCGCGGTCGCGCACGGACTGCGTGGTGCTGCCGCCCGCCTCGATCCCTTTCGTTCAGCGCGGTGATGAGCGCCTCCCCGACAGCGTGCGGCAGTTCTACGAAGGCTGCGGCGGCGCCGTGCTCTTCGTCGGCCAGGCGCGCGAAGTGACGCTTCTCGCGCCGGAGGAGGTGGTTCCCGCCAACCCCGTGCTCGTCGGCGATGCGGGCGAGGAGGATGCGGTGAGCAGGGCCGCCTATCTGATCGCGCGTACGCCCGGCGGCGACCACCTCTCGGTCGACATGTCGGCCAGCCGCGGCGGGCGTGTCTACGACAGCTTCCACGAGCTCCACGGCGTCGCGGGCGGCTGGCCGGTGATCGCGCCGTCGTTCGCGGACTTCCTGACCGAGATCTGGGAGGCGCCGGGCGCGCTGCCCTACTGGCTGGGGGAGTCCCACGCCGCCGGGCGCGTCTTCCCCGACGCCTACGACGCGTAGAGCAGCGACTGCGCCTCGCGCGACGCGTTCGTTAGCATCGCGTCATGGTGCGCTCTCGTTCGCAGAAGGCGGTGGAGAAGCGTGTGCAGCGCTTCCTCGCGGACTATGACGCGCAGTGGCGAGCGGCGGCACCGGCGTTCGAGCGGCGCGATCCGGCATCCGGGCACCGCGACGCCTTCGAGGCATGGGGCGCCCGCACCGCACGCGTGCGCGAGGAACATTTCACCGCCGATACGACCGAGGAGTTCCGATCCTTCGGGCGTCCGCCCGAGTACGGCGTCGCTGTCGAGCGGATCGTGCGCAGCGAGGTGGTGGGCGAGAAGGCGTATGTGCTGACCGAGGTGTTCTCGCATCCGCTGGACATGTTCCACGAGTTCACGCTGGTGCCGCAGGGCGGCGAGTGGCGGATCCGCGCGATCGCGCAGCACTTCGAGGACCCGGCTCTCCCGTTCGCCTCGGCGGATGTGGTGCAGGACGCGCTCGCCGGGACGGCCGTCGATGCGCCCTGGGATCCGATGCCCGCCGCGCAGTCGCGACTCGACGAGCAGCGCAACTTCACCGATCGCGCCGTCTCGTCGGCGAAGGGGGAGACCACCGAGGCGCGGGTGAATCCGGTCGGCACGCTCGTCACGCGCTCCGGCGCGCTCGCCGTGCTCGATTTCGGCTACGACAACGACGATGCGCGCCCCCTCGCGCATCGGGTGCCGCCGGGTTCGTACCCCGTGGAGCGGGTGACCGCGTTCGGACGCAATGCGGCTGTGCGCGTGCGGTTCAGCGATCGGATGCCGGTCGCCTGGCATCCCGCATCCTTGCCCGGATCGGGGCACGTGATCGGGGTGGATGCGGGATGCGCCTGCATCGTGGACTATCCCGCCTATGCGCAGATGACCCGCCGCGCCAAGGCCGAGGCGTTCGACGACTTCCTGCGTACCCCGCATCCGGTCGCGTTCGAGGTGCCGCTCGGCGACGGCGACGGCGATGTCGGTGTCGCTGCGGAATCCGGTTACGGCGACGGAAGCTACCCGGTGTACTGGGGCGTCGACGAGGCGGGGAAGATCGTGCAGCTTGTCGTCGACTTCCTGGTGCTCGCCGCCGAGGACGACGACGGAGTGCTCGTCCACCTCTGACGCGGCGGCTCTGCCACTCGCGCGGCACAACTCCGGCAGAGCCTGCCGATGTGCGGCTGGGACGGCTGCCCGTGCGGGTTTTGCAGGAGTTGTGCGGCGCGTCGCCGTCGCAAGCGACGTGCGGTGGCGCATCCGACGTGCTCGAACTCCTGCAGAATCCGCCGATGTGCTCCCCGTCCGGCGCGCCGGAACGGGTCTGCCGGAGTTCGGGCGCCCCGGCGCCACCTGAGCTGCGGACAGCACACCGCTTGCACCGCCGGCATCCGCGCGCTAACGTACAACCAAATGGTTGTACAAACGGAACTCAGCGACGCCGAGGTGGACCGGATCTTCCGGGCCCTCGCCGATCGCACGCGCCGCGACATCCTGCGGCGCACGATCGAGGCCGAGCAGTCGGTCTCCGCCCTCGCGGCCGTGTACGACGTGTCGTTCGCGGCCGTCCAGAAGCACGTCGCCGTGCTCGAGACCGCGCGTCTTGTCACCAAGCGCGCCGAAGGAAGGGAGCGGCTCGTGAGCGCCGATCCCGCGACGATCGCCCGCGCCCGTCTGCTGCTCGCCGAGTACGAGCAGCTCTGGCGGTCGCGCATTTCCCGCCTCGACGATCTGCTCGCCGAAGAGCCCTGACCCGGATGCGGCACCCGCCGCGTCCGCCGAACCCACCTGGAGATCCCATGCCCGTCACCGCCGTCACGCATGATCCCGAAGCGCTCACGATGACGCTCGTCGCCGATGTCGACGCCCCCGTCGAGCGCCTCTGGCGTGCCCTCACCGATCCGCGTCAGCTGGAGCGCTTCTGGGGTCCGCCCGGATATCCGGCATCCTTCACCGTGTTCGATTTCGCCGTCGGCGGCACGGCGCGGTACGCGATGACCAGCCCGCAGGGCGAGCGCTACAGCGGCGCATGGGAGTTCGTCGCGATCGAGGAGCCCACGATGTTCGAGGTGCGCGACATGTTCACGGATGCGGACGGCGTTCCCGTCGAGGGGATGCCGGTGCAGCACATGACGTTCACCTTCGCGCCGACCGAGACCGGCGCGCGGCTGACGAACGTGTCGCACTTCGACTCGATCGAGGCCCTCGAGCAGGTCATCGCGATGGGCGCGGTCGAGGGATCGAAGCTCGCGTTCAACCAGCTCGACGCGGTGCTGCAGGAGCTGCGCGCGTACGCCGAGGGCAAGGGCACGCGCACCGAGATCCTCAGCGACCAGCACGTGCGCATCACCCGGCTCATCAACGGCCCGCGCGACGTGGTGTGGCGGGCGCACACCGAGCCCGACCTCGTCCGCCGCTGGCTGCTCGGCCCCGACGGCTGGACGATGACGACGTGCGAGATCGACCTCGTCGCCGGTGGCGACTACCTCTACGCGTGGGCGCCGGGCGCGGGCGTGGTCGGCGAGCCGTTCGGTTTCGACGGGCAGACGCAGCTCGTCGTGCCCGAGCGCCGCTGGGTGACGACCGAGCACATGACGGGGACCGACTTCCCCTCGACCACCAACGACCTCTCGCTCTACGAGGAGGACGGCGCCACGTTGCTCACGCTGCTCATCGAGTATCCGGATGCGGCCACGCGCGACATGGTGCTCGCGACGGGGATGACCGAGGGCATGGAGGCCAGCTACGCGCGCCTCGAGCGCGAGGTGCTCGGCGGCTGAGCCTGCGGGCGACGGACCGGGTCGCGCGGCTTCGGCCGGCGGCCCGGTTCGGTCGTTCGGGCGGAGTGCGGGTCGGGGCGGATGCGAGCCTGCGGGCGGTCCTCCGGGCACGTGCGGACGCCGGCTGCGAGCTGTCCGCAACCCCGGCTCACCGCATCCGGAATGCACCCGCATCCGGCGGTGTTAGGGTTGAATGTCGCCTTCGGGCGGCTGCGTCGTCGATACGCGTGCTCCGCCTCCGGGCGCTGGGCCCTCTTCTCGAGCGGCGAACCGATGCGCGAATCCGCGCCGTCGCCCCGTCTTGCGATCACGATCGATCGCCTCATCCGAAAGCACTTCTTCATGCCTTCTTTCCTTGATCTCGGCGTGCCCGCGCCGCTGGCCGCCGTGCTCGCCTCCTCGGGCAAGACCGAGCCGTTCCCCATCCAGCAGGACACCCTGCCCGACGCGCTCGCCGGCCGCGACGTGCTCGGACGCGGCCGCACCGGCAGCGGCAAGACCATCGCCTTCTCGCTGCCCATGGTGGCGCGGCTCACCGGTGTCTCGCGCACCGCGGGTCGTCCGACCGGCCTCGTGCTCGCCCCCACGCGTGAGCTCGCGACGCAGATCGCCGCGACCCTCGCACCCCTCGCCGCGGCCGTGGGTCTGAACGTCACCACGATCTTCGGCGGCGTCAGCCAGAAGCCGCAGGAGCAGGCGCTGCGCGCCGGCGTCGACATCGTCGTGGCCTGCCCCGGTCGCCTCGAAGACCTCATGAAGCAGGGCGTCATCCGCCTCGACCGCGTTCAGGTCGCCGTGCTCGACGAGGCCGACCACATGGCCGACCTCGGCTTCCTGCCGGGCGTCACCCGCATCCTCGGCGCGACGCCGACCGGCGGTCAGCGGCTGCTCTTCAGCGCCACGCTCGACCGTGGCGTCGACACGCTGGTGCGCAAGTTCCTCCAGAACGAGGTGCGCCACGAGGTCGACGAGTCCAGCGTCCCCGCCGCCGCCATGACCCACCGCGTCTTCCACGTCTCCGACGACGACAAGAACGATCTCGTGCAGCGTCTCGCGTCCGGCCACGGCCGCCGCATCCTCTTCACGCGCACCAAGCACCAGGCCAAGAAGCTCGCCAAGAAGCTGACGTCGGCCGGCATCCCGTCGGTCGATCTGCACGGCAACCTCTCGCAGAACGCGCGTGAGCGCAACCTCGCGGCCTTCGGCGCGGACCCGGATGCGGGTGGCGTGCGCGTGCTCGTGGCCACCGACGTCGCCGCCCGCGGTGTGCACGTCGACAACGTCGAGCTCGTCGTGCACGTCGACCCGCCCGCCGAGCACAAGGCGTACCTGCACCGCTCCGGCCGCACCGCGCGCGCCGGCGCCGAGGGCACCGTGGTGACCGTCGTGCTCGACTCGCAGCGTCGCGACCTCGCCGATCTGCTGCGCAAGGCCGCGATCTCCGCTCCCCTCGAGCGCGTGGATGCGTCGCACACCGCCGTCTCCGAGCTGGTCGGTGCGCCGGCGCCGCTCGTGAAGCCCTCGCCCGTCACCGCTCCCGCGCAGGGCGGCCGCTCCGGCGGTTCGCGTGCGGGAGGCTCGGCTGCCCGTTCCGGTGGTGCGGGGCGTTCCGCGTCGGCTCCGGCCCGTTCGGGCTCCGGCGCCGGTCGCGCTGCGGGCGCGGCTGCCGGTTCGGGACGCTCCGGTGGTGTCGGCCGTTCCGGTGGTGCAGGCCGTTCCGGCGGTGCCGGTCGTCCCGCTGCCGCCCCCGCTCGTTCGACCGGCCGCACGGATGCGCCCGTCCGCGGCGCCGCTCCCGCCGAGGCGCGTCACAGCGCCGCTGCCGAGCGCACGCCGAACCGCCGCGCCGGACGCCCCCAGGGGCACACGGCCGAGAACGTCGCGCCGCGCGGCGGCCGCACGATCGGTGACTCCGTGAGCGAGCAGCAGCGCGCGTGGGTGGAGTCGCTCGCGCGCGGCGGCGACGCCGTATCCGGTCGCTCGGGCTCGGACCGCTCTGGTGCTGGTGCTGGTGCTGGTTCGGGTTCCGGTGACGCGCCGCGTCGGCGCCGTCGCGGTGGCCGCGGCCGCTCCGGAGGCTCCGCCGCCTGAGCCGCGGGCGCTCCCCGAGGGCTCGTGGGCCTCTCCCCGAGCGTTGCGCGCTCCAGGGCGCTCGCCGGGCGCAGTCTCTTTGCAACCGCGCCACTTTCCCGCATCCGCCACAGTCATCGACTGTCGCCTTTGCGGGAAAGTGGCGCGGTTGCGCATATGCGTCGCGGTTCAACACCCAGGACGCCGTCGGAGGCCGGGCCCCGGCTCGGCTCAGGGCTCCGGGCCGTGGGCTCGGCTCAGGGCTCTGAGCCCCGTGGGCCGCACTTTTCCGCATCCGCCACAGTCATTGACTGTCGCTGTTGCGCGAAGGTGTGGCGGTTGCGCAGATGCGTCGCAACTCGGGCGCCGGGAGGGCAGCACCGCCCAGCTGCGCCCGGCCGCGCGCAGGACGGCGTGCGGCGGCGGAGAGTCAGGCGCGGGCGAGGGCGTCCTCGAGGGCGACCCAGGCGAGCATCGCGCACTTCACGCGGGCGGTGAACTTCGACACCCCGGACAGCGCCGCAGCGTCGCCGAAGGTCTCCTCGTCGAGCGGAACGGTTCCGCGCGAGCGCAGCGCCTCGCGGAAGCGCTCGATGCGTTCGCGGGCCGCATCCGCCGTGAGGGAGCCGTCTTCGTCGATGATGTCGTCGACGAGGGCCGCGAGCATGGATGCGGACGCCTGCGAGATCGAGCATCCCGCGCCCGTGAAGGTCACGTCACGCACGGTGCCGTCGTCGTGCAGGCGCACCCGCAGCTCGATCTCGTCGCCGCAGATCGGGTTGCGCTGGTGCGAGGTCGCCGTGCGCCCCTCGGCGTCCGCCATGGGCGTACCGTGCGGATGCTTGGAGTGGTCGAGGATGAGCTCCTGATACAGCCCGTCGAGCCCGCTCATGCGTCCGCTCCGAAGTAGGCGCGCACGTCGCCGACGGCCGCCAGCAGGGCATCGACGTCGGCCTCGGTCGTGAACACCGACGCCGACGCCCGCACGGATGCGGTGAGCCCGAACCGGGCGTGCAGCGGTTTGGCGCAGTGGTGCCCGACCCGTACCGCGATGCCGCGGGCGTCGAGGAACTGGCCGACGTCGTGCGCGTGCACACCGTCGACGTCGAAGGCGGCGAGCCCGACGCGGTCGGCGTCGGGGGCATCGCCGAGCAGCCGGATGCCAGGGATGGCCCTGAGGCCCGCCATCATGCGCCGCCCGATGACGCGCTCGTGCTCGTGCACCGCATCCATCCCGAGGGCGTCGAGGTAGTCGACGGCGGCCGCGAGAGCGACGGTCTGCGACACGGGCTGGGTGCCGGCCTCGAACTTCTGCGGCGGCGGCAGGAACTCGGCCGCATCCTTCGTCACGGTCGTGACCATCGACCCGCCGGTGAGGAACGGCGGCAGCGCCTCGAGCACCTCGCGGCGACCGTAGAGCGCACCGATGCCGTACGGGCCGAGCATCTTGTGACCGGAGAACGCGGCGAGATCGACGCCCAGCGCCGGCAGATCGAGCGGCAGATGCGGCGCGGACTGGCAGGCGTCCAGGACGGTCAGCGCGCCGACCTCTCGGGCGAGCGAGACGAGCTCGGCGACCGGGTTCACGATGCCCAGCACGTTCGACACGTGCGTGAACGCGACGATGCGCGTGCGGTCGCCGATGAGTGCGGCTGCCGCATCCAGGTCGAGGGTGCCGTCGTCATGGACCGGGATGTGGCGCAGCACGGCGCCGGTGCGCGCGGCGAGCTCCTGCCACGGGATGAGGTTCGCGTGATGCTCGATCTCGGTCACCACGATCTCGTCGCCCGGACGCAGCGCCAGGGCAGCGGATGCGGCCGACCCGCGCCCCGCGGTCGCGTTGCCGATCGAGTAGGCAACGAGGTTCAGGGCGAGGGTCGCCCCGCTGGTCCACACCAGGGTCTCCTCGTCGGCGCCGACGAAGCCTGCGACCCGTGCCCGCGCGTCTTCGTACAGCTCGGTCGCCTCAGCGGCGAGGGTGTGCGCACCCCGGTGCACGGCGGAGTTCGCGCGCAGGAGGAAGTCGACCTCCGCATCGATCACGGCGCGGGGCTTCTGGCTGGTCGCGCCGGAGTCGAGGTACACCAGCGGCGCGTCGCCGATCTTCTGCTCGAGGATCGGGAAGTCGGCGCGCAGGGCGGCGGCGTCGAGGGGGGAGGAGCTCACCCCTCCAGGCTAGTTGCGCCGCGGGCTTCCGGCTCCGTGGGCGGGCACGCGTGGGCGGATGCCCGTGGCCCCGGCATCCGCCCACGCGTCGGAGAAACACGCCGATGTCGGAGGATGCGGCGTGGATCCTCCGACATCCGGGCGTTTCTCCGACCGGAGCGATGCGGACGCGCGACGGAGGTGGAACGATCCGGCTGCGACCCGAGCAATGCGGACCGATGCGGATGCGGCTCGGCGGCGCCGACGCCCCCTCCGGGGTCAGTTCCGGCTCTGGCCTTCGCCGTGGCGTACCACGCTGACGTTGCGGGTGGTGGGGCGTCCGGCGCGCTCCTGGCCGGGGAGCGGGCGGGAGCGGCGCCCGTAGATAACCTCGGACGAGTCCAGCAGCCACGGCACGAGGGTGATCGTGACGCCGTGGACGAGCATGAGCTGCTGCGCGATACGGCGGGCGCGACGGTTGTGCAGGAAGCTCTCCCACCAGTGTCCGACGATGTACTGCGGCAGGTAGACCGTCACCACGGCGGACCCGTGCTTCTCCCGGTACTTCTCGATGAAGGCGATCACCGGTTGGGCATACGTCCGGTAGGGAGACTCGACGATCACGAGTGGCACGGGCGGACGGTGCTCCTCCCACTCCTTCTGCACCGCATCCGCCGACTCCTTCGTGACGGCGACGTGCAGGGCGATCGTCTTGTCGTGGCGTGCGGCGAGAGCGTAGTCGATGGCCTTCGCCACGGGCTTCTGCAGACGCCCGACCAGCACGATCGCGATGTCGCCGGCCGCACCGAAGTGGGTCGTGTCGTCGAAGGTGATCTCGTGCTCGACATCGCGGTAGTAGCGGTGCACGCCGATCATCAGGATCGACAGCACCGGGATCGCGAGGAACACCAACCAGGCGCCGTGGGTGAACTTGGTGATCGTGACGATGATGAACACCGCGGCCGTCAGGCCCGCACCGAGCGAGTTGATGATCAGACCGGAGATGATCTCGCGCCGCTCGAGGCGCGCCGACTTCTGGTCGCGCGCGTCGGGGGGCAACTGGTTGAGCGCGCGGAGCTCGCGCCGCCAGTGGCGCACCATCCCGATCTGTCCGAGCGAGAACGACACGAACACGCCGATGATGTACAGCTGGATGAGGGTGGTCAGGTTCGCCTGCGAGGCGATGAGCACGACGATCGCCGCGAGCCCCAGCAGGATCATGCCGTTCGAGAACACGAGGCGGTCGCCGCGCGTGTTCATGGCCTTCGGGGCATATCCGTCTCGCGCGAGCACGGCACCGAGCAGCGGGAAGCCGTTGAAGGCGGTGTTGGCAGCGAGCAGCAGCACGCAGGCGGTCGCGGCCTGGATGATGAAGAACGGGATGGAGTTCATGCCGAAGGTGGCGGCCGCGACCTGTGCCATGAGGCTCGGCTGGGGCTGTGTGCAGTCGAACCCGATGAGGTGGCACGGGTTCTCCGCGTAGCGCACGCCCGACACGAGGGCCAGGATCGTCAAGCCCGAGAACAGCAGAATCGCGACGGCGCCCATGGCGACGAGAGTGCGCTGTGCGTTCTTGACCTTCGGCCGGCGGAACGCGGGCACGCCGTTCGAGACGGCTTCGACGCCCGTCAGGGCGGAACAGCCGCTCGAGAACGCCCGCAGGATGAGCAGGATGACGGCAGCCTGGCTGAGGCTCTCGGCCTGCACGGAGAACGCGGCGCTGGAGGCGACGGGCGGGTCCCCCAGGATCCAGCGGACGATGCCGGTGACGATCATGAGCCCGACGGATCCGATGAAGATGTACGTCGGCAGTGCGAAGGCGCGCGAGGCCTCCCTCACACCACGGAGGTTGACGATCACGATCAGGATGACGAAGCCGACCGCCAACTCGATGCGCCAGGGGTTGAGCCCCGGCAGCGCGGAGATGATGTTGTCGACGCCCGACGCGACCGACACGGCGACGGTCAGGATGTAGTCGACCAGCAGGGCCGAGGCGACGATGACGCCGGGGATCTCCCCGAGGTTCGTTCGTGCCACCTCGTAGTCGCCGCCGCCCGACGGGTAGGCCTTGATGAGCTGCCGGTACGAGAGCACCACCACGATCAGCAGCACGACGACGGCCGCCGCGATCCACGGGCTGAAGGCCAGGAACGAGAGCCCGCCGATCATCAGGATCATGAGCAGTTCCTGCGGCGCGTACGCCACGGAGCTCAGTGCGTCGGACGCGAAGATCGGCAGCGCCATGCGCTTGCGCAGGAGGTGATCGTCCGCATCCGTGGACGCGAGAGGGTCCCCGATCAGCAGGCGTTTCGCGATCGGAGTCTCGGGCGCCGGCTCGGCGCTGTCGTTTGCCACGACGCGCGACACTACGCCGATCGCTCAGGCCGCGCAACGCGAGTGCGGGGTGTTTGCCATGCCGTCATCGTTCCGTGATGATCGACGGCTCGTGCGTCGACCTACGATGTAGCGCATGCATGTGCCCGACCGCCGCCTCGCCCTCGCCTACCGCCTCATCGCGGCGGTGCTCATGGCGTGGGGGATCGGCAGGGTCACCGGCATTCTGGATGGGCGCCCCAGTCCGGTCGAGTTCCTGTACTACACCGTGCTCAGCAACCTGCTCTGTCTCGTCTGGATGGTGGTGCTCGCCGTCCGCACGATCGCCGACCTTCGCTCGGACGGGCCGCGCGGAGCGTCGACGCCGTCTCAGCGGTTCTCGCTCGCCGTGGCGTTCGCGATCACGGTGACGATGCTGATCTACCTCATCGTGCTCGTGCCCGAGACCTACACGCAGGGCAACGGATATCAGCCGTTCACGCTGACCGACAACCTCATCCACATCATCACGCCGTCGCTGGCGATCGCGGACTGGCTGCTGTTCGTGCCCAAGGGGCGCAGCCGTTGGTTCGACCCGCCCCTGTGGACGCTCATCCCTTACGCGTATCTCGCGTTCGCGTTCGTCTATGGGGCGGCCGGCGGTCGGTTCGCCGGCGGGGGTCAGTACCCGTACCCGTTCATGAACGTCGACCGCAACGGCCTCGGCGGAGTCGTGCTCTGGATCGTGGGTCTCACACTCGCGCTCGAGGTCGTCGCCTACGTCTACATCCTCATCGACAAGGGACTCGGCGCCTGGGACCGGCGGATGCGGCGGGCGGCCCCCCTCGGTGCGACGGCGGATGCGGGCGCCGGGCGCGATTGATCAGCAGACTCAGCGCCGGAGCCAGCAGAATCGGTGAGACGGCGGCGTGTCAGCAGCGCAGACTCAGCGCCGGACCCAGCAGGATCGGCGAGACGGCGGCGGGTCAGCAGGGCGGGTTCAGCGCAGGGGACCCAGCAGGATCGACGTGATGGCCGCCGCAACGCCACCGGCCAGGACCAGGGTCCACACCACCCAGGTGCGCCGGAAGTTGACGGCGAGTTCGTTCGAGCGCATGGGGAGCGACGCCGGCTGGGGGACGCGGGCCTGATCCGTGGCACTCGCAGGCGGGACCGGTGCGCTCACGTAGGGAGGCTCGTTCGGGACGGGCGGGCGCGGGGATGTGATCGGGGTGCTCGGCTCGGGCAGGCGGCCGCCGAGGCGGGTGCGCAGCGCGCTGATGAGGGCGATCAGGCGCTGCCAGACGGCGGGGTCGGGGACGGCGAGCGGATGCGGTGCGTAGAGGAAGAGCGAACCGGGCGC